>CAWBBQ010000028.1:0-105414 GCA_963787065.1 uncultured Actinomycetes bacterium
GCGCGTGCCCGGGAACTCGGCCACGGGCATGACCTCGATGTGGGTCACGCCGAGCTCGGCCAGGCCGGGCAGGTGCTCGATGGCCGCCTCGAAGGTCCCCGCCTGGGTGAAGGTCCCGACGTGCAGCTCGTAGATGACGGCGTCGCGCAGCGGCGTGCCGCCGTCCCAGCCCGCGTCGGTCCACGCGAAGGTCGCCGGGTCGACCACGCGCGAGGGGCCGCGCAGGCCCTCCGGCTGCCAGCGGCTCGATGGGTCGGGCAGCCGCTCGCCGTCGAGGACGAGCCAGTAGTCGTCGCCGTGCGCCGCGTCGACGCGCGCGGCGCGCACGCCGTGGCCCTCGTCGGCGAGCTCGTGCTCGGCGTCGCCGATGCGCACGGCGACGCTCCGCGCGCGGGGCGCCCAGGCCCTGAGCTCCACCGTCCCGTCGCCGAGCGGGGTGGCGCCCAGGCGCCGCTCCCATGGGAACTCGACATCAGGCATCGGCGAGGCACGTTACCCGGGAGGCCGCGGATCTAGCCGTCCCCCCGGCGTCCCGCTTGACGCCCCGCACGCGGCGACGGCTACCGTCGCTGGGATGGACGTCGTCCGTCACGAGGCCTCGGTTGACGCCGCGCTGGACATCGCACTCGGCCATGCGCTGCTCGAAGGGGTGGCGCGCGCCGGGCGCCCGCCGCTGGTTCGCCTGTACCGGCCGGGCCCGACCGTCGCCTTCGGCCGGCTCGACGCGCTGCGCCCCGGCTACCGCGCCGCCGTCGCGGCCGCGCGCGCCCATGGCTTCGCGCCGGTCCTCCGCCAGCCCGGCGGTCACGCGGCGGCCTACGACCACGGGGCGGTCTGCCTGGACGTCGTGCGCCCCGAGCCCGACGCGCTGCCCGCCCTGCAGGAGCGCTTCGCCGAGGCGGCCGAGCTGATCGCCGGCGCGCTGGGCGGCCTCGGCGTCGACGCGCGCGTCGGCGAACTGCCCGGTGAGTACTGCCCGGGCGGCTCGAGCGTCAACGCCGACGGGCGCATCAAGCTCGCCGGGATCGCCCAGCGCGTCGTGCGCGGCGGCTCGCTGCTCGGCGCCGTGGTCGTGGCGGCCGGCACGGATCGGATCCGCCCGGTCCTCGAGGAGGTCTACGCGGCCCTCGGCCTGGACTGGGACCCGGCCACCGCGGGCTCGGTCGCCGACGTGGCGCCGGACGTCAGCGTGGCCGACGTCGAGGCCGCGCTGCTGGAGGCCTGCGCCGCGCTCGGGCCGCTACGCGAGGCCGCGATCGACCCGAACGCCCTTGCGCGGGCCCGCGATCTGGTCGACCGTCACCGCGCGTGACGAGACGACGGCCGAAGCGATCGCCGACGAGCGGATCCGGCGCTGATCGTCCTCGACGCGTCGGCGGTCGTCGACTGGCACGGCGAGCCCGGTTCCGCCGCTCAGCCCTCCGGCAACAGCCACAGCACGCCGAGCGGGGGCAGCGTGAGCTCGGCCGAGAAGGCCTGCCCGTGCCACGGCACCGGCTCGGCCTCGACGCCGCCCATGTTGCCCACGCCGGAGCCGCCATAGGCCTCGGCGTCGGTGTTGATCGCCTCGCGCCAGCGCCCGCTGCGCGGCAGCCCCATCCGGTAGCCGTGGCGCGGGACCGGCGACAGGTTCGCCGCGCACACCATCACGCCGCTGCCGTCCTCGGTCACGCGCCCGAAGCCGACGACGTTGTTCTCGGCGTCGTTGGGCTCCAGCCACCAGAAGCCCGACGGCTCGAAGTCGACGTCGTACAGCGCGGGGGTTCCGCGGTAGACGTGGTTGAGGTCGGCGACCGCGCGCTGGACCCCGGCGTGCCCCGGGTCCTCGAGCAGGTGCCAGTCGATCGAGCGCTCGTGGCTCCACTCCCCCTCCTGGGCGATCTCGCAGCCCATGAACAGCAGCTTCTTGCCGGGGTGGGCCCACATGTACGCGTACAGCGAGCGCAGGTTGGCCAGCTTCTGCCACTTGTCGCCCGGCATCTTCGACAGCAGCGACCCCTTGCCGTGCACGACCTCGTCGTGGCTGAGCGGCAGGACGAAGTTCTCGCTGAACGCGTAGACGAGGCTGAACGTCAGCTCGTGGTGGTGGTAGCGGCGGTAGACGGAGTCCTGCTCGAAGTAGCCGAGCGTGTCGTGCATCCAGCCCATGTTCCACTTGAAGCCGAAGCCGAGCCCGCCGAGGTAGACGGGCCGCGAGACGCCGGGCCATGCGGTCGACTCCTCGGCCGCCGAGATGATCCCGCCCTCGCGGGCGTGCAGCACCTCGTTGAGCTCCTTGAGGAACTCGACCGCCTCGAGGTCCTCGTTGCCGCCGAACTGGTTGGGGATCCACTCGCCTTCCTTGCGCGAGTAGTCGAGGTACAGCATCGAGGCCACGGCGTCGACGCGGATGCCGTCCGCGTGGAACTCGCGGGCCCAGAACAGCGCGCTCGAGAGCAGGAAGTTGCGCACCTCGTTGCGGCCGAAGTTGAACACCAGCGTGCCCCAGTCGGGGTGCGCGCCGCGCCTCGGGTCGGCGTGCTCGAACAGCGCGGTCCCGTCGAAGCGCGCCAGCCCCCACTCGTCGCGCGGGAAGTGCGCCGGCACCCAGTCGAGGATCACGCCGATGCCGTGGCCGTGCATGCGGTCGATGAACGCGCGCAGGTCGTCGGGCGAGCCGAACGTCGGCGTCGGGGCGAAGTACGACGTCACCTGATAGCCCCACGAGCCGCTGAACGGGTGGGCCATGACGGGCAGCAGCTCGATGTGCGTGAAGCCGAGATCGCTGACGTACTGCGCCAGCTCGTCGGCCAGCTCGAGGTAGGTCAGCGGCCGGTCGCCCTCGTCGGGCTTGCGCCGCCACGAGCCGAGGTGCACCTCGTAGGTCGACATCGGCTCGCGCAGCGGCGGGCCCGCGCCGTGACGGCGCTCCATCCACTCGTCGTCCTGCCACTCGTAGCTCGACTGGAAGACGACCGACGCGGTCTGCGGCGGCTCCTCGGCGGCGAACGCGTACGGGTCGGCACGCAACGCGAGCGCGCCGTCCGGGGTGCGGAGCTCGTACTTGTAGCGAGCGCCTTGGGGCACGCCCGGCACGAACAGCTCCCAGATGCCGGACGAGCCGAGCGAGCGCATCGGGTGCAGGCGCCCGTCCCAGGTGTTGAAGTCGCCGACGACGCTGACCGAGCGCGCCGACGGCGCCCACACGGCGAACGACACGCCCTGCACGCCCTCGACCTCGCGCACGTGGGCGCCGAGCTTCTCGTAGAGCTCCTCGTGGCGGCCCTCGCCGGCCAGGTGCAGGTCGATCTCCCCGAGCGTCGGGAGGAACGCGTAGGGGTCGCGAAGCGTGAAGCTGCGGCCCTCGCCGTAGGAGACGTCGAGCTCGTAGCGCAGCGGCAGCCGGCCATTGGGGACCGAGCCCTCGAACACCCCGCCGGGATGACGCAGCTCGAGCTCGACCGGCTCGCCGCCCTCCGGGCGCGCGATGACCTTGGCGGCATCCGGCCGGTAGGCGCGGATCACCACGCCGCCGTTCTGCGGGTGGGCGCCGAGCAGGCGGTGCGGCTCGGCCAGATCGCGATGGACGATCGCCTCGATGTCGTTCTCGACGGTGCTCACGGCAGCGGCTCCTCCAGCAGGCGCGCGATCCCCGCCACGGGGATCCGTACCCAGTCAGGGCGGTTGTTGAGCTCGTAGCGCAGCTCGTAGACCGCCTTCTCGAGCTCGAAGATGGTGAGCAGGCTGCGCGACGCGGCCTCGCCCGGGGGCAGCAGGCTCGCGTCGACGGCTGCGAAGTAGCCGCTCAGGAAGGCCTCGCGCATGCGCTCCTCCCAGCCCTCGGGGGCCGGCGTGCCCCGCTGCAGCTCACCGGCCGAGGCCGCGTAGGCGAACGAGCGCAGCATGCCCGCCACGTCGCGCAGCGAGGAGCGCTTGCGACGGCGCTCGAGCAGCGGCCGCGCCGGCTCGCCCTCGAAGTCCAGGACGACCCAGCCCTCCGGCGCCAGCAGCGTCTGGCCCAGGTGCAGGTCGCCGTGGTGGCGGATCAGCTTGCCCGCAGTGCCGAAGTTCGACAGCAGCGCCAGGCGGTCGCGCACCTCCTCGCCGCGGTGGGCGATCGGCTCCAGGGCCTCCCTGCCCTCGGGCAGGTCGCGGAACAGGCGCTCGATCTGCTCGTCGATCGTGGCCGTGATCAGCGAGCTCGACTCCTGGCTGGGCTCCTCGGGGGCGAAGGCCGGGTCGGTGCCGTCGGAGGCCAGCGCCGAGTGCATCGCGCCGATCACCCGGCCCAGCTCCTCCATCCTGCCGACGAACCCCTCGGGATCGGTGCCGATCTCCTCCAGCGCGAGCTCCCAGCCGTCGCGCGCGCCCACGACGTAGTCCTGGGCGACGGCGAGCGTGGCGTCCATGAGCTCGCCGCTGTAGTCGGCCCAGCCGGTCAGGGCGGCGATGTTGGGAAAGCCGCGCGCGGTGAGGAAGCGCAGCATCTCCAGCTCGGGGTTGTCGCCCGCCTCGAGCCGGCGGAAGGACTTGAGCACGAAGCGGTCGTCGAGCACGACCGACGAGTTGGACTGCTCGGCGTGCATCGGCCGCGCGGGCGCGTCGGGCGCGGGGCGCTCGGCCTCCTCGGACCACTGGAAGTCGACCGTCGCGTGCTCGCCCGGGACCGTGGCGCTCCCCGCGAGCAGGCCGCCGAAGACCGCGCAGGCCTGCGGGTCGGCCAGCGCGTCGTAGACGGTCGCGCCGGCGATGTCGTCCAGGCGCCCCTCCGTCCAGCCCTCCTCGGACGGCCGCATGGCCAGCACGAGCTGGTAGATGTCGTGCGTGCCGGTCGGGAAGCGGGCCTCGACGAGCGCGAGGATCAGCGCGGGCGGCCCGTCGGCCAGCGGGACGACGTCGAGCACGTGCGTCTGGGCGACGTCCTGCGCCTTGGAGCCGAACCACCGGCGTGTGAGCAGCCACTCGGCCAGCCGGCCCTCGTCGAGCAGTGCGAGATCAGGCGTTGCCATCACGGAGCTCCATGTCGGCGTCGGGATCCTCCCTGAGCAGGAACCAGAAGAAGCCGCGCGGCGCGAGGGTGAGCAGGTATGGGAGGTCACCGATCTGCGGGAAGCGGGTGCGCCCGAACATCTCCTCGGGCCAGCGGCCCTGGAAGGCTGACAGATCGAGCTCGACCGCCTGGGCCGAGCGCGCGAGGTTGTGCACGCACAGCGCGACGTCGTCCTCGTAGCGGCGCACGTGGGCGAAGATCCTGTGGTTGCTCGGGGCCAGCGGCTCGTAGCTGCCCAGGCCGAACACCGGGTGCTCCTTGCGCAGCGCGATGAAGCGCTTCAGCCAGCGCAGGAACGAGGTCGGCGTGCGCAGCTGGGCCTCGACGTTGATCGCCGGGTAGCCGTAGACCGGGTCCATCAGCGGCGGTGCGTAGAGCTGGGCGAAGTCGGCGCGCGAGAACCCGCCGTTGCGGTCGCCGGTCCACTGCATCGGGGTGCGCACGCCGTCGCGATCGCCGAGGAACACGTTGTCGCCCATGGCGATCTCGTCGCCGTAGTACAGGACCGGGCTGCCCGGCAGCGAGAACAGGATCGCGTGCATGAGCTCCATCTCGTCGCGCCCGCCGTCGAGCAGCGGCGCCAGCCGCCGGCGGATGCCCACGTTGATCTTCATGCGCGGGTCCTTGGCGTACTCCGCGTACATGTAGTCGCGCTCCTCGTCGGTGACCATCTCGAGCGTCAGCTCGTCGTGGTTGCGCAGGAACAGGCCCCACTGGCAGTTCTCGGGGATCGGCGGCGTGCGCTCGAGGATCTCGTACAGCGGCGTGGCCTCCTCGCGGCGCGCCGACATGAACATCCGCGGCATGACCGGGAAGTGGAAGGCCATGTGGCACTCGTCGCCCTCGCCGAAGTACTCGACGACGTCCTCCGGCCACTGGTTGGCCTCGGCCAGCAGGACGCGGTCGGGGTACTCGTCGTCGACGGTGGCCCGCACGCGCTTGAGGAAGTCGTGCGTCTCGGGCAGGTTCTCCCCGTTGGTGCCGTCGCGCTCGTACAGGTAGGGCACGGCGTCCAGGCGGAAGCCGTCCAGGCCGAGGTCGAGCCAGTAGCGCAGCGTGTCGAGCATCGCCTCCTGGACCTCGGCGTTGTCGAAGTTCAGGTCGGGCTGGTGGGCGAAGAAGCGATGCCAGTAGTAGGCGTCGGCCTCGTCGTCCCATGTCCAGTTCGACGTCTCGGTGTCGGTGAAGATGATCCGCGCGTCCTCGTAGCGGTGCACCGTCTCCGACCACACGTACCAGTCGCGCTCGGGCGAGCCCTTGGGCGCCCGGCGGGCGCGCTGGAACCACTCGTGGTCGGAGGAGGTGTGGTTCATCACGAGATCGGCGATCACGCGGATGCCGCGCTCGTGGGAGGCGTCGATGAACGCCCGGACGTCGTCCATCGTCCCGTAGTCCGGGTGCACCCGGCGGTAGTCGGCGATGTCGTAGCCGCCGTCGCGCAGCGGCGAGGCGAACATCGGCAGCAGCCAGATGACGTCGACGCCCAGCCACTGCAGGTAGTCGAGCTTCTCGGTCAGGCCGCGGAAGTCGCCGGAGCCGTCGGCGTTGGCGTCGAAGAACCCGCGCAGGTGGATCTCGTAGAAGACCGCGCGCTTGAACCACAGCGGGTCGGACTCGAACCAGTGGCCCGAGGAGCCGGGCGGCGGGGCGGGGCTCATCAGGGCGTGTCCACGCGAAGCACGTGGCCGGGGCGCTCGCTCGGATCGATGCGCACGTAGTTGCCGCCGACGTGCCAGTCATAGCGCGACACGTCGAGCAGGTCGGTGACGGTGTAGGCGGGCGGCACGCCCAGGTCGTAGGGCACCTGCACCAGCCCCTCGTGCGCGCTGAACGGATCGAGGTTGACGACCGTGATGACGAGGTTGGGCCCCGTGCGCTTGGCGTAGGCGAGGATCGCGTCGTTCGCGGTCTCCAGGAAGCGCAGGTTCTCCAGGCGCTGCAGCGCCGGGTTGTCCCGCCGCATCCGGTTCAGGCGCTGGATGAAGGGCAGCAGCGGCCCGTCCAGGCGCCGATCCTTGAGCTCGAACTTCTCGTTGTCGACGTACTCCTCGCTGCCCGGCCGCTGCACGTGCTCGAAGTGCTCGTAGCCCGAGTAGACGCCGTAGCTCGGGCTCAGTGTGGCGGCCAGGACGAGCCGCGACGCGAACACCGCCGGCCCGCCGTGGGCCAGCTCGTCGGTGAGGATGTCGGGCGTGTTGACGAAGAAGTTGGGCCGGAAGTAGTCGGCCTCCTCGGTGTGGGCCAGCTCGGAGAGGTACTCGCGCAGGTCCCAGCTCGAGCTCTTCCACGTGAAGTACGTGTAGGACTGGCTGAATCCGGCCTTGGCCAGCGCGCGCATCATGGCCCGCCGCGTGAACGCCTCGGCCAGGAAGATCACGTCGGGGTGCTCGGCGCGGATCTCCTTGATCAGCCACTCCCAGAACGGCAGCGGCTTGGTGTGCGGGTTGTCGACGCGGAAGGCCCGCACGCCGTGGTCGACCCAGTGGCGCACCACGTCGAGCAGGGCGTTCCAGAGCCCCTGCCAGTCCTCGGTGTTCCAGTTGACGTTGTAGATGTCCTGGTACTTCTTGGGCGGGTTCTCGGCGTACTTCAGCGTCCCGTCGGGCCGGCGGTTGAACCACTCCGGATGCTCGGTCAGCCATGGGTGGTCGGCCGAGGTCTGGATGGCGAAGTCCAGGGCGACGTCGATGTCGTGCTCGCGCGCCGTGGCCACGAGCGCGTCGAACTCCTCGATGGTGCCGAGCTCCGAATGGATGGCGTCGTGGCCGCCGCCGGCGTCGCCGATCGCCCACGGGCTGCCCGGATCGCCGGGGCCGGCCACGAGGGTGTTGTTGCGGCCCTTGCGGTTGGTCATGCCGATCGGGTGGATGGGCGGGAGGTAGAGGACGTCGAAGCCGAGCTCGGCCAGCTTCGGGAGCTGCTCCTGCACGCCGCGGAAGCCGCCCCACGAGCGCGGGAAGAGCTCATACCACGAGCCGAAGCGCGCGAGCACGCGGTCGACGTCGATCTCCAGCGGCCTGGGCAGCTCGGTCATCTCCGAGCGCGGGGCGTGGCGCTCGACGATCGCCGCCAGGCCGGGATCGAGCCCGGCGGTGATGTCGCCGCCGTCCTCGAGCGCAGCGGCCACGCTCTCCATGGCCGCGCGGTCGGCGCCGCGGGCGTGGCCGGCCGCCTCGCGCAGCAGCAGCGCGCCCTCGAGCGCCTCGCTGGACAGGTTGGGCTCGCCGGCCTGCACCTTGCGCGACACCTCGTCGCGCCAGCCGGCGAACACGGCGACCCACGCCTGGATCGTCCACTGCCAGGGACCGGGGGCGTCGACCGGGAACTCACCCGACCAGCGCACGCCCTGATGATGGGCGTCGACCGGGGCCATCGGCGCCTCGGAGAAGCGCCTGTCGCCCGGCCGCCGGTAGCGCACGACCGCCCGCAGGGCCTCGTGTCCGTCGCGGAAGACGTCGGCCGAGACCGCGACGGTGTCGCCGACCGTGCGCTTCACGGGCCAGCGCCCGCACTCGACCGTCGGGGCGACGAGCTGGATGCGGATTCGCGGCGGCGGCGCTTGGGTTCTGGACAGGGCTGGCACGCTGCAGTCCCTCTTTCCGATTTCCTTGGTTCCTAACGTGAGCGCAGTGAACATCCAGCGATCCAGCGGCGTCCAGCTGCACGTGACATCTCTGCCCGGCGGTCGTCTCGGCCCTGATGCCTACCGGTTTGTCGACTGGCTTGTCGCCGCGGGGCAGTCGTGGTGGCAGGTGCTGCCCCTCGGACCGCCCGATCGCGCCCGTTCTCCCTACAAGTCGCGCTCCGCCTTCGCGGCCTGGCCGGGGCTGATCGCCGACCCCGCCGCGCCGGTGAGCGACGCGGAGGCCGACGCCTTCGTTGCGCGCAGCGGGGCGTGGATAGAGGAATGGGCCAGCTTCGCCGGCGGGCGGCGGGCGATCAACGACCAGGTCCGCTTCGACCGCGAGTGGGGTGCGCTGCGCGCGTACGCGGCGGAGCGCGGCGTGCGGCTGATCGGCGACGTGCCGATCTACGTCGCGCCGGGCAGCGCGGACCACGTCGCGCACCCCGAGCTGTTCCGCGACGACGTGGTGGCCGGCGCGCCGCCGGACTACTTCTCGCGCAAGGGTCAGCTCTGGGGCAACCCGATCTACGACTGGCCGGCCGTGCGCCGCCGTCGCTACCGGTTCTGGACCGAGCGCCTGCGCCGCACGTTCGAGCTGTTCGACCTGGCCCGCATCGACCATTTCCGCGGCTTCGCCGCCTACTGGGCGGTGCCGGCGGGGGCTCGCGACGCCGTCGGCGGGCGCTGGGTGCGGGGCCCGGGCCGTGCTCTGTTCGATGCCGCCGCGCGCGAGCTCGGCCCGCTGCCGATCATCGCCGAGGACCTCGGCGTGATCACCCCGCCCGTGGCGCGGCTGCGCGACGGGCTCGGCTTCCCCGGGATGGTCGTGCTCCAGTTCGGGTTCGATCCCGGCGACCCGCGCAGCCCGCATCGGCCCGCCAACCACCACGAGCACCAGGTCCTGTACACGGGCACGCACGACAACGACACCCTGCGCGGCTGGTACGAGTCGCTGTCCCCCGAGCAGCTCGCCGAGGCCCGCGCCGCCGGCGTCGGCGGCCGCAGCCCGTGGTGGGACCTGGTCGCCATCGCCCAGCGCTCACCCGCGCGCCTCTGCATGCTGCAGGTGCAGGACGTGCTCGGCGTGGGCAGCGAGGCGCGCATGAACTTTCCCGGCACGGCGACCGGGAACTGGCGCTTCCGCCTGCGCCCAGGCCAGCTCAGCGCGCGCCACGCGGCGCGGCTGCGGAGGCTGACCGAGGAGGCGGGGCGGGCGTGAGCACGACCGCGAGCCGCAGCGCCGCCGCGTGAGCGCGCGCGGGGTCGTCGCGCTGGGCGACTCGATCACCAACGGGGTCGGCGAGCCTGCTCTGGGCGTGCCGTCCCAGTCTTGGGCGCAGTGGCTGGCCGAGGCGCTCGAGCTGCCGTTCACCAAGCTCGCCGTGGACGGCGCGCTGACGGCCGACGTGCTGCGCGACCAGGTCCCGCGGCTGCGCGGGCCCTACGACCTCGGCTGCGTGTACGCGGGGGTCAACGACGTCCGCGGGCCGTCGTTCGACGCCGCGGGCTACGAGCGCGACCTGCGCGCCGTGGCGAGCGCGGTCGCCGGCGCCAGCGAGCGTCTCGTGCTCTGCACGCTGCCGGTCGACCTCGGGCGCCCGCGCGCCGCGCCCAAGCCGCGCGCGGCGAGCGCGATCGTCCGCGCGGTGGCCGGCGAGCTCGGCGCGGTGCTCGTCTCGCTCGACGACCTCCGCGGGCCGCCGCGGCTGCTGCCCGACGAGGTCCACCCCACCGCGCTCGGCCAGGTCGAGATCGCCGACCGCGCGGCCCGCGCCCTCGGCGCCCCGCGCCTGCCCTCGTCGCTGGTCGAGGTCCACGGCTCGCGGCGCGCGCGCGTGCGCTTCGCGGCGCGCCGCGTCGTGCTGGTCGCCGGCGAGCTGCGCCGCCGCGGGGTGCAGCGTATCCGCGGGGACGACCAATAGGCTCCGGGGCCGGATGCTGCGGCTCGTCCTCGCCCGCATGCGCACCCGTGGCCGCGTGCGCGCCGAAGGGAAGGTCCAGATCGGCCCCGGAGTGCGCTTCCACCTGGCTCGCGGTGCGCAGCTCACGCTCGAGGATCGCTGCCAGATCGGCGCGGGCACGCGGTTCCATGTGCACGGTCAGGCGCGGGTCGGCGCGGGAGCGTCGCTCGGGGAGCGCTGCGTGGTCGCCGTCCACGAGCGCGTCGAGATCGGCGCCGACGCCCAGCTCGACGACGAGGTCGTGCTGATCGACTTCGACCGCGATCTGGCCGATGTCGAGCGCCCGGTGCGCCTGCAGGGCCTGCTCACCGCGCCGGTGATCATCGGCGAGCGGGCGTCGCTGGCGGCCGGCTCGACGGTGCTGCGCGGCGTCGTCGTCGGCGAGGGGGCTCGGGTCCAGCCCCGCGGGCTGGTCACCCGCGACGTGCCACCGGGGATCACGGTGGGCGGCGTCCCGGCCCGGCCGGTCGCCGGCGCCGGGCTCTGAGGACGTCCGGCGCGAGTCAGGGCGCCGGCCGCGGGACCGGCGTGCGGGCCACCGCGAGCAGGCCCGCGAGCAACGCCGCGACCCCGGCCACCTGGAGCGCGGTCGGAGCCTCGCTGAGCAGGACGGCGCCGAGCAGCACCGAGCCCACCGGCTGGATGGTCAGCAGCACGGAGGCCAGCGCCGCCGGGAGGCGCGGCAGCGAGACCGAGATCAGGATCCACCCGAGCACCTGCGAGGTCAGCGCGAGCACGACCAGCCAGCCGTGCTCGGGCCAGGAGGGCACGAGGTCGAGGTCGCCGGCCAGCAGGCCGCCGACCAGCGTCGTGGCGGCGGCGGCCAGCGTGACGTCGAGCAGCGGTCCGGCCGGCGGCCGGGCCTGCGCGCTGCCCTGGCGCAGAACGAGGATGAAGCCGGCGTACGTGAGCCCGGTGAGGATCCCGAACACCGCGCCGCGGGCGGGATCGCGTCCGTAGGCGCCGGTCTCCAGGACGCCCGAGATGAGGACGATGCCGGCCAGCACGACGGGCAACGCCGCCAGCACGCGCCGACCCGGTCGCTCGGCGAGCAGCGCCCAGGCCAGCAGCGGCACGGCCACGACCTGGAGGTTGGCGAGCACCGTGGCCAGCCCGGCGCCGATGTCGGCGATCGCCTGGTGCCAGCACAGCAGGTCGATCCCCAGGAACACGCCGGCGCCCGCCGCCAGCCGGCGCTCGCGCGCCGGCCGCGTCCCGAGCCGGCGATCCTCCCGCCACGCGAGCAGTGCCAGCAGCGGCAGCGCGTACAGGCAGCGGAAGAACGCCGACGTCGACGGCGCCGTCTCCGACAGGCGCACGAGGATGCTCGAGAAGGCGATCGTCAGCGCCCCGGCGACGGCCAGGCCGCGCGGGCGGGCGGCGAGCCGCGCCGGCAGGGCGCGGAGGACGGCGGCGGCGGCCACGGGGTGCGCAAGGGTACGGGGCGGGCGGGGGCGGCGGTGGGCGGGGCGCATCCTCGCGGCCGTGCGGCGATCCGCGGCCAGGGCGCCGAGGGGAACGGGTCAGACGCCGCGGGCGTGAGGTCGAGATCCATGGTCGGGCGGAAATCCGCATCGGTCATGGATGTCCGCCCGAGCGCGAGGCCATCTGGATCATCCGAGGTCTGCAAGGAAACCCATACGGTGCACAGGAGACCTCGCAGCCAGCCCGCCAGCCCCGCGCACCGGAGACATCCTCCCCTTCGATGCGGCTGTGTCGCGCCCGCCGCGCCGCACCTCGCGGCGAAGAGCGAGGCCGCCCCGCGCTACCGGCCCGCCCGCGAAGACCACCGTCGCCGGCGGCACGCGCGGCACACCACGACCGCCGCGGCCCCGCCCACCCGGCGCCCCGAGGCCGCCACCACAGAGCGACCGCGAGCGCTCGCGGTAGCGCACGGCGCGGCCGCCCAGGCGACCGGTCACGCCTCGGGACGTCAGCGTGAGCGAGCCGCTCGTCCCGCGCGGGCCGCGGACGGACACGCGGCCGGTGATCTCCGAGCCGCTGGCGTTCAGCCGGCCCGCTGACGCGCAGGCCCGGCGAGGTAGGCGTAGCGGCGCAGGCGCATCGTGCCGTCCAGGTCGCCCGGCCCGCTGAAGCGCCCGCCGCGCAGGCCGCCGCCGCGCGCCGGGAGGCTCGCATAGAGCTGCTGCAGGGACGTCAGGCGCGCGTCCTGCACGGTGTCCAGGACGGCGAACAGCGCGCGCCCGCGCTTACCGCCGACCCCTGGCGCCGTGCGGAAGTCGCCGAGCGAGCGCGGCGGGCGCGGCAGCGGCGCGACGCCGTTGTCGCGATCGCTGCACGGCGAGCCGACCCGGCGGTCGGCGATGAAGCGGTCCAGCGCACGGGCGATGCAGCCGGTCAGGTCGCTGTCGATCGAGTCGTGGCCGGCCCCGCGCAGGCTCACGACGCTGGCCCGCGGCAGTTGGCGGGCGGTGGCCTGCGCGTTCTCGATCGGCGTGCGCAGGTCGAGGCGACCGCCGAGCAGCAGCGCGGGCACGTCGGGCAGCGGGCCCGCGTAGGGGCGCTTCGGGGCGTCCTGCGGCCAGCGCAGGCAGTCGTCGACGTAGCTCGTGCGCACCACCGTCTGTCCGTCGAAGGGCGCGTACATCGCGGGCGGGATCGCGGCCAGCGCCGCCTGGGCGATGCCGGCCCGCTGCTCGATCGGCGTGGCCAGCGGGTAGGGCAGCGGCGCGTCGAGCGCAGCTCGTGGTCACGTTGAGGCCGAAGCTGAGGTCGGACGTCGGCGTGCGCGCGCCCTGGCCGATGCGCCGCAGGCGCATGAGCAGCGACGTGTCGCCGCGCCGCGCGGCGGCGATCGCGCCGGGCAGCGCCGCCTGCAGGAACGGGTTGAGGTCGCCGGCGAGCAGCAGGAAGACGAGCTCGCCGGGGTTGCGGTACAGCGTCGCGCGCCGCCGGCCGCGCTCGTCGAAGTACGCGCCGCGCAGCGGCCCGCCCGTGTTCATCCGCTGCACGACCGCGGCGACGTCGGCCACGGGGTCGGTCGTGACGCCGTCGCAGCGGGTCCCGCGGCACTGCTCGCGCAGCACGCGCGGCAGGTTGCCGTAGGTGTCGAGCAGGAACGCGTCCGGGCCATCGGGCCCCACGACCGAGTCGAGGATCAGCCGGTCGACGTTCTGCGGGAAGGCGCGGGCGTACTGCAGGGCCACGTGCGTGCCATAGGAGATGCCCATGAAGGCGAGCTTGCTCAGCGCCCAGCCTGCTGCGCAGCTCCTCGAGGTCGAGCACCGTGTCGGTGGTCGAGTAGAAGGCGCGTCGCGGGCCGATGCGGCGGGCGCACTCGGCCACGTCGCCGGGCAGGAAGGCGTCGAGCGAGCGCAGCCGCTGCACCTCCGGGCAGCGCAGGGCGTCCGACCGGCCCGTCCCACGCAGGTCGAGCACGACGAGCCGGTAGCGGCGCAGCGTCGGCTCGAGCGCTGACGGCGAACGAGCTGGCGGATGCGAGGGCCGACGCCCCGGGGCCACCCGTCAGCGCGATGAGGGCCCTGCCGCCGCGCGCGACGCGTCCGCGCGGCGGCATACCGCAGGGCGATCGTCCCGCCGACCGCGCCGGCGTGGTCGAGTGGCACGTTGAGCGTCGCGCAGGTGAAGCCCTCCTGGCCGGGGCACGGCCGCTGTCGCGGCGTGCTCTGGGCGCCGGCGGCAGAGGCGGTGACGGCCAGCGTCGTGGCGGCGACCACGACCGTGGCGAGTGAGCGGAGGCGCGGACGCACGGGGCGGCGCACGCTACCGGTCGCGTCCACATCGCGCCCCAGCGCATTCTCCAGTGCTTCCGGCCAGCTCGTTGATCTGGACAAAAGGTTTCTCCGCAATACTCTGAGATGCGTATGAGCAGACGCGAGACGTACCTCTACGGGCGCGACCGGGAGGCGCAGCAGCTTGCGCTGCTCCGTGAGTGGCGCCGGCTCACGCGCGCGGCGACGATCGTCGCCCTCCTGACCAGCCCGGTCACCTTCGCCTTCTTCTACGTCCAGCACGACTGGCCGCTGCTGTGGGCGATCGTCGGCACGTTCGCCTTCGTGATCGCCTTCCGGGGCTTCATGGACGTGCTCGCCCACCGGCTGATCCCGCGCGCCAGCCTCTACGGGGCGGGCCGCGAGCTGGTCGAGGAGGACATCGTCTCGCGCCGGCGCGTCTGGTACTGGCGCACGAAGTTCCGCCGCCTGACGTACCTGGCCATCCTCGCGGCGTTCGTGTACGGGGCGATGTCGCTGTTCGGCATCGCCGTCTCCGACGTCGGCGACTTCATCGTCCAGGCGCTGCCGTTCATCCTCATCTACGGGATCCAGATCCCGCTGCTGTTCTTCGCCAACATCCTGATCCTGTTCGGGCCGCTTCTGTTCTTCGGCCTCAAGCAGATGAAGGGCTACGAGCCGGGCGACGCCGACTGGGGCGTGAAGCTCACCGACGTCCGCGGGCAGGCCGAGCCCAAGGAGGAGGTCAAGAAGGTCATCGAGCTGTGGTCGGCCGGCGAGGAGTTCCGGATGGCCGGCGGCAAGCCCGAGCGCGGGCTGCTGTTCATCGGCGCGCCGGGCACCGGCAAGACGATGCTCTCCAAGGCGATCGCCACCTCGTTCAACTCGCCGATCGTGACGATGCCGGGCTCGGGCTTCGCCCAGACGTTCATCGGCATGGACGTCATCGTGGTCATGTTCCTGATCCGCAAGGCGCGCAAGCTGGCCCGCAAGTGGGGCGGCCAGTGCATGGTCTTCATCGACGAGATCGACGCCGTGGGCATGCGCCGCAACGCGCTGCGGGACTGGCGGCCGCTTCGCGCCTCCCGGCTTCGCGCCGCTGGGCACGGGCTTCGAGGAGCCGCCGCTGTACGGCCCGCATGGCTCGATCACGCCGACCGGCGACCTCGTGCTCGAGAACCGCCAGTGGCGCGACCGCATGTTCGCGGCGCGCGCCGAGCAGACCGACGACGCGATGCCGCGCCCGCTGGCCGCGGTGCGCGACCGGGTCAACGGCTTCATGTTCCCGGGCATGGGCGGGATGGGCGGCGGGCTGGCGCTCAACCAGCTGCTCGTCCAGATGGACGGCGTCGACGAGCCGCCGTTCACGCGCAAGCACTTCACCAACCGCCTGAACACGTTCCTCGACGCGACGTACTTCTTCCCCCGGCGGATCGGCAAGCTGCCGCTGCGCCTGCGCCCGCCCAAGCCGCGCTCCGAGCAGGTCTACTTCATCGGCGCGACCAACGTCCCGATCGACGCGCTCGACCCCGCGCTCGTGCGCCCGGGGCGCCTCGGACGTCACATCTGGTTCCGCACGCCGACCAAGGACGACCGCGAGGACATCTTCGACCTCTACCTCGGCCGCGTCTCGCACGACGAGGACCTCGACCGCAACGACCGCCGCGACGAGCTGGCCCGGATGACCAACGGCTACTCGCCGGCCATGATCGAGCAGGTCTGCTCGATGGCGCTGACCTACGCGCACTCCGACGGCCGGCGCGAGTTCGATCGCGCCGACATCGTCGAGGCGATGACGACGATCGAGTCGGGCACGGCGGTCGGCGTGACCTACGTCGAGGAGGAGACGCGCGCGGTCGCGATCCACGAGGCCGG
Organism: uncultured Actinomycetes bacterium; assembly: GCA_963787065.1. Lineage (GTDB taxonomy): Bacteria > Actinomycetota > Thermoleophilia > Solirubrobacterales > Solirubrobacteraceae > JAOPZW01. The sequence goes on from CAWBBQ010000028.1 coordinate 16,204, forward strand.
TCACGCGGTGGCCAGCCACGTCTACATGCAGGACGTGCTCTCCACCCGCCTGTCGATCCGGATGCGCGGCGGCTCGCTCGGCCATCACCAGGCGATCGAGAAGGAGGAGCGCTTCAGCTCCTGGCGCCACGAGGAGGTCGGCAACCTCGTGTGGACGCTCGGCGCGATGGCCGCCGAGCACGTCTTCTACGGCGAGAACTCCGTCGGCGTGGGCGGCGACGTCCAGAGCGCGACCTGGCGCGCGGCGCGCATGGTCGGCATGTGCGGCATGGGCCCCGAGCCGCTGGACCTCACCGGCCGCGTGGACGAGGAGCACCGCGAGGAGGCCGAGAAGAAGCTGATGGAGCGCTTCGAGCGCATCGGGACGCAGATCATGAACCGCGCCGCCGGCGGCAACATGATGCAGTCCGACCCGATCGCCTCGGTGCTCGGCGACCCGGCCAAGCGCCGCGCCGCGGCCCAGATCCTCGGGCAGGCCTACATCACGGCGGTGTGCTGCATGCGCCACAACCGCGAGGCGGTCGCGCGGGTGGCCGAGACGCTCGTCCACCGGCGCGAGCTGTACGGCGACGAGGTCGTCGAGCTGCTCGAGCGCGCCGACCCGAAGGCGCCGGCCATCGACGTCCTCGACAACAAGATGTGGCCCAAGGTATGACCGATGGCGACCGCGACCTGCGGCCCGATCCGCGGAAGCGCCCCGCCGACCCGGCGGGCACGCAGCCCAAGCACGACCCCGACGCGCTGCTGCCCGCCGAGCGCGAGGCGCTGGGCACCGACGACATCATCGACGTCGAGCCCGTCGAGGAGGAGCACGGCGACGACCTCCTGCCCGCGCGCCGGCGGCCCGGCGTGCCGGGCGAGCCCGTGGAGGCGGCGCGCCACTCGGCCTTCGCCCCGCGCTTCCACTTCCTGACCGGCGCGCTCGTCGCGGTCGGCGTGGCCGCTCTGCTCGGGCTGGCCGCGTTCATCGCCCTGCCCGACGGCAACCAGGACGAGGGCGGCCAGCGCTGGTCGAGCTGGATCCCCAACCGGGTCGGGACCGACGGCGCCCGCCAGATCGCCCGGCACGTCGCCCAGAGCTACAAGCTGTCCGACGGGCGCCAGATGGTCGACGTGAGCGCCACGGGCCTCGAGATCCAGGGCGTGCCGCTCGCCGTCGCGCTGCGCGAGGCGCCCGACCAGGGCGGCGACATCCGCGTCTTCGACGACAGCGGGCTGATCTACCGGCTGTGTGGGCTGGGCCCCGACTGCGCGATCTCGAGCGGCAAGGCGTCGGAGAAGCGCCACCTGCTCCTGCGCCGCGAGGCGCTCGAGCTCGCCCTGTACTCGTTCCGCTACCTGACCGACATCCGTCAGGTGGTCGTGTTCATGCCTCCCGCCCTCGGCCAGAAGCCGAGCCAGGCGCTGTTCTTCCGCGAGGGCGACGTCGCGCGCGTGCTCGACCGCCCGCTGACCTCGTCGCTCAGCCCGCGGGTACCGACCGTGCGCACGGTCAACCTGTCGCCGGACGCGCCGCTCGTCGACCAGCTCACGATGCCGAAGATCTTCCGCTTCAGCCTGACGCAGGCCAACACCGACAACCGCGGCTTCATCGTGCTCGACCCGCTCGACGCGGCGACGCCCGCCGCCCCGTCGACGAGCGGGGCGGCGTCGGGCTCGGGGTCGTCTGGCTCGTCGCCGTCGAGCCTGGGCGCGCCCACCTCCGGCGGCTGAGCCGGCGCCTCGGCTAGGCCTCGACGGGCCGCTCGAGCAGCAGCGCCAGCGCCTCGTCGCGCTCGAGCGCGACCGGCAGCCTCGACCAGGTCGGCGCCGATCCGAAGAAGGCCAGCAGGTCGAGATCGCGCGCGGCCACGAACACCTCGCAGCCCCTCGCGGTGAGGCGATGGGCGACGCGCACGAGGATGTCCGCCGGGTGGCGGTCCGGGCAGCGCCGCACCGCGGTGAAGTCCAGGACGAAGTCGCGGTAGCCGTCGTCGAGCGCGGCGTTGACGCGGTCTTCGAGACGTCGCGCCGCCGCAACGTCCAGGCCCGCGCGGACCGCGACCACGCACGTGCGCTCGCCGAGGCGCGTGCTCGAGACGGCGGTCGTCGTCCTGCCGGTCACGCGGGGTCCGGTACCCCGTCCTCGCCCTCCTCATCCCCAGGTTGCAATCGATCTTGAAACCCCGCGCAGGTTGTCACCGGAACGCTCGGATACCGCGGATATGCAGGGTCGTTGCGCGAACGCTGGCACAGCGTGAAGACCGAGCCGCGCGTCGTGCGAACGATCCGCTGGTGACGGCAGCTGTCACACAGTCCGAAGCGCACCGGGCCAAGTATGGCCCGCCCGCCGCCGGCCGAGAATGGTTGAGGCCGTCAACTACAGTAGATCGGCATGGCGATCTTCACGCGACTGCTGGGGTTCCTGCGCCCCTACCGCCGTGGAGTGATCGCTTCGGCCGTGCTGGCCGCGATGGCGATGGCCATGACCGCAGCGATCCCGTGGCTGGCCGGACGGGCCATCGACCAGATCCGCGCCGGCGACCGCTCCGGGCTGCGCGACCTCGGCCTGGCCGTCCTGGCCGCCGGCGTGCTGCGCCTGGCCCTGACCGTCGTGCGGAGGCTGATCGCCGGGCGCGTATCGCTCGGGGTCGAGCAGGACCTGCGCGAGCGCATGTACGGCCGCCTGCAGTCGCTCGAGCTGGGCTTCTTCGATCGCCAGCAGACCGGCCAGCTCATGTCGCGCGCGACCGTCGACCTGCAGTCCGTGCGCTTCTTCCTGGGCTACGGGCTCGTGTTCATGCTGCAGTCGGCGCTGACCATCCTGCTCGCCGCGGCGTTCATGTTCGCCACCCAGCCGGGGCTCGCGGCCGTGTCGCTGGCCCCCGTCCCGCTCGTCGTGTTCGTGGCCGCGCGCTACGGCCGGCTGGCGCGCCCCGCGCTGCAGGACGTCCAGCAGCGGATCGCCGAGCTGACCGCCGACGTCGAGGAGAACGTCGGGGGCGTGCGCGTGGTCAAGGCCTTCGCCCGCGAGGACCGCCAGCTCGACCGCTTCCGCACGCGCGTCGGCCAGGTCTTCGACCAGTCCATGATCTCCACCCGACTGCAGGCCATCTACAACCCGTTCATCGGCTTCCTGCCCCAGATCGGGCTGGCCGCGATCCTGTTCGTCGGCGGCCGCCAGGTCATCAACGGCAGCCTGACCATCGGTCAGTTCAGCGCCTTCTACGCGTACCTGCTCATGCTGCTGGCGCCGATGCGCACCCTGGGCATCTCGCTCGGGCTGGCCCAGCGCGCGACCGCGTCCGGCGCGCGCCTGTTCGAGATCCTCGACCGCGAGCCGCGGATCACGAGCGCGCCGGACGCGCCGCCGCTGCCCGCGGGCAACGGGCGCGTGCAGCTGCGCGACGTCACGCTGGCCTACGAGGGCGCGGCGCGGCCCGCGCTGGCCGGCGTCGACCTCGAGGTGGCGGCCGGCACGACCGTCGCGCTCGTCGGGGCCACGGGCTCGGGCAAGACCACGCTCGTCCAGCTGCTGCCGCGGCTTTACGACGTCACCGAGGGCTCGGTGCGCGTGGACGGCGCCGACGTGCGCGACGTCGACGTGGCCTCGCTGCGCGCCGCGATCGCCGTCGTCGACGACGACCCGTTCCTGTTCTCGGCCAGCGTGGCCGAGAACATCGCCTACGCAAACGCCGACGCGACCGCGGAGGAGGTCGAGCTGGCGGCCCGTCGCGCGCAGGCCCACGATTTCATCGCCGCACTGCCCGATGGCTACGAGACCCGCGTCGGCGAGCGCGGCCTGACGCTCAGCGGCGGGCAGCGCCAGCGCATCGCGATCGCGCGCGCCTTCCTGGCCGACCCGCGGATCCTCGTCCTCGACGACGCCACCTCGAGCGTCGACGCGTCGACCGAGCAGCAGATCAAGGCCGCGCTGCGCGAGGTCATGGCCGGGCGCACCACGTTCGTCATCGCCCACCGGCTGTCGACGATCTCGCTGGCCGACGAGATCGTCGTGCTCGAGGACGGCGCGGTGATCGCCCACGGCGTCCACGACGAGCTGCTCGACCAGTCCGAGCTGTACCGCGAGATCGTCGAGAAGGGGCTCCCCGACCAGGTCTTCATGACGCGCAAGCCCACCGAGCGCCAGGTGGCCGGGCTGTGACCGGCGGGGCCGAGGTCGCCCGCGCGGCCACGCGCCGAGACGACCTGCGCCGGCGGCTGCGCGGCACGAGCGGCCGCGGGCGCAAGCTGCGCGGGCTGATCGTCCTGCTCGCCCCCTACCGGTCGCGCGTCGCCGCCATGTTCGTCGCGCTCGTGGCCGGGACGGCCGCATCGCTGGCGCCCGCGCCGCTGGCCAAGACGGCGATCGACTCGGGGATCCTGCAGGGCGACGAGGGCACGCTGAACCTCGTGGTCGTCGCCTTCGTGGCCAGCGCGCTCGTGGTATGGGCCGCGACGCTGGCCCAGACCTACCTCGTCGGCTGGGTCGGCCAGCGCGCCCTGGCCGACCTGCGCCTGCAGATCTTCCGGCATCTCCAGGAGATGCCCGTCGCCTTCTACGAGCGGCGCCCGGCCGGGGTTCTCATCTCGCGGATGACCAACGACGTCGAGGCGCTCGACTCGCTCGTCACCGACACCGTGGTCACGCTCTTTCAGGCCTCGCTGACGCTCGTCGGCTCGATCGTCATCCTGCTGCTGCTCGACGTCGACCTGGCGCTGATCACGTTCCTGATCTTTCCGGTGATGGCCATCGGCTCGCTGGCCTTCCGGATCGCCAGCGCCGACGCCTACCGGCGCACGCGCGAGACGATCGGGGCGATCACCGCCTACCTGCAGGAGACCCTGTCGGGCATCCGGGTTGTCCGCGCCTTCGCCCAGGAGCCGCGCCACCGCGCCGAGTTCGCGGCGCTCAACGCGCGCAACCGCGAGGCGAACATGACGACCGTCAACCTCAACGCGGCGTACTTCCCGCTCGTCGAGTTCGTCAGCGCGATCGCCACCGTGGCGATCCTGATCGTCGGCGGCGCGCAGGCCATCCAGGGCGACATCGGGATTGGCGTGCTCGTCGGCTTCATCGCCGCGCTGAACGGCTTCTTCGACCCCATCGGGCAGCTCTCGCAGGTCTACACGACCTACCAGTCGGGCATGGCCGCGCTCGACAAGATCTTCGAGCTGCTCGATGAGCGCCCGGAGCTCGAGGACGCCGCCGACGCCACCGACCTGCCGCGCGTGCGCGGGGAGATCCGCTTCGAGGACGTGTCGTTCCGCTACGGCACCGCCGATGGTCCGAAGCTCGCGCTGGACGACGTCTCGCTCGTCGTGCCGCCGGGCCAGACGGTCGCCCTGGTGGGTGCCACGGGGGCGGGCAAGTCGACGTTCGCCAAGCTCGTGGCGCGCTTCTACGACCCGACCGAAGGCCGCGTGCTCGTCGACGGCGTCGACCTGCGCCGCGTGCGCGCGAACTCGCTGCGCTCGCAGATGGGCATCGTGCCCCAGGAGGCGTTCCTGTTCAGCGGCACAGTGGGCGAGAACATCGCGTTCGGCCGGCCCGACGCGGGGCGCGAGGAGATCGAGGAGGCGGCCCGCGCGGTCGGCGCGTGGGAGTTCATCGCGGCGCTGCCCGAGGGCCTGGACACCGAGGTCGGCGAGCGCGGCGTGCAGCTCTCGGCCGGCCAGCGCCAGCTCCTGGCCTTCGCCCGGGCGCTGGCCGCCGACCCGCGGATCCTGGTGCTCGACGAGGCGACGTCGAACGTCGACCTGCACACGGAGGGACGGATCGAGGCCGGCCTGCGCCGGCTGCTGGCCGGCCGCACGGCGATCGTCATCGCCCATCGCCTGTCCACGATCCGACAGGCCGGCCGGATCGTCGTGCTCGACGGCGGACGCGTGATCGAGCAGGGCACGCACGAGGAGCTGCTCGCCGCCGGCGGCGCGTACGAGCGCCTGTACCACGACTGGGCCGAGCAGGCGGCCGCGTAGGCCTCGAAGCTCGCCCTCGGGCGGAAATCCACGATATGCATGTATTTCCGCCCTCGGATGGCCGAAGGCGCGAGGGATCGCCCCCCGGGAGTTGCCCGTACCTCGCCGCCACCGGTTCGCCCCCGTGCGGGGGGCGCGGCGGCGCAGGATGATCCTCGTGTCACCGCGATGCACGACCCGAGGACGCCATGACCATGCCGCGCACCGCCCCGCCCGCCCGCCGCACGTCGCCGGCCGCCGTGAGCCACGGGGCGGCCCTGACGTTCGAGACGGTCCGGGCCTTCGAGGGCGCGCCGCCACCACTGCGCGTGCAGCCGCTGCAGGACACGCTGCTGCGGGTCATCGACGGCGTCCTGCGACTGACCGTCGACGGCGTTGAGCGGCTGCTGGGCATCGGCGACGAGGCGATCGTGCCGGCCGGCGCTAGCCATCGGCTCTCCGGCGTCTCCGGCGACGTCCGCCTGCTGATGGGCTTCCGCGCCGCGCCGCCGGCCTGACGGACGCCAACGACAGCGGCTCAGCCGGGCGCGCAGAGAGCCACGACGAGCTCGCGCCAGCCCTCGCGCAGCCGGTCCAGCGGCCAGTCGAGCCCGCGCCGGACGCGCAGGTGGTGTGCGGGCGCGAGCGTGGCCAGCAGCGCCTCCGCGGTGAACTCGGCGTCGAGCTGCGGAGCCGCCTTGCGCAGCAGGATCACGAGGTGCGTCGCGAAGAACGGGTGCGGTCCGACACCGTCGCCCCCGGCCGGGATGGCGGCGATGAGCAGGTCGGCGTGGCGCTCGAGCAGATCGAGGTAGCCCTCGCCGAACGCGCACAGCCGCTCGACGGCGGGAGCGCCGGGCCCGGCCGGGGGCGGCCCCGAGATCAGCGCGTCCTGGAAGTCGCGCGTGTGCTCGTCGAGCAGGGCCAGGGCCAGGCCCGAGCGGTCGCCGAAGCGGCGGTACAGCGTCCCGGTGCCCACGCACGCGGCGCGGGCGACGTCGTCCATCGACACGCGCGCGATGCCGCGCTCGTCGACGAGCTCTGCCGCCGCGGCCAGAATCCGCAGGCGGTTGCGCGCGGCGTCGGCCCGCTCACGCGGTCGTGGGTCGGGATCCAGGAGCGGCAGGTCCTCCACCGCTCCGATCATGCCGCCTGCTCGACCGGCGCGTCCACCTCCCGCACGAGATCGGTGACGACGTCGGTCAGCCGGGTGGCCAGCTCGGGGTCGGCCAGGCCGCCGTCCTGCGTGAACGCGCCGTCGGCCGTGCCGACAGGCAGCTCGGACTCGAGCACATGGGCGCCGCTCGCCTTGAGCGCCTTGCGGATCTCGGCCTGGGCCCAGACGGCGCCGAACAGGCCCGTGCTCGCTCCGATCACTGCCGACGGCTTATTGCGCAGGACGTTGTCGGGGAACGGGCGCGAGGCCCAGTCGAGCGCGTTCTTCAGCGCACCCGGCACCGACGCGTTGTACTCCGGGGTGGCGATGAGCAGCGCGTCGGCCGCCTCGATGTCATCGAGGAAGGCCTGCACCACGGGCGGCGGCGTGGTCTCCAGGTCCTCATCGAACGCGGGCAGGTCGGCGAGGCCGTCCCACTCCACCAACGCCACTCCGGACGGGAGCGAGGCGCCCGCCGCCCGGAGCAGCCTGCGGTTGTGGGACCCTCGGCGGAGGCTGCCCGGGATGCCGAGAATCCGCATCGTGCTAGGCCTGCTCGACGAGCGAGACGTCGACGGTCAGCGTGACGTCGTTGGCCAGCACGTTGCCGCCGGACGGCAGCGCCATGTTCCAGTTGATGTCCCACTCGGTGCGGTCGATGACGGCCTCGAGGTTCAGGTGCCCGCGGCTGTTGCCGAACGCGTCGGCGGCCGGCGCGGTCCACGTGCCCGTCGCCTGGACCGGCTTGGTGATGCCCTTGATCGTCAGCTCGCCGTCGACCTTGGCGATGCCGTCCTCGGCGAGGTCGACGTCGCTCGAGACGAAGCGGACGTCGGGATGGTTCTCGGCGTCGAAGAACTCGGCGCTCAGGACATGGGCGCGGAACTGCTCCGGCGTGCGGATCGAGATCGACTCGACCTTGGCGGTGCCCTCGAGGCGGCCGTCGGCCAGGGTCGCGGTGACGTCGTCCAGGGTGCCGCGGTACAGCGAGACGCCCTGGTAGCGGACGGCGAAGCCGAAGCTCGAGTGGACGGGATCAGCAATGTAGGTGCCGGCGAGCGGCGTGTACGTCGTAGCCATGGGGATCTGACCTCCAGATCGGGATAATGCGGCGTGTGCATAACCGGAGGACACTCCGGTTCGTGAGGCACACCATAGCGCAAAAGTTTGCTAGCGCAACTATTCGCCAGCGCCAACATGTGGTTGCGTCCGCAATCGAACACCGCAACGGTGTCAGATCTTGCAATCGAGCACCCGTCGGCGAGCAGATGCTCGATTGCAAGATCTGACACCGGGCATAGGGCGGGTCAGGTGTCGCGGAGCACGAACGCGGCCTCGTCGATGACGCACCATGACCAGTCCTCGCCGGGCTCGGCCGAGCGCAGGACGGGGTGGTCGGCCTCACGCGCGTGGCGGGTGGCGTGGCGGTTGGGGGACGAGTCGCAACAGCCGATCTGGCCGCAGCTCTGGCACATCCGCAGGTGCAGCCAGGTGCCCCCGATCTTCAGGCACTCCTCACAGCCGGCGATCTCGGTCGGCAGGCTGAGGATCTCGACTTGGTCCAAGTGGCTGCAGGTGGCCATGAGTCCATCCTCCTCGGGTCGCGGCCCGGCTATTCGATCAGGCCGCGCCGCATCGCCTCGGCGACCGCAGCGGCCCGGTCGGAGACGCCGAGCTTCTCGTACAGGGTCTTGAGGTGCGTCTTGACGGTGGCCGGGCTGACGTGCAGGCGCTCGCCGACGGCCGGCGCGGTCAGCCCGTCCGCGATCAGCACGAGCACCTCGTGCTCGCGGCGGCTGAGCGACGGGCGCCCGCCCGCCGCGTGGCTGCGGATCGCCGCGGCGAGCCCGGCCTGGACCTCCTCGGGCAGCACCACCTCGCCGCGCGATACGGCCAGGAGCGCATCGCAGATCCGCTGCGACGACCACGACTTCGAGAGGTACGCGCGCACGCCCGCTGCGATCGCCGCGTACACCGTGTCGCTCTGGAGGTGAGCGCTGAGCAGCACGATGTGGGTGCCCAGCTCGTCGCGGTTGACCGCGCGGGCCACCTCGACCCCGCCGAGGCCGGGCATCTCGACGTCGAGCACGGCGACGTCGGGGCCCTTCTCGCGGATCGCGGCGAGCGCGGCGCGACCGTCCGCCGCCTCGCCGACGAGCTCGAAATCGGGTCGCGACCGGATCGCGCGCGTCACGCCCTCCCGGTAGACCGGGTGATCGTCGGCCACGAGGACCGTGATGCGCGCTGGCTGGCTCCGGGTCACCCGTCACCTCGATGAGGCGGCCGCCGCGGCGGCCGAGCGCGGTGAACTTTAGTGGCCCTAATGGGCGCGGCGCGGCTGCTGACCGTCGCCCTGCCGGCCGAGGCGCATGACGGCTTCGCAGATCTCGGCCCGGCTGAGCGCCTTGCTGAGACAGCCGTCGGCCCCGGCGGCGAGCACGTCGTCGCCGACGCCGCCCTCGGGCGTCGCGCTGATCACCAGCACGCGGCAGGCCGGCGGCGGGTCCTGGGCGTGCAGGCGATGCAGGACGCTGATCCCGCTGAGGTCGGGCATCCGCAGGTCGAGGATGACGACGTCGGGCTCGAGATCGGCGATCGCCTGCAGGCCGGTCTGGCCGCTGTCGGCCTGGCCGAGCAGCTGCAGGCCCTCGAACGCCTCCACGGCGCGGCACATGCCGGTCCGGAAGACGAGGCTGTCGTCGATCACGAGCACGCCGACCGGGCGACCGCGCTCAGCGGTACGCCCGATCGGCGCTCCGAGCGGATGAGCCGTCGCCTTCACAGCGCCGGGACCCGCCCCCGGGACCCCGCGCTGCTCGACCTGCTCTCCCGCCGTGCCGGCGCCGCCCCCTCGGGGCGTCGGCGCGCGCTGCCCAAGGGGCCGGAGCGCCTCCGGTGATCCCTCGAGCGTCTGCGTCATACCCTCCCCCTGTTCTCCTCGCCTGAACGGCTGTTCGCGCACGCCTGCCGTGACTGCGCGGTGGTGGCGGAACACTCCACCTTCCCGGTCGCCGGCACCATCGTCCCGGCGGCCAGTCCTGCGGTGGAGGCGCGCCTCCACCGACCGGATGAGCGGGATTGGGTCAGCCGATGCCGCCGGTGGTCTCCAGCGACTGCTCGGCCCGGCGGACGAGCCCGTCCTGGTCGTCGCCGTCGGCCAGCGTCGAGCCCCCGATGGAGACGCTCGTGCCCACCGGCCCGGCGTCGGTCTCCACGGCGGTGACGACCACGGCCGCGCGGATCCGCTGGGCCAGCGTGACCGCTCCGTCGGGACCCGTGTCGGGGGCCAGGACGAGCAGCTCGTCGCCGCCCCAGCGACCGAGGACGTCCTCCTCGCGCAGCTCCCCCTTGACGCGGGCCGCCACCTCTTCGAGGACCGCGTCGCCGATCGAGCTGCCGTGGACGCTGTTGATCTCGTGCAGGCGATCGACGTCGACGATCAACACCGACAGCGCGGTCGCGTGACGGCGGCTGCGGCTCATCAGCGAGCCGAGCTGCTCGTCGGTGGCCCGGCGGTTGAGCAGGCCGGTGACGAGGTCCGTTCTGACCATCAGCTCGAGCTGGGCGTTGCGCGCGTGCAGCTCGTCGCGCAGCGCCTTGGTGCGCATCGCGGCCTGGACGCGAGCGATGAGCTCGGGCTGCTGGAAGGGCTTGCGCAGGTAGTCGTGCGCGCCGCGATGCAGCCCGTCGGCGACGTCCTCGGCCTGGCTGCGGGCCGTGACGAGGACGACGGGGATCTCGCTCAGCGCGGCGTCGGTCTGCAGCGAGGCGAGCACGCCGAAGCCGTCGAGGAGCGGGATCTGGACGTCGAGCAGGATCACGTCCGGGCGCTCGCGCGCGGCCAGCTGGAGCGCCTCCTCGCCGTCGCCGGCCTCGAAGATCACGTAGCCCGTGCTCTCCAGGAAGCGCCGCATGACCCGGCGCATGGTGGCCGAGTCCTCGACGATCAGCAGCCGCCGGTCGGGCAGCGGCGACGGCCCGGCCCCGGGCCGGGCCTCGCCGTCGTTGTTCTTGGGATGCCACACGCGCGGTATTCCACCATCTTGGCAACTGGACGATGGACTACGGTTCGGTTCGATGGCGAACGCGGTCCTGACGCTGCCCCTGCGCACGCAGGAGGACGTGCTGCTCACCCGTCGTCGGGCCCGCGACCTGGCCGGGCTCCTGCAGCTCAGCGCCGAGCAGCAGATCGGCCTGTCGACCGCCGTGTGGGAGGTCGCCCGGCTGGCCGAGGGGCACGGGGAGGTCGAGCTCGCCGTGCTCGAGACGGCGACGTCGGTAGCCGTGCGGGTGACGATCTCGGGCCTGCCCGGCAACGTGCTGGACGCCGACTCCTCGCGCCCGCGTCTCGACGTCGCGGCGCTGAGACGGCTCGTGGCCGAGGTCGAGATGACGCGCGACGACGACGAGACCGCCGCGGTCTGCCTGAGCGCGGCGGCGAGCCCCGACACGTGGCTGCCCGGCGTCGACGACCTCGAGCTCGTGCTGCGCTCGCTCACGCGCCACGACGTCGTGCAGGGCGGCCTGGAGATCGTCGACGAGCTGCACCAGCAGAACTTCGACCTGCTCACGGCGCTGGCGACGCTGCGCGAGCGCGAGGGCGAGCTCGTGCGCCTCAACGCCGAGCTCGAGGACACCAACCGGGCCGTGACCGCGCTCTACACCGAGATCGAGCTGCAGACCACGGATCTGCGCGAGCGCGCCGCCGCCTCGGCGCGCTTCCTGAACGAGCTCACGCACGAGCTGCGCACGCCGCTGTACGCCGCGCGCGGCATGACCGAGGCGATCCTGCGCGACCACCCCGACGCCCTCGATGCCGGCCTGCGCGATGACGTGACGCTGATCGACGGAGCGATGGTCGAGGCGCTGGACCTCGTCAACGACCACCTAGACCTGGCCAAGCTCGCCGCCGGCCGGCTGACCGTGCGCCTGTCGAGGGTCGACGTGGCCGAGTTGCTCGGCACCGTGCGGGCGATCACCACGCGGCTGCCGGTCAACGAGGGCGTCGAGGTCGTCTTCGAGGACGCAGCCCGACTCCCCTCCCCGCACACCGACGGCTTCAAGCTCTCCCAGATCCTGCGCAACTTCATCGTCAACGCCATGAAGTTCACCGAGGCCGGCGAGGTCCGCGTGTCCGCGGCGACCACGCGCGACGGCGAGGCGCTGCGCTTCGCGGTGGCCGACACCGGCGTCGGGCTGTCGGAGGACGACCAGACGCGCGTGTTCGAGGACTTCGTCCAGCTGACGCCCGAACGCGCGGACCGGTTGCGTGGCACCGGGCTGGGACTGCCCCTCACCCGCCGGCTCGCGACGGTCCTCGGCGGGGAGGTCACGGTGCGCTCCGCCCCCGGTCAGGGCTCCACGTTCGAGGTCGTGATCCCGCTGCGCTTTCCGACCGGCCGCGCGGGCATCACGGTCATCGACGAGGGCTAGTGGACCACTTGCGAGGTCACGGCGAGGCCACGATCCGGGCGCTATCCTCGTCGGGCAGACCCGGTGCGGGATGGTGTAATTGGCAACACGCGTGACTCTGGATCACGAATTTGGGGTTCGAGTCCCTGTCCCGCAGCTGAGGGCCCGCAGCTGATCTGGGAGCACCAGGCCGGGCGGCTGCGGCGCCGCCCGACCTCGCACCCCGGGCGCGTCAGATCCGCTCGGTGGCCGGCGAGCCGGCGGTCGCCGGGCCGTTGCCGTGGTGGTCGGCCTCCTGCTCGGCCCGCTGCTTGCCGGTCCGCAGGTCGCGCTGGACCTGGCCCTTGTTCTGCTGGCCGCTCTCGTATGCGCCGCGCAGCAACTCGCCCGCGACCTCGCGCCCGCCGAGGCCGAATGCGAGTGCGCCGGCGAGGGCGAGCATGCCCAGCAGGGCCGCGTAGGTGATCGTCACGATCTGCGGCGCGATCTGGAGCTGGTCGAGGACCATGAACGTGCCGATGGCCAGGATCAGGCCCGGGATGACGGCGCGGACGACCTTGCCGGTCGGCGTGTCGCCCATCAGCTTGTGGGCGGCCCCGCCCACGACGCCGGCCAGCGCGGCGGCGACCACGAAGATCAGCGCGGCGACGATGATGTTCGGCAGGAAGGCCTGGACCTGGGCGATGAAGTCGCTCAGGGCAGGGATCTTCAGCGCGCCGATGGCGGCCGAGATCGCGAACAGGAAGATGAACCAGAAGGCCACCGCGCCGATCAGGTTCGCCGGCGAGGCGCCCGGACTGACGCGCTCGACGTACTGGCCTGCATCGCTGCTGTGCAGGGCCCGGTCGATCCCGACCTTCTGCAGGATGGTCGCGATCGCCTTCCTGGCGATCCTGGCGATGATGTAGCCGATGAGCAGGATGACCAGGAAGCCGAGGATGTTCGGCAGGAAGCCGAAGAAGCTGTCGAGGCCCTGCTGCAGGCTGTCGCCGACGCTGACGGCGGCAAGGGACATGCGTGTTCCTCCCTGAGGGGCTGTCGGGCGGACGCGGAGGTGTCCGCCCCGGGTGTTCCGTCGAGGTGCGCCGCCGCCCGCGGGTGCGCGGCGGCGGCTGCATGAGATTTGTCCCCGCTCCGGCCCCGGACTAACTCTCGGCGAGCTCCTTCTGGCGGGTTGACACCCGGACGCCGCGGGACCGGGCGCCCCACGCCCGGCCCCGCAGCGTCGGCTCGGTCAGCTCTTGCTGACGCGCTCGCAGTCGGAGGCGACCTCGTCCTCGTCATCGGCGCGCACGCGGTCGCGGCCGGCGCCGCAGCTGATCGTGTCGCGTTGGCCGTCGTGCGCGGAGATGCGGTCACGGCCCGCGCCGCCGGCCAGGTGGTCGGCGCCCGGGCCGCCGAACACGCGGTCGTCGCCGGCGTCGCCGCGGGCGTCGTCGTTGCCGCGCTGGCCGCGCACGACGTCGTCGCCGTGCCCGCCGGAGAGCTTGTCGGCACCGGCGCCGCCGAGCAGGCGGTCGTCGCCCTCGTCGCCGCAGAGGTCGTCGTCGCCGTCCTCGCCCTCGAGGTCGTCGTCGCCACCGTGGCCGCTCATCTCGTCGTCCTCGCGGCCACCGCGCTCGTCGTCGTCGTCGTCGGAGCCTTCGTGACGACTGGAGCCGGAGCCCTCGGAGCCGGAGCTCTCGTCCTCGTCTTCGTCATCGTCGCCGGCGCAGGACGCCAACTGGGCGGCGGTCGGCTCGTCGTCGTCATCGTCGTGGGCCTGGACGGCCACGGCGCCGAAGCCGAGCACCACCAGGAAGCTCAGCAACAGCAGGAGCGTGCGCTTCATGTCGTTCACCTCGTCACGTCCGGGGGCGGGTCTCGGTGGACGAGACGCAGCGAGCCCCCGCGAATCACGGAATTGGCGAGCTTCGTGCGGTGAGCGGCGAGAACGGCGCGACAAGCGGTCGCCGAGGCGCTCAGCGCCGGAGGATCAGGCCGCTTCGCTGGCGCCGCTGGCGAACATCTTGGTGACGCGGTCCTCGAGGCCCGGGTCGAGGACGAGCAGCACCTCGTCGCCCTCCTCGATGACCGTGTCGATCTTGGGCACGAAGCCCTTGCCCTCGCGCAGGATGGAGATGATCAGACTGCCGTCGGGAAGCTGGATCTCGCTGATGCGCTGGCCCGCCACCGGCGAGCCGGCCGGGACCTCGAGCTCGATGATCTCCAGCTGCTCGTCGCGCAGGTCGAGCAGGTGGACGGTGCCGTACTGCGGCACCTCGTGCTCGATCAGGCGCAGGATCAGGTCGGTGGCGCTGACCGCGGGCTGGATGCCGAGCAGCTCGAAGTACTGGCGGTTGCGGGGGTTGTTGACTCGCGCGATGATCCGCTCGCAGAGGTACTTCTCCTTGGCCAGCTGGCAGATCAGGAGGTTGTCCTCGTCGTCGCCGGTGACCGCGATGGTCAGGTCGGCGCGATTGATGCCGGCGCGCTCGAGGACCCACAGCTCGGTCGCGTCGCCGTACTGGATGGCGTGCTCGAGCTCCTGCTCGACGGTCAGGTAGCGCGAGCGGTCGCTCTCGACGACCGTCACCTCGTGGCGCTTGCTCATCAGCTCGCGGGCCAGGTTCCAGCCCACCTTGCCGGCGCCGGCGATGACCACGTACATGCGCGTCAGACCTCCTCGAGCGCGCGCTCGAACATCTCGATCGCGTAGCTCGTCGGGCAGATCGTGTGCAGTCCCTGCTCGGCGTACCACTCGGCGCGGGCCGGGTCCATGACGCGGCAGATCACGCGCGGCACCTCGTAGTGCCTGGACGCGATCTGGGCGATCGTGAGGTTCGTGTTGTCGCCGTCGGTGGAGGCGATGAACACGTCGGCCTCCTCGATCCCCGCCTCGCGCAGGGCGTCGATCTCGAGGCCGTGGCCGAGCGTGAAGCGCCCGCCGGCGTCCTCCCAGGTCGTGTCCATGCCCGAGTCCAGGCGCTCGTGGGAGAGCGGGTCCTCGTCGAGGATCGACACCTCGTGGCCGGCCTGGAGCATCGCGCGGGCGACCGCGGAGCCGACGCGGCCCGCGCCGACGATGAGGATGAGCGACATGTGGCCCGGATCCTAGTGGCGCGCGACCCACTAGTGGGTCGCCGGCGGACGGCCGTCGCCGTCGACGGCCGCCGCACCGCCGTCGCGGCCGTCGTTCTCCGGCCCGGCTGCCATCTGCGGCCCGCCGCCGGCGCGCGCTCGGGGCCGGGCGCGCTCGCCGGCCGGCGGCGCGGTCAGGATCACCTGGCAGGGCGCCTTGGCGATGACGTACTTGGTCATGTCCCCGACGAAGTTGTCCAGCGGCCTGCCGCGCCCGCCGAGCCGCGCCCCGCCGCGGATCTTCGACGGCTCCTCGGCGGCCAGCACGACGGCCTGGACGCCGCGCCGGCGCGCCTCGTCGACGATCGCCTGGCCGGCGCGCCGGGCCCGCACGGTCGCCGTCGCCACCTCGACGCCCTCGTACTCCTCGCCCACCGCCTTGGCCCGGGCCAGCGCCGCACGGGCGCTCTTGAGCTGGGCCTCGGGCAGCGCGGCGTCGATCGGCAGCGACATCGGCACCTCGAACACCCAGAGCGCCTCGATCGTCGCCCCGTGGTGCTCCTCGAAGGACTCGGCGTCCTCGTCGGCGGCCAGGCGGCCGGCCGTCTGGACGATGTCGTCGTCCAGCGGGGAGCCGAAGATGGGCACGAGGATCGAGCCGTACTCGGCCTGGCGGCGCTCGCCGCGCAGGGCCGACTCGGGCACGACGACGCGGCGCAGCAACGGCTTGCCCTGGGTCGTTCGGTACGCCGTGTACAGCGCGATCCCGCCGATCAGCCAGGTGAAGCCGACCCAGCGCGCGCCGCTGTGCGTGACCACGACGCTCAGCCAGGCCAGCAGCGCGAGCACCGCCCCGAGCACGGCGGGCAGGGGCAGGTCGCCGCCGCCGACCCGGATCGACAGGGGCATCCGGTAGGGGCGCTTGCGGTCGGGCTCGCGGTAGCGCAGCACGATGATCGACACGTGGGCGATGGTCAGCCCGAGCAGGCCGCCGAACGCGTACAGCCCGACGAGGAACTCGAGATCGTGCGGCAGCATCAGCGCGCCGGCGATGACCGCGGCGAGGACGATGACCACGTATGGCGTGCCGTGGCGGGAGTGCAGCCGGCCGACCACGCTGGGGATCTGGCGGTTGGTCGACAGCGCGTAGGACAGCCGCGACAGGCCGAGCATGGCCGATCCCGCGGCGGCGACGAGCGTGGCCGTGGCCGCGGCGGCGATGACGTACTTCAGCGGGTCCGAGTACCAGCGCGGCGAGAAGCCCTCGGCCACGCCGACCAGCGGGGCGTTGAGGAAGTTGCGCGCCAGCGACGTGTCGTTGCCGACCACGGGCAGCGCGGTCAGCGCGACGATCGCGATGCCCACGTAGAGCACGAGCACGCTGACCGTGGCCGAGGCGATCAGGCGCTTGAGGCCGCCGCGCCCGACCCGCAGCTCGCCCGACAGGCCGGACGCCGACTCAAGGCCGGTGAACAGGACGGTGGCCACGCCGACGGCGAACAGGACGTCCTCCCAGGGCGGCGACTCGCCCAGCTCGATCGCCCCCGTGAGCACCTCGAGGTCGAAGAACAGCACGAGCCCGAGGACCACGACGATGAGCTGCAGCACGACGTCGACCACGACGAGCGCGGCGATCCGCTGGACGCGGCTGCGCGCGAACCCGCGGATCGTGCGCCACGCGATCCAGGCGATGATGCCCAGTGCGACGACCGACTCGAGCACGCCGCGGCCGAGCGGCGCCCAGTACGCGGCCAGGTAGTGCGTCGACGTGAACGCCGTGACCGACAGCAGGATCACGTAGTCGAGCAGCATCACCCAGCCCGCGACGAAGCTGACGAGCTCGTTGAACGCGTAGCGCGCGAACACCGTCGCGCCGGCCCGGTCCTGGTGCAGCGAGGCGCCCTCGACGTAGGTCATGGCCGCCAGCAGGAAGAACAGCGCCGCGGCCGCGAACACCACCGGCGTCAGCCCGAGCGCGCGGTCGGCCACGACGCCCAGCGAGAAGTACAGCGCGGCGGCGACGACGGTGTAGATGATCGCGAAGAGGACGGGCTGGCCGAGCGTGCGGCGGATCATTCGCGCTTCCCCAGGCCGGCCACCCACAGGCGGCCGACGCCCGCGACCACGAACAGCACACCGAGCACGAGGCCGATGGCCAGCGCCCCGCCGCCGGAGGCGAGCGTGCGGACGATGATCGCCACCCCGAGGAGGACGAGCGCCGCCGACATCACGCGCGTGATACCGGCGTGCAGGTCGCGGCCCTCGCGCATCGGCGACATGCTAAGCGCGCTCGCCGGCGGCGGCGGCCGGCCGCCCGCGTGCCGGCGCGGCGCCGCCGCCGTCGCCGCCGCCGCCGTCGGAGTGGATGATCACGCGGGTGGGCCGCTCGGCCAGCACGGTCTCGACGGTCTTGCCGAACAGCGACCCACCGGTGCGCGCCGGGAGCGGCAGGACCACGGCCTGGGCGCGCATCGCCTTGGCCTCGTTGACGATCAGCCGGCCGGCCTGGCCGGCGCGGACCTTCTCCACGTGACCGCTGACGCGGCGCCCGCCCTGCAGGCGGGCGGCTTCGATGATCCCCTGGGCGGCGAGCTCCTGCTCGGGCATCTCGGCACTGATCGGCGAGGAGGCGGGCACCGAGATCGTGACGAGCACGTGGATGCCGCGCCGCCGGCGCGCGGCGACCTTGACCGCGGTGGCCACCGCGCCCTCGGACGGGTGCCTGACGTCCAGCGCCACGAGCACGGACTGGTACTCGGCCTCGCGGTCGGTCACCGGGCGGGGCACGGCGATCTTCGTGGTGGTCACGAGGTCGAGCCCCTGGCTGTGGCGGTATGCCATGTAGACGCCGATGCCGAGCACGAGCCAGCCCAGGCCGGCGGCCGCCACGTCGAGGTAGAGCAGCGTGACGGTCAGGAAGGCCAGCCCGGTCCCGAGCCCGCCGACCACGGCGAACAGCGGCAGGGTGCGCCCGAGGATGCGCACGTTGCCCGGCCCGCGGTACGGGCGCTCCCGGTCGGGGTCCTTCAGCCGCAGCCGGATCACCGCGAGGTGCGCGATCGTGAACGACAGCATCGCGCCGAACGCGTACATGTTGCCCAGGAACGTCGCCTGGCCCGGGATCAGCGTGAGGCAGGCGATCGTGCCGAACACGAGGATCCCGATCCACGGCGTGCCGTAGTGCGGGTGCAGCTGGCGCAGGCGGTCGGGCATCTGGCGGTGCAGGCCCATCGAGTAGACGAGCCGCGAGACGCCGATGATGCCGGCGTTGGTGGCGATGATCAGGATCGTCGCGGCGAGCAGGCCGACGTAGATCTCGGCCGGCTGCTGCAGGAAGCCGAGCTCGATCTGCTGGACGACGCCCAGCACCGGGTCGCCGGCGTAGCCGCCCTCCTCCTCCGGGAGGCCGAGCAGGGTCTCGTACGAGCCGTCGGCGGTGCGCTCCACGGGCAGCGTGCTCAGCGCCACGGCCGGCAGCAGCGCGTAGATCGCGAACACGGCGATGACCACGCGCTTGATCGCCGCGGGGATCGTCGTCTGCTCGTCCTTGGCCTCCTCGGCCATGTTCGAGATCGTCTCGATCCCGGTGTAGGCGATCATCCCGACCGGGATCGCCACGAGGAAGTCCCGCCACTCGGGCGCGACGCCGAGGTCGACGTTGTCGATCAGCGTGCTCGGGCTGAAGACGAGCACGAGCCCGAGCAGGACGAGCAGCAGCTGGGTGCAGAAGTCGATGAGCGCCAGCGCGACGTTGACGCCCGCCGACTCCTTGACGCCGACGACGTTGATGGCCGACAGCGCGACGATCACGCCGATGCCGAAGAAGATGTCCGACGGGCTGTGGCGCAGCGCGTCGACGCCGATCACGGCGCCGAAGTAGTGCGGCACGAAGAACGCCGAGATGGCGATCGTGATGACGTAGTTGAGCATCTGGGCCCACGCGGCGAAGAAGGACCAGAACTCGTTGAACGCGCGCCGCGCGAAGCTCGAGGAGCCGCCGGCCTCCGGGAACATCGCCGTCGCCTCGGCGTACGTGGCCGCGGTCAGGTAGAAGATGAAGCCGGTGATGACGAACACCACCGGCGTGAGGCCGAGCGCGTAGCTGGCGACCAGGCCGAGGGCGTAGTAGATCGACGAGCCGACGTTGCCGTAGGCGGTCGAGAAGAGCGCGTTGACGCCGAGGACGCGCTGAAGTCCGTGGAGGCGGCGTTCGGCCATGTGGTACCGGTCAGTCTAGGCCGCCGTGGCCGGCGGGCCGGCGGGTGATCGGTCGATTGCGGCCCGGCTCTCGCGGGCGCGCCCGGATCGTCCGGTCGCGCCCGCGGGGCTGGTCCGGACCAGCGCTAGCTGATGATCGGGATGATCAGGATGGCGACGATGTTGGCCACCTTGATCATCGGGTTGATGGCCGGGCCGGCCGTGTCCTTGAACGGGTCGCCGACCGTGTCGCCGGTGACCGAGGCGGCGTGGGCCTCGGAGCCCTTGCCCCCGAACGCGCCGTCCTCGATCAGCTTCTTGGCGTTGTCCCAGGCGCCGCCGCCGGCGGTCATGAGGACGGCGAAGAAGAAGCCCACGACGATCACGCCGATCAGCAGCCCGCCGAGCGCCTCGATGCTGATCACGCCGACGATGAACGGCACGACGATCGGGATCAGCGACGGGATGATCATCTCGCGCTGCGCGGCCTTGGTCACGATGTCCACGCACGTGGCGTAGTCGGGCTCCTCGGTGCCGTCCATGATCCCCGGCTTCTCGCGGAACTGGCGGCGCACCTCCTCGACCACGCCGCCGCCGGCGCGGCCGACGGCCTCCATCGACAGCGCCGCGAACAGGCAGACCATCAGGCCGCCGAGCAGCAGGCCCATGAGGACCGGCGGGTCGTCGATCAGGAACGAGATCCGCTGGCCCTCCTCGAGCAGCTCGGCCTTGAAGCCGGCGAACAGCACGACCGCGGCGAGCACGGCGGAGCCGATCGCGTAGCCCTTCGTCACCGCCTTGGTGGTGTTGCCGACCGCGTCGAGCGGGTCGGTGACGTTGCGGACCTCCTCGGGCAGGTCGGCCATCTCGGCGATGCCGCCGGCGTTGTCGGTGATCGGGCCGAACGCGTCGAGGGCGACGATCAGGCCGGTCAGCGAGAGCTGGCCCATGACGGCCACGCCGATGCCGTAGACGCCGACGGTGCCGCCGCCGGCGACCTCCCACGAGGCGAAGATGCCGAGCACGAGCACGAGCGCGGGCAGCGCCGTGGCCTGCAGGCCCTGTGCGAGCCCGGAGATGATGTTCGTCGCGTGGCCGGTCTGCGACGCGGCGGCCGTCTTCTTGACCGGCCCGAAGCGCGTCGACGTGTAGTAGTCGGTCAGCACGAACAGCAGCGCGGTGACGGCGATGCCGATCAGCGAGCAGAGGTACAGCTCGCCCACCGACGGCGCCGTTCCGCTGCCGCGCAGGGTGACGCCGTCCATCACCCACTGGGTGACCGGGTAGAAGGCGACCGCGGCGATGATCCCGGACAGGACGAGGCCCTGGTACAGCGCGCGCTCGACGTTGCCGGCCGCGCTGCGCACCGCGAAGGTGCCGATGATCGAGGCGATGATGGCCACGCCGCCGAGGATCAGCGGGTAGAGGGCGACCGCGGACTGCTGGTCGAAGATCAGGACGCCGAGCAGCATCACCGCCACCGCGGTGACCGCGTAGGTCTCGAACAGGTCGGCGGCCATGCCCGCGCAGTCGCCGACGTTGTCGCCCACGTTGTCGGCGATCACGGCCGGGTTGCGCGGGTCGTCCTCGGGGATGCCGGCCTCGACCTTGCCGACCAGGTCGGCGCCGACGTCGGCCGCCTTGGTGAAGATGCCGCCGCCCAGGCGGGCGAACACCGAGATCAGCGAGCCGCCGAAGCCCAGGCCGATGAGCGCGTCGACGGCCTCCTTCTCGGTCTGGTCGGCGAACGCGGTGAGGATGCCGTAGTAGCCGGCCACGCCGAACAGGGCCAGGCCGACGACGAGCAGGCCGGTGATCGCGCCGCCGCGGAAGGCGGCGGCCAGCGCCGGGGCGACGCCGCCGCGCGCCGCCTCGGCCACGCGGGCGTTGGCGCGCACCGACACGTTCATGCCGATGTAGCCGGCCGCGCCCGACAGGATGCCGCCGATCGCGAAGCCGAGCGCCACGATGAAGCTCTGGACGAAGATCAGCGCGACGAACAGGACCACGCCGACGACGGCGATCGTCGTGTACTGGCGGTTGAGGTAGGCGCGCGCGCCGGCCTGCACGGCGCCGGAGATGCGCACCATCTCCGCGTTGCCGGGCGACAGGGCCAGCAGCGACCGCGTGGTCAGCACGCCGTAGGCCACGGCGCACGCCGCGCAGACGAGCGCGACGATGACGCCGTGGTCGGTCAGAAAGTCACTCAAGGGTTCGGTTCCTCCGGCGATGCGATGTGGTGATCCGCGCGCCGCGCTCGGCGGGAGCGCAGCGACGCGTGGCAGCGGGTAGGCGCGGGTGGGCGCGCATGCACCACGCCCCCGCCCCGCTCAAGAAGCGCAGGTGATCCTAGCGGGCATGGCGCGAACGCCACCTGTCGCCGCGCGCCGCCGCGGCGCGCGACCCGACCGCCGCGCGCGGTGCTACTGGCCGGGAATCCAGAGCCGGCCGCTGCGCTGGGCCGGCCCGGCCTCGCCGGCCTTCGGCGGCTCGGCCGGCTCGTCGGGGGCCGGCGGGGGCGCTTCCTCCGGCGCCTGGGCGGCCTCCTGGCCGCCCCGGCCGCTGAGCTGCACGTAGGCCATCTGCAGCTGCGACAGCGCGTCGCGCAGCGTCTGGGCGTCGGGGCCGAGCTGGCCCTCGACGAGCGGCAGCAGCGCGCGCGCCGCGTCGATCGCCTGGCGCACCTGGTCGAGGTCGCGCTCGTCCTCCGTGCCCGGCGCCAGCCCGGCGCGCCGGCCGCCGAGGTTCAGCAGCGAGACGACGGTCTGGACGATCACGTCGTCGACGCGGATGCGCTTCAGCTCGGCCTCGTAGGCGGCCTGCAGCTCCTGCTCGGTCGGCTGGCGGCCCGCTCCGGGGCCCGGTCCCTGTGGCTGGTGCTGCTCGGTCATGCGGCCTTGACCTCCTGGACGTAGGTCTCGCTGGTCTCCTTCACCGCGGCGGCGTACACCTCGTGCATGTCGGTGGCGGCCTCGATCGCCCGGCGCTGGCGCTGGGCGCCGTTCAGGGCCGGGAAGGCCGGCTCGATCCCAAGCTCGGCGCGGACCGGCGCGGTCCAGGCCAGCAGCCGCTCGGCGGCGGCCGCCGCCGGGTACTGCTCGGCGCGGTCGAGGTCGATCAGCGCGCCGTCCTGGCCGAAGCGGATCGCCCGCCAGAGGTTCTCCTCGATCAGCCGGCGCGCGGGGTCGGCGAAGGGCACGCCCTCGTCCTCGTCGCGCGCGGCCTGGGCCACGGCGGCGACGATCAGCGAGGTCAGCGCCTCGGCCTCCGGGCCGTCGACTGCGCGTCGCAGATGCGGACCTCAACCGTCCCGAACGAGAAGTGCGGGCGGATCGACCACCACACCTGCGTGTACTCGACGATCGAGTCGGTGGCGATCAGGAACTCGATGTAGGCGCGGTAGGCCTCCCAGGTGCCGAAGGCGTCGGGGATGCCGCAGCGCGGGAAGCTCTGCGTGAAGGCCTGCGAGCGCGCCGAGTGCAGGCCCGCGTCGCGCGCGTCGAGGTAGGGCGAGTTGGCGCTGATGGCCAGCAGCAGCGGCAGCACCGGGCGCAGGCGGTCGCAGACGCGCACGGCGCGCTCGGCGTCGCGCACGCCGACGTGGACGTGCAGCGAGAAGGTGTTGTTGCGCCGCGCGACCCACTGCAGGCCCTCGACGACGCGCCGGTAGTGCTCGGTGTCGATGTTGGGCTGCTCGCGGTAGTCGGCCCACGGGTGCGTCCCCGTCGCCCCGAGCGCGACGCCGCGCGCGCCGGCCAGGGCGAACAGGCGCTGGCGCATGTCGCGCTGGCGCGACAGCGCGTCGGCCAGGTCCTCGCCGCGGCCGGAGCGGATCTCGATCTCGCTGGAGATCAGCTCGCCGGCGATCCACTCGGCCAGCACCGAGTCCTCGGCCACGGCCGCGTCGCGCAGCTCCTCGAAGCGCGGCACGAGGTCCAGCGTCCCGGCGTCGAGGAGGGCGAACTCCTCCTCGATCCCGACGGTGAAGTCGGTCGCCGTGGCGAACGCCTCGGCGGCACGATCGGGGTCGATCGTCATGGGCGGGCGCGACCGCTTAGGTGAGGTAGAAGTAGAGGGCGTAGAGCAGGTCGACCGCCGGGCTGGACGTGTGGACGGTGACCTCGGGCGGGACCTGCAGCAGCGCCTCGGAGTAGTTGAAGATGATCTTCACGCCGGCCTCGACGAGCTGGTCGGCCAGCGGCTGCGCCGCGGCGGTGGGGACGGCGAGCACCCCGACGACGATGTCCTCGTCGTCGACGACGTGGCGCAGGTCGTCGACGTGGCGGACCTGCTGGGCGCCGATCTGCTCGCCGACCTTGCGCGGTCGGCGTCGAAGATGGCCACGACGCGGAAGCCGTGGTCGGCGAAGATGTCGCTCGAGGCGATCGCCCGGCCCAGGTGCCCGGCGCCGAACAGCGCGATGTTGTGCTGGCCGGCGGTGCGCAGGATCTTGCGGATCTGCGAGACGAGCGAGTCGACGTTGTAGCCCACGCCGCGCTTGCCGAACTTGCCGAAGCCGCTCAGGTCGCGGCGGATCTGCGTCGAGTTGACGTGCGTGTAGTCGCTGAGCTCCTGGGAGGAGATCGTCTCCTTGCCCATCTTCTTGGCCTGCGTCAGGACCTGCAGGTAGCGCGACAGGCGGGCGGCGACACCGAGCGACAGGCGGTCGGCCGAGCCGGCGCCGTTGCCGCCGCCGGGGGTCACCGATGGGGTGATGTCGCCGATGCTCATCGACGGGCAACTCTAGCGAGGCGGGAGCGCAGATCGGCCTCGTCGACGTGAAACTCGTAGAGGACGTCCCCGTCGAGGGCGATCACCGGGATGCGCTCCAGATAGGCGCGCAGGAGGGCCGGATCGGCCTCGATGTCGACCGTGCGAAGCGCGAAGCCGGCGTCGGCGCGGATCCGCCGGAGGACGGCCAGCGCGTCGTCGCACAGGTGGCAGCCGGGGCGCCCGTAGAGCGTCACCTCGGGCTGCGCCCGGTCGCCGGCGCTCACAGCCCGCGCTCGCCGGTGGCGTAGGCATCCAGCGCGAGCGGGTCGTCGGGCGGCGTGACCCAGCGCGCGGCGCTGGCGATCATCGCCGCGTTGTCGGTGCACAGCTCGCGCGGCGGGATCCGCAGGGCGACCCCCAGCCCGGCCATCCGGTCGCGCAGCGGGCCGTTGGCGGCCACGCCGCCGCCCACGGCCAGGCGCGGCAGGCCCGTGCGCTCGAGCGCCCGCTCCACGCGGCGCGCGAGCGCCTCGACGATCGCGTGCTGGTAGGACGCGGCCAGGTCGGCGCGGCGTGCGCGGGCCTCGTCCTCGCCCAGATCACGGACCTTGTAGAGCAGCGCGGTCTTGAGCCCGGCGAACGACAGGTCCAGGTCGGCGACGCCGGCGCCGGTCGGGAACGCGAACGCGGCGGGGTCGCCCGTGGCGGCCAGGCGCTCCAGCGCCGGCCCGCCCGGATAGGGCAGCCCGAGCAGGCGAGCGCCCTTGTCGAACGCCTCGCCGGCGGCGTCGTCGAGCGTGCGACCCAGGACCGTGAAGCCGTGGTGGTCCTCCACGCGCGCGAGGAACGTGTGGCCGCCGCTGGCCACGAGGCACAGGAACGGCGGCTCGAAGGGCTCGGGCCCGAGGAAGTTGGCGGCCACGTGGCCCTGCAGGTGGTCGACCGGCGCGAGCGGCACGCCGCGGGCGACGGCGATGCCCTTGGCCGTCGCCACGCCGACGAGCAGCGCGCCGACGAGGCCCGGGTCCCTGGGTGACGGCGACGAGCGAGATGTCGTCGAGCGTCGTGGCGGCGCGGGCGAGCGCGTCGTCGACGACCGCGTTGACGAGCTCGAGATGGTGGCGCGCGGCCACCTCGGGGACGACGCCGCCGTAGCGGTCGTGGACGCCCTGGGAGGAGATGACGTTCGAGCGGATCTCGCCGCCGGCCGTGACCACGGCGGCGCACGTGTCGTCGCAGCTCGTCTCGATGGCGAGGATGCTCACGGGCCGATCACGCGCGGCGCTCTCCGGCGATGCGACTCGTCGGCGTGACCGGGCCCGCGTCGGGCACGTCGTCGAGCGAGCCGTTCACGGTGGCCGGCGTGCGCCACATGATGTGCGCGTCCTCGCCGTTGTCCTGGTAGTAGCGGCGGCGCATGCCCGCGGTGCGGAAGCCGAAGCCCTCGTACAGCGCGATCGCCGCCTGGTTCGACTGGCGGACCTCGAGCGTGTAGCGCGCCTGCGGGTCGTCGACGCGGGCCATGAGCTCGCGCAGGAGGGCGGTGGCCACGCCCGTGCGGCGCGAGTCGGGGTCGACCGCGACGTTCATGATGTGCCAGACCGTGTCGTAGCGACTGCAGACCAGGTAGCCGACCATCGTCCGTTCGCGCCGGGCGGCCAGGCAGATGCCGCTCGGCTTGCTCAGCTCGAGCACGAACATGGCCAGCGACCACGGCGTCGGGAAGGCACGCCGCTCGACCGCGATGACCTGCGGGAGGTCGGCGTAGGTCAGCCGCGCGATGTCGACCGGTCCGCTCATGGCTCCCGGCGCCGTCGCGCCTGCTCGGCGTCGGGCAGGCGCACGTAGTCCGGGGTGAGCGCGTCTCGCTCGACGGGCGGGCTGTGGGCGGCGAGCCGGCACATGGCGATCGCGCTGACGCGGTGGCATGGAGAGCCCGCCGCGGGAACGGTGACGGACGCGGACTCGAGCCTGTCCCGAAATGCTAGCGCCCCGTCCCCCACGGCCAGCCACGTCGCGGAGCGTGGCGCGACGAGGCCGGGAAGCGCCTCGGGCGCCACGGCGACCGGGCCGCAGAGCCGCTCGTCGCCGTCCCAGGCGGCGGCGAACGCCTCGCCGCGGCGGGCGTCGAGGACGGCGAGCACAGGGCCGTCGTGGCCGCTGGCCGCCGCCAGCGCCCGCAGCGTCGAGATCGCGCACAGCCCGGCGCCGGTGGCCTGGGCCAGCGCGCGGGCCGTGGCCACGCCGATGCGCAGGCCGGTGAACGTCCCCGGCCCGACGCCGACGGCGATGCGATCGAGGTCGCCGAAGCCCAGCCCGGCGTCGGCGAGCAGCGCGCGGGCCAGCGGCAGAAGCTGCGCCGCGTGTCCCGGGCGCTCGCCCGGGGCCGGCGTGTGGCGCAGCTCGGGCGGCTGGCCGCCGTCGACGGCCAGCGCGACCACGGTGTCGGGCGTCGCGGTGTCGAAGCCGAGGACGGCGGTCATCCGTCGATGATGACGCGCCGCCGATCGCCGCCGCCGTGCTCGAGCCGCACGCGCGCGGCGACGCGGACGCCCGGCGGGTCGCCGCCGGCCACCTCGGGCCACTCGACGAACGCGATCCGGTCGGGCCCGAGCTCGTCGGCCAGCAGCTCCGGCTCCTCCTCGTCGAGCCCGTCCCCCAGCCGGAACAGGTCGAGGTGCGAGACGGGGACGGCTCCGTCCTCGTAGCGCCGGGCGATCGTGAAGGTCGGGCTCGTCACCGGCACCGCGACGCCGAGCGCGCGGCACGCCCCGCGCACGAAGGTCGTCTTGCCCGCGCCCATCTCGCCCGAGACGAGCACGACGTCGCCGGGCCGCAGGCGGGCGGCGAGGCCGGCGGCCAGCGACTCGGTCTCCGCGGCCGAGGCGGTCTGCGCGTCGAGGCTGGGGGCGGCGCCGCTCACGGGACGGCGATGCTAGTGGCCCCACCGTGCTCGTCGAGGGCGTCGACCCGGCACCGAATACCCTCAGGCGTCCATGGAGAGCGCCATCGCCGGCCGGCGCCAGCGTGTGCGCGAGACCCTGCAGAGCTCGGAGTCGAGCAAGGCGGCGGGTCTTGCGGCCGCCACGCTCGTCAACAACGCCATCCAGCTGCTGTTCACCGTGATCTTCACGCGGCTGCTCGGCGCGACGGGGTACGGCACGCTGGCCGCCCTGATCTCGGCCTTCCTGATCCTGCTCGTGGCCGGCCAGTCGCTGCAGGTCGCGGCGGCGCGCGAGGCGGCGCTCGACCGTCTCGGCCACCCGGAGCTGGTCCGCGCGACGCTGCGCCGCTGGACGCACCGGCTGCTCGTCGCGCTCGTGGCCGTGTCCGCCTTGTCGATCCTGCTGCGCGAGCCGATCGCGGCCGCGATCGGCGTCGACGAGGCGCCGTGGGCGGCCGCGGCGATCCTGCCCACCGGCGTGCTGTGGATGCTGCTCTCGCTGCAGCGCGGGGCGCTGCAGGGCCTGCGCGCCTACGGCGCGGTGGGCACCTCGATCGTGCTCGAGGGCGCCGGCCGGCTCGTGGGCGCGCTCGCGCTCTACGGCGCCGGCCTCGGGGTGACGGGCGCGCTGCTCGGCACGCCGCTGGCCTTCCTGGTCGTCATCGTCGCCCTGGAGGTCGTCCTGCACCGCCGGCTCGGGCCGATCCCGGACACCGGCGCTGCGCTCCGCTCGCTGCGCAGCCTGCTCGGCGACGGCTGGGTGCCGATCGTCGGGCTGTTCCTGCTCGCCGCGCTGCAGAACGTCGACGTCATCGTGGCCAAGCACGAGCTCAGCGCCGAGGCGGCGGGGTCCTACGCGGCGGCGGCGGTCGCGGCCAAATCCGTGGTCTGGGTGGCGATCGGCATCGGGCTGCACCTGCTGCCCGAGGCCACGCGCCGCGCGCGGGCGGGGCTCGACCCGCGGCCGGTGCTGCTGCGCGCGCTGGCCGTCCTGATCGGGATCTCCGCGCCCGCGCTGCTGATCTTCGCGCTCGCGCCCGACCTGCTGCTGCGCCTGGCCTTCGGGCCCGACCTGACGCTGGCCGCCGACGCGCTGCTGCTCCTCGGCGCGGCGATGACGCTGCTGGCGGTGGCCTACCTGACCGTGCAGTACATGGTCGCCCTGCACGAGACGCGCTTCCTGTGGGTGCTCGGGGTCATCGCGGTGGCCGAGCCGTTCCTGCTCGGCGCGACCGAGCTGGGCATCGTCGCCTTCGCCGCGATCGTCTTCGGGGTGCAGTGCGTGGTCGCCTCCGCGGTGCTGGCGCTCGGCCTGAGGGCCCGCGTGGCGCCGGTGGCGGGCGCCGCCTGAACTCACTGCTACGCAGCCGCCGTCGCGCAGGCGCGCTCGAAGTGGGGCAGCAGGCCGGACCAGCCCCGGCGGTTGCGCTCGCGCCGGTCCGGGCCCTGGGCCCCGAGGCGCTCCCAGCCGCGGTGGACGATCGTCACCGCGGTGCCCTCGCCCCCAGGCTCGTCCTGGAAGCTGATCTCGACCTCGGTGGCATCGGCGCGGTCGAAGCGCAGGTGCCAGAGGTAGGACAGGCGCCGCGGCGGCTGCCAGACGAGCACCTCGCCCCAGTCGTGCTCCTCGCCGGCGGGGGTGCGCTCGTAGATCCGTCCGCCGGCGCGCGGTTCGAAGGTCACGTCCAAGCCGGGCTCGCCGGACACCGAATGGCCGTGCGGCCACCAGCGCGAGGTCTCGGCCGTCCACAGCGCGAACGCGCGCTCGGGCCGGCAGGCGACGCGGAAGCTCAGCTCGAGCGGGTCCATCAGCCCGCGTCGTTGTCGGCCAGCAGGCGGAAGCGAGCTGCGGTCTGCCCCCACACCTGCTCGAGGTAGGCGCGCACCACGTCGATCCCCTCGTCGTGCAGGCGGTACAGCCGGCGCGTCCCGTCGGCGCGGTCGACCACGAGGCCGGCCTCCTTGAGCAGGCGCAGGTGGCGTGACACGGCCGGGCGGCTGATCGGCAGCGCGTCGGCGAGCTGCTGCACCGAGCCCTCGCCGGCCGCGAGCAGCTCGACGATGGCCCGGCGGTTGGGATCGCCGAGGGCGTCGAACGGGTCGCCGTCCAGGCCGCGGGAGCACGATGGCGGCGACGGTAGCAGAACTGTTACGGTGAGCCCGGCACCGTCGCCCGCGAGAGGAAGCGCATGAAGGCCTATGACGCCACGTCGCTGATCCACGCCCGCCCGGACGCCGTCTGGGCGGTGCTCGTCGATGTCGCCGCCTACCCCGCGTGGGACTCTGGTGTGCGCAGCGTCGAGGGAACGATCGCCGAGGGCGAGAGGATCAAGGTCGTCTCGGAGGCCAACCCGGGCCGCGCCTTCCCGGTCACGGTGACCGAGCTCGTGCCCGGCTAGCGATGACCTGGGCGGGCGGCATGCCGCTCGGCCTGTTTCGCGGCGTGCGCACCTTCCGGCTGGCCTCGGAGGGCGACGGCAGGACCCGCTTCACCATGCGCGAGGAGTACACGGGACCGCTGCTGCCGCTCATCTGGCGCACGATGCCCGACCTCGGCCCGTCGTTCGAGCAGTTCGCCCTCGGCCTGAAGACGCGCGCCGAGGCGCCGGACCGGCGCCGGGCGACAGCGAGTGAGACGGCGCCGCGGTCCAGCGGCCTACACTCGCCGCCGTGCCAGCGGCCCTCGCCGTCACCGACCTGACCAAGCGCTACGGCGCGACCCACGCGCTGCGCGGGGTCGACCTCGAGGTCGGCGAGGGCGAGCTCGTCGGGCTGCTCGGGCCCAACGGCGCGGGCAAGTCGACGCTGGTCAAGATCGCCGCCGGCCTCGTGCGCCCGTCCGGCGGGCGCGCCGAGGTGTGCGGCGCCCGCGCGGGCTCCGCGGCCGCGCGCCGCGCGCTCGGCTACCTGGCCGAGCTGTTCCGCTTCCCGGGCTGGGCGACGGCCGAGGAGCTGCTCGAGCTGCACCAGCGACTGGCCGGCTCGGCACGGCGGCGCGTCCGAGCGCGGCGAGCTGCTCGAGCTCGTCGGCCTGGCCGAGGCGCGCGACGCGGCGCATCGAGACGATGTCCAAGGGGATGCAGCAGCGCCTCGGGATCGCCCAGGCGCTCGTCGGGCGCCCGCCGCTGCTGCTGCTCGACGAGCCCACCAGCGCGCTCGACCCGGCCGGTCGTCGCACCGTCCGCACGCTGCTCGAGGAGCTGCGCCGCCGCGGGCAGGCGGTGCTGCTCAACACGCACCTGCTCAGCGAGGTCGAGCGCGTCTGCGACCGCGTGGCCATCATCGACCACGGCGCGCGTGGTCGCCGCCGGGCGCCCGGCGGAGCTGGCCAGCGCCCAGGGCGTCGAGGTCGAGACCGCGGCCGGCGTGCGGCGCTTCGCCGCCGCCTCGCGCGACGACGTGCCCGGCATCGTCGAGCGGCTGGTGGCCGACGGCGAGCGCGTCTACGACGTGCGGCTCGTGCGCTCGACGCTCGAGGACGCCTACCTGGCCGCGCTGGGCGAGACGGCCGACGAGGCGGAGCGCGCCGGAGCCGGCGCCGGCGGGCGGGCCGGCGCCCGGGAGTGAGGCGGCATGAGCGACGTGCTCGTCGTCGCCGTCCACGCCGTGCGCGAGTCGCTGCGCCGGCGCGTGTTCGCCGTCGTCGTCGTGCTCACGCTGGCCTTCGGCGCGCCTCTACGCGTGGGGCACGCGCGGAGCTGTTCGAGGACGTGTCGGGCTTCGGCGGCAACGAGTTCGGCATCGACGCCCGCGCGCTGGCCGGCGCGACGATCCTCGGCCTGGCCATGTTCGGCACGCTCTTCCTCGGCGTCGTGCTCGCCGTCTTCCTGACGCTGGGCGCCGTGCGCGGCGACGCCGAGCGCGGGCTGCTGCAGCCGCTGATCGTGCGCCCGCTCGGCCGCGCGCCAGTACCTGGCCGGGCGCTTCCTGGCCGCGGCGGTGGTGGCCGCGCTGTACGTCCTGCTCGTCTACGCCGGCGCCGTCGTGGTCACCGGCAGCATCGGCGACTGGTGGCCGGCCAGCCCGGTCGGCGCCGGCCTGCGGCTGGCCGGCGCGGTGGTCGTCGTCGCCGCGCTCGCCCTGCTCGGCTCGATCTTCCTGTCGGCCACGGCGAACGGCATCGCCGCGCTGATGGTCTTCGGGGCCGGCCTGCTGGCCGGCCTGCTCGGCTCGATCGGCGACGCGCTGAACGCCGAGACGCTGCAGGCGATCGCCAACACCGCGTCGTGGGTGCTGCCCTTCGAGGCGCTGTACCGCGACGCGCTGCGCGTGCTGGTGGCCGAGGTCGCCGGGCGTCACCGGGGCGATCGTCCAGCTCGGCCCGCTGGGCGGATCGCACGACGCGGGCGCGCTGCTGTGGCCGTTCACCGCCGCCTACCTCGTGGCTCGTCGGCGCGCTGGCCGCGTTCGCCTTCGGCCGCAGCGACCTGTGAGCGCGCGCGGGAAATAGCGCCAGGCCATCCGTGGCCTGGCTCCCCGGCTCCCTGGGGGGAATGAGCCGAGGTCCGGCCAGACTGCCACACCAGCGCGCGCGGTTTGCAACTGGCCGTGCGACCCGATTCCGGCGCACCGGCACCCAAATCTGGCCCGCCGGCGCTCGCTCGTGTGCGCCGGCAGCGGGTACAGCGGGCCTCATGTCCGACACCCAATTCTGGTTCGCTGCCTCCACCGAGGAGTTCACCCCGTCGCAGATGCTCGAGCAGGCCAAGGCGGCCGACGCGCGCCGGCTTCGACGGCATCGCCGCCTCCGACCACTTCGCGCCGTGGTTCCCCGAGGGCCGCGGCAGCCAGGCGTGGGTCTATCCTCGGCGCCGCCGGGCAGGGCACCGAAGCTCGCTCGGCACGAGCGTCACGCCGATCGTGCACCACTACCACCCGGGCGTCGTCGCCCAGGCGTTCATGTCGCTCGAGGAGCTCTACCCGGGCCGCGTCTTCCTCGGCGCGGGCTCGGGCGAGGCGCTCAACGAGGTCCCGCTCGGTCTCGACTGGCCGCGCTCGGGCGAGCAGATCGAGCGGTTGGAGCCAGGGGCTGGAGGCGATCACGCGGCTGTGGGACGGCGAGACCGTGACGATGGACGCCGGCTGGTTCCGGCTCAAAGAGGCCAAGCTCTAGACCCGGGCGCGGGACGCGCCCGCGGCTGCTACGTCTCGGCCTTCGGCCCGCAGGCGGCGGAGGTCGCCGCGCGGCACGGCGACGGCCTGTGGACGCTCGGCGATCCCGAGCAGGCGCCGGAGATCATCGACGACCTACAAGCGAGGCCTGCGGGCGGGCACGGCAAGCGAGGTCGGCGAGATCATCCTCCAGGCCGGCTTCCACCTGGGCCGGCGACGAGGCGCAGGCGATCGACGGGCGCGCGCCACTGGAAGGCCGACCCAGCTGCCCGAGGTCTACCTCGAGGACATCGCACGACCAGGACGAGATGGAGCGCCGGGCCGACGAGCAGATGAGCGACGAGCAGTTCGCCAACGAGGGCTTCCTCGTCGGCGCCGACCCCGACGAGCACGTCGAGCGCATCCGCGAGATGCTAGAGCGTCGGCGCGACCGTCGTCTGCCTGCAGCTCATCGGCGACGCCGACTCGTCGGCTCGATCCGCCGCTACGGCGAGCGAGGTGCTGCCGGCGCTGCGCAGGGCGGGCGTGGGGACGTAGGGCGGTCCCGTTCAGGCTGCCCTCAGGATCGCTCACGTTGGCGGCGGCGTGCGGCCGTAGCTTCGACGGCGCCGCATCACACCAACCCGAGACCAGGAGGTCAGTCACATGCACGTTCAGATCGTCGAGTTCGACGTCCGGGGCGTCGGCCGGCCGAGTTCGAGGCCCCCTGCGAGCGCCTGGCGCCCGCGTTTGCCGAGATCCCCGGCCTGGTGGCCAAGCTGTGGATCGCCGACCCGGAGTCCAGCCGCGCGGGCGGGATCTACACCTGGGCCGATCGCGCGGCGTGCGACGCCTACGTGGCCGGCGACCTGTTCGCCGCCGTCCAGGCCGACCCGGCGCTGGCCAACGTGCGCTCGCGGCGCTTCGACGTGCTCGAGGCGGCGACCGCGATCACCTCTGCGGCGGCCGCGAGCGAGGCCGCGGGCCATCCGAGGTCTCCCGTGCACGCATAGCGTGCGTGCGCGACCTCGGACCGCGCCCACCAGCCGGATTAGGATCGCGCCGTGGCGCGGACGCTGCGGGAGATCCTCGACGAGCGCGCGGGTGCCCTCGTCGGCCGCGAGCGGGAGCTCACCGTGCTCCTGCGCCTGGCCGGCGAGGAGCGCCCGCTCGTCGCCTACGTCCACGGGATCGCCGGCGCCGGCAAGTCGACGCTGCTGCGCTGCTTCACCGCCCGCGCCCGCGCCGCCGGGGCGAACGTGGTCCAGCTCGACGGCGCCGCCATCGAGCCGACCGAGCGCGGCTTCCTGGCCGCGCTCGGTGAGGCCCTGGGCCAGCCGACGGAGACGCTCGACGACGCCGCCCGCGACCTCGAGGCGATCGGCGGGCGCGTCGTCCTCGTCGTCGACACGCTCGAGCGGCTGAGGCTGCTCGACGACTGGCTCCGCGGCCGCCTGATCCCGGGCCTGCCCGCCAGCGCGCGCGTCGTGCTCGCCGGCCGCGACGCGCCCGACGTAGGCTGGACGGCGGCGTTCGGCGCGCTGCTATCGGTCCTGGTCCTGGGCAGCCTCGAGCCCGGCCCGGCGCAGGAGCTGCTGCGCCAGGGCGGCGTGGCCGAAGGCGAAGTGCGGGAGGTCAACCGCCTGGCCCGCGGCCATCCGCTGTGTTCGCCGTCGACTTGGCGCGCGCCGGCGACGGCCCGGGATCCGGGCCATCTCCGAGCGCCACGATCGGCCACGCACCGCCGAGATCGTCGCGGCCTACTGGCGCGCGGGGCCGGATCCTTCCGCGTCGCCCGCAACCGGGCAGGCGAGGTCGCCGGCTTCCTGCTCATGTGCGAGCCACGCGCGGTCGGGGCGCGCGTCATCGACGGCGATCCCGTCGCCGCCGCGTGGCGCGACGACCTGCGCCGCCGCTCGCTGGGCCACGCCGACCGTGTGCTGTTCGTCCGCCGCCTGCTGACCCGCGACGGCGGGGAGGCGCCCGGACCGGCCCAGGGGGCCCTGTGGGTCGACGCCAAGCGGGTCTACATGGAGCTGCGCCCGGGCCTGCGCCGCGTCTACACGACGATCCGCGACCTTCCCACCTACGGCCCGCAGCTCGAGCCGCTCGGCTTCCGGCCGCTGCCGGGCGCGCCCCTCGAGCTAGACGGCGCCGTCCACCACTCGCTCGGCCTGGACTTCGGGCCCGGATCGGTCGACGGCTGGCTGACCGGCCTCGTGGCCGGCGAGCTCGGCGTCGAGAGCGACCCGCGGCTCGACGCCGCCGGTCGGCGGCTGCGCCTGGACGGCCGCGACGTCGCGCTCACCGAGCTCGAACTGGCGCTGCTGACCCACCTCCACGACCGCGGCGGGGCCGCTGTGCCGCGCGCCGAGCTGCTGCGCGCCGTGTGGGGCCACGAGTGGCAGGGCACAGGGCACCAACGTCATCAAGGTCGCCGTAACGGGATCCGCCGCAAGCTCGGCGAGCACGCGGGGCTGCTCGAGACCGTGCGCGGCGTCGGGTATCGCTGGCGCGACGGCTCGGCGTAGGGCGAGAGCTTCAGAGCGCGCGGCGCATGGTCACCAGCGCGAGCTGCAGCTCGGGCATCCACTCCGGCGGGCCGTCCACGCGCCATCCGCGGCGGGCGTAGAACCGGCGCGCTCGGGTGTGGGCCGCGGGGGTGCGCAGCGCGGCCTGCGCATGGCCACGCTCGCGGGCGCTCTGCTCGAACGCCTCGTGCAGCGCGCCGGCCAGGCCGCTGCCCCACCACGCCGGTCGCACGAAGAGCTGCCACAGGTGGGCGGTGCGCGACTCGTCGCCGTGCAGCGGCAGGAGCGCGACGTGGCCGGCCGGCTCGCCCGCGATCTCGGCGAGCAGCGCCCACGCGCCCGGCGTGGCCATGCGACGACGGATTCCGGCCGTCTCGACGGCGGGCGCCCGCCAGCCCAGCGGCGCGAACGCGCGATAGGTGTCGAACCCGAGCGCCATCGTGCGCGCCATCGTCGGCGCGTCGGCAGGCAGCGCGCGGCGCATCCTCAGGGGCGCCGGTCGCAGGCGAACACCTCGCAGACGTAGCGCAGCAGGACCGGCCCGCCGGCGGCCAGCGCCCGCACGCCGGACAGCACCTCCTCGCGCGGCTCGTCGTCCAGCGCGGCGACGAAGCTGGTCGAGCCGATGCGGTCGGCCAGCGCCTCGGCGTCCACCGGCCGGCCGTGCTCGAAGATGCGCTCCTCGAGCGGACCGAAGGACGTCGTGTGCTCGAACGCGGTACGCCACCCCCCGCTGACGTGTGCGGGCGTGGACCCGCGGTGCGGGGCGATCAGGCGCTCGATCTCGGCGTGGACCGGATCGTCGAGCGGGCGGCGGTTCCACACGAGCGCCAGCGCCCCGCCCGGGCGCAGGACGCGATGGATCTCGGCCAGCGCGGCCTCCCCGTCGAACCAGTGGAAGGCCTGGGCGACGGTGACGGCGTCGACGCTCCGTCGGCCAGCGGGATCGCCTCGGCCGTGCCGTCGAGCACCTCCACGCCGGAGCCGATGCGTGCGCGCATCTCGCTCACGGGCTCGACGGCCGCGACCGCGGCGCCGGTGGCCAGCAGCGGGCGCGTGAGCTTCCCGGTCCCGGCGGCGAGGTCAAGCACGCGCCGCCCCGGGCCGAGCCCGAGGCGCTCGGCCAGCCAGGCCACCGCCTCGCCCGGGTACTCCGGCCGCCCGCGGTCGTACGCCGCGGCCGAGCGTGCGAAGCCGCGCGCCGCGGCCTCGTGCACGCCGCCGGGTGAGCCCGCCACGATCAGAAGAGCCCGAGCTGGGACGGCGCGACGGGCCCCACCGGCCTCGGGCTCTCGCTCGGGCTCGGGGTCCGGCAGGGCCCGTGGCGGCTCCTCCACGACGGGCGTGGCGGGGGTCTCGTCGGCGCGAGGCTGCTCGGGCGGCGCGAGCGCGAGCAGCTCCGGGAGGCGCCCGAAGTCGGCCCGCAGCACCTCGACGTTGGCCGGCGTGTACAGCGCCGCCGCGGGATGGAAGATCGGATACAGCCGGACGGCCCGCGATCCGAGGACGCGCACCTCCTCGCGCCCGTGCAGCCGCGTGATCCCGGTCGGGTCGCCGCGCAGCAGCTTGGTGGCGAAGTTGCCCAGCGTGCAGATGACCCGCGGCTCGATGAGCTCGACCTGGCGCATCAGGTAGCCCTGGCATGCCTCGATCTCGGCCGGGTGGGGATCGCGGTTGCCCGGGGGCCGGCACTTCAAGGTGTTCGTCACCCAGACCTCGGCGCGCGACAGCCCGATCTCTCCCAGCAGCGTGTCGAGCAGCTTGCCGGCCTGGCCGACGAATGGCACGCCCTGGCGATCCTCGTTGGCCCCCGGCGCCTCGCCGACGAACATCAGGTCGGCGTCCGCGTTGCCCGAGCCGAAGACGACGGTCGTGCGGGTTGCCGCGAGCTGCGGGCAGTTCGTGCACCCCTTCGCCTGCTGGTAGACGGCCTTGAGCGCCTCGCGGCGGTCCTCCTTCGACGGCGGCACGAGCGCGATATTATCACCCGCCCGGCGGCGCCGGGCCCGCACCGGCGAATCGCTACGCTAATTGCGCAGAGAACGCGACCGGCACCCCGGATCGGGGGCTGGACCGAGATATGGAGAACACGATCGCGATCGTCGGCCGTGGCCGCCTGGGCACGGCGCTCGCCGCCGCGCTGCGCGCGGCCGGCCACCCCGTCACGGGGCCGCTCGGTCGCGGGCGGCACGCTGCCCTCAACGTCGCCGACGCCGGTGTCGTGCTGCTGTGCGTGCCCGACGGCGAGATCGCCGCCGCCGCCGCCGCGGTCCCGGCTCGGCCCGGCCTGATCGTCGGGCACTGCTCCGGGGCCACCGGCCTGGGCGTGCTCGCCCCCCACGAGGCGCTCGGCCTGCACCCGCTGATGACCGTCACCGAGCGCGGGGCGAGCTTCGCCGGCGCGGGCGCCGCCGTGGCCGGCGCGACCGAGCGCGCCCGCGCCACCGCGAACGCGCTCGCCCGCGCGCTGGGCATGCGGCCGTTCGCCGTCGCCGACGAGGATCGCGCTGCCTACCACGCGGCGGCCGCCGTCGCCTCGAACTTCCTGCTCGCCGTCGAGGACGCCGCCGAGCGGCTGGCCGCCACCGCGGGCGTCCCGCGCGAGGCGCTCGTCCCGCTCGTGCGGGCCACGGTCGACAACTGGGCTGCGCAGGGCGTGCGCGCCGCGCTCACCGGCCCGATCGCGCGCGGCGACGAGGCCGTCGTGGCCCGCCACCGCGCGGCGGTGGCCGAGCGCGCGCCCGACCTGTCCGCGCTCTACGACGCGCTCGCGCAGGCCACGCGCGGCATCGCGGCCCGCGAGCCGAGCGCCGCCCGCGGCGGCGCCACCGAGGCGTCAGACCCGAGCTCCGGGTCCCGCACAATCGCCCGCGCCACCGAGGCCGCGGCATGAGCACCGTTCGCGCGAGCGCCCGCGCCATCGAGGCCGCGGCATGAGGACCGTCCGCACGATCGCCGACCTGCGCGAGGCGCTGCGGCCCGCGCGCCGCGCCGAGCGCTGCATCGGCCTCGTCCCGACCATGGGCGCGCTGCACGAGGGTCATCTCAGCCTGGTCCACCACGCGCGCGCCGACTGCGAGGTCGTCGTCGTCTCGCTGTTCGTCAACCCGACGCAGTTCAACGAGTCGGCCGACCTCGCCTCCTACCCGCGCGACGAGGCCCGCGACGCGCGCCTGGCCGCGGCGGCCGGCGCCGACCTGCTGTTCGCGCCGCCGGTCGACGAGGTCTACCGGCCGGGCTTCGCCACCACCGTGCGCGTCGGCGGCCTGACCGAGCACCTGGAGGGCGAGCACCGCGGCACCGCGCACTTCGAAGGCGTGGCCACGGTGGTGGCCAAGCTGCTGAACATGGTCGGCCCCGACGTCGCCTACTTCGGCCAGAAGGACGCCCAGCAGGTCGCCGTGATCCGCCGCCTGGTCGACGACCTCGACATCCCGGTGAAGATCGCCGTCTGCCCGACCGTCCGCGAGCCCGACGGACTGGCCCTGTCCAGCCGCAACGTGCACCTGCGCGGCGGCGACCGCGAGCGCGCGCTGGCGCTGCGCCACGCGCTCGACGCGGCCGAGCGAGCGCTCGCCGGCGGCGAGCGCGACGCGCGCACGGTCGGCGGCCACGCACGCGCGGCGATGGCGCGCCTCGGCGTCGAGCCCGAGTACCTCGAGCTCGTGCGCCCCGACGACCTGAAGCCCGTGGAGCGGATCGACGGCGACGTGCTCGTCACCGTCGCCGCCCGCGTGGGCCCCACCCGCCTGATCGACAACACCATCCTCAGCCCGAACGGGAGACAGTGACGTGTCCAGCGTGCACCAGAACATCCAGGTCCCCGACGACGCCTCGCGGCTGCCGGTCACGCTCCCGCGGCTGGCCGAGAAGAAGCGCCTGGGCGAGCCGATCGTGATGGTCACGGCCTACGACTTCCCCAGCGCGCGGGCCGCCGAGGCGGCCGGGGTCGACCTCGTCCTGGTCGGCGACAGCGGGGCGATGACCGTCCTCGGCCACCCCTCGACCGTCCCCGTCGACGTCGAGGAGATGCTCATGCTCAGCCGCGCCGCCCGGCGCGGGCTGCGCACTCCGTTCCTGATCGCCGACCTGCCCTTCGGCTCCTACGAGATCTCCGACGAGCAGGCGATCGCCACCGCGATGCGCTTCGTCAAGGAGGCGGGCTGCGACGCGGTCAAGCTGGAGGGCGGCGGCGCGGTGTCCGTGGCGCGGGCGCGGGCGATCATCGGGGCGGGCATCCCGGTGATGGGCCACGTCGGCCTGACCCCGCAGACCTCGACGGCGCTCGGCGGCTATCGCGCGCAGGGGCGCACCGGGACCGCCGCGGCGCGCATCGCCCGCGAGGCGCTCGACCTCCAGGATGCCGGCTGCTTCTCGATCGTGTTCGAGGCGATCCCGAGCCAGGTGGCGACCGAGATCATGCCGCTCATGGACGCCACGATCGTCATCGGGATCGGCGCCGGCCCGTCGACCGACGGCCAGGTGCTCGTCTTCCACGACCTGCTCGGCATCCGCGCGGGCCTCGGCGCGCGCTTCGTCAAGCGCTACGCCAACCTCCAGGACGAGATGGACGCCGGCGTGTCGGCCTTCGCCGCCGACGTCCGCACGCGGCGCTACCCGTCGCCCGAGCACGACTACTCGATTCCGGCCGACGAGCTCGACCGCTTCCGCCAGGCGCTCGCCGCCGTTCACACACCGTTCACAT
This sequence comes from uncultured Actinomycetes bacterium, assembly GCA_963787065.1. GTDB lineage: Bacteria > Actinomycetota > Thermoleophilia > Solirubrobacterales > Solirubrobacteraceae > JAOPZW01. Next base: position 55,953 of record CAWBBQ010000028.1, read on the forward strand.
AGACTCGGCGCCGCCCATGGCGCGGCTGGGTCAGATCTTCAGCTCGAAGGACAGGGAGTTCTTCGACATGTTCGAGGAGGGCGCCGCCAACGTCGTCCGCGGCGCGGAGCTGCTCGATCAGATGCTCGCCAACTACCCCGACGAGGCGGGGCTGGCGCACGACATCAACGACTGCGAGCAGGAGGGCGACCGGATCACGCACGACATCATCCACCGGCTGAACTCGACGTTCGTCACGCCGATCGATCGCGAGGACATCCTCGAGCTCACGTCCGACCTCGACGACATCATCGACCTGATCGACGAGGTGGCCGACTACCTCGGGCTCTACAAGATCGAGGCGCCGATGGAGCAGTCGCAGGGCATGGCCCACATCCTCCTGCAGGCCACGCAGCAGATCGCCTCGGCGATGCCGCGGCTGCGCAGCTTCCAGGACCTGACGCACTACACGGTCGAGATCCACCGCCTCGAGAACGAGGGCGACCGCATGAGCCGCAACGCGATCGCCTCGCTCTTCGACGGCGGCATCGACCCGATGGTGGTGATCCGCTGGAAGGACATCTTCGAGCGCCTCGAGGAGGCGATCGACGCCTGCGAGCACGTGGCCAGCACCCTCGAGGGCATCGTCATCAAGAACGCCTGAGCGGGCGTTCCGCGGAGGCGGAGAGACCGACGGCATGGACAGCGCCGACATCGTGCTCGTCATCGTGGTCGGCACGGCGCTGGCGTTCGACTTCACCAACGGCTTCCACGACACGGCCAACGCGATCGCCACGTCGGTGTCGACCCGGGCGATGTCGCCGCGCTTCGCCGTGGCGCTGTCGGCCGTCCTGAACTTCGTCGGCGCGTTCATCTCGCTCGAGGTGGCGGCCACCGTCGGCCAGGGCATCGTCGAGGCCGGCGCGGTGAGCACGACGGTGGTCTTCGCCGGCCTCGTCGGGGCGATCGCCTGGAACCTCGCCACCTGGTGGCTGGGACTGCCCTCGAGCTCGTCGCACGCCCTGATCGGCGGGAGTGGTGGGCGCGGCGTTCGCCGCCCAGGGCACCGCCGCGGTGAAGGGCGACGGCCTTATCGAGAAGGTTCTCGTCCCCGGCGTGGTGGCGCCGATCCTCGCCCTCGTCGTCGCCGCGCTGGCCATCTTCGTCTCCTACGAGGTCGTCGGGCGCCTGCGCCCCGGCCCGGTGAACCGGGGCTACCGGCTCGGCCAGATCGCCTCGGCCGGCCTGTTCTCGCTGGCCCACGGCACGAACGACGCGCAGAAGACGATGGGCATCATCACGCTGGCCCTGATCGCGCACGGCGACCTGCCCAGCACCGGCTTCGACGTGCCGCTGTGGGTCATCGTCTCGTCGGCGGCGGCGATCGCCCTGGGCACCTACACCGGCGGCTGGCGGATCATCCGCACGATGGGCAGCCGGATCATCAAGATGGACCCCGCTCAGGGCTTCGCGGCGCAGTCGTCGGGCGCCGCGGTGATCCTGACCGCCTCGCACCTCGGCTTCCCGCTGTCGACCACGCACGTGATCTCCGGCGCGGTCATGGGCGCCGGGGCGGCCAAGCGCCTGTCGGCGGTGCGCTGGGGCCTGGCCGGCAACATCGCCGTGGCCTGGGTCCTGACGCTGCCGGCCGCGGCGGTCGATCGGGGCCCTCGTCTACGGGTTGAGCTCGGCGTTCGGCGACGGCGTGGCCGGGCCGCTCCTCATCACGCTGGCGATGGTCGGCGCGATCGCCGCGATCTTCGTCCGCCGCCTGCAGGAGCGGCTCGTGCCCGCCGAGGGATGATCGCCGCCGTCGACATCGGCAAGCTGGTCGAGCTCGTGTGGGTGGCGCCGCTGGCCGCCGTGGCGGTCGCGCTGTGCTTCTCGCTCGTCATCGTCGGGGCGACGAAGGCGGGCGACTGCCGCCGTGCCGACCGGCCGCGGGTGGCCACCGCGTACGGCGCGCTGTCCGTGCTGGCCACCGCGCTGTGCCTTGGCGGCGTGCTGTTCGCCATCAGCGTGATCGCCACGAAGTGAGAGGTGGCGCGCGCCTCTGCCAAGGGCTGCGCGAGAGCGCCCGGGGCGCCTCGCCGCGGGGCGCGCGAGCGCCTATGCACGCGCCTCGCCCAGGCCGCGCGCGAGCGCCGCGACCATCGCCTCGAAGCTGGCCTCGATGTCGACCGGGATGCCGAAGCCACCCGCCGTCTCCAGGGCGACGAAGCCGTGCAACGCGCTGCGCACGGCGCGCGCGGCATGGACTGCGTCCTCGTCCTGCAGGCCGTAGCCACGCAGGACCGCGAACAGCGGCTCGACGGTCGCGGCGCCCGCGGCGGCCAGCTCGGCGTCGGCCGGGTCGGGGGCGCGCACGGTGGCCGCGTAGCGACCGGGATGGCGCAGCGCGTAGCCGCGGTAGGCGTGGGCCAGGGCGACGAGCGCCTCCTCGCCGGCCCGGCCCATGACCGCGCTGCGCAGCACGGCGTCCATCTCGCCCAGGGCGAGCAGCGCCAGGCGGCGACGCACGTCGTCGAGGCCGGCGACATGGCTGTACAGCGACGGCGTGCGCACACCCACGGCGCCGGCGATCGAGGCCAGCGTGAGCTCATGCAGCCCGTCGCTGTCGGCCAGCTCGGCCGCGGTGGCGACCACCGCGGCCGGGCTCAGGCCCGCCCGGCGCGCCATCGCTCAGCGGGCCTTGGCGCCCGCCCGCGCCGCGTCGGGCTCGAGCACGCTCGCCGCGCGCGCGATCGCGCGATCCATGGCCGCCGACGGGTCGTCGACCACCGGCCCGTGGCCGACGGCCAGCCGCGGCGGCTCGAGGGCGCGCAGGACGCGGGCGCTGCGCAGCACCGTCGGGCGGTCCCAGGTGGCCATCGCCGGAAGCGGGAAGCGCGGGTTGACGCGCGCGGTGGTGGCCACGCCGCCGAGCGTCGAGAACACATCGCCGGCGATCAGCGTGCCGTCGCGGGTGTCGAGGAACGCGACATGCCCGGGGTGTGGCCCGGCGCGGCCACGACCTCCAGCGAGCCCACGCGGTCACCGGGCGACAGCTCGCGCGTGACGCGCGCGCGCACGTCCTTCCAGCCGCCGGCGAGCTTGGACTGCGGCTCGCCGGGGTCGATGCGGCGGTCGCCGGCCAGCAATCGCGCCTCGCGCGCGGAGGCGCTCAGCTCGACGTCGCCGAGGGCGTCGACCACGGCGTCCAGCGAGCCGGCATGGTCGGCGTGGGCGTGGGTGAGCGCGATCCGGACGATCGGTGCGCCGAGCTCGCTCGCCGCGCTCAGGATGCCCTTCGCGCTGCCGCCGAGCATGGTGTCGACGAGCGTCAGCCCGTCGTCCTCGCGGACGAGGTAGGCGTTGACGAAGCCCAGCCGAGTGAGGCGGATGATGTTCGCGGTGGCGGGGGTGCGTCGCATGAAGCTGATCCTATCTATAATAGGGATCTAACTAATGATGATTAGTCTAATGCTCGGACGCGTCGCCGAAGTCAATGGCGCGGAGTACGCGCGCCGGGGCGCCCGCCGCGACCGTCCCGGCCGGCACGTCCTCGGTGACCACACTGTTGGCGCCGATCACGCAGCGATCGCCGATCGTGACGCCGCTCGTGACGACGACGTGGGCGCCGAGCCACACGTTGTCCCCCAGCCGCGTCGGGCCGCGGCTGTCGAAGCCCTGCCACGTCACCGGCCGGGTGGGATCGTCGAAGCGATGGTCGGCGTCGGTGACCACGCAGCCGTTGGCCAGCATGCAGTGATCGCCGATCTCGACCAGGCCGTCAGCGGCGACCATCACGCCGATGTTCAGGAACGTTCCCGCGCCGATGCGCACGCGCGCGTCGCCCGGCGCGGTGATCCACACGTGCGGCTCCAGCAGCGTGTGCGGGCCGATCTCCAGGCGCCCCTCGCGCAGCGCCTCGAGCACGTTGCCGTGCACGGGCCAGCGCACGTAGGCGTCACGGCGAGCCACCTCCCAGTGCAGCCTTGCGCGATTCCAGGGCAGCGTGCCACGCTCGTACCAGCGCCACTTCTGCCACCACAGCCGGGCTCGCCGCGCGTCCATGGCGGGATCTTCCCGCGCCGCGCGGAGCGCAGAGCGGCCCGGCCTCCCTGTCCTGCCGCCTGGCCGGTCCACGCGGCGCGCGCGACGCTCGGCCGCTACCGCTTGTAGCGGTCGACGACGCGCTCGCAGTTGCTCATCTTCGGGCGCTTGCGGCCGATGAAGACCGTGTCGAAGCCAGGGCCGCAGTCGATGCGCACCCGCGCGCTGACCACGGCGAAGACGGCGTCGTTGCCCGGGCCGGCGAGCACCTGGTTGCGACCATGGCCGCGCAGGCGGATCTGGTCGCTGCCCGCGCCGCCGATGATCGTGTTCGTGCGCTCGCCGCCCTGCAGGTAGTCGTCGCCGAAGTTGCCGAGGATGCGGTTCGTGCCCCGACCGCCGTAGACGATGTCGTTGCCGAAGCCGCCGTCGAGGGCGTCCCTGGCGTTGAGGCCGCCGGAGCTGTGGTTCAGGTCGCCCCAGATGACGTCGTCGCCGCCGTCGCCGTCGATGCGGTCCGAGCCGTGGCCACCGAGCAGGTTGTCGTTGCGGTCGGTCCCGGTCCGCGTGCCGCCGGCGGCCGGCGCCAGCCACTTGATTCCCTTGCTGGGATCGGGCACCGGGCTGGCCTCGATGACCGAGTCGCAGTCGCGGATGCGGCCCGGCGCGCAGGTCCTGGGCGTTGGAGATGCCGCCCGGCGCGCCATAGGGGTTGATCACGACGACGTCGGTGCCGGGGCCGCAGTCGACCGAGGCCACCGCCGTGCCGTTGTTGACGTAGACGACGTCGTCGCCGTCGCCGGCCGCCACCACGTCGGGGCCCGAGTCGGTGTAGACGACGTCGCTGCCGCTGCCGGCGTCGATCCGATCCGCGCCGGAGCCGCCGTGGATCAGGTCGTCGCCGTCGCCGCCGGTGACCTCGTCGGGCGCCGCGCCGCCGTCGATCGCGTCGTTGCCGCCGTCGCCGGCCAGCACGTCGTGGCCGAAGCCGCCGAACAGGCGGTCGGTGCCGTCGCCACCGGCCAGGGCGTCGTCGCCGGAGCCGCCGTCGAGCAGGTCGTCGCCAGGGGCGCCCAGCAGCCGGTCCGCACCGGTCTCACCGAACAGGCGGTCGGCGCCGGCGGCGCCCGCGATCGCGTCCGAGCCCTCGAGGCCGTGCAGCTCGCCGCCCGAGCCGGCGGTGACCTTCAGACGGTCGGGGCCGGGCAGGCCGTAGCGGGCCTGGCGCGGGCCCGCGGGCAGCGCCGCGATCAGCGGGCCGACGCGCAGGCCGGCGACCGACGGCAGCGACCAGCTCGCCGGCAGGTCGGCGGGCAGGGCGCCGGGCACGGGCGCGAGCGACGCGGCGGCGGCGGGCGGGCGTGCCCTGGGCGGCGGCCGTCTCGGCGCCGAGCGCGAGGACGGCGGCGGCGAGCAGCGCGGCGGAACGAACCGGAAGAGAGCGCACGCTATGGCTATCGACCCCCGGCGCAGTGCCTTGAGGCCGACGCGCCGGCGGTCGGCGGGGGTCCGAGCGGCCCATCGGCGCCGTGCACGGGCGGTTGCAGGTTGACCGAATACCGCTTGGGAAGTTGCCGAGCGGCCCGATCGCGGTTAGGCCATGGGGATGCTCCGCTCCGCCCGCCTCGCCGGCGCGACCATCCTGGCCGCCGTGCTCCTGCCCGCCGCGCCCGCGCTCGGCGCCGTCCACACCGTCTCGCCGGGCGAGACGCTGTGGGGCATCTCGATGGCCAACAACCTTCCGACGCGCACCGTCGCGGTCGCCAACGGACTCTCTCCCGAGGCACGCGTGATCGCCGGCACGCGCCTGACGATCCCGGTCGGGGGCATCACGAGCAGCGCCGCGACGAGCGCTGGCGCGCCCGCCCAGACCTCCGGGATCCGCGTGCAGTGGGGCGACACGCTGAGCGACCTGGCCGTCCGCCACGGCGTGTCGCTCTCGCGCCTGGCCGCGGTCAACGGCCTCGATCCGTCCCGCACGCTGCTGGCCGGCACGCGGATCTCGCTGCCCGCCGCCGGCGGCGCGGGCGCGTCGGCCACGCCCGCGCTGGCGACCAGCGGCGCCCCCGCGCCGATGGGCGCCTACACCGTACGCGCCGGCGACACGCTCAGCGGCCTGGCCGCCCGCAGCCGCATCGGCCTGGCGCAGATGGCCTACATGAACGGGCTCGACGCGGACAAGCCGCTGCTGACGGGCACGGTGATCAAGCTGCCGACCGGCTCGCCGCTGGCCTCGACCACCGCGACCGTGTCGCAGCCCGCCTCGCCGAGCTCGGTTCCGAGCGCCGCGCCGACGGCGGCGCCGGGCCGGTTGAGCGCCGACCAGATCCGCGCGATCGCCGCCCAAGAGGGCGCGCCCAGCTCGCTCGCCACGGCGATCGCCTGGCAGGAGAGCGGCTTCAACAACGGGATGCTCTCGTCGGCCAACGCTCGCGGGATCATGCAGGTCATGCCCGGCACCTGGGACTGGGTGCAGAACAACCTGTCGCGGTCGCGGCGCCTGGACCCGAGCTCACCCGCGGACAACGTCCGCGCGGGCTCGCTCTACCTGGCCCAGCTCCTGCGCGATACGAACGGCGACCCGGCGACGGCCGCGGCCGCCTACTACCAGGGGCTGTCCTCGGTGCGCCGGATCGGCATGCTGCCCGAGACCCGGCGCTACGTGGCCAACGTGCTCGCCTTGCGCGCGCGCTTCGGGGGCTGAGCCTCCGAAGATCGGGACGACCGGCTGCGTCGCGCGATGAGCCTGCCGTTCATCGCCGCCGCCGAGGTCGAGCAGCGCCTCGGCCCGCCGGAGGCGGCCGACGCCCTCCAGGCCGCGCTCCTGGCCGGCCTGGACCCCGAGGCCGACACGCCACGAGGGACCGTGGAGCTCGAGCGCGGTCAGCTGCTCCTCATGCCGTCGGCCGCGGCGAGACATCCCGTGGTCAAGCTCCTGACCGTCGGGGGCGAGCCCCGGATCCAGGGCGTGTGCGTGATCTTCGACGGCGCGACGCTTGCACCGGTCGCCCTGGTCGATGGGATCGCGGTCACCAACCTCCGCACCGCCGCTGTCTCGGCCCTCGCCGTCCGCCACCTCGCGGTCCCCGACGCGCGACGGCTGCTGGTGTTCGGGCGCGGCCCCCAGGCACACGCGCACGTGACGGCGCTGCGCGCGGCACGCCCGATCGAGCAGGTCGACATGGTCGGCCGGTCCCGCGGCGACGTCGACGTCGACGAGCTCGTCGCCGCGGCCGACATCGTCTGCTGCTGCACGACCGCCCGCGAGCCCCTGTTCGACGGAGCGCTGGTCGCCGACCACGCCACCGTGGTGGCGATCGGCTCCCACGAGCCCGAGAGCCGCGAGACCGACGACGCCCTCGCGGCCCGGGCCACCATCGTCGTCGAGTCGCGCGCCTCGGCGCTTCGCGAAGCCGGCGACGTCATCCTCGCCATCGACGCCGGCGCCGCCACCGAGGACGGGCTCGTGACGCTGGGCGAGCTCGTCCTCGGGCGATGCCGCGCCGGCCGCGGGCCGGCCTCGGTTGTTCAAGAGCACGGGCATGTCCTGGGAGGACGCCGTCATCGCCGGCGTCCTGCTCGACGCCCGCTGACGCATCCGGCGTGGGCGTGCCCCGCGCACGATCGGGGCCGTGGAACGGCCCTCAGGCCGGCGCGGCGACCTTGCGCCTGCCCCGCTTGCCGCGCCGCGCGGTGGGCGCCGCCGGCGTGACGACGCCGGACAGGAACGCGCCGGTGTGCGAGCCCGGCGTGCCGGCGACCTGCTCGGGCGTGCCCGTGGCCACGACCTCGCCGCCCTCCTCGCCGCCCTCGGGCCCCATGTCGATGAGGCGGTCGGCGGTCTTGATGACGTCGAGGTTGTGCTCGATGACCACGACCGAGTTGCCCGCCTCGACCAGCCGGTGCAGGACCTCGAGCAGGCGCTGGACGTCGGCGAAGTGCAGGCCGGTGGTCGGCTCGTCGAGGATGTACAGCGTCCGCCCCGTGGCCACCTTGGACAGCTCGGTGGCCAACTTGACGCGCTGGGCCTCGCCGCCCGAGAGCGTCGTGGCCGGCTGGCCGAGGCGCATGTAGCCCAGCCCGACGTCGTTGAGCGTGACCAGCCGCCGGCGGATCTTGGGGATGTGCTGGAAGAACTCGACCGCGACCTCGACGGACATCTCGAGCACCTCGGCGATGTTGCGCCCCTTGAAGCGGATGTCGAGCGTCTCGCGGTTGTAGCGCTTGCCGTGGCACTGGTCGCACGGCACGTACACGTCGGGCAGGAAGTGCATCTCGATCTTGATCTGCCCGTCACCGCGGCACACCTCGCAGCGCCCGCCCTTGACGTTGAACGAGAAGCGGCCCGGCTTGTAGCCGCGGGCCCGCGCCTCCTGGGTCTTCGAGAACAGGTCGCGGATCGTGTCGAAGAGGCCGGTGTAGGTGGCCGGGTTGGAGCGCGGCGTGCGGCCGATCGGCGACTGGTCGACCTGGATGATCTTGTCCAGCTGATCGAGCCCGAGCACCGCGGTGTGCGTGCCGGGTCGCTGGCGCGCGCGATGCAGGCGGTTGGCCACCGCCTTGAACAGGACCTCGTTGACGAGCGTCGACTTGCCCGAGCCCGACACGCCGGTGACCGTGGTCAGCACGCCGAGCGGGACGTCGACGTTCACCGACTTGAGGTTGTGCTGGCGGGCGCCGCGGAGCTCGAGGTAGCCGGCCGGCTCGCGGCGCTTCTCGGGCACCGGGATGGTCCGCGTGCCGGCCAGGAACTGGCCGGTGAGCGACTCCTCGACGCGCTCGACCTCGGCCGCCGTGCCCTCGGCGATGATCCGCCCGCCGTGCTCGCCCGCCCCGGGACCGAGATCGACGAGATGGTCGGCGGCGCGCATCGTCTGCTCGTCGTGCTCGACCACGATGACCGTGTTGCCGACGTCGCGCAGGCGCTCCAGCGTGGCGATCAGCTTGGAGTTGTCGCGCTGGTGCAGGCCGATCGACGGCTCGTCGAGGACGTAGAGCACGCCCACGAGCGCGGAGCCGATCTGGGTGGCCAGGCGGATGCGCTGGGCCTCGCCGCCCGAGAGCGTCGCCGCGGCACGGTCCATCGACAGGTACCCGATCCCGACGTTCTCCAGGAAGCGCAGCCGCTCCTCGATCTCGCGGACGATCAGCCGCGCGATGTGGCGCTCGGTCTCGCCGAGCGGCACCTCGCCCAGCCAGCTCAGCGCGCGACGCACGCTCATGGCCGAGAACTCGTGGATGGCGATGCCGCCGACCCGCACCGCGCGCGACTCGGGCCGCAGCCGCGCGCCCTTGCACGCCGGGCACGGCACCATCGACATGAACTCCTCGATCTTCTCCCGCGACAGGTCGGAGTCCGTCTCCCTGTAGCGGCGCTCGAGGTTGGGGACGATGCCCTCGAAGCGCGTGGCGTACGAGCGCTTGCGTCCGTAGCGGTTGCGGTAGGAGACCTGCACCGGCTGGCCGTTCGTCCCGTTCAGGAACAGCTCGCGGTGACCCTCGTCGAGCTCCTCCCACGGCGCCTCGAGATCGATCTCGTAGCGCTCGGCGATGGCCTGCGTGACCTGCTCGTAGTACTGCGAGGCGCTCGTCGCCCACGGCGCCAGCGCGCCCTCGCCGATCGACAGCGACGGGTCTGGCACGACCAGCTCGGGGTCGATCTCCATCATCGAGCCAAGCCCCGTGCAGCGCGGGCAGGCGCCGTGCGGCGAGTTGAACGAGAAGATGCGCGGCTCGAGCTCGGGGATCACCGGGCCGTGATCGGGGCAGGCGAACTTCTCGCTGTACAGCGTGACCTCGGGGTCGCCGTCGCGCGGCACGGTCTCGATCTCGATCATCCCGTCGGCGAGCGCCACCGCGGTCTCGATCGAGTCGGCCAGTCGCTTGCGCAGGTCGTGGCGCATGACGAGGCGGTCGACGACGACCGCGATGTCGTGCTTGTACTTCTTGTCGAGCACGATCTGCTCGTCGAGCATCCGCAGCGCCCCGTCGACCTTGGCGCGCTGGAAGCCCTCGGCGCGCAGCTCCTCCAGGGCCTTGCCGTACTCGCCCTTGCGCCCGCGCACGATCGGGGCCATGACCATGAAGCGCGTGCCGTCCTCGAGCTCCATGACCTGGTCGATGATCTGCTCGGCCGACTGCCCGGACACGGGCTTGCCGCAGATGTGGCAGTGCGGGTGGCCGATGCGCGCCCACAGCAGGCGCAGGTAGTCGTAGATCTCGGTGACCGTGCCGACCGTCGACCGCGGGTTGCGCGACGTCGTCTTCTGGTCGATCGAGATGGCCGGCGACAGGCCCTCGATCGAGTCGACGTCGGGCTTGTCCATCTGGCCGAGGAACTGCCGCGCGTAGGCGCTGAGCGACTCGACGTAGCGGCGCTGGCCCTCGGCGTAGATCGTGTCGAAGGCCAGCGACGACTTGCCCGACCCGGAGAGGCCCGTGATGACGACGAGCGAGTCCCGCGGGAGCGACAGCGAGATGTCCCGCAGGTTGTGCTCGCGGGCGCCCGAGACGACGATGGCGGAGTTCGGCGGCATCCTCAGAGGATTGTACGAGAGGGAACAGACGTTCGCTTTGCCCGGACTCCGCACGTTGCGGGATTCGCGCCGCCGCTCGGCGCGTGCGGCCTCAGCCAGGACGGTTCGGACCGGCGGCGGGGACGTCGACGAGGCGCAGCAGCGTGGCCGCGTCGCGGCTCAGCGGCTGCGGCGGCACGCCGGGCGAGGCCCACCGCGCCTCGGCCAGCTCGGCCGCTGACAGGCGCAGCGGAGCTCCCCCGGCGTCGGCCTCGAAGCACACCAGCCGCGTGTGCTTGTGATCGCCGCTGACCTCCACCGTGCCGACCTCTCGCAGGTCGCCGAGATCCACGCCGAGCTCCTCCCGCATCTCGCGCCGCGCGGCGGACGCGGGCGCCTCCCCGCGGCGCAGCCCTCCGCCCGGCAGCTCCCAGAGGTCGCGGCGGCCGTAGGTGTGGCGCACGAACAGCACGCGGTCGCCGTCGCGCACGAAGCACTTGACGGCCGAGGTGTGCGGCCGGCGCACGAACCACCAGGCCTTCCGGCCGCGATGGGCCGCGCGGTAGGCGAGGCGCTCGAGCGAGATGACGGCGGAGCCGGGCAGCGCGCGCCAGCCTAGATGATCGACTCCCGGGCGGCATCAGTCATCGAGCGCGAACGTCTCCCCCACTCGCCGTATCAGGCCGTCGCGCTCCAAGCCGCGCAGCGCCGGCGCCAGGCGCGCGGGCGCGATGTCCGCGGGCAGCGCGTGGCCCGCCGCCAGCGCGGCGACGACACGGCCGCGGACCCAGCGGTTGGTGTCCTCGAACCGCGCGGCGGCCGGGCGCGACCGCGATCGCGTCGATGCCACCACCGGCTGCCCCGCCGAGGCGCACCAGCGCGCGACCGGGCAGTCGGCGCAGCGCGGCGACCGGGCGGTGCAGACCGTCGCGCCGAGCTCCATCATCGCCTGGTTGAAGTGCGCGGCGCGCCCCGGCGCGAGCAGCGCCGCGGCGGGACGCCCGAGCCGCCCGGCGACGCGGCGCACGTTCGTGTCGACGGCGGCGACCTGGGCGCCGAACGCGAACGAGGCCACCGCGGCCGCGGTGTACGGGCCGACGCCGGGCAGCGCCCGCAGGTCCGCCGGCCAGCCGTCGCGGGCCACGACCGTCGCCGCAGCGTGCAGCGCCACGGCGCGACGGTTGTAGCCGAGCCCGACCCACTCACGCAGGACCTCGGCCCGCGTGGCGCCGGCCAGCGCCACCGCGGTAGGCCAGCGATCGAGCCACGCCTCGTAGCGCGGGACGACCCGCGCCACCTGCGTCTGCTGCAGCATGACCTCGCTGACCAGGATCGCGTAGGGGTCCGTCGTGCGTCGCCACGGCAGGTCGCGACGGGCCGCGCCGTACCAGCGCAGCAGGGCGTCGCGCAGGTCGTCGAGCGCATTGCTCATGGTTCCTGTCTAGCACGGCGTTGTGGGTGCCGGCGAGGGCATCGGGGAGGAAGGGACTCCAGCGCGAGCGGCCTTCTGTGGTCCGAGGGACCTGGACGACGCTATTCGGGGTCAGCCGCCCTCGCGCGGCTCGCGAACGTCGCCAACGCACGCAAGCCCATGGCATGCATCGGTTCCGCACGCCAGTGGCCGATCGACCCGTTTCCCTCGCCGCCCTGGCCGCGCATCGCCGCCAACCCACTACGGCCAACGCGCTAGCGTCACGCGCCGATGGCCGAGCGCGACTCGAAGATGGTCTGGTCCAGCACCGACGGCGACCTGCGCCGCGCGCGCGACCCCGAGCCGCAGGGCCGCCGCGCCGCCGGCGGGCGGGTGAAGGTCCGCCGTGAGACCGCGGGGCGACGCGGCAAGGCCGTCACGACGGTGTCGGACGTCCCGCTGGGCGACGAGGCCCTGCGCGAGCTGGCCGGGCGGCTGAAGAAGCGCTGCGGCGTCGGCGGGTCGGTGAAGGACGGCGTGATCGAGCTGCAGGGCGACCACCGCGACGCCGTCGTGGAGATCCTGCGCGGCGACGGCTACGACGTCGTGCGGGCCGGCGGCTGAGCGCCCGCGCGCTCGTCACCGGGACGCCGGCCGGCCGGCCGGGAGTGGGCACTCCCGGCCGGCCGTGGAGCCGTCGCGCCTGGGCCTGGGCCCTGGCTCACCGGATCAGCCGGTGAACTGCGGGGCCACCTGCTGCTGGGCGCAGCGCACCACGGTGGTGCGCAGGGTCCGCGACGGCGCCCCGTTGGAGAAGCTGACCCGTGCGGTCACGCGGTGGACGCGACCGGCCCCGACGGGCAGCGTCGCGGCGTACCTGCGCTGTCCCTTCGCGGCGGCCACCGTCTTGACGCGACGCCCGTCGACGGCGAACACGATCCGCCCGATGGGCGAGCCGCTGACCGTGACGCGGACCGTCCGCGACACGCACCCGGCCGCGCGACGGAGGCCGGCGGCGCCACTGGCGACGGTCGTCCCCTTCACGGCCTGCGCAGGCGCCAGGCGCTGGGCCGGCGCGGGCGCCGACGCCGGTGCGATCGGGGTCACGACCGCGGGCGGCGTGATCTCGGGCGGCATCGGGGCCTCCGGCTCGGGCTTGTACTCCTTCTTGTTGTAGAAGGTGCAGGTGATGTACTCGTCCGGGTCGACGACGATCGTCGCCGTGCGACCGTAGCCCGTGCTGTCGCTGTCGTCACAGGCGATGTAGTCGACCTGCCAGCCGTCCTTCGCCGCCTCCTCGACGGTGTAGGTGCCCGGCTTGGGTCGCAGCTCCTGCGTCTCGCCGTCGGCGAGCTCGAAGTCCTCCGGCGTGAGCCCGTACGACCCGTGGAACGCGAAGCGCTCGTAGGAGTCGGCCGGCATCGCCTTCTTGACGATCTTCACGTGGCCGCGGTTGTCGTCGTCGTAGCAGAACGTGAAGTGGCTGAGCTCGGCCGGCCCGCCGCTGGCGTTGTCCGGCGCGTAGAGATCGACGTCGCCGTTGCTGCCGTCGTAGTCGTAGGCGTAGACGTTCGAGTCGTCGCCGCCCTTGACGAGCACGTACTTGACGGTCGCCCTGGTCTGAGCTCCAGTCGAGCTTCTTGCCGTCGGTGACCGTGTAGGAGCCGCGCAGATAGCCGTCGTCGTAACCGTGCGTGCCCTCGACGGGCGGGTCGACCTTGAGCTCCTTCAGCTGCTCGCCGATGTCGGCACAGGTCGTGTTCTCGTGGTAGCGCACGGTCGGCTCCGTCGCCTGCGCCGAGCTCGCCGTGGCCAGCACGGCGACGGCGGCCAGCGCGGGGATTGTGAGCGCCGCGCGCAACCCGCGGCCTCTTACAGCCGTCCGGGCCGATGAGGAATGTGACACTGATATACCCCCGGTTGAATCGCGGACGCGTCCGTACGCCCGCCTTTGCGGAGTATCAGTCAAACGGTCGTCCAGCTCCAGCCAAAGGGGCTAAAGCTGCGACAAGCGGTAACAAGTGTGCGAGATCTCGCGATCAGGCACGCATTGCCCGGCGGGCCAGTCTGTGTCACGATTCGCACAAGCTCCACGGAGGAGGACAGATGCCCGAGTCCAGCCCGGCCCGCGTGCTGATCGTCGCCAATCGGACCGCCGCCACGCCCGCCCTCATCGAGGCCGTCCGCGAGCGCGCCGGCCGGAGCCCAGCGTCCTTCACGCTGCTCGTGCCGCAGCTCGCGTCCGAGGTCGTCTACGGCGACGAGGAGGCCCGCAAGACGATCGAGCTCGCGGTCCCGCTGCTCGAGGAGGCGTCGGGGGGCACGGTCACGGCGCTGATCGGCCCGTCGGATGCGCTGTTCGCCGTCGAGCGGACGCTCGTGCACGAGCACTTCGACGAGGTCATCGTCTCGACACTGCCCGAGCGGGTCTCGCACTGGCTGCACCGCGACCTGCCGACGAGGATCGAGCGCCTCGGCGTTCCGGTCTCCGTGGTGCGGGCCACGACCGCGCGCCGGCCGATCCACGACCCGATCCAGATCGGCGGCGTCTGAGCAGCGGCTGCGGCCGCCGTTCACGCGGCCTCCCGAGCGGCTGGTCGAGACGGTCCGCCGGCTCGCGGAGGCGGAGGCCGCGACCGGGGCCCGTCCGCGGGCCGCCGGAGACGGCCCTGGTCGAGGCGTTCCGCCGGCTCGCGGAGGCGAAGGCTGCGACCGGGGCCCGTTCGCGGGCCGCCGAGACGGCCGCCCGCGGGGTCGCCTGGCGATGATTCGCACGCTGCTGAGCGCGATCGGGCTGCCGCCGGCGCTGTGATCGGCGCTATGCGGCCGGCGCCTCGTTGCGCCGCACGTCCTGGAGCTCGCGCCGCAGGTCGCGGATCTCGTCGCGCAGCCGCGCCGCGTACTCGAAGCGCAGGTCCTCGGCGGCGGCGAGCATCTCCTCCTCGAGCTCGACGATCGTCCGCTCGACCTCGTTGAGCGACATGTCCGCGGCCTTCGTGCGCTTGCGGTCGCTGCGTCGCCGGCCCTTGGGCGTCTTGCCCTCGGACTGCAGGAACTCGGCGATGTCGCTGATGCCCTTGACGATCGTCGCCGCCGTGATCCCGTGCTCCTCGTTGTAGGCGAGCTGGATCGCCCGGCGGCGGTCGGTCTCCGAGATCGCCGCGCGCATCGCCGCCGTCTCCTTGTCGGCGTACATGAGGACGGTGCCTTCGACGTTGCGGGCCGCGCGGCCGATCGTCTGGATGAGCGACGTCTCGCCGCGCAGGAAGCCCTCCTTGTCGGCGTCGAGGATGCCGACCAGCGACACCTCGGGGAGGTCGAGGCCCTCGCGCAGCAGGTTGACCCCGACGAGCACGTCGTACTCGCCCAGGCGCAGGTCGCGGATGATCTGGATGCGCTCGAGCGTGTCGATCTCCGAGTGCAGGTAACGGACGCGGAAGCCCATCTCGAGCAGGTAGTCCGTGAGGTCCTCGGACATCTTCTTGGTCAGCGTGGTCACCAGCACGCGCTCGTCGCGCTCGACGCGCACCCGGATCTCGTTCATCAGGTCGTCGATCTGGTTGCGCGTCTCGCGGACCTCCACCAGGCGGGTCGACGATGCCCGTCGGGCGGACGATCTGCTCGACCACGCGCGCGGAGTGCGCGCGCTCGAACTGCCCCGGCGTGGCCGAGACGAACATCAGCTGCGGCGTGATCGACATGAACTCGTCGAACGTCTGCGGGCGGTTGTCCAGCGCGCTCGGCAGCCGGAAGCCGAAGTCGACGAGCGTCTGCTTGCGCGAGCGATCGCCCTCGTGCATGCCCCCGATCTGCGGCACGGTCTGGTGGGACTCGTCCAGGAAGCACAGGAAGTCGTCGGGGAAGTAGTCGATCAGGCAGTACGGGCGCTCGCCCGGCCGGCGGCCGTCGAGGATGCGCGAGTAGTTCTCGATGCCGTTGCAGAAGCCCATCTCGCGCAGCATCTCCATGTCGTACTGCGTGCGCTGGCGCAGGCGGTGGGACTCGAGCAGCTTGCCCTCGGCCTCCAGCTCGGCGGTGCGCTCGTTGAGCTCGCGGCCGATCTCCTGGACCGCGGCGTCGATCGTCCCCTCCTTGACGTTGTAGTGCGTGGCCGGCCAGATGGCCACGTGCTCGAGGTCGTCGGCGATCAGCTCGCCGGTGAGGGGGTCGAAGTGCTGCAGGCGCTCGATCTCGTCGCCGAAGAACGTGGCCCGGAACGCCGTCTCGGCGTAGGCCGGGAAGACCTCGAGCGACTCGCCGCGCACGCGGAACGTGCCGCGGCCGAGCGCCGTGTCGTTGCGCGCGTACTGGATCGACACGAGCTTGCGCAGGAGCTGGTCGCGGTCGACGAAGTCGCCCTTGCGCAGGACCTGCATGTTCAGGTCGTACGTCTCGGGCGAGCCCAGGCCGAAGATGGCCGAGACGCTGGCCACGACGATGACGTCGCGGCGGGCGAAGACGGCCGCCGTCGCCGCGTGGCGGAGGCGGTCGACCTCCTGGTTGATGGCCGAGTCCTTCTCGATGTAGAGGTCCTTGCTGGGGACGTAGGCCTCGGGCTGGTAGTAGTCGTAGTAGGAGACGAAGTACTCGACCGCGTTGTCGGGGAAGAACGTGCGGAACTCGTTGCACAGCTGCGCGGCCAGCGTCTTGTTGTGGGCCATGACGAGCGTCGGGCGCTGCAGGCGCTCGATCACGCCGGCCATCGTCATCGTCTTGCCGGTGCCGGTCGCTCCCAGCAGCGTGACGTTGCTTGATCGCCGCCGACGAGGCTGTCGGCGATCTCGTCGATGGCTCGCGGCTGGTCGGCCGCCGGAGTGAAGATGGGATCGAGGCGAAACTCGGGCACGACCTATCAATGTAGCTGCGCGCGCGGACGTCTCGACTCTCGCGGAGCACGGCGCGAGACGAGCGTCCGGTCAAGGCCGCCCGTCAGCGGGAATGCTGCGCGTGGATCCAGCGAGGAGAGGGAGCCATGGCCACCGCAGCGCCGCGGCAGCGCGGCCCGTTCGCGCGCAAGCCGACCGAGGTGCTCGTCCGCGAGGCGGGCGGCGACGACGGGCTGCAGCGCGCCGTCGGCGCGCTCGACCTGACCGCACTCGGCATCGGCGCGATCATCGGCACCGGCATCTTCGTGATCATCGGCGAGGCGATCGCGCTGTCGGGCCCGTCGATCGTGCTCTCGTTCGCTCTGGCCGGCGTGACCTGCCTGTTCTCGGCGCTGTCCTACGGCGAGCTGGCCTCGACGATCCCCGTCTCGGGCAGCGCGTACACCTATGGCTACGCGACGCTCGGCGAGCTGATGGCCTGGATCATCGGCTGGGACCTGATCCTCGAGTACGGCGTGTCGGTGGCGGCCGTGGCCGTCGGGTGGGGCGGCTACCTGCAGAGCCTGGGCGAGTCGCTGTTCGGCATCAGCCTGCCCGACTCGCTGGCCGGGCCGCCCGGCGAGGGCGGCAGCTTCAACCTGCCCGCGGTGTTCCTCGTGCTCGTCGGTCACCGCGCTGCTCATCTACGGCATCCGCGAGAGCGCGCGCACGAACACCGTCATGGTGTTCGTCAAGGTCGGCATCCTGATCTTCTTCATCCTCGTCGGCTTCGCCTCGATCTCGGGCGACAACTTCTCCCCGTGGGCGCCGGAGGGCACCCAGGGCACGGTCGACGCCGCCGCGCTGATCTTCTTCGCCTACATCGGCTTCGACGCGATATCGACTTCCGGCGAGGAGGCCAACGAGCCCCAGCGCGACCTGCCCATCGCGATCATCGGGTCGCTGCTGATCGCCACGCTGTTCTACATCCTCGTGGCCATCGTCGCCGTCGGGCTGGCCCCGCAGGACCAGCTGGCCGACTCCGAGGCGCCGCTGAGCGACGCCATCAAGATCGGCGCCGGGCTGGACTGGGCCGGCGACCTGCTGTCCTTCGGCGCGCTCGTGGCCATCACCAGCGTCACGCTGACGATCCTCTACGGTCAGACGCGGATCTTCTTCGCGATGAGCCGCGACGGGCTGATCCCGCCGATCTTCGCCCGCCTCGGCGCGCGTCGCACGCCGGTGTTCACCACCGCGATGTTCGGCATCCTGATCGCCGCCCTGGCCGCGTTCGTGCCGCTGGCCGAGATCGCCAAGCTCGTCAACATCGGCACGCTGTTCGCGTTCGTGATCGTCAACATCGGGGTGATCGTCCTGCGCCGCACGAACCCCGACATCGAGCGCGGCTTCCGCGTCCCGTTCGTGCCCTGGTTCCCGCTCATCGGCACCGCGCTGTGCATCTACCTGATGACCCAGCTGGAGGGCGTGACCTGGCTGCGCTTCGGCGCCTGGCTGGCCGTCGGCGTGCTGATCTACTTCGTCTACGGACGCACCCACTCGCGCCTGCAGCGCGGCGAGGGCGCGGACGAGGGGCGCGGGGTGGTGTAGAGCCGCTAGAACAGCACCTCGCTGCCGATCGGCTTGAACCCGGCCGACAGCAGGGCCCGCAGCGAGGCCGCGTTGCCCGGGGCGGTCTGCGCGAAGAGCAGCTCACCCGGGCCCAGGAGACGCCTGGCCTCGACCAGGGCCCGGGTGGCCAGGCCACGGCCTCGCTCGGCCTCCTCGACCTCGAAGGCCACCTCCCGGCGGTGGGCCAGGCCGCGACCGAGGACGACGACCGCCGCGCCACCCACGACCTCGAACACGCGGACGTCCTCGCGATGGGCGCGCGCGCGAACGACCCGGGGATGCTCGTCGCGGCTCGTCTCCGACAACGCCGCCTGCCCGGGCACGCCCTCGGCCGCGAGCACCACGTCGAGCCCGCCGGCGCGGCGCCCGAGACGCTCGGCAAGCGCGCTGAGGAAGCGCGGGCTCATCGGAGCGAGCAGGTCGCCGTCGGCGAGTTGGCCGCGCACCCAGTCCTCGGGGGCCGGGCTGGCGACGACATGATGGCCCGCGAAGCCGAGCACCGCCATCGCCGGTCCGGGGGGCGCGGGCAGCACCTCGACGCGCCCGTCGGGCGGCGGGAACGCGCCGCGCCCGGCGTCCTCCAGGATGGCCGACAACCGGTCGAGCCGGCCCGCGGAGGCCACGAGCGCCGGGGTCAGAGACCGAGCTCGCCCGCGTAGGAGCGGCGATACTCGACGTGCGCCTCGTGCACCGCGCGGACGTAGTGACGGGTCTCGGGGAACGGGATCTCGGCGATGGTCAGGTCGCGCTCGCGCTGCTCGGCCTCGGCGAGCCACCGGTCGACGTTGCCCTCGCCGCCGTTGTAGGCGGCCAGCGCGAGTGTCGCGTTGCCCTCGTAGCGGCCGAGCAGGTAGCGCAGGTACCACGCGCCGTAGGAGATGTTGACCTGCGGGGTGGCGAGGTCGCGGACCTCGAACTGCGTGCCGCCGGACTTGCGCGCGATCTCCTGCGCGGTGGCCGGCGTGATCTGCATGAGCCCCTGGGCGCCGGCGGGCGACACCTGGCCGGGCCGGAAGCGCGACTCGGCGTAGATGACGGCCGCGATCAGCGCCGGGTCGATGCCCTTGTCGCGCGCCTGCTGGCGGATGATGTCCTCGTGGCGCAGCGGCAGCTTGATCTCGCGCACGGCGTGATCGACCTGCGGCCAGGACAGCGCGGTGGCCAGCCCGACCAGCGCGGCCACGACGAGCACGACGCCGAGCCGGCGGCGACGGACGGCGCGCCGGCGAGCCGCCGGGTCGCGGCGCCGCGGCGCAGCCCGGGCCGCGCGGCGGGGGCGCGGGGTGCTGCGGGTCGACCTGGGGGCGCTCGTGCTCATCGGGCTCAATAGGTTCTCAGGGCCGCCCGACGCCGAGAAGCCTTGCGGGGATGGGCTTCCTGCGGTCTTTGCGACCAGCGGCGCGCGCGGCTGGCCGCGCGTCGTGCCATCTCCACGGTAGCGACGAGCGGGTGCGGTCGGTGCACCGTCTCGTCGAGCGCGGCGGTCACGGTCGCCCGCTCACCGCGCAGCGGTCTCGTCGAGCACAGCGGCCACGGGGTCGCCCGCTCACCGCGCGGCGATCTCGTCGAGCACGACGGCCACGGGTCGCGCTCACCGCGCGGCAATCTCGTCGAGCACGGCGGCGAGCGCGGTCGACAGCTCCCGCACGGTCCCACCGTTGCGGACCGTGTACGTGGCGCGCGCGGCCTTCTCCTCCTGCGGGAGCTGGCGCGCGGCGCGTTCGTCGACCGCCGTGTGGCCGCGCGCGGCGGCGCGCGCGCGACGGACCTCCTCGTCGGCGACGATCGCGATCGTCGCGTCGTAGGCGTCCTGCATGCCGGCCTCGAACAGCAGCGGCGATCTCGACCACGGCCGCGCGCGGCGGCGGGTCGTGGCCGGAGACCTCCTCGCGCCACGCCGCAGCGCGCGCCGCGACGCGGGGCCAAAGCAGGCCCTCGAGCCACGCGCGCTCGGTGTCGGAGGCGAACGCGGCGCGCGCGATGGCCGGCCGGTCGACGATGCCGTCCGGCGCGACCCGCGGGCCCCAGCGCGCCACGACCGCGTCGCGCACCTCGGCCGAGGCGTACAGGTCGTGCACCACCGCGTCGGCCGACAGCGTGGCCGCCCCCAGCTCGCCCAGCGCCGCGAGCGCCGTGGATTTCCCCGCGCCCAGCCCGCCGGTCAGCCCGACGAAGGGGATGGGCCGGGGCGCCTCCAGGCTAGTCGGTGCGCTCGTCGGCGGCCACAGCGGGCTCGTCGGCGGCAGCGGGCTGATCGTCCGGGGCGGCGGCCTGCTCGTCCGCGGTCGCGGTCAGCTCGTCCTCGGGAGCGGCGACGGGGTCGGCGGGAGCGGCGGCCGCGGGCTTGTCGGCTGCGGCGGGCTCATCGGCCGCGGGCTCGTCGGCGGCCGCGGGCTCAACGGCGGACACCGGCTGCGCGTCGGCCACCGCGGCCTGCTCGTCCGGAGTCGCGACCTGCTCGTCCGCCGTGGCGGCCACGTCGTCGGGCACGGGCGGAGCGGCGGTCTCGCCACCGGCGAACACGTCCTCGCTGAGGCCCAGCTCGGGCACGTCGTCGAGGTCGCCGGCGCCCGCGCCGGTGTCCCGGCGCGGCAGGACCTGGCCCTCGACGCGCTTGACCGACAGCGACAGCCGGCGGCGGTCGGAGTCGATCTCGAGGATCTTCACGCGCACGTCGTCGCCGGGCTGGACGACCTCGCGCGGGTTCTCCACGTGGTGGTTGGCCAGCTCGGAGATGTGCACGAGCCCCTCGACGCCGTCGAGGATCTCGACGAAGGCGCCGAAGGTGACGACCTTGGTTACGGTCCCCTCCAGCTCGTCGCCCACGTTGTAGGTGTCGACCACGCGCTGCCACGGGTCCTCCTGGGTCTGCTTGAGCCCCAGCGAGATGCGCTGGCGATCGCGGTCGATGTCGAGCACCTTGACCTGCACGGTGTCGCCGATGTTCAGGATCTCCGAGGGGTGGTTGACGTGCGACCACGACAACTCGGAGATGTGGATCAGGCCGTCGATGCCGTTGAGGTCGACGAACGCGCCGAAGTCGACGATGTTCGAGATCTGGCCCTCGACGATCAGGCCGGGCTGCAGGCGGTCGAGGATCTCCTGGCGCTGCTCCTTGCGCTCCTCCTCGAGCACCGCGCGGCGGGTGAGCACGACGTTGTTGCGCGAGCGGTTGAGCTCGATGACCTTCGTCTCGATCTTCGTGCTCATGTACTCGTCGAGGTTGGGCACGCGGCGGATGTCCACGAGCGAGGCGGGCAGGAAGCCGCGCACCCCGAGGTCGATGATCAGGCCGCCCTTGACCACCTCGATGACCGTGCCCTCGACCGGCTCGCCGCTCTCGGCCGCCGCCTCGATGCGCCGCCACGCCTTCTCGAAGCGCGCGCGCTTCTTGGACATGATGAGGCGGCCGTCCTGGTCCTCCTTGGTGAGGACCAGCGCGTCGACCTCCTCGCCCATCTCGACCTCGTCGTGCGGGTCGACGCTCTTGCGGATCGACAGCTCGTTGGAGGGGATGACCCCCTCGCTCTTGTAGCCGATGTCGACGAGGACCTCGTCGTTGTCGATGCGCACGACGCGCCCGGAGACGACATCGCCCTCCTCGAACGGGGCGAAGGTGGCGTCGTAGTTCGGGACGATCTGCCCGTCGATTTCCAGCAGCAGGCCGTCGGAGCCTTCGACGATCTTGGCCTCTGAAGTCGGGATGTGACGGTCTGGGACATGTAGCCGAGAAGGGTAGCGCAGTCGCCCTGCCTAGAATGCGCTGCGCATGCCCGTTCGAGCGACCAAGCGCGGGGCCGAGCGCACCCCGCTGAACGGGGCGTGGGACGTCATCGTCTGCGGGGCCAGCTTCGCCGGCCTGGCCGTCGCCCGCGAGCTGCGCCGGCAGCGGCGCGCGGGTGCTCCTGATCGACCGCTACGAGGTCGGCGAGCGCCAGACCTCGGCGTGCGCCGCCCCGACGCGAGTGGCTGGAGAACCTCGGCCTGCAGGACGCGATCCGCCAGACGTTCCGCGAGCTGGTCATCCACACGCCGTCGCGCAGCTTCCGGTGGCGTCTGCCGTGGACGTTCTCGACCTTCGACTACCGGCTGCTGTGCGCGCTCCTGCACGCCCAGGGCGACGCCTCCTTCGAGACGGCGAAGGTCGACGGGCGCAGCGGCTGCACCGTCCACACCGACCGCGGCGACCTGAGCGCGCCCCTCGATCGTCGACGCGCTCGGCTGGCGGCGCGTGCTGTCGGACGCCGAGCCCGGCGATCCAGCCGCCCGAGGCGCGCCTGTCACGCGGCCTGGAGGTCCACCCGCATGGCGCCGGCGACGACCTCGAGCTGTGGCTCGACCCCTCCTACGTGCGCGCGGGCTACTCGTGGAGCTTCCCGGCCGGCGACGAGCTGCGCGTCGGCGTCGGCTCGTTCGACCCGCGCGACCACGTCAAGGAGCCGACCGTGCGCCTGGCCGCGGACCTCGACGTCGACGCCGTCCGCTACCAGGGCAACTGGATCCCCCACCAGATGCGCCGCCCGGTCCAGGACGGCGTGTTCTTCGTCGGCGACCCGCCGGCCACTGCCTGCCGACCACGGCCGAGGGCATCCGCACCGCGCTGTACTTCGGGCTGGCCTGCGGGCGCGAGCTGCGCGCCGTCGTCGACGGCCGCCAGGACCGCGCGGCAGGCGCTCGAGCGCTACGGCGCGTTCTGCGACGAGCACCTCACCCCATTCCGCTGGCTGCTGCGCGTGCAGAGCCTCGTCGCGCGCGTGAACCCGACGCCGCTGATGACCCCGGCCCTGCGCTTGATGGACTCCCAGCGCTTCGTCGACTGGTCCTTCGGCCACTACCTGCGCGTCGCCCCACCCGAGTTCGCGCTGGCCGGCGGGGTGGCGGGCGGCGGCCCGGTCGCGCCGGCGCGCCGCGGCGGCCTTAGCGCGCCCGCACGGCCACGGCCCGAGCAGCTCCGCGTCGGCCAGCAGCGCCGCCGGCGCGAGCGTCCGGCGTCCTCGACACTCGGATGCCGACCAGCCGTCCGCCGGCCGGGCGGCGAAGTCGAGGTTGACGGCCCCGGACGTCGCCGACGACGGGCAGCGTCTCCGCCACCCCGTCCTCCCCGATCCTCCTCCAGGTAGACATAGGCGGCGCCGACCTCGCGGATCGTACGTCGCCCGCGCGCCGGCGCCGTCCGACAGCAGGCGCGGCGGGACCTGACGCTCGGGCCAGCCGAACTCGACCAGGACGAGGTGGCGGTCGTCGTCCCAGCCGAGCGTGATCCCCCAGGCCTCGCGATGCTCGGCGTCGGTGAACACGAAGCGGTCCCGGACGACGGCCTGCTCGTCCAGCCACAGGCGGGCAACCTCACCCTCGCGGTCGCAGCGGAGCAGCACGGAGGCCGCTACTTCGCCGCCAGCCAGTTCGGGCCGACGCCGACGTCGACGGCCAGCGGCGGCACGCGGTCGCCCCACGGGGCGACCATCTCGCGCTCGACCAGCCCGCGGACCTCGTCGACCTCGTCCGGGCGGCCCCTCGAGCAGCAGCTCGTCGTGGATGGTCAGGATCATCCGGGTGCCCAGCCCGCGCCGCTGCAGCTCGTCGTGCACGCGGATCATGGCGAGCTTCATCACGTCGGCCGCCGTGCCCTGGATGACGGTGTTGACGGCCAGGCGCTCACCGAGCGTGCGCACCTGCCAGTTGCGCGCGCGCAGCTCGGGGATCTGGCGCCGGCGACCGAACAGCGTGGTCACGTGGCCGTGCTCCGTCGCCTCGACGATCGTCTGCTTCATGAACTCCGCCACGCGGCCGAAGCGCTCGAGGTAGGCGTCGATGAACGCCTTGGCCTCCTCGCGCGGGATGTTCAGGCGGTCGGCCAGCCCGTAGTCGCTGAGCCCGTAGACGATCCCGTAGTTGATCATCTTGGACTTCGAGCGATCCATCGGCGTCAGCTCGGACGGGTCCTTGCCGAAGACCTGCGCCGCCGTGGCGGTGTGGACGTCCTCGCCGCGGACGAAGATCTCCTCGAGCACCGGCTCGTCGGCGATGTGGGCGAGCACGCGCAGCTCGACCTGCGAGTAGTCGGCCGAGATCAGGACGTTGCCGGGCGCCGCCTCGAAGCAGCCGCGGATCTCGCGGCCGAGCTCGGTGCGCACGGGGACGTTCTGCATGTTGGGGTTCGTCGAGGCCAGCCGCCCGGTGGTGGCCACCGCCTGCACGAACGTCGTGTGGATGCGGCTCTCGGCGTCGGCGAGCTGGGGCAGGACGTCGAGGTAGGTCTTCTGGATCTGGTTGAGCTCGCGCCAGCGCTCGATCTTGGGGATGATCTCGTGCTCGTCGCGGATCGCCTGCAGCACGCGGGCATCGGTCGAGAAGCCGGTCTTGCCGCGGCGCTTGCGCGACAGGCCGAGCTTCTCGAACAGCACCGCGCCGAGCTGCTGCGGGGAGCCGATCACGAACTCGGTCGCCCGCCAGCTCCCAGATCTCGCGCTCGAGGCGGTAGATCTCCTCGCGCACGCGGGCGTCGACCTCGGCCAGGCGCTCCTTGTTCGAGCCGCACGCCGGCGATCTCCATGGCGCGCAGCACGGTGGCCAGCGGCAGCTCGACCTCGGTCATGAGCCGCGTCAGCCCGCGCTCGTCGAGCTGCTCGCGCTGCCACGCGGCGAGCGCCTGCATGAGGACGGCGTCGGCGCCGGCCGGGTCCTCGATCGCGGTGGCCAGGCCGCGCTCCTCGCAGATCTCGCGGAACGGGAAGCCGCGGCGCGCGGGCTCGAGCAGGTAGGCGGCCAGCATCGTGTCGTGGACGACGTGCGGCGGGACGGTGCGCAGCGCCTTGGCGTCGTGGGCGACCAGTGGGCGGTCGCCGAGCGCAGCAACGAGCGCATCGGGGCCGTCGACGTCGCCGACGAGCACGCGCTCGCCCGTGGCCACGCCGAAGCGCCAGGCGGCCCCCTCGGCGAACAGCTCGCCCTCGGCGGGCTCCGGCGCCCGCACGGCCACCGTCACCTCGGCGTCGACGCCGAGCGCCGCGACGTCGGCCAGGGCGCCCTCGCGCACGCGGCGCGGCGATCGTCGTCTCGGCCACCGGAGCGGGTGCCGCGGCATCGTCGCCGAACACCTCCTCCAGGCGCTGGAGCGGGGCGCGCAGCTCGAACTCGCGGAACACGTCGCGCAGCCGCGAGCGATCCGGCTCGCGGGCGGCCTCGCCGGCCGGGTCGATGTCGACCGGGACGTCGCGCTTGATCGTGGCCAGCTGCTTGGAGACGCGCGCGTCGTCGGCGTGCTCGGTCAGGTTCTGCTTGCGCTTGGCGCCGGAGATGTCGTCGACGTGGTCGAGCACCTCCTCGAGCGAGCCGAAGCGCTGCAGCAGCTGCGACGCGGTCTTGTCGCCGATCCCCGGGACGCCGGGGATGTTGTCGGAGGTGTCGCCCTTCAGGCCGTAGAAGTCGGGGATCAGGTCGGGCGCGATCCCGTAGCGGTCGATGACCGCGCGGTGGTCGTAGACCTTCGTGTCGGTGATCCCGCGGCCGGTGGCCATGACCCGCACGCGCGAGTCCTCGTCGATGATCTGGAACGCGTCGCGGTCGCCGGTGACGACCATCACCGGCACGCCGCGCTCGCGCGCGCGCTCGGCGATCGTGGCGATGACGTCGTCGGCCTCGAAGCCCGCCACGCTGACGTTCCGGTAGCCGAAGGCCTCGACGAGCGGCTCGAGGTGCGGCCACTGCTCCTTGAGCAGGTCGGGCCGCGACGTGCGCGTCGCCTTGTAGGGCTCGTAGACCTCCTTGCGGCCCGAGGCGCCGGCGTCCCAGACGACGATCGTCGGCTTCTGGCCGTACTCGGTGAGCAGCTTCACGAGCATCGACGCGAACCCGAAGATCGCGTTGGTCGGGAAGCCGGTCGAGGTGGCGATCGACTCGGGCAGCGCGAAGAACGCCCGGTAGGCGAGCGAGTTGCCGTCGATCAGGAAGAGCTCTTCGTGCTGGTCGCCGTTGGCGGTCACGGTGGCTCAATCTAGCGGGGGATCGCGGACCGGAGCGAGGCCCCAGCCGCCGCCCGCGGACGGATGACGCCGCACTCTGAGGTAGCTTCACTCGAGGTGCGAGACGAGCTCATCGAGCGAGCTGCCCAGGCGTTGGCCGCGGCCGCGGGCGGCCGGGCGCGCGTCATCCTCTTCGGATCTCGAGCGCGCGGGGACGCCGCGCCCGACAGCGACGTCGACTTCCTGATCATCGCGCAGGACGTTGGAGACCGGTTCAAGGCGAGCGTCCGCCTCGCGCGAGTGGCCGGCGATCTTCGTGTCCCGGCGGACGTCGTCGTCGTCAGCGAAGCTCAGGTCGAAGAATGGGGCGGGGTCCACGGGACGATGCTCTACGACGCGCTGACCGAGGGACGGTCGTTGCCGAAGCGTGACGGTCGGGATCTCGCTCATCACGCCCGGAAGGCGGCGGCGGACGAGATCGTCCTGCGCAAGCTGCCCGACGAGATGCTCGGCTTCCATGCCCAGCGGCTGTGGAGAACGGATCCAGTCCGAGCTGGCCGATCGCGGCGTGGAGTTCGACAGCGCGCACAAATAGCCTACCTCCTCCGGCTTCTGGCGGACCGCGAGATCGAGCCGCCGGCCGACGCGGACCGCGCTTCCGCGCTCACACCGTGGGTAACGGGCATTCGGGACGAGGAGGCTCCGAGATCCCTCGATCGCCCGATGGTCCGGGGTGTTGTCGATGCCGTATCCCGGTGGGCGAATGACATGGGTGACCTGGAGGCGACATGCGAGTGACCCTGACGGGCGCGACGGGGCTGATCGGCGCCAAGCTGGTGCAGGCCCTGAAGGCGCGCGGCGACGAGGTCACCGTGCTGTCGCGCGACCCCGCGAAGGCGTCGGCGGCGCTCGGCGTGCAGGCCGAGGCGTGGCGGCCGATGGACGAGCCCGCGCCCGCCCACGCGCTGGCCGGACGTGACGCGGTGGTCCATCTCGCCGGCGAGGAGATCGCCCAGCGCTGGAACGACGAGACCAAGCGCGCGATCCGCGACTCGCGCGAGATCGGCACGCGCAACCTCGTCGCCGGCGTCGCCGCCGCCGACCCGCGCCCGGACGCGCTCGTCTGCGCCTCCGGCGTGGGCTACTACGGCAAGCACGGCGACGAGGTCGTCGACGAGACGACGCCGGCCGGCGACGACTTCCTGGCCGAGGTGTGCGTGGTCTGGGAGCGCGAGGCCGCGCAGGCCGCCGAGCTCGGCATGCGCGTCTGCAGCCTGCGGACCGGCGTCGTGCTCGACCGCCAGGGCGGCGCGCTGGCCAAGATGCTGACGCCGTTCAAGCTCGGCGTCGGCGGCCCGGTGGGCAACGGCCGCCAGTACCTGCCGTGGATCGGCGTCGACGACCTCATCGGCATCTACCTGGCCGCGATCGACGGCGAGGGCTGGAGCGGGGCGATCAACGCGGCGGCGCCCGAGCCCGTGACGAACAAGGAGTTCTCGCGCGCGCTGGGCCGGGCGCTGCACCGCCCGGCCGTGCTGCCGATCCCCGGCGCCGCGCTCCACGCGCTCTACGGCGGCATGGCCGAGCTCGTCACCGAGGGCCAGCGCGCGGTGCCGCGCCGCGCGCTCGAGCTCGGCTACCGCTTCCGCCACGCCGACCTCGACGAGACGTTGCGCGCGGCGCTGGACTGATCTCCCACGCGGAACGTCGACGTGGTTAGCGTTGGCCCGGGCCGCACGCACCCGACCGGCCCAGGAGGTCGCCCCCATGAGTCGGTCCAGCTCGCCTCGTCGTCCGCTCCACGGCAACGATCGACTACGACGGCGGCGGCGGGCTGCGCTGGCCCTGGCCCTGGCCACCGGCGTGCTGCTCGCGCTCCCCGCCGCCGCGCCCGCGCAGGCCGGCTCCTCGATCTCGATCCACGCGATCTTCAGCGGTGGCAAGGCCTCCGGCTTCAACGTCGGCACGGTGGTCCAGATCCGCTACAGCGACCCGTCCGGCCAGACGCGCGAGAAGCAGGTCTGCTGGAGCCCGGCGCCGATTGACCAGCCCGCGTGCACAGCGACGGGCGCCGGGGCGCCGGCGCAGGCGGGGACGCAGCGCGTGACCGTGCAGCTCACCAACGGCCAGTTGACGTCGACGACGTTCGCGGTCGCCCCGGCGCCGACGACGCTGGGCAACGGCACGTCGAGCTCGCCGCCCGTGCCGTACACGATCACCTGCACGACCGAGCTCTACGGCAACCTCGGCCAGCAGACGCCGCTGCACCTGCTCAGCCCCGGCGAGCAGGTCGCCGCCTACTACCGCGCGAACTCGACGACGCTGCAGGTCTATGACTACTCCTCCAACCAGGCCGGTTTCGTGGCCTCGAGCTGCGCGACCGGTCCCAAGCCGCGCGCCCGCACGCTCGAGCGCACGGTGCGACTGCGCCCCAACCGCACCCAGACCTACCGCCTCTCGCTGCCGCAGGGCTTCGAGCCCCAGGGGCCGGGGACGCCGATCGGCTATCAGCTCTACACCGGCAACCGCCGCGGCGACGGGGTGGCCAGCTCCATCCGCCGCCAGGGCGGTGGGATCCACAAGCCGTTCCTGGGCGCAACGGTCATCCGCGACGGCGTCGCCGCCAGCGCGGTCTTCGTGCGCGTCCGGCCGGTCCGCCTGCGAGGACCGATCACGCTGCTGATCTGGGCCTACGGAACGACGTGACCGGCCTGGCCGCCCGAGGGAGGCGTCAGCCGGTGGCCTCGCTGCGGCGGCGCCGGCGCTGGGCCCAGCGCGACTCGGGCCGCGCGGGGATGAGGAGCCAGACGATGACGCCGACGGCGCTCAGCAGCAGCCCGGTGCCCAGGCCCCACTTCTCGCCGTAGCCCTTGCGCGAGGACAGCTCGGAGGCGGCGATGGCCGAGGCCAGCCAGATCAATGAGGAGGTAGAAGGCCTTGGCGCCGACCGCGGCGAGGATGAGGGTGGCGGAGGTCATGTCCCGAGGTAGGCGGCCTGGACGCGCTCGTCGTTGCGCAGGTTGTGCGAGGTGTCGGTGAGCGCCACGTGCCCGGTCTCGAGCACGTAGCCGCGCGACGAGACGTCCAGCGCGTAGTTGGCGTTCTGCTCCACCAGCACGATGGTGGTGCCCTGTTGGTTGATCTCGCGGATCACGTCGTAGATGCGGTCGACGATCACCGGCGCCAGCCCGAGCGAGGGCTCGTCGAGCAGCAGCAGCTTGGGCTGGGCCATGAGCGCGCGGCCGATGGCCAGCATCTGCTGCTCGCCGCCGGACATCGTGCCGCCCTTCTGGCGCTCGCGCTCCTTCAGCCGCGGGAAGAGCGAGTACACGCGATCGAGGTCCTCGCCGATGGCCTTGACGTCACGGCGCGTGAACGCCCCCATCTCGAGGTTCTCGAGCACGGTCATGCGCGGGAAGATGCGCCGACCCTCGGGCGACTGGGCGATGCCGATCTCGGCCACCTCGTGGCCGGGCATCGTCTGGATCTCGCGCCCGTTGAAGACGATCCGCCCGGTGCGCGGCGGGACGATCCCAGAGATCGAGCGCAGGGTCGTCGTCTTGCCCGCGCCGTTGGCGCCGATCAGCGTGACGATCTCCCCCTCGCGGACCTCGAGCGAGATGCCCTTGAGCGCCTCGATCGAGCCGTAGAACGTGTGGATGTCGTCGACGACCAGGACCGGCTGCCCGATCTCCGCGCCGTTGCCCGGGCGGGCCGCCCTCGGCCGGCGGATGGACCGCGGTCACGCCTGGCTCCCAAGGTAGGCCTCGATGACGCGCGGGTTCTTGCG
The DNA here is from genome assembly GCA_963787065.1 of uncultured Actinomycetes bacterium. Lineage (GTDB taxonomy): Bacteria > Actinomycetota > Thermoleophilia > Solirubrobacterales > Solirubrobacteraceae > JAOPZW01. The sequence continues at coordinate 86,078 of CAWBBQ010000028.1, forward strand.
CACGTCGGTGGGCGAGCCCTCGGCGATCTTCTCGCCGTGGTCGAGCACCGTGATGTGGTCAGAGACGTTCATGACGACCTTCATGTCGTGCTCGATGAGCAGCACCGAGATCCCGCGCTCGGAGCGCAGCGCCTCCATCAGGCGGCGCAGCTGCGCGGACTCCTGGTCGTTCATGCCGGCCGTCGGCTCGTCGAGCAGCAGCAGGCGCGGGTCGGACCCGAGCGCGCGGGCGATCTCCAGGCGGCGCTGGTCGCCGTAGGGCAGGTTCATGGCCAGCTCGTCGGGGCGCTTGAGCCCGACGAAGTCCAGCAGCTCGCGCGCGCGCTGGTGGGACTCCTTCTCCTCGCGCCGGTTGAACGGCGTACGCAGCACCATCCCGGTGAAGCGCGAGCGCAGGCGCGAGTGCATGCCGACCTGGACGTTCTCGGTCGCGGTCATCGTGCGAAACAGCTTGATGTTCTGGAACGTCCGCGCGATGCCGGCCCGGGTGACGAGGTCGGGTCGCTTGGCCGTGATGTCGCGCCCGGCGAACATGACCCGCCCGGTCGTCGGCCGGTAGAGGCCCGTCAGGCAGTTGAAGAACGTCGTCTTGCCGGCTCCGTTGGGGCCGATCAGCGAGACGATCGCGCGCTCGGGCACGACGAAGTGCACGTCGTCGACGGCTACCAGGCCGCCGAAGACCTTCGAGATGTTGGAGGCCTCGAGCAGCGCGCCGCCGGTGCGCTCGCCCGACTGCGGCTCGGTGGCGGGCTCGGCGCTCATGTCTGGCGCACCTCGTAGACCTGGTCGTCGCCCTCGGCGCCGATGTCGGCCTCGTCGATCTCGGCCTCGTGCAGCTCGAGCTTGCGTCTGCCGGACGGGATGAAGCCCTCGGGGCGCAGCACCATCATCGCCAGCAGGAAGAATCCGAAGATCCCGAAGTTGATCGACGTGACGTCGAAGTCGAGGCCCAGCGTGTCCGGCACGCTGTTGAGCTGCTTGAGCCCGTAGCGGTTCAGCATCGACAGCGCGACGGCGCCGAGCACGACGCCCCAGATGTTGCCCATCCCGCCGATGATGACCATCGACAGGATGAACACCGAGAAGCCGAACTCGAACTGATCGACGTTGACCGTGTTGTTGTACGTCCCCAGGAACACGCCCGAGAACCCGCCCAGGGCCGCGCCGATCGCGTAGGCCGCCAGCTTCGTGCGGACGAGGTTGACGCCCATGGCGGCGGCCGCGACCTCGTCCTCGCGCACGGCGACCCACGCCCGCCCGAGCCGCGAGTCGCGCAGCCGGCGGTTGAAGAGGATGGTGAGCACGAGCATCGCCAGGCCGACGTAGTAGATCGGCTTGAGCTCGAGCGGATAGCCGAAGCGCTCGTCGGTCCACGGGAAGTTGACCTTGTCGATCGGCGTGATCCCCTGGCGGCCGTTGGAGAAGTCGGTCGAGCCGATCCCGAAGATGCCGCTCGTGGCGTTCTCGAACACGCGCGGCACGATCTCCCCGAAGGCCAGCGTGACGATGGCCAGGTAGTCGCCGCGCAGGCGCAGCGTCGGCGCGCCGAGGATCGCGCCCCACAGCGCCGTGAACGCCGCGGCGATGAAGATCACGAGGAAGAAGTTGATGTGGATGCCGGGGATCTCGCTGCCGAAGGCGCTCTGCGACGGAGTGAGGATGTGGATCCCCTTGCCGCCGGCGACCTCGGCGAACTGCTGCGAGCCGAGCCAGCCGATGACGAACGCGCCGATCGCGTAGAAGGCGACGTAGCCGAGGTCCAGCAGCCCGGCGAAGCCCACCACGATGTTCAGCCCAAGGGCCATGATGATGTAGGCCAGCGTCTGGATCGAGGCGTCCAGCAGGTCCTCCGGCGCGCTCATCAGCGCCTCGAGGATGAACGGGTAGGCCAGCCCGAAGACGAGGAACAGGACGCCCCACGCCCAGTTCGGAAGCAGGCGGCGGATGCCGCCGATGTTGGTCCGCAGGCCGGCGACGGCGGTGCTCATCCCTCGCGCGTCTCCTCGCCGAACAGGCCCTGGGGCCTGAAGACCATGATCAGGATGAGGATCGCGAACACGACCGCCGGGGTCCACACCTGGCCGTAGTGCGTGTCGGAGATCGACTGGATCACGCCGATGATGAGCCCGCCGACCACCGCGCCCTTGAGGTTGCCGATCCCGCCCATGACCGCGGCGGTGAACGCGATCAGGCCCGCGGTGAAGCCCTGGTTGAACTGGATCGTGCCGTTGTAGATCGCGTAGATCATGCCCGCCGCGCCGGCCAGCAGGCCGCCCAGCACGAACGTCAGCGAGATCGTGCGATCGACGTTGATGCCCATCAGGCGAGCCGCGTCGGGGTCCTGCGCGGTGGCGCGCATCGCCTTGCCGTAGCGGGTGGTCGACACGAACCACACGAGCGCCACGAGCAACGGCACGGTGACGGCCACGGCGAACACGTCGGAGTGCTCGATGGACACGCCGAAGATCTCGAAGTAGGACTGCTGGGAGCCGATCAGGTCGGGCACGCTGTCGGGCGTCGGGCGCCACAGCAGGCCCACGTTCTGCAGGATGAAGCTCATGCCGATAGCCGTGATCAGCGGCGCCAGCTTGGGCGCGTTGCGCAGCGGCCGGTAGGCGACGCGCTCGATCATCGCGTTGAGCGTGCCGGCGGCCAGCATGGCGATCGCGAGGCCGACGAGCATGGCCAGCAGCGAGGCCAGCAGGCCGGTCGCGGTCGTCGCGCCAAGCGTGGCCCAGATCGAGACGGCCACGAACGAGCCGATCATGAACACCTCGCCGTGGGCGAAGTTGATCAGCTCGATGATGCCGTAGACGAGCGTGTAGCCGAGCGCGATGAGCGCCCAGATCGTGCCGTTGGACAGCCCGGTCTTGACGTCGTCGAGGGTCTGCTGCGGGTCCTGCACGAAGAACACGAGCAGGGCCACCACGAGCAGCACCCAGAGGATGTTCTCGTTGACGAACCGGAGCGGCCCGCCGCGCGGTGGCGCGCCGGCGGACGTCTCGGGAATCGATGCGGCTTCCATGAGCCTCTCGCTCGAGGGATGCGATCAGTGCGACCATAACCCGCCGGGACGACGCGCGTGCGCCGTCCCGGCGGGAGTCCGCCATCAGGTCCTGATCAGGACGCGCCCTGCGCCTTGAGGACCTTGTTGAACACCAGCTCGCCGTCTTCGACCTTGTTCGCGCCGTAGTCGGACAGCGTGGTGTCGCCGTTCTCGTCGATCGAGTACTTGCCCAGCACCGAGTCGCGGTCCTTGATGTTCAGGAACGCGTCGATCACCGCCTGGCGGTCGTTGCCCTTGTCACCGGCGTTCTGGATGGCCAGCAGGGCGACCTTCATCGCCTCGTAGCCGTAGATCGCGTAGGGCTCCGGCTCCTTGCCGTACTTCTGCTTGAACGTGTCGAAGAAGTCCTGCGCGGCCGGCGGGTAGAGCTTCGGATCGAGGGTCGGGTTGGTGATGTAGGTCACCTTCTCGACCGCCGAGCTGAGCTTGCTCGTGAAGGGCGTCTCGGCCACGCCGTCGGGGCCGAACAGCTTGATGTCCGGATTGGCGGCGTGGACGTCGGAGAACACCTGCACACCCTTGTTCTGGGTGATGCCGCCGAAGAACATGCAGTCGGCGCCCGCCGACCGGATCTTGGTGGCGATCGTGCGGAAGTTCGCCGCCTTCGTGTCGATGCCGTCGTTGCCGAGCACCTGGAGCCCCTGGCCCTTTCCGATCGCCGCGACCTGGTCGGCGATGCCCTTGCCGTAGACCTCCTTGTCGTTGAGCACGTAGAGCTTCGTGCAGCCCTCGTCCTTCTGGTAGGCGACCTGCGCCGCGGCCTGGATGTGGTCGGCCGGCACGACGCGGCCGTAGGTCCGCTTGCCCGACGGGTAGTACTTGTCGGGCTCGCCGGCGTCGGCGCCCTCGGCCCGGGTCAGGCCGACATAGGTGTTGGACGGCGAGACCTGCAGGATCCCGGCCTCGTTGATGATCGGGATCGAGATCGCCGATGCCCCGGAGTTGAACTCACCGAGATAGGCGATGGTCGAAGCGTCCTGCGCGGCCTTGCGCGCATTGGCCGACGTCTGGCCCGGCTCCCACTTGCCCGCCGCCGCCGTGGCGTCGTCGAGGCTCTTGTACTTGACCGTGAACTTGCCGACCTTGCCGCTCGCCTCTTCGAGGGCGAGCTTCATGCCGTTGACGACCGACTCCGACTGTGGCCGGGAGTCTCCCTGCAACGGGAGGCTCGAATAGATCGTGAGCGAGGTGCGACCCTCGCCACCACCACCGCCGCCGCCCTCGTCGTCGCCGCCACAGGCGGCCACTCCGAAGGCGAGAGCGGTCAGGAGGCAGCCCGTGGCTGCCGCTGAACGTACTCGCAAACTGTCCCTCCTCAAGGACGCGATACGGAAGAGGTGCGGGATTGTATGACTGCCGTCAGAGGGCGCGCAATGTCCCACCCGGCCAAAGCCGTTAACCCTCGATGAAGCCGCGCGTACATCCCGTGGCTGCGGGCGACGCTTCAAGCGTCGCGATTTCCGGGCAGATACGGCGCGAGCATTCGCGCCGTGACCGCCACCAGCGCGATCAGGATCGTGATCATGAACGCGTCGAAGGCCTTCACGCCGATCGACCACAGGACGATCCAGATGATGAGCCCGACGGTGGTGGCGACGACGACCCCCATGCGCGGCGGAACCTTAGCGCAGCGCCTGCGCGAGACCCGCCACCAGCCGGCGCACCTCGCCCGGCGGGTCGTCGGCCTCGGCCGCGGCCCGGACCAGTCGGCTGCCGACGATCACCCCGTCGGCGCCCGCGTCGGCCGCGGCGGCGGCGTCCTCGGGGGCGGCGATGCCGAACCCGAGCGCGACGGGCACCGCCGCGTGAGCCTTGGCCCGCGACACCACGGCGGCGAACGTGTCGGCCATCGCGCTGCGCTCGCCCGTCGTGCCCGTGACCGACACCGTGTAGAGGAAGCCGCGCGCGAGCGCGCCGATCGCCTCGAGCCGGTCGTCGGGCGTCGTCGGAGCGACGAGCGGCACGAGCGCGACGCCGGCGGCGTCGCAGGCCGCGCGCATCTCCCCCGCCTCCTCGAGCGGCAGGTCGGGGACGATCAGCCCGCTGGCGCCGGCGTCGCTCAGCCGCTGCGCCCAGCGATCCGCGCCATGGGCGAGGACGAGGTTGGCGTAGGCCATGATCACGACGGGCAGGCGCGCGGCCAGCGCGGCGCCCAGCTCGAGCACGGACGCCGGCGTGGCCCCCGCGGCCAGCGCGCTGGTGCCGGCGGCCTGGATCACGGGCCCGTCGGCCAGCGGGTCGGAGAACGGGACGCCGAGCTCGACCAGGTCGGCGCCCCCGTCGGCGTAGGCCTCGCCGATCGCCCGCGAGACGGCGAGGTCGGGGAAGCCGCCCATCAGGTAGGGCATCAGCGCGGCGCGCTTGCCCGAGCCGGCGAACGCGCCGGCGATGCGCTCGGTGCCCGCGTTGGCCGGGAGCGTGCTCAACTTCGCGCGAGCACCTCGGCGAGGTCCTTGTCGCCGCGCCCCGAGCAGCACACGAGGTCGAGCGTGCTGTCGGAGGGGAGCAGCGCCTGGTGCAGCGCGTGGGCGGTCTCGAGCGCCGGGATGATGCCCTCCAGCCGCGTCACGCGGCGGTACGTGGCCAGCGCGTCATCGTCGCTGACGGCGACGTACTGCGCCCGGCCGGAGTCGCGCAGCCAGGCATGCTCGGGGCCCGAGCCGGGGTAGTCGAGGCCGGCCGAGACCGAGTGGGCCTCCTCGATCTGGCCCTCCTCGTCCTGGAGGATGGCCGACAGCGAGCCGTGCAGCACGCCGGGCCGCCCGCCGACGGTCAGCGGCGCGCCGTGGCGGCCGGTCTCCAGTCCCTCGCCCGCCGCCTCGACGCCGATCAGCGCCACGCCCGGGTCGTCGACGAAGCCGGCGAAGGTGCCGATCGAGTTCGATCCGCCGCCCACGCAGGCCAGCACGCGGTCGGGCAGGCGCCCGGTCCGCTCGAGCAGCTGAGCGCGCGACTCGTCCCCGATGACCCGCTGCAGGTCGCGGACGATCGCCGGATATGGCGCCGGCCCGACGGCGGAGCCGATGATGTAGTGCGTGTCGCCGACGTTGGTCACCCAGTCGCGGATCGCCTCCGAGACGGCCTCCTTGAGCGTCCGCGCACCGGCCTCGACGCTGACCACGCGCGCGCCGAGCAGCTCCATGCGCTGCACGTTGGGCTGCTGGCGGCGGATGTCCTCGGCCCCCATGTAGACCACGCACTCGAGGTCGAGCAGCGCGCAGACCGTGGCGCTGGCCACCCCGTGCTGGCCCGCGCCGGTCTCGGCGATGATCCGGCCCTTGCCCATGCGCTTGGCCAGCACGGCCTGGCCGAGAGCGTTGTTGAGCTTGTGCGAGCCGGTGTGCATCAGGTCCTCGCGCTTGAGCCACAGCTCGCGGCCGGCCACCTCGCTCAGGCGCTCGGCCAGGTAGAGCGGCGTCGGGCGACCCGCGAAGTCGCGGCGCAGCACCTCGAGCTCCTCGGCGAACGACGGATCGCGAAGCGCGGCCAGCCAGGCGGCCTCGAGCTCGGCCAGCGCCGGCATCAAGGTCTCGGGGACGTACTGGCCTCCGTAGGGGCCGAAGCGGTGCTCGACGCCGGCCGTGGCCATCACGCGTGCTCCGCGATCGGCGAAGCGGGTGCGGCCGCGTCGATGGCGGCGGTCGCGGTGGCGGCGGTCCCGGCCACCGCCGCCGCGAAGGCGCGCAGCCTCTGGGGGTCCTTGATGCCCGGGCGCGCCTCCGTGCCGCTCGCCGTGTCGACGGCGAACGGGTGGGTGGCGGCGATCGCGTCGGCCACGTTGTCCGGCGTCAGGCCGCCGCTGAGGACGAGCGGCAGATCGGTGCGGCGGTGATGCACGAGGTCCCAGTCGAACGTCTCCCCCGTCCCGCCGAAGCGACCGGGGACGCGGGTGTCGAGCAGGTGGAAGTCCGTGTGGAACGCCTGCAGCGCGGCGATGTCGGCGCGGCCGCTGACGCGCGCGGCCTTCATGACCTTCGCCCCGGTGCGGCGCGCGACCTCGGCGCAGTACGAGGGCCCCTCGTCGCCGTGCAGCTGGACCATGCTCAGCCCGACCGCGTCGGCGGTGGCCGTCACCTCGTCGAGCGGCGCGTTGACGAACACGCCGCAGATCTCCGCCCGGCGGCGCAGCGATGCTGCGATGCGCTCGGCGGCGGGCAGCGGGCAGCGGCGCGGCGACCCGGGCCACAGGATCAGGCCCGAGCGCCCAGGCGCCGGCGTCGACCGCGAGCTCGGCGTCGTCGAGGCGCGTGAGGCCGCAGATCTTGATGCGGGGCGCGGGCCGGGCGGTCACGCCCCCATCGTACGCAAGCCCGCGAGCCTCGACGAGGAGCGATCAGCCGGAGCTCTGCGCCGGCGCGGCCGGGCGCTGGGTGAGCGTGACCTCGACGGTGCGCTTGCGGCCGTCGCGCAGCGAGCTCGATCTTCACCTCGTCGCCGTCGCCCTTGCCGGTGATCGCCCGGGCCAGCGCCTCGCTCGTCCCGATCCGCTGCCCGTCCACCGCGGTGATGATGTCGCCGCCCAGGCGGACCTGCCTGCCGTCGAGCTGGGCGACGATCGTGCCGCCGCGGATCCCGGCCTCGGCCGCGGGGCTGCCGGGCGTCACGGACTGCACGAGGGCGCCCCGGTCGGCGGGCAGGTTGAGGTCGGCCAGCGCCTCGTCGACCGTGATCGAGTCCACGCCGAGGAATCCGCGCTCGACGCGGCCTTCGCGCTTGAGCTCGGGCAGGATCCGCTTGGCCGTGTCGATCGGGACGGCGAACCCGATGCCCACGTTGCCACGGCCGCCGCCGCCCGTCTCGATCTGCGAGTTGATGCCGATCACGCGGCCGGCGGCGTCGAGCAGCGGGCCGCCCGAGTTGCCTGGGTTGATCGCGGCGTCGGTCTGGATGACACCGTCGATCTGGAATCCGTCGGGCGCCTGGATCGTGCGCTTGGTGGCCGACACCACGCCCGTGGTCAGCGTGCGCTCGAGGCCGAACGGGTTGCCGATGGCGACCGTCGGATCGCCGACCTGGACGTCCTGCGAGGAGCCCAGCTCGAGCGGGGAGAGCTCGAGCCCGTCGGGGTCGACCTTCAGCACGGCCAGGTCGGTCGACTCGTCGCGGCCCAGCACCTTCGCGTCGACGACCTGCTTGTCGGCGAACTGGACGGTGACCTTCGTCGCGCCGCTGATCACATGGGCGTTGGTGAGGATCACCCCGTCGCCGTCGACGACGAAGCCCGAGCCGGTCGCCTCGCCCTGGCGCGGCGCGCCGAAGTCGAACGGCGACTGCGCGGGCTGTGCGACCTGGGCGCGGACGAAGACGACCCCGGGCGCGTCGCGCTTGTAGATCTCGCGCGGTGTGAGCCCGGCCCCGGCGTCGCCGTCCGTGGTGCCGCTCAGGGGCGCCTGCTGCACGACGGTGGTCTGACGACCGCCGCCGAGATCGAAGGCGGTGACGATGCCCACGGCCGCCGCGCAGCCGAGCACGGCGGACACGAACGCCACCGGCACCAGGGACCTCCATCGCATGCGCGCAGTGTGCGAAGCCGGCCTCAACCTGCGCTAAACCGCTCATCAGGCTTGCTAAAGGCGATTCTCGGGCGATGGCCGGGCGAGTGTGAGAATGCCCGCGTGCCGGCCACGACCGCCATCCCCGGGCTCGTGCTCACCGAGCACGAGTTCTCCGTGCCGCTCGATCACGCGCGTCCCGCGGATGAGCGCACTCCGGCGGATAGCCACGCATGTCGTGGGTCTGCGCCGGATGGCGAGGCGGGATGGCCGACCGAGGGCGACTGATACCGCATGCCGTCGCCAACCGCCCTCGCGCCGCGCCCAACCCCCGCGCAGCGGCGGCTCCCCTCCCTCGATGCCCTGGCCGGGGCCGCCGGTGACGCGACGCAGCCGACCGGCCGAGGGGCACCCCTAGTACCGCTCCCCCTCGGCCCCCACGCCCGTCAGCTCCCGGCAGGCCAGCTCGGGGTCGGGGGCGCGCATGACGGACTCGCCGATGAGCACGGCGTCGACGCCGACGCGCTCGAGGTCGTCGAGCTGCTCGCGGTGGTGGAAGCCCGACTCGGAGACGACTGTCTTGCCCGCGGGCACGTCGGACAGCAGCTCGTAGGTGCGCTCGACGTCGACCGAGAAGTCGACGAGGTCGCGGTTGTTGATGCCGATCACGTCGGCGTCGACGACCTCGAGCGCGCGGTCGAGCTCCTCCTCGCGGTGGACCTCGACGAGCACGTCGAGGTCGAGGTCGAGCGCCTCGCGGTGAAGCCCGGTCAGCGCGGCCTCGTCGAGCGCCGCGACGATCAGCAGGATCGCGTCGGCGCCGGCCACCGCCGACTCGTAGACCTGGTAGAGGTCGACGACGAAGTCCTTGCGAAGGATCGGCAGCACCGACGCGCTGCGCGCCTCGCGCAGGTCGTCGAGCGTGCCGCCGAAGTGCGGGCCCTCGGTGAGGATCGACAGCGCCGCCGCGCCGCCGCGCTCGTAGGCGGTGACGATGTCGGTCACCGTCGCGCCCGCGCGGATCTCGCCCGCGCTCGGCGAGCGGCGCTTGTGCTCGGCGATCAGCGACACGCCCGGCCGCGTCAGCGCCTCGCGGAACGGGCGGTCCTCGCCGCGCTCGACCAGGCGGCCCTCGAGCACCGACAGGGGCACCGCCTCACGCCGGCGCGCGACGTCCTCGCGCGTGGAATCGACGATGCGATCGAGGACGCTCACCCCTCCGCGAGCTCCCGGCTCAGGGACAGGTAGGCGTCGAGCGTGCGCTCGGCCGCGCCGGAGTCGATCGCGGCGTGCGCGGCCTGCACGCCCTCGGCCACCGAGTCGGCCCGGCCCGCGGCGTAGATCGCCGCGCCGGCGTTGAGCGCGGCCAGGTCGCGCGGCGGTCCCGGCTCGCCGGACAGGATGGCGCGCGTCGTCGCCGCGTTGTCGCTCGGCGTGCCCCCGCGGACCGCCTCGTAGGGCGCGACGTCGATCCCGACGTCGGCCGGGGCGATGACGTAGCGCCGGATGTCGCGACCGTTGACCTCGACGACATGGGTGGGCGCCGACGTGCTCATCTCGTCCAGGCCATCCTCGCTGGACACTAGCAACGCGCGGTCGCAGCCCAGGCGCGCCAGCGCTCCCGCCATCCGCTCGAGGAAGCCGGGGTCCGAGACGCCGACGACCTGCCGCCGCGCGCCGGCCGGGTTGGTCAGCGGGCCGAGGAAGTTGAAGACCGTCCGCACGGCCAGCTCCTTGCGCACCGGCACCACGAAGCGCGTCGCCTGGTGGTGGGCGGGGGCGAACATGAACCCGAAGCCGACCTCGTCGATGCAGCGCACGACCGCCTCGGGCGCGAGCGTGATCCGGGCGCCGAGCGCCTCGAGGACGTCGGCCGAGCCGCTCAGCCCGGTGGCCGAGCGGTTGCCGTGCTTGGCCAGCGCGCAGCCGGCGCCGGCGGCGATCAGCGCCGCCGTCGTGGAGACGTTGAACGTCGGCCGGCCGCCGCCCGTCCCGGCCGTGTCGACGAGGTCGTTGCGCTCGCACGGCACGCGGGTGGACAGCGCGCGCATCGTGCCGGCCAGGCCGGCCAGCTCGTCCTCGGTCTCCCCCTTCGTGCGCAGCGCGATCAGGAAGCCGGCGATCTGCGCCTCCGAGGCGTCGCCGCGCATGATCTCCGACAGCACCGCGGCGGCCTCCTCGCGCGCGAGGTCGCGTCCGTTGGCGAGCGCGTCGATGGCGCGGGTGATCACCTCGTTGGGCATGGCGAGCGACCGGCTACTAGTCCCCGAGGAAGTTGGCCAGCAGCCGCCGGCCCGACTCGGTCAGCACAGACTCCGGATGGAACTGCACGCCCTCGGCCGGCAGCTCGCGATGGCGGATGGCCATCACGACGCCGCCGCCCCGGGCCGAGACCTCGAAGGCGTCGGGGACGTCCTCGGCCACCACGAGCGAGTGGTAGCGCCCGACGGTCAGCGGCGAATCGAGGCCGGCGAAGATCGTGCGCCCGTCGTGCTCGATCGTCGTCGTCTTGCCGTGCACGGGCACATGGCGGATGACCGTCCCGCCGAAGGCCTGGGCCAGCGACTGGTGCCCCAGGCAGACGCCGAGCGTGCGCACGCCCGCCTCGGGGAAGCGACGCACCGCCTCGAGCGAGATGCCCGCCTCGTTGGGCGTGCACGGGCCGGGCGACACGACGACCCGGTCCCAGTCGCCATCGAGCAGCTCGTCGACCGAGCGGCGGTCGTTGCGGACGACGTCGAGCTCGCACCCGAGCTCGCCCAGGTACTGGACGAGGTTGTAGGTGAACGAGTCGTAGTTGTCGATGGCCAGGACCCTCATGGCCAGTCGGGCTGCTCCAGCGCCAGCTCCACCGCGCGCAGCACGCCCTGGGCCTTGGCCACCGACTCGGCGAACTCGTAGTCGGGCTTGGCGTCGGCGACGGTCCCGCCGCCGGCCTGCACGTGGGCGCGCCCGTCCTTGATCACGACGGTGCGGATGTGGATGCACGTGTCGAGGTCGCCGGTGTAGCTCAGGTAGCCGATCGCGCCACCGTATCCGCCGCGCTTGACCGGCTCCAGCTCGTCGATGATCTGCATGGCGCGGACCTTCGGGGCGCCGCTCAGCGTCCCCGCAGGGAGCACCGAGCGCAGCGCGTCCATGGCGCCGACGTCCCCGCGCAGCTCGCCGGACACGCTCGAGACGATGTGCATCACGTGCGAGTAGGTCTCGACGGCCATGAACGTGTCGACGTGCACCGAGCCGTACTCGCACACGCGCCCGAGGTCGTTGCGGCCGAGGTCGACGAGCATCACGTGCTCGGCGCGCTCCTTCTCGTCGGCCAGCAGGCCGTCGGCGATCTCGGCGTCCTCGGCCGCGTTCGCCCCGCGCGGTCGCGTGCCGGCGATCGGCCTGGTCGACACGCGCCGGCCGGAGACCGTGAGCAGCGGCTCGGGGCTGGCCCCGGCGATCTGGAAGTCGCCGAAGTCCAGGAAGTACATGTACGGGCTCGGGTTGACGACGCGCAGCCCGCGGTAGATCGAGAACGCGTCGGCGTCGAGGTCGGCGCTCCAGCGCTGGGAGGGCACGACCTGGAACGCGTCGCCGGCGTGGACGTACTCGACGATCCGCGCGACCATCGCCTCGAAGCGCTCGCGTGGCATGTTGGAGGTGAACCGCGGCGCCGGCCGGGCCGGGGTGGGCGCCGCCGCGGGCACCGGGCCGGCCAGCAGGCGCCGCGCGGTGGCGATCGTGCCGAGCGCCGAGGCGTAGGCGCGCTCGACGTCCTCGTCGTCGGCGAAGACGTTGGCCACGATCGTGATCGTGTGCTTGAGGTGGTCGAAGACCACGAGCACGTCGGACAGCATCAGGGCCATGTCGGGCAGGCCGAGCACGTCGGGGTTCGGCTCGCCCAGCGGCTCGACCGTGCGGACCAGGTCGTAGCCGAAGAAGCCGACGGCGCCGCCGGCGAACGGCGGCAGGTCGCTCAGCGGCGCCTGCCGGTAGCGGCCGACCTCGCGGGCGGCGATCGCGTAGGGGTCGCCCTCGTCCCCCAGCGACCAGCGCACGACCGCGCGCGGCTGCATGCCGATGAACGAGTAGCGCCCGACGCGCTGGCCCTTCTCGGCCGACTCGAGCAGGAAGGCGGGCGAGTCGGGCTGCGCGCCGCGGAGCTTGAGGAAGGCCGAGACCGGGGTCTCGCAGTCGTCGATGAACGTGTGGCGCAGCGGCACGAGGTTGAAGTCGCGCGCCAGCTCGCGGGCCTCGGCCAGGGAGGGCTCGACGGGCAGCGCCGCGGGCTCAGCCGCGACGGCCATTGAGCACCTCCTGGGCGTCGCGCAGCGCGCGGCCGCGGCTGTGCAGCAGCACGGTCAGGTGGTACAGGACGTCGGCCGCCTCCTCGTCGACTCGATCGTCGCCCTCCTCGCGCGCGGCGCGTGCCACCTCCTCCGCCTCCTCCTGCACCTTGGCGCCGATCCGCGGCGGGTCGTCGAGCAGCTCGACGGTGTACGAGCCCGCCGGGCGCTGCTCCGCGCGGTCGGCCAGCGTCCGCTCCAGGGCGGGCAGCGCCTCGTGCGGAGCGGGTGGCTGCAGCTCGCCGTTGTGGAAGCAGGTGCGGGCACCCGTGTGGCACGCCGGCCCGACCGGCTCGACAAGCGCCAGCAGGGCGTCACCGTCGCAGTCCAGGCGCAGCGCGCGGACGTGCTGGACGTTCCCGGAGGTGGCGCCCTTGTGCCACAGCTCGCCGCGCGATCGGCTCCACAGGTGCAGCTCGCCCGTCTCGCGCGTGCGGGCCACGGCCTCCTCGTTGGCGTAGGCGAGGGTCAGGACCTCGCCGGTCCGCCAGTGCTGCACGACGACCGGAACGAGGCCACGCTCGTCGTAGGCGATCTCCACGCCGGTGATTCTGTCAAGCGGCGAGAGCCGTCGCCGGAGCGCGCTCGCCGGCATGCGACGGGTGCGCCTGGTCCAGGTACCAGCCGAACGCGCGCTCGACCAGCGGCGGGCGGCCGAGCGCCCGCAGCGCCAGCGTGAGCACGCGCGGGGGCAGCGCGGGCACGAGCCGCTGCAGCCGCTCCGCGCGGCGGAAGAACGGGCGATGGCGCTCGTGGAAGGCGGTGTAGCCGCGCAGCGCGGCGTCGCGGTCCTGGTCCCCGGCCAGCACCGCCGCCAGCTCGCGCCCGCAGGCGATGCCGAAGTGCAGCGCCGTGCGGATGCCCTCCCCCGACAGCGGGATGCAGTGCCCGGCGCTGTCGCCCACGAAGAACACGCCGCCCTCGGTCGCCTCGCGCAGCCGGTGGGGGAACCAGTTGCCCTGATAGCGCACCGCGTCGGCCCCCAGGCGCCGGGCCAGCGCGACGGTCGGCTCTCTGACGTGGCGGCGCGGGTCGTAGGAGCCGACGCCGATGCGCGCCTCGCCGCCGGCCGGCACGCGCCAGCCGTAGCCGCGGCGGACGAGGTCGCGCGCCACCCAGACGTCGAGCGCGCCGTCGGCCGGGCCCGCGTCCTGCACGTGTGGGTGGACCTCGAGACCACGGCTGAGCGGGGCGTCGGGCGGCTGGTAGTGAGGATCGGAGAGCACGCGGCGCCAGCCCAGCGCGTCGACGACGAGCGGGGCGTGCAGGACGCCGCGGTCGGTGCGCACCGCGTGGGGCTCGCCGGGCGCGCCCGCGGCGGCGCCCTCGACCTTGGCCGTCGCGAAGCGCGCGCGCCCGCACTGGGCCCACAGCCCCTCGCAGAGCTCGCGATAGTCGAACGCGGCCCAGCTCCACGGCAGCCGGCAGCGGACGCTGCCGTGCGGCGTGGTGAACGTCATGTCCGGCAGCTCGCGACGGATCGACCCGGCCACGCCGACGGCGTGCAGCCACGGCGTCGGCGCCGCGCACGCCGAGGTCGCGCGCTCGCCGATCTCGTAGCGGTCGACGACGAGCACCTCGGCGCCGGCGCCGGCCAGCTCGCGCGCCACCGCGAGCCCGGCGAAGCTCGCCCCGCAGATCAGCACGTCGGCGCGCGTGCCCTCCAGCGACGTGCGCTGGGCGCCGCGGGTGGTGGCCCGGACGGTCATCCCAGCAGCAGCGCGCCGGCCGCGGCCCGCGCCCCCTCCCACGGCGCCAGCCCGGCGCGGCGGCCCACGACGTCGAAGCCGTTTCGCTCGACGCGGTCCAGGACCCGCCCGTAGACGCCCCGGGCCACGCGCACGCCGGGGCGCATCGCGGGCGCCAGCGCGTCGGCCACCGGCGCGGTCTCGGCGAACAGCGCGCGGGCCCGGGCGACGTGGCGGGCGACGCGCTCGCGCAGCGCCTCGGTGGCGGCGCCGTCGCGCAGCGCGTCCTCGTCGACGCCGGGCAGGTAGATCCGATCCAGCGCCCAGTCCAGCGCGACGTCGCGGATGAAGTTCGTGAGCTGGAAGGCGACGCCGAGGCGCGCGACCTGCTCGTGCTCGCCCGGGGGGGCGCCGAGCAGCGGGGCCATGATCCGCCCGACGGTCGCCGCGCTGCCGTCCATGTAGCGATCGAGCTCGCCCTCGGACGCGATCCGCACGGGCTCGTAGCAGTCGACGCGCATCGACTCGACGTAGCGGTCGAGCAGGTGCAGCGGCAGCTCGTGGCGTGGGCCGGCGTGGACGAGCGCGGCGATCACCGGGTGCGCCGAGTGCCCGACGCGCAGCCCGACGCGCAGCTCGGCCTCCCAGCGGTCCAGCGCGGCGCGCCGCGGCGCGCCGGCCGGCAGGCGCCGCGGGCCGTCGACGATCTCGTCCGCGCCGCGCACGAAGCCGTACACCGCGTGGACGGCCGGCCGCACCTCGGCGGGCAGGCAGCCCGTGGCCAGCCAGAAGGTCGGGTCGTGCCGGCGCTGAAGGCGGCGGCAGGTCCGGTAGGAGTCCCGCACTCGATGATCAGCGACGCCGTGCACCGTGAACCAGCCTACGTGGTACCCCTGTCCCCGGATGAGGCAGCCGCTTGACCGGGAGCTCGTGTTCGTCACCGGCAAGGGCGGGGTGGGCAAGACCACCGTCGCCCTGTCGGCCGCGATCGCGGCCGCCCGCCGCGGCCGCCGCACGATCCTGTGCGAGATCGCCGGACAGGGCCGCGCGCCGCGCGCGCACGGCCTCGGCGCGGGGGCGCCGGGGGCGGAGGTCGCGCTCGGCGAGCGCCTGTGGGCGACGACGGTCGACCCGCAGCTCGCGCTCGAGGAATGGGCGGCTCGCCAGATCGGCTCGCGCCGCATCGTCCATGCGATGACGAGCTCGAACGCGTTCGGCGCCTTCCTGTCCGCCGCGCCCGGCGCCCGCGAGCTGCTGACGATCGTCAAGGCCTGGGAGCTCGGCCGGCCGCAGCGCTGGGTCCGAGGAGCGCGCCGCTACGACGTCGTCGTGCTCGACGGCCCGGCCACGGGGCACGGGATCGGGCTGCTGCGCACCCCGCGGACGTTCGCCGAGATCGCGCGCGTCGGGCCGATCGCCTCGCAGGCGCGGCGCGTCGTCGAGCTGCTCGAGGACCGCGCGCGCAGCACCGTGCTGGCCGTGGCCCGCCCCGCCGAGATGGCGGTGAGCGAGACGCTCGAGCTCGAGGGCCGCGTGACCGCCACGCTGCGCCGCGACGTCGACGCGATCGTGGCCAACGCGGTCCTTCCGCAGCGCTTCAGCGCGCAGGACCTCGAGGCGCTGGCCCGCGCCGACGGCGGCGTGCCGCGCGCCGCGGCGAGCGCCGTGCGCACCCAGCACGGGCAGGCCGGCGCGCAGCAGGAGCAGCTCGAGCGCCTGCGCCGCGATGCCCGCGCGCACGTGCTCACGCTGCCGTTCCTCGCCGTCCCAGCGCTCGGCGTCGACGAGCTGGCGCTGCTGGCCGGCGTGCTCGAGGAGCGCCTGGGCTGACGCTCCGCGCCCGGGCTACTCGATCCCCAACCGGTCGAGCAGCGACTCGTCGGCGCGCCAGTGGCGGCGCACGCGAACCGACAGGTCGAGGTGCACGTGCGCTGCGCAGCTCGCGCTCGAGCTCGCGCCGCGCCGCCGTGCCGATCGCCTTGATCATGCGCCCGCCGGCGCCGATCAGGATCCCCTTCTGCGACTCGGCCTCGACCCATACGAGCGCGCGAACGACGCGTGGTCGTCGCCGCGGCGCGTCGATGTCCTCGACCTTGACCTCGACCGCGTGCGGGACCTCCTGGAAGGTGCGCCGCAGGACCTGCTCGCGGACGAGCTCGGCCGAGCATGACCTCGAGCGGCTGGTCCGAGGCGTCCGCCGCCTCGAACAGGAACGGGCCCGCCGGCATCAGCCCGGCCAGGTGCTCGCGCAGCGCCGCCATCCCCAGGCCGGTGCGGGCCGAGACCGGGAAGATCTCCTCGCCGACGTCGAGCTCGGCCGCGGCGCTCAGCACGTGCACGGTGCGAGCGCGGTCGAGCCGGTCGACCTTGTTGACGGCGAGCACCACGGGCAGGCCCGAGGCGCGCAGCGCGTCGGCGATGAAGCGGTCGCCCCGGCCGATCCCCTGCTCGGCGTTGAGCACGAGCAGGGCGGCGTCGGAGTCGGCCAGCTCGCGCTCGACGCGGCGCTGCATGCGCTCGGTCAGCGCGATCGCGCGGGCGCTGGACGCCGGGCAGGTCGACGAGGACGATCTGGTGGTCGCGGCCGGTGGCCACGCCGCGGATCGCGCGACGCGTGGTCTGCGGCTTGTCCGAGACGATCGCGACCTTGTGCCCGACCATGCGCGTTGACCAGCGTCGACTTGCCGACGTTCGGCCGGCCGGCGAGGGCGACGAACCCGGCCCGCGTCATGCCGGCGGCGCTCACCAGCACAGGAGCTCCGCCTGCAGGGCGAGCATCTCGCCGTCGTCGGTCTCGTGGTCCATGCCCGACGAGGTGCAGGGCGCCGTGGACGATCGCCTCGCGCAGGTCGGCGGTGTGCGCGGGGCAGATGACGATGTCGCCGAGCTCGCGCGGGCCGGCCGCGGCGCCGACCTCGTCGACCGGGAACGACAGCACGTCGGTCGCGGTCGGCCTGCCGCGGTGGTCGCCGTTGAGCTCGCGCGATCCGGTCCGCGCCGACGAACTCGACGGCCACGTGGCCGTCCTCCACGCCGGCCGAGGCGAAGGCCAGCCCGACGCAGCCGCTCGACCTCCGGCGCCGGCGGGGCGTCCGGCGCCGCCCTCGCCGATGACCTCGACGTCGAGCACGTCGGCGCGCTCAGGCGCGACGGCGGTCGGCCGCGCGCAGCTCGGGCGCGGCGCGCTCGGCGTGCTCGTCGTAGGCCTCGACGATCCGCTGGACCAGGCGGTGGCGGACGACGTCGTCGCCGCCGAAGCGGACGAACTCGACGCCCTCGACGCCGCCGAGGATCTCGCTGACGACGACGAGCCCGGAGCGCTGGTCGCGCGGCAGGTCGATCTGGGTGATGTCGCCGGTGATGACCATCTTCGAGTTGAAGCCCAGCCGCGTGAGGAACATCTTCATCTGCTCGGGGCTCGTGTTCTGGGCCTCGTCGAGGATCACGAACGAGTCGTTCAGCGTGCGCCCGCGCATGAAGGCCAGCGGCGCGACCTCGATGACGTTGCGCTCGAGGTGGGCGGCGACCTTCTCGGGGTCGATCATGTCGTGCAGCGCGTCGAACAGCGGCCGCAGGTACGGATCGATCTTGGCCATCAGGTCGCCGGGCAGGAATCCCAGGCGCTCGCCGGCCTCGACCGCGGGCCGCGTGAGGATGATCCGGTTGACGTCGTGGCGGCTCAGCGCGGCGGCGGCCATGCGCCACGGCCAGGAACGTCTTGCCCGTGCCGGCCGGGCCGATGCCGAAGGTGATCGTGTTGCGCCGGATCGAGTCGACGTAGCGCTTCTGGTTGACCGTCTTGGGCGCGACCTTGCGTCGAGCGGTGGCGCCAGACGACGTCCTCGAGGATCTCGGCCGGCGAGTGGTGCTGGTCGAGCGCGCCGGTGACCGCGGCGATCGTGCCCTCGCCGATCTCGTGGCCCTGCTCGATGAGCTCGGCCAGCTCGCGCACGACGACCGCGGCCGCGGCCACGCGCCTCGGCCTCGCCGTCGAGCGTGACCACGTTGCCGCGCAGGAAGAGGTCGCAGTCGACGTGCTGCTCGAGCGTGCGCAGGATCTGATCGCCCGAGCCGCTGAGCGCCTGCGGCGACCTCGTTGGAGAGCTCGATCTGGCGGCGCATCAGCCGGCCCTCACCGAGCTCAGGGCCTCCTGCACGAGGGCCGACACGCGCCGCCCGTCGGCGCGCCCGGCGACCCGCGGCATCGCGGCCTTCATCACCCGACCCATGTCCTTGGGCGACGTCGCGCCGGTCTCGGCCACGGCGTCGGCCACGATCGCTCGCAGCTCGTCGTCGGACAGCTCGGCGGGCAGGTAGGCCTCGATGATCGCCGCCTCGGCCTCCTCGCCGGCGGCCAGCTCGTCGCGGCCTGCGTCGCGGAACGCCCTGGCGGCCTCCTGCCGGCGCTTGCGCTCGCGGCGCAGGACGGCCTGCTCGTCGCCGTCGCCGTCCTTGGCCGCCTTCTGCAGCTCGGAGAGCACCAGGCGCAGCGCGCCGACGCGATCCTTCTCGCCCGCCTTCATGGCGGACGCCGAGGTCCTGCTTCACCCTGTCGGCCAGCGTCATCTGCCCCTTCAGGATACGCGCCGCGGGGACGCCACCCCGGACGGACGCTCAGCGGACGATGTGCACGCCGATGAGCGCGGGCACCGCCGCCACCGCACGAGCGAGCGCAGGCGGGCGCCGGCCGTCCTGCTCGGCGGCCTCCTTGGCCACGAGCGCGCGGCGGATGGCGGCCGCGCCGATGACCCGCAGC
>CAWBBQ010000029.1:0-14779 GCA_963787065.1 uncultured Actinomycetes bacterium
AGGCGTCAACCCGCCAGAAGCGCCGCGCCGAGGCTAGCCCGGGGCACGAGCGGGGACGCTCCAGGAGCCGACGTCGACGCACTCGCCGGCGGCGGCGCATCTCGACACACCACCGCGGGGCGGACCTGATCGCGTTCGCCCGACATCACCCTTCAGGGAGGAACACACATGCCCCTTGCCGCCGTCAGCGTCGGCGACAGCCTGCAGCAGGGCCTCGACAGCTTCTTCGGCTTCCTGCCGAACATCCTGGGCTTCCTGGTCATCCTGCTCATCGGCTACGTCATCGCCAGGATCGCCAAGAAGGCGATCGCCACCATCCTGCGGAAGGTCGGGATCGACCGGGCCCTGCACAGCAGCGATGCAGGCCAGTACGTCGAGCGCGTCAGTCCGGGAGCCTCACCGGCGAACCTGATCGGCACGGTCGCCTTCTGGTTCATCTTCCTGTTCGCGATCTCGGCGGCCATCGGCGCGCTGAAGATCCCCGCCCTGAGCGACTTCATCGCCCAGGTCCAGGCGTTCCTGCCGAACATCATCGTCGCCGCGATCATCTTCGTGGTCGCCGCCGCGCTCGCCGGCGTCGTCGGCGGGGCCGCGCACAAGCTGATGGGCGACACGCCGACCGGCAAGGTCGTCCGCGCCGTGATCCCGGGCCTGATCCTGGCGATCGGCACGTTCATGGTGCTCGACCAGCTCCAGATCGCCCCGCAGATCGTGACGATCACCTACGCGGCCCTGCTGGGCATGCTCGCCCTCGCCGGCGCGCTCGCGTTCGGCCTCGGCGGGCGCGAGGTCGCCGCCGAGCTGCTGCGCGGCGCCTACGACAGCGGCCAGCAGAACAAGGACCAGGTCCAGCGCGACCTGCAGCGCGGCAAGCAGCGCGCCGAGCAGCAGGCCGACCGCCACAGCGATCGCGGCGACGGTGCCGTGAAGGACAGCGCCTCGTCGCGTCCCACGGTGGCGAACGAGCGGATCTGACGGGCCGCGGGTGCGAGGTCGGGCGGCGCCACGGCCGCCCGGCCTGGTGCCACGAAGATCAGCTGCGGGACAGGGACTCGAACCCCAAATTCGTGATCCAGAGTCACGCGTGTTGCCAATTACACCATCCCGCACCGGGTCTGCCCGACGAGGATAGCGCCCGGGTCGTGGCCTCGCCGCGACCCCGCTCAGCCTTCGTCGACGACCGTGATGCCCGCGCGACCGGTGGGAAAGCGCAGCGGGATGACGACCCCGAACGTGGAGCCCTGGCCGGGGGCGGAGCGGACCGTGACCTCCCCCCCGAGGACCGCCGCGAGCCGGCGGGTGAGCGGCAGTCCCAGCCCGGTGCCGCGCACCCGGCCCGCGCGTTCGGGCGCAAGCTGGACGAAGTCCTCGAACACCCGGGTCTGGTCCTCCTCCGACAGCCCGACGCCGGTGTCGGCCACCGCGAACCGCAGCGCCTCGCCGTCGCGGGTGGGCGCCGCCGACACGCGGACCTCGCCGGCCTCGGTGAACTTCATCGCGTTGACGATGAAGTTGCGCAGGATCTGCGACAGCTTGAAGCCGTCGGTGTGAGGCGAGGGGAGTCGGGCGGCATCCTCGAAGACGACTTCGACGCCCTCGTTGACGGGCAGCCGCGTGGTGATGGCCCGCACGGTGGCGAGCAGCTCGGCCACGTCGACCCTTGACAGGCGCACGGTCATCCGGCCGGCGGCCAGCTTGGCCAGGTCGAGGTGGTCGTTGACGAGGTCCAGCGCCTCGACCATCGCTCCGTCGATCAGCGTCACGTCGTCGCGCAGGCCGGCGTCGAGCTCATCGGGGTGGTCGCGCAGGATCGCCTCGGTCATGCCGCGCGCGGCGTACAGCGGCGTGCGCAGCTCATGCGTGAGCTCGTTCAGGAAGCGGGCCGTCGCGGCGGCGCGCTCGCGCAGGTCGGCGGCCTGCTGCTCGAGCTCGGCGTAGAGCGCGGTCACGGCCCGGTTGGTGTCCTCGAGCTCGGCGTTGAGGCGGACGAGCTTGCCCTCGCGGTCGCGCAGCGTCGACAGCGCCGTGAGCAGGTCGAAGTTCTGCTGATGCAGCTCGTCGACGATCTCCAGGCCGCCCTGCACGACGTCGTGGCGCGTGAGCGAGCGCAGCACGAGCTCGAGGTCGTCGACGCCCGGGAGCCACGTGTCTGGGCTCGCGGCGGCGCTCAGGCAGACCGCGGCGCTCTGGTCGTCGTCGCGCGTCTCGACCGCGCCGACCAGCCGCCTCAGCGCCGCGACGTCCAGGCGCGGGCGCGACGAGTCGCCGCCCAGCACGCTGCTCGGCAGGCCCGAGATCGTCACGCGCACGGCCACCGACGTCGCCGCCTCGAGCACGGCAAGCTCGACCTCCCCGTGCCCCTCGGCCAGCCGGGCGACCTCCCATACGGCCGTCGACAGTCCGATCTGCTGCTCGGCGCTGAACTGCAGGAGCCCGGCGAGGTCGCGTGCCCGACGGCGGGTGAGCAGGACGTCCTCCTGCGTGCGCAGGGGCAGCGTCAGGACCGCGTTCGCCATCGAACCGAACCGTAGTCCATCGCCCAGTTGCCAAGATGGTGAAATTCCGCACGTGTGGCATCCCAAGAACAACGACGGCGAGCACCGGCCCGGGCCCGGACCGTCGCCGCTGCCCGACCGGCGGCTCTTGATCGTCGAGGACTCGGCCACCATGCGCCGGGTCATGCGGCGCTTCCTGGAGAGCACGGGCTACGTGATCTTCGAGGCGGGCGACGGCGAGGAGGCGCTGCGGCTGGCCGCGCGCGAGCGCCCGGACGTCATCCTGCTCGACGTCCAGATCCCGCTGCTGGACGGCTTCGGCGTGCTCGCCTCGCTGCAGACCGACCCCGCTCTGAGCGAGATCCCCGTCGTCCTCGTCACCGCCCGCAGCCAGGCCGAGGACGTCGCCGACGGGCTGCATCGCGGCGCGCACGACTACCTGCGCAAGCCGTTCCAGCAGCCCGAGCTGATCGCCCGTGTGCAGGCCGCGATGCGCACGAAGGCGCTGCGCGACGAGCTGCACGCGCGCAACGCCCAGCTCGAGCTGATGGTCAGCACGGACCTCGTCACCGGCCTGCTCAACCGCCGGGCCACGGACGAGCAGCTCGGCTCGCTGATGAGCCGCAGCCGCCGCCACGCCACCGCGCTGTCGGTCCTGATCGTCGACGTCGATCGCCTCCACGAGATCAACAGCGTCCATGGCAGCTCGGTGGGCGACGCGGTCCTCGAAGAGGTGGCGGCGCGCGTCAGCGGGGAGCTGCGCGAGGAGGACATCCTCGGGCGCTGGGGCGGCGACGAGATGCTCGTCCTGGCGCCCGACACGGGCCCCGAGGGAGCGGTCACGCTGGCGCAGCGGATCCGCGCGGCCGTGGCCGGCACCGCTGTGGACACCGACGCCGGGCCCGTGGTCACGAGCGTCTCGATCGGCGCCTCGACGCTGGCCGACGGCGACGACCAGGACGGCCTCGTCCGCCGCGCCGAGCAATCGCTGGAGACGACCGGCGGCATCGGCTGACGCATGCGGCTCATCCGGTCGGGGGAGGCGCGCCTCCCCCGCAGGACTGACCGCCGGGACGATGGCGCCCGCGACCAGGAAGGTGGAGTGTTCCGCATCACGGCGCTGCCACGGCAGGCGCGCCCGGCCGGCCGCTAAGGCGAGGGGAGAGGGAATGACGCAGACGCTCGAGGGATCACCGGAGGCGCTCCGGCCCATCGGGCGGCGCGTGCCGGCGCCCCGAGGGGGCGGCGCCGGCGCCACGGAGAGCACGTCGATCAGCGCGGGGTCGCGGGGGCGGCTCCCGGCGCTGTGAAGCAGACGGCTCATCCGCTTGGAGCTCCGATCGGGCGTACCGCGCAACGCGGTCGCCCGGTCGGCGTGCTCGTGATCGATGACAGCCTCGTCTTCCGGACCGGCATGTGCCGCGCGGTCGAGGCCTGCGAGGGCCTGCAGCTGGTCGGCCAGGCCGACGGCGGGGAGTCCGGCCTGCAGGCGATCGCGGATCTCGAGCCCGACGTCGTCATCCTCGACCTCCGGATGCCCGACCTCAGCGGGATCAGCGTCCTGCATCGGCTGCACGCCCAGGACCCGCCGCCGGCCTGCCGCGTGCTCGTGATCAGCGCGACGCTCGAGGGCGGCGTCGGCGACGACGTGCTCGCCGCCGGTGCCGACGGCTGTCTCAGCAAGGCGCTCAGCCGGGCCGAGATCTGCGAGGCCGTCATGCGCCTCGGCCGGCAGGGCGACGGCTAGCGGGCTGCCCGACGGCCACTAGAGTTCACCGCCCTCGGCCGCTGCGGCGGCCGGCTCATCGAGGTGACGGGTGACCCGAAGCCAGCCAGCGCGCATCACGGTCCTCGTGGCCGACGACCACCCGGTCTACCGGGAGGGCGTGACGCGCGCGGTCCGGTCGCGACCCGAGCTCGAGCTCATCGGCGAGGCGGAGGACGGCCGCGCCGCGCTCCGTGCGATCCGTGAGAAGGGCCCCGACGTCGCCGTGCTCGACGTCGAGATGCCCAGCCTCGGTGGGGTGGAGGTGGCCCGAGCGGTCACCCGCGACGAGCTGCCCACGCACGTCGTGCTGCTCAGCGCCCACCTCGAGAGCGACACGGTGTACGCCGCGATCGCGTCGGGCGTGCGCGCCTACCTGTCGAAGTCGTGGTCGTCCGACCGGATCTGCGACGCGCTCCTTGCCGTCTCGCGCGGGGAGGTGGTGCTCCCCGAGGAGGTCCAGGCCGGGCTTGCCGCGGCGATCCGCAGCCACGCGCAGGGCGGGCGCCCGTCGCTCAGTCGCCGCGAGCACGAGGTGCTCGTGCTGATCGCGGACGGGCTGACCGCGCCGGCGGTCGGCGAGCGCCTGCACGTCAGCCCGGCCACAGTGAAGACGCACCTCAAGACCCTCTACGAGAAGCTCGGCGTCTCCGACCGGGCCGCCGCGGTCGCCGAGGCGATGCGCCGCGGGCTGATCGAATAGCGCAGCCACCACCCGGGCAGGATGCTCCCATGGCCACCTGCAGCCATCTGGACCAGGTCGAGATCCTCAGCGTGCCGGCCGAGATCGCCGGCTGTGAGGAGTGCCTGAAGATCGGGGGCACGTGGCTGCACCTGCGGATGTGTCAGAGCTGCGGCCAGATCGGCTGCTGCGACTCGTCGCCCAATCAACACGCCACCCGCCACGCACGGGAGGCCGAGCACCCGGTCCTGCGGTCCGCCGAGCCCGGCGAGGACTGGTCGTGGTGCGTCATCGACGAGGCCGCGTTCGTGCTGCGCGACACCTGACCCGCCCCGCCTGACCCGTCCCACCCGCTCCCGGGTGTTTGATTGCGGACACAAGCAATGGTCGGCGCGGCGAGAATGGTTGCGCTAGCAACCTCTTGCGCTATGGTGTCATCCATGAACCGGAGCGTCCTCCGGTTATGCAGGCCACATCACCGATCTGGAGGTCAGATTCCCCATGGCTACGACGTACGCGCCGCTTGCCGGCACCTACACCGCTGATCCTGTCCACTCGAGCTTCGGCTTCGCCGTCCGCTACCAGGGCGTCTCGTTGTTCCGCGGGACGCTGGACGACGTCTCCGCGACGCTGGCCGACGGCCGCCTCGAGGGCGTCGCCAAGGCCGAGTCGATCTCGATCCGCACGCCCGATCAGTTCCGTGCCCACGTCCTGGGCGCCGAGTTCTTCGACGCCGAGAACCATCCCGACGTCCGCTTCGTCTCGACCGACCTCGACCTCGCCGACGACGGCACGGCCAAGGTCGACGGCGAGCTGACGATCAAGGGCATCACCAACCCGGTCCAGGCGACCGGCACCTGGACCGCTCCGGCCGGGGACGCGTTCGGCAACAGCCGCGGGCATGTCAACCTGGAGGCCGTCGTCGACCGCACGCAGTGGGACATGAGCTGGAACATGGCGCTGCCGTCCGGCGGCAACGTGCTGGCCAACGAGGTCACGCTGACCGTCGACATCTCGCTCGTCGAGCAGGCCTAGCACGATGCGGATCCTCGGCATCCCGGGCAGCCTGCGCCGAGGGTCCCACAACCGCAGGCTGCTCCGGGCGGCGGGCGACTCGCTCCCGTCCGGAGCGGCGCTGGCGGAGTGGGACGGGCTCGCCGCCCTGCCCGCGTTCGATGAGGACCTCGAGACCACCCCGCCGCCGGTGGTGCAGGACTTCCTCGACGAGATCGAGTCGGCCGACGCGCTGCTCATCGCCACGCCCGAATACAACGCGTCGGTCCCGGGCGCATTGAAGAACGCGCTCGACTGGGCGTCGCGGCCGTTCCCCGACAACGTCCTGCGCGACAAGCCGAGCGCGGTGATCGGAGCGAGCACGGGCCTCTTCGGCGCCGTCTGGGCCCAGGCCGAGGTGCGCAAGGTCCTCAAGGCGAGCGGCGCTCACGTGCTCGAGTCCGAGCTGCCCGTCGGCATGGCCGACGGCGCGTTCACCGAGGACGGCGGCCTGGTCGACCCCGAGCTGGCGATCCGCCTCAGCGACGTCCTGGCCGATCTCGTGCGGGAGGTCGACGCGCCGGTCGAGCAGTCGGCATGATCGGAGCGGTGGAGGACCTGCCGCTCCTCGATCCCGACCAGCGCCCGCGTGAGCGGGCCGACGCCGCGCGCAACCGGCTGCGCATCCTGGCCGCGGCGGCCGAGCTCGTGGACGAGCGCGGCATCGCGCGCGTGTCGATGGACGACGTCGCCCGCGCTGCGTGCGTCGGCACCGGGACGCTGTACCGCCGTTTCGGCGATCGTGCCGGCCTGGCCCTGGCCCTGCTGGACGAGCACACGCGCGACTTCCAGGACGCGTTGATCTCCGGACCGCCTCCGGCCGGGCCCGGCGCTCCCGCCGTCGAGCGGCTGTGCGCGTTCGGCGAGGGCTACCTCGAGCTGCTCGAGCGCCACGCGGACCTGCTCGTCGCCGCCATCCCCGCCGGTGGTGAACGTGTCGGCCCGCACCAGTTCTACGCCACGCACCTCGTGATCCTCCTGCGCGAGGCGGCTCCGCAGCTCGACGCCGCCTTCACCGCCGAGGCGCTGCTGGCCACGCTCGCCCCCACGCACCACCTGCGTGTGCGTCTCGGGCTCGACTGGCCGCTTGAGCGGCTGCGCGACGGCTGGCGCGAGCTCGTCGTGGCGCTCTGCGCGCCGGGCTGAGCGCTCCCGTCAGGCGGCGGGCGCGCGGCGGAAGCCCATCAGCAGGCGGGCGTCGCCGGCCACCCCGGAGAGCCGATGGCTCGTGCCGGCCGGCACGATCGCCTCGTCGCCGATGCGCAGCAGCCGCTCGACGCCGTCGACGGACAGGCGCAGCACGCCGTCGATGACGCGCAGCAGCGTGTCCTCCAGCGGTCGCACGCGCAGCGGCGGGGGCGCGCCCTCGAAGGCGCGGACCGTCTCGAACGTCAGGGCCGCCCCGTGGCTCACCGCGGCCGGCGACGTGCGGCGGGCGGGCGGGGCGGTGCGCAGCAGGGTCATGGGCGTCCTCGGGTCGTGCATCGCGGTGACCCGACGATCCTCCTGCGGCGGCGCGCCGCCCGCAGGGGGGCGAACCCGTCGCCCCGAGGTACGGGAAACTCCCCTCGCGGCGCACACCTGGCTCGGGTCGGGACGCAGCAGCGATCCCCGGCCAGGGCATCGAGGGATGGGGCCAGATGCCGCCGATGTCCGGAAATCCACGCAGGCCGCAGGCCATGGGTTTGCGTACGTTCGCGGGGCTCGCGAGCGATCCGCGGTCGGAGACGTGAATACGAGACCTCGGAACGCGCCCGACCTCGCGCGACCGGTGACCGCCTCCCTCGATGCGCTGGCCGGCGCCGCGCCGCGGGACGCCGGAGGGACCGCCGCCCGCGCCCGAGCGGGCCGCGCCTACGCGGCGGCCTGCTCGGCCCAGTCGTGGTACAGGCGCTCGTAGGCGCCGCCGGCGGCCAGCAGCTCCTCGTGCGTGCCCTGCTCGATCACGCGCCCGCCGTCGAGCACGACGATCCGCCCGGCCTGGCGGATCGTGGACAGGCGATGGGCGATGACGATCGCCGTGCGGCCCGCCAGCAGCCGGCGCAGGCCGGCCTCGATCCGTCCCTCGGTGTGCAGGTCGACGTTCGACGTCGCCTCGTCGAGCACGAGGATCCGCGGGTCGGCGGCCAGCGCCCGGGCGAAGGCCAGGAGCTGGCGCTGACCGGCCGAGAGCTGCACGCCGCGCTCGCCGACCTCGGTGTCCAGGCCGGCGGGCAGCGCGGCGATGAACTCCCACGCGCCGACGGCGCGGGCGGCCGCCTCGATCTCGCCGGGCCCGGCGTCGGGCCGGCCGAACGCGATGTTCTCGCCCACCGTGCCGCTGAACAGGAACGCCTCCTGGGGCACGATGCCCATCTGCGAGCGCAGCGAGTTCGCGCGCACGCGGCGCAGGTCGACTCCGTCGACGAGCACGCGGCCGTCGGTCGGGTCGTAGAAGCGCGCCACGAGCTTGGCGAACGTCGACTTGCCCGCTCCGGTCGCGCCCACCAGGGCGACCGTCTGGCCGGGCGGCACGAGGAGCGAGACGTCGTCCAGGGCGAGCTTCGGTCCCTCGTCGGTCCCGTAGCGGAACGACACGTCCTCGAAGCGGATCTCGCCGCGCAGGGACGGGAGGTCGGTGGCGTCGGCGGCGTCCTCGAGCTCCGGCCGCTCGTCGAGCAGCTCGAAGATCTTGTCGAGCGCGGCCATGCCCGACTGGTAGGTCGTGTAGACCTGCGAGAGCTGCCCGATCGGGTCGAAGAAGCCGTTGAGCGCGGCGATGAAGCCGACGAGCACGCCGATCCCGATGTCGCCCTGGATGGCCTGCGCGCCGCCGACGAGCAGGATCGCCACGGTGGCGATCGCGCTGACGAACTCGACGAGCGGGAAGTACGCCGCGTTGAGGTTGACGGTCGTCATGTTCGCCTCGCGGTTGCGCGCATTGAGCCGCGCGAACTCGGCGCGGTGACGCGGCTCCTGGGCGAAGGCGCGCACGACACGGATGCCCGACAGGGTCTCCTGCAGGTAGGCGGTGATCGCCCCGATCGTCTCGCGCGTGCGCCGGTACGCGTCGGCGCTGGCGATGCGGAAGGCCAGCGAGCCGATCGCCATGACCGGGAAGATCAGGAACGTGATCAGCGCCAGGTCGACGTCGAGCAGGAGCAGGATGACGATCGAGCCGATCAGCGTCAGCGAGGCCTGGAAGAGCGTGACCACGGTGTCGGTGACGAGCGAGTCGAGCGCCTCGACGTCGTTGGTCATCCGCGAGATCAGCACCCCGGCCGGGCGGCGCTCGTAGAAGGCGACGGGCATCTCCTGCAGGTGGCGGAAGATCTGCAGCCGAAGGTCGGCCAGGGCGCGCTGGCCGACCCAGCCGACGAGGTAGGTCTGGGCGAAGGTGGCGGCCCACACGACGAGCGCGCTGGCCACGAACGCGACGACCACGAGGTTCAGCGTGCCCTCGTCGCCCTTCAGGATCCCGGAGTCGATGGCCGTCTTGGCCAACGGCGCCGGCGCCAGCGACGCGGCCGTCCCGGCCACGAGCGCGACGAACATGGCGGCGACGCGCGCCCGGTAGGGCGCGAGCAGGACGATCAGCCCGCGCAGCTTGCGCCCGCGTCCGCCCGTTCCGCGCAACCGCCGCCGCAGGTCGTCGCGGCGCGTCGCCGCGCGTGCGACCTCGGCCCCGTCGGTCACAGGCCGGCCACCCGGCGCTCGGTGGGCTTGCGCGTCATGAAGACCTGGTCGGGCAGGCCCTTCTCGACGATCTCGCGGTAGAGCTCGGACTGCTCGAGCAGATCGTCGTGGCTGCCGTGGGCGATCACCGCGCCGTCCTCGAGCACGACGATCTCGTCGGCCAGCGAGATCGTCGACAGCCGGTGGGCGATCACGAACGTGGTGCGCCCGGCCATGACCTCGCGCAGCGCGGACTTGATCTGCTGCTCGGTGGACGCGTCCACGCTCGACGTGGCGTCGTCGAGGACGAGGATCCGCGGATCGGCCAGGAAGGCGCGCGCGATCGCGATGCGCTGGCGCTGCCCGCCGCTGAGCGTGAGGCCACGCTCGCCGACGCGGGTCTCGTAGCCGTCGGGCAGCCGCGCGATGAAGTCGTGCGCCTGGGCGCGGCGGGCGGCGAGCTCGACCTCCTCCGCGGTCGCGTCGGCGCGCGCGTAGGCGATGTTCTCGGCCACGCTGGCCGAGAACAGGAACGGGTCGTCGTCGACGACGGCGATCGCGGCGCGCAGTGAGGCGACGTCGACCTCGCGCACGTCGGCGCCGTCCACGCGGACCGACCCCTCGCTGACGTCGTAGAGCCGCGGCAGCAGCTGGACGAGAGTCGTCTTGCCCGAGCCGGTGGCCCCGACGAGGGCGACCGTCGTGCCCGCCGCCACCTCGAGGTCGACGTCGGTGAGCGCGGGGCGCGCGGCGCCGTCGTAGGCCAGCGTCACGGCGCGCAGCTCGACCCGGCCGTTGCCCGCGGGCAGTGGCGTGGCGTCCGGCGCCCCGGCGATCCGCGGCGCGCGGTCGAGGATCTCGAACAGGCGCGCGCCGGACGCCGTCGCGCGCTGGGCCAGCCCGAGCGAGATGCCCAGCGTGCGCATCGGCGCCAGCAGCATGAGCAGGTAGGCGTAGAAGGCGCTGAACTGGCCGATGGTCAGGCTGCCGTTGATGACCTGGCGGCCACCGATGAACAGGATGGCGGCCAGCCCGATCTGCGGCAGGAAGCCGATGAACGGGTTGTAGATGGCCTGCAGCCGGGTCGAGACCATGGACTGGTCGAAGACCTGGCCGACGCGCGTGCGGAAGCGGTCGAGCTGGCGGTCCTCGCGGGCGAAGGCCTTGACCACGCGCACTCCGCCGACGTTCTCCTCGACGTCGGCGGTCAGCTCGGCGATGCGCTGCTGGACGTCCTGCAGCGCGGGGCGCGCCAGGCGGCCGTAGCGCGACGCGACGAACACGACGAGCGGGACGGGTGCGAGCGACACGGCCGCGAGCCCCGGCTGGGTGGCGAACATGGCTGCCGCGGCGAGCAGGATGGTCAGCGCCGACTGCAGCATGAACACGAGCCCGTAGCCCAGGAAGAAGCGCACGGACTGCAGGTCGACGGTCGCGCGCGACATGAGCTGGCCGGTCTGCTGGCGATCGAAGAAGCCCAGCTCGAGCGACTGCAGGTGGCCGTACATGCGCTCGCGCAGGTCCTGCTCGACGCCGAGCGACACGCGACCGGCGATCAGCCGCCGCACGACGGTCAGGGCCAGGCGCAGCACGCCGGCGGCCAGGACGGCCACGCCGAGGTCGCGCAGCCCGGAGCGGTC
The DNA here is from genome assembly GCA_963787065.1 of uncultured Actinomycetes bacterium. Classification (GTDB taxonomy): domain Bacteria; phylum Actinomycetota; class Thermoleophilia; order Solirubrobacterales; family Solirubrobacteraceae; genus JAOPZW01. The sequence goes on from CAWBBQ010000029.1 coordinate 11,290, forward strand.
GCCGGCGCGGATCTCGTCGATGGCGCGCCCGGCCAGCCACGGGATCGCCGCGGTCATGGCCATGGCCATCGCGGCCAGCACGGCCGAGGCGATCACGCCACGACGGTAGGGGCGCAGGAACCCCAGCAGCCGTGTGAAGATCGCCATGGCGAGCTACTGTAGTTGACGGCCTCAACCATTCTCGGGGTTCCGGCGGGCCATACTGGCCCGGTGCGCTTCGGCCTGTGCGACAGCTGCCGCCACCAGCAGATCGTGCGCACCACGCGCGGCTCGGTCTTCACGCTGTGCCAGCGATCGCGCATCGATCCTGCATATCCGCGCTATCCGCGCGTGCCCGTGACGGCCTGCGATGGTTTTCGCCAGCGATTGCAAGGTGAGGATGAGGAAGGCGGTGACGGGGTACCGAAACCCGCGTGACCGGTAGGGTGACCACCGCCGTCTCGAGCACGCGCCTCGGCGAGCGCACGTGCGTGGTCGCGGTCCCCGCGGGCCTGGACGCCGCGGCGGCGCGGCGCCTCGAGGACGGCGTCAACGCCGCGCTCGACGACGGATGCCGCGACTTCGTCCTGGACTTCACCGCCGTGCGGCGCTGCCGCGACCGCCACCCGACCGCCGTCCTCGTGCGCGTCGCGCACCGCCTCACCGCGACGGGCTGCGAGGTCTTCGTGGCCGCGCGCGATCTCGACCTGCTGGCGTTCTTCGGGTCGGTGCCGGCCTGGTCGAAGCTGCCGATCGCACTCGAGCGAAACGAGGCGCTCGCGCTGCTGCTCGAGCGGCCCGTCGAGGCCTGAGGCCGCGGCGCAGCCGGTCGGCGACTCAGCCGCCAGAGGACGGCGCGCCGAGGCTCGTCGACGAGCCCGACGACCCCGACCCGCTGGTCGACGGGGTGGTGGCGGCCGCCGCGTCGAGCGGGTCGAGCACGATGAAGCCGCGGTTGTCGGTGTTGGCCTGGGTCAGGCTGAAGCGGAAGATCTTCGGCATCGTGAGCTGGTCGACGAGCGGCGCGTCGGGCGACAGGTTGACCGTGCGCACCGTCGGCACGCGCGGGCTGAGCGACGACGTCAGCGGGCGGTCGAGCTCGCGCGCGACGTCGCCCTCGCGGAAGAACAGCGCCTGGCTCGGCTTCTGGCCCAGGGCCGGCGGCATGAACACGATCACCTGGCGGACGTCGGTCAGGTAGCGGAACGAGTACAGGGCCAGCTCGAGCGCCTCGCGGCGCAGCAACAGGTGGCGCTTCTCCGAAGCCTTGCCGCTCGAGATGGCGCAGTCCGGGCCCAGCCCGCACAGCCGGTAGATCAGCCCGCTGTCGTCGAACACGCGGATGTCGCCGCCCTGGTCGGGCGCCTCGCGCAGCGCGACCGCGAGCGGAACGCCCTGGATCTCGAGGCCCGTGGCGCTCACGTCGACCATCTGGCGCCCGTCGGACAGCTTGTATTTCTGGGCGACGTGCCGGGCGATCTGGCGGGCGCCGTCGGTCCCGGCCCGGTTGGGGATCCAGGTCGACCAGCGCTGGGTCCCGTCCTCGCCCCCGCTGGGCAGCGCGACGAACGCGGCCAGGCCGAGCAGGGCGGCCACGCCGACCGCGACGAGCGCGCCGGTCAGGAAGTGGAAGCGCGGGGCGTAGGCCGAGTGGCGCGCCGCCGCCACCGGCTCGCCCGGGATGCCGGGACGTCGCCGGGCGGGAAGCAGGTCGTCGCCCTGCCCCTCCTCGACGGGCTCGACGTCGATGATGTCGTCGGTGCCCGGCGCATCACGCTGGGCCGGCAGCAACTCGTGGGGATCGTGCTTGGGCTGCGTGCCGGCCGGGTCGGCCGGGCGCTCGCGCGGATCGGGCCGGACGTCGTGGCCGCCCTCGGTCATACCTTGGGCCACATCTTGGCGTCGAGGACGTCGATGGCGGGCGCCTTGGGGTCGGCGCGCTCGAGCAGCTCGACCACCTCGTCGCCGTAGAGCTCGCGCCGGTGCACCAGCGTCTCGGCCACGCGCGCGACCGCCTCGCGGTTGTGGCGCATGCAGCACACAGCCGTGATGTACGCCTGTCCGAGGATCTGTGCGGCGGCGCGGCGCTTGGCCGGGTCGCCGAGCACCGAGGCGATCGGGTCCGACTGCATCATGTTGCCGCCTGCGGCACGGTTCATGATCTGCGTCCCGATCCGCTCGAAGCGGTCCATCAGCTTCTTCTCGGCCTCCTCGCGGTGCTCCTCGTCCACGCGGCCGGTGAGGTCCAGCGGCTCGGGGCCCATGCCGCACATGCCGACCATGCGCGCCGCGCGCCAGGTCGCGCTCTGGACGTCGCCGCCCACGCCGACGGAGTTCTCGCCGTAGAAGACGTGCTCGGCGGCCATCGCGCCGAGCGTCCAGACGAGGTTTCCGACCTCCTCGTGGCGCCAGGAGCTGAAGCGCTCCTCCTTCTCGATCGCCTGGTGGTGGCCGAGCGAGCCGCCGCGCATGCGGATCGACAGTCGGGTGGAGAGCACGTCCTGCATGTAGACGTGGCTGGCCACCGCGTGACCGGCCTCGTGGATCGCGACCGCGCGCGTCTCCTCCTCGACGTAGGTCACGCCGACCGCGGTGCCCGACTCGATCGTCGTCATCGCCTCGACGATGTCGGTGCGGTCGAACTCGCGCCGGCCGTCGGAGTGCGCGTAGGTCAGCGCCATCGAGCAGACCTGCTCGATCATGGCCGGCGAGTACCCGTTGGTCATCCGCGCCAGCTCGTCGCGCCGCTCGTGGCGGTCGAGGTCCTCGTCGTGCGAGACGCGGCCCAGGTAGAGGTCGAAGATGTCCTCGCGGTCGTCCTTGGTCGGCGTCCGGAACCAGATGTGACGCCCGAGGCGCCCCGGGCGCACGAGCGCGGGGTCGAGCGCGTCGATCGGGACGTTCGTCGCGCCGATGAAGTAGACCTGCTCGGAGCGCGGCTTGGGCGGGCGCATCCGCAGCGGCAGCTTGCCGATCCGCCGCGGGAAGAAGTACGTGGCGTCCAGGAAGGTGTTCAGGCGGTTGGTGAAGTGCTTGCGCGTGAACGGCGGCTCGTCGACGCCGTCCATCTGGACGAGCAGCTGGTTGAGCGCCAGCCCGCCGCCCATCCCGCCCATGCCCGGGAACATGAAGCCGTTGACGCGGTCGCGGACGGCGGCCAGCGGGCGCGGCATCGCGTCGTCGGCCTGCTCGGCGCGCGCGGCGAACATCCGGTCGCGCCACTGCCGGTTCTCGAGCACGAGGTCGCCGGTCGGCGTGATCGAGCCCTGCGGCCCGTACAGCGGCGGCTCCTCGAAGCCCGTGCCCAGCGGCGCGAAGCCGGGGGGTGCGAAGCGGCCGCCGCCCTGCAGGGCGTTGCGGCGCATGCCCACGGCGTCGATCTCGTCGATGAAGACCATGCACTGGCCGCCCCACTTGCGGGCCAGCTTGCGCGCCTTGCGGATCAGGAACATCACCACGATGACGTCCATGCCGATGAACGTCTGGGCGAAGCCCGAGCCCGGCATCATAA
>CAWBBQ010000030.1:0-11180 GCA_963787065.1 uncultured Actinomycetes bacterium
CGTGATCGGGCGCCCGGCTCGGGTCGCGCCCGGCTGGGCGGGGCGGCCGGGCACATCCCTACCATGCGCCGCCGTGCTCGCCGTCGTCGCCGCCACCGTTGCCGCGCTCGCGCAGGCCCAGGCCGTCGCCCCCTGCGCGGACCCCGCGCTGGCATGGCGCTGCCCGGACCTCATCATGGAGGCGCCGAGCCACCTGCGCGTCGAGCGAACCCCCGGCCGGCGGGCGCTGCTGCGCATGGAGAACCGGATCGTCAACGTCGGCGTCGCGCCGGCCGAGTTCTTCGCCCAGCGCGTCGGCCCGCGCGAGATGAGCGCCCGCCAGGTCATCGTCGACGGCGCGGGCGTCCGCCGCCGGGTGCAGACGGGCGCCGAGCTCTACTACACGTCGGTGCCGACTCGCGGGGGCGACTATTGGAAGTTCGAGAACGCCGCGCGCTTCGAGCTGTGGGCGCAGGGGCCCGACGGGCGGCGCGCCGCCCTGGCGCGCGTCGGGCCGAAGCTCAACTACTGCCTGCGCGACCTCGAGCGGGTCCGCGGAGGGTCGCTCGTGCCGCGACGGCGCGCGTTCGGACCGTGCAACCAGAGCGTCCGCAAGCGCGAGGTCACGCTCGGGACGTCGGTCGGCTGGGCCGACGTCTACCCGGCGTCCTATCCGAAGAACTGGATCGACGTCACGGCTCTGGCGGGCTGCTTCGTGGTCGTGCACATCGTCGACCCGCAGAACCACGTCAACGAGATCAGCGAGACGAACAACGCCTCGGCCAAGGTCGTCCGGCTGCCCTACCGGCCCGGGCCGCAGGGCTGTCCGGCCTACGTGGCCTAGCGGTGCTCGGGAGCGCGCACCGCGACGAGCCTGGCCCGCGGCGGCGTTCTGCTACCCCTTTGCAGACGACCGTGGCGATCGACGGGACCACATCCACGCAGATCCGCGCCGAGAGCTTTCCCGATCTCGGCGACGAGGTGATGTACCCGCGGATGTCCGCGGGGAAGATCGAGCGGCTGGCGGAGCTGGGCACGCGCCGTTCGTTCGCGGCCGGGGAGGCGCTGTATGAGCAGGGGCAGCGTGACGCCCCGTTCCTGGTCATCGCGCGTGGCAGGGTGCGGGTCCTCGACCGCAAGCCCGGCAAGGACGTCTGGATCGCCGAGGCGGACGCCGGCACCTTCCTCGGCGACATCGCCACCTTCACCGGCGAGCCCGCGATCGCCGAGTGCGTCGCCGACGAGCCGACGGACGTGATCGCCTTCGACCGCTCGGCGCTGCGAGCGATGCTCGCGTCGTGGCCCGAGCTCGCCGAGCTCGTCCTGCGCACGATGATGGCGCGCAGGGAGTGGCACGTGGCGCACGGGCACGGCGTCCTGCGACTCATCGCCCCGCGCGGCTCGCGGCGCGCCTTCGAGGTGCGCGACCTGCTCGAGCGGAACCTCACCCCGGTGCGGTGGTACGACGTCGACACCGACGACGAGAGCGCCGCGATGCTCGACTGGCTGCAGATCCCGCGCGAGGAGACGCCCGTCCTCGTGCGGAACACCTCGGTGCTGCGCAACCCCTCGGCCGCCCAGGTCGCTCGCGAGCTCGGCCTGCGCGCGGAGATCGACGGCCAGCGGTTCGACCTGGTCGTGCTCGGAGGCGGCCCCGCGGGGCTCGCGGCCGCCGTGTACGGCGGGTCCGAGGGGCTGCGGACCCTCGTGACCGAGGCGTGGGCACCCGGCGGCCAGGCCGGCACGAGCACGCGGATCGAGAACTACCTCGGCTTCCCGACCGGGATCTCCGGCACGGAGCTGACGCGCAAGGCGACGCTGCAGGCGCGTCGCTTCGACGCGGTGCTGTCCAGCTTCCACCGCGCGGTCGAGCTCGCGCGCGGCGACGAGGGGCTCGTCCGCATCGACCTCGACGACGGGCAGCACGCGCTCGCGCGCACGGTCGTCGTCGCCACCGGGGCCCGGTGGCGCACGCTCTCGGCCGACAACGTCGAGCGGTTCACGGGCGCGGGTGTCTACCACGCGGCCATGGCGACCGATGCCGAGCGCTGCCGCGGCGAGGACGTGATCGTGGTCGGCGGCGGCAACTCCGCCGGCCAGGCGGCGGTGCACCTGTCGCGCGCGGCGCGCAGCGTCCGCGTCGTCATCCGGGGCGAGGGCCTCGCGGCGACGATGTCGCAGTACCTGGTCGAGCGCATCGAATCACGCACGAACATCGAGATCATCACCCGCACCGAGATCAGCGCCGTCGATGGCGACGGGCGGCTGGAGCGTGCGGATCTGCGCAGCCGCACGGACGGGAGCGTCGAGCGCGTCGCGGTGTCGGCCGTGTTCGTGATGATCGGCGCCGACCCGTGCACCGAGGCGGTGCACATGATGCTGAGCCTCGACGAGGCCGGCTACATCAGGTGCGGTGACGGCGCCGCGAGCTGTGAGGGACCGAACCGCTGGCGGTCGACCGACCGCGGGCCCCATCTGCTCGAGACCGTCTGGCCCGGCGTCTTCGCGGCGGGCGACGTCCGCGCCGGCGCGACGAAGCGCGTCGCCGGCGCCGTCGGCGACGGCGCCCTCGCCGTGCGCTTCGCCCACGAGGTGCTGCAGTCCTGACGGCTGACCTGGGCGAGCGCCGGGCGTCGTTGGCGTAGAACTCCCGGGCATGGCCGCGTCCGAGAGCACGATCGTCGACGCTGGTGGGCGCGATCTGCGCGTGACCAGCCCCGGTCGCGTGATCTTCCCGATGACCGAGCGCTCAGGCGCGGTCACCAAGCTCGACATCGTCGAGTACTACCTCGCCGTCGGGGACGGCATCATGCGCGCGCTCGGGCGGCGGCCGACGACGCTCGAGCGGTGGCCCAAAGGGGTTCACCCGGGCATCGTCGTCTCGACCCGCGAGAAGGGCGGCGGCGACGCCTTCTTCCAGAAGCGCATCCCGCGCGGGGCTCCGGACTACGTCCAGACCGCGCGGATCCAGTTCCCGTCCGGTCGCCACGCCGACGAGATCTGTCCCACGGAGGTGGCCGTCGTCGGCTGGGCGGCGCAGATGGGCACGATCACGTTCCATCCGTGGCCGGTGCGAGACGACGACGTCGACCACCCGGATGAGTTGCGCATCGACCTGGACCCGCAGCCCGGCACGGACTTCGCCGACGCCGTGCGCGTCGCCGCCGAGGCACGGGTGCTCCTGGACGAGCTCGGCTACACCGGCTTCCCGAAGACCTCGGGCGGACGAGGTGTTCACATCTACGTCCGGATCGCGCCGCGCTGGACCTTCACTGATGTTCGCCATGCCGCGATCGCCTTCGGGCGTGAGCTCGAGCGGCGCCTGCCGGGCCAGGTGACCACCAAGTGGTGGAAGGAGGAGCGGGGCGAGCGCATCTTCATCGACTACAACCAGAATGCGCGCGACCGCACCATCGCCTCCGCCTACAGCGTACGGCCGAAGCCCGGCGCGCCGGTGTCGGCACCGCTGGCATGGGACGAGCTCGCCGACGTCGCGCCCGAGGACTTCACGGTCGCGACGATGCCCGCGCGCTTCGCCGAGGTAGGCGATCGCCACGACACGATCGACGATGCCGTCCACTCACTGCAGCCGCTGCTCGACATGTACGAGAACGACGCCGGCGAGGGACGGGGTGACATGCCGTACCCACCCGATTACCCGAAGATGCCGGGGGAGCCGAAGCGCGTTCAGCCCTCCCGAGATCGCGACCGCCCGCGGGAGTGACGCGCGTCGTCCGGACCACGTGGCCGGTCTATGGCGACTGCGGCAGCTTCACGGAGCCGCGCCGCCTGGCCGCCGGAGCGGAGGGCGGCGGCACGACCGGGCCGATGTCCCCGTCCGGCGCCTCGTCCAGGTCGACGATCACCGGAGCATGATCGCTCGGCCCGCTGCCCTTGCGCGCCTGCCGGTCCACCCACGCCGCCCGAACACGGTCCGCGACCGTCCCGCCGGCCAGCACCAGATCGATCCGCATCCCGAGGTCCTGGTGGAACATCCCCGCCCGATAGTCCCAGTAGGTGAACACCCGCTCGTCCGGCCAGCGCTCGCGCACGACGTCGCGCAAGCCGAGGCCCTGCAGCTCCGCGAGCGCCGCCCTCTCGCGTGGTGTCACGTGGGTCTGGCCGATGTAGGCATCCGGATCGAAGACGTCATCGTCGGTGGGTGCGATGTTGACGTCGCCGCAGACGACGGTCGCGTCCGGGCCGGCGGCGACCACCTCCCGCAGCGAAGCCAACCAGGCGAGCTTGTACTCGTAGTGCTCCGAGTCCGGAACGCGGCCGTTCGGCACGTAGACCGAGACGACCCGGATCCCGCCGCAACTGGCGGAGACGGCCCGCGCCTCGGGACGCGGGAAGCCCGGCGCGCCGGCCAGTCCGACAACGACATCGTCCAGCCCCACACGCGAGACGATCGCCACGCCATTCCACGTCGGCTCGCCGTGAGCCGCGACCGCATACCCGCGGGCAGCGAGCTCGTCGCCGAGCAGGTCGGCGAACGCGTCATCGGCGAGCTTGGTCTCCTGCAGGCAGACCACGTCGGGCCGCCGCTCATCCAGCCACGGCAGCAACCGCGGCACGCGCTGCTTGACCGAGTTGACGTTCCAGGTGGCTATTCGCACCGACGCCACGGTACCGGCCCCGCGGGCTCGGGAAGCACGAGCCGCATGATTCGGAAACCGTGCTTGATGGCTGACCGGAGGGACGAGCCGAAACGATGTGAGAACTCGTCTCACGGTGTCCGCGAGGGCCTCGGTCAGGTGCCGACGTAGGCCGCGAGGTGCTCGCCGGTGAGGGTGGAGCGAGCGGCGACGAGGTCGGCGGGCGTGCCCTCGCAGACGATCCGGCCGCCGTCGTGGCCGGCGCCGGGGCCGAGGTCGATGATCCAGTCGGCGTGCGCCATGACTCCCTGGTGATGCTCGATGACGATGACCGACTTGCCCGAGTCGACGAGCCGGTCGAGCAGGCCGAGCAGCTGCTCGACGTCGGCGAGGTGCAGGCCGCTGGTCGGCTCGTCGAGGACGTACACACCGCCCTTCTCGCCCATGTGATTGGCCAGCTTGAGCCGCTGCCGCTCGCCGCCGGACAGCGTCGTGAGCGGCTGGCCGAGGCTGAGGTAGCCGAGCCCGACGTCGGCGAGCCGCTCGAGGATGGTGTGCGCGGCCGGCATGCGCGCCTCGCCGGCGCCGAAGAACTCCTCGGCCTCGGTCACCGACATCGCGAGCACCTCGCTGATGTCGCGGCCGCCGAGGTGGTGCTCGAGCACCGATGCCTCGAACCGCTTGCCCTCGCACTCCTCGCAGGTGGATTCGACCGTGGCCATCACGCCCAGGTCGGTGTAGATGACGCCGGCGCCGTTGCAGTTGGGGCAGGCGCCCTCGGAGTTGGCGCTGAACAGCGCCGGCTTCACGCCGTTGGCCTTCGCGAACGCCTTGCGGATCGGGTCGAGCAGCTTCGTGTAGGTCGCCGGGTTGCTCCGTCGCGAGCCGCGGATCGCGCCCTGGTCGACCGACACGACCCCGTCCCGGCCCGACACCGAGCCGTTGATCAGCGAGCTCTTGCCCGAGCCCGCCACCCCGGTGACGACCACCAGCACGCCGAGTGGGATGTCGACGTCGACGTTCTGCAGGTTGTGGGCGCCGGCGCCGCGCACCTCCAGCACCCCCGACGATGTCCGCACCGAGCCCTTCAGGGAGGCGCGGTCGTCCAGGTGCCGGCCGCTGATCGTGTCGCTGGCGCGCAGCCCCTCCACGGTGCCCTCGAACACCACCTCGCCGCCCTCGCTGCCGGCGCGCGGGCCGAGGTCGACGACGTGGTCGGCGATCGCGATCGCCCCCGGATCGTGCTCCACGACCAGCACCGTGTTGCCCTTGTCGCGCAGCTGCACCAGCAGGTCGTTCATCCGCTGGACGTCGTGGGGGTGCAGCCCGATCGTCGGCTCGTCGAAGACGTAGGTGACGTCGGTGAGCGAGGAGCCGAGGTGGCGGATCATCTTGGTGCGCTGCGCCTCGCCGCCCGACAGCGTGCCCGACGGCCGATTGAGCGAGAGGTAGCCCAGCCCGATCTCCACGAACGAGTCGACCAGGTCCCCCAGCGCCTCGAGCAGCGGGGCGACCGACGGCTCGTCGAGCCCGCGGACCCACTCAGCGAGGTCTGAGATCTGCATCGCGGAGACGTCGGCGATGCTGACGCCGTCGATCTTCGACGACCGAGCCGCCTCGCTGAGGCGGGTGCCGTCGCAGTCGGGGCAGGTGGTGAACACCACCGCCCGCTCCACGAAGGCGCGGACGTGCGGCTGCATCGCGTCGACGTCCTTGGACAGGAACGACTTCTGGATCTGCGGGATCAGCCCCGCGTAGGTCAGGTTGATCCCCTCGACCTTGATCTTGGTCGGCTCCTTGTAGAGCAGGTCGTGGAGCTCTCTCTTGTTGTACTTGCCGATCGGCTTGTCCGGATCGAAGAAGCCGCAACCGCGGAAGATCCGGCCGTACCAGCCGTCCATGCTGTAGCCGGGGATCGTGAGCGCCCCCTCGTTGAGCGACTTGCTGTCGTCGTAGAGCGCGGACAGGTCGAAGTCGCTGACCGAGCCCCGGCCCTCGCAGCGCGGACACATGCCGCCGATACGGCTGAAGCTCGCCTTCTCGGTCCTGGTCTTCTCGCCGCGCTCGACCGTGATCCCGCCGCTCCCGTGGGCCGAGGCCACGTTGAAGGAGTACGCGCCGGGCGAGCCGATGTGCGGCCGTCCGAGCCGGCTGAAGAGGATGCGCAGCATCGCGTCGGCGTCGGTCGCGGTGCCGACCGTCGAGCGGGCGTTGGACCCCATCCGCTCCTGGTCGACGATGATCGCGGTCGTCAGCCCTTCGAGTACGTCGACCTCGGGCCGCGCCAGCGCCGGCATGAAGCCCTGCACGAAGGCGCTGTAGGTCTCGTTGATCAGCCGCTGCGACTCCGCGGCGATCGTGCCGAACACCAGCGAGCTCTTGCCCGAGCCGGAGACGCCGGTGAACACCGTCAGCCGGCGCTTCGGGATCTCGACGCTGACGTCCTTGAGGTTGTTCACGCGCGCGCCGTGCACGCGGATCAGATCGTGGCTGTCGGCAACGTACGGCCCAGGCGACTGCGTGTCTGTCCTCGTGGCCATGCTCATCGTGTCTCCATCTGTTGGGCGGGGCCGCCTTCGCGGTCTCCGTGGCGTCGCCTGGCTCGATCTGACCAGCTTCGAACAGTACGTCTGGTTCTTCTTCGCTTCGGTCCGTGGAGCCTCTGGGCCCCGGCCACGCGGCGGGCTCGGCCGAGGCGTGAGACCAACCAGCGGCCGTCGCGCATCAGCTCGCGGTCGGGCAGTCGTTGACCTCCCTCAGGCCTGATGCGGCGCGGGGAGAATGCGGAACCAGCGGTAGGGCGTGGCCGGCGCACGCGGGTCGAGCGGGTGCGTGCGGCAAACCGGTCACCGCCTGCTGTGCCGCGCGTCGCTCTCGAGGACCTCGACCATACGGCGCACCTGTCCGCCGAGGCACTGGTCACCCAGACATCGATGTCGTCGGTGAGCCGGTGCTCGGTGTCGCGACGACGCTGGGGCCGGGAGCGAGGGGCCGGCACTCATCGGTCCTGAAGCAGCCCGAGGAGGTTGCCATCGGGGTCGAGCCTGAAGACGAACGGGAGGCCCGGAAATCGACGTGCCGCCCTGGTCGGCGGGGCCACCCGCCGTATGCCACGTCGTTGCGGACCTCGAAGCCGAGGGTGTGGCGATAGAAGGCCAGGGATGCGTCCGGGTCGTCACGCGGGAGGAAGGTCGAGTGAATGATGATGTCCATGACGGTCATGCTAGGTGCGGCCCCGGTGACCCCGCGCTTCTCGATTCCTGATCGCACGTAGGAGAACGTCCTACGCCGCCTGGACCTCTGCCCGCGCGAACCGACAGCAGGCGCTCGCGTCAGGAGGACGTCGGCGCGGGTGCGACCACCACCTCGTGATCCGGGTCATGGTCAAGCACCGGCGATCCAGCGACGACGAGGTCCGCGCGCTTCCACGGGCGATGCTGATCGAGGAACGGCACCTCTTCGGCTTCCCACTCGTCCCAGAACGCGACGTCGCCGCCGTCTCGGGCGAGGCCTCGCGTCCGGGCGTCGGCGGCATCCGACTGCATCCACACGAGCGCGTCCACGAGGTCCGCCAGCTCTCGACGTCCGGCACCGACGCCCTCCATGACGACGGCTTGGCAGCCAGCGGAGACCTCAAGCGCACCCGGACGCCCGCGCTCGACCCAAGCCGGCGGTCGGTAGGCGACCTTCTCGCCTTGGCGAGCGGGCTCGAGCACGCCGTTCCGCACGAGGTCGGCCCAGCCGAAGAACGAGTGATGCCAAGCAATGTCGTCCGTGTGAACGATCGCAACGCCTTCAACGACTTGGGCCATTCGCGTCGCGAAAGTCGACTTGCCTGCCGCGCTGCGACCGTCGACGGCGATGACCAGGGGCGCCTGGCCGGCCGCGCGTGACGCTGCCAGTGCGAGCAGCTCCGCGCAGACGTCAAGGAGAGGGCGCGCCGTCCACGGCCCCGCCGCGGGCTCACCGGCGAACGGCCGCATCCGGCTCACGGCTCGACCAGGATACGTCGAACCAGCGGCGCTACGGACCGACCGTGCTCCGCCGCGGCTGACCTAGCCGCCGGCGTGGTTCGGGTCGATCGGCGCGCGTGGATCGTCGCGCGGCGGCTCAGCGCTGCCACGCTCCTCGGTGGCGCGGGCCTCAGGTCGCGGCGCTAGACCCGGGACCTTGAGCTTGACCTTGCGACCGTCGCTCGTGGTCAGTTCCTGTGGTTTGGGGTCGAGCGGCTCGCCGGGGATCGGGCTCATGGGTCCAGAGTACTCCCGACCGCGCCCCTCGGAACGTGACGGGCCACGGTCGTCGGCCTGCGATGACACGACGGACCGGCCGTCTCATCGCATCGCGCAAGGGAGCAGCCCGCGGCGTGCCATGGTGCGCGCCATGCCGCGAACGCGCGTACGTCGAGTTCCGCCGGCGCCCGGACCCGTTCCAGGCCGCGGTCATCGCGATGCAGCTGTGCTCCCAGTACGGCGCGAGCCTCGGCAACCTGGCCGCCTCACGCGGCTGGCTCGGCCGCTTCGAGCGCTTGGTCGAGCAATTCGACCTGCCACCGCTGATGGAGGCCTGGGTGCTGCTGTGTCGGGCTTCTCTGGCGTCCGCGTGCGACGACCCGCATGCCGCTCTGGGCTACGGCCGCCAGGCGCTCGAGATCGCTCGCCGCTTCCCAGGCGCTCAGGGCCCCAACTCCGAGCTCTGCGCGCTGAGCGAGATCGGCGCGGCACTCGTCGAGACCGGCAAGGTCGAGGAGGGGACCGCATCGCCAGAAGTCGTGTCCTCCATGTCGGCGCGAGTCACCGGCAAGAACACTACGGCGGCGCCGCCGTCGACGCCTTAGCTCGCAGTCGTCCGTCCGGCGGCCTGCCGCAGGATGGTGCCCGCCTCGAGTCCGTCCGCGCGAACGATGCTCTCCGACCATCCTGCGACTTCTCGCTCGGCCCACGTCGCCCACCGGATCACGGTCTCCGTCTGTTCCCACATGAACTTGAACACGAGCTCGTTGACATGCAGCCGCTCGGGGAACGGACCGCCGGTGTGCGCAAGGTCGTCGGCGAGCGCCATGTGCTCCGCGCGCGTCTGTTCCGCTTGCTCGCGGACCGCTCGAAGTGTCGCGAGCAGCTGCTCCTTGGTGCCCTGTTCGGCGAACAGCACCTTGACAAGGCCCTCGAACTCGACGAGGGGAGGCTGCCCCGGCTCGTCGAGCCAGCGCCGTAGCGCGTGGCGCCCCTTGTCGGTGATCGCGTAGCTGGTGCGCGGGCGCCGGCCGGTGTACTCGCGTGTCGCGCCGGCCAGCCCGTGGGCGACGAGCTTCTTCGGCTCCTCGTAGATCTTGCTCTCGGCCCGTGGCCAGTAGTGGCGGGTGCTGCGCTTCATCTGCTGCGCGAGCTCGTAGGTCGACCAGCTACGCAGCGCGAGATGGCCGAGGATCACGTACGAGGTCGTGGTGAGCTTTGGCAGTTGACTCATGCTCCCCATGGGAGTATATATCCTCCCATGGGGAGTATAGGAAGGGTTGTGGAGGATCGGGTTCCACCCCTCACGCATCGAGGTTGCGCGTGGAGCGGTGGCCGGAAGGCTGGGCGTCGAGCGCGCGAAGGAACCGACATGGCCAGGCAATGCGTCGTTGTCCAAGCCGGTCACGCGGCCGAGGGCAGAACCGGTGTCACCTACGCCGCCGGCATCTCCGCGCGCAGCGCGCGTGCCGGTGGCCTGTGCCTGCAGCTGGCGAGCCTCCCGCCGGGAGCACGAGCACGAGCCCACCAGCACGACGAGCACGAGTCGGCCGCGTACGTGATCGAGGGCGAGATGGTCATGTGGTTCGGCGAGCAGCTCGACCAGAAGCTCGTCGCGCGGCGAGGGGACTTCATCTACATCCCCAGCGGCGTGCCGCACCTCGTCATGAACGGCAGCGACTCCGCGGCCGCCGTCGCCGTGCTCGCCCGTACCGACCCGAACGAGCAGGAGGACGTGACGGAGCTGCCCGAGCTCGACGCACGCCCGCACCTGCGAGCGGAGAACTGAGATGAAGGTCGAGGCGAAGCTCGAGTCGATCGGGCTCGAGCTACCGCCGCCGCTGAGGCCGCCACCTGGGATCGAGTTTCCCTTCGCCTGGGTGAGGGTGCGCGGGAACCGGGCCTACCTTGCCGGCAGCGTCGCGGTGAACCCCGACGGCACGCTCGCCGAGCCGCTCGGGAAGGTCGGCGCCGGCGTCTCGGCAGAACAGGGCTACCAGGCCGCCCGCGGTGTCGCGCTCTCCCACCTGGCCAGTCTCAAGCGCGAACTCGGCGACCTCGACCGCGTCACCGCCTGGTTACGGGTCTTCGCCATGGTCAACGTCGCACCCGACTTCAACCAGACCCCGCTCGTGACCAACGGCTACTCCGACCTCATCCTCGAGCTCTACGGGCCCGAGGTCGGCATGCACGCCCGCTCATCGATCGGGATGGCCCTCCCGCTCAACGCGCCCGTGCTCTGTGAGGCCGAGGTCGAGATCGATCCGTAGCCGACTTCGCGCGACCGCCTCTGCCCTCGCCAAGGAGCGGAGCTGCCGAAGCGCGTCGACCGACGCCCGGGGGGCGCTACGGACCCTGGGTCCGCAGCTCC
>CAWBBQ010000031.1:0-10728 GCA_963787065.1 uncultured Actinomycetes bacterium
CGCGGGCGAGGAACTCCATGGCGCCGAGCACCTCGCCGGCGCCGCGGATCGGAAAGCAGAAGGCCGTGTGCAGGCCCGCGCGCTCCGTCGCGCGCCGGCGTGGGAAGTTGACGTCGGCGGCGATGTCGGCGATCCAGGCCGGCTCGCGGCTGGACCATACGCGCCCGGGCAGGCCCTCTCCGGGCGCCAGTGACGTGCTCCGGCTGGCCCGCTCGAACGGATCGGGCCCCTGCCACGTCTCCACGCAGCTCAGCGTGCCCTCGCCCCCCACCGGGCTCCACAGCGCGCCGACCTCCCAGCCCAGCGCGGTGCCGATCGCCGCCAGCAGCCGCGGGTAGGCGGTCGCCTCGTCGCGCGCCTCGCCGAGGACGCGGGCTACGGCGTGCTCCGTCCTGAGGAGCACCGTCGCGTCGTGGTGCTGCGCGTCCACGCTCATCGCTCGAGGGGTGAAGCACCCAACTCTCCCACATCGCCGGGGGGCGAGAGCGCGGCGCGACCCACGACGAGAAGCGGCGGCGCGACCCGAGGGCCGCGCCGCCGCTGGTCTTTGCGACCGATCCGTCGTGCGCGCTAGCGGCCGCGCACCACGAAGGCCTTGACCTTGGCCTTGCCGAGGCGGGTGCGGCTGCTGCCGGCGCGGACCTCGACCACGTAGCGGCCGGGCTTCAGGCGGCTCAGCTTGCCGTCCTTCAGCTTGAACCGGTACGTCTTGGCCTTCGGCGTCCGCTTGAACACCGTGGCCACCAGCGTGCGCTTGGCCTTCGCCGCGCGCGCCGAGGCGCCCCGGACGGTCGGCGCAGCGGTGACGGCGAACACCTGGATGCGCACCGTCGTCTGGCCGGCCGTGGTCTGGACCGCGACCGGGACGCCCTGCTGGCGGACCTGCGCGACCGAGAGGGTCGGAGTCACCCGCAGGGCGGCGACCGTGAGGTTCGCCGCGCTGGCCCCGAGCACGCCCGCGGTGGGCGTGGCGGGGGTCACGGTGACGCGGCTCGTGGCCTGGGTGGCCGGCGGCACGTTCGCGATCCACGTGCGGCTGGCCGTCGGGCCGACGTTGCCGAGGTCGTCGGTCGCGGTCACGGTGAGCGTGTGCTCGCCGTCCGTCAGCCCGCCGATCTCCATCGGGTTGGCGCAGCCGTCCAGCGGGTCGCCGTCGAGCGTGCACGTGTACGCCCACGCGCTCTCGCCCTGACCGACGGTGGCCGGGTCCAGCGTCCACTCGGCGCGCGCGACGGCGCCCGACGTGGCGCCCGGCGCGGTGAAGCGCACGGTCGGGCCGGTGCGGTCGACGACCACCGTCCCCTCGGCGATCGGGCCGAGGTTGCCGTGGGCGTCACGGGCCCGGACCTTGAGGATGTGAGCGCCTTCGCTCAGGTTCCCGAAGGTCGCGCGGCCGCTGCCGTCGCCCTGGGCCGTCCCGGCCGGGCAGGGCCCGAGGCCGTCGTCGTCCAGGCCGCACGCGTAGACCGCGCCCGGCTCGGAGGCGTCGAACGCGAACACCGTCGCGGCGCCGCTCTGACGCCCGGGGCTCGAGAACGCCACCGTCGGCAGCGACGGGTCGGCCTCGAACTCGAGCGTCGCCGCCTCGCCGGTGTTCCCGGCGAGGTCGATGGCCCGCACGGTGAGGGTGTTGTCACCGGGCAGGAGCTGCGAGCCGGTCGCGGTCAGCGGGAACGTGCGCCCCGGCGAGCACGCCGTCTCGTCGGCCCCGTTCAGGCTGCAGAGCCAGGCGAACCCATCGCCGGTCTCGTCGCCGCCGGCCGTGAACGTGAACCACGGCGCCGCGCTGGTCACGCCCGCGGTGCGGACGACGTCCAGCCTCGGCTCCGTCGGGCCGTCGCCGTCGACCGTGAAGCCGAGCGTGTCGGGCACGACGCGGGCCGGGTCGACCGGGTTGTCCGCGCTCGTGGCGGCGCCCCGGACGGTCAGCAGGTAGCTGCCGTTGTCGAGCTCGTCCTGCGGCGTGAACGTGGGCGTCGCGCAGGCCTCGAACGCCGGGTCGTCGGTGCTGGCGGCCGGCCGCAGCCAGCACTCGAGCGCGCCGTCGCCGGCGAGCTCGAACGTCGGGGTGCGGTTGGCCGTGTACGTGGCGTTCAGCGCGGTCTGACCGTCCTTGTTCGACGGGCCGGCCGCGATGCGGGCCACCGGGCCGCCGACCTGGTACAGCCGGCCGGTGCCCATCGGCTCGCCGTCGGTGATCAGCGCGACGTCGTCGACCACGAGCAGGTGCCCGTCGGCCCGCAGGCCCAGGCCACCGACCATGGTGAACCGGCCGAGCTCGTCCATCAGCGTGTGGGTCGCCGAGTCCGCGGTGATGTCCGTCACCGAGTAGCGGCGCACGCTGTCGCTGCCGACGTCGGCCGGCGCGGGGCCCACGGCCTCGGCCGTGCCGACGTACAGCTGGTTGCGGGCGCGGTCGTAGGCCAGGCCGGCGTTGGTCACGACGCCCTCGAGGGCGACCGGGCTGGCGATGAACGGCGTCAGGTCGGGGTCTCCGGTGACGTCGTCCTCGGTCACGAGCGGGAGCGGAGCCTCGCTCGGGATGACGCGCGTCACCCCGCCGGCCTCGCCGACGTAGATGACGTCGCGCTGGTTGCCGGGCGCTCCGATGGCGCCCACGGCGATCGACTCACCGGCACGGCGCGACCCGCCACCGTCGTTGGCGTAGCCCACGACGTCGGTGGTCGGCTCGGCCGAGGCCGGGTCGTTGATCCGCACGATCCACGGCGACGTCTTGGTCACGTAGTAGACCGCGGCCTGCTTCGGGCCGTCCGGGCCGTCGGGATCGACGCCCGTCGCGGCGGCCGTCGGACGCGGGCCACGGTCCGGATCGGCCGGATCGGTGGCGCCGAGGAACTCGTCGAGCGGGTCGAACCGCCCCGAGCCCGGGTTCCACTGGGCGCGCCACAGCGCGCGCTGCTTCGTTGCGCCGTCCGGCACGAGGACGACCTCGTCGCCGCTGCCCGGCTTGCGGGGCGTCGGGTCGACGAACGCCGGCTGGCCGGCGGCGTCGGCGCCCTCGCGGGCCTCGGGCAGCAGGCCGCCGAGGCAGGTGCGAGTGCCGTCCTGGCCGGCGCGCTGCGGGTGGTCGATGCTGCCCGACGCCTTCGGGGTCGGGTCGGCGATGCGGCAGAAGCCGCCGTTGTGGTCAGACACCCACAGCTTGCCGTCGGGCGCCTCGATGACCCCCGAGGCGATGTGCAGGCCGCGGGCGTAGCTGGCCCACGAGGTCGGGTGTGACAGGGCGTCGCTGTTGACCGTCGGGTCGGTGCCCGGCGTCGGGTCGTCGCCCACGGTGAACGCGCGCACGTCGCTCACGCTCGCGTCGGTGCCGACGTTGCCGGCGCCGTCCACGGGACGGATGACCAGCGTGTGGCCGTCAGGACCCAGCGGGCGGCGACCCTCGTCGCAGGCGCTCCACTCGGTCGCGCCGTCGAGCTTGCACTCGTAGCCGTACTCGGCCTCGCCCGCTCCGGGCTCGAACTCGAAGTACGGGTTGGGCGAGACGAACGCGCCCTCCTTCGGACTGGCGATCGTCGGCTTCGTCGCCGGCGGCGTCGTGTCGACGGTGAACGTCCTCACGTCCGCGCGGCCGCGGATGTCGTCGTCGCCGAACGAGCGCACCGCGAAGCGGTACGTGCCGTCGGCCAGGTCGGCCGCCGTGTAGGTGCCGGGGCCGGGGGCGGATCCGCACTCCTGCCACTCCGCGTCGGCCAGTCGCTGGCCGGCCTCGAGCACCGCGCACTCCTGGCTGAAGTCACCGTTGAAGGTGAACGCGGGCGTGGCGATCGCGGTGTGCGACGGATCGAGCCGGCGCTTCGCCGGGTCCGTCGAGGGGCCGCTGGCGATCCGCGCGTAGGGCGTGCCGACCTGGAACAGGCGGCCCATGCCCATCGGCTCGCCCTCGGTCACGAGGGCAGGGTCGTCGAGAACGAGCACCGCGCCGGTGTCGGGCCGGACGGCTAGGCCACCGATCATGGTGAAGCCGTCGGCCTCGACGTCGAAGCCCGTGCCCGGCGCGTCGTAGCGCAGAAGGCGGTCGAGCGGCGCGTCGGGCGTGACCGAGTCGGCCGTGCCGAGGTACAGCGTGCCGCTGCCCTGAAGGCCGTCACCGGGCTCGTAGGCCAGCGCGCTGACCGCGGCCAGCGCCGGGGCGACGTACGAGCTGGGCCCCGTGCTGCGCGGGTTCGCCGGGTTCGGCGACGGCGAGCCGGAGGTCTGGAACAGTCCCGTGGCCTCGGCGACGATGATCGTCGGCGGGCTCAGCGGGCCGAGCGGGCCGGGGACGGCGGCCACCGCGGAGGCGCCGCGGCCGTCGGACGTGGAGGCCACGAGCGAGACGGACGGCGAGTCGCCGGCCGGGTCCTCGATGCGCTGGACCGTGCCCGAGCGCTGGAAGACCACGTAGACGTTGCCGTCCGAGCCGAGCGTGGCCGCGACGGGACGCGGGCGATCCTCGGCCGCGTCGGCCGTCATGTGGATCTCCTCGGCCCCCTCGAACTTGCGCGAGTCGCTGTTCCAGTGCAGTCGCCACACCGAGTCGCTCGGGGAGGCGCCGTCCGGGACGAGCGCGACCTCGTCGCCGCTGTCCTCCATCTGAGGAGTCGGGTCGATGAAGACGGGTGCGCCGGCGGCATCGGGGCCGACGGCGGCTTCGGGCATCAGGCCGCCCAGGCAGGTGTGCGGGCCGGAGCCACCGGCCTCGGCCGGGTGGTCGATCGTGCCGGGCTGGTCGTCGGTGGCCTCGGTCATCCGGCAGAAGCCGCCGTTGTGGTCGGAGACCCAGGTGCGGCCGACCGGATCGACGAGCGCCCCGGTGGAGATGTGCAGGCCGCCACCGGTGAGCGACGGTCCGGCGGCGCGCGCGGTCTGCGCGAGCGCCATCGCGAGCATGAGCGCAAAGCCGGCCATCGCCACTCCCATGGCGATGGCCCGCGGCGTCAGCGCGCGGAACAGAAGATGATGCATGTAGTCCCCCTGGAAGAACCCCTGCCGGGGCGTGCCGTTCTCGACCTCGGAATCCTGCGGGTCGGGGCGATCGGCTGACAGCGGCAGAGTCGCCAGGTCTCGCGTCGGATCGCGCATCGGCCGTGCGGGATCACGCACCGGAAGGCGGGGCGATCCACGCCGCGCCTATGCTGCCGGCCATGGACGAACAGGTCCTGGCCGAGCGACTGATCACCTACGACACCTCCAAGCCCGAGGCGCTGCGCTCGGCCGCCGCGTTCATCAAGGGCTGGCTCGAGGCGCGCGACATCGTGGTGAGCGACCGCGACTTCGACGGCCTGCCCGTCGTCCTGGCCGACGTCGGCCCCAGGGACGGCCCGACGATCGTCTTCCACGGCCACCTCGACGTCGTGCCGGCCCGCGACGGGCAGTTCACGCCGCGCATCGAGGGCGACCGGCTCATCGGGCGCGGTGCCTACGACATGAAGGGCGCGCTGGCCTCGATGATGTGCGCGGTCCGTGAGGCGGCCGAGCAGGACCAGGTCCGCGTGCGCTTCGTGTGCGTGCCCGACGAGGAGTCCGAGGACGTCGACAACCGCTCGACCGACGTGCTCGTGGCCGAAGGGCTGCGCGGCGACTTCGCCCTGACCGGCGAGCCGACGGACCTCCACATCGGCGTGCAGGCCAAGGGCGTGCTCGCCGCTCGCGTCCTCATCGCGGGCACGAGCGCCCACGGGTCGACCCCGTGGCTCGGCGACAACGCGATCCTCAAGGCGCACGACACGTTCCGGCGCATCGAGACGCTGCCGTTCAGCCGCGAGTCCTCGGACCTGTTCGACCGCGCGTCGATCAACCTGGCCCGCATCGAGGGCGGCGACGCGTTCAACAAGGTCCCCGACGTGTGCACCATGGACGTCGACATCCGCTTCCTGCCCAACCAGGACCCGGGCCACATCCTCGCCCAGATCCGGGCGATCCCCGACCTCGAGGTGATCAAGACGTTCACGCGCGCGCCGGCGATCGTCTCGCGCCAGAACCCCTACGTGCAGGCGCTGCGCGACGCGGTCGGGCGCTCGATCGAGGGTGAGGCCCTCAGCGTCGGGCGCGACGGCGCCTCGGACGCGATCTCGTTCCTCGAGGCGGGCGTCCCCGCGGTCGAGTTCGGCCCCGTCGGCGGCGGCCACCACGGGCCGCACGAGTGGGTGTCGATATCCTCGCTGCGTACTTATCGCCGCGCGCTGGGTGACTTCGTGCGCCATCTGCCCGCCTGGCTGGAGCGCCAGGAGCAGCCGTCCCTGCGGGCGGTCGAAGGCGGTCTGGCGTAGGCCTCCGCGGCTCGCCGCCGAACAGAGCGGTCGACGGGCCTGTGACCGCGTTCCAAGACAGCACCCCACCACCGCGCTTGGGCGCCGCCATGCTCAAGCGGTTCGCCGTGGGCGCGGTCGTCATCTTCTTCCTGTCGGCGACGACCGTCGCATCGGCCGTGCTGCTCGAGGTCGAGCAGGTCACGCAGATCATCCGCCAGGAGAGCACGCCGCTGGCGCCCGGCGTCGACGACCTGCTCGAGGACGTCGCGCCGGGCAAGCCCCAGACGATCCTCGTGATCGGCGACGACCGCCGCAAGATCGACGTGGAGCAGGGCAACCCGACCCGCTCGGACACGATGATCCTCGTGCGCCTGGACCCGGCCAAGGGGGCGACCGCGCTCATGTCGCTGCCGCGCGATCTGGTCGTCGACATCCCGCGGCGCGGGCGCGACAAGCTCAACGCGGCCTTCGCCTACGGGGAGGACGAGCTGACCCTGCGCACGGTCCGCAACCTGCTCGACATCCCGATCCACCACTACGTGCGCGTGACGTTCTGGGGCTTCCGCGAGGCGGTCGACCGGCTCGGCTGCGTGTACGTCGACGTCGACCGGCGCTACTTCAACGACAACAACCCACCCGACGGCGGCGGCGAGCCCTACGCGGTGATCGACGTGCCGTCGGGCTACCAGAAGCTGTGCGGCCAGCGCGCGCTGGACTACGTCCGCTACCGCCACCTCGACAACGACCTCGTGCGCGCCGCCCGCCAGCAGTCGTTCCTGGGCGAGGCGAAGGGGCAGGTCGGCGTGAGCGGCGTGTTCGCCGACCGCGAGCAGCTGCTGCGCATCTTCGCGCGCTCGGTGCGCACCGACATCCGCAGCTCGCGGGCGATCCTCAGCCTGCTCAAGCTGGTGGCCGAGTCTTCGAGCAAGCCGATCCAGGAGGTCCAGTTCCCGGCCCAGGACAGCGGCGACGGCTCGGGCAGCGTGGAGATCTCCCGCACCGCACTGCGCCGCACGGTGCGCCGCTTCGTCGACGTGCGCGGCAGCCGCGGCGCGCGCGGAACGACGAGCCGCACGCCGCGCAAGCGGCGCGCCGAGCGTCGCGGGGCGAGCTCGGGCAGCTCCTCGAACAGGTCGCGGCGGCGGTCGTCGTCCTCGATCGCCCCGGGCCTGGCGGCCAACCGCCGCGCGGGCGAGGACGAGGCGGCGCGGCTGCAGGTCAAGCTCTCGCGGCTGGCCGTGTACTTCCCGCGCCTGATGGCCACCGGCGGTCGCTATCGCTCCGACGACACGCGCGCCTATGACATCGTCGACCGCGCGGGCCGCCGCCATCGCGCCTACCGGATCGTCGCCTTCGAGGGCTCGATCGGCCAGTACTACGGCGTGCAGGGCACGTCGTGGCGCTCCCCGCCGATCCTCGACGACCCGTCCGAGCGGCGGCGCTCGGGCGGTCGCACGTACGAGCTGTTCTACGACGGCGGCCGGCTGCGGATGGTCGCGTGGCGAACGCCGCGGGCGGTCTACTGGATCTCCAACACGCTGCTGCGCACGCTGACGAACCGCCAGATGATGGCTCTGGCCCGTTCGGCCACCCGGATCGGCGCGGGGTAGGCCGGTGCACGATGCCCGAGACAGCGGCGCGCTCGGGCGGACGCCGGAGACCACGAGCGTGTCCAGGGCCACGCGGTGGAGCATCCTGTGGCTCGTCGTCGGCGTGGCGCTGGCTCCGCCCGTCGGCCTGGTCGCCGGCGGTGACGTGGCCGTCGAGTACCTCACCGTCTACCTGGTGGTCCACGTCCCGCCGACCGCCTCGCTGGCCGGCGTGCTGCTGATCCTGGCCGTCGGCGTGGCCCTATCGTTGGCGGTCGACCGCAGGCGACCGCCTCAGCCTGCCGAGCGGCAGGTGCGCCGACCGCCTCGCTGCCCGGCGCCGCCGACCGGTCCGAGGCGGACGGTCGCCTGAGCTCGTCGAGGCCGCTCGCGTACCCTCTCTTGCGCCCGATGGCCGCCGCCGACGACGACACCAAGCCTCCGCGGCCCGGGCGGGGACTCCTCAAGCGGGCGGCCGTGGGCGCGGTGCTGATCACGCTGCTGTCCGCCGCCACCGTCGCCTCGGCCGGCCTGCTCGCCGTCGACGAGCTGATCACGATCGTCAAGAACGAGAGCGCGCCGATCCCGGGCATCGAGGGCGCGCTCGACGACGTCGACACGGGCAAGCCACAGACGATCCTCGTGCTCGGCTCGGACCGTCGCTACCAGGACGTCAGGGACAAGAACCCCGTCCGCGCGGACACGCTCCTGCTCGTGCGCCTCGACCCGAGCAAGCGCGCCACGGCGGTGATGTCGATCCCGCGCGACCTGAAGGTCGACATCCGCCGCGGAAACGGCCAGGTCGTGACCGACAAGATCAACGCGTCGTACGCGCTCGGCGGACCGCGTCTCAGCGTGCGGACCGTCCGCGAGCTGCTGCACATCCCGATCCACCACGTGGTCAACGTCAACTTCGGGGGCTTCCGGCGCGCGGTCAATCGCCTGGGCTGCGTGTACGTCGACGTCGACCGCGACTACTTCAACGACAACAACCCGCCCAACGGCGGCCAGTTCGACTACGCGACGATCGACATCGACCCCGGCTATCAGAAGCTGTGCGGCCAGGACTCGCTGGACTTCGTCCGCTACCGCCACTTCGACGACGACTTCGTGCGCGCCGCGCGCCAGCAGTCGTTCCTGTCCCAGGCCAAGGAGCAGTTCGGCCTCGGGCGCATCTTCGGCGACCGCCAGGAGCTGCTGCGGATCTTCGGCCGCTACACGCAGACCGACATCGCGCGCAACAACACGGCGGCGATCCTGCGGCTCCTCAAGCTCGCCTTCGAGTCCTCCAAGAACCCGATCCGCGAGGTGCACTTCCGCGGCGACGCGGGCGAGACGTACGTGACGGTCACCGAGAGCAACCTGCGCAGGACGGTGAGCGAGTTCCGCAGCGCGCGCGCGTCGAGCGGGCCGCGCGAGACGCGCGCTTCGAGCAGCCCGAGCGGCTCGAGTGGCTCGAACGGTTCGAGCAGCTCGAGCGCCGGCAGCGGCAGCAGCAGCGGGAGCAGCGAGAGCGCCCGCCGCCGCAGCACGGGCAGCCGCAGCCGCCGCTCGCGCCGCAGCAGCAGCTCGAGCCTGGCCCGGCTGGCCCCCGGGGTGGTGAACGCCCGGACCGAGGCCGAGGACTTCGTGGCCGAGGCCTCGACGCGCCTGGACTTCCCCGTCTACTACCCGCGCGCGCGCTTGGGCCGCGGCCGCCTGATGTACGACAAGCCGCGCGTCTACGACGTGTACGACCGCGGCCACGGCCGCCACCGCGCCTATCGCATCGTCGTGGCCACCGGCGAGCAGGGCCAGTTCTACGGGATCCAGGGGACGAACTGGAAGGCGCCCCCGATCGTCGACAACCCCACGCGGACGCAGCGCATGCGCGGGCGCACCTACGAGCTGTTCGAGGACGGCAACCGCCTCGCGCTCGTCGCGTGGCGCACCGAGCGCGCCGTGTACTGGGTCTCCAACACGCTGTCGCGCAGCCTCACAAACCGTCAGATGCTCTCGATCGCCCGGTCGCTGAGCCGCGTCGGCGAGCGCTGAGCGCCCGGCACGGCGAGCCGGCGCCGTCGGGGTCATCGCTATCCTCGGCCGCCGCGTCATGAGCTCCTCGCGCCAACCGATCGGCGTCATCGGCACCGGCTACGTCGGCCTCGTCACCGCGGCCGGCTTCGCCGAGGTCGGCAACGAGGTCTGGTGCATCGACATCGACGCCGACAAGATCGCGCGCCTGCAGCACGGCGAGATCCCCATCTACGAGCCCGGGCTGGCCGAGCTGGTCAAGCGCCACGAGAGTCGGCTGCACTTCTCGACGGCCATCGCCGACGCGCTCGAGCATTCGCGCCTGCTGTTCGTGGCCGTCGGCACGCCGCCGACCTACTCGGGCGACGCCGACCTCAGCGCCGTGCACGCCGTCGTCGACGCGATGCCGGCGTCGGACCGCCACGCGCTGGTCATGAAGTCGACCGTGCCCGTAGGCACCGGCGAGTCGATCAAGCGCGTGTTCGGCGAGCAGGGCAAGCACGGCTTCCGCTACGTGTCCTGCCCCGAGTTCCTCAAGGAGGGCTCGGCGGTCGACGACTTCCTGCGCCCCGACCGCGTCGTCGTCGGCGACGACGGCGACTGGGCCGGCGACGCGGTGGTCGATCTCTACGCGCCGCTCGACGCGCCGCTCGTGCGCACCGACATCGCCAGCGCCGAGATGATCAAGCTCGCCGCCAACGCCTTCCTGGCCACCAAGATCTCGTTCATCAACGAGATCGCCAACGTCTGCGAGGTCACCGGCGCGAACGTCACCGAGGTGGCCAGGGGGATCGGCCTCGACGACCGCATCGGTCCCAAGTTCCTGCAGGCCGGGGTGGGGTTCGGCGGCTCCTGCTTCCCCAAGGATGTCA
>CAWBBQ010000032.1:0-9707 GCA_963787065.1 uncultured Actinomycetes bacterium
TGAAGTAGCGCCATGCACCTGTGCCGGCGCCAGTCACTGAAGCTCGGATTGGCCGTCGCTGCGGCCTTCGGGCTGCTCCTGCTGGGCGCCCTCACGGTCGCATGCGGGCCTTTGGCGGTGCCCGACTCGCGGGAGGTATCCGAAGGGTCCGCCGCCGTAGACGGCTACGAGCAGCGCCCCGCGACGGAACGCGGCACTGGGCGGATCTACCTCGGCCGTGAGATCGCCATCCCCGTCAGCCACGCCGCTGCGGGCTGGCTGGAACGGCCCGAGCGCGAGGAGGAGGAGAAGCCGCGCCTGCTCGTCGATGCGCTCGGCTTGCAGCCTGACGACATCGTCGCCGACGTCGGCGCGGGCACGGGCTACTACACCTTCCGCCTCGCCACGCGCGTGCCGCGCGGCAAGGTGCTGGCGATCGACGTCGATCCCGGGCTGCTCGCCGAGCTCCGCGCAGCCGCCGCCCGTCGCGGCGTCGACAACGTCGAGCCGGTCCTCGGCGACGTGGACGACCCGAGGCTCCCCACCGACGCGGTGGACCTGGTGCTGATCGTCGACGCGTACCACGAGTTCTCGCACCCGCGCGAGATGATGGCCGCGATCGTGCGCGCGCTTGCACCGGGCGGCAGGGTGGCCCTGGTCGAATACCGGGCCGAAGATCCCGACCTACCGATCCACCCGCTCCATCGTATGAGCGCGGCGCAGGCGCGACGCGAGATGGAGGCTGCCGGGCTCGTCCTGCTCGAGACGCGCGACCACCTCCCTAGGCAGCACCTGATGTTCTTCGGCAGGCGCGTGGCGCCCTGAGGTTCGGGGGCCGGGCTCCGCTGACGCGGCGAGCCGGCTCCGTCGTAGCATGGGCCCATGGCGGACGCATGGCATCTCGCGCAGATCAACGTCGGCAAGATGGTGGCGCCCCAGGGCGACCCGGTCGTCCAGCCGTTCTTCGACGCCCTCGACGCGGTGAACGCGCTCGCCGAGGCGAGCCCCGGCTTCGTCTGGCGGCTCGTGGGCGAGGGCAACAACGCCACCGACATCCATGCCACCGTCGATCCGCTGCTGCTGCTCAACATGTCGGTGTGGACCGACGCGGAATCGCTCTTCGACTTCGTCTATCGCAGCGGCCATACCCCCGTCATGGCGCAGCGCCGCGACTGGTTCGCGCGGTTCGACGGAAGCCACCAGGCCTTGTGGTGGATCCCCGCCGGGACGATCCCGACCGTCAACGATGGACTGTCGCGGCTCTGGCACCTCGATCGCTTCGGTCCGACGCCACACGCCTTCACCTTCAAGGCGCGCTTCCCGGCTCCGGGTCTCGCAGCACCGCCGGTCGACATGCAACCCGACCCCTGGTGCGTCGGCACGGCCTGAGCGGCCGCGTATCATCGGCCGGCGCCGCATCCGGCCCGGTGCGACGCCCGCATGCGCCTCCTCGCCCGCTCCGCCTTGCTCTTCGCTCTCGCGCCGGCGTGGGCGGCCGCCCCGTCCCGCGCGGCTGAGCCGGAGTGGACCGCGGCGGTGACGGCAGCGAGCGACTATTACTTCCGCGGCGTCTCGCAGACCGTCACCGAGCCCGCCCTGCAGGCCGACCTCGCGGTCGAGCACGCGAGCGGCTGGTTCGGCAGCCTCTTCGCGTCGACGGTGGGCTTTCCCGAGCAGCCGTACGAGGACCTCGGCACCTTCGAGCTCGCCGCGCAGGTGGGCTACGGGCACGCGCTGGGGCGCGGCTGGACGGCGGTGGGGACCGCCGCCCACTACGCGTACCCCAACGCGGAGATCGGCCACGACTACCTCGAGATCGGCGTCGGGCTCAACTACCGCGGCGTCGCTGCGAGCGTCGGGTGGGCGGAGGACGCGCTCGGCTACGCCGGCTCCGGCCGGGTCTGGGAGGTCGTCGCGAGCCGCTCGCTCCCCTGGAGCCTTGGGCTCAACGCCGGAGTCGGCCTCTACGAGCTGCCGGACTTCGACGACGAGTACGCTTTCTGGCACGTCGCGTTGACGCGACCGATGGGACGCTTCGCGGCGGACGTCGGGTATTACGGAAGCGACAGCGACGGTCGGCGGCTGTTCGGGGAGCGGGCCGACCCGCGTCTGGTCGTCGGCTTTTCCTACCGCGTTCGCTAGAGGGGGCGGCTGAACCGCGGGGCCCCACAGGGGAACCAATCTCCAAAGGGGCACCGCTCGGGACGACGACGATGAACCGCTGGATTGTATCGAGGTCCTCGCGGGTGGCGGCGACGCTCCTGGCCGTCGCGGCGACCGCCGCCTGCGCGGCCGGGCCGCGGGCGGCAACGGCGCCGATCGCCCCTCCCCCCTCCGCCGAGGTGGTGGACCGGCAGATCCTCGTCACCTTCGAGCCGCTGCCATCCCTCGGGCTCCCCCGCGCCGGCTCCAGCGCCCGCAACTACGAGGCCGCACCGGGCTACAAGGCCACGGTGCGCACCCGGAAGCTGGCGCGGCAGCTCAGCCGCGACTACGGCCTGAAGCTGGTGAGCGAGTGGCCCATCGTGGCGCTCGGGGTCCACTGCGTCGTCTTCGAGGTGGCCGACGCCGGCCTGCGCGGCGACGTGATCGACCGGCTCGCGGACGACAGGCGCGTCGAGTCGGTCGAGCCGATGCAGCTCTTCTCGGTGCAGGGCCGCAGCGGCGGCGATCCGTACCGCGACCTCCAGCACGGCTTCGCCGCGCTCGGGCTCGAGGAGGCCCACCGCTGGGCGAGCGGGCAGGGCGTGAAGGTGGCGGTCATCGACAGCGGCGTGGACGTCAGCCACCCCGATCTCGCCGGACGGGTGGGCACTGCCCGCGACTTCGTACAGGAGGGCGGCGCCCGGCCGCCGGCCGAGCGGCACGGCACGGCGGTGACCGGCGTCATCGCCTCCGACCGCGACAACGGCGTCGGCATCGTCGGCGTGGCGCCCGGCGCGGAGATCCTCGCGCTACGCGGGTGCTGGACGGAGGCCGGCGACGGCGGTCAGGAGGCCTGCTCGAGCTTCACCCTCGCCAAGGCCCTCGCGTTCGCCATCGACGCGCGCCCGCACGTCATCAACCTCAGCCTCGGCGGACCGCGCGACGCGCTGCTCGAACGCCTGCTGCGGGTCGCCCTGGCGCGGGGCATCGTCGTGGTTGCCGCGTGCGGCGACACCGGCGCCGACGACGTGTTCCCCGGCAGCGTCGACGGCGTGCTCGTGGTCCGCGCCTCGTCGTCGACGGGTGGCGGCCTCACGCGCGCCGGGGAGCTTTCCGCGCCCGGGCACGAGATCCTCTCGACGGTACCCGGGGGCAGCTACGACTTCTTCTCCGGCAGCTCGCTGGCAGCGGCCCAGGTGTCGGGCGTCACCGCACTCCTGCTGGAGCATCGGCGGGTCGGCCCCGATCGGCTGGCGACGCTGCTTCGCGAGACGGCGCGCGGCAACGGCGCGGGCGGCGCGGCGCCGGTCGTCGATGCCTGCGCAGCCCTCGCGCGCGTCAAACACGGCGTGCGCTGCCCGCCCGCTGTCGGCGCCGCTGCGTTGGGTGAGTAGCGAGCCCGGACGATCCGCTCAGGGCTACTGCGCCTACCGCTTCGCAAGCAGCCGGAAACTCCCGTCGATCCGGCGCATCCAGGTATTCGCCGGGCTGTCGGTTGAGCGAGTGGTGGCCACCGGCGGTGGCTCCTGGCCCAGGGCCCGGCAGGTCGCGACGTCGATGAGCCGACCAGCCGCCTCGGAGATCTGCTCGTCCGCGGCAGTGGGGAGGCCGAGCGCGATGCCGCGTCGGCCGGTCTCGTCGTTAAAGGCGATCGTTACATAGCCCGGGATTCCTCCGTCGTGCCCCCAGATCGGGCCGCAGGCGGTTTCCGAGCGGTAAAGACCCAGGCCGTAGCCGAACTCGTACTCGTCATCGACCAGTATCAAATCTTTCATCTCGGCAAGCTGGGCCGGTCGCAGCAGTTGACCGCCGAGCAGTGCTCCGAAGTAGCGCCGCAGGTCGTCCACGTTCGACACCAGCGCACCGGCGGCCCAGGGCGCCGTCGGCGAGAGGCGGGTGACGTCGACGTACCCCCCACCGGTCAGGGCCGGTGGGAAGTAGCCGCGGGCGTGGTAGCCCTGGATGTCCGGCGAGCTCTCGGGGAGATAGGTGTTCCGCAGGCGGAGAGGGCGAGTGATGCGCTGTTGGATGAGCTGCGACATCGACTGCTGCGTCACCGCCTCCAGGATGAGACCGGCGACGATGTAGTTGGTGTTGGAATAGCTCCAACTCGTACCCGGGGGGAACAGCGGTGGATGGCTGTTCGTCAGCGTGATCAGCTGCTGCGGTGTATAGGTTGTCAGTGGATTGGTAAAAACTTCCGAGATGAACGCATCGTCATCGGTGTAGTTGAACAGGCCGCTGGTGTGGTTGAGCAGCTGGCGGACGGTGATCTGCGCACCGCCGGGAATCAGCCCCGGCTGCCACTGCTCGACGGTGTCGTCCAGACTCAGCCGGCCCTCCCCGACGAGCTGCAGGGCAACGGTCGAGACGAACGTCTTGGTGATGCTGCCGACCCGGATCTTTGCCTCGGGACGCATCCGCTGCGGCGGCGCCAGGCGCGACTGGCCGCTCGTCAGGCGATAGGTGCGCTTTCCATCGTCCACTCGGAGGGTGACACCGCTGGCACCGGCGGCGACCACATCGTCCAGGGCCGCCTGCAGCTCCTGAGCGATCGGGTCAGAACGGCCAGACTCGACGGCGGTGGGCGCCTGATCGGACCTGGCAACCGCAGGCCCGGCGAGCGCCACGACCAAGCCGATCGCGAATGCGAGAGTGACGGACCGCATGGGACGCCCTCCTGCTGGTCGGAGCTTCGCTAGAAGCTTAGAGCTACCGGCGGCCGCAAGTCCTTCGCGCGACGCCGGCCGCGTTTCAATCTCCCCTCAAGGCGCCGCGCCGCTCCACGCCGCCACGCCGTATTCGAAGCCATCCGCGAAGAGATCTCCCGCCCCCGGATCCGGGTTGTATTCGGCCGTGCCGTCGAGCTGGCGCAGGTAGGCGACGAGGTTGGCTCGATCGCCGGCGGAGAGAGCGAGGACGCGACGGTGCGGGGCGGCGCGCGTCAGGTGGGAGGCCGTCGTCACCACGATCTCGTCGATGCTGATGTCCGGGAAGGCATCGGTGGTGCCGATCACGATCGTGTTGCTGGCGCCCGGGGTCAGCGCGACGTTCTCCACCCGCACGGCAAGCCAGTTGGTGTGACGCCACGTCGGGTCGTTGCCGGCGTTGGGCAGCGCCACGTTGTGGACGATGCCGTTGACGGTGACCGTCAGGGCGATCGCGCGCGCGTCGCTCACCCGGACCTCGATCGCCCCCGTCCCGCCGGGGCCGCCGTCGACGCCGGTGAAGGTGAGCCGCGCCGGCGTGGAGCGCAGCGACACGTAGGCCCGGCCGCGCACGGTGTCGTCGTTGTTGAGGTCGACGTACTGGTTCACGAGCTGCGCCCCGTTCGACGGCGTGCCGCTCTCGGCGGGGATCACGGTGCCGCCGCCCACCGCGAACACCGCGTCGAGCGTCGGCGCCGAGCCGTCGTGGAAGTAGGGCGCGGTGTCCCAGACGCCGCGCACGGTCGGCGTGTCGATTCCGGTGAGCGGTCCGCCCAGCCGGCCGCCCGACGTGGTACGTAGCGTCCCGACGTCGTGGAGCGGCGGGTTCGCGCCGACACCGCTGTCGGTGAACCGGGGCCCGGCGTGGCACCCCGCGCACCCCTCGCGTGCGGAACATCTGCCGCCCGGCGGCGCCCGGCGGCCGTCATCGACCCGTCCGCATTGCGGAACGGGCTCTTCGGCAGGTGGTCGGCGCCCAGCGACGCCACGTAGGCAGCGAGCGCGTCGAGGTCCGCCGACAGTCCCGCTTTCGGCGTCCCCAGCGGCGCGGCGGTCTGCGCGTAGTCGTCGTCGTCCATCAGGCCGCTGCCGCCGAAGGCGTTGCGCACGTCGATCTCGAAGTCCTGGATCTCGTCGAAGTTCGCCGACCAGTGCACGTTGCCCTGCCCCACGCCGGCGCGGCCGCGCAGGTCGGCGGTGTTGCGCAGCCCCTCGCCGCGGCCGGTGAAGTCGAAGACGCGGCCGTCGTGCCCGCCGTCGACGTGGCAGGTGCCGCAGGAGAGGTAGCCCTCGGCGCTGATCCGCGTGTCGGCGGCGTGGTAGAAGAGCCGCTTGCCGTGCGCCACCTGCAGCGGCAGCGGTTCGTTCGCGACGGTCTCCACGGTGCTCGCCGACACGGTCCGGTCGCCGCGCTCGAAGAGCGCCTCGGTCTCGAGCACGGTGACGCTCCGGCCCATGAAGTCGTGCACGAAGGTGCGTCCCGTGGCGGGATCGACCGCCACGCCGCGCGGCGCCGCGCCGGTGCCGAGGCGCGTCACGAAGCTGCCGAGCCCCGCCGCGACGTCCATGAGCAGGGTGTCGAGCACCGTCACCGCGTCGGCGCCCTGGAGCGTGACGAAGAGGTAGTCGCCGAGCGGCGAAAGGGCGAGCGCGGTCGGCGAGTCGCTGTTGTCGACGTCGATCGAGCGCGAGAACCTGTTGGCGACGAGGTCGAGCTCGGCCACCATGGCGCGCACCGTGTTGTCGCTGTCGAGGTCGGGGCCGATCAGCAGGCCGCGCTCGGTGTTCGGCTTGGTGCCCACGACCCACGCCGAGGTGCCGTCGAGGGAGATGGCGATGTTCGTCAGGTAGTTGAGCGTGCCGCGGCCGGAGGCGGTGCCGTCGCGGTTGGCGTCGCCGCCGGCTTTGGGGATCCGGAACGTGCGGGTGAGCGTCATCGCCGAGGCGCTCACCTCCCAGACCTCGGCCCAGTCGCGCGGCGAGAGGAAACGCGTGACGAGGACGCGGCTGCCGTTGCTCGAAACGGCCAGGGCGCGCGGGCCGGCGCCGAGCGCCAGATCGCCCGTCGTCTGGCGCGTCGTCGCGTCGATGCGCAACAGCCTCCCGGCGCCGGACAGCGTCACGAAGGCGGTCGTGCCCGCGGGGTTGAACGCCACGCCCGCCGGCGCGCTGCCGTACCCGGTCGGGATGTCGGCGATGAAGCCGCCGCTGCTCGCGTCGAGCACGCGGACGCGATCCCCGCGCGCGCAGGCGACCCAGAGCTGGCCCGAGGCGGAGAGCGCCAGGCTCCGCGGCTCGTCGCAGGCCGGCACCTCCATCTCGAGGCCAGGGTTTCCGGTGTCGATCGCGGCCACCGTGTCCGCGTCGGGGTTGACGGTCCACGCGCGCCCGTTCGCCGCGTCGACCACCACCGTCGAGCTGCTCGTCGGCTGCGGCCCGCTCGGCGCCGCGAGCACGGTGACCGTCGTCGAGGAGCTGCCCATCGCCCCGGCCGCGTCGCGCACCTGCGCCGTCACGCGGTAGTGGCCGGGCGCCGACCACGAGTGATTCGCCGACGTCGAGGCCGACCAGGGGGTCTTCGCCGAGCCGTCGCCGAAGTCGAAGCGGAGCTCGAGCGGGCCTCCGTTGGGGTCGGTCGCCACCGCCGTGACCGTCGCCGACTCCCCGGGCGGAACCGGATGCTGCGACGAGGTCAGCGAGGTGATCTGCGGCGCGGCGTTGCCGCCCACGGTGCCGCCCGTCGAGAACGTGAACGAGTAGCCGACCATGCCGTTGCCGGCCGCGTCCTTGATCCCGCCGGCCGGCAGCACCACCTCGTAGGTGGTGTTCGCGAGGAGCGGCTGGTCGGGCGTGAAGGTGAGGACGTCGTCGAAGGAGAAGGTGAGGCGTCCGGCGATCGGGCTGCCGCCGAGCGGGCGCACGATGAAGGTCGTGCCGTTGACGATCGTCTTCGTCTCGAGCGTCTCGTGGATCAGCAGGCTGATCGGGGCGCCGACGGGATAGCTCGTGCGCCCGGCGCGCGGGACGTGGAAGCCGACGGAGGGGCCGCGCGTGTCGGGCGCCGCCTGGTGCGCCCAGATCGCCATCCCCTGGTTGGGCCCGACGCCGCCGGTGACGAGGAGGTTGCCGAGCGGCAGCGCGAACTGGCTGGTGTTGATGCCGGTGCCGCCGTCGTTGGGGCGCACGGTGTTCGCGCCGTCGAGGTCGAGCACCGACTCGAACGTGCGCATGTCGACCTTGTGCGAGCCCATGAAGGCGTATTCGTCCTGGAACTGCGCGTACATCGACTCGTCGCCCGAGAGCGGCCGGTCGGTGACGAAGGTGAGGTTCGAGGGGTCGGTCGCGTCGACGACGCGGAAGCCGTTGCCGCCGGTCTGGTACGGGAAGACGATGTAGAGCTTGCCGTCGCCGCCCCAGAGCTCGGGCCAGTAGCCGCCCGGCCCACCCGTGTTGAGCACGTCGAGCAGCACCGGGCTCGCCGGGTTGGAGACGTCGTAGGTCGCGACGCCCGTACGGCTCTGGTCGGCGGCGAAGATCAGGAGGTCGCCGAGCAGGAACGGGTGGCCGACGACGCCGGTCAGCCCGAGATGGTCCCAGCTCGCGAGCTCGTTCCAGTTGCGCGAGATCGTCGCGTTCCCTGAAATCGTGTTGTAGCTCCACCACGTGTCGCCGACGAACCAGGGCGCGAACAGGCAGCCGCGCACGCCGGCGCAGAGCAGGTCCGGGTAGGAGACGCGCGTGGTGCCGAAGGTGCCCGAGGCCCGGAACGACCACGGGGCCTCGGGCGGCCAGTTGGGCCCCAGCACCAGGTAGTCGCCGCTCGAGAGGTAGCCGTGTGCGTTGACCGGCATGGGCGTCACGCCGAGCTGCGCCATCTCGACGGGTGCGGCCGGATTGGTGAGGTCCCAGGTGCGCACCTGCCCGTCCGAGCCCGGCTGGCTCGCCGGGAGCTCGGGCACGGTGAAGAGCACGCCGTTGTGGTAGGCGAGGATCGCCGTCCGCCCCTGGTTCGGGGCGTTGAGCCCCGAGAGCACCGTGCCCGGCGTCTGCGGCACGTTGGGGAATCGCGGCACGACCGGAGGCTGGGCGAGAGCGCCGGAAGTCAGGAGCAGCGCGAGCGACACGGCGATCCAACCGCGAGCGAAACCTGCCCCACCTCGTCTCATCGCCGCCCCTTCCGATCTCTCGGTGTCCTGGTCTCGCCGATCGTAGGCGAGTCCCACGGGTCCTTTCAGTGGACTCCTTTACTTAGAGTCGGAAAAATGCGTCGCTTCCCGCCACGCGACGCGCGCGTCTCAGCGCGCCCGCTCGTTGGCTTGCACCGTCACCGCGCCGGCGGCCGGGTCCGCCGCTGGCTCGACTGGGCAGTCGGCTGTTCAGGATATGGCAACGTCGTCGCGGCTCGCTTTCGCTGAGCGTCGGCGCTCGCGTAGCGGAATGGCGCGGCTCGTCGTCGTGCAAGAGCTACGTGCCTCACAAGGCCGCGAGTGCCGGCCACCGGCTTGCGAGGCTTTCGAGGCGGGCGCCGTTCATGGCGAGCCACGTTAGCGAACCCGGTAGCGTTGCACGTGAACAGTAGAGCTCGAGCGCATGCCCGGCGAACAGGCGGCGCGCGATCCCTGCCCCGGCTGCGGGCGGCTGATCGCCTACGCGAGGCGCGTAGGGCGCGAGAGGTGGGATCAGCGGCGAGTCGACCATCGGTGCCCGCACGGCAACCGCTGCATCGGGCACCAGTCCCACCAGCTGACGTGGTGGCGCGGCGACTGGCGGCACTGGAGAGCCTGCCGGGCTTGCGCTGAGGCGGCGCGCATTGCTGACGGCGCGGCGCCCACCGACTTCGATTGCTGGCGCTGCCAGACACCGCTCGCGTTCGAG
>CAWBBQ010000033.1:0-20600 GCA_963787065.1 uncultured Actinomycetes bacterium
TGGCCACAGGCGAGATCAGCGAGCGGATCGTCACCGGCCGGCTGCCGGGCGGCACGGCAATCGACGAGCGGGCGCTGGCCGACGAGGTCGGCGTCGGGGCGGCGGAGGTCCGCGAGGCGCTGTGCGTGCTCGAGCGCGACGGCTTCGTGCGCGAGCAGGACGACGGCGGCTTCGCGGTGTCCGAGCTCGACGAGATCGACCTGCGCGAGACCTACCCGGTGGTCCTGCTGCTCGAGGGCCTGGCCGTGCGCTACGACACCATGTTCGAGCCGGAGACGATCGCGCGGCTGCGCGAGATCAACGCCGACATGGAGCGCGACGCCGACGACCCGGCGGCGTCGGCGACGCACGACTTCCACTTCCACGAGGTGCTCGTCGAGCGCTGCGGCAACGAGCAGCTCCTGGGCACGCTGCGCCCACTGAAGCGGCGGCTGCTCCGCTACGAGCTGGCCTACATGGCCGTGCCGCGCAACGTCGGGCACTCCGTGCGCCAGCACGCGGAGATCGCCGAGGCGCTGTCGGCGCGGCAGTTCGACGCGGCCGCCGACTGCGTGGAGGCGAACTTCCGCGACTCGCTGCCGCGGCTCCTGGACCAGCTCGCTCCCTGAGGGCGCGCGCCGACCGGCCTCCGCGACCGGCGGTGAGGACGGCCTGACCCCCGGCCGGGATGACCTTCGCGGGCCGCAGCCAGGGTCAGTGGCGCCCGGCGCGAAGCCGCGGCCGAGCAGCTTCCGCGCCTGGCGGCCCGGGTCGGGGGAGTGCAGCAGGACGACGCCCAGGCGCCGGCCGCGCGCCGCGCGGCGGCGACCAGGCAGCGACCCGCGGCGCGCGTGTAGCCGGTCTTGATCCCCAGCGTGCCCGGATAGCCGCTGCGCAGCAGCGGGTTGTTGTTGGACAGGTGGACCCGCCCGCCCTTGATCGGGAAGGGCAGCACCGCGCGCCGGCGCGCGACGATCCGCGCCAGCCGCGGCGCGTCGAGGACGGCGCGCGCCATCACCGCGAGGTCTGTCGCGCACGAGTGGTTGCCGCGTCGGACGATGCCGCTCGGCGTGGCGAAGCGCGTGCAGGTCAGCCCAAGCGCGCGGGCGCTGGGCGTTCATCCGGGCCACGAAGCCGGCGACGTGCCGCTTACGCGCTGGGCCAGCGCGATCGCGGCGTCGTTGCCCGAGGGCAGCAGCAGGCCGTGAGCAGCGTCTCGAGCTTCGACGCCTTGCCCGCGCGCAGCACGCCCATGCCCGAGCCCCGGTAGGCGCAGCGCCTCCTCGGTCACGCGCACCTTGGCTCCGGCGCGGCCGGCGGACGACGACCAGCGCGGTCATCATCTTCGTCAGGCTGGCGATCGGGAGCACGCGGTCGGGCTGCGGCGCCAGAGCACCTCGCCGGTGTCGAGGTCGAACAGCAGGCCGCTGCGCGGCTGCGGTCGACCGGACCGGCGCTCGCGCGAGGCGGCGCGCGTCGCGGCGAGCTTCTGCCGCAGCGGCCGTGGCCGGCCGGGCTCGGGCGCCGTCGCCGCGGGCCGCTGGCGATCTCGCAGCGGCGCCGCGCCGACCGCGGCGAGCGCTGCGGCGCCGCGGCCGCGGCGCTCCGCCTGGAGGATGCGCAACGCCCGACGCCGACCGCAGAGGCCAGGCGAGCGACACCCGGTCAGATCGCTCACGCCGCGCGAGCGTAGCCCGAGCCGCGCATGACGAAGGCCAGCTACAGCGAGGATCCCGCGGCTAGTCGGGGTACTTCGGCTGCACAGTCGTGCTCGCGGGCGAACAGCTTGATCGCGAGCAGCCCGAAGACGAAGCCGCCGATGTGGGCGAAGTAGGCCACGCCGCCCCCGCCGCCGGTCGGGTCGGCGTAGTCCAGGTAGCCGAACAGCGCCTGCTGGGCGAACCAGATGACCAGGAAGAACATGGCCGGGATCTGGATGAAGGTGAAGAACACGAACAGGAAGACGAGCGTCAGCACGCGCGCCCGCGGATAGAGCAGCAGGTAGCCGCCGAGCACGGCGGCGACGGCGCCCGAGGCGCCGATCGACGGGACGGTGGCGTCGAGGTCGACGGCCGTCTGCAGCGCGATCGCGGCGATCCCGCCGAGGACGTAGAAGATGACGAACTTGATCGTGCCCATGGCGTCCTCGACGTTGTTGCCGAAGACCCACAGGAAGAGCATGTTGCCGCCGATGTGCAGCAGCCCGCCGTGCATGAACATCGACGACAGGGCGGTGAACCACGTCGGCGGCTGGGGGTCGGCCGAGCCGCTCACGCCCGGCTGCCCCTCGCACAGCACGCGCCCGGCCTCGGAGACGAGATCGCACTCCTGGCCGGGGTTCGTGAGCTCGTAGGGGATCACGCCGTAGTCGACGACCACGCTGGCGGCGGGGCCGCTGAACAGGTTGCCGCCGTTGCGGAT
The DNA here is from genome assembly GCA_963787065.1 of uncultured Actinomycetes bacterium. GTDB lineage: Bacteria > Actinomycetota > Thermoleophilia > Solirubrobacterales > Solirubrobacteraceae > JAOPZW01. The sequence continues at coordinate 2,401 of CAWBBQ010000033.1, forward strand.
GCTGAGTATGAAGATGACGACGTTGGCGACGATCAGCGCGATCGTCACCACCGGCGTGCGCCGGGTCGGGATGTTGTCCTTGAGCGGGAACACGGCCCTCCGGCGAGGCTACCCGCGACCGGGGGCGGGTCAGCCGCGGGCCGCGAGCGGCCCGCGGCCCGGCTGCTGCTGGGCGACGTGCTGGTCGGCGTGGTAGCTCGAGCGGACAAGCGGCCCGGCGGCGACGTGCTCGAAGCCGAGGTCGTAGGCCGCACGCTCGAGCGCGGCGAACTCGTCGGGGTGCCAGTAGCGGACGACGGGCAGGTGCTGCTCGGTCGGGCGCAGGTACTGACCGACGGTGAGGACCTGGACACCGTGCTCGCGCAGGGCCGCGAACGCCTCGACGAGCTCGTCGTGCGTCTCGCCCAGGCCGACCATCAGGCCCGACTTCGTCGTCACCTCGCCGCCGCCCATCTCCTTGGCGTTGCGCAGGACGCGGCACGAGCGCAGGAAGCGCGAGCCGCGTCGCGCGACGGGGTACAGCCGCGGGACGACCTCGACGTTGTGGTTGAAGACGTCGGGGCGCTCGGCGATGACCTTGGCCAGCGGCATCTCCTGGCCGCGGAAGTCGGGCGTCAGGACCTCGACCTTGCAGGCCGGGGCCTGATGGCGGATCTGGCGGATGACCCCCACGAACGCGCCGGCCCCGTAGTCGGGCAGGTCGTCGCGGTCGACGCTGGTGATGACCGCGTGGCGCAGGCCCATCTTGGCCACCGACCGCGCGACGCGGGCCGGCTCGAGCGGGTCGTTCCACGTCGGCTTGCCCGTGCGCACGTTGCAGAAGCCGCAGCGGCGCGTGCACGTGTCGCCGAGGATCATGAAGGTCGCCGTGCCGCGCTCCCAGCACTCGCCGACGTTCGGGCACGCGGCCTCCTGGCAGACCGTGTGCAGGTTCTCCGAGCGGATCAGCCGGTTCAGCTCGCGGTAGCGAGGGCTCCCCGGGGCCGGCACCTTGAACCATGCGGGCTTGCGCTCGCGCAGCGGCAGGACGTCGGGACCCAGGACGCTGAGCACGTCCATCCCCCCGGGGTTGGCGCGGGAGCGGGTCCGGTGCTCGCGGGGCGTGACGTCGGCGCTCACCCGTCGGAGGCTACCGGTCCGGCGAATGGTGCCCGGCCGGCACGGCGGGCCGGCGAGGCGCTACAACCCGGGGGTGCTCGCGCTCCTCGCCACCGCCGCCCTGGCCGCCGGTCCGGCGAGCCCCGCCGACAGCATTCGCCCGCCGATCGTGCAGCGGCCGATCCCCTTCGGCGCGCGGCGCAAGCGCGAGATGGCGGCCTACGCGCGCCGTCACTACGGGCTGTCGACGGCGCGGTTGCGCTCGCCGCGGGTGATCGTCGAGCACCTGACGGTCAACGACTCGATCCAGGCGACGTTCGACACGTTCGCGCCCGACGTGCCCGACCCCGAGCTGCACGAGCTGCCCGGGACGTGCTCGCACTTCGTGGTCGGCCGCGACGGGACGATCGTGCAGTTCGTCCCGCTGGGGCTCATGTGCCGCCACACGGTCGGGCTGAACTGGACGGCGTTCGGGATCGAGCACGTCGGGTTCCGCGACGGCGACGTGCTCGGCAACCCGCGCCAGCTCCGCGCGTCGCTTGCGCTCACGCGCTGGCTGCGCTGCCGGTCCGGGATCGCGGTCGACGACGTCATCGGCCACAACGAGAGCCTGAGCTCGCCCCACCATCGCGAGCGCGTGGCGCGCCTGCGCCGCCAGACGCACGGCGACTGGCGCAGATCGTCGATGCGCGGCTACCGGGCCAGGCTGAGGACGCTGCCCTGCCCGGCCAGCGCGGCGTCGAGCCGCGCACGCGACATCAGTCGCTGACGGCGCCCCATGGCCTGTGCAAGCGCGTGCCCCATGCGCTTGCGGAAGCACGCGAGGTGCGGGCCGTCGTCGCGCTGCGCGGCCACGGAGGTCATGCGCACGTCGGGCAGCCCGCAGGCCACGACCCAGTCGAACGGCGCGAGGTCGTTGTCGACGTTGACCGCGAAGCCGTGCTTGCTCACGCCCTGCGAGACGTGCAGGCCGATCGAGGCGATCTTGGCGGGACCGGTCCACACGCCCGTCCACGCGATGCCCTCGGCGCTGCGCCCGCGCGCGGCGACGCCCTCCTCGGCCAGCGCGGCGACGATCGAGCGCTCGAGCGTGGCAACGAAGGCCATGACGTCGTCGACCCCGACGATCGGGTAGCCGACGAGCTGGCCCGGGCCGTGGTAGGTCACCTTGCCGCCGCGGTCGACGGCGACGATGTCGATCCCGCGCTCGCGGTACCAGGCCTCGCCCATGCCCAGCTCGCCGGGCTGTGAGCGGCGTCCGCGCGTGTAGACCGGTGGGTGCTCGAGCAGCAGCAGCGTGTCGGGGATCGCCCCCGCCTGGCGCGCCGCCCGCACGCGCTCCTGGAGGTCGTGGGCCTCGCGATAGTCCACGAGGCCGAGGTGGACGGTCCACAGCTCGTCGGTCACGAGTCGATGATGGCAGAGCGGGGTATCGAGCCTCCATGCCGAAGACGCTGATCTTCCGCAAGCTCGACGGCGAGGCCGACCGCATCCTCGACGTCTTCGCCCAACGCACCGGGCTGGGCGAGCGCGCCGGCGACGAACGGCGGATCTTCGAGTTCGAGGGCGCCGGCCACGACATCGACGCCCTCGCGGTGCTCGAGGAGATCGACGGGTCCTGGGCCGAGCACGTCGAGCTCGAGAACCTGTAGGGCGCTCAAGTCCCGGCCGCGCGCGCCGATCCCAGGAGGGTGGAGTTCGCAACCGCCCGCGCCGACCCGATCCACACGACCGTCTCGCACGGGCAGCGAGCCATCACCGTGCTGCGCGCGGACGGCCGCAGCGACCGCTACGCGCTGGCGCGCGTGGCCGACGGTCACGTCGGATGGCGCCTCGACACGTTCGCGCCCTCCGACGATCCGTTTCAGCCGCTGCGCTGGGTCGATCACCAGAGCCTCAGCGTCGCGGAGGTGCTCGCCGCCGTCGTCAGGTGCGGGCGCGTCGTGCGGGAATGGACCGAGGACGAGATCGCCCTCGGCCCCGACAGCCCCGACGAGGGGACGATCCACCGCGAGCGCGCTCGGTCGCTGGAGCGGCTGCGCGACGAGCTGCGCGCCGCGGACGCCCGGTAGCACCGCTCAGGACCGTCGCAGCATCGCGCGGCCGGCCAGCGCGACGCCGACGCTGAGCACGAGCAGGCGCAGCGGCGTGGGCGCGGGCAGGATGGCCAGCAGCGCCCCGACGAGCATGACGACCGACGCGCCGCGCGGGAGCGCCCGGGCGCGGAGTGTGGCGATCGCGAAGAGCGCCCAGCCGACCACGAGCACGAGGTAGGAGATCACGTAGCCGGCCAGCAGCGAGCCCGACGTGTCGGCATCGAGCACGGCCGGCGCGGCATCGGAGAGATAGGGGACGGTGAACAGCGAGTCCCATGCGCCGCCCGCGGCGAGGACCGTCCCGGCCAGCGCGATCAGGAAGCCGCCGTGGCCGAGCCGGCCGACACGCTGCCGCTGGACGAGGTGGGCGGCCACGAGCGCCAGGACGAGCGCGAGCAGCACGGCCAGCGCGGACGCCGCGGCGATCGCGAACCGTCCGCTACCGGCCACGTCGCCGAGGTCGTCGGTGTAGAGCGGCGCGCCGACCGCGATCGAGAAGATCGCGAGGATCGGGGCGGCGACGGCCGCGCGCGCCCCCCAGCGCTCGAGCCCGGGGGCAGCGGCGGCGCGGCCGGCCGGCCGCGTGCGGTCGGCGCTCGCCGCCGTCGTCGTCGGCATCGTCATCTCCGACATTGCGATCTCCTTCGGACGTGATGGACGCGTCGCAGCGTCCCAGCGCGGCGTGGGCCTGTCGTCGGCCCCCGGGACCGTCTCTCTTTCGCGCGGGATGACACTCGGTATGGCGCGCGGATCGACCGTCGGGACGATGACCGCGGGGGCCGGGCGCCCGTAGAGTCGCGACCGGCGACAATGACCCCACGCGCTGACCGTCTCCGCTCGCTGGGCCCGGCCCGCGCAGACGCCCTGCTCGCGGCCGGCCTGTTCGCGCTGGCCCAGGCCGAGTGCTGGCTGTCGCCGAGCGTCGCCGGCCAGCGGCCGCAGACGGCGCTGGCTGCCGCGGTCATCACCGTCGCCATGGCCTGGCGCCGGCGCGCTCCGCTCGCGGCACTGATCGCGACGATGGCGGCGCTGACGGCGCTGGCTGTCACCTCGGGCCTGCCCAACGCCGCCTTCCTCGCCCCCGTGGGGGTCCTCGCCGTCTACTCCCTGGCCGCGTACTCCTCGGCCGACCGCGCCGTGCTGGGCCTGGCCATCGGGCTGGCCGCCCTGCCGATCGGCGCCGTGCGCACGGACGAGCCGACGGTCACCGACCTGACCGCACCGGCGGTGCTGTTCACGGCGGCGTGGTTCGCCGGGCGATCCCTGCGCGCACGGCGCCGGCGCACGACCGAGCTCGAGGCGCGGGCGGAGGTTCTCGAGCGCCGCAGCGAGGAGCGCGAACGCGCGGCGGCCCAGGCCGAGCGCCGGCGGATCGCCCGCGAGCTGCACGACATCGTCGCCCACCGCGTGACCACCATCATCATCCACTCCGAGTCGGGGTTGGCCACCGCCGACGAGCCCGACCGCGCACGCCACGCCTTCGGCGTCATCGGCGACTCCGGCCGCGAGGCGCTGTCCGAGCTGCGCCGCCTGCTCGAGCTGCTGCGCGGCGATGACGGCGACGCGGCCACCGTCCCGCAGCCGGGGCTCGGCCAGCTGCACCGGCTGCTCGACGACACGCGCGCCGCCGGCCTGCCCGTCGACGCCCGCGTCGATGGCCGCTTCGACGAGCTTCCGCCCGGGCTCGACCTGGCCGCCTACCGCATCATCCAGGAGGCGCTGACCAACGCGCTGCGCCACGCCGGGACGCCGACCTCGCTCGTCGTCCGCCGGGAGGACCGTGCCGTGGGGGTCGAGGTCCGCAACGCGCTGGCCGGCCGCCCGTCGCGCGCGGCCGGCGCGGGGCAGGGGCTGGCCGGGATGCGCGAGCGCGCGCGCCTCTACGGAGGGCGCCTGGCGGCGGAGGCGGTCGACGGGGAGTTCGTCGTGCGCGCCACGCTGCCGTTCGGCGAGGCCGGCCCATGATCTCCGTGCTCCTGGCCGACGACCAGGATCTCGTCCGCGCGGGACTGCGCACGATCCTGGAGCAGCGCGACGGCATCGAGGTCGTCGGCGAGGCGGCCGACGGCGACGAGGCCGTGCGCGAGGCCCGGCGGCTGGGGCCCGACGTGGTCCTCATGGACGTCCGGATGCCGAAGCTCGACGGCATCGCGGCGACCCGGGAGCTGACCGGCGCCGGCGAGCCGCCCCGTCCGCGCGTGCTGGTCCTGACGACCTTCGACCTCGACGACTACGTCTACGAGGCGCTGCGCGCCGGGGCCAGCGGCTTCCTGCTCAAGGACGTCACGGCCGATCGGCTGGTCGCGGCCATCCACGCCGTGCGCGACGACGACACGCTGCTGTCGCCGTCGATCACGCGCCGGCTGGTCGAGCGCTTTGCGACGTCGCGCGCCGGCGTCGCCGACGATGCTCGCCTGGGCGACCTCACGCAGCGCGAGCTCGAGGTCCTCACGCTGGTGGCGCGCGGGCTCTCGAACTCCGAGATCGCCGACGAGCTCGTCGTCAGCCTGCCGACGGTCAAGACGCACGTGGGGCGGGTGCTGATGAAGCTCGACGCACGCGACCGCGTGCAGGCGGTGATCTTCGCTTACGAGACCGGCGTGATCCGGCCAGGCGGACCGGGCTGAGGCGCGGCTGGGCGGGAGGAGCGCCGTGCTCGCTCAGACCGACTCGATGCGCCGTCGCAGCGCGCTGAGGAACTGCGCCGCGTAGGCGCCGTCGATCGCCCGGTGATCCCAGGACATGCAGAGGATGGTCATCGGCCGGATGGCGATCGCGTCCTCGCCGGAGGCGTCGGTGACGACCACGGGGCGCTTGACGATCGCCTCGAGGTCGAGGATCGCGACCTGCGGCTGGTTGATGATCGGCGTCGCCGCGATCGCGCCGAACTGGCCCGGGTTGGTGATCGTGAACGTGCCGCCGCGGACGTCGTCCGGGCGCAGCTCGCCGTCGCGCGCGCGGCGCGCGAGCTCCCGGATGCGGCGCATGAGGCCCTCGTCGGACAGGTCCTGGGCGTCGCGGACAACCGGCACCATGAGCCCGTCGTCGCCCAGCGAGACGGCGATGCCGAGGTGCACGGCCTCGTGCTCGGTGAACGTCTCGCCCTCGAGCCAGGCGTTCAGCGCGGGGAACTCGCGCAGCGCGTCGACGGCACAGCGCGCGACGATCGGCAGGGCGGTCGCCCCGATCAGCGCGCGCCGGCGCTCGACCGCGCTCATGTCGCACTCGACCATCGTGGTGCAGTGCGCCGCCGTCTCCAGCGAGCGCTTCATGTGCTCGCCGATCGACCTGCGCATGCGCGACAGCGGCCGGCCGCGGGCGGCGGTCTCCGACGGCGCGGGGCGGGCTTCCGGGGCGGGGGGAGCGGGCGCGGTGGCCGGTGGCTCGGGCCGGTAGGGCGACTCGATGTGCAGCGGCGGCTCGGGCGCTGCCGGCGCGCCGCTGTCGCCGTTGGCCAGGTGGGCGAGCACGTCCTGCTTGCGCACGCGCCCGCCCCGGCCGGTGCCACGGATCGCGCTCAGGTCGATCTCGTGCTCGGCGGCCATCCGCGTGACGACCGGGCTGTAGCGCCGGCGCGCGCCGGGCTCGCGCGGGCCGGGGGGCTGCGGTGGGACGGCGGCGGGGGCGGGCTCCGGGTCCGGCGCAGTCGCCGCCTCGGCCTGCGTCGTGGCCTGCGTCCCGCCCGGCACGCGCTCGGCGGCCGGCTGCTCGGCGGCCGGCTGCTCGGCGGGGGCCTCGCCGGCGGCCGCCTCGCCCGGTTGGGCGCCGGTGGCGATCCGGGCCAGCACCGTGCCGACCGACACGGTCGTCCCGACCTCGACGAGCACCTCGCTCACCCGCCCGGAGGCCGGCGACGGCACCTCGGTGTCGATCTTGTCCGTCGAGATGTCGCAGATGGCCTCCTCGTACTCGATCCAGTCCCCGGCCTGCTTGCGCCACTCGACGATCGTCCCCTCCGAGACCGACACCCCCATCTGGGGCATGACGACCTCCACCACGGCGAGCTCAGTATTCGAGGAGCTCACGCGCGGCCTCCCTCACGCGGTCGACGCTCGGCAGCACGGCCTGCTCGAGCGGCGGCGAGAACGGGATCGGCACGTCGGGCGTGGCGATCCGTCGGACCGGCCCGTCGAGGTCCTCGAAGGCGCGGTCGGCGACGAGCGCGGCGACCTGCGCGCCGGCCGCGCAGGTCGCGTTCGCCTCGTCGATGACGAGCACCTTGCTCGTCTTGCGCACCGAGGCGAGGATCGCCTCCTCGTCGAGCGGCACGAGCGAGCGCAGGTCGAGCACCTCGACCGACGCGCCGTCGAGGTCGGCCGTGGCCTCCAGCGCGGTGTGCACCATCGCGCCGTAGGCCACCACGGTCAGCTCGCTGCCCTCGCGCGCCACGCGTGCGCGAAACGGCGTCGTGTAACGGCCCTCCTCGACCTCGCCGCGCACGCGGCGGTAGAGGTGCTTGTGCTCGAGGAAGACGACCGGGTTGTGATCGCGCACGGCGCCGATGAGCAGGCCCTTGGCATCCTGCGCGGTCGACGGCGCCACGACCTTGATCCCGGGCGCGTGCATGAACCAGGCCTCGGGGTTCTGGGAGTGGAACGGCCCGCCCGAGAAGCCGCCGCCGCTCGGCAGCCGCACGGTCAGGTTCACCGGCAGCCCCTGGCGGTAGTACATCTTGGCCGCGACGTTGACGAGCTGGTCGAAGCCGCAGGAGATGAAGTCGGCGAACTGCATCTCGCAGATCGGGCGAAGCCCGACGACGGCGGCGCCGATCGCGGTGCCGATGATCCCCGACTCGGCCAGCGGCGTGTCCATCACGCGGTCGGGGCCGAACTCGTCGATGAAGCCGTCGGTCACCTTGAACGCCCCGCCGAACACGCCGATGTCCTCGCCCATCACGAGCACGCGCTCGTCGTGGCGCATCTCCTCGCGCATGGCGTCGGAGATCGCCTGCAGGTAGGTCATCGCCGTCATGCGGCGTCGCCCTGCGCCGGCGCGGCGGCGTGGGCGCTCCACGGCGCGGCGCCGTCGCCGAGCACGACCTCCTCCTCGCCCTCGTGGAAGACCCGCTCGGTCGCCGTCTCCGGGTCGGGCATGGGCATGGCCAGGGCCTCCTCGGTGCCGGCGTCGATCGCCGCGCGGACCTCGGCGCGCACGGCCTCGGTGTCGGCGCCGAGCTCGCGCAGCCGCGTCTCCTGGCGGTCGATCGGGTCGCGCTTGCGCCACTCCTCGACCTGCTCCTTGGGCACGTACTTCATGTCGTCGTGGGCGGCGTGGCCGTGCATGCGCATGGTCAGCGCCTCGATCAGCGTCGGGCCGTCGCCGGCCAGCGCGCGCTCGCGGGCCTGGCGCGAGGCCTCGAACATCGCCTCGGCGTCGTTGCCGTCGACGCTGACGCCGGGGAAGCCGTAGGCCGCCGCGCGCTCGACCGGGTCGACCGCGAACTGCTGCTTGAGCGGGGTCGAGTAGGCGTACTGGTTGTTCTCGAGCACGAAGATGACCGGGAGCCGCTGGACGCCGGCCCAGTTCATCGCCTCGTGGAAGTCGCCGCGCGAGGTCGAGCCGTCGCCGAACCAGGTGATCGCGCAGCGGCGCTCGCGGCGCAGCTTGAAGGCCATCGCCATGCCCGTCGCCACGAGCATCATGTCGGGCAGCATCGACACCATCCCGACGCAGCCGAGCCGGTGGTCGCCGAAGTGCACGTTGCCGTCGCGGCCCCCGGTGATGCCACCCTCCCGGCCCATGTACTGGGCCAGGATCCGCGTCGGCGTGACGCCGCGGATCAGGTGCGCGCCGAGGTCGCGGTGCAGGACGCACAGCCGATCCTGCGGGGCCATCGCGAACGCCGCCCCGACCGACACCGCCTCCTGGCCGTAGCCGTCGTAGAACGAGCCCGGCACGCGTCCCTGGCGGTAGAGGTTCATCGCCCGCTCCTCGATGCCGCGCATCAGCAGCATGTAGCGCAGCAGCTCGACGCGGTCGGCGAGCGTCAGGTGCTCGGACGCCCCCGAGGGGTCGTGCGCCCAGTCCGCCCGGGCGGTGCTCGTGGCCATCGCGGTGTCCCTCCCTTCGTGGCGGGCCGGCGCTCTGTGGTCGGCTGCGGAGTCTAGTGGCGGGCTACGCTGCTTGAGGCATGAGGGAGCGCGTGTGGTGGACGCGGCTGCGCTGGCGACTGCGCGGCGCGACGATGTGGCCCACCTTCGTCCTGGCGCTCGTCGTCGATGCGCTGCTGCTGCACCTGCTGCCGATCGCCGGCGACCGCGGGCCGGGGCTGTTTCCCGCGCTGCTCCTGGCCGGCTTCTTCAACCTCGTGGTCGTGGCCGTCGGCGCGCCCCTGGCCGGCCGCTGGGTGCGCCACCGGCGGCCGAGCCTCCCCAAGGTCGTGGCCGACGACCGCGCGGGCACGGTGTTGCTCGGCGCCACGGCGGTCGTGCTGCTGGCCATCGGCCTGGCCCATCGACCGGCTGTGCAGGCCCAGGAGCGTGACTTCGCCCGCCAGGCGGCGAGCGCACGGCGGTTCGTGCTCGGCGAGGCGGAGGCCCGGTTCCGCGCCAACGTCGACGCCATGGACACGGTCAAGCAGGGGCCCGACCTGTACCGCACCTGCGTCCCGGGCCCCGACCCGCGGCGGTCGTTCTGCGTGCTCGTCACCACCGACCAGGAACCGCCCGGCGTCACGCGCGACCCCGACCAGCGGCCCAACGCCACGATCAGCGGCCCTGACAACCCGGGCCGCCAGGCGCGTTGAGCCGGCCTACAGCGCCAGCGCGATCGGCTGCTCGAGGATCTCCCTGATCCGGGCGAGGAACTCCGCGGCCGGAGCCCCGGACAGGATCCGGTGGTCGCAGGCGATCGTCAGGTTCATCGTGTCGCGCACGACGACTTCGCCGTCGCGCACGACGGGCTTGGGCTCGAGCTTGCCCACGGCCAGGATCGCCGACTGCGGCGGGTTGATCACGGCGGTGAAGCTCGTCACGCCGTACATGCCGAGGTTGGTGATCGAGAAGGTGCCGCCCGACAGCTCGGGCGGCGAGACCTTGCCGTCCCGGACCTTCTCGGCCAGCGCCCGCGTCTCCTGGGCGATCTGCCCGAGCCCCTTGTGGTCGGCGTCGAAGATCGTGGGGACGATCAGCGTGTCCGAGCCGGCGACGGCCACGCCGATGTTCACGCGGCTGTGCAGCTCGTAGTGGCCGTCGCGGTAGGACGCATTGGCCAGCGGGAAGTCGCGCAGCGCGATCGCGCTGGCCTTGACGACCATGTCGTTGTAGGAGGGGACCGCGGAGTCGCGCGCCTCGGCCAGCCCCTTGAGCTGGCTGCGCAGCTCCACCGCCCGGTCCATGTCGACGTCCATGGACAGCGTGAAGTGCGGGATCGTGGCCTTGGACTCCGCCATCCGCCGCGCGATGAGCTGCTGGATGCGGGAGGGCTCCTGCGTGGTCACGTCGCCCTTGGCCGTGCCGGTCTCCGCCGGGGCGGGGGCCTTGGGCGCCTCGCCCTCCGCCTCCGGCTCGGCGCGGGCCTCCGCCTCGGTCGGCGCCTCGGGCTCGGCCGTGCCGGCCTCCGCCTGCGGCTCGGCCGCGCCGCCGGACGCGGCGGCCTCGACGTCGGCCTTGACGATCCGCCCGCCGGGGCCGGTGCCCTCCAGCGCGGACAGGTCGATGCCGTGCTCGCGCGCTATGCGCCGGGCCACGGGCGAGGCCTTCGGCCGCCCGCCGTCGCCGTCTGTCGCGGGGGCGGCGGCCTTCGTCCCGGTCCGCTCGCCGTCGCTCTCGCCGGCCTGCTCCTTCGCGCCGGCCTGCTCCTTCGCGTCGGCCTGCTCCTGCGGCGGGGCATCGCCGTTGCGCGCCTCGGGGGCGGGCTCGGCCTCGGCGTCGGGGGCGGCCTCGGCGTCGGGGGCGGCCTCGGCGTCCGGGGCGGCCTCGGCCTCGGCGTCCGGGGTGCCCTCACCATCGGCGTCGTCGCCCTGACCCTCCTGGTCCCCGTCGTCTTCGCCCTCGGGCTCGCCGGCGTCCGCTTCGGTCCGCTCGGCGGTCGCCGTCGGCGCACCTGCGCCATCGCCGGAGCCGCCGTCGCCGTCCCCGGCGGCCGCCTGCTGCTCGCCCTCCTCCGAAGATCCGCCCTCGCCGGTCGACTCGGCCGGGGCGCCCTCGCCGATTCGCGCGATCACCTCGCCGATCGAGAGGGTCGAACCCTCCTCGGCCACGATCTCCAGCGCCCCCTCGCTGTCGGCCTCGTAGGTCATCGTGGCCTTGTCGGTCTCGATCTCGACGAGCTCGTCGCCCTTGGCCACGTCGTCGCCGGACGACTTGAGCCACTTGAGGATCGTGCCCTCCTCCATGGAGTCGGACAGCCGAGGCATGACGACGTCGGGCATGGGTCGCGATGCTACATGCGCGTCGCGGCGGCGTGTCCCGTCTCGGTCGGCGGCGTGCCGGGACTCAGGCCCCGGCGAGCTCGCGCTCGGCGGCCAGCCAGTGGTCGAGTGCGTCGCCGTCCGTGTCGGACAGGTGGATCTCGTACGCGCGTACGGCGATCTGCTCGTGGCTGACGCCGTGGGTGGCCGCGCGGCGCGTGCGGCGCCCCAGGGTGGTGGCGCGGCGCGCGCGCTTGGTGCGCGGTGCGGCGGTCGAGGGGGACGCGGAGGTGCTGGTCTTGGACATCGAGGCTGCTCCTGGAGAGGTCGGTTCGTTCGCGGCCCGCACACGCCGTGTGCGAGCCGTGACGGTGGGGTTCGCCCAGCGGGCCGGAAGTCCTCCGCCCCGCCGGCCTGCGCCTCCCCGTGGCGCGCTCGCGCGCGCGTCGGCGGCCGCCGGACGCCGCCGAGCGGCAGGTCAGGGCCCTTCGACGGCGAGCAGGGCGTCGTCGAACGTCTCGGGCGGCGCGGGGCGAGCGAAGTGGTAGCCCTGCCCGAACGAGCATCCCAGGCGCTGGATGGCACGGAGCTGCGCCTCATCCTGGATGCCCTCGGCCACGACCCCGAGACCGAGCGCGTGGCCGAGCGACACGATCGCCGCGGCGATCGAGGCGCCGTCGTGGTCCTCGCCGAGGGCCGCGGTGAAGCTGCGATCGATCTTCATCACGTCGAGCGGGAACCGGTGCAGGCGCGCCAGTGACGAGTAGCCGGTGCCGAAGTCGTCGAGCGCCACGCGCACGCCGAGCGCCTTGAGCCGGTGCAGCGTGTCGACCGTGCCCGCGGCGCTCTCCATGACCGCGCTCTCGGTGATCTCCAGCACGAGGCGGTCGGGCCTCACGCCGGTCTCGTCGAGCGCCGCGCGGACGCTCTCCACCAGATCGGGCTGCTGCAGGTCGCGGACCGACAGGTTGACGCTGCACTGGACCCACTCGCGACCCAGCTCGGCGTGCCAGCGGCGCAGCGTGCGACAGACCTCGCGCAGCACCCAGCGGCCGATCGGCACGATCAGCCCGGTCTCCTCGGCCAGCGGGATGAACGCGTCCGGCGCCACGAGCCCGCGCTGCGGATGCTGCCAGCGCACGAGCCCCTCGAAGCCCTGGATGCGCCCGGAGGCCAGCGCCACGACCGGCTGCACGTGCAGGCGCAGCTCGTCGCGCTCGATGGCCCGGCGCAGCGCGGCCTCGGTGGCCACGCGGTCGCGCGCGTCGGCGCGCATCGCCTCGTCGAACACCTCGATGCGAGCGCGGCCGGCGTCCTTGGCGCGGTACATGGCCGCGTCTGCGTCGCGGAGCAGGTTCTCGGGCGTGTCGTCGGGGCCGGCCAGCGCGATCCCGATGCTGGCCTGCAGGAACGCCTCGCTGTCGTCGACGACGAACGGCTGCTCGAAGAGCGCGGCGATCCGCTCGGCGATGCCCCGGGCGAACGGCTCGCCGGGGACGTCCTCGCACAGGATCGTCAGCTCGTCGCCGCCGAACCGGGCGATCGTGTCCGCGGGGCGCAGCTCGTCACGCAGCCGGGCCGCGACGTCGCACAGCACGCGATCGCCGGCGGCGTGGCCGAAGGAGTCGTTGATGAGCTTGAAGCGGTCGAGGTCGATGAACAGCACGGCGACGCCCGCCGGCCGGCGGCGCGCGCGGCGCAGCGCCTGCTGGAGACGATCGAGGAACAGCGCCCGGTTGGGCAGCCCGGTCAGCGTGTCGTGCAGCGCCTGGCGGGCGAGCTCGTCCTCGGCCCGCTTGCGGTCGGACACGTCGCGTGTGACGGCGACGATCTCGCGCGCCTGACCGTCGCGGTGGGGGACGGCGCGCGCGGCGGTCTCCAGCCAGCGGACCTCGCCGTCGGCGCGCACGATCCGGAACACGACGGTCGTCCCATCGTCCCTGCCCTCGGAGAAGGCCGCGGCCGCTGCCGACCCGTCCGAGCGCTGCGACAGGAGGCCGGCCTCCGCGGCCGTGCGCCCCACGAGCTGCTCGGGGCGCACTCCGAGCAGCGCCTCGCAGGCCGGTGAGGCGTACAGGAAGCGGCCGCGACCGTCGTGGCGCGAGAGGAAGTCGCCCGAGTGCTCGGCCAGCAGACGGAACTCGGCCTCGCGCGTGGCGAGCTCGGTGCGCGCCTCGACCTCGGCCGTCACGTCGGTGACGGTGCCCACCACGTAGGGCGTCTGGTCACCGTCGGGGACGGCGCCCATGTCGATCCGCACCCAGCGCGCGCCGGCGCGCGACCGGTCCAGCTCGACCTCGAGCGTCTCCGACCGGCTGCCTGCCTGCAGCGCCTCGCTGGCGCGGTCGAGCAGATGGCGGCTCGTGGAGGCCACCGCCTCCGTCCAGACCGCGGCATCGAGCTGGTCCGACCCACAGCCGAAGAGGTCGGCCATCCGCGCGTTGGCGTACATCACCCGTCCGTCGGCGGCGGCGGCGGAAGATGCCCACCGGGGAGGCCACGGCGAGGGTGCGGAAGCGGCGCTCGCTGGCGGCCAGCGCGACCTCGGCCGCGTGCTGGTCGCTGATGTCGATCATCTGCGCGATCACGTAGCGCGCCGCGCCGTCGGGCCCGACGACGGCGGAGACCGTCAGCGACGCCCACACCTCGCGGCCGCCCGGACGCACATAGCGCTTTTGACGACGGATGTCGACCGTCGGGTCCGCGACGAGGCGCGTGAACGTCTCCGCTTCGCGGCCGGCGTCCTCCGGATGCGTCACCTCCTGCACGTGCATGCCGACCAGCTCGGCGACCGATCTGCCGACCATCCGCGCGAAGGCGGGGTTGACGCGCACGTAGCGGCCTTCGAGCGACGTGATGGTCATGCCGATGCCCGAGTTCTCGAACGCGCTGGAGAAGCGCGCCTCAGCGTCGGCCAGCTGCGCGAGCGCGCGGCGGTGCTCGTCGACGTCGATGCCCGCGACGTCGCCGGCCGGGCCGAGGACGCCCTCGCCCAACGGACCGTCGGGCAGGCTTGTCGCAGGCATCGGCACGGACCGGTGATCGGCCGCCGGGCCCCAACGTTGAGCGCGTCCGCTACAGGTCGCGGAACGTGGCCAGGACGGCCTGGACGACCTGCGGCTCGTGCGGGAAGGCGATCTGCTCCAGCGGCTTGGAGTACGGCATCGGCACGTCGGCTCCGGTGACCCTTCCCACCGGGGCGTCGAGATCGTCGAAGGCCTGCTCCTGGATCAGCGCGGCGAGGTTGGCGCCGACGCCGCCGTGGGGCCAGCCCTCCTCGACCACGACGCAGCGGTTGGTCTTGCGCACCGACTCGAGGATCGTGTCGAGGTCGAGCGGGCGCAGCGTGCGCGGGTCGATCACCTCGGCCTCGACCTCGTGCTCGTCGGCCAGGATCGCGGCCGCCTTCTCGGCGGTCAGGGCCATCCGCGAGACGCCGACGATCGTGACGTCCTCGCCCTCGCGGCGGATCGCGGCGTGGCCGAAGTCGACGAGGTGGTCGTCGTCGTCGGGGACCTCGCCGCGCTGGCCGTAGAGGTACTCGTGCTCGATGAACACGACGGGGTTGTCGTCGCGGATCGCCGCCTTGAGCAGGCCCTTCGCGTCGGCCGCGGTGGCGGGGACGGCGACGAGCAGCCCGGGGACGTGGAGATAGAGCGCCTCGAAGCAGTGCGAGTGCGTCGGCCCGAGCTGGTGACCGGCGCCCTGCGGCATGCGCACCACGAGCGGCACCGCCACCTGGCCGCCGAACATGTAGCGGATGTGCGCGGCCGAGTTGACGATCTGGTCCATGGCCAGCAGCGAGAAGTTGACCGTCATCAGCTCGATCACCGGCCGCAGGCCGACCATCGCGGCGCCCACGCCCATGCCCACGATCGTGTTCTCGGAGATCGGTGTGTCGCGCACGCGCTTGTCGCCGAACTCCTCGAGCAGCCCCTGGGTGACCTTGAAGGCTCCGTTGAAGACCCCGATGTCCTCGCCCATCAGGAACACGCGCTCGTCGCGGCTCAGCTCCTCGCGCAACGCCTCGTTGAGCGCTTCGCGGTAGCGCAGCGTGCGTGTGGACTGCTCGCCGCCGGCCCGTTGCTCCTCCGCCGTCGCCATGCTCAGGCCTCCGCCCGCTCGGTGTCCTCTGCCTCCTGCGGGGCCTCGTCGTCCTTGCCCTCGTCCTGCGAGGCGTCCGACGGGCCGCCACCCGAGTCGCCGACGTCGCCGGACTGGCTCTCGACCACCGCCTCGAACTGCTCGCGGCGCGCGCCGTCCTGGGCGAGCTCGCGCTCGTCCTCGCCACGGTGGACGCCGGCCGAGCGCTCGTCGACCGAGTACCAGCCGCGGAGCTGCCCGCCGAGCACGTAGATGTCGTCGTACAGCGACTCGGGCTCGGGGTGCGGCGAGCGGTCGGCGAACGTCACGGCCTGGTCGACGGCGGCGACGGCCTGGCCGTCGAGCTCGTCGAGGTCGGGCTCGCCGATCACGCCCTCGTCGACCAGGCGCCGGCCGAACGAGCTGATCGGGTCGCGCTGGCGCCACTCCTCGACCTGCTCCTTGGTGCGGTACTCCTCGGGGTCGGCCATCGAGTGCCCGCGGAAGCGGTAGGTGATCGCCTCGACGAGCATCGGCTGGCGGTCCTCGCGGGCGCGGCGCAGGGCCTCGCGCGTGACGTTGAAGGTGTCGAGCACGTCCATGCCGTCGCAGCGCATGCCGGGCACGCCGAAGCCCTCGCCGCGCTTGTGCAGGTCGGTCACGGCCGAATGGCGCTCGAGCGCGGTGCCCATGCCGAACTGGTTGTTGGTGACCATGAAGACGACCGGCAGCTTCCACAGCGCTGCGAGGTTCAGAGCCTCGCCGAACGTGCCCTGGTTGGCGGCGCCGTCGCCGAACTGGCACAGCGTTGCGTCCTCGGTGCCGAGCAGCTCGGCCGCGAGTCCCATCCCCGTCGCGATCGGCAGGTTGCCGCCGACGATGCCGTAGCCGCCCATGAAGCGCCGCTCGAGGTCGAACATGTGCATCGACCCGCCGCGCCCGTGCGAGCATCCGTCGACGCGGCCGAAGAGCTCGGCCATGACGTTGTCCGGGCTGGTGCCGCGCACGATCGCGTGGCCGTGCGAGCGGTAGGTGGAGATCAGGTAGTCCTCGTCGCGCATCGCCCGCGCGGCGCCGACGATCGTCCCCTCCTCACCGATGGCCAGATGCAGGAACCCGCCGATCTTGGCCTTCGCGTACATCTCGCCCGCGCGCTCCTCGAAGCGCCGGATGAGCATCATCGTGGCCAACCACTCGCGGGCGACCTCGGCCTCGGGAAGCTCGTGCTGCGCCATGGCGCGGAGTCTACGGGCGTCGGCGTGGGCGCAACCGGCCGTCCGAGGGCGACTGATACCGCATACCGTCGCCAATCGCGCTCGGACCGCGCCCCACCCCCGCGCACCGGTGACTCCATGCCCTGGCCGGCGCCCACGCTCACGCCGAGGCCGCGCCCTACCCCGCCCAGCGCAGCTCGAGCTCGCCGCCCCCCAGGAATGCGGCGCCGGGGCGGGCGCGTCGAGCCGGTGGCGCCGCAGCCGCCAGGCGCGGAGCTGCTCGGCGGTCGGCGTCACAGGTCGTCGGGCCCCTGGACGAGCGTCCAGCGGGACATGAAGTCGTCGGCCTCGAGCGTGTGGAGGTCCTCGCGCACGACGCGCGCGAAGCGGCGCACCTGGCGGGGCGCGAGGTCCCACAGCAGCAGCGTCTCGCCGTCGGCGATCCCCACCACCTCGACGGTGTCGCGCCCGACGAGCAGCCGGTAGGCCGCCTTGGCCCTCATCGCGCGGCGGCGCGGGCCGCGGCGTCGAGCGCGCCGTCTCCGTGGAACACGCGGGCGCCGACCCGCACGGCGGGCACGTCGCGCACGCCGAGCCGCACGGCCAGCACGGTCTGGCGGTCGAGCTCGTCGCGCACGGAGCGCAGCTCGACGGCCTTGAGCAGCGCGGCCGGGTGCATCTCGCACGCCGCGGCGGCGATCAGCACGGCGTCGGGGTCGCCGAGCGAGCGACCTCCGGCGAACGCCTGGCGGAAGGCGGCCAGGCCGAAGGCCACGGTGCGCCCGATCTGCTTGGCGTAGGTCGCCGCGCGCATGGCCAGGGCGCTGTCGAACGGGAACGGGTCGGGCCAGCGCAGCGGCTGCAGCCCGCGCCGTGCCGCGCGCGTCTCGACGTCGGCCAGCACGGTCGCGCGCTCCTGGGCGCAGCGGAACGTCTCGAAGTCCTCGGCCGCGGGCAGCGACGCGGCGAGCACGGGGATCCACTCGGTGGCCACCGGCATCGTGGCCAGCACGCGCTCGGCGGCCAGGTACGCGTCGGGGCTGCCGAGGTCGAAGTAGAACGTCGGCCCGTCGTGGGCCACGACGCTACCCGTGGATCAGCCAGCCGTCGGCGGCGCGGGCGGCCTCCATGACCGCCTCCGACAGCGTGGGGTGACCGTGGATGATGCGGGCGACCTCGCTGTAGCCGCCCTCGAGCGCCCTGACGTTGACGAGCTCCTGGATCAGCTCGGTGGCGCGCGAGCCGACGATGTGCCCGCCGACCATCTCGCCGTACTTCGCGTCGCCGACGATCTTGACGAAGCCGCTGCGGTCGCCGTAGACGTCCCACCGCCGACCGCGCCGTACTGCAGCTTGCCGA
>CAWBBQ010000034.1:0-275407 GCA_963787065.1 uncultured Actinomycetes bacterium
GTGCCGAGCGGGCTGCCGGCGAAGCGCAGCACCGGGAGCTGGTACTCGCGGTGGCGGCCGACGGTGATGGTCGCCATCTCCTCGCTCGTGCGGATCGCCTCGGCCGTCGTGCCGCCGACGAAGCCGACGATCGCGGGCGCGGCCGCGAGCGCGAAGCCGCCGAGGCCGTAGGTCTCGGCGATGGCGCTGTCGCCGATGTCGGGGTTGGCGTCCTCGGGCCCGTAGCCCGGGAAGTAGAGGCCGTCGATCTCGGCGGCGGGCGCGGTGAACCACGCATCGCCGGCGCCGCTCACGCGGATCCCGACCGTCACGCCGTTGCGCGCGAAGGTCGTGACGACGGTCGAGTGCGGCACGCCGTGCCCGGCCGCGGTGCCGAGCTTGCTCGCCACCATCGAGAAGTTCAGGAACCAGTAGTCGTTCGTGCGGAGGAAGTCGAGTGCCTCCACGCCGCCGAGGTCCGCGTGGCGGGCGAGCCCGGGTGCGAGCGCGCGGGTCAGGAGCGCGCTCGAGGCGACGTTGCGGCTGTGGCACTCGTCGCCCATCTGCAGGGCCTGTGCGGTGATCGACTTGAGGTCGATCGGTTCGTCGAGGTCGCGCAGCGCGGCCCGCAGGCTCGGGCCGAGGCGCTCGTTCATCCAGCGCAGGCGCTGCATGACGTCGTCGCCGAGCGCTCCATAGCGCAGGCAGCGGCCCGCGCCCTCGTTGAGGTTCGTGTACGCGCGCCGGCCGGTCGCCGGGTCCTCGGCGACGATCAGCGGCATCGACGCCGAGATGATCCCGGCCATCGGGCCGACCGCGTCGTGGTGGTGGCAGGGCGAGAACGCGATCTCGCCGGCGTCCGCCATCTCCTCGGCCGCCTCGGGCGTGTCCGCCCATCCTTCGAGCAGCGCCGCGCCGATGACCCCGGCGCGCATCGGCCCGCACATCTCCTCCCATGCGATCGGCGGGCCGGCGTGCAGCAGCAGCCGCTCCTCGCCGAGCTGCGGGAGCGCCTCGTCGGCGCGCGCGACGTCGATCCAGTGCGCGCGGACCGCGAGCATCCGCTCGAGCGCCTCCGCGTTGGCCGCCTCGATCGCCGGGTCGGCGATCAGGCCGGCGAGCCTCAGGCCGAGCGCGTCGTCGCCGGCGGCGGGCGGGCGCCAGTCGAGGCTCACCACGCGCGCGCCGTGGGCGGCGGGCGGCGCGGCGAACGACTCGACGCCGACGTTGACCAGATCCGGCGTGCCCGTCAGCAGGCCTCCGAGCGCGCCACCATGGTTTGACTCAGGCGGTCTCATGCCGCCACCTCCGCGGGAAGAAGAGCCTGCGCGAGTCGTGCCGCGGCGCTGCTCGAGCCGGCCAGCCGGGCGCCCGCCTCGCGCAGCGTGCGCTCCTGGCGTTCGAGCCCTTGGGGGTCGGCCGCGGTGCCCACGACGAACGCGACCACGAACGGGGCGTCGTCGCGCGCGGTGATGTCGGCGATCACGGGCGCGAGGTCGCCGGCGGGATCCTCGGCGGCGAGGTGGCCGAGCACGACGTCGAGGACGATCACGGCGGTGCGCGGGTCCTCGCCCGCGGCCCGCAGCATGTCGAGCCGCACGGCGGGGTCGATCATCGGATGCGGGCGCCCGACGGTGAAGCGGTCGTCGCCGAGATCGAGGATGAGGTGCGCGTCGGGCAGCTCGGCGGCGCGGCCGGCGGCCGGCGCCCGGGCTTCGTCGCTGATCGCTCCGAGGCGGGGCGCGAGCAGCACCTCGGCCTCATAGGCGAACGTGCCGCCGGCGTAGAGGCCGCGCAGCAGGCGGCGCTCGCCGCGGGGCGCGGCGGTCGGGACGTCGCCGTCCGGCTCGGTCGACGGCGACTCGCCGGTCGCGGCGTGGACGAGCAGACGCGCGGCCTCCTCGAGGGTCGGCGCCACGGTCACGCCGTCGGGCGCTCCGTCGGGGTCGGCGCCGATGAACGCGGCCACGACGGGCTTGCCGCTCGTCGCGGCGCGCGCGAGCACCCGTTCGGCGACGTCGGGATCGGGCGGCTTGGAGACGAGCCCGAGCACCCGCGTGGCGGGATCGTCGGCGAGCGCGTCGAGCGCGTCGAGCATCGAGACGGCGCCGACCGTGGCACCGAGGTCGTGGCTGCCGACGCCGATCGCCTGGCTCACGCCGGCGCCCCAGCCGTCGATGAGACTCGAGACCTGCTGCAGCCCGGTGCCCGAGGCGCCGATGAGGCCGATGTCGCCGCGGCGGACCTCGTTGGCGAAGCCGAGCGGCACGCCGCCGATGATCGCCGTCCCGCAGTCGGGACCCATGACGAGCAACCCGCGCTCGTGCGCCTCGCGCTTGAGCGCGACCTCCTGCTCGAGCGGCACGTTGTCGCTGAACACGAACGCGCTCATGCCGAGCCGCAGCGCCTTGCGTGCCTCCGCCGCGGCGTACCGGCCCGGGGGTCGAGATGACCGCCAGGCCGGCGTCGACCTCCGCGAGCGCACGCGGCCGGCGCGGCTCGCCGTCCGTGGTCGGCGGCGGCGCGGCGCGCTGGTTCAGCGCCTCGTCGGCGGCGGCGAAGGCGTCGTCGACGCTCGACTCGTCGGCATCGACGGCGACGAGGAGGTCGTTGGCGCCCGCCGCGGCGGCCTCGTCGGCGAGCAGGCCGGCGGCGCCGAGCACGTCCTTGTTGGAGGCGGTCGCCATGACGAGGCTCGCGCTGCGCACGCCCGGGAGCGCCCCGAGCTCGGCGGCGACCCGCATGAGCACGACCGAGTCGAAGTACGAGCCGGGGCGGACGAGGCAGCGAACGGGCATGTCGGCACTGTAGGACTGGGCCGCTCGGGGTTCATGGGCACGAGCTGCCAAGACAGGCGCGCCTGGATCCGGCACCGTCTGCCAATGACACGGGGAACCGGTCGCGCCATGCTGCTCGAGCGTCGCCGTTGGCCCATCCCACGGCGACCGAGGGGAGACACATGGATCTGCTGATCACGAACGCCCGCGTCTGGGACGACCGGCCGCCGGTCGACATCGCCATCGAGGGCGAGCGCATCGCCGCGATCGCAGCCCGGCATCGACGCCGAGGCGGGCCGCACGATCGACGCGGGCGGCCGCGCCGTGCTGCCCGGCTTCGTCGAGCCGCACATGCACCTCGACAAGGCACTGATCTATCGCCGCCAGCCCGCTCGCGACGGCACGCTCGCGGAGGCGATCCGCCTCACCGCGGAGCTCAAGGCCGAGCAGGACCGCGACGACGTCCTCGAGCGTTCGCGCGCCGTGCTCGACATGGCGGTCGCCCACGGGACGATCGCGGTCCGCGCCCACCCGGACGTCGACCCGATCCAGGGCCTGCTCGGCGTCGAGACCGCGCTCACCGTCCGCGACGAGTACCGCGAGCTGCTCGATCTCGACGTCGTCGCCTTCCCGCAGGAGGGCATCGTCAAGGCGCCGGGCACCCTGGAGCTCATGGAGGAGGCGCTGCGGCTGGGGGCCAACGTCGTCGGCGGCTGTCCCTACAACGAGCGCACGTGGGACGACACCAAGCGCCACATCGACCTCGTCTTCGAGCTCGCCCGGGGCTTCGACGTGCCGGTCGACATGCACGCCGACTTCGCCGACGACGCCGCCGACGAGCGCTACGCCGCCGCCGGCTACATCGCCGAGAAGGCGATCGAGCACGGCTGGCAGGGCCGCGTGTCG
Organism: uncultured Actinomycetes bacterium; assembly: GCA_963787065.1. Lineage (GTDB taxonomy): Bacteria > Actinomycetota > Thermoleophilia > Solirubrobacterales > Solirubrobacteraceae > JAOPZW01. Next base: position 3,663 of record CAWBBQ010000034.1, read on the forward strand.
CTCGGCCACGTGACCAGCCTCGGGTCCCTGACCCGGGAGGAGGCCGCGCCGGTGATCGAGCGCCTGCGCGAGGCCGACGTGAGCATCGTCACGCTGCCCGCGACCGACCTGTACCTCGGTGGCCGCGGCGACGAGCGCAACCAGCGGCGCGGCCTGACCCCGGTCCACCTGCTGCGCGACTCGGGCGTGAACGTGGCGTTCTCGTCCAACAACGTGCGCAACGCGTTCACGCCGTTCGGCAAGGCCGACATGCTGCAGATCGGCAACCTGCTCGCGCACGCGGCCCAGTTCGGGACCCCCCACAGCCAGTCCGAGGTCCTGCGCATGGCGACGTACGACGCGGCGCGCTCGATCGGCCTGCAGGACTACGGGCTCGCGGAGGGACGGCGGGCCGACCTCGTCGTCTGCGACAGCCCGCTGGTGGCGGATGTCCTCGCCGACATCCCGCCGCGCCTGTGGGTCGTCCGCAACGGCCGCGTCACCGTCGAGACCCGTCACGAGACCGTCATCCACCGGACCGCACCGGTCCCCCGAGCCTAGGAGGGCACGCCGTGGCCTCAGACATCACCAACCCGCGCTACGGGCGCGACGAGGGCACCCCCGAGGCGGGGCCGGCCCCGGCCGAACGCCGCCGGAGCTGGCTGAACCTCCCGACCGAGCTCTCCGCCTCGCTGCTCGCGATCACGACCGTCCCGATCTCGAACGGGTCGCCGCACTTCCCGCCGTGGGCCGTCTTCATCAGCTGGGCGGGAACGTTCGCCGCCGGAGGCCCGAAGCGCGACGTGATCCGCAAGATCCTGCCCGTCCAGGTCCTCGGCTCGTTCACAGCGATGCTGATCGTGCTGGGGTTCACCGAGGCCTCGCACCACTGGACAGGGACCTCGTTCACGATCGCCCAGATGGTGATCCTCGGCGTGCTGAACTCGTTGATGATCCTCGTCGGGCGCCTCGTGCCCGCGCTCAGCTTCGTGCCGGGCATGTTCTTCGGCTTCGCGTCGTACTTCGCGACCTACTTCGGCGGCTTCGGGCTGCACCCGCAGGACGCCTTCGCGTCGCTGTGGGCGGCCGTCGCGATGAACGCCCTCGGCGTCCTGTACGCCTGGCTGCAGCCACAGCTCACCCGCCCGGCCGACCAGCACCACTAGCAGCTCACCCACCGATCAGCCGTCGCATCCGTCGTCGGCCGGCCCGCTGGGCCGGCCCGGCGACGACGTGCCCATGCCCAGCGCCAGAGGAGAGCGCCCCATGAGTGTGTCCAGTCCCGCCGCCGACGCGGCCATGTCGAGATCCGACGCCGACCGCGTCGGCGGGATCGAGCTCGAGTCGGAGTTCGAGCAGACCGCCGTCCCCGCCGACCACCGCAAGCGCCTCTCCGAGGTCGCAGCCGTGTGGTTCGGGTTCCCGATGATCCTCACGAACGCGGTCCCGGGCGGTGTCGTCGTCGCGCTGCTCGGCTTCTGGCGCGGCGTCGCCGCGATCACCGTCGCCAACCTCGTGATGCTCGTCTACGTCGGGCTGCTGAGCCACCGCGCCGGCAGCACCGGCCGCAGCTTCGCGCTGCAGGCCACGCAGACGTTCGGGCGCGTCGGGTACATCGTCGCGTCCGGCTTCCTGGCGACGATCGTCGTCGGGTGGTTCGCGTTCAACACCGGCGCGACCGGCGCCACCATCAACGCCTCGTTCGGCTGGAGCCAGCCGCTCGTCATCGTCGGCGCGGGCGCGCTGTTCATCGCGATCACGTTCGTCGGCATCCGCGCGCTGTCGGTGCTCGGCGCGATCGCCGCGCCGCTGTTCGTGATCGTCGCCGGCATCGCGCTCGCGCTGGTGGCCAAGGACCACGACCTCGGCGCGATCTTCAGCTACGGCGGGGTCGGCGGCGCAGCGGCGGGGTCGCTGAGCTTCGGCGCCGCGGTCTCGCTCATCATGGCCACGTTCGCCGACTCGGGGACGATGACGGCCGACTTCACGCGCTGGTCGCGCAACGGCCGTGAGGCCGTGCTCGCCGCGTTCACCGCGTTTCCTGTCGCGAGCATGGTCGCCCAGCTCACGGGTGGCGTCGTCGTCGCGGCGGGCGCGATCGCGGCGCCCGCGAGTGACGGCGGGAACTTCCTGCCGCTTGTCGCCGACGGCGCCGGTCCGCTGCTGAGCGCGCTCGCGATCGTCTTCGTGTTCGTCAACCTCGGCTCCGTCTGCTCGCATTGCCTGTACAACGGGGCGGTGAGCTGGAGCCACATCGTCGGCGGCCGCATGCGCGTCCTGACGCTGCTCCTCGGCCTGGCCGGTGTGGGCATCGCGCTCGCCGGGGTGTGGAGCCACTTCCTGAGCTGGCTCGTGATCCTGAGCGTGTTCGTGCCCCCGATCGGCGCCGTCCTGATCGCCGACCAGGTGCTGCTCCGCGGCGCCGCCGAGACGCGCGTCGTGGGCGTGGTCGCGACCGACCGCCTTCGCCGCCTGGGCGATCGGCGCGCTCTGCGCCGGCCTCGTGCACTACGAGGCGCCGCAGTGGTCGGACGCCGTCGTCGGCCTCGTGACCGGCGCCGTCGCCTACCTGGCGATCGAGGCGGTCGCCGCGCGCAGCCGCGTCGCGCGCCACCGTCCCCGAACCGGTCCCGGCGGAGTGACCGAGGATCCCTGCGCACTACCGGCGGTCGACCTCGCGGCGGCGGTGCGCCGCCGCGAGCTCTCGCCGGTCGAGGTGGTCGAGGCGGTCCATCGCCGGATGGACCGCCTCGAGCCGCGTCTGCACGCGTTCTGCCATCGCGCCGACGACCATGCGCTCGAGGCCGCCCGCGCGTTGGAGCGCGACCTCGCCGGCGGCGCGCCGGGCGGGCCGCTGTGTGGCGTGCCGCTCGGGATCAAGGACCTCGTCTCGGTCGCGGGGATGCCGATGCCGGGCGGCTCGCCCGCCTACCGCGACTTCGTCCCCGACGAGGACGACATCGTCGTCGAGCGCCTGCGCGACGCGGGCGCGATCGTGCTCGGCAAGACCGCCGTGACCGAGTTCGGCTACAGCGGCGCGAGCCACAGCCCGGTGTCCGAGACGGTGCGCAACCCGTGGAACCCCGACCTGACCTCGGGAGGGTCCAGCGCCGGCTCGGGGGCGGCCGTCGCCGCCGGCATGGGCCCGGTGGCGATCGCGGCCGACGGAGGCGGCTCGATCCGGATCCCGGCGTCGTTCTGCGGGCTGTTCGGGATCAAGCCGTCGATGGGCCGCGTGCCCATGTACCCGAGCTGCCGCGACGAGCGCCTCCCCGGAATCGCCAGCTGGGAGGGGCTCGAGCACGTCGGCCCGGTCAGCCGGACGGTCGCCGACTCGGCCCTCGTCCTGTCGGTCATCGCCGGGCCCGACGACCGCGACCGGCACTCGATCCCGGCCGGAGACGTCGACTGGCGGGCGGCCGCCGAGGGCGCCGCGGATGGCGGCCTGCGCGGCCTGCGCGTCGCCTTCAGCCCCGACCTCGGCTACGTCGCGGTGGACCCCGAGGTGCAGCGGGTCGTCCGCGAGGCGGTCGGCGCGTTCGAGGAGCTCGGCTGCGAGGTCGAGCAGGCCGATCCCGGCTTTGCCGACCCCGGCGCCGCGTTCCTCGCGCTCATCGCCCTCGAGACCGATCTGCGCGGGATGCGCGAGCTCGTCGCCCGCCACGGCGCGGAGATGTCGCCGCACCTCGTCGACCTCGTCACGCGCGAATGGCGCGCCGAGGACTTCACCGACGCGATCACCGTGCGCAAGGCGGTGCAGAACACGATGTGGCGGTTCATGCGCCGTTACGACCTGCTGCTCACGCCGACGCTGACCGTCCCGCCCTTCCCGGTCCACATGCAGGGGCCGGAGAGGGTCGGCGGGCGCTACGTGCGCGACACCGCCTGGCTCTCGTTCACCGCTCCGTTCAACCTCACCGGCCAGCCGGCCGCGACGGTGCCGGCCGGTTTCACGGACGACGGCCTTCCCGTCGGGCTGCAGATCGCCGCGCGCCACCTCGACGACGGGCTCGTCCTCCGCGCGGCGGCCGCCTTCGAGGCCGCGCGTCCGTGGGCGCAGCGCCGTCCGCCGATGGCGGCGTAACGGCGCGCCTGGCACGCACGCGACCGCGGCTACGCGGTGCGCGCGGCGGCCACGACGCGCGTGCCGGTGCCGCCGTCGAGCGCGTCGGCCAGGCGGTCGGGGCTGGTGATGAGCACCTCGTCGCCGCCGGCCTCGATGAACCGCAGCGCCGCCTGCATCTTCGGGCCCATGCTGCCGGCCGGGAACTGCCCGTCGGCCAGGTGGTGCCGCACCTCCTCGGCGTCGACCACGTCGAGCGCGCGCTCGTCGGGGCGGCCGAAGTTCACGGCCACGCGGTCGACCCCGGTGGTGATGCACAGCATGTCGGCGCCGACGGCGATGGCCAGCAGCGCCGAGGCGAAGTCCTTGTCGATCACCGCCTCGACGCCGCGCAGGCGGCCGTCGGCCTCCTCGACCACGGGGATCCCGCCGCCGCCGGCGGCCACGACGAGGAAGCCCGCGCCGACGAGCGTGTCGATCGCGTCGTGTTCGAGGATCCGCACGGGCTGCGGCGGAGGCGACGAGCCGCCGCCAGCCGCGGCCGGAGTCCTCGGCCACCACCCAGCCGTTGTCCTCCGCGAGCTGTCGGGCGACGCGCTCTTCGTAGAAGCTCCCGATCGGCTTGGTCGGTGTCATGAACGCGGGGTCGTCGGCGTCGACGACGGTGTGGGTGAGCATCGCGACGACGCTCTGGGACAGCCCGGCCGCGCGGAGCTCGCCCTGAAGCGTCGCGCCGAGGATGTAGCCGATGCTTCCCTGCGAGTCGGCGACCGCCATGTCGAGCGCGAGCTGCGGCAGCGCTGGGTCGATGTCGGCGACGAGGTCCGAGCGACGCATGATGAAGCCGACCTGCGGGCCGTTGCCGTGCGTCAGGATGATCCGCCATCCCTCGGCGACGAGCCGGCACAGCTCGGGCGCGAGCCGTCGCGCGGCGTCGAACTGCTCGGCGATCGTCGCGGGGCCGTCGCCTTCCAGGAGGGCGTTGCCCCCGACGGCGATGACAGCGGTGCGGGCGGTGGTCTCCATCCCGCGACTGTAGGCAGTTGGAGGCGGCGGGTCATGGGCTGCTCTTGCCAGAAAGAACGGTCCTGCGTTGGCACCCGGCGCTATGCTCGCGCGTGACATGTCGCACGAGGTCGATCCCCGGCGCGGGGACGCGGCGATCACCGTGCAGGACGCCCTGGCGCTTCCGTGCTTGCGCGGGGCGACGCTCGTCGCGGGCGCCCGCGGCGCGGCGCGGCGCATCCGGGGCGTCAACGTCATGGAGGACGCCGACATCGTGCGCTGGATGCGCGGCGGCGAGCTGCTCCTGACGACGGGCTACACGATGCGCGACGACCCGACCGCGCTCGCGCGGCTCGTCCCGGCGCTCGCCGAGCGGGAGCTGGCGGGCCTCGTGCTCAAGCTCGGCCTGTACGTCGAGGCGGTGCCGGAGGACGTGCTCGCAGTCGCCGACCGGCTCGGCTTTCCCCTCATCGGGCTGCCGCCGCAGATGATGTTCGACGAGATCCTCTCGCAGGTGCTCGGGTCGATCCTCGATCATCAGGCGGTCGCGCTCGAGCGCTCCAACGCGATCCACATGCGGCTCACCCAGGTCGCCGTGGACGGTGGCTCGTTCAGCGAGCTCGCCGAGGCGGTGTCCGAGCTCGTGCGTCGCCCGGTCGCGATCCGCGACGCCCAGGGCAATGACCTGGCCGCGACGGAGGGCATCCCGTCCGAGCCCGAGGCGCCGCACGTCGTGCGCCCGATCCGGGTGGGCGGCGCAGAGCATGGCGAGGTCGTCGTCTGGACCGGCGGCGTCGACGTCGTCGCTCACGAGCTGACGACGATGGAGCACGCGGCCACGGTCGCGGCGATGGCGCTCGCTCAGGAGCGCTCGGTCCTGCTCAGCGAGCAGCGCCATCGCACGCTGCTGCTGATGCAGCTGGTGTCGCGCCGTCCGGTGGACCGGGCCGAGATCGCGCGCTGGGCGACGGCGATGGGCTGGGACATGGACCGGGCGCGGGCGGTCGTGCTGGTCGAGCTGTGCGAGGGCGATGGCGAGCGAGTCCGCGTCGCCGGCCAGCCGCTCGAGGACCGTCTCGTGCGCGCGGCGCTGGAGGCGGTTGCCTCGCGGCCGATCGTCTGGGGGCTGCGCTCGGGGCTCGCGCTGCTGGTCGAACCGGGCTCTGCGCTGGGCCGCATCACGCACGACATCCATGCGGCGCTGCGGCGGGCCGGGCCCGAGCTGCGGGTGATGGTCGCGGCGGGCGGCGTGGCCGACGACGTGGATGACCTCGGGCGCAGCTACGAGGAGGCGGCGTCGACGCTGGCCCTCGGGCGCGAGCTCAGAGGCGACGACTTCGTCCTCGAGCACGAGGAGCTCGGGGTCTATCGGCTCCTGTCGCGGCTGCCGTCAGAGGAGCTGCGCCGGCACCGTTCGGAGACGCTCGGTCCGCTCCTCGACTACGACCGCGGCCACAACGGCTCCCTCCTGCACACCCTCGAGGTGTTCATGCGCTGCGAGGGCAACCGGGTACGAGCCGCCGAGGAGCTGTTCATCCACTACAACACGCTCCGCTACCGGCTCAACCAGATCGACGACCTCACCGGCGGACTCAGCGGTGACGCGACCGCGCGCCTGAACCTCGAGCTCGCGCTCTGCGCCCACCGGCTGGTCCAGGGACGCGAGGAGGCGTGACGGCGGGTGAGCGAGGGTCGCATCTCTCTCGAGATGAAGAGAGGGACCCAACTCACGCGCTCTCCGTGAGAGCCGGTCCGGCTCAACGTCCCTAGGCGGCGAGTGCTGCTATGCAGCGCCTTTCGATGCCGGAGGAGGGACTTGAACCCCCGACACGCGGATTATGATAGGCGCCTAGACGCTCATTTTGGCCTTGACAAAGCGAACTTAGCGGCCGCTCGGCTGAGCTTTATCGGGTCGTATCTGCCGAGTCGGGGAACGAGTTGGGGACCAAGTACGGAGACTCACACCGCGTCCCGAGACGAGCGGTGTGGCGCTTGGCCCGCTCGGCGCGAGGATGTCGAGCTTCGCCTTGCGGCACAGCGGATGAGGCTAGGCGGCCGAACCGTGTCGCGCTGTCATCCGCTCGCTTTCACGCCTCCGCTCTGCAGAGATCGGATGGGCCGCCCGTCGTCGCAGTGAGGCTTCGCCGCTTCGCGTCCTCGCATCTTCATCGACCATCAGGCGATAATGACCCGGCCCGCTCCTCGATGAAACCTCGACAGGAGGATCTTCGATGCACGGCCTTCCGAAGATCGGATCTGCCTGCGGCGCTGACCGCGAGGGCGGTGTTCTCGCTCCTGGCGCTCGCGCTGACGCTGGCGCTGGCCGTGCCGGCCGCCGCGTCCCGACCCGCGGAGGTCATCGTCCTGCCGGGCGCCACATCGGCCGAGGGCATCACCGCCGGCCGGCGGCGCCACGTTCTTCGCCGGAGACCTGTTCGGCGGCGACATCTTCCGCGGCAATTTTCGGCGCGGGACGGCCGAGCTGTTCATCGACGTGCCCGCGGGCCGCATGGCCGTGGGCATGGCGCTTGACCGTGCCGCCGGCTGCTGTTCGTGGCCGGTGGATTCACCGGACAGGCGTACGTCTACGACACGCGGACGAAGGCCACGGTCGCCACGTACCAGTTCGGCAATCCACAGACCAGCGTCATCAACGACGTGGCGGTGACCCGCGCGGCGCGTGGTTCACCGACTCCAAGCAGGCCACGCTCTACTTCGTGCCGATCAGTCGGGCCGGCGTCTCCACGCAATTCAGGACGCTTGCCCTCAGCGGCCCGGCAGCGGACACGAGCGGCGAGTTCAATCTCAATGGCATCCAGGCCACGGCCCGCGGAAAGACGCTCATCGTGGCGCACTCCGCCAACGGCAAGCTGTACAGGGTCGATCCGAGCACCGGCGCAAGCGCCGACATCGCCGGCGTCAGCGTGCCCACCGTCGACGGAATCGTGCTGCACGGCCGGCGGCTCTGGGCGGTGCAGAACAGCAACCGGGTGACGCGGGTCCGGCTGGGCCCCCGCCTTCGCGCAGGCGTGGTCGAGAGAGTCATCAGGAGCGACCGGTTCCAGGTCCCGAGCACCGCCACCCGCTACGGCAGGTGGCTCGCGGTCGTCAACGCGAAGTTCGATACGGGCATTCCCCCGACCGCAGACCGTTACGAGGTCGTCATCGTCCCCGGCTGACCAAGCGTGGGCCGCCCCTGCCCGCCGCAGCTGCACGCGTGCCCGCCGCTGCTCGGACTGCCACGAACCTGTGGCGCTGGGCCCGCAGCGCAACCGCCGAAGGGGGGAGACTCCGGGCTGCATCGGTCCGACCGCTGGGCGCGTCCGGCGCTCTCGTGAGCTGCGGCACGCGGCGGATCACAACGGTCAATCCGGGGGCCAGGATTTCGCGAGCCGGTTACGCAGCGCCGGCCGCGGGGCGGACTCGGGAAACGTCGACGGATCGCAGTCGACGACGGCATCGGCAGCGTCCGCGACGACACGGTCTTTCCCGGGCCGCACAGGACGCGGTCGGCCATCCCGTCGCGCGCACGATCAGTCATTCTCCGGCATCGCCGTCGAGGACGTCCGCGCGCCGCCACCGTCCAGCGTGTCGTCGTCCGCCAACCCGACGAGCACGTTGTCGCCAGTATCACCGCTCACCGCATCACAGCGGCCGGCGTCTCGCTTCAGCACCAATACCGGTGCCCCAAGGACCCGCGTACGTGCACGCCCAGTTCCTCGCGAGCGTGTCTCGGAACGCGACGCGACTCTCGACGAGCCGCTGCGATTGCCCGCCAAGACATGAGGTGCTAGAAACGCGCGCGTTCGTCAGGGGAGGATGCTCGCGACGGCGTTGTTCGCCCACCCGCGCCACTCGCCGTCGCCGCCCTGCATCGCGCTCTGGGTCGGCAGGGAGGCGGCTGTGAAGCAGCCTCCGGACGGGCAGAGGCTGGTGGCTACGGCCGCCTCGGCGTCCTCCCAGGCCCGGTCGATGATGTCCGAGAAGCCGACCCGCCGCTCGTGGTGAGCGGCACCGACGGTGACGGTCGAGGCGATCCCGCGGACTCGCCACAGGCGCATGTGGTAGCGCAGCGATTCGCCGGCGGGGTTGCGGCCGTCGGCGCGGAACACCTGGACGTCCTGGGTGTACCGCGTCTCGGTCGCGAAATGCAGGCTCTGCGAACTGCCCAGGTCGAACGTCGTCCAGCCGCGTGCGCGCAGCATGTCGCGCACCTGGCCCGGCGATCGGTTGGCGAACACGACGTTGACCGGGTCGCAGTTGTAGGTGCCGTCAGTCCAGCGGATGCAGCCCGTGTTGGGCGGGATCGTGAACGGATGGAAGACCACGGTCCCGGCCGAGCCGGCGACGACGGCGTCCGACACGGCCGGTGCCGGCGCGGCCGAGATCGCGAGGGCCGCGGCGGCGAGCGCCGGGGTGAAGAGGGCGAGCCGCAGGCGGCGCATGGGCGATTCCTCGATTCGAAAGGGGCGTGGCGTGGTCGCGGACGACCGCTATGCGCATCCGTACCTCACCAATGAGACCACGGGCAAGCTCCGCGTCACGAGTCGGATACTGGATTTCCTGGACCGCCCAGCGTTCCCTGTCGGCCTCGGCGAACTGGCTGCCTGCGGCATGCACTCGTGCCGTCTTGACATGAGCTCGTGTCATCAATTACTGTGGCCGTGACATGAGCACCGCACGACCCTACGAAAGCCCCCTCCGCGCGGAGCAGATGGACCAGACGCGGCGGCGGATCCTGGAGGCGATGGCAGATGTCCTTGCGGACGAGGCCGTCGACGAGGTCACAGTTCCGATCGTCGCGATGCGCGCGCGCGTGTCGGTACGCACGGTGTACCGGCACTTCCCGACGAAGGAGGCGCTCTTCGATGCATTCGGCGAGTGGGCGGAGGAGCACCTTCGCCTCGTCCTCCATTCCTACCCCGAGACGCTCGAGGGCGTGCGCGAGATGGCGCCCGCCCTGTATCGCATGTACGACGAGCGAGCACCGCTGCTCCGCGCCTTACTCTCGAAGCGGGGACAGGAGATCCGAGCGCGTACGCGCCGCCGGCGTCTGAAGACGTTCGAGCGGGCGATGCGAGAGGTGACCGACGGCTTGGAGCCGGCGGAGCGGCGGCGGGCGCTCGCCGTCGTCTACCTGCTCGTGAGCGCACCCGCTTGGCAGGCGATGTGCGATCAGTGGAACCTCGACGGCGCAGAGGCAGGGCGGGCGGCTGCCTGGGCTGTGCGTGTGCTGACGGACGAGCTTCGCCGGAACCCGGCGAGCATCAAGGAGGTCGATGACGATGAGCGTCGTCGCTGAGCAGATTTTTACCCCGCCCCGGCCGGGGTCGTGGTTTCTCGACCCGACCCATTGGACGCGGCCGGTAACGCGCTTTCAGGCCGAGGTCTTCCCGGACGCGTTCAAGCGCGGCTTCGGCGAGAGCCTCCGTCGCTACGGGTCGCTGCTCGAGTATCTGGAAGCGAGCTTCGTGAACGGGTTCCCGTACTACTGCACCCGTCCCGTGGGAGCGCCGAAGGAAGCGGTCGGTCATCCACCAAAGGACGTGTGGGACGAGCTCGTACGGAGCGACCCGGAGATCCGGCGGCGGCTGGAGACGAGCGCGAGCGTGTTCGAGCGGAAGCTTTGGCGCGAGGACCTCGAGCGCTGGGACCGCGACGTGAAGCCGGCGGCGATCCGCGCTCATCTCGGGCTCCTGGCCGTCGATCCGGCCGCGCTCGGCACGACCGAGCTTCTCGGGTATCTCGATCGCTGCCGCGAGAACCAGATCCAGAGCGCATACCTTCACCACCTGTTCAACGTGCCGGCGCTCTTGCCGGTCGGCGATTTCCTCGTGCACGCACACGAGTGGACGGGGCGCTCTCCGGCCGAGCTACTCCGTCTCCTCCAGGGCGCGAACCCGGATCCGCTCGGCGCCGACGAGGAGCTCGGGCAGCTCGTCGCCGCGCTCAGGCGCGATCCCGCGGCGACGCACCTTCTGTCGATCCCCGGCGACCCGGCAGAGGTCGTCGCGGCCCTGCGGTCCTCGCCCGGCGCGATTGGCGTGGCTGCCGCCGCGTACGTCGATCGAGTCGGCTACCGGCCGGTCAACGGCGAGGACGTCGGAGAGCCGTCGGTGCACGAGCTTCCGGAGCTGGTCGTCGGAGCGATTCGGTCCGCGATTCACGCCGCCGCGCCCGCAGCGGTCGCAGAAGAGGTCGCGACGCGGGTCGACGAGGTCCGCGGCGACGTGCCCGCCGGATACCGCGCGACGTTCGACGATCTACTCGACGAGGCACGTGCGCTCTACCGGCTCCGGGACGAACGCGGCACCTACGCCGACCTGTGGGCGATCGGCATCACGCGGCGCGCGATCCTGGCCGCTGGCCGCAGGCTCGCCGCGACGGGACGCATCGCCGAGCCCAGCCATCTCGTGGAAGCCGACTACGCGGAGCTGCGCGGCCTCGTCAGCTCCGGGGAAGGGCCCTCGGCCCATGAGCTGGCCGCGCGGGCGCGCTACCGAATGGAGGCGCGCTACGCGGACGCGCCGCCGTTCCTGGGCGGCGAGCCGGGACCTCCCCTGCCCGCGGAATGGCTTCCTCCGGCGGCCGCGAGGCTCGAGCGCGCGCTCGGAGCAGTCGTCAAGGAGATCTTCACCGCGCCCGAGCCGGAGAGCGAGGAGCGCAAGGTGCGAGGTCTCGGCGTCAGCCCCGGCCTCTACCGGGGGACGGCACGGGTCATTCGCGGCACCGAGGAGTTCGGTCGGATCGAGCAGGGCGACGTCCTCGTCACCAACTCGACCACGACCGCCTTCAACATCGTGCTGCCGCTCCTCGGGGCGATCGTGACCGACCGCGGCGGCTTACTGTCGCACGCGGCGATCGTCGCTCGCGAGTACCGCCTGCCGGCGGTGGTCGGCTGCACCGATGCGACGTCTGTGATCCCCGACGGCGCGCACGTGTCCGTCGACGGGATGGTTGGCGAGGTGGAGGTCCTGGCGTGACAAGGGCAGTCTCGGCTCTCGGACTCGCCGAGAGCGCCAGATCGTCCTTCCCGCCGCCGGCCCTTGCGGCCAAGCTTCTCGAGACGTGCGCCGGAGGCGCCGCGATCGGGTCGGCCCTCGAGCTCGGGGTCATCGCGCGCGTCACCGAGGGCCCGGTCGAAGCGGAGACCGTCGCCGCCGACTGCGGCCTGACGCGAGCAGGGCGCCGAGTCGCTCCTCGCGGCGCTCGCCGCTCTCGGCCTCCTCGCCCGCGACGACGACGGCCGCGTTCGGCCCTCGTTCTCGCGCCTCACGGACTTCGCGGAGCTGCTGCGGCCGTGGAGCTCCCTCGGCCTCGCGCTCCGTGGCGAATGGCGTGCGGCGGACGCGGCAACCAGTGCCGGGGCGGAATCGCTGTACCCGAACCTCGTCGGGCAGCTCGCGCTGCTGTTCGCAGAGAGCGCCGCGCACGCAGCCGAGCTACTGATGCAGCCGAGCGCCCGGGTGCTCGACGTCGGGGCCGGCGCCGCCCCCTGGAGCCGCGCCCTCGCCGCGCGCGACCCGGGCTGCACCGTGACGGCGGTCGAGCTGCGGGGGGTGATGGCGAGCACCCGGTCCGCTGTGCGAGCGGCCGGACTCGAAGCCCAATACGTCTTCGTCGAGGGCGACGTCTTCGACCTCGAGTGGAGCGAGCGGGCGGGCTTCGATCTCGCACTCGTCGCAAATTTCTGCCACCTCTTCGACGAAGAAGCGAACGTCCGACTTCTCGGCCGGGTCGCGCAAGCGCTCCGGCCGGGAGGCAGCATCGCGGTCGTCGACATCCTCGCCAGCGAACTGGGAGACGGTCAGCGCCGCGCGGCCCTTTACGCCCTCGGTCTCGTCCTGCGAACCGCGCAGGGCAAGATCTATCCCTACTCGACGTTTCGAAGGTGGCTGAACCAGGCGGGCCTCGCGGACGTTCGCCGTCGCCGCCTCGCAGGTCCGTTCTCGCTCAGCCTGATCACAGCCCGCCGGCGATGAGGCCTTCGCCGCTCACCGAGCCGCTCGACGTGCGTCTCGTCGGCGGCAAGGCCGCACAGCTCGCGGCCGCGGTGCGTGCGGGGTTGCCCGTTCCTGTCGGCATCGCCCTTCCCGTGGCGTTCGTCGACGCTCACGCTGCCGGCCGAGACGACGCAAGACGTGAGCTGGCGGAGGTCTTCTGCACGCTCCGACCGCCGCTCGTCGCGCGGTCGTCAGCCATCGGCGAGGATTCGAGACAGGCGAGCTTCGCCGGCCAGCACCTGACGCGGCTGCATCTTCGCTCGCTGACGGAGCTCGTCGATGCGGTCTCCGCGATCTGGGCGTCGGCGCGGTCGGCCTCGGCGAACGCCTACCGCGGGCGTCTCGGGCTGCCGCCGGAGCCGAGGATGGCCGTCGTCGTCCAGGAGCTCGTGGACGCTGAGTCCTCCGGGGTCCTCTTCAGCCGCAATCCACTCGACGGATCGAACGAGCTGGTGATCGAAGCCGCGTGGGGACTCGGCGAGGCGGTCGTCGCCGGTCTCGTGACGCCCGACCGCTTCCGGCTGGCGCCGGACGGCACGGTCCTCGAGCGAGCCCTGGGATTGAAGGACGTCGCCGTACGGACCGACCCCGCAGGCGGAACGCGTGAGACAGACGTTCCGGCAGTACTCGCCCGCACCTTCTGCCTCGATGAGTCCCAGCTCGCCGCGCTCCACGCCCTCGCGGTCCGCTGCGACCAGGTCTTCGGCGGAACCCACGACCTCGAATGGGCGTTCGCCGGCGGCCGCCTCTATCTCCTGCAGCGGCGAACGCTCACCGCGATGCCCGAAGCGAAGGAGGAAAAATGACCATTGCCAACGCCGCGCCGAGCTAGGCCCTGAGGATCGACGAGAGCGGGCCGGTGTTGACGACGTCGGCGGCCGTCGCCCAGCCGCGGCGCGCGGTCCGTACCGCGAGCTCCATGTTCTCGAGGCCGCGGACCGAGTGCGCGTCGGTCGAGCAGACGATCCGCACGCCGGCGCGGATCGCGTCGCGGACGTGCTCGCCGCTGAGGTCGAGCCTCGGCGCGAGCCCGTTCACCTCGATCGCGACGCCCTCCTCGATCGCGACCGCGAACACCCGCTCGAGGTCGAGCGCGTTCTCCGGCCGCCGGCCGATGATCCGGCCCGTCGGATGGCTCAGGCAGCGCACGTGCGGGTTGCGCAGCGCCTCCTCGACGCGCTCGGTCATCTCCCGCCGCGGCATCCGCTGCCCGCCATGGACGCTGGCCTGCACCCAGTCGAGCTCCGCCAGCACGTCGTCGGGGAGGTCGAGCCGCCCGTCGGGGAGGATGTCGCACTCGATCCCGCGCAGGACGCGAAAGGGCGCCAGCGCCTCGTTCGCCGCCACGATCTCCTCGGCCTGCCGGCGGACGTCGTCGGCGCCCAGGCCCCGGACGGCGCCGACGGCCGGCGTGTGGTCGCAGATCGCGACGTAGTCGTAGCCGCGCTCGCGCGCGGCGCGGCCCATCTCCTCGACGCTCGCGCGTCCGTCCGACCACGTTGTGTGGCAATGGAGGTCGCCGCGGACGTCGGCCGGCGAGACGAGAGCCGCCGGCGGCTCGCCGCGGAACGCCTCGTGGCGCAGCTCCGGCGGGCACCAGGGGAGGCCGAGCGCGGAGTAGACGGACTCCTCGTCGAACGCGTCCGGCAGCGGCTCGAGCGCCGCCACGTACGCGGACGAGCCGGTCGCCCGCACGAGAGCGGTCCCGAACCGCTCCGGCTCGGCGGCGACGAGCTCGATCGGCACGCCCTCGACCGTCACCCCGACCGCGCGCCGCTCGGCGTGCTCCACCACCGCGACGATCTGGGGCAGCGTGGCGAAGCGCGCCAGCACGGGCGCGGGATCCGGCGCGCCGCAGACCACCGCAAGGTGCTCGCAGGAGTCGCGCCAGCGCCGCACGTCGCCGGCCGCCTCGCCGCCGAGGGCGGCCGCCACGCCTCCGACCAGCTCCCAGGCGCGGTTCAGGAGGAGGCCGCGTTGCGGTCGCGGCTCGCCCTCGCGGGCGAGCGCGTCGAGCAGCTGCGCCTCGCGCTTCGGCCCGATCCCCGGCACGGTCCGCAGCCGCCCGGCGGCCGCCGCCTCGCGTAGCTCGCCGGCCGTCCGCACGCCGAGCGCCCGCGCGATCTCGAGTGAGCGGGTCGCCCCGAGCCCGAGGTAGCGGCCGAGGCCGACGAGCTCGGGCGAGAGCTCGCGCTCGAGCTCCGCGAGCTCGGCGATCTCGCCGGTCTCCACGAGCTCCCGCAGCCGGCCCTCGATCCCCGGGCCGATCCCGCGCAGCTCGCGCACCCGCCCGGACTGCACCAGCTCGGCGACCGGGACGCCGCGCTTCGGATCGTCTCGGCGGCGCGGCGATAGGCGCGCGGCATGTAGGGGTTCGCGTCGGCCAGGTCGAGCAGCGACGCGAACGCCTCCAGGCGGTCGGCGATCCAGGCGTTGTCCACCGAGGCAGTGTCCCCGAGGCGACCGTCGACAGCGACCGGAACACCGGGTCCGTGTGATCGCAACTCCCGGCGCAGGGAGGCGTGCACGATCGTGGCCATGGGAGCGATCGCACCACGCGCGCCCCACCGCGAAGTGGGGATAGCGGCGAAGAGCTCGGCCAAGCGCTACTCCGGACGCGTTCCGGCCAGGTCCCGCACGGCCCGGGCCTGCTGGCTGCGGCGGCCGCGCCGACGAGATGGCGCCGGAGCGCGTCGAGGTCGTCGTTGTGCTCGACGATCGACGGCAGGTGCTCGCGCGGAAGCACGAGGCGCCATCCTTCCTTGCCCTTGCGGCTGCCGCTGCCGAGATCGACGGTGCTGCGCACGGCGAGCGCGAGCTTGGGGGTCTGTGTGCGCTCCGGTCAGGACCGGGCGCGAGCGACGGCGATAGGCGTCGCCGCGCGCGTGTCGCCCTCTCGGCGTTGGGCGACGCGGCGCGCGGCGCGCTGTGAGGTGGGGTGGCCTGCGCTCAGACGGCGGCGCCGGGGCGCCGTGCCGGGACCGACGGGGTCGACGCCGCGAGCGGCTGCAGGCGGACCGTGTGTGCGGCGCCGATGTAGGTGACCGTCGGAGTGAGCATGGCCCAATCCTGCGCCGCGGAGGCCTCGGCGCCTAGCACCCCAAGGGGTGGACCGAGCAACCCTCCCGCGCGGGAGCGATCACTCGGTTTGCCCGCGTGCCGAAATGCTGCGTCATGAGGTGGCCCGCGAGCGTTCCCGCGCTGCGCGCGTCACGCTCCGGGCGCCGGCGGCTGTCAACTGACCAGGGGCGGGGCTCTGGACGGCGTCGTTTGCGCTGGGCCGTCGGCCACGCGCCTTCTCGGAAGTCGAGCTCGGACAGGCATGCGAGCAGAGAGGGCAACCCACGGCGAGCCTCCCGTCCGTGGGAACCACCGGGCGGCCGCGCGCCTCCCGGCTCACGGCGCGGCGTCGGACCCGCGTGCTCCGAACGTCGGCGTGCGCAGGCGGCCGATGGGAACGGCTCCGCGATCGTCGTAGGGCTGCAGCTGGACGACGAAGGGCCGGTCGGCCGGTCCGGAGATCGGGACCTAGACGTCCCACCTCCCTTGGTCGTTCTCCGCCTCCGGGATGATCGCGACCTCGCGTGACTGGGCGAGTTGGTCGCCCGTGGCGGCTTCGATCAGCTGCCATCGCAGCGGGAGGCGCTTCTACGGTAGCCCTGGATCCTAACGTCGAGTTTGATAGCTCGTCTGGCGATGCATTCGGGCCGGCGGAGCCCGCTTGAGCATCTTCGGGGAGGATGTGCGCTCGGCGTCGGCGCGATCCGGGCGGCTCTGGCGGCTGTGGGAGACTCGCCAGGTCGCATGGGCGCCCACGCACGGATCCCCACGAGCCTCGTCGGCTCGTACGCGCAGCCGTCCTGGCTCATCGACCGCGACCGGCTTCGCGAGCGCTTCCCGCCACGCGTGCGAGCGAGAGAGCTGTGGCGAGTCGACCCGGCGTTCCTCGAGGAGGCCCAGGACGACGCGACCCGGCTGGCGATCGCCGACCAGGAGCGCGCCGGGCTGGACATCGTCACCGACGGCGAGATGCGCCGCGAGAGCTACTCGAACCGCTTCGCGACTGCGCTGGAGGGCGTCGACATCGAGCGCCCGGGGACCGCCCTCGATCGCAGCGGGCATCCCAACCCGGTGCCGCGCGTCGTGGGACCCGTGGCTCGGCGCCATCCGGTGCAGGTCCGCGACGTGCAATTCCTGCGAGCGCATACGAGCCGGCGGACGAAGATAACGGTCCCGGGCCCGTTCACGATGTCCCAGCAGGCCCAGGACGACTTCTACGGAGCCCCGGACGCGCTCGGGATGGCTTACGCCGACGCGGTACGCGACGAGATCCTCGACCTCTTCGAGGCCGGAGCCGACATCGTCCAGGTCGACGAGCCGTACATGCAGGCTCGCCCCGAGGCCGCGCGCGACTATGGCCTGGACGTCCTGCGCCGCGCCACGGACGGCATCAGCGGGACGACCGCGATCCACATCTGCTTCGGCTATGCGGCGATCATCCACGACCGGCCCAGCGGCTACTCGTTCCTGCCCGAGCTCGCCGCGACGGAATGCGACCAGATCAGCATCGAGACCGCGCAGTCGGGCCTCGCGCTCGACGTCCTGGACGCGCTGCCGTCGAAGACCATCATCCTCGGCGTCCTCGACCTCTCCACCGACGAGGTCGAGACGGCCGACACCGTGGCGGGGCGCATTCGGCGCGCCTTCCCGCACGCCGGCCCCGACCGGCTGATCGCCGCCCCCGACTGCGGCATGAAGTACCTGTCCCGCGACGCGGCCTACGGCAAGCTCGAGGCCCTCGTCGCGGGCGCTCGTCTCGGCGCCGAGGCGATCTCCGCCGCGGCTGGCTGAACGCTCGCTCGGTCCAGGCGCGTGACCGCTGTGACGAGGCGCGCAGCGCTCGAGACATCCCCCTCGAGCGCCGCGCGCGCCCTCGCTGCCGGCGCCGGCCTCAGGCAGGCAGCGGCTTCACGGACGCGACGTAGCCACGCACGTCGGCCGCCGGCTCCGAGTATGCGTTGCCGAGCGTCTCCTCGATCGCGGCCATGAACTCCTCGGCCCAGCCCGGGAAGTCGTAGTCGATCGCCCGCAGGAACTCGAGCGTGGCCGCCAGGCGGATGTCCGCGATCGATGGGTTCTCGCCGCCGATGAACCGCTTGCCGTCGAGGAAGAAGGCGCGGTAGACGTCGAGCGGCTCGGCGAGCGCGGCCTCCGCGTCCTGCTGCGCGCGTGCCTTCATGTCGTCGTCGGCATCCGGCGCCGTCGCGACCTCGCCCGGGTACTGGGGGAAGGCGAGCGTCGGGTACGTGGCGCGCGCGAGCAGCGGATAGAGCGTGCCGGTCAGGTAGAACATCGCGCTGTCGACCATCGCCCGCTCGCCCGGCTCCGTCGGGTAGAAGCGATCGAGCCCGTGCTTGTTGCAGAGGTACTGCATGATGGCGCAGCTCTCCCAGAGCGAGCCCCTGGGCAGCCCCTCCTCTTCGAGCAGCGGGGTCAGGTGCGCCGGATCCTTCGCCAGGAACTCCGGCGTCCGGGTCTTGCCCCACACGTCCACCTCTTCGAAGTCGAGCCCGGCGGCTCGCACGAAGATCCGAGCGGTCAGGTTGTTGACGCTCGGGCTGAGGATGCTGAGCGTGTTCGCCGCCATGTGGTGCTCCTCTCTCTTCGGTTACAGGGCGGTCTGCTTGTGGTACGGGTCCGCCGCCGAGCGGTCGTCCGAGAGCGAAGGTCGCGATCGCCTGACGAGCTCCTCGATCGCATCCGCGAGGTGCTCCCGGCCGATGTTGTAATCGCCGCGCTCCAGTCGGATCTTGTGCGCCTCGAGCAGCACGTCGGCGTGCGTGTAGCCGAACGGGGGCTCGAAGCGATAGGACGCGAGCTCGATCAGCAGCCCGAGCGGATCCTGGAAGTAGATCGAGTCCATGAAGCCGCGGTCTTTGACGCCGCTGTGGCGGATCTCGCGCTCGTCGAGCCGTTCCACCGCCTGGTGGAACGTCGCCTGGGAGATCGAGAACGCGATGTGGTGCACGCACCCCGGGTCGGTCGGTGTGCGGCTCGGATCGGGCACGCGGTCCTCGTTGGTGAACACGGTGATGAGGCGCCCGTCACCCGGATCGAAGTAGAGATGGCTCTCCGAAGGGTTGTCGAGGTTGGGCTGCTCGAAGACGAACGGCATCCCGAGCACGCCCTCCCAGAAGTCGATCGACGTCTGCCGGTCGGCTCCGACGATCGTGATGTGGTGGACGCCTTGGCTTTGAAGCTTTCGCATCGCCATTCCCCGGACCTAGTGCTCGACCAGTTTCGACTTGTATTCGCTGCGCTGCAAGGTTCCCCACGGCACGAGCTCGACGCGGGTCTGCACGACGAGCGTGGCGCGCAGCCGGTCGCTGATCGCGTGCGCCAGCGCGGCGCCGGCCGTCGCGCCCCGTGCGAGCTCGACGCTGACCGGCAGGGGCGGCTCCTGCTTCACCCCCGGTGCCGGCGGCCTGACGAGGATATGGCCGCTCACGTCGGGTGCGAACGCGCTCACGACCTCGCGCACGGCGGAGGGGAAGACGTTGACCCCGCGCACGATGAGCATGTCGTCGGTTCGCCCGATGCACCGCACGCGCGGGCTCGTCCGGCCGCACGGGCACGGGCGTGTCCGGACCTGCACGTGATCGCGCGTGCGAAAGCGCAGCAGCGGTGCCGCGCGATGCCGGAGGTGGGTCAGGACGAGCTCGCCGGACGTGCCGTCCTCCATGTCGAGTGCGACGCCCGTATCGGGGTCGATCAGCTCGGCGTGCACGAACCCGCGCGCCCCGAGGTGCATGCCGTCCTGCGCTTCACATTCGCCCCAGAGCGACACGCCGATATCGCCGATGCCCATCACCTCGGTGACCCTCGCGCCCCAGCCGTCCTCGAGCTTCGCGCGAAAGGCCGATTCGCCCCCGCCCGGCTCACCCGCCACGAGGACGCGCTCGACGCTCGCCCAGCGGAGATCGAAGTCGCGCTCCGCCGCCCATTCGACGAGATAGGCGGCATAGGAGGGCGTGAGGACCGCGGCGTCGGGCCTGAGCAGCTCGAGTGCCCGCATCAGCCGCTCGGTGTTCCCGGTGCCGATCGGGATGTGACAGAGACCGATGCGATCGAAGGCGGCAAGGGCGGCACCTGCCGCGAACGGCCCAGCGTTGTACGTCGAGACGATGCGCTGGCCGGCGGCGACGCCGGAGGCGGCGTAGCTACGGGCGGAGCCGGTGACCCAGTTGTCGAGATCCTGCGCCGTGAGCGGGATGTAGCTCGGCGTGCCGGTGGTGCCGCTGGTGGAGTAGATCCGGACGATCTCGGACGGCGTTGCGCACAGATGCGCGCCGAACGGGTTGTCGGGCGTGCACGTCGTCCTGACCTCGGGCTTCTCGGTGAGGGGCAGCGCCGCGATGTCCTTCAGCCCACCCGCCGCGTCGGCTGAGGAGAAGCCCGCCGCGGCGAGCTTCTCACGGTAGAAGGCCGAGCGATCGAACAGGAAGGCGAGCTGGCTGCGGTAGGAGGCGTCGTCGACGGCAAGCTGCTCTGCCCACGGGCGGGTCTCGATCTCCGGAGCAAGGATCACCCGGGGGCGTCTCGCCGCTCGTATTCGATGGCCTCTTCCGCCTTCGCGGCCATGAGGAAGCCGACCGGCTGCTGCTGCTCCTCGGCCAGGTGGGCGAGCAGGCCTGCGGTGCGGGCGAGGATCGGGACCGCCTTCACGGCGGCTGCGGGGAAGCGCAGGTCGAGCATCACCGCCGCGATCGGCATGGCGACGTTCATGGTCAGCGGCCGCCCCCACGCCTTGGCCGCGGCGTCGCGGAGGTGGCGCGCGAGCGCGACGTGCGGTCCGCTCACACCGCGGGTATCCGCGAGTTCGAGGATCCGCTCCGCGCGCGGGTCGAGCGGCCGATGGACCGGGTGGCCGAAGCCCGGCAGCTTGCCCCCAGATGCACGGATCGCATTGGCCGCGTCCTCGGCGACGCGCTCGGGCGCTTCACCGGACGCCACCTTTTCCTGCCGCTCTTCGAGCAGCCGGGCGCACAGCTCGGACGTGCCGAGGATGACCGGGCCGCAGCCGAGGATGCCCGCCGCCACGGCGCCCTGCAGCGATCCCGGGTCGGCGGCGAGGGTCATCCGTGCAGCGACGTTGGTGGGCATCATCCCGTGCTCGGCGATCGCGACGAGCAGGAGGTCGAGGAAGAAGCGCTGGTCGTCGGTGGGCTCGTCGCCGGTGAGCAGCAGATGGAAGTACTCGGTAAAGCCGAGCCGGCCCATCAGGTCGCCGGTGAGGTCGCGCCCCCTGACCTCGACCCGGTCCGCATAGGCCCAGCTGATCTGGCTGACCGGCGGCCCGGCCTTACCGATCTGCATACGGCTTCCGGCCGGTCGTGAGACCTCGCGGCGGGTCGGCGACGCGATGCCGGGCCGCAAGCGCCGATGTCCTGGCGCCGAGCGGTGCATCGTGGCCTCCGGCGAGCATCGCCCGCGACGCTACGAAGCGGGCGGCCGCCGGTCAAGGTTCGCGGCACCTTGTCGCCGGCCCGGGCCGGCGCCGCGACAGTGGCGGGGCCGCGCGGGCTGGACGTCGCCGCACGCGAGGATGAGCCCTGCCGGCCGTGCCGGTAGACCCGGGCCCGGGCGTGAGGGGCCTGTCGCGACGTTCCGTTCGAGTCGCGCGCTCGGCCAGACCCGAGAACACATGCTCGCCGGCTGCGTCGCCGCCGTCGCAGCGCTCGTGCTTCTCACCGACGTTTCGGTCGTGCCCGCAGCCACGGGACGGCGCGGCCGGTGACGCTTCACCTCGAGAGCGCGGCCCGGACGTTACGGGCGATCCTCGCCGCCCGGCACCCGGCGCACGCCTGGACCGTCGAGGTCCGGCAAGGGCATCGGAACGACGCCGACAGCCTGGCCGCCGCGCCGTCGCGCCGTCGCGGCAGTCGAGCGTCGGCGCCGAGGGCCAGCACCCGCACCCGCTCCTCGAGCGCCGCGGGGCTAGTGGTCGAACCTCCCGGTACGACGAAAGCCCCGCTACGCAGGGCTTTTCTGATGCCGGAGGAGGGACTCGAACCCCCGACACGCGGATTATGATTCCGCTGCTCTAACCGACTGAGCTACTCCGGCGGGGGCACTGAGGATACCGGTGCCGTCCGACTCAGGCCTCGACCGGCGGGCACGGCATGAGGCGCGGCTAGGGATCGATCATGGCCGCCACCTCGTTGACGAAACGATCGGCGAGGGCGAGGGCGGGTGTGGCCCCGTCGAGCGAGACGATCGCGGCGTCGTAGTCGATCGCTTCGCGGCGGCCCTGGATCGCGCGGGCCTGGGTCAGCAGGTCGCCGTCGAAGCGGCGATCGGCCACGAAGGTCCATGGGCGGCGTCGATCCGCTCGCGAGCCCGCTCGACGAACTCCCCGGGAGCGGGGGCTCACGGCTGTCCGGCCAGCACGACCTTGTCGCGGTCGACCTCACGGATGAAGAAGGACTCGATGGCACGGCGGCCGGCGAGCCAGTCTTCGTCGAAGACCTGAAGCGAGAAGCGCATCGGGTTGACCCCTCGTCGCGAGCGATCTCGTGGAGCACGCCGTAGGCATGGCCGATGTTCTCCCAGGCCTTCCCCCGGGCGACGACGAGCACGTCGACGTCGGAGTCCGGGCCCGGCGGCTCCCGGCGTGCGCGGGACCCGTACAGCCACACGGAGCGGGCGTGGAGCTCTGCCTCCAATGCCGGCGCAAGCCGCGCGATCACGCGCCGTTCCTCTGCGGTCAGGCTCGTGCGGTGCAGCGAAGCCGCCACCGGGGGGAGCGTAGCCGCGGCCGCGGATAGTGGGCTCCGTTCCACGGTGGCGGGCCGTTCAGGGCGCCGTAGCCGTGATGTAGCGCTGAACGGTCGGGCCGAGCCAGGCGACGATCTCCTCGCGCGTCATCGCGACCACCGGCGGGAATCTGAGGACGTAGCGGCAGAGGGCCATGCCCAGGACCTGGGTGGCCGCCAGTCCGGCTCGCACCGGCGCCTGGGAGGGGTCGTCGCAGAGCTTCGCGGCCACTGGCGCGAGCTGGGTGGCCAGGATCGTGCGCATGCGCTCGGCCGCGCCCTCGTTGGTGACGCCGGTGCGCAGCAGGATCATCAGCGCCTCGTCGCGCTCCCAGCGATCGAGGAAGTGGGCGACCAGGGCGGCGCCGACCTGGTCGGGCGGGAGGGCGGTACGTCGGGCAGCCGGAGGTCGAAGTCGGCGGCGGCCGCGAACAGGCGCTCCTTGGACCCGAAGTAGCGCATGACCATCGACGGGTCGATGGCCGCGTCGGCGGCGATGTGGCGGATGGTGGCGCGGTCGTAGCCGTCGGCGGCGAAGCGCTCACGCGCCGCGGCCAGGATCACCGCCTTGGTCTGCTCGGATGACCTCCTCATACCAACGATTGTAGGCCAACACGTGTTGACACAGCTGCAGACCGAGCATGCATACTGTGCCAACAAGCGTTGACCAACAAGCGTTGACATGAACGATCGAACTCAAGAGGCAGACATGCTCCCCACCACGACCGACTCCCCAGCACCACCGAGCTCCCCGACGCCACCGAGCTCCCCACCACCACCGACGTCCTGATCGTGGGCGCCGGCCCGACCGGGCTCGGCGCTCGCGGTCGAGCCTCGCCGCCCACGGACACGACGTCACCGTCGTAGACGCCCAGGCCGAGGGCGCCAACACCTCTCGCGCCGCTGTCGTGCACGCCCGCACGCTCGAGGTGCTCGAGCCCTACGGCGTCTCGGAGCGGCTCGCCGCCAAGGGCATCCACGCCCCGCGCTTCACCGTTCGCGACCGCGACCGGGTGCTCGTCACGGTCCCGTTCGACACGATCCCGAGCGACTATCCCTACACGCTGATGGTCTCCCAGGCCGTGACCGAGGCGGTTCTGCTGCAGCGGCTGACCGAGCTCGGCGGGCGCGTGCTGCGCCCGCACCGGCTGACCGCGGTCGACCAGGACGACGACGGGCGTCACCGCGACGTTCGCCAGCGGCGACGAGGTCCGCGCCCGCTACCTGGTCGGGTGCCGACGGCATGCACAGCACCGTCCGCGAGCAGGCCGGGATCGGCTTCAGCGGCGGCGCGTACGGCGAGTCGTTCGTGCTCGCGGACGTGCGCCTGGACGGCGGCGTCCCCGACGACGAGGTGGTCCTGTACTTCTCGCCGGAGGGCGTCCTCGTCGTCGCGCCGCTGCCCGGCGGCATCCATCGGATCGTGGCCACCGTCGCCGAGGCGCCCGAGCGTCCCGACGCGGAGTTCGTGCAGGACCTGCTCGACACCCGCGGCCCCGCGGCACCGGCGCACCGTCGTCGAAGAGGTCCTCTGGGGCTCGCGCTTCCTCGTCCACCACCGCATCGCCGACCACTATCGCGCCGGGCGGGTCCTGCTCGCCGGCGACGCCGCCCACGTGCACAGCCCGGCCGGTGGGCAGGGCATGAACACGGGGATCACCGACGCCGTCGCGCTCGGCGACGTGCTCGCACGCGTCCTGGACGGCGGGTCGGCGGACCTGCTCGACGAGTACGGCGCGGCCCGGCGGCCGGTGGCGCGGCAGGTCGTCGCCTTCACCGACCGGATGACCCGACTGGCCGGCCTGGACCGGCGCCTGCGTCGCGTGCGCAATCTGGTCGTCGGCGTGGTGGCCCACAACCCGATCGTCCGCCGGCAAGCCTCGCCTGGCGCCTGTCCGGGCCTCGTCTACCGCTGAGAAGCCGCGCGGCCCGCCGACAGCGCCGCTTCGGGTCCTCAACCGACCGACTCCACTCCGGCGCGGACGTCGGAGTGGGCCGCGGCGAGGCGCGCTCGACGGGCCGGCGCCCACTGGGCCACGGCCAGGCCCAGACGCCACCAGGCAGGCGCCGGCCAGAGCGGGAAGCGTGATCGGCTCGTCGTACACCACCGCCCCGAACACGAGCGCGCCGAAGGGCAGCAGCAGGGCGATGAACGAGATCGTCACCGCGGGAGCTCGCGCAGCAGCAGCGTCAGCGTCACGAAGCCGAGGGCCGGCCCGATCGCCGACAGGTAGGCGATCGCGCCAAGTGCGCGGCTCGTCCACGCCGCCTCGCCCCAGGACTCGCCGATCGCCGAGGCGACGAGCAGCAGCAGTCCGCCGCCGAGCATCGCCCAGCCGTTGAGCACGAAGCGCGTCGACGCCCGCGCCACGGCGCTTGATCGAGACGTTGCCGACCGCGCTGGCCACCGGCGCGAGCACGCAGGCCGCGGCGCCGGCCAGCGCGAGGTCGCCCTCGCCCAGCGCAACGCTCTCGCCGAACGCGAGCACGAGCCCGGCGAGCGCGATCACGACGCCGACCACCAACCGGGCGCGCAGCGGCTCGTCGTCGAGCGCGAGCGCGGCGATCAGCGCCACGTAGATCGGCAGCACGCCGAACAGCACCGCCGCCAGCCCCGAGGGCACGTACTGCTCGCCCCAGTAGATGAGCCCGTAGGCAGCCGCGAAGGGCAGCATGGCCAGCACCGCGGCCAGCACGCGGTCGGTGTCCAGCGAGCGCCGGCCAAGGCGAGCGACCACGAGCAGCCCGAGCCCCGCGACCGCGAAGCGCACGCCCGCTCCGAGCAGCGGCGGCGTGTCCTCCAGGCCGATCTTGATCGCCACCCACGTGCTCGACCAGATGAGCACGAGCAGCGCGTACAGCGACCAGACGACCCCGCGACCCATGGCGCCTCACCCTACGGGCCGGGCTCACGCGCAGGATGGATCGCACGCGCTCGCGGGCGGGACGCGCCCCGCGAGCGACTACTCGTCGAACTCGTGCTCGTGCCCTTGGCCGGTCCTCGGCTTCGAGCCGAAGCCGCGCTGGAGGCCTCCCGTCCGCACGCCGGGCGGCGGGCCGCCAGGCTGGGGATCGCCGGCGCGGCCGCGCTGCGTCGGCCGATCGCGGTCGCGGCTGGGCTGGACGCGCTTGGGCTCGCCCTTCTGCTTGGGGAAGTGCGGCGGCCAGGGAGCGTCTCCCAGGCCGCCCTCCTCGTCGCGGCGCGCGAGCTCGAGCAACTGGTCGAGCGAGCCGGGCGCGCACGTCGATGTCCGCAGCGGGATCGCCCAGCTCGCGCAGGCGGCCGGGCACGGTGTCGAGGCGCAGGTCGCCCGGCTCGACGTCGGCGACCTCGTCCCAGCCCAGGGCGCACGACACGCGGGCGTCCGGCGTCGGGCGCACGGAGTAGCACGAGGCGACCGTGCGGTCGCGGGCGTTCTGGTTGTAGTCGACGAACACTCCCTGGCGCTCCTCCTTCCACCACTTGCTGGTCGCGAGGTCGGGCGCACGGCGCTCCACCTCGCGGGCCAGCGCGAGCGCGGCGCGACGCACCTCGAGGAAGTCCCAGCGCGGCTGCACACGGACGTTGACGTGGATGCCCTTGGAGCCGGACGTCTTGGGATAGCCGCGCAGCCCGTGCTCGCCGAGCACGTCGTTCACCACCATCGCCGTACGGCGCACCGCGTCCCACGTGACGCCCGGCGTGGGATCGAGATCGACCCGCAGCTCGTCGGGATGGTCGAGGTCGCCGCGTCGCGCGGGCCACGGGTTGAAGTCGATGACGCCGAGGTTGACCGCCCAGGTCAGATGGGCGGCGTCGTTGGCCACGAGCTCCTCCGCGGTGCGGCCGGACGGGAAGTCGACGGTCGCCGTCTGCAGCCAGTCCGGCACGCTCCTGGGCACCCGCTTCTGCCAGATCGGCTCCTCGAGGATCCCGTTGACGAAGCGCTTCATCACCGTCGGGCGCTCGCGGACGTGCACCAGCGCCGCATCGGCGACGTCGACGTAGTACCGGGCGATGTCGAGCTTCGTCCAGCCCGGCCTGGGGAAGTAGACCTTCGCCGGGTTCGACAGCCGAACCTCGCGACCCGCCACCTCGAGCGTCGTGTACGCGCTCTTGGCCACCGCTCCGGAGCCTACTCGCGGCCGACCCGCCGCATCCGTCGCTCGCTCAGCGCTCCTCGGCCAGCTCCGCGACCATCGCGTCGAGCTCGGGGACCTCGGCGCGCAGGCTGGGCAGGTTCACGACGATGCCCTCCTGCGTGCTGCGCGCCAGCACGACCACCGCCTCCTCGTCCGTCGGACGGGTTCTCCTCGCGGTGCGGGACGTACGGCGGCACGTAGACGTAATCGCCGGGGCCGGTCTCGACGCGCCGCTCGCGATCGTCCTCGAGGAACACGAACACGGGGTGCCCGCTGACCACGTAGATCCCCGTCTCGGCCTCGCCGTGGTGGTGATCGGAGGACACCATCCCGGGCCCGACGTGGCTGCGACCCATCCAGATCCGGCGCGAGCCCGAGCGCCGGCCCGAGATCGCCTCGTAGCGTCGCATCCCCGGCGTCTGGGCCGTCTCCTCGCTCAGCCCGTCGTGGGGCGTGTGGTGCAGCCGGCGGTGCCACGCCGCGGTGCCGGCGTCGGCGGCCGGCTGGGGCGAAGGCGTGTCGTCCATGGCGGCCAGACCACCCTACCGCCGCGACCCGCACCCTGACCTCGTCGATGCGTGAGTTTGTGCGGAGACTGCTCATGGCAGGCGGCCGCCGCGTGACTAGCCTGGCACGTCCCAAGCAAGGAGTTTCCGTGGCCCTGCGCCTCGCCCCCGCCGTAGCGATCGCCGTCCTCGCCCTCTTCGTGCCGCTGGCGGGCACCGCCGCCGCGGCGCCCCGGGTCGACACCGACGTGGTGCCCGGCAGCTACATCGTCGTCTACGAGGACTCGGTGAGCACCGTCGACGCGGCCACCGACGCGCGCGAGCGCCGGGGCGGGTTCCGCAGCGCCTTCCGCTACCGCAGTGCGCTCAAGGGCTTCTCGGCCAGGCTGAGCGAGCGCCAGGTCGCCGACCTGGACGCGGACCCACAGGTGGCGTCGGTCACGCAGGACCGCCGGATGCACGCGTTCGGCGCGCTCCTCGCCGGCGAGACCGCCCCGATGGGCGTCGAGCGGATCAACGCCGCGACGTCGTCGGCCGGGGGCTCGGCCAACGGGGCCAGCAGCGTCGGCGTCGCGGTCATCGACACGGGGATCGCCCTCGGCCACCCGGACCTCGACCAGAGTGCGTCCGACGGCACGAACTGCATCGTCCCTGGCAAGGCCGCTCAGGACGACAACGGTCACGGCACGCACGTGGCCGGCACGATCGCAGCGGAGAACGATGGGAGCGGTGTGGTCGGCGTCGCGCCGGGCACGCGCGTGTACGCGGTCAAGGTCCTCGACGCTGCGGGCTCGGGCACCTGGAGCCAGATCCTCTGCGGCATCGACTGGGTGACGGCCAACGCAGAGGCGAAGAACATCAGGGTCGCCAACATGAGCCTCGGCGGCCTGGGCACCGCGGCCGACAACCAGCCCTGTGGCAGCGGCGCGAGCACCGCCCTGCACGAGGCGATCTGCCGCTCGACGGCCGCCGGCGTGCGCTACGCCGTGGCCGCCGGCAACGACGGCTGGGCCTTCCCGCACGCCACCCTGCCCGACGTCCCGGCCGCCTACCCCGAGGTCGTCACCGTCACGGCATCCTCCGACGGCGACGGACGGCCCGGCGGCTTCGGCCCGCGGCCCGGCTGCCGGACCGGCGAGTGGGACGAGGCCGTCGCCAGCTTCTCGAACTTCTCCGACAACAGCGCCGACGACAACGCCCACACCGTGGCCGCGCCCGGCGTCTGCATCCGCTCGACGTGGCTCAACGGAGGCCACAACACGATCTCCGGCACGAGCATGGCCGCGCCGCACGTCGCAGGGGCGGTCGCGCTGTGCATCGGCCAGGCCGGCGCTGCCGGCCCGGGTCCATGCGCGGGCCTCAGCGCGCCGAGCCAGCTCATCGCGAGCGTGAGCCACAGCGAGCCTGGGCACGGCTTCTGCGGCGCACCGAACGTCCAGCCCGTGTCCGGCCGCTACTACGGCCACGAGACGCTGGCGGGCGCGACACCCGCCGGTCCCAGCCTCGCGCTGTGCCCGGCGCCGCGGACCCGCACGGTGCAGCGGGGCAGGAGCACGAGCTTCTCGCTGACGCTGGCCCGATCGGCCGGGTTCGCCGACCCGCTCACGTTGAGCGTCAGCGGCCTGCCGAGCAACGCGACAGCCGGCTTCAGCCCGAACCCGGTGTCGCTCTCGTCGTCGACGATGACGGTGACCGCCCGGTCGAGCACCCCGCGTGGCACATACACGCTCAGCGTGAAGGGGACGAGCGCGGCCGGCCCGAGCGCCGGCACGCAGGTCACTCTCACCGTGCGGTGAGAGCCGCGGCGGGCGCTCGCTCGGTAGCGTCCGCCGCCATGGACGACCTCGATCGCGCCGTGCGGACCGTCGTCACGCGCTGCCTGGCCGTCGGCGAGGGCGAGGACGTCGTCGTCGCCACCGACGAGCCGCTGAAGGCTCTGGGCGAGCGGCTGCGCGAGGCCGCGCAGGCCGTGGGCGGCGAGGCGGTGCTGACCGTCATGTCGCCGCGGCCGACCGACGGCGCCGAGCCGCCCGCGCCCGTGGCCGAGGCGCTCGCCGCCTGCGACGTGTTCATCGCCCCGGCCTCGAAGTCCCTGAGCCACACGCTCGCGCGCAAGCGCGCCAGCGAGCGGGGCGCCCGCGGGGCGACGATGCCGCACGTGACGCCCGACCTGCTCGCCCGCCTGATGGCGATCGACTTCGATGCCCTGCGCGCGCGCTCGCATGCCGTCGCCGCCGTGCTCGACGCCGGCCGCGAGGCGCACATCACGTGCCCGCGCGGCAGCGACGCGCGCATCGACCTCACCGGTCGCGACGCGATCGCCGACGACGGCGACCTCACCGCCCCCGGCGCGTTCGGCAACCTGCCCTGCGGCGAGGGCTTCATCGCGCCGTCCGGCGGCGAGGGCACGGTCGTCGCCCGGTCGCTGGCCGCGATCGGGCTGACCCACGGCCATCCGGCCACGCTGACCCTGCGGGACGGCCGGCTCGCCACGCCACCGCTCCCGAGGGCGAGCGGCTGCTGGCCATGCTCCGCGAGCACGGCGAGGAGGGCACGAACCTGGCCGAGCTCGGCGTGGGCACGAACGACCGCGCGCGCCTGAGCGGCAACGTGCTCGAGGACGAGAAGATGCTCGGCTCCGTCCACGTCGCCTTCGGCGCCTCGATCGCCATCGGCGGGACCGTCGCGGTGCCGATCCACCTCGACTGCGTCGTCACCGACGCGTCGCTCACCGTCGACGGCACGCCGGTCCTCGACGAGGGCCGCTTCGTCCTGGGACGCAGCGACTGAGGGCCTGTCCCGGTTGGAGCGTGGTCGGAGGGGGCCGGATCCGTGGATGCCAGGCGGCGTCCGGCCGCGAAACGCATGCCGGTGGCCTTCGTGAGCGGCCGGGCGGTGCCTGGCGCCGCGGGACGGTCGCCTCAGGCCGCGGGCCAAGTGGGATAGGCCCTAACCTTGAGGGCCACGGGCGCCCGCCCGAATCCGAGCCCGAGGCAGCGATGGCACAGACGAAGCGCAAGCGACGCACGAAGCACCGCGGCAACGCCGCCGGCCAGGTCGAGATCCGCGGTCGCACAGGCCGCCCGCCGAGCCCGGAGCAGCGCAAGGCCCAGGCCCGCGCCGCCCGCTCGGACCGCTATGCGCGCCCGCCGTCGTGGCGCAGCGCGGCCAACCGGGCGCTGATCGCCACCGTCCTGTTCGTGGCCGTCGTGGTCCTGTTCTTCGACCAGTCGATCGCCCAGGCCATCGCCCTGGGCGGCTTCATGCTGCTGATCTACGTCCCGCTCGGCTACTACACCGACTCGTTCTTCTACAAGCGCCGCCAGGCCAAGCTGAGCGGGGGAGGGGGCCGGTAGTGGAGCTCGGGGTCTTCACCGTCGGGCCCCTGCAGGAGAACGCCTTCCTGCTGCGCCGCGAGGGCGCCGACCGCGCGCTGCTCGTCGACCCCGGCGACGAGCCCGACCGCCTGCTGCAGGCCGTCGAGGACCTCGGCGCGCAGCTCGAGGCGATCCTCCTGACCCACACGCACTTCGACCACATCGGCGCCGTCGCGCCGGTCGCGCGGGCCACCGGGGCGAGGGTGATCTGCCCCAAGCTCGAGGTCGGGGTGCTGGCCGACATCGAGGCCTACGTCCCGTGGCCGGAGTTCGGTCCGTTCGAGAGCTGGGACGCCGACGAGACGGTCGAGGGCGGCGAGCGGCTCAGCCTCGCGGGCTTCGACATCGACGTGATCTTCACGCCCGGCCACAGCCCCGGTCACGTCACCTACGCGATCGAGGACGAGGCCGTGCTGCTGTCCGGCGACGTCCTCTTCCAGAGCTCGATCGGCCGCACCGACCTGCCCGGCGGCGACCACGGGACGCTGCTTCGCTCGATCGCCACGCTGCTCGACCGCTACCCCGACGAGACCGCGGTCCTGCCCGGCCACATGGGCCTCACCACCCTCGGCCGGGAGCGGGCGGCGAACCCCTTCCTGGCCGAGCTCGCCCGGTGAGCGAGCGGCTGCAGGCGCCTCGCGGCACGTACGACGTGCTGCCCGACGACGAGCCGGCGCGCCGCGCCGTCGAGGAGACCGCGCGGAGCGTCCTCGAGGGCGCCGGCTACCGGCGCATCGAGACCCCCGCCTTCGAGGCCACCGAGCTCTTCGCGCGCGGCGTGGGCGAGTCGACCGACATCGTCCAGAAGGAGATGTACAGCTTCGACGACGCCGGCGGGCGCTCGGTCACGCTGCGCCCCGAGGGCACCGCGCCCGTGTGCCGCGCCTACATGGAGCACGGCATGCACAAGCTCGCCCAGCCGGTGAAGCTCTGGTACCTGTCGAGCTTCTTCCGCCAGGAGAAGCCGCAGGCCGGCCGCTTCCGGCAGTTCTGGCAGATCGGCGCCGAGGCCATCGGCTCCGAGGACCCCGCCGTCGACGCCGAGTCGATCCTGCTGCTGCACGCGCTGCTGGCAGAGCTCGGCGTGCAGGCGGTGCGGCTGCGGCTGGGCAGCCTGGGCACGGCCGGCAGCCGCGCCGACTACCGCCAGATGCTGCGGGACCACCTGCGCTCGCGCGCCGGCGAGCTGTCCGAGGACGTGCGCGCGCGGATCGACCTCAACCCGCTGCGCGCCTTCGACTCCGACCACGCCGGCACCCGCGCCGTGGTCGCAGAGGCCCCGCGCCTGCTCGACCACCTCTCACCCGAGGACAGCGAGCACTTCGCCGCCGTGCGCGCGCTGCTCGACCGCGCCGGGGTGCCCTACGAGATCGACCCGGCGCTCGTGCGCGGGCTGGACTACTACACGCGCACGGTGTTCGAGTTCACCTCCGACGCGCTGGGCGCGCAGTCGGGCGTCGGGGGCGGCGGCCGCTACGACGGGCTGATCGAGATGCTCGGCGGGCCGGCCATCCCGGGCACCGGGTGGGCCGCCGGGATCGAGCGGATCCTGCTCGCCGCGGAGGCGCGCCCGCAGCCCGCGCCGGTCGTCGACCTGTTCGTGGCCAGCGCCAAGGAGAACGGGCGCGCGGACGCCTTCGCGCTGGCCAGCGAGGCGCGCCGCGCCGGCCTTGCCGTCCAGCAGGAGCTCGCCGGTCGCTCGCTGAAGGGCCAGCTCAAGCAGGCCGACCGCCTCGGCGCGCGCTACGTCGCCATCCTCGGCGACGAGGGCATCGCGCTCAAGGACATGGAGAGCGGGGAGCAGGAGGTCGTCGATTCGTCGTCGGCCGCCGTCGCCCGCACGCTGAAGGGACGTCACCCGGGATGAAGCAGCCGCCCGCGCCGAACATCTACCGCGACGCGTGGGCCGGTGAGCTGCGCGCCGGCCGCTGTGGCACGGAGGTCCGCGTCGCGGGCTGGGTCCATCGCCGCCGCGACCACGGCGGCCTGATCTTCATCGACCTGCGCGACCGCTCGGGGATCGTCCAGCTCGTCGTCCACCCGCAGGCCAGCGGCGACGCGTTCGCGGTGGCCGAGGACGTCCGCTCGGAGCACGTGCTGTCGGTCGAGGGCGAGGTGGTCAAGCGGGCGGCCGAGAACGTCAATCCGAACCTGGCGACCGGCGAGATCGAGGTCCACGTCCGCACGGTGCACCGGCTGGCCACGGCCGAGACGCCGCCGTTCCCGGTCGACGAGGACGTGGCCGTCGACGAGAACACGCGCCTGCGCCATCGCATGATCGACCTGCGCCGCGAGCGCATGCGCGACGCGCTGACGCTGCGCCACGAGGTCACGCGCGCGATGCGCGACACGCTGGGCGAGCACGACTTCCTGGAGATCGAGACGCCGATCCTCACGCGCTCCACGCCCGAGGGCGCTCGCGACTTCCTCGTGCCCTCGCGGCTGCAGCCCGGCTCCTGGTACGCGCTGCCGCAGTCGCCCCAGCTCTTCAAGCAGCTGCTGATGATGAGCGGCTACGAGCGCTACTACCAGATCGCCCGCTGCTTCCGCGACGAGGACCTGCGCGCCGACCGCCAGCCCGAGTTCACCCAGCTCGACCTCGAGATGGCGTTCGTGACGGAGGACGACGTGATCTCGGCCACCGAAGCGGTCATGGCCGCGGTGTTCGACGTCGGCGGCCTGGGGACCGGCGCGCCGCCGTGGCCGCGGATGACCTACGACGAGGCGATGCTGCGCTTCGGCTCGGACCGCCCGGACACGCGCTTCGACCTCGAGCTGCTGGACATCTCCGGCCGCGTGCGCGGCTCCGAGTTCCGCGTCTTCGAGTCGGTGCTGGGGTCGGGCGGCGCCGTGCGCGCGCTCAACGCGGGCCCGCGCGAGCTCTCGCGCTCGGAGCTCGAGGGCCTCAACGAGGTCGTCCGTCGCCATGGCGGGCAGGCCGTCGCCCACGCCTGGGTCGACGCGGGCGCCTGGCGCTCGCCGATCGCCAAGTTCTTCTCCGAGCAGCAGATGCAGGCGGCGACCGACGCGCTCGGCGGCGCCGAGGGCGACCTGCTGCTGATGGTCGCCGACCAGCCGCACGTCGCGGCCGAGGCGCTCGGCGCGCTGCGCCTCGAGCTCGGGCGGCGCTTCGGGCTGATCCCCGCCGACCGCCACGACGTGCTGTGGGTCGTCGACTTCCCGATGTTCGAGCCCGCCGAGGACGGCTGGACGGCGGTGCATCACCCGTTCACCGCGCCCAGCGGCTCGTTCGACGACCCGGGCGCGATGCGCTCGCGCGCCTACGACCTGATCGTCGACGGCTGGGAGCTCGGCGGCGGCTCGATCCGCATCAGCACGCCGGAGGTCCAGCAGCAGGTCTTCGACACCATCGGGCTCAGCGAGGACGAGGCCCAGCGGCGCTTCGGCTTCCTGCTCGAGGCCCTCAAGTACGGCGCCCCGCCGCACGGCGGCATCGCCATGGGCCTGGACCGGATCGTCGCCCTGATGGGCGCGCGCGAGTCGATCCGCGAGGTGATCGCCTTCCCCAAGACGGCGAGCGGGGGCGATCCCATGACCGGGGCGCCGGCGCCGGTCGACGACGGCCAGCTGCGCGAGCTGGGCGTCCGCTCGCTGGTGCAGGCGCAGGCCGAGGCACAGCCGCAGCCGCGTTAGTGGGCCTTCTCGCAACGTCGGCACGTCGCGAGAAGAGCACTGACAGGCGTCCAGCCGGCCCGGCCGGCGGTCAAGCTCGGCGCCCGACCGTCCGACAACCGGGACGTGACGCAGCTCAGCCCTCCCTTCCGCATCGCGCTCGTGGCCATGCTCGGCGTCATCGCCGTGTGGTTCACCGTGCTGCGCCCCAAGCCCGTCGAGTCCACGCCGGCGCCCGCACCGTCCGCGACCGCCGCGAGCGTCGACTCCGCCGCCGGCAGCGCGGCGAAGCAGTCGCCGAGCCCGCGCCCACGCGCCGCGGCCGAGGCAAGGCGCGCCGCACCGAGGTGGCCGGGATCGCCGAGGGTGACCGCTCCAAGCCGCTTGTCCGGGCGCTGGGCGACGGCAAGGTCGTCGTCCTGTTGTTCTGGAGCAAGGCGGCCGCGGACGACCGCGCGGTTCGGCGGGTGGTGGCCAGGGCCGACCGCCACGAGGGCAAGGTCGTCGTCAAGGCCGCCGACGTCCGTGACGTCGGCCGCTACGCGGCGATCACCACGGGCGCCCAGGTCCTCGCGTCGCCCACCGCCCTGGTCATCGGTCCGGACCGCAGCGCCAGGCCGATCGTCGGCTACACGACGACCGCCGAGCTCGACGACGCCATCGGCGACGCGCTCGCCGCGCGCCGGTAGCGCGCCGCCCGGTCTCGACGGCGGATCCTCACCGTTCTCTCAAGGACTCATCTGCTTCTCACGCACGCCTGCCACGCTGGGCCGCGTTCCTCCCTCTCCCGGACGGGGTAGTAGGGGAACGGTTCGCCCCCCGGATCGGATGTAGCCGCCATGGAAGAGATGTACCCCGACAGCATCGCGTCGCCGCCGCTGCACGTCGTCTTCGACGCCGCACAGCACTTCGGCCTCACCGAGGAGGAGGTGTGGCAGACGGTCGGCGCGAGCATGCGCGAGGCGGGCCCCGACGCCACGGAGAGCGAGTCGATGGACGAGGTGACCGCGGCGCTGGCACGCCACATCCTGGACAAGGAGCGGCGCACGCTGGCCGAGCGCCGCCGCGCCGCGACCGACGGCCGCTAGACGGTCGCCGGCTCACGCGGGGGCGGCCCCTCGGCCGCCTCGGGTGACGGCTCGGTACCGCGCGCGATCGCCAGCCGCTCCGCCTTGCCCTTGCCGAAGCGCAGGTACAGCGACGGCAGGACGAACAGGTTCAGCAGCGTCGAGGTGACGAGCCCGCCGAGGATCACCATCGCCATCGGGTGCTCGATCTCGTGGCCGGGGATGCTGCCGGCGATGGCCACGGGCACGAGCGCCAGCGCGGTGGCCGAGGCGGTCATCAGGATCGGCGCGAGGCGCTCGCGGGCGCCGCGAAGCACGAGCGCGGGGCCGAACGTCTCGCCCTCGTAGCGCTCGAGGTGCTGGAAGTGGCTGATCATCAGGATCCCGTTGCGCGCCGCGATGCCGAACACGGTCAGGAAGCCGACGAGCGCGCCGAGCGACAGCACGCCGTCGCCGAGCTTGGCGGCCAGGACGCCGCCCACGAGCGCCATCGGCAGCAGCAGGAAGGTCAGGACGGCCAGGCGGAAGCTGCGGAAGGCGGCGTGCAGGAGCAGCAGGATGGCCACCGCGGCGACGATCCCGAACACCATCAGGCGGTCCTGGGCGGCGTTCAGCTCGGTCGACTCGCCCAGCACCTCCGCGCGGTACTCGGTCGGGAAGGCGACCTGCTCGAGGCGGTCCTCGACGTCTTCGACGACCGAGACGAGGTCGCGGCCCTCGACGTTGGCGCCCACGTCGATCCGCCGTGAGCCGAGCTCGCGCTCGATGTTGTTCGGGGTCGGCGCGATGCGGATGTCGGCGATCTCGCTCAGGCGGACCTGGTTGCCGTCCGGCGTGTCGATCGGCAGGTTCTGCACGTCGGTCAGGCTGTCGCGCGCCGACGGGATGCTCCAGACCATCACGTCGTAGGCCTTGCCGCCCGCGAAGAGGTCGGAGACCTCCTCGCTGGCCAGCAGCGCGGACGTCTGCCGGCGGACGTCGCCGGGCTTGAGGCCGTAGCGGCGCGCGGCGGCCAGGCTCATCTCGACCTCGATGTGCGGCAGGTCCTCGGCGAAGTCCGGGTGCGCGTCGATGACGCCCGGGATGCCGGCGATCTTCTTGGAGATCTCGTCGGCCTTCTCCCGCAGCACCGGGAGCTCGGGGCCGGAGATCCGCACGACGATCGACTCGCTCGTCCCGGTCAGGACCTCCTTGATGCGCTCGCGCAGGTAGGTCTGCACGTCGCGGTACAGGCCTGGGTAGCCCTCGACCGTGCGGTGCACGGAGGCCAGCGTCTTGTCGTAGTCGACCTCCTCGTCCACGCTGATCCAGTTCTCGCCGAAGTAGACGCCGTAGATCTCGTCCGAGAGCAGCGCCTGGCCGATGTGCGAGCCGCAGTTGCGCACGCCGGGGATCTCGCGCAGGTCGCGGCACGCGCGAATCGAGATGCGCTTCTCCTCGGCGGCCCCGGTGGACGGCTCGGTGAGCCAGTGCATCAGGAAGTCGCGTTCCTTGAAGTTCGGCAGCAGCTGCGCGCCCAGGGTGGGGTAGACGAGCACGCCGGCCAGCATCAGCGCCGCCGCCGTGGCGATCGCGGGCCCCGGCCGCTTCAGCAGCAGCGCGAGCACGGCCATGTAGCCGCGCTTGAGCACGCGCAGCAGCGGCGACTCGCGATGGACCAGGCGCCCGCGCGACAGCATCAGCAGGCACAGCGCCGGCGTGACGGTCAGCGCGACGAGCATCGAGACGAGCACGGCCAGCCCGTAGGACAGCACCAGCGGCTGGAAGAACGCCCCCGACAGGCCCTGCAGGAAGAACACCGGCACGATCGCGACGACGTTGATGATCGTCGCGTAGGTGATCGCGCTGCGCACCTCGACCGAGGCGTCGAGGACGATCCGGAAGGTGGAGACCTCGCGTCCCTCCAGGCGCGCCTGGCGCAGCCGGCGGACGATGTTCTCCACCCCGATGATCGCGTCGTCGACCACCACCCCGATGGCGACCACCAGCCCGGCCAGGACCATCACGTTGATCGTCGTGCCGTGCAGGTCGAGCACGAGGATCGCCGCGATCAGCGAGAGCGGGATCGCGGTCAGCGCGATGAACGCCGTGCGCCACTCGAACAGGAACGCGGCGATGATCAGGATCACGAGCAGGGCGCCGATCAGGAGCGCCGACGTGAGGTTGTCGATCGACTGCTCGATGAACGTGGCGGGGCGGAAGATCGTCGTGTCGATGGCCATGCCCGGCAGCCCCGGCCGCATCTCGTCGACGGCCTTCTCGACCCCGCTGGTGACCTCCATGGTGTTCGCGCCGCGGAACTTCTGGACGATCAGCATCAGGCCGGCGCCGTCGTTGATGACCGCCTCGCCCCACGTCGGCTGGTTCGCCTCGACCACCCGGCCGAGGTCGCCGAGCCGCAGGGTCCGGCCGTCGCGCTGGGCCACCGGCACCTTGGCCAGCTCCTTCGGGCCCGCGATCGCCTGGACGTGGCGGATGTTCAGCCGCCGGCCGTTGGACTCGACGAACCCGCCGGTGCCGACCGTGGAGCTCTGGGTGAACTGGAGGACGCCGGCGTCGACCGCGTCGGCGGTGGCCGTCATGACCTGGTCCATCGAGACGCCGTGGGCGGCCAGCCTGGACGGGTCGACCTGCACGTGGCGCTGCAGCAGGCGCTCGCCGTAGATGTCGACGGACGCCACGCCGGGCACGCGCAGCAGCCGCTGGCGGATCTTCCAGTAGGAGATCATCGACAGCTCGCGCAGGTTGAGCGTGTCGGAGGAGAGCCCGATCTTCATGATCCGGCTGGTCGCCGACAGCGGCGGCATCATCCACGGCGGGCTCGCCCAGGTGGGCAGCGACGGCGTCACCTGCGCGAGGCGCTCCTGCACGAGCTGGCGCGACCTGCAGCTCGTCGGTCCCGCGCTTGAAGATGAGCTGGATCGACGAGAGCTGGGACACGGACTTCGAGCGCAGCACGTCGAGACCGGGCAGCCCGTTGAGCTGCTCCTCGATCGGCACCGTGATCAGCGACTCGACCTCGTTGGAGGAGTTGCCCAGCGCGATCGTCTGGATCTCGATCTTGGACGGCGCGAACTCGGGGAAGACGTCGACCTTGGCGCTCGGGATCTGCGCGAGCCCGAAGGCCATCATGGCCGCGGCGGCGAACAGCACGAGCCACCGGAACCGCAGGCTTCTGGAGACGATCCAACGCATCAGCGACGACTCCCCCGTGCGCTCAATGGCTCGAGCCGATCTCGAGCTCGGTGCCGTAGACCTCGGCCGCGCCGACGGTCACGACCTCCGTGCCGGAGCGCGGCCCCTTGGACAGATAGACGCGGCCGCTGTCGATGCGGTCGACGGTCACGGCGGCGCGCAGGAACGTCAGCGGCCGCGGGCTGGTGTAGACGAACGTGTTGCCCTCGGGGTCGTAGATCAGCGCCGCGTAGGGGACGACCTGGCGGCCGTCGCGACGATCGACCGCCGCGGTCTGCAGGCCGGTCCGCTTGGCGCCCTCGGCCGTGAAGCGGACGCGCTTGACGTCCTCCCGGCCCTTGACCTCCTCGAGCTTCGACGGCTCGTAGCCCTCCGCTGTCGGCGACTCGACCTCGGCGCAGGCGCCGAGCGCCAGCGCGGCGAGGGCGAGCGCGACCGCGGCGGCGGCGCGCCGCCGGTGCCGGGGGCTCACGCCGCGCCTCCCCCGGGAGTCGCGGCGTCCGCGGGCGGCATGCACGGCGCGTCTCGCCGTTGGTCGCCGCCGGCGCCGCGCCGGACGCGCCGGCCGTCGCCGGCTCGGGCTCGATCCAGCGATGCAGCAGCTCCTCCTCGGGCGGCAGTGGTCGGCCTGCGCGGGGACGGCGACGCGCGCGTACAGCGCCGGCAGCACGAACAGCGCCAGGAACGTCGACGTGAACAGGCCGCCGAGCAGCACGACCGCCATGGGATGCACGACCTCGAGCCCGGGCCGGGCGCCCATGACCACGAACGGCAGCGCCATGACCGCGAGGGCCAGCGCGGTGGCCAGGATCGGGCCGAGCCGCTCGCGGGCGCCGCGCGCGACGAGCCCGGGCCCGAAGGCCTCGACCCCCTCGCGCTCGATGCCCTGGAAGCGCCCCATGAGCACGATGCCGTTGCGCACGGCGATCGCGAACAGGGCCAGGAAGCCGGCGGCCGAGCCCAGCGAGACGTCGGCCCCCGCGATCAGGACGGCGACGACGCCGCCGACGAGCGCCAGCGGGAGGGTCAGGAAGACGAGCGCCGCGAGCCGCCAGCTGCGGAAGGCGGCCTGCAGCAGCAGGAAGATCGCCATCGCCGCGGCGACGGCGAAGGCGAGCATCCGTGTCGAGCCGATCTCCGCGCCGGTGGTCTCCTTCAGCACCTCGGCGTGGTACTCGAGCGGGAACGTGAGCGCCGCGATCCGCGCCTCGACGTCCTCGGCGACCGCGTCGAGGCCGCGCCCGGAGACGTCGGCCTCCACGTCGACGCGCCGCGAGACGGCGTCGCGCTCGATGACGGCCGGGGTCGGGCGGACGCGGACGTCGGCCACCTGGCCGAGGCGCACGTGGCCGCCGCCGGGACGGTCGAGCAGCAGGTTGCGCACGTCGTCGACGTTGCGGCGCGTCTCGGGGACGCCCTGCACGACCACGTCGAACACCTTCTGCTGCTGGAAGACGCTGCCGACCTGCAGGCCCTGGAGCAGCGTGGCCTCGGCGCGACGCACGTCGCCCGGCTTGATCCCGTAGCGCTGGGCGCGATCGAGGTCGACCTCGATCTCGAGCGTCGGCTGCGTGCGCGGCAGCTCGATCTGCGGGTTGCGCACGCCGTCGATCTCCGACATGGCCTGGCGCACCTTCTCGGCCTCGCGGCGCAGGACCTCGGGGTCCTGGCCGTAGACGCGCGCGACGAGCGGCCGGTCGGAGCCGGTCAGGATGTCCAGGCCGTCGCCGCGAGCCTCGTTGCGGCCCTGGGCGAGCGCACCGACGTCGCGGATCTTCTGGGTCGAGTAGGTCAGGACGTCGCGATCGACGCCGCGCACCTTCGCGACGGTGTCGTTGATGGCGGCCACGGTGTTGTCGTAGTCGGCGCCGGAGTCGATGCTGACCCAGACCTCGGCCGAGTTGACGTCGACGATCTGGTCGCCGGTCACCGCTCGCCCGACGTGCGCGCCGACGTTGTCGACGCCGTCGATCGAGCGCAGCCGGCGGCTGACGTCGGTGGCGATCTGCGTCATCCGCGGGTTCGACGTCCCCGGCTCGCCGTCCAGGCGCACGAGCACGTCGCGGTCCTTGAAGGACGGGATGAGCGAGGTCGAGAGCAGCGGCAGCGCCGCGAGGCCGACGAGCGCGCAGAGCCCGACGGCGATGAGCGGCGTGCGCGGCCGGCGCATGAACCCGGTGAGCGCCGCGCCGTAGCGCGGAGCCCCGCGCTGCAGCAGCGGCGACTCGGCCGTGCCGCCCGTGCCGCGAGCGAGCAGCAGCAGGCTCAGGGCCGGCGTGACGGTCATGGCCACGACCATCGCGGCCGCGACGGCCAGCGCGTAGGACAGCGCGAGCGGCTCGAAGAAAGCGCCCGGCCGGCCCTCCATGACGGCCACGGGGACGATCGCCAGCAGCACGATCAGGGTCGCGTAGGTCAGCGGGGTGCGCACCTCGCGCGAGGCGTCGGCGACGACCGCGGCGGGCGAGACCTCCTCGCCGTGCGCGCGCGCCTCACGCATTCGGCGGGCGAGCGTGTCGGTGCTCGTCACCGCCTCGTCGATCACGACGGCGAGCGCGATGGCCAGCCCCGCGAAGGCGATCGCGTTGAACGTGTGGCCGAGCAGGTCGAGCACGAGCGCGGCGGCCACGAGCGCGAGCGGGATCGTGACCAGGCTGACCAGCAGCGCGCGCCACGCGAACAGGAAGGCGGCGAGGATCAGCGCCAGCAGGACGCCGCCGATGGCGATCGCCAGGGTGAGGTTGCCGGTCGCGTCCTCGATGAAGCTGGCGGGGCGGAAGACCGACGTGTCGGTCCGCATGCCGGCCAGGCCGGGGCGCAGCTTGTCCAGCGCGTCCTCGACGCCGCGGGTGACCTCGAGCGTGTTCGCGCCGGGGAACTTCTCCACGACGAGCATCAGCCCGTCGCCCCCGTTGACGACCGCGTCGCCGATCAGGGGCTGGTGGTCGACCTTGATGTCGGACACGTCGCCCAGGCGCAGCCGTCCGCCGGTGCCCTCGACGGGGACCTTGCCGAGCTCGCCCGGGTCGGCGATCCGCTCGAGCACGTTGCGGACCTGCAGGCGCTGCTGCGGGGTCTCGATGAAGCCGCCGGTCCCCGGGGTCGAGGCCTCGAGGAAGCTCAGCGGGGAGACGACCTGCGCGTTGCCCGTCGTCCTGACGACCTGGTTGAGCGTCACGTCGCGGTCGGCCAGCCGCTGCGGGTCGACCTGCACGTGCAGCTCCTGGTCGCGCATCCCCCAGATGGCGACGTTGGCCACGCCCGGGACGCCCATCAGCCGCGGGCGCATCGTCCAGCGGGCGATGACGGACTTCTCGATCGGCGACAGCCGGTCGGACGACAGCCCGATCATCATCAGGCGGCTCGACGAGGACAGCGGCTGCAGCAGCGTCGGCGGCTTGGACACGTTGGGCAGCGCGTGGGCCTGGATCAGGCGCTCCTGCACGAGCTGGCGCGCGCGGTAGACGTCCGTGCCCGGCGCGAAGACGAGCACGATCGAG
Source organism: uncultured Actinomycetes bacterium (assembly GCA_963787065.1). Lineage (GTDB taxonomy): Bacteria > Actinomycetota > Thermoleophilia > Solirubrobacterales > Solirubrobacteraceae > JAOPZW01. The sequence goes on from CAWBBQ010000034.1 coordinate 45,928, forward strand.
GACATGCTCGGGATCGACTGCGAGCGGATGACGTCGACGCCCTCGACGCCGTTGAGCAGGTCGGCCTCGAGCGGGACGGTGACGAACTGCTCGACCTCCTCGGCCGACAGCCCGAGCGCCTCGGTCTGGACCTCGGCGTAGGGGGGCGTGAACTCCGGCAGCACGTCGACCGGCGCATCGCGCAGCTGCATGATCCCGACGGCGAGGATGCCCGCCGCGACAGCGACGACCAGCAGCCGGAACCGCAGCGCGGTCTCGATGATCGACCGGATCATCGGTCCCACCGTCCGCGAATCGGGCTGGGTGCGAGCAGCGACGCGCGCGAGGGCATGGCCCTCCCTCCTGAGCTTGGTCAGACGATTGCAGCGGGCGTGCGCCGCGCGAGGCGCGGCGCAGCCCACGCCCGCTTCGGACGAGCGGGCGCCCTTCTCTCACGGCCCGCCGCGCGGGCCGGCCGTGCTTCCCCAGGTCAGAGTGCGTTCACTCCGGCCCCCCAAAGACACCCCCGAAGGGGCATTTAGAACTCTCTTAGACTAACCGCGGTATCGTCGGAAATGCAAGCCCGAGTGGAGAAAGTGTTCAAGCAGCCTCCGATGCGCACCGCCGGCCCTCGACCTCCGGACTGAGTCCGATGCGCCTGCTTGTGGTCGAGGACGACGCCAAGCTCGTCCGCGCGCTGCAGCGGGGGCTGCAGATCGAGGGCTATGCGGTCGACGTCGCTCACCGTGGCGACGAGGCGCTCGTCCAGGCCGAGGCGACCGAGTACGACGCGATCGTGCTCGACCTGATGCTCCCCGGGCTCGACGGGTTCGCGGTGTGCGAGGCCCTGCGCGAGCGCGAGCACTGGACGCCGGTGCTGATGCTCACCGCGCGCGCCGGCGTGCAGGACCGCATCCGCGGGCTCGACGCCGGCGCCGACGACTATCTCGTGAAGCCCTTCGACTTCGGCGAGCTGCTCGCCCGCCTGCGCGCCCTGATGCGCCGCGGGCCGGCCGAGGGTTCGAGCGCGCTGGAGATCGGCGACCTCAGCATCGACCCGGCCACGCGGGTGGCGACCCGCGACGGCACGCAGGTCGAGCTCACGGCCACCGAGTACGCGGTCCTCGAGTTCCTGGCGCGCCAGCCCGGGCGCGTCGTCTCGCGCGCGCAGCTCCTCGAGCACGTCTGGGACGAGAACTACGACGGCTCGCCCAACATCATCGACGTCTACGTGGGCTACCTGCGCAAGAAGCTCGGCCGCGAGCTGATCCGCACGGTGCGCGGCACCGGCTTCGTGCTGGAGCCCGAGTGAACCTGCCGATCCGCGCGCGGCTGACCGCGTGGTACGTGGCGTTCCTGGCCGCGATCATCGTGGGAGTCGCGGCGTTCGTCGTGGTCGAGCTGCGGTCGGGCCTCCTGACCCAGGAGGACCACGAGCTGCGCAACAACTGGAACCGCATCGCGGTCGACTACGCCGACGAGGGGCTCGAGGACTTCTTCGACGCCGCCAGGATGGTGCTGGCGCCGCGCAGCGGCGCGCAGGTCCTCGACTCCGGCGGCCGGCTGCTGGCCAGCACCGGCGACGCCGTGGGCGACACCACGATCCTCCCCGCGGACGTGCGCAGTGACGCGCTGGCCGGGGGGACGCGCCTGTTCACGGTCGATTCGAGCGACGACGAGCACGGGCTGCGGGTCATCGCCATGCCGGTGCAGCGCCTCGGGCAGCGCCACGTGCTCGTCGTGGCCGAGTCGCTCGAGGAGCTCGAGACCGCGGTGCAGCGCGTCCTGCTGCTGCTCGTGCTCGCCGTGCCCGCGGCGCTGGCCGCCACGGCGTTCGGGGGCTGGCTGCTGGCGGGCAAGGCGCTGCGGCCCGTCGAGCGCATGACGTCCAAGGCCGAGCAGATCGGGATCGACCGCCTCGGAGAGCGCATCGCCGTGCCCCGCGTGGCCGACGAGATCGGCCACCTGGCCGTCACGCTGAACGCGATGCTCGACCGTCTCGAGCGCGGCGTGGCCGAGAAGCAGCGGCTGATCGGCGACGCCTCCCACGAGCTGCGCACGCCGCTGGCCGTGATGCGCACCGAGCTCGACGTCAGCCTGCGCGGCGAGCTGTCGAGCACCGAGCGGGCCGTGCTGGAGAGCGTCCGCGAGGAGGTCGACCGGATGAGCCGCACGGTCGACAACCTGCTCACCCTCGCCCAGGTCGACGAGGGGCGGCTCGAGCTGCTCACGCGAAGGGTGCGGCTCGTCGACGCGGTCGCGGCCGCGGTCCGACCGCTCACCCCGCTGGCCGAGGCCCACGGCGTGCGGCTCGAGGTCGACGCGTCCGGGCATCCGGCCGACGTCGAGGCCGACCCCCAGCGGCTGCAGCTCGTGCTGACCAACCTGATCGAGAACGCGATCAAGTTCTCGCCATCCGGGGGCGAGGTGCGCGTGAGCGCGTGGCGCCGGCGCTGGGAGGTGGGGGTGACGGTGACCGACAGCGGCCCCGGCATCGCCGCCGACGCCCGCGAGCAGGTCTTCGACCGCTTCTTCCGGGCCGACCAGTCGCGCTCGCGGACCGTCGGAGGCAGCGGCCTGGGGCTGTCCATATCACGCGAGATCGCGCACGCTCACGGTGGGCGGTTGTGGGTGGAGAGCGAGGAGGGCCGGGGCAGCGCCTTCTCGCTCGCGCTGCCGCGCTTCGCCGACGGCGCCCGCGATCGGCCGGTCGGCGCAGAGGCAACGGGTTGAAAACCGAAGCAGGCGAAGTTACCCTAAGAGACTCCTAAGTCACTGATTTGGGGAAGTCCCGTCCTGCCATGTTCCAGGAATGGTTCGGGACGCCCTTGGGGGTACATCGCATGCGAGGTGTTCGCGTTCGCTCTGCGACGGCGGTGCTGGCCGCTGCCGTCGTGCTGCCGGTGACGGCGGCCGCCTGCGGCGGCTCGGGCTCCTCGGTCGGCGACAAGAGCGACTCGGCGCGCGAGCCTGACGCCGCGGGCGCCGCGAAGGTCATCAAGCAGGCGACGCATCGCGACTTCAATGCGCGCAACTTCAGCGATTCGACGCGCATCGACAACCCGTGGAACCCGCTCGTCCCGGGGACGCAGTTCATCTACGAGGGAGAGTCCAACCGCGGCGAGGGTCGCCGCGCGCACCGGGTGATCTTCACGGTGACCGACCTGACCAAGGTCATCAACGGCGTGGAGACCGTGGTGCTGTGGGACCGCGACATCAACGGGGGCAAGCTGCTCGAGGGCGAGCTCGCCTTCCACGCCCAGGACGACGACGGCAACGTCTGGAACATGGGCGAGTACCCGGAGGAGTACGAGGACGGCGAGATCCGCGCGCCCGACACGTGGATCGCCGGGCTGAACGGGGCGCTGGGCGGCATCATGATGCGCGGCCAGCCGCGCGTCGGAACGTCGAGCTACCGCCAGGGCTGGGCCCCGGACATCGAGTTCGCCGACATCGCCCGCGTGTACCAGGCCGGCCTGCGCGACTGCGTCCCGGTGCGCTGCTTCAGCAACGTGCTGGTCACCGACGAGACGAACCCGACCGAGCCCAACGACGGCCACCAGCGCAAGTTCTACGCCCAGGGGATCGGCAACATCCGCGCCGCGCCGGCCGGCGGCAAGGAGAAGGAGGTCCTCGTCCTCACCAGCGTCCGCCGTCTCGACGCGGCTCAGATGACACACGCCCGCCGCCAGGCGATGAAGCTCGACCGCCGGGCCTACCGCGTGCGCAAGGACCTGTACGCGCGGACGCCGCCGGTGCAGCGGGCGGCGTAGGCCCGCCGGCGCGACGAGACAGCCGCATCGAGGGGGGGCCAGCCTCGCCGCGCGCAGGGGGTGTGTCGGCAAACTGTCCTGGAGGGCAAGTTTGCCGACACACCCCCCTCGGCTGGTTCCCCTTCGGTGCCTGGCCGCGCATCGCCGCCCGCGCCGGGACGCGGGATCGCCGCCGGGCGCCGCGAGCAACCGAGCGCCGCCGCCCCTACCGCACCGGCCGCACGTTCGAGATCAGCCCGCGGTTCTGGCGACGGAAGAGCGCCTCGTACTGCGGCCGGACCTTCGACTCGACCGGGGCGATCCGCTGCTCCTCGCAGGCCGCGTCGGCCTTGGCGATCGCCACCTCCTCGCGCTGCAGGGCTCGGAGCTTCGCGCGGTCGTAGGAGGGCGCGGTGCTGCCGGCCGGCGGGCCGGTGGCGAACTGGCCGGGGAGCGGGCCGACGATCTTCTCCATGCGCTTGAAGAGGTCCGCGTCGATCTCCTCGGGGTCCTCGTAGCGGAAGCCGGCGTCGGCCACGCACGTCGCCCAGCTCTCGATCGCCCTGACCATCCGCTGGTCCTCGAGGATGCGCTCGTCGAGCTCGTCGAGCTTGCCCTGCAGCTGGGTGAGCACCTGCGCGCCGCCGAACACCCGCTCGGTCGCCTGGAGCGTGCAGCCGCCGAGCCGGTCGAAGTGGCCGTTCTCGATCGCCTCGGTGAACGACGCGCCCTTGTTCTCACCCCACAGGGTGCGGTCGTAGGCGCGGCGATCGGCGGGCGGGAGCGCCGCCCGGATGCGCTGGTTGGGGTCGGCCTGCGTGTTGCCGCGTCCCCAGAGCGTGCTGATCCCGTACCCGAACTGCTTGAGGAAGTCCTCGTCGCTGATGCGGCTCGAGCCCAGCAGGGCGGCGCGCTGGGCCAGCGGGTCGATCGGCACGTAGTCGAAGCCCTCGTTGCGCATGCAGTCGCCGACCGCGGCCTCGACGCGGCTCTGGCGGGCGATCAGGCCGGCCTGGTCGAAGCCGAGCTGGTCCTCGACCGTCCCGGCGGGCTGCCCGCCGGGATCCTTGGCCGTCGACGTGTTGCCGGCGTTCGACGCCGACGACGAGCCGCCCTCGTCGCCGCCGCAGGCGGCCAGGCCGAGCGCGGTGCTGAGTGCGACGGCCGCGATCAGCGCACGCACCCCGGTTCGCGGACCGATGGTCTGAGAGCTGTCGGGACGGCGCATTCGATCCTCCAGTCGCGGGGTGGGTCAGGTTCCGGCGCGCAGCGCGTCGACCGGCTCGAGCGCGGCGGCGCGCATCGCGGGATAGGTTCCGGAGAGCAGTCCGATCAGGGCGCCGAGCAGCGGGGCGCCGAGCGGCACCCACGGGTCGAGCACCGGCGTCCACGTGTTGGCGGCCGAGACGGCGATGATCACGAGCGTCCCGAAGCTCGCCCCGATGAAGCCGCCGGCCAGGCCCATCGCCGTGCTCTCGAGCAGGAACTGGCCGGCGATGTGGTGGCGCCCGGCGCCGAGCGCGCGGCGCAGGCCGATCTCGCCGATGCGCTCGAGCACCGAGACGAGCGTCACGTTGGCGATGCCGATCGCGCCGACGAGCAGCGAGACGCCGCCGAGCAGCAGGAAGAGCACGTTGAGGTCGTTCTTGACGTCGCCGCGGAGCTCGCGCGGGTCGGGCGGGGCGGCGACCTTGAGCAGGCGCGGGTCGGCCGGGCTGAGGGCGACCGGCGCCTGGCGGGAGATCAGGTCGACGGCGCCGATCTGGGTCTCGACCTGGGCCAGGCCGGGCGCGGCCAGGCCGAACTCGCGCCGCGCGGTGCCCTCGGGCATGACCACCGAGCCGAGCAGCACGGCCTGGCGGCGCACCTCGGAGATGATCCCGACGACGGTGTACAGCCGGTCGCCGACGAACACCGCCGGCTGCGTGTCGACCTCCTCGATGCCGACGCGCTCGGCCGCGTTGCGCCCGAGCACGACCACGCGGTCGCCGCGCTGCGGAGTGGCCCGCGTCGAACGTGCGCCCGGCGAGCAGCTCGGCGTGGACGGCCGGGAACAGTCCGGGGGAGGCCGCCTTCATCGGAAGCTGCTGTGCCCCGGCGGCCAGCGGGTCGTTGATGGGCACGGAGCGCACGAGCTGGCCGCGCACGTCGACGTCGGCCAGCGTCCCCGCGGCCTTGACCCCGTTGAGCCGGCGCAGCCGCGGCTCGGCGTCCCAGGGCAGCACCGCCGCGCCACTGCCGCCGGCTCGCACCGACGGGCTGAGCACGATGTCGGTGGCCGACAGCGCGTCGAAGCGCCCGACGATCTGGCTGCCCGCCGTCTTGGACAGCCCGAGCGTGGCCACCAGGGCGCCGACGCCGATCACGGTGCCGAGCACGGTGAGCGCGACGCGGGCGGGGCGCGCGAGCAGGCCGGCGAGCGCCTCCGTGGCCATGTCGTGGGCCCACATGCGCGGACGCCCGGCGGCCGAGCCGCGGCGCCGCGGCCGCGGCAGCGAGAGCCGCGGCCGGTTCACGCGAACTCCTCGGTCAGCCGCCCGTCGACCATCCGCACGCGACGGTCGGCGTGCGCGGCGACGTGCTCCTCGTGCGTGACCATGACGAGCGTCAGGCCGGCCGCGCTGAGCTCGTCGAACAGCGCGAGCACCGAGTCGGTGTTGGCCGAGTCGAGGTTGCCGGTCGGCTCGTCGCACAGCAGCAGGCTGTGGTCGGCCATCAGCGCGCGGGCGATGGCCACGCGCTGCTGCTCGCCACCGGACAGCTTGGTGGGCCGGAACCGCGCGCGATCCTGCATCCCCACGCGCTCCAGCGCCGCCATCGCGCGGTCGGCGCGGCCCTCGCGCGGCGCGCCGCGGTAGACCTCGGCCAGCATCACGTTGTCGAGCACGGTGCGGTGGGCCAGCAGGTTGAAGGTCTGGAAGACGAACCCGATGGCCTCCGCGCGCAGCACGGCGCGCTGGTCGTCGTCGAGCTCGCCCACGTCGATGCCGTCGATGAGGTAGGTGCCCGACGTCTGGCGGTCGAGGCAGCCGAGGATGTTCAGGAGGGTCGACTTGCCCGAGCCCGACACCCCGACGATGGCCAGCGACTCGCCGTGCCCGATGGTCAGGTCGACGTTGCGCAGCGCGTGGACCGGCGGGTCCGAGCCGAACTCACGCGTGATTCCGCGCAGCTCGACGGCGGGCTGCCGCTCGACCACCACGAGCTGGGGGACCGGCTGCGGCGCCGCGCTCACGGCCCGGTGCGGGCCCCGCCCGCGCCGAGGGCCCGGGACCCCCCTCGAGAGCCGACGACGACGAGGTCACCGGCCGACAGCCGCCGGCCGTCGGCCGGGCGGACCTCGGCGAGGCCCTCCGCGGCCAGGCCCGGCACGACCGGGACGAGCTCGATCCGCTGACCGCGGCGGACCTGCAGCCGCGAGCGGCCGTCGCCGCCGATCGACAGAGCGCTCACCGGCACGGCGAGCACGGAGCCCTTCGTGCTCTTGACCGAGATCGTGAGCTTCACCGAGGCCCCGACGAGCGAGGGCAGGCTCGCGGTCGGGACGATCGACAGGTAGAAGCGGTTCGGGTCGACGCCGTTGGTGCCCGGAGTGGTGGCCACCCGGCTCACACGGCCGCGCGCCGTGATCCCGAGGTCCTGCTCCTCGATCGTCACCCGGTCACCGGAGCGGACGAGCTTCTGATCGGAGACCGACAGGGACGAGTCGATGGCCAGGCGCGAGTTGGTCACGTTCATGACCCGCCCCGAGACCGTGCTGCCGCGCTTGGCCTTGACGGCGTCGACCCGCAGCGGGAGGGAGGGGAAGAACAGGATCTCGTTGGCCGGAACCTGGATGCCCGGCCTGGCGCGAGAGGCGCCCGACCTCGCCCGCCGTGCGGCGCTCCTCGCGGGCGGCCGAGGCGGTGATCGCGTCCATGCGTGCCCGTGCCCGGGACCTGGGTGATGACGCTCGCCTTGCGGGCGGCCAGCCGCGCCTGGCGGCGGGCGAGGCGCAGCCCCTCCTGCGCCCGGCGAAGCTCGGCCTGGGCCACGGTCACGTCGCGAACGAGCTTGGCGCCGTCGTTGCGCGCCTTCAGCACGTCCGCGCCGCCGCTGACGCGAACCGCGTTGGCGGCGGCGACGGCTGCGTTGGCCTCGGCCTGGGCCTGGCCGACCGCCGCGGCGGCCTGGGTGGCGGCGGTCTCGGCCGCCTGACGATCGGTCAGCGTCGCGTCGAGCGGCAGCTCGAAGCGCCGCGCGTCGGCCAGCCGGGCCTCCTCGGCCGCGGCCGTGACCGCGGCCTGCTTGGCGGTCACGTCGGCGTCGGCCTGGGCCTGGTCGCGCGCGGTGTTGGCGCTGGCAACGCTCTCGCCGGCCGTCGCGTTGGCCGCCGCGCCCTGCGCCGCCTCGAGCTTGGCCCGCGAAGTGGAGACCTTCAGCCGCGCGTTGCCGATCGCGTCGCGCGCGGTGTTGGCGTCGATCCGGGCCTGGGCGATCTCGGACGGCCGCGGTCCGCGGCGCGCGACCTCGGCGTTGTTGGCCGCCTGCAGCCTGGCGTCGCGGGCCTGGGCGGCCGCCGCCTCGGCGGTGCGCAGCGCGTCGAGCTGGGTGTCGGTGGGCCCGAACGGGTCCCAGCCGCGACGCAGGTAGAAGGCCGAGACGGCCGCCTCGGTCGACCCGTCGTAGACGCCGTCGACCGCGCCGGGCGCGAAGCCGGCGCTGCGCAGCGCGGCCTCGAGCTGGTGCACGTCCTGGCCGCGGCTGCCCGGCCCGAGGTCGCGGTGCATGGGGACGGAGCCGGGCAGCACGAACACGGGCCGGCCGTCGACGGCCATGGCCACGTCACCGCCGGCCAGTGCGGCCTTCACCCGCGGGGCGCGCGTGACGATGTCGCTGCTGGCGCCGGCGCTCTGCTTGAGCCGCGAGCTGGCCAGGACGACCGACTGCGGCGCCCCGTAACGGACGGTGCCGCGCACGATCACCTCGGCCGAAAGCGTCCGCCGCGCGACCGGGATGGTGATGGCCGAGGGCTTGGGCGGCGCGGTGTCTGCCGCCACCTGCGCGGGCGAGCGGATCTGCCGCGCCGCCACCCAGCCGATCAACGTCACGACGACGAGCGCCGCCATCAGGAGGACGGCCACACGGGTCTCTCGAGACGCGCCCAGCATCGCTCAGCGCGGCCTCACGGCCCACCGGTTTGAAACCGGTGGACTCGTTGTCGCCGGACGCGATGCCCTGTCCGGCCCGTCGAGCGCTTGGTCGCTCGCTGGGTGGACGTCCCCCATGATGGAAGCGTTCGTAACACGAATGCGACGGCGCGCGCAAGCCGCACGGGACGAATGTGAACCGTGAGCGGCGTGATTTAAGGTTCGTCTCATCCGGCTCTCAGATTGGGGGTGAGACTCAGCTCTCGTGCACGTGCTGCTCGTTGAGGATGAGGTCCGCATGGCCGCCGCGATCCGGCGGGCGCTGCGGGCCGAGGGGATCGTGGCCGACATCGCGCCCACCGGCGGCGAGGCGATGGCGATGGCGCGCGCCACCGAGTACGACGTGCTCGTGCTCGACGTGATGCTCCCGGACATCGACGGCTTCGAGACCTGCCGCCGGCTGCGCGCCGAGCGCGTGTGGGTGCCGATCATCATGCTCACCGCGCGCGACGCCATCGAGGACCGGGTCCGCGGGCTGGACCAGGGCGCCGACGACTACCTGACCAAGCCGTTCTCGCTGGCCGAGCTGCTGGCCCGGCTGCGCGCGCTCGCGCGGCGCGGGCCGGTCGAGCGCCCGGCCGTGCTGGAGGTCGGCGACCTGCGCCTGGACCCCGCCACGTGGCAGGTGTGGCGCGGCGACGCCGAGATCGGCCTGTCCGCGCGCGAGTTCGCCGTCCTGGAGACGTTCATGCGCCGCCCGGGCCAGGTGCTCAGCCACCTCCAGCTCCTCGACGCCGCATGGGACCTCGGCTACGAGCAGCGCTCGAACGTCGTCGAGGTGTACGTGCGCTACCTGCGCGAGAAGATCGACCGCCCGTTCGGCATCAAGTCGCTGGAGACGGTGCGCGGCGTGGGCTACCGGCTGCGCCGGGACGGCGGCGTGTGAGCCGCCTGCCGATCCGGCTGCGGCTGACCGCCGCCTTCGCGGCGGCGATGGTGGCCGTCCTCGCCGGAGCGTGCCTGTTCGTCTTCCTGCATCTGCGCAGCGACCTCAACGAGGCGATCACCGGCGGCCTCGAGACGCGCCTGGACGCGGCCGCCCGGATCGTGCAGCTCCGCGGGGCGCTCGGGCGCAGCGACTCGGGCGTGCTGACCGAGGTCGACGAGAGCTTCGCCCAGCAGCTGACGCCCGACGGGCGCGTGGTGGCGGCGATCGGCGCGGTGCGCACGCCGGCGCTGGGCGACGCGGAGCTGCGCCGCGCGGGACGCGGACGGGTGCTGACCGAGCACGACCTGCCCGGACTGGACGACACGGCGCGCGTGCTCGCTCGACCGGCCCGTGCCCGCGGGCGGCCGGTCGTGCTGGCCGTCGGGCAGTCGCTCGAGGACCGCAACGAGGCGCTGTCGGCGCTCGTCGGCTCGTTCGCCATCGGCGGGCCGCTGGCCGTCGTGCTCGCGTCGCTCGTGGGCTATGGCGCTGGCCACGGCCGGCCTGCGCCCGGTCGAGGCGATGCGCCGCCGCGCCAGCGAGATCTCGCTGAGCGGCGGCGACGCGCGCCTGCCGCTCCCCGCCGCCCAGGACGAGGTCCGCCGGCTGGGGGAGACGTTGAACGAGATGCTCGACCGGCTGCGGCGCTCGTTCGAGCGCGAGCGGCGCTTCGTGGCCGACGCCAGCCACGAGCTGCGCACGCCGGTCGCCGTGGTCAAGACGGAGATCGAGGGGGCGCTGCGCACCGGCGACTTCGGGCCCGACGTTCGCCACTCGCTCGTGGCCGCCGTCGAGGAGTGCGACCGCCTCGCCCAGCTCGCCGAGGACCTGCTCGTGCTCGCCCGCGCGGCCGACGGGCGCCTGCCGACGCGGGCCGAGCCGCTGCGCGTCCGCCCGCTGCTGGAAGGGGCGCGCGAGCGCTTCGCCGACCGCGCGGCGCAGCACCGGCGCGAGATCCGCGTCGACGCCGCCGACGACCTGTCGATCGTCGCCGACCCGCTGCGCCTGCGCCAGGCGCTGGGCAACCTGCTCGACAACGCGCTGCGCCACGGCGGCGGTGACATCACGCTGAGCACGCAGCGGGTCGACGGCGGGGTCGAGGTCGCCGTGCGCGACGAGGGCGCGGGGTTCGCCGCCGGCATGGGCGACCGAGCCTTCGAGCGCTTCACGCGCGGCGACGAGGCGCGATCGGGCGAGGGCGCCGGGCTCGGGCTGGCGATCGTTCGGGCGATCGCCGAGGCGCACGGCGGCGCGGCGGCGATCGCCGACGACGCCGGCGGGACGAGCGTCGCCATCTGGCTGCCCGACAACGGATCCTCTCATGCGGGCCTCATCTGACGCCCATACTGTCGCCGCCGTGTCACGTAGCCTCGATCATCTCCCTGGCCGCAGCCGTCGCCTTCGGTCTGGTTGCCGGCGGTGCCGCGACCGGCGCTGCCGCGCAGGCGTCCCAGCCGCTTCCGCGAGGCAGCGAGCCCGTCCAGCTGAACCCCGCCGACTTCACCACGGACATCGACAACCCGTTCTGGCCGATGACGCCGGGCAGTCGCTGGGTCTATCGCGAGACCGAGGGCCGGCGCAGCACGCCGCAGCGCGTCGAGGTCACCGTCACGAACCAGACGCGGGTCGTCGCCGGCATCACCGCGCGCGTCGTGCTCGACGTCGTCACGCGCCGCGGGCGGCTGGTGGAGAAGACGTTCGACTGGTACGCCCAGGACCGCGCGGGCAACGTCTGGTACCTCGGCGAGCAGACCCAGGAGTACGAGAACGGCCGGCCGAGCACGACGCGCGGGCTCGTGGGAGGCCGGGCGTCGGCGGCGCGCAGGCGGGCATCATCATGCCCGCCCGGCCGCGGCAGGGCTCAGATCTATCGCCAGGAGTACCTCGAGGGCGAGGCCGAGGACCGCGCCCGGGTCCTGAGCGTGAACGAGCAGGTGCAGACGCCGCTTGCGCCACTTCCCGCGCGCGGTCATGACCAAGGACTTCACCCCGCTGACGCCCAGGGCGCTCGAGCACAAGTTCTACGCGCGGGGCGTCGGCCTCGTGCTCGTGCTCGGCGTCTCGGGCAGCGCGGCGCGCGAGGAGCTCGTGCGCTACGAGAAGGGGCGTGGCTGAGCGGCCCCGACCGGCCTGACACCAGCGCGAGATGGCCTCCGGGGGGATTTGTGTGACGGGGCGACGCTGGTCTGCGGTCATTGCACAGTAAGTAGTCAGATTTTCCGACAGTCGACCTTGCGTGAGCGGCTGTTGAGTAATTAGCATCCCCGTGTTCCTGTCTAACACACTGGGGGTGCGAGCATGATCGGACGACGCCTTCGTCCTTCGCCGTCGATGGTCGTGGCCTTCGTCGCCTTGTTCATGGCGATCGGAGGAGGGTCGTATGCGCTGGCGCAGCTGCCGTCGCGCAGCGTGGGCTCCACGCAGCTCAAGCGCGGCGCGGTCAAGACCGCCAACCTGGCCAACAACGCGGTCACCGGCGCGAAGATCAGAAACAACTCGGTGACCGGGGCTGACATCCGTGAGTCGTCGCTCAGCGGCGTGGCCTCGGCCACCAGCGCGGCGAGCGCCACGAACGCGACGCACGCCAACGCCGCCGCGGCGCTGGACCGCGTGGTGTACGTGCGCCAGGCGGGAAGCGTGGCCGGCCGCCGCCGGACATGACCAGACTCCGCGGTCGGACGGCGCGTCTGCGACATGCCCGGCCGGCAGCTTCGCGGTCGGCGGCGGCGTCGGCGTGGCCGACAACATCGACGACCTCCGTGGTCGACAGCTTCCCCGAGCCGGGTGGGCGGGCCTGGAGCGTGCGCGGTCGACAACAACGACATCGCCGGCGCCAAGAGCTTCACCGTCGTCGCCGTCTGCCTGGCCGCGACCGCCGCGGGCTGACCCGAGACCCCCACCGCTCGGAGCGGGTGCCAGGACAGCACCCGCTCCAGCGGTGCCTCCCACCGGTGTCAGATCTTCATCGAGCATCGCGTCGCGCGCCGACCGCCGCGCGCGCGATGATCGCTGCCATGCGACGCTTCAACCTGTCCGCCGCCGAGCTCGAGCACGACGACGCCGACCCGCCCGAGTACCGCGTCGGGCTCGGCCCGGATCGGGCCGGCGATCGGCGCCGCGATGCTGGCCGGACGGCTCTACGAGCTGGCCGCCGGGCAGAGCAACTGCCCCTACCACTACGAGCTCGGCGACGAGGAGTGGCTGTTCGTGCTCGACGGGCGGCTGACCGTGCGTCACCCGGAGGGCGAGGACGAGCTCGTCGCCGGCGACGTCGTCTGCTTCCCGGCCGGCCCGGCCGGGGCGCACCGGATCACCAACCGTGGCGATGCGACGGCGCGCATGGTGATCGTCTCCACGCGGCGGATGCCGGCGGTGGCGGTGTATCCGGACAGCGACAAGCTCGGCGTGTTCACCGACGAGGGACGCGACGACGTGATCGTCCGCCGCGCGTCGCACGTCGACTACTACGACGGCGAGACGTAGGCCTCGGGTGCCGCCCAGGCATGGTCGTACGACCATTGTCCGCCTTGCGATCTCCGGCCCGACGGGCGTAGCCTAAGAAAAGAGTAAGAGCGTGAGAGAGGGCTGGTCCGGGCGCTGGGGAGGTGCTCGCGACTCGGTTCCAAAGGGGAGAGGGCGCGGTTCGGTCGGCAGTGTGCCGCCCACGTGAGCGTCAACCCGCTGGTCAGCGGGTGGATCGACGCTGCGTGCAAGGAATGCCGGACGCCGCTGCAAAGGGGGCGGTCATGGCGTGGCGTGATGGCAGCGAAGGGGCGGGAGCCTCGCGCCGGCCTCGCGGCTCCTCGCCTGACGCCGCAGCGTGTAGCGGCCTCGAAGGCATGACCACTGGAAGGCGGGGCTGACGTGGGCGCGATCATCCGGACGAGCCTGAGGTTCCGGCTTCTCGTCGTGGCCGTCGCCGCCCTGGTGCTCGGCGTGGGCATCAGCCAGCTGCGCAGCGCGCCGGTGGACGTCCTGCCGGAGTTCACGCCCCCGTACGCGGAGATCCAGACGGAAGCGCTCGGGCTCTCCGCCACCGAGGTGGAGAACCTCATCACCATGCCGCTCGAGGGCAACCTCCTCAACGGGGTCGAGGGCGTCGACGTCATCCGCTCGGAGTCACTTCCCGGCCTGTCGTCGATCGTCCTCGTGTTCCGGCCGGGAACGGATGTCTACCGCGCGCGCCAGCTCGTCCAGGAGCGGCTTGCCCAGGCACACGCGCTGCCGAGGGTCTCCAAGCCGCCGACGCTGCTGCAGCCGCTGTCGTCGTCGAGCCGGGTGATGATGATCGGGCTGTCGTCCGACCGCGTGACGCCGATCGAGAAGTCGGTCATGGCACGCTGGACGATGCGGCCCCGGCTCATGGGCGTGCCAGGGGTGGCCAACGTCGCCGTCTGGGGCATGCGAGATCAGCAGGTCCAGGTGCTCGTCGATCCAGAGCGACTGCGCGATCGCAACGTGGAGCTCGATCAGGTCGTCAGGACGACCGGCAACGCCCAGATCGTCTCGCCGCTGAGCTTCCTGGAAGCGTCGACGCCCGGCTCCGGCGGCTTCTTCGAGACGCCGCAGCAGCGCGTACAGGTCCGCAACGTCCTCGAGCGGCTGGCCGACCCTGCCGCCGTCGGCAGAATTCCCGTGGAGGAGACGAACGGCAGGCTGCGGCTCAGCGACGTGGCGGACATCAAGATCGGCCACCAGCCGCTGATCGGCGATGCGATCGTCGACGACGGTGAGGGGCTCCTGCTGGTCGTCGAGAAGTTCCCCGGAGCGAACACGGTCGAGGTCACCCGCGGCGTCGAGGAGGCGCTCGAGACGCTGCGGCCCGGCCTCACGGGGGTGCGGACCGACACGTCCGCCTTCCGGCCGGCGACCTACATCGAGGCGGCGATCGACAACCTCACGCTGGCGCTGGTCATCAGCGCTGCGCTCGTCGCGCTGGCCCTCGCGGCGCTGCTGTTCCAGTGGCGCACGGTCTGCGTCTGTCTCGTGACGATCCCGCTGTCGCTCGTGACGGCGGCGCTCGTCCTGGACGCCCTCGGCGAGAGCTTCAACGCGATCTCGTTCGCCGGCCTTGCGGTCGCCCTCGCGATCGTCATCGACGACGCGGTGGTCGGCGCGGAGAACGTCGCACGGCGTCTCCGACAGGCCCGCGAGGAAGGCCTCACCGGGCCCACCTCCCACGTGGTGCTCGAGGCGACCCGGGAGGTCCGCGGCCCACTCGGGTACGCGACGGTGATCGCGCTGCTTGCGGTCGTCCCGATCGCGATCATGCAGGGCCGGCCCGGCGCCTTCTTCGAGCCGCTGGCGCTCGCCTACGCGCTGGCCGTCCTCGCCGCGACGGCGGTGGCGCTCACGGTCACGCCGGTCCTGAGCCTGCTCCTGTTCTCCGGGCGGACGGCCCGCCACCGCGGCTCTCCGCTGCTGGAGCGCCTGCGCGGCCGTTACGACGGCGCCCTCTCGCGGGTCCTGCGCAGGCCGGCGACCGGCATCCTCGCCGCGGCCGCCTGTGTCGTCGTCGCCCTCGCGGCTCTGCCACTGCTCGGCACGTCGCTCGTCCCGTCGTTCAAGGACCGCGACCTGCTGATCCGCATGGAGGGTGAGCCGGGGACGTCTCAGCCGAGGATGACCGCGCTGGCGACGGCCGTCGGCCGCGAGCTGCGCTCGCTGTCGGGAGTCGAGAACGTCGGTGCCCACGTCGGGCGTGCCGTGACTGGCGATCAGGCGGTCGACGTCAACTCGAGCCTGGTCTGGGTCCAGATCGCCTCCGGCGCCGATTATGAGGCCACCGTGCGCAGGATCGAGGACGTCGTCGGCCGCGTGCCGGGCGTCGATCGCAACGTGGCGAGCTACTCGGCCCAGCGGATCAGGGACGTCGGTGCGCTCAGCACCGGCGACAACGAGGCGGGGGGCGACAGGCTCGATGTCCTGACCGGCTCCGACAAGCCGCTCGTCGCGCGCGTCTACGGCCATGACCCCGCGATCCTCGACCGCCAAGCCGAGAGGGTGCGCCAGGTCATGTCGCAGGTCGACGGCGTCGCCGACCCGCGGCTCGACCGGCCCGAGGAGCAGCCGAACCTTGTGATCGAGGTCGACCTCGCCAAGGCCCAGCGCTTCGGCGTGAAGCCCGGTGATGTCCGCCGCGCGGAAGCCACGCTGGTGCAGGGCATCACCGTGGGCAGCGTGTTCGACGACCAGAAGGTCTTCGACGTGATCGTCCAGGGCGTGCCCGAGACGCGCCGGAGTCTGGCGGACATCCGCAACCTGCTGATCGATCGGCCGGGCGGGGGCCACGTGCGGCTCGGTCAGGTCGCCGACGTGAGGATCGAGCCCACGCCCGTCGCCCTCCGGCGTGAGGCCGTCTCGCGCTACCTCGACGTGGAGGCGAGCGTCAGCGGGCGCGATGCGGGCGCCGTGGCCGGCGACATCCGGGCTCGCCTGGCGGACGTCCGCTTCCCGTTGGAGTACCACGCCGAGGTCCTCGAGGAGACCACGGGCGAGGAGATCGCCGCGACGACGATGGCGGTGTCGGCGGTGATCGCGGCCCTGGCCTGCTTCCTGCTGATGCAGGCGGCCTTCCGCAACTGGCGCCTGGCGCTCGTGGGCATCCTGCTGCTGCCGGTCGCCCTGACGGGCGGCGTGGTCGGCGTCCTCATCGGCGGCGCCGAGCTCTCGATGGGGTCCCTGATCGGATTCCTCGCTCTGATCGCGCTGGCCGCGCGCGCCAGCGTCCTCTCGGTCCGTCGCTTCCAGGATCTCGAGTCGTCCGAGGGCGAGACGTTCGGGCCCGCGCTGGTCCTACGAGGGGGGCAGGACCGGTTCACGCCGATCCTAACGACGGCCTCGGCAGTGACGCTCTGCGTCCTGCCGTTCGTGGTCCTTGGGTCGCGGCCGGGTTTGGAGATCATGCAGCCGATGGCCGTGGTGATCCTCGGCGGCCTGCTCACCACGACGCTCGTGGCCCTGTTCATCCTGCCGGCGATGTACCTGCGCTTCGGCGTCGCCACGGCGGCTGGGACGTCCGAGTGGGACGACCTGGCCACTCGATGGGCCACGTCGGAGCCGGCCCCTTCGCCCGTGACGGCGACCGTCGCGGCGAACGGACACGACAACGGAAGCAATGCCCTCGACCACGCGGGCAACGGCGCGCCACCGGCCCGGGGTGTGGAGGCATCGGCTCCGGAGCTGCGGCCGGGTCCGGCCGAGGGCGAGCGATGAGCGGCCCCGCGCAGCGGGTGCTGCGGCCGCGCCTGGTCGCGGCAGGGCTCGGACTGCTCATCGCCTGCCTGCCGCTCTCGGCCTGCGCCGAGGTCGAGCAGGCATCGACGGGCGGCTACGAGCCCGCGAAGCTCGAGCCGGTCGGCGGAGGCGAAACCAAGCGGGTGACCTTCACCGAGGAGGGCGCGAGACGGACGGGCCTGCAGACGAGCTCCGTCGGGCGCAGGGGTCACCACCTCGTCGTGCCCTATGCCGCGCTCGTCTACGACAGCCAGGGAGAGAGCTTCGTGTACACCAGCCCGAAGCCGCTCACCTTCCTGCGCGTCGAGATCGAGGTGGACCGTGTCGAGCGCAACCGAGTGCTGCTGACGGACGGTCCGCCGGTCGGCAGCAAGGTCGTCACGGTCGGAGCTGCCGAGGTGTACGGCGCCGAGCTCGACATCGCCGGCGGTCACTGATGACACGAGGAAGTGTTCTGTGATGCGCTGGGTCGTCGGACACAGCCTGCGGTTCCGCTGGCTGGTCGTCTTCGCCGCCGCGGTGATGACCGGCTTCGGCATCGTGCAGATCCCCAGCGCGAAGGTCGACGTCTTCCCGGAGTTCGCGCCGCCACGCGTGGAGATCCAGACCGCCGCGGTGGGCAACTCCTCCAGCGAGGTCGAACAGCTCATCACCGTTCCCATCGAGCAGGAGCTCAACGGGCTGCCCGGCCTCGAGCAGCTGCGCTCCAAGTCGGTCTCGCAGCTCTCGTCGATCGAGCTCGTCTTCGAGCGCGGGACCGACGAGCTGCGGGCGCGGCAGCTGGTGGACGAGCGGCTCGCGCAGATCGCGCCCACGCTGCCGAGCTGGGCCGTCCCGCCGTACATGATGCCGGCGCTGTCGGCGACCAGCCGCATCATGAAGATCGGGTTGACCTCCGACGAGCTCAACCTGATCGAGATGTCGTCGGTGGCCTTTCGGAAGATCCGGGCCCGCCTGCTCCGGGTCCCGGGCGTGGCCCAGGTCGCCATCTGGGGCCAGCGTCCCCAGCAGCGGCACGTGCAGGTGGACCCGGCGAAGCTCGCCCGCTACGGCGTCTCGCTCGAGGAGGTCAAGACGAGCACGGCCGATGCCCTCGACGCGGGTCTGCTGCGCTACACCGAGGGCGCGGTCGTCGGCACCGGAGGATTCGTCGAGACCGACGGGCGGCGGCTGAACGTCCGCCACCTGCAGGCGATCGAGGAGCCGGAGGAGCTCGCGCAGGTCGCTGTCGCACAGCGCGACGGCAGGACGCTGAACCTCGGGGACCTCGGGCGCGTCATCGAGGCCGCTCCTCCCCTGTCGGGCGACGCCGTCATCAACGACGGCTCCGGGCTGATGCTGGTCGTGCAGAAGTTCCGCGGCGCCAACACGATGGAGGTCACGCGCGGGGTGGAGCGCGCGATCGACGAGATGCGGCCCGGCCTGCCGGGCATCGAGATCGACACGACGATCTTCCGGCCGGCATCGTTCATCGAGCAGTCGATCGACAACCTCACGACGGCGCTGCTCATCGGCGTGCTGCTCGTGATCCTGATCATCGCCGCCTTCCTGTTCGAGTGGCGCACCGCGTTCATCAGCCTGATCGCGATCCCGCTGTCGTTGATCGCCGCGATCCTCCTGCTGCAGGCGTTCGGGACGACCATCAACGTGATGGTGCTCGCCGGCCTGGTGGTCGCCATCGGCGTCGTCGTCGACGACGCCATCATCGACGTCGAGAACATCGTGCGCCGGCTCCGGCAGGCTCGCGCCACGGGCAGCGAGCAGTCGACCCTCAGGATCGTGCTCGACGCCTCCGTCGAGGTGCGCAGCGCCATCACCTACGCGACGGTCATCAACGTGGTGGCCATCGTGCCGGTGTTCTTCCTCGGAGGACTGTCCGGCTCGTTCTTCGAGCCCCTCGTCCTCTCGTACGGGCTGGCCGTGCTCATCTCGATGCTGATCGCGCTGACCGTGACTCCGGCGCTGTGCCTGATCTTCCTGTCCAGGGGACACCTCGTGCGCCGCGAGTCACCGCTTCTGCGGGCACTCAAGCGCTCGTACGGGGCGATCCTGGCGCGGGTGATCCGCAGGCCGAGCCCCGCGATGATCACGGCGGCGGCCTTCATCCTCGCTGGGCTCCTCATCTTCCCCACGCTCGGGTCGTCGCTGCTGCCCAACTTCAAGGAGCGCGACTTCCTGATGCACTGGCTGACGCAGCCCGGCACGTCGGTGACGGAGGAGAAGCGCATCTCGATCCGGGCCTGCAGGGACCTCCGCGAGATCCCGGGCGTGCGCAACTGCGGATCGCACATCGGGCAGGCCAAGCAGGCGGACGAGGTGTACGGCGTGGACTTCGGCGAGAACTGGGTCAGCGTGGATCCGGACGTCGACTACGACAGGACGCTCGCCTCGATCCATCGAACGGTCGAGGGATACCCCGGCCTGTACCGGGACGTCCAGACCTACCTGCGCGAGAGGATCAAGGAGGTGCTGACGGGCACCAGCGAGTCCGTCGTGGTCCGCGTGTCGGGTGCCGACCTCGAGGTTCTCAGGGCAAAGACCGACGAGATCCAGAAGAAGATCGCGGGGATCGACGGAGTCGTCGACGCCCATGCGGACATCGAGGACGATCTGCCCCACATGGAGGTGGAGGTGAAGCTCGCCGCGGCCCGGCGGCATGGGCTCAAGCCCGGAGACGTCCGCCGGCAGACCTCCGCGCTGCTGGCCACCGAGGAGGTCAGCGACCTCTGGTATGCGGGGCAGCCATACGACGTGCGGGTGTGGAGCATCCCCCAGGCACGCAACAGCGCGACCGCCGTCGAGCGCCTTCCGATCGACACGCCCGATGGAGGCCGTGTCCGTCTGCAGGAGGTCGCCGATGTGCGGTTCGCGCCGACGCCGAACGCGATCGAGCGCGATCTCCAGTCCCGCCGGATCGATGTCGGCGCCAATGTCAGCGGACGTGACCTCGGCTCGGTGGTGGACGACGTGAACGAGCGCCTGGCGACCGTTGAGTTCCCGCGTGGCTACTCCTTCCAGGTGCTCGGCGAGTCCACGGAGCTCAACGCCGCCCAGGACCGGCTCCTGCTCTTCGGGATCGCCGCTGCGATCGCGATCTTCCTGCTCCTCCAGGCGGCGTTCGGCAGCCTGCGCCTGGCGACCCTGACCTTCCTGCTGCTGCCGATGGCGCTGGTAGGCGGGGTGCTCGCGGTGTGGCTGGGCGACGGGGTGCTGTCGCTGGGCTCGCTCGTCGGCTTCCTGACCGTGTTCGGCATCGCGGCGCGCAACGGGATCCTGATGATCAGCCACTTCCAGCACCTCGAGCGCCACGAGGGCGAGATCCTCGGGCCGAGGCTCGTGCTGCGCGGTGCGACGGAGCGCCTCGCGCCGATCCTGATGACGGCGTGCGCGGCCGGCCTCGCGCTCGTCCCTCTGGCCGTCGCGGGCAGCATCCCGGGCCACGAGATCGAGCACCCGATGGCGATCGTGATCATCGGTGGCCTGGTCACGTCGACGCTGCTCAACCTGTTCGTCCTGCCGTCCCTGTACCTGCGATTCGCCAAGCCGCTGCCCAAGCCGGAGCCGGCGGGGCCCGCGCAAGGCATCGCTGTCGGGGACGCACGGACGCCGACGACCGTGGGGTGAGCGGTGGCAGCATCTACCGGCTCGCCGTGCTGAAACGGCGGGGGCCTGGCCGCGCGCTCGCGGCGCTGGCGGCGGGCGTCGCGGTGGCTGTTGGCGTGGGGCTTGCCGCATGCGGACTGGGCACCCGGGACCCGCGGGTCCAGCAAGCCGAGGAGGGCGGGCCGCGTGCGGGGGAACGCGCGTTCGTCCCGTCGGTGCCGGGCGATCGCGCCGTGGTTTGGGCGGTCGGGGACGGGGCGGACGGGGGCGACGAGGGCCGAGCCGTCGCGGCGATGATCAAGCGCGGCCCCGTGGACCGCCTGCTGTACCTGGGCGACGTCTACGACGACGGGACGTTCGAGGAGTTCGCGAGCAACTACGTCACCACCTACGGCCGCCTGGCGCGGATCACGGCGCCGACCTCGGGAAATCACGAGGCCGACAACGAGAGCACCGGCTACGACCGGTACTGGCACCAGATGCGCGGCGTCCGACCGCCCGACTGGTACGCGTTTCGGGCCGGTGGGTGGACGCTGCTGAGCCTCGACTCCGAGGCGCCACACAACCGCGGCTCGGCCCAGCATCGCTGGCTCCATGGCCAGCTCCGGGCGCCGGGCACGTGCCGCATCGCCTTCTGGCACCGCGCGCGCTTCAGCGCCGGGACCGACCACGGCGACCAGGAGGACATGGCGCCGCTGTGGGACGCGCTGCGCGGCCACGCCGCCATCGTCGTCGCGGGCCACGATCACGCCATGCAGCGCTTTGCGCGGATCGACGGCATCACCGAGTTCGTCTCGGGGGCCGGCGGCCACGGGCACTACACGCTGCGCAGCGATCCGCGGCTCGCGTTCGGAGACGATCGGACCTATGGGGCGCTGCGCCTGGAGCTGAGCTCGGGGACGGCCAGGCACGCGTTCATCGCTGCGGACGGCCGGACGCTGGACTCCGGCACCGTGCGCTGCCGCCCACAGCGGTGACCACGCCGCGGCGGCGGGGCGTGGTCCTCAGCGCACGCCCCAGGCGCGCCGCAGGGCCCGCAGGGCGGCGCGGTGGCGGGGCAGGCGCCGGCGCCGCCGAGGCGCCTGCGCGGCGCGATCGCGGCGCCACTCGGTGAGCGTCTGGCCGGGCGGGACGTCGCACTCGATGTAGCGGACGGAGTCGGCGGGCGTCATCTCGCCCCCTCTATCGGCCGCCAGGGGCCCGGGCTGGAGGCGAGAACGCGCATACACTCGGGTGGGAAATGCCCGACGAGCGCTTCGCGGACCATCTGAGCCATCCGCGCGGGCGCGGCCACGCGCCGCCCGGCGCCCGCGACGGCGCGGCCGGCGGGGCCGCGTGCGGCGACCTCGTGCGCCTGAGCGTCGCCGTCGAGGGCGACCGCGTGGTCGACGCCGGCTTCGAGGCGGCGGGCTGCGGCGCGATGATCGCCGCCGCCAGCGCGACCGTCGAGCTCGTCCGCGGGTCGCCGCTGATGCACGCCGCGCGAGTGGGGAGCGCGCAGGTCGCCGCCGAGCTCGGCGGGCTCAGCGTCGGCAAGCTGCACGCCGCCGACCTCGCCGCCGACGCGCTCGCGCGGGCGCTCGGCGCGGCGGCGCGCGACGCCGCCGCGGTCGCACCGGCCGCCGACCGCACGCTGGTGGCCATGAGCGGCGGGGTCGATTCGGCGGTCGCCGGGCTGCGCGCGGAGGGCGACGTCGTGGCCGTGACGCTCGAGCTGTGGCGCGACCCCGAGAACGACGGGGAGCGCTCGTGCTGCTCGGCCGACGCCGTCCGCGGCGCGCGGGCGCTGGCCCACCGGATGGGTCTCGCCCACTTCACGCTCGACCTGCGCGACGAGTTCCGCGCCGGCGTGGTCGACCCGTGGATGGCCGACCACGCCGCGGGCCTGACGCCGAACCCGTGCGTGCGCTGCAACGGCCACGTCCGCCTCGACGCGATGCTGGCGTTCGCCGACCGCCTCGGCGCGGCCACGCTGAGCACCGGCCACTATGCGCGGCGCACCGACGACGGCCTGCTGCGCCTGGCGGCCGACCCCGACAAGGACCAGGCCTACATGCTCGCCGCGCTCTCGCGCGAGACCCTCGGCCGCCTGCGCTTCCCGCTCGGCGAGCTGCGCAAGCCGGAGGTGCGAGCGCTCGCGCGCGAGGCGTCGCTGCCGGTGGCCGCCAAGCCCGACTCGCAGGACCTGTGCTTCCTGGCCGGCACCGGTCGCGAGCGCTTCCTGGCTCGCCACGGCGGCCTGCGCGAGCGCCCGGGAGACATCGTCGACCGCGCCGGCCGGCGCCTGGGTCGACACCGCGGCCACCACCACTTCACCGTCGGCCAGCGCCGCGGCCTGGGCATCGGCGGCACGGGCGAGCCGCTCTACGTGCTCGGCACGGACGCGCGCGCCAACACGGTGACCGTCGGGGCGCGCGCGGAGCTGGCCACGACCACGGTGCCCGTCCGCGGCACGAGGCTGCACCGTCCGCCCGACGAGGTCGACGCGGTCAAGCTGCGCTACCGCTCGGCGCCGGTGCGCTGCTCGCTGCGCGGCGAGGAGGTCGTGCTGCACGAGCCGGCGCACGGGGTCGCTCCGGGTCAGGCCGCGGTGTTCCTGCGCGGCGACGTCGTCGTCGGCTGCGCGACGATCGCGCGCTGAGCGGCGGGGCGGGGGCTGCGCGTCGCGCTCGGCCGGGCGTGAACAGCGGCGGCGAGGGGGGTGGGGTCCGCGATCGAGGTCCGAGGTCCCGTGTCGCCGATATGCGGTGATAGGGGACCCCGGACCGGCCCGACGCTCGCGCACGCGCTGACCCTCCCTTCGGTGCCCCGGCCGCGTACCCACGCCGCCGCAACGTCACCACACCGATGCTCGCCCGCGCCAATGGGGCACAATCGGACACGTGACCACGGACCAGATCCGAGAGACGTTCCTGCGCTTCTTCGCCGACCGCGATCACCTGCGGCTGCCGTCGGCCTCGCTCGTGCCCGCGACGTTCGACGCCTCGGTGCTGCTGACCACGGCGGGCATGCACCCGCTCAAGCCGTACTTCGCCGGCCAGGAGGCGCCGCCGCAGCACCGGATGACCAGCTGCCAGAAGTGCTTCCGCACGACCGACATCGAGAACGTCGGCAACACCGCGCGGCACCTCACGTTCTTCGAGATGCTGGGCAACTTCTCGCTCGGCGACTACTTCAAGCAGGGGGCGGTCGAGTTCGCGCTGGCCCTGTCGCTCGACGGCTTCGGCTTCCGTCAGGACGACATCTGGGTCACCGTGTTCGAGGGCGACGACGAGCTCGGCCTCGGCCCGGACGAGGAGGCGATCGCGGCGTGGGAGGCGGTCGGGTTCCCGCGCGAGCGGATCGTGCAGTGCGACCGCGAGGAGAACTTCTGGCAGTCGGGCCCGACCGGTCCGTGCGGGCCGTGCAGCGAGCTCTACCTCGACCGCGGCCTGGAGTTCGGCGCTCCCGACGATCTGCCCGGCGGCGAGAACGAGCGCTTCCTGGAGTACTGGAACCTCGTGTTCATGCAGTACGACCAGGACCCGGTCAACACCCTGACCCCGCTGCCCGACCAGAACATCGACACCGGCCTCGGCCTCAACCGGATGGCGATGATCCAGCAGGACGTTCCGACGATCTTCGAGACCGACCAGTTCCGGCCGCTGATGGACCTCGGCCGCGAGCTGGCGCAGCGCACCGACGACGAGCGCGCGCTGCGCATCCTGGCCGACCACGCGCGGGCCATGACGTTCCTGATCGCCGACGGTGTCGTGCCGTCCAACGAGGACCGCGGCTACATCCTGCGCCGCGTGATGCGCCGCGCGATCCAGCAGGGCCACCGGATCGGCATCGAGCCGGGCTTCCTGCCGCGCTTCGTCGACGTCGTGGTCGACACGATGGGGCCCGCCTACCAGGAGCTCGTGGCCCGCCGCCAGACGATCCTGAAGTGGGTCCGCGGCGAGGAGGAGGGGTTCGGGCGGACGCTCGAGCAGGGCACGAAGCTGCTCGACGAGCTGCTGGCCACGGGCGAGGTCAGCGGCGAGGACGCGTTCCGCCTGCACGACACGTACGGGTTCCCGATCGACCTCACGCGCGAGATCGCCGCCGAGCGCGGCCTGGCGTTCACCGGCGAGGAGGCGTTCGGGCGGCTGATGTCCGAGCAGCGGGTGCGCTCGGCCGGCGCCGCGCGCGAGCGCACCGGCTCGGGCGCCGAGGTCGTCCGCGCGCTCGCTCCGCAGCCCACCGAGTTCACCGGCTACGAGCACCTCGAGGAGCACACGACGGTCTCCGGGCTGCTTCAGCGCGACGGGCGCACGTTCGTCAAGCTCGCCGAGTCGCCGTTCTACGCGGCCGGCGGCGGGCAGATCTCCGACGCGGGGACGATCGAGTGCGAGGACGGCGGCTGCCACGCGCGCGTGGCCGACGTCGTGCGCTCGGGGGAGGACCAGGCGCTCGTCATCGACGGCGACCCGGGCTCGCTCGAGGTCGGGGAGGTCGTCATCGCGCGCGTGGACCCCAAGGCGCGCCACGCCACGGCGGCCAACCACACGGCGACGCACCTGCTGCACGCCGCGCTGCGCACCCGCCTGGGCGCGCACGTCCACCAGGCCGGCTCGTACGTCGGTCCGGACAAGCTGCGCTTCGACTTCACGCACACCGAGCGCCTGTCGCCCGAGGACCGCCGCGCGGTCGAGGACATGGTCAACGCCTGGATCGTCGGCAACGACCCGGTGCGCCCGATCACCACGACGCTCGAGGAGGCCAAGCGGCTCGGCGCTACCGCGCTGTTCGGCGAGAAGTACGGCGACATCGTCCGGATGGTCGAGATCGCCGACGGCACCTACTCGCGCGAGCTGTGCGGCGGCACGCACGTCCGCTCGACGGCCGAGATCGGCCTGTTCCGGATCCTGTCGGAAGGGTCGAGCGCCTCCAACGTGCGTCGCATCGAGGCCATCACCGGTCCCGAGGCGGTGCGTCTGCTGCGCGAGCGCGACGCGATCCTGGCCGAGGTCGAGGAGCGACTGCGCGCGCCGGCCGAGCGCGTGGTCGAGGCGGCCGACGCCCTGCGCTCCGAGGCCCGGCAGGCCGCCCGCGCCGCGGCGTCGCCGGCCGTCGACCCGGCCGCACTGGCCGAGCGCGCCGGCGCCGTCGATGGCGCCCAGGTGCTGACCGAGGCGATCGAGGCGGCCAACGCCAAGGCGCTGATGGACGTCGCCGACCGCGTGAAGGGCCAGCTCGGCGACGCCGCGGCGATCGTGCTCGGCACGGTCGTCGAGGGCCGCGTGCACCTGGTGGCCAGCGTGACCCCCTCGCTCGTGGAGCGCGGGGTGCGCGCCGGTGAGGTCGTCAAGGTCGCCGCGCAGGTGGCCGGCGGCGGCGGCGGGGGCCGCGACACGATGGCCCAGGCGGGCGGCCGCGACCCCGACAAGCTGCCCGAGGCGCTCGCCGCGGCGCGCGCCGCGATCGAGGCCGCCCTGGCGTAGTGGGCCGCCACCCACGGGTGCACTCGTTTCCGAGCCCGGTTCCGTCCGAGGGGAGCCGCTAGCCTCGTGCGCGTGCTGGCACTGGACTACGGCAGTGCGCGGTGCGGATGTGCGCTCAGCGATCCCACCGGCACGCTGGCCACGCCGATCGACGCCGTCGCGCGGCCCGCGACGCGGCGGGGCTTCGCGCGCCTGACCGAGCTCGTCCACGAGCGCGAGGTCGAACGGATCGTCGTCGGCCTGCCGCTCGGCCTGAGCGGGGCCGACACCGACCAGACGCGCGAGACGCGCGCCTTCGCCGATCGGCTGTCGCAGGCCGTGCGCGTGCCCGTCGAGCTCTACGACGAGCGCTTCACCACGGCGATCGCCGCCCGCGCGGGCGGGGACCGCACGAGCGAGGACTCGCGCGCGGCGGCGGTCCTGCTCGAGGACTGGCTCGTCCTGCACGCCGCCGAGGCCGGCGGCCCATGACCCCGTCCTTCGGGCGCCGGGGCAGCGACGGGCCGCGCAGCGCGGCCGAGCGCGAGGCCGCCCGCCTGGAGCGTGAGCGCCGGCGCGCGGAGCGCGAGGGGCGCCCGGTTCCCGAGGAGACCGTCGCCGAGGAGCAGCTCGCGCCGTCGTCCCCGGAGCCGGCCGTCGATCCTGAGCTCGAGCCGGGGTACGAGGATCCCCGCGGGCCGAGCGACGAGCCCGCGCACAGCAACGGGAGCACCGGGCGGGGCATGTCCGCGTCGGTGCCGACGCCGACCCCACCCGAGCGCAACGAGGGCGATGAGCGCGACGAGGGTGACGACCCCGCGCGCGACTGGCAGGACGAGGGGGACGATCGCGTCCCCGACGACCCACGGGCCGACGACCCGCGGGCCACCGCCTCGACAGAGCCCGCCGTCGCCCAGCGACGGACGGTCAGCCTGCCGCGACCGCAGACAGACGACCAGGCGACCGACGGCTGGGACGCGCCGATCGGCACGGTCCGGGTCAGTCGCGGCGGCGCGGGCGGCGGGGGCGGCGGCTACCAGGCCCAGCCCGGCGCCTCGGGCTACCCGCCGTACCGCAAGCTCGGCGTGTCCAAGCGCCGGCGCTGGTGGCGGCGCATCCTGCCGGTGCTGGCCCTGCTGCTGGCCGTCGCCGGCGCCGCGTTCGCCTACCTGCTGTTCCAGCCGCTGCACGGCGAGGGCCATGGCGCGGTCGCGGTCCGAGTGCCCGAGGGCGCGGGCGCGACCGAGATCGGCAACCTGCTCGCCGACCGCGGCGTCGTCAGCTCGGGCTTCCTCTTCGCCCTGCGCGCGCGGATGTCCGGCCAGCGCAGCGAGCTGCGCTCCGGGCGCTACACGCTCAAGGAGGACATGACCTACGCCGGGGCGCTGACCGCGCTGACCACCCCGCCGACCGCGGCGCCGGTCATCGACGTCGCGCTCCCCGAGGGCCCGTCGCGGCGCGAGCTCGCGCAACGCGTCGAGCAGGCCGGAGTGCGCGGCGACTACCTGCGCGCCACGCGCCGCTCCTCGAAGCTCTCGCTGCGCGACTACGGCGCGCCCCGCGGCACGTCGACGCTCGAGGGCTTCCTGTTCCCGGCCACCTACGAGCTGCGCCGCTCGGAGGCGACCGCGGGCCGGCTCGTCAGCCGCCAGGTCGACGCCTTCAAGGAGAACTTCGCCAAGGTCGACCTGCGCCGCGCCCGGGCGCGCAACCTGAGCCGCTACGACGTGCTCATCATCGCCTCGATGATCGAGCGCGAGGCGTCGGTGGCCCGTGACCGGCGGCTGATCTCGGCCGTCGTCTACAACCGCCTGCGCGAGGGCATCCCGCTGGGCATCGACGCGACGATCCGCTACGCGCTGAACAACTGGACCCGTCCGCTGCGCCGGTCCGAGCTCGCCTCCGGCTCGGCCTTCAACACGCGCCGGCGTCGCGGCCTGCCACCCTCGCCGATCGGCAACCCGGGCCTGGCCGCGATGCGCGCGGCCGCCAACCCGGCGAGCGTCGACTACCTGTTCTACGTGGTCAAGCCGTGCGGCAACGGTGCTCACGCCTTCTCCTCGAGCGACGCCGAGTTCCAGCGCGACGTGGCCGCCTACAACCGGGCCCGCGAGCGCCGCGGGGGACGGGACCCGTCGCGGTGCTGATCCCGCCGGCGGCGCGCGAGCTGCTCGAGAGCGACGCGCTCGCCCACCTCGTCACCATCGACCCCGACGGAAGTCCGCAGGTCAGCTGTGTGTGGGTCGGCGTCGAGGGCGACGACGAGATCGTCTTCGCCTCGATCGGGCCGCGGCGCAAGGTCGACAACATCCTGCGCGACCCGCGCGTGGCGCTCTCGATGCAGGGCACGGGGTGGAACGCGATCGGTCTGCGCGAGCATCTCGTCGTCCACGGCCGCGCGCAGATCGAGCCGGGCGGCGCCCCGGAGATGCTGCAGCGCCTGGCGCACACGTATCTGGGGCCCGACGTGAGGTTCCCGCCGATGGACGATCCGCCCCCGGGCGTCGTCGTGCGCATCACCGCCGAGCGGTTCGGCGGCGTGGGACCGTGGCGCTGAGGCGCCTCGCCGTCCTCGGCTGGCCGGTCGACCACAGCCGCTCGCCCGCGATGCACTCCGCGGCGCTGGCCGCGCTCGGCCTCGACGGCGAGTACGCCTACGAGCGCCTGGCGGTGACGCCCGCTGCGTTCGCCCAGACCGTCCGCGACCTGCCCGCGCGGGGCTTCGCCGGCGTCAACGTCACGATCCCCCACAAGGAGGCGGCGCTCGCCCTTGCCACCGAGGCCTCGGACGACGCGCGCGCGATCGGCGCGGCGAACACGCTGACCTTCGCCGCCGGCGGCGCGATCCGCGCCGACAACACCGACGCGCCCGGCCTCCTCGACGCCCTCGGGTCGCCCGTGCCGCGCAGCGCACTCGTGCTCGGTGCCGGCGGCAGCGCGCGCGCCGTCGTCCACGCCCTGCGCGGCGCCGGCAGCGACGTGGCGGTGTGGAACCGCTCGCCCGACCGCGCGCGCCGCCTGACCGGCGAGCTGGGCGGCAGCGCCGTCGACGCACCGGTTCCCGCCGAGGCGCTCGTCAACTGCACCAGCGTCGGCCTGCGCGATCCCTCGACGACGTTCAAGGAACTGCCCGTGGGAGCCGATGAACTCGGGCAATACGCAGTGGTGGTCGACCTGGTCTACCGGGACGGCGGCACGGCGCTGCTGGCGGAGGCCGACCGCCGCGGCTGCCGCATCGTCGACGGGCTGGAGATCCTCGTCCGCCAGGGCGCACACAGCCTGAAGACCTGGACCGGTCGCGACGCGCCGCTGGACGTCATGCGCCGGGCCGCCCGCGGTGAACCACTACCCCTCCCACCACCCCTTCCCGCCGCCGGCCGAGCCGGTCGCACCGGCGACCCCTGAGCACGACGCGTTCCCCACGGCCGCCGACGGGATCACGCGGCCGCGCCAGCGCCACGGCGGGCCGCGCTTCCTGACCGACGTGATCGTGGAGCTCGGCTACACCGACCGCGAGCGCGCCGACGCGGCGGTCGAGACGGCCCGCGCCACGGCGACCACGCCGGAGGAGGTGCTGCTCGGGTCCGGCGCGATCACGCAGGAGCAGCTCGCGCGGGCGATCGCCGAGCGCAACGGCCTGGATCATCTCGATCTGAACGCCTTCGGGGTCGACATGACCGCGGCCAACCTGCTCTCGAGCGTCGCCGCCAAGCGCTACGAGGCGGTCGCGGTCGCCTTCGCCGACGACCGCGCGCTGGTCGTGGCCATGGCCGACCCCACGAACGTGCTGGCCATCGACGACATCGGGCTGATGACCGGCTACGACGTGCGTCCGGCCGTCGCCTCGCGCGACGACATCGCCGGTCTGATCACCCGGCTCACGCGCCTGGACGACGTCGTGCAGTCGACGGTCATCGAGGACGAGGACGCGGCGGTCGCCGAGGTCGTCGACCTGCGCGAGACGGCCGACGACGCGCCCATCATCAAGCTCGTCAACGGGATCGTGGCCCGGGCGGTCGAGCAGGGCGCCTCGGACGTCCACCTGTCGCCCGACGGCAGCGAGATGCGCGTGCGCTTCCGCGTCGACGGCGTGCTGCACGACTCGGCCACGGTGCCGCGGCGGATGGTCAGCGGCGTGGTCAGCCGCGTGAAGATCATGAGCGACCTCGACATCGCCGAGCGGCGCGTGCCCCAGGACGGCCGCATCGGGCTGAACATCGACGGCCGCCACGTCGACCTGCGGATCGTCACCCTGCCCAGCGTGCACGGCGAATCGGTCGTCATGCGCATCCTCGACAGCTCGGCCGGCGCGCTGGACATGGAGCGCCTGGGCATGGCCGCGACCGACCGTGACCGCTTCGAGCGCGCCATCGGCCAGGCCTACGGCGCCGTGCTCGTCACCGGCCCGACGGGGTCGGGCAAGTCGACATCGCTGTACGCCGCGCTGGGCGAGATCAACACGCCCGAGAAGAACGTGATCACGATCGAGGACCCGGTCGAGCGGCAGGTGCCCGGCGTCACGCAGGTCCAGGTCAACCCGAGGGCGGGGCTGACGTTCGCCGGCGGCCTGCGCTCGATGATGCGCGCCGACCCCGACGTGATCATGGTCGGCGAGATCCGCGATCGCGAGACGGCGCAGATCGCCGTCGAGGCCGCGCTCACCGGCCACCTCGTGCTCTCCACGCTGCACACCAACGACGCGCCGACCGCGCTCACGCGGCTCATCGAGATGGGCATCGAGCCCTTCCTGGTGGCCAGCGCGATCGACTGCGTCGTCGCCCAGCGCCTGGCCCGCACGCTGTGCCAGCACTGCAAGCGGCGCACGATCATCCCCGCTCACATGCTCCGCGATAACGGCTTCGGCTCGCCCTACGACCTCGAGGCCTACGAGCCGGAGGGCTGCGGGCGCTGCGGGGGCAGCGGCTACAAGGGCCGCATCGGGCTGTACGAGGTCATGACGGTGACCGAGGAGATCCGCTCGCTGGCCATCGGCCGCGCGTCGGCCGACCGGGTGGCCGAGGTCGCCGTGCGCAACGGCATGCGCCGCCTGCGCGACGACGGCCTCGAGAAGGTGCGCCAGGGCCGCACGTCGATCGCCGAGGTCTCGCGCGTTACGAGCGCCGGGTCCTAGGGCGGGGCTGACGGTTCCGCTGGACGAGCTGTAGCGCGTGCCCTCGGTCGAGCTCGCTGCCGCGGCCATTCCTCCTGGGACCGTGGCGCTGGACGCTGCTCGTCTACGTGCTCATCGAGCCAGAGGACAGGGTCGTCGTCGTGGCCATCCACGACGCTCGCTCGTCGAATGCGGTCAGGGCATCGCCATGAGCCGCTGGCGCTGCTCCTCGACGTCGAACGACGCTCGCGGCCAGTCCAGCGCGAGCTCCTCGAGCGCCTCGATCATCAGCATCGTGATCGCCCAGTTGCGATACCACTTGCGATCGGCGGGAACGACGTGCCACGGCGCGACCTCGGTGTCGCAGCTCTGGATGGCGTCGGCGTAGGCCGCCATGAAGTCCTCCCAGCGCGTGCGGTCGTCGAGGTCGGCGGGGTTGAACTTCCAGTGCTTGGTCGGGTCGTCCAGGCGCGCGAGCAGCCGCTCCCTCTGCTCCTGGGCCGAGATGTGCAGGAAGCACTTGAGCACGCGCGTGCCGCCGGTCGTCAGCTCCTCCTCAAAGCGATTGATCGCGTCGTAGCGGTGCATCCACGTGTCGTGATCGACGAGCCCGCGCACGCGCGCGGCGACGACGTCCTCGTAGTGGGAGCGATCGAAGACGCCCACGATGCCGGGGTCGGGAAGGCGGGCGCGGATCCGCCACAGGAAGTCGTGACGGCGCTCCTCCTCGGTCGGCATGCGGAAGGCGGTGACGCGCACGCCGGCCGGGTCGACCTGGCCGACCACGTGGCGGATCGTCCCGCCCTTGCCCGACGTGTCCATGCCCTGGAGGACGAGCAGCGCGCGGCGCGTGCCGCCGGCGCG
The DNA here is from genome assembly GCA_963787065.1 of uncultured Actinomycetes bacterium. Taxonomy (GTDB): domain Bacteria; phylum Actinomycetota; class Thermoleophilia; order Solirubrobacterales; family Solirubrobacteraceae; genus JAOPZW01. The sequence goes on from CAWBBQ010000034.1 coordinate 78,033, forward strand.
ACCCTCGGCGTAGAGCTGCTCCTGCAGCGTGGAGAGGCGCTCGGCGAGCTCAGGTTGGACCTTCTCGGCGTCGGCCTTGCCGCCGCGGAACCCCGGCGTGGAGCGGGTGTCGATGGCGTGCAGGTCGACCGGGCCGGGGGGAACGCGGACCAGGTCGGTGACGCGCTGCGCCGCGACGGTCTCTTTCGCCCGCTTCTTCTTGGCCATCCCGGAAGCCATACCCGATCGGCACGGAGTCACCAAGCGAGGCGGGCCCCGAGCGCCGCTCAGGCCTCGAGGATCCGCCGCAGCCGGTCCAGGTCGCGCTGCACCGAGCGCCGGACGACCGGGGCGAGGAGCGGCGCGGCGAGCCCGAAGAAGCGCCCCGCGTCGCCGCGCACGCGGTTGCGCACCGTGGTGGCGCGCGCGCCGTCGTGCTCCTCGAGCTCGTAGGTGATGCGCATCGGGAAGGGCGCGTCGACCGAGCGCATGTCCAGGCGCGCGGGGGAGAGCTCGGTGACCTCGTTGACGTAGGCGATCCGCCGACCGAGGAAGCTCGCCACGCGGGCCACGCGGCTTCCCTCCCGCAGCGGCGGCCCGCCCTGCAGGCGCGCTTCGCGCACGCCGCCGATCCATACGGGGTCGTGGGCGGGATCGGTCATGTAGGCGGCCACCTCGGCCGGGGACGCGCGATCACCGTCTCGGCGATGACGTCGATGCTCATGAGCGCGTCTCGGCGGTGGGCGGCGCGGCCGGGAGGCCGCCGGCGTGGGCGGCGGCGGGGTCGGGACCGGGGTCGCGGCGCTCGGCGGCGGCGGCCAGGCGCTCGAGGTAACGTCGCCAGCCGTCGGCGTGCCACGGGCGCATGGCGGCGTCCAGGCCCGCGTGCGTGAGGCGCACGTGGGTCACGTCGTCGCGCTCCTCGAGGTCGACGGTGACGGTCGTCGAGCCCGGGGACACCGGCAGCGCGCCGCTCTCCCAGCCCCACGTGAAGACCACGCGCCGGTGCGGGACGAGCTCGACGTAGCGCCCGCTGCAGAACTCGCCCGGCAGCAGCTCGAAGCGGAACACGCCGCCCGGGCGAGGCTCGAGCAGCGCGCGGATGCCGATCCAGCGCACGAGCGCCGACGGGTCGGTGAACAGCTCGTAGACGACGGCGGCCGGCGCGCGGACGGTGATCTCGCAGACCACGGCCTCGCCGCTCACGACGCCGATCCCCCGTGGCGGGCGGCGGCCTCGGCCTCGTCGCGCATCCGTCGAAGTCGCTCGCCCCAGAAGGACTCCAGCGCGCCGCGCAGCTCGGCCACGCGGACGGCGTCGGAACGGTACAGCCGGCGGTTGCCGGCCACGCGCACGTGGACGAGGCCGGCCTCGCGCAGGACGCGCAGGTGCTGCGAGGCCGCCGGCGGGCTGAGGCCACCGGCCGCGGCGATCTCGCCGGCCGTCCGCTCGCGATCCCAGGCGAGCTCGAGCATCGCCCGGCGACGCGGGTTGGCGATGGCGCGGAGCGCCTGTTCCATGCCGATCACTTTAGTGACTTCTTAATTGCGTGACAATGCAAGCTGTCCGGCGTGGCGCCGCGCACCGTCCGACGTCCGTCCGCCCGACTCAAGCGAAGGCCCCGGCGCGCCGATGCGCGAGACGTGAACTTCGACTTCGCCGACCTGCTCCTGGACGTCATCGCCCGCCGGGCGTCGGACCTCCACCTGACCGCGGGCGCGCCGCCGATGGTGCGCGTGCGCGGACGCCTGACCGGCCTCGAGGGCTATCCCAAGCTCTCGACGACCGACACGCGCGAGATCGTCTACTCGATCCTCACCAACGACCAGCGCCAGAAGTTCGAGAACGATTGGCAGCTGGACTTCGCGTACTCGGTCCCCGGCCACGCCCGCTTCCGCGTCAACGCCTTCATGCAGCGCGGGGCGATCGGCGCCGCGTTCCGCCTGATCCCGGCCGAGATCGTCTCGATCGAGGACCTCGGCCTGCCCGCGGTGGTGCACGAGTTCACGCGCAAGCCGCGCGGCTTCGTGCTCGTCACCGGTCCCACCGGCTCGGGCAAGTCGACCTCGCTGGCGGCCATGATCGACGCGATCAACGCCTCGCGCGAGGAGCACATCATGACCGTGGAGGACCCGATCGAGTTCCTCCACTCGCACAAGAAGTGCATCGTCAACCAGCGCGAGCTGGGCTCCGACGCGCAGAGCTTCGGGCTCGCGCTCAAGGGCGCGCTGCGCCAGGACCCGGACGTCATCCTCGTCGGCGAGATGCGCGACCTCGAGACGATCTCGACGGCGCTGACCGCCGCCGAGACCGGCCACCTCGTGTTCGCCACGCTGCACACGCAGAGCGCGCCGCAGACGATCGACCGCATCATCGACGTCTTCCCCGCCCACCAGCAGGACCAGGTGCGCACGCAGCTCTCGGTCGCCCTGCAGGGCGTGATGACCCAGCAGCTCCTGCCCACCGCCGACGGCTCGGCGCGCGTCGCGGCCTGCGAGGTGCTCGTGCCGACCCCGGCGGTGCGCAACCTGATCCGCGAGGGCAAGACGCACCAGATCACTTCGACCATGCAGACCGGCTCGGGGGTGGGCATGCAGACGATGGACGCCGCGCTCGCCGCGCTCGTCCGCTCGGGAACGATCACCCAGCGCCTGGCCGAGGCGCGCTCGTCGAGCCCCGAGGAGCTGAAGCGCCTGCTGGGCGCCGGCGGCTTCGGCATCGCGGCGTAGGCGAGAGACGGAACGGGAGCGCACGATGGCCACGTACGTCTTCAAGGCGATGGACCTCACCGGGGCGAAGGCCACCGGGGAGGTGGAGGCCGACAGCAAGCAGGTGGTCTCCGAGCAGCTCAAGCAGCGCGGGCTGATCGTCCTGGACATCGCCGACAAGCACAGCTCGAAGGAGATCAAGCTCGACTTCCTGGCGCGCATCAAGACGGCCGACCTGATGATCATGACCCGCCAGCTCGCCACGATGGTGAGCTCGGGCATGACGATCCTGCGCTCGCTGTACGTGCTCGAGGAGCAGACCGAGAGCAAGCCGCTGGCCGAGGTCATCGTCAAGGTGCGCAAGGACGTCGAGGCCGGCCTGCCGCTCAGCGACGCGCTCGAACGCCACCCCAAGACCTTCTCACCGCTGTTCGTGGCCATGACGCGCGCCGGCGAGACCGGCGGCATGCTCGAGGAATCGCTCGAGCGCGTGGCCGACCAGCTCGAGAAGGAGGACTCGCTCAAGCGCCAGATCAAGTCGGCGATGATGTACCCGGGCGTCGTCCTGACCTTCGCCCTGGTCACGCTGATCGGCCTCGTGACGTTCCTCGTGCCGGTGTTCGTCGGCGTCTTCTCGACCTTCGGCGGGGAGCTGCCGCTGATCACGAAGTTCACCGTCGCCCTGTCGAACGGCATGAAGGGCTACTGGTACGCCTGGATCGCCGGCACCGTCGGCGCCGTGGCGCTCTTCCGGTGGTGGAAGGGCACGCACCGCGGCCGCGGCCAGTGGGATGCCTTCCGCCTGCGCATCCCGATGAAGATCGGCGACATCGTCCAAAAGGTCGCCCTGGCCCGCTGGTCGCGCACGCTCAGCGCGCTCGTCAGCGCCGGCGTCCCGCTGCTCGCCGCGCTGGACATCACCGGCAAGACCGCGGGCAACCGCGTCGTCGAGAACGCGATGGCCGATGTCATCGAGAGCGTCAAGCGCGGCGGCACGATCGCCGACCCGCTCAAGGCCGCCCCCGTCTTCCCGGGCATGGTCAGCCACATGGTCGGCGTCGGCGAGGAGACCGGCGCCCTCGACACGATGCTCTCCAAGATCGCCGACTTCTACGAGGACCAGGTCGAGACGTCCGTCAAGTCGCTGACCTCCGTGCTCGAGCCGATCATGCTGCTCGTCGTCGGCGGCATCGTCGGGTTCATCGTGATCTCGATGTACCTGCCGCTGTTCAAGGTGTACGACTCGATCAAGTAGGGGCCTGTTCGCACCTGTCCTCAGTTCCGACGACTGAGAACTCGCTGGAAATCGCGCTGTTTGGCCCCACACCGCCGGGGTTTGAGCCACGCCAAGGTCGGTCCTCGATCAGGCCCCGGTGATCGCTCTGCTCGCCGACCGGCGGGCGCCAATCCCTGAGATGTGAGCCCTGCTCTACGGGCGTGAGGTCAGCCGACGGCCTCGCACGGGCCGGGGCACCCCCCATGATTTCAGGAGTGCCCCGGGGTCACGTACGGATCTTGGACTCGCGCGCCCGTGGGCTCCTATGCGAGCCCAGCAGCAGGCGGGGGAGAGACGACTCCGTTGGCGATCGCGTCGCGGTCAGGCTCGGACTCGCCCATGTCGAGGCGGAACGGCGGGTAGGCGTCGGTCATCAGCAGCGCGTACGCCATCACGCGGAAGACCCAGCGGTTCATCCCCATGACGAAGCTGAAGATGGATCGCGGGTAGCGGCCCGTGAAGAGCAGGGCGACGGCGGCGATCAACACCATCAGCCCGATCAGGCCACCACCGCTCGCGCCGAGGAAGACGCAGAGCACGAGGTAGTGCGGGATCGCCAGCAGCCACCACTTCACCACCACGAGTCCACGCGAGAGCGACTGCGGATAGTCCACCTCGAGCCGCGCCGGGTAGTCCGCCACGTCGGCCAGCGTGAACGGCGGGTAGCGGTCGGTGCCCAGCGCGCTGTACGAGTAGAACCCGACGCGCCAGCTCCAGCGCATCACGCCGACGTTGAAGTCGAAGATCGCTCTCGGGTAGCGCTTGGTGAACAGGATCGAAAAGAACGCCACCACGGTCAGGCCGAGGGTCGCGGTCCAGAGGAACACGAGCACGATCAGGTGGGGGATCAACAGCAGCCACTTCACGAGCCACTGCCAGCGGCTCAGGCCGGGATCGAGCGTTCCGGTCAGTTGCAGGGGATACGCCGCTCGGGCGCCTTCGTCGTTCATGCAGTCCTCTCTGGTCGCCGTGGACTGCGCGACAGTCGTCGGCTTACTCCCCGAGTGTCGCCTGCATCCCGGGCGCCAGGAAGGAGACCACCATGCCTGCCGCGGTACGGCCAGCCCCCACGACGGCAGTTCTCGCCGCCGTCGTCGCGGCTAGGGCGCCTGCCGCCCGGCGCCACGAGCGGTCGCGCAACGGGGGCGAAAGCGACGGCGCTCGCCGCCGACTGACCGTCGTGCGCGCGGCGTTGAAGGCGAACGTGCTCGACTCCCCACTCGGGAGCGCCGCGACCACGCTCAGGCGGTGACGTGGAGGCTCGGTGAGCTGCAGCGCCGGTCCTCGCAGACGTAGGGACGGCCGTGGTCCCCGGCGTGGAAGTGCACGCGCTCGTCGGCGTGGTCGGCGTGCAGCGCGCGAGTGACGGCGAGGAGGAGGCGGTGGGTGAGCTGTGTCATGGGTCTCTCGTGGGTGGTGGGGTTGTCGTGGTCGAGCGTGTGGGGCGGGCGGGGCCGGTGCCCGCCCAGGCGTCGATCTCGCGGTGGCCGAGCGCGCGGGCGACCGACACGCGGTGGCGCCCGTCGAGGATGTAGTAGCCGTCGGGCCGCTCGATCACCGCCACCGGCGGCAGCGAGCGACCGTCGCGGTGGGCGCGCGCGATGCGCTGCCAGCGGGATGACACGCGATCGGTCGTGGGTCGGAAGTCGGCGTCGAAGTCCGCGGTGGCGTCCACGGTGCCCACGATCGCCTCGAGCGGGATCGATCGCAGTCGCGCCGGGCGCCAGAAGAGCGCGGCGACGTCTCCGAGGTCCCGCGGCCGGCTCGGGCTGGGGCGGCGAGCCGTCAGCCGCCGGCGCCCGCGGGCGGCGACGGGACGCCGGCGCGCGCGCTGGAAGTCGGCGCGCGCGCCGGTCGCGGCCATGGTCATGACGGCTGCCACGTACACGGGTTCAGGAGCCGGCGGGTTCAGTGGCCGGTCGCGAGCAGGGCGTCGGGCGGGATGAGGCGAACGCGTCGGGGTTCGCGCCGATGCGACCGGCCTCGCCTTCGTCGAGCGCGTCGATCTTCTCGACGTCGTCGGGCTCGAGCTGGAGGTCGAGCAGCTCGAAGCTCTCCTCGATCCGGGCCGGGTTCGTCGCCTTGGGAAGCATGGCCGTCAGTCTGGAGAGCCATCGTCATAGCGTCAAATCATCGTTTTGACAGTCCGATAGTCTGTCCCTATCGATCCGCGACGAGTGCTCACCTTCCGGGCGGTCGCGCACCAGCGCTCCTTCTCGCGCGCCGCGCGCGAGCTCGCGCTGTCCCAGCCGTCGGTGTCCAACCAGGTGGCCCTGCTGGAGCGCGAGATCGGCGCTCGGCTGCTGGAGCGTGAGCCCGGTGGCCTGAGGCTCACGCGCGAGGGCGAGATCCTGCTCGAGCACGCGGACGCCATCGCCGAGCGCTTCCGGCTCGCCGACGACCAGCTCACCGCCGCCGCCCAGGGCGAGCGCGCGCGACTGCGCATCGGCGCATTCCCCACCGCACTCGCCGCGCTCGTCCCAGCCGCCATCGCGCGCGTGCGCCTCCAACACCCCGACACCAAGGTCACCGTCGACGAGGGAACCGACGACGACATGCCCGCGCGCGTCCGATCCGGTGAGCTGCACCTCGCGGTGGGCTTCCAGGACACCGCCGAGCCCCGGCACGAGCCGCCCGGCGTCGAGCGCCGCGACCTCTTCCGCGAGCAGTTCCGGGTTGCGCTCGCCCCCGACCACCCTCTCGCCGAACGCCCGGAAGTGCGCCTCGCCGACCTCGCCGCCGAGGACTGGACCGCGGCCATCACGGACGGGCTGATCGTCCGCGCCTGCCGTGCCGCCGGCTTCGAGCCCAACCTCGTCTCGATCACCCGCGACCAGCTCGCTATCCGCGGACTGGTCATCCGAGCGCTGGCCGTCACGCTCGTCCCCGAGCTGCTCGCCGAACCGTTCAAGGACCTCGCCCTCCGACCCATCGCCGGCACCGGCCCCTCGCGCGACGTCTACGCCCTGCTCCCGCCCGGCGGCAGACACCCCCTTCTCGCTGCCGCCCTCGACGCACTCGCCACCACCGCCGCCCAACTGCGGGGACCCACCACTTGATAGCGCCAAGCGAGTGCCGAACGACCACCCGCGCCCATCGGAGCTATCGCCCGACCGACACCTCCACGTCCTTCCCCAGTTCGCGACTGGAGCGCCCCGCGGCCAGCCGGAACCGACCCGCCTCGACCGCGAACGCGTGGGCCTCCGGATCCCAGTGGGCGAGGCTGCGCCACGGGAGCGCGATCTCGACGGTGACCTCATCGCCGGCGTCGCATTCGGCGATGGCGAAGCCGACCAGCCACCGGGGCGCCCGCTCGACGGCGCTGTCGGGGCGCGACGCGTAGAGCTGCACGACCTCACGTCCCGCGCGGCGGCCGCTGTTGCGCACGCGCACCCGGACGATGCCGTCCTGCCCGGCGCTGATCATCCTCGTGACCTCGACGTCGAGCAGCTCCCAGGTCGTGTAGCCGAGGCCGTGGCCGAACGGGAACAGCGGCTCGCGCTCGTCGCGGTCGTAGGCGCGGTATCCAACGAAGAGGCCCTCGGCGTAGTGCAGCACCCCGTCGACGGGCCGCGTCGAGAGCAGCCCATCCTCCGACGCGGGCCACGTCGTCGGCAGCCGCCCGCCGGGCTCGCGCTCGCCGAGCAGCACGTCGGCCAGCGCGTTGCCGAACTCCTGGCCCGGGAACCACGACAGCAGCACCGCGGGGACCGTGTCGGCCCAGGGAAGCAGGACGGGCGCGCCCGAGTTGACGACGACCACGGTGCGCGGGTTGGCCTCGACGACGCGTCGCACGAGCTCGTCCTGGCGACCGGGGAGGGCGAGCGAGTCGCGGTCGAATCCCTCGCTCTCGACCTCCTCTGTGGTGCCGACGACGACGATGGCGACATCTGCCGACGCAGCCAGCGCGGCGGCGCGATCGAGCTCCTCGTCGTCGCGGCGGTACGGCGGCTCGACGTTGAGCCCGAACCTCGTTCCTCCCTCGCCGAAGGCCATGTCCCCGCCGCCGGCCTCGCGCTCGTAGCGCAGCACGACCTCGAGCTCGTCGCCCGCGCCCAGGGTCACGGCCGTGCCGTGCTGCGGTGGGCGCATGTGCGCCTCCGCCGGGTCGGCGCCGGCCGGCAGCGCGAGCCGGGTGTCGAACGCCTCGCTCCCGGCGACCGTCATGCGGAAGCGGCCGAGCCCCGAGCAGCCGACGACGTACGGGCCGGCCGCGCCGGCCCGGATCCGGGCGCGGACCTCGACCGCCGCGACGTCGGCGGCGGGGACGCCCTCGACGAACGGGTCCTCCCAGGCATAGGTGCCGCCGAGGCGCTGCTCGGAGCCGAGCACGGTGCCGTCGGCGGCGAGGAAGTCCGCCTGGACGGCGCCGTCGGTGCCGTCCGGTGCCCTCAGCTGTTCCGCGGAGGCCGGGGGGATCCGGGTGTGGCTGCGGACTCCAGGCGAATGCACGACCTCGACATCCGACCCGAGCGCGGCGCGCAGGCCGTCGAGCGGCGACACCGTGTAGGGCGGGAAGACGGTCGCGCTGCCGCCGCCCAGCGTCCGGGCCACGGCTGCGTTGGGGCCGAGCACGGCGACGCGGCGCAGCGCGGTGAGGTCCAGCGGGAGCAGCTCCCGGTCGTTGCGGGCCAGCACGAAGCTCTCCGCCGCCGTCGCGCGCAGCTCGGCTGCGATCTCGGTGGTCGACCACGGCTGCGCCGGCGCCGCGGCCGGCTCGACGCCGCGCAGCGCGCCGACGCGCGCCGCCAGGCGCAGTATCCGCAGGACCTTCTCGTCGATCGCCGTCCTCGGGGACGCGGCCGTCGCGCACGGCGTCGATGAGCGCGTCGCCCCACGGACCGCTCGGCCCGGGCATCGCGAGATCGAGCGCGGCGCGCGCCGCCGGCTCGGTCGTCCGCGCCGCCCACCAGTCGGACATCACCACGCCGTCGAAGCCCCATTCTTCCGCGAGGATCTCGCGCAGCATCGGGCTCTCGGTCATCGTGTGCCCGTTGACGCGAGTTGTACGCGGCCATGACCGCCCACGGCGCGGCATCGCGCACGATCGCCTCGAACGGCGCGAGGTACAGCTCGCGCAGCGTCCGCTCGTCGACCTGCGCGTCGAGCGTGAAGCGCTCGGTCTCCGAGTCGTTGGCCACGAAGTGCTTCACCGTCGCCCCGACGCCCGCTTCCTGCAGGCCGCGCACGTACGCGGTGGCGATGCGTGCGGTGAGCAACGGGATCCTCGCTCAGGCACTCGAAGTGGCGGCCGCCGTAGGGCGTGCGGTGCAGGTTCACGGTCGGCGCGAGCAGCACGTCGACGCCCTTGCGCCGGCACTCCGCGGCCAGCAGGCCGCCCAGCCGCTGGATGCGCTCGGGGTCCCAGGTCGCGGCCAGCGCGGTCGGCGACGGGACGTTGGCTGAAGGGTCGCGCTCGTCCCATCGCTCGCCGCGCACGCCCGCCGGCCCGTCGGAGGTGACGAGCCGTCGCAGCCCGGCGTCGGCCTCGGGTAGAAGCGCCCACATGTCCGCGCCGGTGAGGAGCCGGACCTTCTGCTCGAGGCTCAGGGCGGCCACGCGCTCGCGCAGCCGCGAGTCGTCCGGTGAAGTGTCTTGGCCAGGGCCGGCGTCTCAGTCATGTCTTCTCCTCGCGGTCAGAGCGGTTGCAGCATGACCGAGATGGGCGTCGCCGAGGACCGGCGTGCCGACGGTCAGCGATCGCGCTCTCGAGCGCGTCGTGGTGGCCAAGGCGCCGCGCCTGCGGCGCTTTCGCTCCGGCACGGCTAGGAGGTCGACAGGAGCTGGTCGGCCGGCGCGTCGTCGTCGCGCAGCGGGTCGGCGCCGGCGACGAGGCGCGCGACGGCGGCGCGGTCGGCGGTGCGCGCGCCGCGGGACGCGAGTCGACGCCGGGAGGCAGCGGCACGTCGGAGGCGAGGAACACGAGGTTGCCGCCGGCCAGCCCGCCCCCGGGCGCGGGGCTTGGCGACGAGCGCGACGTCCGCGAACCAGCGAGCAGCGTGGCGGCCGGCCGCGCGGACGAGGCTCAGCGGCGGCAGGTCGATGACGTTGAGCGCGTAGATGCCGCCCGGGCGCAGCACGCGCCGGATGTCGGCGGCGAACTCGACCGTGCGCGAGGTGCCACGGGACCGAGCGCCCGCCGAAGGCGTCGCCGACCAGCAGGTCGGCCGACGCCGTCGGCTCGCCCCGCAGGGTGACGCGCGCGTCGCCGGTGCGGACGCGCAGCGCCGGGCCGGTGCGCAGGCCGAGCCGCTCGCGGGCGAGGGCGACGAGCGCCGCGTCGACCTCGAGCACGCGCGAGCGCGAGCCCGGCCGCGTCGCGGCGAGGTAGCGCGGCAGCGTGAAGCCGCCGCCGCCGAGGAGGACCGCGTCGAGCGGCGCGGCCGGCGGCGCCATGCCGTCGATCGCGTCGCCGATCCAGCGCACGTAGTCGAACTCCAGCCGGCGCGGGTCGCCCAGGTCGACGTAGGAGTGGCGCAGGTCGTCGAGCACGAGCGTCCGCCCGTCGGGGTCCGCGTCGTCCTCGACACCACGCGCGCGCAGTGGTAGGTGCTCTCGACGTCGCACGGCGAGCCGGTGGCCAGCGCGGCGCCGCCGACGAGCACGGCGGCGGCCGCCGCGGCCGCCGCGGCGCGGGGCGGGCGGAGCCGTCGCGCAGCGCGATCGCCGAGCCCGAGCGCCAGCAGCAGCGCCGCCGAGGGCGAACACGGCGACGTCGGTGGGCAGCAGCGGCACGATGACGAAGCCGGTGCCGAAGGTCCCGACCAGCGCGCCCGCGGTGGCCCACGCCGAGAGTCGCCCGACGACGGAGCCCGTCGGCCCGCAGGTCGTCGAGCTGGAGCTTGGCCACCACCGGAGTCACGGCGCTGAGGACGGCGGCGGGGGGGAACAGCGCGGCCAGCGTGATGAGCAGTGCGCTGCCGTCGCCGCCGCCCTCGAACGCCGAGCCGAGCACGCGGACGAGCGGGACGGTGGCGAGCGAGAGCGCGCCGCCGCCGACGAGCAGCGCGGGCAGCAGCCGGCGCGGCGTTCGTGCGGTCGGCCGCCCGTCCGCCCAGCGCCGCCCCGGCGGCGATCCCGGCGAGCACGGTGCCGATGATCGATCGTGGTCGTCTCGAGCGTCAGCCCGACATACGGCGCCAGCAGCCGGATCCCGAGGATCTCCAGGACGAGCACCGCGCCGGACGCGACGAACACGAGCGCGGCGCCGGCGCCCGGCGGCAGCGGCCCGCCGCGGCCGACGGGCGCCGGTCGACCGTCAGCCATCCGGCGCGGTCGCGCCGCGAGGCGCGTCGGTCGTCATGGCCGACAGGATGCCAGCGGCCGGGCACGTCCGTGGGGCCTCGCCGGGCGCTTGCGCGCTGGGTCTGCACGGTACGGGTCTCCTACCCACCGCATGCGTGGGTGGGAGACCCCGGGTGGTGCCCCGGGCGGTCGTTCCCTCGATGTGCCCCGGCCGGATCGCCGGCGGCGCGACACGGCCTCTGCGCCGCGCGCGCGCTTCAGCAGCCGCCTCCGCCGCCGTCCCCGCCGCCGCCGAAGTCGCCGCCGCCGAAGTGGCTGCCGCCGCAGAGGTCGTTCCCGGCGCCGAAGTCGGAGCCCCAACCCCAGCGCCAGAGCGCCTCGTCCCCGACGAAGCCGCCCCTCGGGCTGCGGCGCTCCGCGCGAGAGAGGCGCGTCAGACGCCGTTCCCCGATCGCGGTCAGGCCGATCCCGAGCGCCATGAGGCCGGCGCCGATCAGCGCGGGGCCCGCCACGGCCGCGAGCAGCGCGACGCCGACGGTCGCGGCCAGCAGCCCGGCGGCCACGACGCGGCGCGTGACGCGCCGCTCACGCCGCAGCCGGGTCATCGCCTCGGCGGACTCCGCGGCCGGCTCGGCGGCGGAGGACCACGGCTCGAGGGCCGAGGCGGGGATGGTTGCGCGGGCGGGGCTGCCGGACATCGCTGACCTCCGAGGACCTTGTGGGCCTCGCACGATGCGCCCGGGGAAAGCTCGTGTCAATCGATACGAGTCAAAGTACCCTGAAGCCGTCCGCCGCGGTCTAGGCGGCGTAGCGCTGCGCGCTGCGGGCGCGCGCCTTGGCCGCCTCGGCCTCGCGGTCCTTCGCCGGCGCGGTCGTCACGAGCTCGCCGAGCAGCTCGCGCGTGGCGGCGGTGATCGCGTCGACGGCGTGGTCGAAGGCCTCGGCGTTGGCGCGCGATGGCTTGCTGAAGCCGCTGACCTTGCGCACGAACTGCAGCGCGGCGTCGTGGACCTCGTCGTGGGTGGCGGGCGGGTCGAAGTTGTGGAGCGGGCGGATATTGCGGCACATGCCCACAGCATATGGGGAGCAACCGGCCGCGCGACCGGGCACAACAGCGCCATGACCGACCACACATACAGCGTCACCGAGATCGTCGGGACCTCCCCGGACGGGGTCGACCAGGCGATCCGCAACGGGCTGGCCCGCGCCAGCAGGACGGTGCGCCGCCTGGATTGGTTCGAGGTGGCCGAGATCCGCGGCCATCTCCAGGACGGTGCCGTGGACCACTTCCAGGTTCAGATGAAGGTGGGCTTCCGCCTCGAGGACGCCTAGCTCGGCGGGCGCGCTCGGGGTGGGCGGACTCGGGGCGCCGCCGTCGGCTGCGCCCCGAGCCGTGCTGTCACAGGTCAGCCGTGCGCGGCCGTGGTCGTGGATCCGCACGATCCCAGCCGGTCGGCGCGGCACCGTTGCCGGCGAGGTGGACGTCACCCTCGCGCGACACGGCCGGCCGGTCGGCTGGGTGAGCTCGCCGGCGGCGCCCGGACGGGCCCGCGCACCACGCACGCGGCCGCGCTCGGGCAAGCGCGTGGCCCGGGATGGCGCCACGGCCCTAGGCTGGCATCTCATGGCCGACCGGGCGGCGATCGTCGACGTGACCTTCGAGGAGCGCTACTGGTACCCCGACGACGGCGGCGTGGTGTGGTTGGCGGGCTACCAGCCCGTCGACCGCGAGACGGGCCGCTACCTCGCGCGCGACTCGCCGGAGCTCGAGGCGCTCGGCCTGCACGTCGCTGCGGTGGCCGGCGCGGGCCGCCACCACGCGGCCGCCCTGCGCTCCGACGCCGTCGCCCCCGGACGCCCGCTCGACCTGCGCCGCGACCCCGACAACCCGCACGACGCGCGCGCGATCGCCGTGCACGCGGCCGGCGGTGGAGAGCAGGTCGGCTGGGTCCCGCGCGAGCTCGCCGCCGCGCTGGCGCCCGAGCTCGACGCCGGGCGCGCGTGGTCGGTCGTCTCCCTGCGCGAGACCCGGCCCTCCCCGCGCGACCCGCGGTCCGGGCTGACGATGCTGCTCGCGCGCGCCCCGGCGATCGAGCTGCGCGTGCGCTGACGGGCGGCGGCGGATCGCGGTGCGGGTCTCTGATGCACGCCAGGCGTGCAGCGGACACCGCCTTCCACGGCCACTCACCCAGCGACCGCTCGCGCGCGTCAGGTCGCCGACCAGATCGGAACGTCCCTGGGCACGTCAGCTAGCTCCGCGCGCGCTGCGCGGCCTCGCGCAGCGTCTGCACGACGTAGACGACCGCGAGCACGAAGAAGAGCGCGCCGACCGCCGCCTGGACCTGCTCGGCCTCCAGCGGCGTGCGCTTCGACACCGGTCCGGCCACGGCGTTGCCCACCGTGCCTCGCCAGCCCTGCAGGCCGGCCGTCCCGAGCTGTGTTGCGGATGCCATCGAGTCCTCCTGATCGCCGTGCGGGCTGGCCTTCCCGGCGGGAGCGGTCGCCAAGCATGCGCCCGAACCTGTGGCCCGCCGCCTACTGTAGGTCCGACGTGTCCGACGATCCGCTCGAACGCCTCTCCTCCAAGGAGCTGCACGACCTCGCCGTCGACCACGCCAAGCGACATCTCGACGTCAGCTTCTTCTGCACCGCGAGGAGCTGCACGAGCCCAGCGAGCGCGATGCGCGTGGCGCACACGACGCCGAGCGCGGCATGACTCACGGCAGCGGGAAGAGCCCGCTCCAGGCGCGGGTCCGGCGGGCGTGGGATTGGATCAGCGGGCGCGGCTGAGCGCGCGTCCGCCTCGATCGTCGGGAAGAGCCCACGGTATGCGCGTGCGTGGGCCCGCGGCGAACGGCGTGGCTGTCGTCACCTCCTCCGTGGGTAGGCCGCCGCCATGTTCGTGTTCTTCTCGAGCGGCCTGGGCTGCTTCGGCTCGCTGCTCGTCTCGGTCATCGCCACGCTGATCCTGCTGCTCGTGCTGGGCGTCCTCTGACGCCGTGGGACCGCCTGCTACGCGGGGTGTGCCAGCGGGCGTCCCGCCGTGCCGAACGGCGCGCGCAGCGCCGGGTTGTAGTCGAGGCCCGCTTCGCTGCGCAGACGCTCGGCGACCTCGCGCTTGAGCACGGAGAAGGGCATCGCCGCCTCCTCGGCGCGCGCGAGCTCGGCCTGTAGGACCTCCGCGCCGGCCTCGTCGCCGGCGCGGAAGGCGTCGCGCAGCCGGCCGCACAGCTCCGGGTGCAGGTTGGCCACGCCGAGCACGGCGCCCGCCGAGCCGGCGCGCAGCGAGTGCAGCACGAGGCTGCCGGCGCCGACGAGCAGGGCGAAGTCGTCACGGCCGCTGTCTGCGATCGCCGCGGCGTAGGCGTCGTGGCGCTCGGCCGACATGGTGCTGTCCTTGAAGCCGGCGAGGCCCTCGGCGGCCAGCGTGCGCAGGCCGTCGGCGTCGAGGTCGTTGTTGCTGTGCGACGGGATGCAGTAGGCGAGCACGCGCTCGGCGCCGAGCTCGTCCATCAGCGCCCGGTAGTGGTCGAGCACCTGGTCGGGCTCGAGCGGGTGGTAGTAGGGCACGACGGCGCTGATCGACTCGGCACCGGCCTCGAGGGCGCGGCGGGCGAGGTCGATCGTCGTCCTCGTGGCCGGGCGACCGGTGTGCGCGATGACCGGCACGCGACCGGCTGCGGCGGCCACCACGGTGGTGACCACCTCGACGACCTCGTCGTCGCTGAGCAGCGCCGTCTCGCCGGTGCTGCCGCACGGCATCAGCCCGTCGACGCCACGATCGATCAGCCACCCCGCGTGGGCGCGCAGCGCGGCGTGGTCGACGGCGCCGTCGGCGTCGTACGGGGTGAGCATGGCGGGCACGACGGCCGGCGTGTTCAGGCGCATGGGCGCCATGCTAATCCCCGTCCAGCAGCGCGTCGCCGTGCGGCGGCGCGAACACGGCATGGTAGCCGCCGGTGTGCCAGAAGACCGTCGTGCCGGGCAGCGCGCCATCACGTGCGCCTGCCACCACGGCGGCCAGCGCCTTGCCCGAGTAGACCGGGTCGCAGAGGATCGCCTCGGTCTCGGCCAGCAGCCGGATGGCGGACGCCGCCTCGGGGGTGGGGGCCGCGTAGCCGGCGCCGAGGAAGGCCATGTCGAGCAACACGTCGCCGGCTGCGACCTCGACGTCGGCGTGCAGCAGCACGGCGGCGTCGGAGGCCAGCGCGACGATCTGCGCGGCGGGATCGGGGTAGATGTCGGCCGCCACGCCGATCGCGCGCACGCGCGGGCCGCGGTCCGTCAGCGCCCGCCCGAGGACCAGCCCCGCATGGGTGCCGCCCGACGAGGAGGCGTGGACGATCGTCGACGCCGTCGTGCCACGGGCGTCGAGCTGGCTCGAGCAGCTCGTGCCAGGCGGCCGCGAAGCCGACGGCCCCCAGGGGCGACGAGGCGCCGACGGGCAGCGCGTACGGCGACGCTCCCGCGCGCGCAGGTCTTCGCGGACCTGCTCGGCGGCCTGCTCGAGCTCGGCCCAGTCCGTCGTGCCGGCGAAGCGGACATCGGCCCCGAACAGGCGATCGAGCAGCAGGTTGCCGGCCGTCTCGGGCGGCTGGTCGCCCGACAGCACGAGCACGCAGCGCAGCCCGAGCCGCACGCACGCGGCCGCGGCGGCGCGTGCCGCGTTGGACTGCGCCGCGCCGACGATGACGACCACGTCGGCTCCGCCCCGGCGGGCGTCGGCGAGCACGAACTCGAGCTTGCGCACCTTGTTGCCGGCGAGCCCGAGCTCGCCGACGTCGTCGCGCTTGATCCAGACGTCGGCGCCGATCGCCGCGCTGAAGCGGGGCAGTCGGTGAAGGGGCGTGGGCAGCTCGGCCAGCGTCGCGCGCGGCAGCTCGGACCAGGGAGTGGGCATGGGCCGATCTTCACAGCGGGCCGCGTGCCGTGCGGGGTGGATCGCGGGGCGGCGTGCTGCGTCGCGCGCGGATCGCGGGGCGGCGTGCCGCGCGCCGCGGATCGGGCAGGGTTGGCCGGAGATGGTGACCATCGGGATCGACCTGTCGGCCGACGACCGCCGCACGGCCGCCTGCACGATCGCCTGGCGCGACGGTCGCGCCGAGGTCGCCGCGCCCGAGATCGGCCTCGACGACGAGGCGCTGCGCGAGCGCATCGGCGCGGTGCTGGACGGCGGCGGCTGGGCCGGGATCGACGCGCCGTTCTCGTGGCCGGTGGGCTTCCGCGAGGCGCTCGCCGCGCACGGGCGCGACGGCGGGTGGGCGGCCGACTGGCGCGACCCGCGCCACCAGTTCCGCGCCACCGACCTGTTCACCGCCGCTGGGGTGCGCCGTCCGCTGAGCGTGTCGACGAACCTCATCGGCGTCACCGCGATGCGCGCCGCCCGGCTCCTGCAGGAGCTCGGCGCCGCGCGCGGTCGCCGGCTCGACCTCGCGGGCGGCGACCGGGTCGTCGAGGTCTACCCGGCGGGGTCGCTCGTGGCCTGGGGCGGCCGCGACGCCGGGCTGGACCCGCAGGGCTACAAGAACGGGCCGCGCGCCGCGCCGCGGCGTGCGGCGCTGGTGGCCGCGCTTGTGCGATCGCAGCTGGCTGGGCGTCGACGCGGCCACGCGGGCGGCGTGCGAGCGCAGCGACCACGTGCTCGACGCGCTGCTCGCGGCGCTGGCCACGCGCGCCGCCGCGTGCGGCCTCTCGCGGGCGCCCGAGACCGCCGAGCAGCAGAGGCTCGCCGCCGAGGAGGGCTGGATCCACGTGCCCGTACCGGGCAGCCTCGACGCGCTGGCCGGCGCCGGCCCTCCGGTGGCGTAAGGCACTGGAATGACAGAGCGGGCGCCCCCGCGCGCGGCCGCGCGGCCGGAGGCGCCCTGCACCCGGCTGTCCACGCAGGTCGCTGGGCGTGGGGGCCGGGCTGGAAGGGTCGTCCCCGAACGGCGCCCGCCGGCAACCTCGTACGTTGGCCAGCGCCGCGCGTCCGCCCGCCGGACAGCGGATAGGCTCACGCGCGGTGACCGATCCGCAGGCCTACGGGCGCGCGATCGCCGAGGGGCTGGACCGCGTGTTCGACGACCCGGCCACGGCCGGGCTCGAGCTCGGCCTCGGCGCGGCCCGGCTCGTCGTCTTCTCCGACCACCACAAGGGGACCCGTGACGGTGCGGACGACTTCCTGCGCTGCGAGCGCGCATACGCCGCCGCGCTCGGCTACTACCTGGAGGCGGGCCACCGGCTCGTCGTGCTCGGCGACGTCGAGGAGCTGTGGGAGAACCGGCCCGACGGCGTGCTCGCGGCCTACGAGGACGTCCTGCGCCTCGAGGCCGAGTTCCACCGCGCCGGGCGCTACGAGCGCTTCTGGGGCAACCATGACGACGAGTGGCGCTACCCGGGCTCGGTCGACCGCCGGCTCGGCCGGTTCTTCCCGGGGCTTTGGTGCGCGAGGCGCTCAAGCTGCGCGTCGTCGACGGCGGCGCCACGCTCGGCACGCTGCTCCTCGCCACGGCCACCAGGGCACGCTCGAGTCCGAGCGCTTCGCCTGGCTGTCGCGACTCGTGGTGCGCTACGTGTGGCGCAACATCCAGCGCTGGCTGAAGGTCTCGCTGAACACGCCCGCGCGCGACCTCGCGCTGCGGGAGCTGCACGACACGGCGATGTTCGCGTGGGCGCGCGACCATCGCGAGCGCCCGGTGCTGATCGCCGGCCACACGCACCGGCCGGTGTTCGGCACGAGCCGGCCCGACCCGGCGCCTGGCCGGGATCCGGCGGACATCGACGCCGAGCTCGCCGCTGCCCGCTCGGCCGCGCCGATCGACGTCGAGCGCGTCGGGCGCCTGCACGCCGAGCTGCAGTTCGCCCGCGCCGAGCGCCGGCGCCTGGGCCCGCCTCCGTCCCGGTCGTGCCACCCTGCTACTTCAACACGGGCTGTTGCTCGTTCGGCGATGGCGACGTGACCGGGCTCGAGATCGCCGACGGCGAGATCCGCCTCGTGCGCTGGCCCGACAGCGACGGTGCAGCGCGCGCGAAGGTGCTCGCGCGTGCCGATCTGCGCGAGGTCCTGAGCCGGTGGCGACCGCCTCTCGCTAGTCGCCTGCGGCTGCTCCGTCCGCGCTGGGCGAGCAGGAAGTCGACGAGCGCGCGCAGGTCGCCGGCGCTCATCCGCCGTGCGAAGTCGCCGGGCATCATGCTGGCCGGGCCGGGATCGGTGATCTTGGCGTGCAGCGAGCCGCGGGTGTGGGCGGCCAGCCGGTCGTCGAGGTCGGGGCCGAGCTGTGCCCGGGAGCCCGCGGCGGCCAGGCGATGGCAGCTGCCGCAGCCCATCCGGGCGAATACGAGCCGGCCGTGGTCGACTGTCGTCGTGGTGCTGTGAGCGCCGGCCGCTGCATTGGTCGTCGGGGCGCGGGCTCGCGCCGGCCGGTCGCCGCCGTCGGTGGCCACCACGACGCGGCGAAAGCGGCGGCGGCCGTCACCAGGCCGGCGGTGACCGGCAGCGCGACGCGCCACCGCTCGCTCATCGCGGCGCGGTGGACGGAGCGCCGGCGGGTCCCCGCCGGCGCACGATCAGCGCGCACAGCCCGGCGGCCAGCAGGCCGGCGGCCAGCGCGGCGGCGAAGGCCGCGCGAGGTCCGGGCCCCCGCCAGCGGCCGCGGGCCCCGCGGGCCGTGGCGTCGACGCCCGGGCCGGCGCCGGCTCGGCCGCGCCGGCGGCGATCCGCACGGGCGCGAAGTCGTGCGTCAGGCTGAAGCCGTCGTCGACGACGTAGCGCCAGCTCCCGGCCTCGGGGAACACGACGCGCGCGCGATAGACGCCGGGCCTGGCCGTGGGCCGCGCCGTGAAGCTGCGCGTCGTGCGGCCGTCGGCGCTGGTCACGCGGATCTTCGGGGTCACCCCCGACAGCGGCGTGCGTCCGTGCTGGAGGACCGTCAGCCGCACGTCCCACGGCTCGCCCGCCGCGGTGCCGGTCGGCAGCGAGCTCAGCCCGACGGTGGCCCAGCCGCCGGCCGCGGCCCCGGCGGGCATGGCGAGCAGGCCGACCGTCGCCATCGCCGCGCCCAACACGCATCGCCTGAACATGTCGCCTCTCCCGTGATCGCCGGTGTCCCTTGTACACCTTCGAGGGCGCAGCGGTTCCCGGTCTCGCGGGCGGCCCGGGGCGCAGCTACGCGCTGACCTCGATCCGACGGCCGGCGCCGACGCGCAGCGAGCGGCGCCCGTCCAGCAGCTCGAGCAGCTCGGCGCCGACCAGCTCGCGACGCCAGCCCTGCAGCGTGCGCACGTCGGGCTCGCCGGCGCCGCGTGCGCACGGCGGTGACGATGCGCTGCAGGTCGGCGCGGGCGGCGAGCAGCTCGTAGGCGAGCTCGGCCTCGGCCGAGCGGGCGCGCAGGAGCGCCTCGGCCAGCGCGATCAGCGGCGCGTCGCCGGGATCGACCGGCGGCGGCCGGGTGCCCTCGGCGGGGATCGGCGCGCGCTCGCGGCCGCGCTCGACGGCGGCGATGATCGCCTGGCCACGACGGCGCAGCGTGCCCTCGTTGAGCCCGCGGATCTGGGCCAGGCGCTCGGGGTTCTGCGGCCGGCGCTTGGCAACCTCGACGAGCGCCGCGTCGGCCAGCACGCTCGGCACCGGGCCGGTCGCCCTCGCGCGCCACGCCCTCGCGCCACTCGACGAGCTCGCGCGCCACGGCGCGCTGGTTGGGGTCGAGCGAGTTCACGCGCGGCAGGCGCGCGAAGATCGCGTCGGGGTCGCGCTCGTCGGAGACGCCCTCGAGCGCGCGGCACTCCTCGCGCGCCCACTCCAGCCGGCCGATCTCGCCGAGGCGGTCCTGCAGCGCGTCGGTGAGCTGGAGCAGGTGCAGGACGTCCTCGCGCGCGTAGGTCTCCTGCTCGGGGCTCAGCGGCCGCGCGTCCCACTTGGTGAAGCTCGCGGACTTGCGCAGCCGCACGCCGACGAGCTCGGACAGCAGCGCCTCGTAGCCGAGCTGGGCGCGGCGGCCCGCGAAGCCGGCGGCGACCTGGGTGTCGAACACGTTGCGCACCTCGGTGTCCCAGACGCGGCGCAGCAGCGCGACGTCCTGACGGCCGGCGTGCATGACGACCTCGAGCTGCGGATCGGCGAGCACGGCGGCCAGCGGCGCGGGGTCGAAGCGGTGCTCGAGCGGGTCGAGCAGCTCGACCTGGACCTCGCCTTCGCTCTCGACCTCGACCGCGACCTGCACGAGGCACAGCAGCGGGCGGTAGCGGCCCTCGCCCATGAACTCGGTGTCGATGCCCAGTCCGCCCGGCGTCTCGGGCGCGCTGGGCCAGGTCGCCCACGGTTGCGTCAACGGTGGCCATATCGGGCCAGAGGCTACGGGCCGCGGCGGTGTGGGCGGCGCAGTGGGCGCTCGGGGTGGGCGCGTGGACGCTCGCGGTGGCGGTCCGGCGGGCCCGGACGCGTGCTCGGCGGGCCCGGCTCGCGGGCGCTCGGTCGCCGCGGGCGGCGCCTCGTCGGGCCAGTAGCCGTGCTCGCCGTAGAACGCGCGCGCCTCGTCCTCGCGGTCGCGCTCGAGGTCGCCCTTCACGCCGACGCGGAAGAAGAAGTTCAGCAGCCACACCGACAGCCCGGCGCTGATGATCAGCATGCCGCCCTCGAAGCCCCACTCGGCGCCGCCGGTGGCCACGATGCTGGCCACGCCGGCGGCGATGATCGCCAGCGGCAGCCAGGTGCGCACCCAGCGCATCAGGCCGCCTCGGCCGCGGCGGCCAGCGTCCGCGGGTGGAAGCGCTCGACGAGCTGCGCGGGGGAGACCCGCTCGCCCGGCTCGGCCAGCCCGACCGACGCGGCCAGCTCGGCGCGCACGTCGTCGGGGCTCTGGCCGAGCGCCGCGCGGTCGGCCAGCGTGACCGCGCCGTGGCGCTTGGCCAGCCGCGCGCCGTCGGGCCCGAGCATCAGCGGCACGTGGGCGTGGCGCGGCGCGGGCAGGCCGAGCTGCCCGCGCGAGCCAGAGCTGGCGCGGGGTGGAGTCGAGCAGGTCGGCGCCGCGCACGACCTCGCCGACGCCCTGCTCGGCGTCGTCGACGACCACGGCGAGGTTGTAGGCGAAGGCGCCGTCGTTGCGGCGCACCACGAAGTCGTCGACGACGCCGCCGACCGGGCCGGCCAGGCGGTCCTCGAAGCGCACGGTGGCCGCGTCGGCGCGCACGCGCAGGGCCGGTGGGCGCCCCGCGGCGCGGCGCTCCGCGCGCTCGGCGTCGCTCAGCCCCAGGCACGTGCCCGGGTAGTGGCCCTCGGGCAGCTCGCCGTGGGGGGCCGAGGCGGCCTCGCGGACCTCCGCCCGCGTGCACCAGCACTCGTAGATCCGGCCCGCGGCGCTCAGGGCGTCGACGGCCTCGGCATACAGCGGGGAGCGCTCGGACTGGCGCACCACCGGCCCGTCCCAGTCCAGGCCGAGGGCGGCGAGATCTGCGAGCTGCTCGTCGTGGAGATGCTCGCGCACGCGGCCGCTGTCGAGGTCTTCCATGCGCATGAGGAAGCGAGCGTCCTGGCTGCGGGCGAACAGCCATGCCAGGAGGGCCGTGCGGAGGTTGCCGACGTGCAGGGTGCCGGTCGGGCTGGGGGCGAAGCGGCCGTCGTGGGAGCCCATCGTGTGGTGTTTACCCCATCGCACGCGCTGGCTCGGCCGTTGGCGCGTTTCCGGGCGACCCACTAGCCTCGATGCCTGCCATGGCCGCCGACGAGACCGACACCACCGCCCAGGAGCCGCGGCCCTGCCCGCCCTGCCGCGGGACGGGCCGGGTGATCTCCAACCTGGGCGGCTCGCCCTCGGAGGTCACCTGCCCGTGGTGCGAGGGCAGCGGGCAGCTCATCCCCGGCCACGACGCGCAGTCCGCGCGCCGGCCGTCGGGATGAGTCACTGACCGTCGGCGACGACCTCCACCACCCCGACGCGGCGAGCGGCGTCGCGCAGGGTCACCGAGAAGCGCCCGGGACGGTCGGCGTCGAACACGATCTGCGCGGGGAGGTCGGGGTCGACCGGCGCCTCGATGCCCAGCGAGACGATCCGCGCCATGTCCTGGGCACGGCTTCGGACCTCGATCTGGACGAGGTCGCCGACACGCGCGCGGACGTCCGCGTCGTCGCCCGCCGGCAGAGTGGCCTCGACGACGTCGCCGGTCGGGGGCGGCGGCGTCGCGTACGGCGCGCCCTTCACGGCCCGCGGCGCCTCGTCGCGCGGGGCGATCGACTCGGCGATCAGGGCGACGAGCAGCAGCATGGCGACGAACAGGAGGATGCGGCGACCGACCATCGCACGCATTGTCGCCCACGCGGGCGGGGGCGGGCGCCGGGGCACCGGTCGGACACATGTCCACCGCGCTCATGCCGGGCGGCGCCCGCTGCCGATACCCGGCCCAAGTACGAGAAGCCAGACCTTCGGACGCCAAGGGCAAACCGCCCGTGAGGGCGGGACGCAACGCCACGGACCTCACACGAGGAAGCCGAGCTGCCGGACCGAGGGCAGAGGAGGAGCTGGCGCACTTCAAGAACCGATCCCTGGGAGGATCAATGCTCAACAAGCTGCGCCGCGAGGAGAAGGGCTTCACGCTCATCGAGCTCCTCGTCGTCATCCTGATCATCGGCATCCTGGCCGCGATCGCCCTGCCGACGTTCCTTGGTCAGCAGGAGAAGGGCCAGGACTCGTCGGCCAAGTCCAATGCTCGCAACCTCGTCTCGCACGTGGAGAGCTGCTTCGCGGACCAGCAGGACTACACCTCCTGCAACCAGGTGGCCGAGCTGCCCAACACGGGCCTGAACCTCACCGCGGACGCCACCGCCGCGCCGCTGAAGAGCGAGGTCAAGGTGACCGACGCCGCCGTGGGCACCTACGTGGTCGCGTCGAAGTCGAGCTCCGACAAGAACTACTACGCCATCGTGCACACCGCCGCGGGCAACACGCGGACCTGCGGGACCACGATGACCGCCGCTGGCGTCGCCGGCGGCACCCTCACGGGCGGCTCCTGCAAGAACGGCGTCTGGTAGTCCACAAGCACGCCGTCACACGCAGTGATCGAGGCGGGCCTTCGGGCCCGCCTCGCTTGCGTTAAACGGCGCTCCTCACGCGGCGTGGCCCTGGACGGACGGCCGATCCAGGCCCGGGACTCCTCAAGCCGCCCGCGCTTCGAGCCGACCCAGAACCGGTCATGCCTCGCCGCCTCGCCGCCGACCAGTCAGGCTTCACGATCGTCGAGGTCCTGATCGCCGCTGTCATCCTCGTCGTGGGCATCCTCGGCGTCGTCACCGTCATCGACCAGGCGACGGCCAGCACCACCTCGACGAAGGCCCGCGAGCAGGGCGTCGCCCTGCAGCGCGAGATCGTCGACGCGGCGCGCTCGATCGGCTACGACCAGCTCGGGCCGTCGGTCGCCGCCGGCGTCCAGGGCGTCTCCGGTCTCGGCGACTCCAGCGTCGGCACCGGCGGGTGGACCATCCGCCGCCGCGGCGTGACGTACACCGTCGCCGTGGGCGCCTGCTCGGTCGACGACCCCACGGACGGCTACGGCAACCACGACGCCGCGGCCTTCTGCGCGACGGGGACGGGCGCCGCCACGCCCGCGCAGTGCCGGGGGGCGCTGGCCGGCACGGGCGACATCCGCGGCAACGGATCCGTGACCGGATCGACGATCGGCGACTGCGGCCTCGACGTCGACCTCGACGGGCGGGTCGACAGCCTCACCGAGGAGCAGGTCGGCTCGTGCACCATCGGACCGTGCGGCACCGGCAGCGCGCCCGACGACGCGCCCGACGACTACAAGCGCGTCGTCGTCCTCGTGACCTGGGACCGCGGGACGGGCGGCCGCTTCGCCCTGCAGGCCGAGACGCTTCCGAACCCGGGCCTGGCCGGCGCGCCGAGCGTCGTCACCCTGACGGCCAACCCCGACTCGTCGGCCGCCGCGCCGCTCACGGTCACCGGCACGTCGGCGATCAACTTCACGGCCACGACGACCGGCAAGGCCGCGGCCGTCAGCTGGTACATCGACGGGACGCCCAGGGGCACCGCGTCGGCGACGCCGGGCGACGCGAGCACCTGGACGTTCTCGTGGGCACTGGGGACCGTCACGACCGCGGTCGGGGCCCAGCCCGCGCCGGGCGAGGTCGTCGACGGTCCCTACGTCATCGGCGCCAAGGCCTTCGACCGCTACGACCAGTACGGCCGGTACGCCACCAAGACGGTCGTCCTGAACCGGCGCCAGCCGTTCGCGCCGACCAACTTCTCCGGCGGTCGCAACCCGCGCCAGGGCATCGTCGAGTTCGAGTGGTCGCCCAACCGTGCGCGCGATATCAAGACCTACCGGGTCTATCGCCAGGACGGCTCGGGATGGACCCTCGTGTGCGATGCGAACCACAGGACCTGCGAGGACCTCAGTCCTCCGTCGGGCTCCCCGCTGCGCTACAAGGTGGTCGCCGTCGACACGGGCAGCGCGGGGCTGCGCGAGGGGGACGTCGCGATCAAGGACGTGGGCAACGCGGGCACCGCGCCTCACGCGCCCCAGAACCTGCGCCTGCAGAGCATCGACGCCAACGGCGGCCTGCTGCTGGCCTGGGACGCGCCGTCCGGCCGCGCGGTCGACTTCTATCGCATCTATCGCGACGGTCAGCAGGTCGCCGACCGCTACGACCGGACGGGCGACCTCACCTACAACGACACCAACCCGCTGCCCGGCTCGCACGACTACTACGTGACCGCTGTCGCGGACGACTTCTCGGAGTCGAACTTCTCCAACCGGCTGACGGTGGCGCCATGACCGTGCTCCGCGATCAGCGCGGCGAGATGTCGCTCACCGGCCTGCTCGTGGCCATGGTCCTCTTCACCGTCGTCCTGGGCGCCACGCTCGGCGCCTTCGAGACATTCACCACGCGCAACAACGAGGAGGCACAGCGCGCCGAGGTCGAGGATCGCGCGAGGGTCGCGGTCGACCGGCTGACGCGCGAGCTGCGCAACGTGGGCCAGCCGCAGCCGGACGGCGTCTCGACCTTCGAGCGCGCCGAGGACTACGACCTCGTCTTCAAGACCGTCGACCGCTCTGTCGCTCCGACCGCCGCAAACGCCGCCAGCCTCGTGCGCGTGCGCTACTGCCTGAACAGCTCGACGCCCGGCAACGCCACGCTCCACTACCAGACGCAGGCCTGGACGTCGGGCAGCACGGCCCCGGCCGACCCGGCGTGCCCGAGCGCCGGCGCCGGCTGGTCGACGAACACGGTCGTCGCGGACTGGATCAGCAATCGCGCGGGCGGCCAGAACCGTCCGCTGTTCGACTACAACGGTGACCCGGCAGCCGAGGTCAGGACGGTGCACGCCGACCTGCTGCTCGACGCCGACGCGTCGCGAGGCCCCAAGGAGACGGAGCTGTCCAGCGGCATCTTCCTGCGCAACCAGAACCGGCCTCCGACCGCGGTGTTCACGCCGACGCGGTCGGGCATCTCCATCGTCCTCGACGGCTCACAGTCGGCCGATCCCGAGGGGGACCCACTCAGCTTCCAGTTCTACGACAGGACCGGCGCGACGCCGGTGGCCATCTCGAGCTGCGCGAGCGTGGTGTGCACGTGGACTCCCTCGTACAGCTCGGGCACCGGCTACCGGATCGGTCTGACCGTCACCGACACCGGCGGCATCGCCGTGAGCTCTCCCGTCCAGGTCGTGAGCTGATGAGCGGCAGATGGCGTTCGGAGGAGGGTTGGGCGGTCGTCACGGCGATCGTCCTGATGACCGTGATGCTGGGCGCCGGCCTGGCCACGGCCACCATGGTCGACACGCAGGCCAAGCAGTCGGCCGTCACGCGCCAGCGCGACACCGCGTTCAACCTGGCCGAGGCGGCGTTGAACGCACAGGTCTACGCGCTCTCGGTGCGCTGGCCGGGCTACGGCTACAGGTCCGCCCCGGCGTACGCCGGCCATGCCTGCTCGAGCGCCGGTCCAGAGCCTGTGCTGGGCGCCCGGCCGGTCACCCAGCCACAGATCGCCGCAGCGACGCCGGTGTGCCCCTCGCCGGTCACCCTGGCTCCGTTGCTCAACAACGTCGACGCCCAGGGCGCGTCGTCGTCGTCGTGGGCGACCTGGGTCTACGACGACCCCTCGCCCACGAGCAGCGCCGCGGACCGTGGCAAGCACTACTCCGACGCACTGGTGACGACGGGCGACACCATCAGCGTCCCGGCGGACGGGATCGTTCCGACCCTGGCCGGCGTGGCCTACGACAGCAACAAGGACGGCAAGCTGTGGGTCAAGGCCACGGCCACGGTGCGCGGGCGCACGCGCACGGTGGTCTCGCTCGTCATGGTCCACACCCTCCAGCGCGACATCGTCAAGACCGCGTTCATGGCCGGGTCGCTGGACTTCTCCAACAACGGCAACCACTCCGGCTACTTCATCGATCAGTCGGCGGGGACGGAGCCGAACGCGATCATCGTGCGCTGCGATCCCAACGCCGACACCAGCGCGTCGTGCCTGGGCTATCCGGCCAGCGATCCGAAGTGGACCGCGAAGATCGGCGGGGCGATCGACCCGCCCAGCTACAGCACCACGCCGGGGGCGCCCAACGCGCTCGACGCCGCGGCGCTCGACGAGCTCATGGTGACCGCGAGCGCCAGCGACCACTACTACGCCTCCGCCGGCTCGGAGCACACCTGCTCGGAGCTCGCCCAGCCGCCCACCTTCGACTTCAACGTCCTGTACATCAAGGACTGCGGCCTGATCGACTGGTCGAGCAACGCGACGATCCCGCTCAACGGGCAGGGGACCATCATCCTCGACAACACGCGGATCAAGATCGCCGGCGGCATGACGATCAACGGGGTCGTGTACTCCCGTCGGCCTTCACTGCCTCCCCTGTTCGCCGTGGAGCTGAAGGGCTGCACCCAGATCCGCGGCGGCCTGATCATCGACGACATGGGGGCGGCCAGCATCGGCTCCTGCTCGCAGGCGGACCGCCCCCAGCTGCTGTTCGACGGGACGGCATTCGATCAGGTCAAGACCTACGCCTCGGCCGGAATCATCCAGAACACCTGGAGAGAGCTGACATCGCGCTGATGGTCCCCGCCCTCGCCGGACTCCTCATCGGCTCCTTCCTCAACGTGGTCGCGTGGCGGCTGCCGCGCGGCGAGTCGCTCGTGCACCCGGGCTCGGCCTGCCCGGCCTGCGGCACGCCGATCAAGCCCTACGACAACGTGCCCGTGCTCTCGTGGCTGGCGCTGCGGGGGCGCTGCCGGCGGTGCGACGCGCGGATCTCCGCGCGCTACCCGCTCGTCGAGCTGGCCACCGCCGTGCTCTACGTGGCCGTCGTCCTCGGGCGCGACGGAGCGCTCGACATCGCGCTCGGGCTGCTGCTCGTCACCGCGCTTGTCCCGATCACGCTGATCGACCTCGACCTGCGGCTGATCCCCAACGCGATCACCCTGCCGGCCGCGGTCGCGGCCGTCGCGGCCGCGCTCGTGCTCGACCCCGGCTTCGTCCCCGAGCAGCTCATCGCGGGTGCCGCGGCCGGCGGCTTCTTCCTGCTCGCCGCGCTGCTGTATCCGGGAGGGATGGGCATGGGCGACGTCAAGCTGGCCGCCGTGCTCGGGCTCTACCTCGGGCGCGGCGTGTTCCCGGCGGTGTTCATCGCGCTCATCGGCGGCGCGCTCGTCGGCGCGCTCGTCATCGCGCGCAAGGGCGCGGCCGAGGGTCGCAAGACCGCCGTGCCGTTCGGGCCGTTCCTGGCCCTCGGCGGGATCGTCGCCCTGTTCGCCGGCAGCGCGCTCGTCGACGCCTACCTGAGCACCTTCTAGTGCGCCGCGCCTCCCGAGCGCGAACCACGCACTGGACACCTGTCCACTTGGCGGTCACCGGCATCAAGAACCGGGCCGCCGCCGCCGATCTCCGGGGTGCGTCATGAGCAAGCGAACCAAGAGCCTCGTCGGCCTCGACATCGACCCGAGCGGCATCACCGCCGTCGAGGTCTCGGTCAACGGCCGCATCTCCGTCCAGCGCGTGGCCACCGCACCGCTCGAGGACGGCGTCCTCCGCGACGGCGAGGTCACCGACGTCGAGGGCCTGACCGCCGCGCTGCGCGCCCTGTGGAAGGACCACAAGGGGCTCAGCAAGAACGTCCGGGTCGGCGTCGCCAGCCAGAAGATCGTCGTGCGCGTCATCGAGATGCCGCCGATCGACGATCCGAAGCAGCTTGCGACGGCCGTCCAGTTCCAGGCCCAGGAGCACCTGCCCATGCCGCTGGAGAGCGCCGTGCTCGACCATCAGTCGCTCGGCATCGTGGAGAGCGAGGCCGGAAGCCGCCAGCGGGTCGTGCTCGTCGCGGCCCGCCGCGACATGGTCGACCGGATCCTGGCCGCCGTGCGCGGCGCGGGGCTGCGACGCCGACGGCATCGACCTCTCCGCCTTCGCGATGGTGCGCGCCCTGCATCGGCCCGACGCCGACGAGCAGCCGCTGCTGTACCTCGCCATCGGCGGGCTGACGAACCTGGCCGTCGCCCAGGGCACCACCTGCATGTTCACGCGCACCGCCGCCGGCGGCATCGAGGCGCTGGGCAGGGAGCTGGCCGAACGCTGCCGCCTGACGCTCGAGCACGCACGGGCCTGGCTGGCCCACGTCGGCCTCGAGCAGCCGCTCGAGGAGATCGACGGAGATGCCGAGATCGTGCGCGAGGCGCGCCGCGTCCTGCTCGAGGGCGCGCGCCGGATCGCCGCCGACGTGCGCAACACACTGGACTTCCACAGCGCCCAGGGCGCCGCTGCCCCCGTCACGGGCGTCGTGCTGACCGGACCGGCCACCGGGGTGCCCGGATTCGCCGCCGCGTTGTCGAGCGAGCTCGGGCTGCCGGTCCGCTCGGGCGTCGTCGACCAGGCTCCGGCCGGCTGCGAGCCCGGGCGGCTGACGATCGCGGCCGGGCTGGCCATCTCCGAGGCGCCGGCATGAGGGCCGTCAACCTGATCCCGGTCGACGAGCGTCGCAACCGCTCCGCCGGTGGACGCTCGGGCGGCATCGTCTACGTGCTCGTCGGCGCGCTGGCGATGCTCGTCGTGCTCGCCGGCTCGTACGGCCTGCTCACGAAGTCGGTCCGCGACCGCACCGCTGAGCTGGCGGACGTCACCGCTCAGGCCACCGCCGCGGAGAAGACGACGGGCGACCTCGACGCGTTCACCAAGTTCGCCGCCCTGCGCCAGCAGCGCACCCAGGCCGTCAAGACGCTGGCCGACGGCCGCGTGGACTGGGAGCTGATGCTGAGCGAGATCGCGCGCACCATGCCCTCCAACGCCTGGCTGACCACTCTGAAGGGCACCAAGGCGGCCGCGAGCACCGGTTCGGCGCCCGCCGCCGGGACGCCTGCGCCGACCGGCGCGGCGGCACCCGGGCCGTCCATCGAGCTCGGCGGCTGCACCACCAGCCAGCGCGCCGTCTCGTCGCTGATGTCCGACCTCCGCCGCATCACGGGCGTCACCGACGTGCGCCTCACCTCCTCCGCGAAGGGCGACTCGGGCTCGGGCTCGGGCTCCGCGGGCTCGGCCGGCTCAGCCGCCGCGGGCACCTCGGGCGCCGGCTCGGACCCGTGCAGCGGGGGCCGTCGCACCGTCTTCGCGATGACCCTCTCGTTCCAGGCGACGGCCGACAGCGCTGTCGCCACGACCCCCGGGAGCACCGGATGAGCCGCGACCGGATCGTCATCTCCGTCCTCGTCGTCGCCGGCATCCTCGGCGCGTTCTGGTTCGGGCTTCTCAGCCCCAAGCGCCAGGACGCCCAGCGCCTCGAGGCCCAGCTCGCGACCCAGCAGCAGCGCCTGGCCAAGGCGCAGGCCGGTGCGGCCGAGGCGACGTCCGCGCGCGATCGCTACAACGCCGACTACAAGACCGTCGCGCTCCTGGGCAAGGCGGTCCCGAGCAGCGACGGCATGTCGTCACTGCTGTTCCAGGTCGACTCGGCCGCGGGCGACAGCCGGATCGACTTCCGCTCGCTGACCAACGGCGGCGGCGCCGCGGGCGCGAGCGCCCCGGCCCCGGCCCCGGCCCCGGCCGCGGCCGCTCCGGCCGCGACGCCGGGCGCCTCGACCACCGCCCCGGCGGCCACCTCTGGCGCGGCGCCGACCCCGCTGCCGCTCTCGCTGATCTTCTCCGGGTCGTACATGGACATGCAGCGGATGCTCGGCCGGCTCGATCGCTTCGTGCGGGTCGACGGCGACGACATCCGCGTCAACGGACGGCTGCTGTCGATCGACGACATCGCGCTGTCCGCCGAGCCCGGGAGCCTCGCGAAGGTGCAGGCGACGATCACCGCCACCGCCTACACGCTGCCCGCGGGCAGCACGCCGGCCGCGGGGGCCGCGGTCGCCGCTCCCACGGGGACCGCTCCGTCCGGGACCGCTCCCACCGCCACCGCGTCCGCCTCGACCGCTTCCCCGACGGCCACCGCGAGCGCTGGGAGCGCAACGCCATGAAGACCTTCGTGACCGACATCGCGACCGACCTCGTCGAGAAGCGTCTGTGGCCGCTGGCCCTGGCCCTCGTCGTGGCACTCGTGGCGCTGCCTGTCGCGCTGACGCGCGGTGGGGAGGTCGCCCCGACGGCGCCCGCGGCCGTGCCGGCGACGCCGGCGGGCGCCGCGGCGCCTCCGGCCGACGCCTCGCTCGTTCGCCTGGACACCGGCCCGGCGATCGCCCGAAAGCGCGCCGGCCGCCTGCGCAACCCCTTCGCCGGCACGCCTTCGGCCGCGCCCACCACGTCCGCCGCCGCGACGACCGGCGCCCAGACCGCTGCCGGCGCCCAGAGCGCTGCCGGCGCCGCGTCCACCGGCTCGGGCTCGTCCGCCGCGAGCTCCGCGCCGTCCGTGGCGGCCACCGTGCCCGCCATCGGCGACACGTCGGTCAGCACGCCGGCGCCGGTCCCGATGCCGACGAGCACCGGCAGCACGGGCAGCGGTCGCACCGTGACCACCAAGTCCCCGTCGACGAGCACCGACGACGACGCCCCCTCGACCTACTCGGTCACGCTGCGCTTCGGCCCGACCGACGGCGAGCGCCGCACGCTGCGCGACGTCGCCCGCCTGACCGTGCTCCCCGACCCCGACGACGCCGTCGTCGGCCTGCTCGGCGTGCTGCGCGACGGCAGGACGGCGAGCTTCGTGCCCGCGCCCAACGTCACGGCCACCGGCGAGGGCACGTGCCGGCCCAGCAAGCAGGACTGCAAGACGGTCGAGCTGCGCGCCGGCGACGCCGAGTACCTGCGCGTTGCCGGCGCCGACGGCCGGCCGGACGGCTGGTACTACCTCGAGCTGCTGCACGTCGACCGCGAGGAGGCGGGCTCCGCCCGCCAGGCCGCGGCCGCCTACACGCGCCGCTCCGGCGCC
Organism: uncultured Actinomycetes bacterium; assembly: GCA_963787065.1. Classification (GTDB taxonomy): domain Bacteria; phylum Actinomycetota; class Thermoleophilia; order Solirubrobacterales; family Solirubrobacteraceae; genus JAOPZW01. The sequence continues at coordinate 109,590 of CAWBBQ010000034.1, forward strand.
GGCGCCGCGGTCATCCGCAAGGCGGCCGCCTCCGTGCGCCACGTCCGCTACCTCCCGGCCCGCGGCGTGCTCGTGCGCGCCAAGCGGTCGGCCGGGGGTCAGGCCGCAGCGCGCGCGGCCGCCGGGCTCGTGCCGCTGCTGCCCGCGCCCGAGCAGCCCGGGATCGCCGTGTGGCGCTCGCGGAAGCCCGCACCGCCCTCGCCGTAGACTGCGGCGCTCGATGACGAGCGCGCTCAAGCTGATCACCGCCGGGGAGTCGCACGGCCCCGGGCTCACCTGCATCGTCGAGGGCCTGCCCGCCGGGCTGGAGCTCGACCGCGAGGCGATCGACGCCGACATGCACCGCCGCCAGCTCGGCCACGGCCGCGGCGGACGCATGAAGATCGAGCGCGACTCGGCCCAGGTCACCGCCGGGGTGCGCCACGGCCGCACGCTCGGCGGTCCGATCGCCCTGCAGGTGGCCAACCGCGACTTCGCCAACTGGGAGGAGCGGATGAACCCGTGGCCGGTCGAGGCCGAGGTGCCCGAGGTCCATCTCCCGCGCCCGGGCCACGCCGACCTCGTCGGCACGTGGAAGTACCGCCTCAGCGACGTCCGCGACATCCTCGAGCGCGCCAGCGCCCGCGAGACGGCGGCGCGCGTGGCCGGCGGCGCGCTGGCCCGCGAGTTCCTGCGCGCGCTCGGCGTGGAGGTGCGCTCGCACGTCGTCCAGATCGGCGACGTGCTCGCCCCGAGCCCGGGGCGGGCGCGCACGCTGGAGGACTTCGCGGCCGTCGACGAGGACCCGGTCCGCTGCCTGGACCCGGAGGCCAGCCGCGCGATGGTCGCCCACATCAACGCCCAGCGCAAGGCCAACGAGTCGATCGGCGGCGTCTTCGAGGTCATCGCCTTCGGCGTCGTGCCCGGGCTGGGCTCGCACACGAGCTGGGAGGAGCGCCTCGACGGGCGCCTGGCCGGCGCGCTGGCCTCGATCCAGGCGTGCAAGGGCGTCTCGCTGGGCGACGGCTTCGACGTGGCCGCGCGGCCGGGCTCGGAGGCCCATGACGAGATCTTCTTCGACGAGGGGCGCGGCTTCTATCGCGAGACGAACCACTCCGGGGGGCTGGAGGGCGGCATGACGACGGGCGAGCCGCTCGTCGCCCGGGCGGCCATGAAGCCGCTGCCCACGCTGACCAAGCCGCTGCGCTCGGTCGACATCGCCACGCGCCGGCCGGCCGAGGCGCTGCGCGAGCGCACCGACTCGTGCGTGGTGCCCGCGGCCGGAGTGGTGGGGGAGGCGATGGTCGCCTTCGTGCTGGCCGGCGCCTACCGCGCGAAGTTCGGCGGCGACCACATCGACGACGTCCGCGAAGCGCTGAGCGCCTACGAGGAGCGGATCGGGTGGTCGCGGCGATAGTGGGTCGCCCGTAAACGTTCCACCGGAACTCTCGCCCGCCGATCACCGCCATGCTGCGTCCTCGACCACTCGAAATCCCTGGAGGGATTCCTTCGGGTCTGCGTCCTTGCGGGCACCGCCGACGAAGTCGGTGGTCGGCGCCGGCGAACGGGATTTCCTGGCGGACGTTCCCGGGCGACCCACTAGTGGCCCCATGAAGCCGGCGCTCGTGTTCATCGGCTTCATGGGCGCGGGCAAGTCGACGGCGGCTCGCGAGGCGGCGTCCGCCCTCGGCGTGCGGGCCGAGGACGCCGACCGGATGCTCGAGGCCCGTCTCGGCGAGCCGATCGAGGCCTACTTCGACCGCGCCGGCGAGGCCGCCTTCCGCGAGCAGGAGGAGGCGCTGACCACGCGCCTGCTCGACAGCGCCGACGGCGGCGCCATCGCCCTGGGCGGCGGCGCGCTGCACTCCGAGCGCGTGCGCGATGCGCTGCACCGCCACACCGTCGTGCTGCTCGACGTCGACGTGGCCACGGCGTGGGAGCGCGCCGCCGGGCGCGGTCGCCCCCTGGCCCGCGACCGCGCCGCGTTCGAAGCCCGCTTCGCCCGGCGCGCCGGCGCCTACGAGGCCGCGGCCGACGCGATCCTGCCCGGCGGCGAGCGCGGCGTGGTCGGGCGGGCGCTGCCCGCCCTGCTCGCCAGGCCCGAGGGCCTGACGCTGCTGTGGGCGACGAGCGCGTCTGGCGACTACCCGGTGTGGATCGGTCGCGACGCGCCCCGCCGCGCGCCGTGGCCGCTGGCCGGCCGGCGCTTCGGGCTGACCGACGAGACGGTCGGTGAGCTGCACGGCGAGCTGCTCCGGGACGTCGAGGCGCGCGTCACGGTCCCGCCCGGGGAGGCCCACAAGACGCTGGCCACGGCCGAGCGCGTGTGGCGCGCGCTCGCCGCCGACGGCGCCACGCGCGGCGACCACCTCGTCGCCCTCGGCGGTGGCGTGGTGGGCGACCTGGCCGGGTTCTGCGCCGCCACCTACCAGCGCGGCATCCCGATCGTCCACGTGCCGACCACGGTGGTGGCCCAGGTCGACTCGGCCTACGGCGGCAAGACCGGGGTCGACCTGCCCGAGGCCAAGAACTACGTCGGCGCGTACCACCAGCCGGCCGCCGTGCTCGTCGACCCCGCTCTGCTGCACACCCTGCCGGCGGCCGAGCGCGCCGCGGGCTACGCGGAGGTCGTCAAGACCGCGCTGATCGCCGGCGGGCCGCTCTGGGACCGCGTCGCGGCCGGCGCGCCGGTCGACGAGGACATCGTCCGCGCGTGCGCCCGCACCAAGCTCGCCGTGGTCGCCGCCGACGAGCGCGACGACGGGCGCCGGCAGGTGCTCAACCTCGGCCACACCGTCGGCCACGCGATCGAGACGGTCACCGGCTACGCGCGCTACCGCCACGGCGAGGCGGTCGGGCTCGGCCTGCTGGCGGCGCTGCGGCTGTCGGGCCAGGAGGCGCTGCGCGAGGTCGTCGCCGACCTGCTCGTGCGCGCCGGGCTGCCGACGACGATGCGCGACGCCGAGCCCGACGCGGTGGTCGCCGCGACCGCGCGCGACAAGAAGCGCACCGGCGCCGACGTCCCGTTCGTGCTCGTCCACGCCCCCGGCGACGTACGCCACGGCGCGGCCGTCGACCGGGATGACCTCGCCGCCGCCGTGCGAGAGTTGGCAGCGTGATGGCCGTGCGCAGCCGCGTCGAGATCATGCACGGGGTCAACCTCGACCAGCTCGGACGCCGCGACAAGACGGTCTACGGCGGGCTCAGCTTCGATCGCCTCGAGCAGCAGATCGGCGCCTACGCCTCCGAGCTGGGCCTGACCACGCGCTTCTACCAGACCAACGCCGAGCACGAGTTCGTCGAGCACCTGCACCGGCTCGAGGACCTCAGCGACGCGATCGTCCTCAACCCCGGCGCGTGGACGCACTACTCGTGGGCGATCCGCGACGCGCTGGAGATCGCGGGGCTTCCGGCCGTCGAGGTGCACCTGTCAGACGTCATGCACCGCGAGCAGTTCCGCCGCGTCTCGGTGGTCAGCGACCTGTGCCTGGCCACGGTGAGGGGCCGTGGCGTGGAGGGCTACCGTGACGCATTGACCCGTCTCAAGGAGGAGCTGCAGCGATGACCGTGACCGAACAGCCCGCGGCGGACCGTGTCCCGACGGCGCGCGCCGAGCGCCTGGTCGAGCTGCTGGACGAGCGCGAGCTCGCCGCCCTGCTCGTCTCCGATCTCGTCAACGTGCGCTGGCTGACCGGCTTCAGCGGCTCCAACGGCGCGGCCCTGGTGAGCACCGACGGCACGCGGCGCTTCGTCACCGACTTCCGCTACCTGACGCAGGCAGCCGACCAGCTGCACCCGTCGTGGACGCGCGAGATATCCGCCGACCTGCTGGAGGGCGTGGTCCGCGGGCTGCCCGACGAGGGCGAGCTGCGCCTGGGATTCGACGACGCCGACCTCAGCGTCAAGGACCACGCCAAGCTCGCGCGCCTGGTCCGCGACGGCATCGAGCTCGTGCCGGCGAGCGGGACGGTCGAGCGGCTGAGGGCGGTCAAGGACGCCGGCGAGCTGGAGCGCGTCCGGGCGGCGGCCCGGCTGGCCGACGAGGCGCTGGGCGAGGTGCTCGGCCGCGGGCTGGGCGGGCGGACCGAGCGCGACGTCGCGCTCGACCTCGAGCTCACCATGCGCCGCATGGGCGCCGAGGCCGCCTCGTTCCCGCCGATCGTCGCCGCCGGGGCTCACGGCGCGCTGCCGCACGCCGAGCCGCGCGACGTCGAGATCCCGTCCGGGACGCTCGTCGTGATCGACTGGGGGGCGCAGCTGCACGGCTACGCCAGCGACTGCACGCGCACGTACGCCACCGGCGACGTCGACCCGCGCGACGGCGAGGTCTACGAGCTCGTCCTGCGCGCCCAGGAGGCGGCGCTCGACGCGGTGCGCCCCGGTCCCACCGGCCGCGAGGTCGATGCCGTGGCCCGCGCGATCATCGACGCGGCCGGCCACGCCGAGCACTTCGGCCACGGCCTCGGGCACGGGGTCGGGCTGGCCGTGCACGAGGGGCCGCGGCTGTCCAAGACGGGCGACGAGGCGCTGCGCAGCGGCATGGTCATCACCGTCGAGCCCGGTGTCTACCTGCCCGGCTCGGTCGGCGTGCGCATCGAGGACCTCGTGATCGTCACCGACGACGGCGCCGAGGTCGTCTCGTCGCTGCCCAAGGACCTGCAGGTCGTGAGGTAAGGGGTCAGGTCCGCGTCGGCTGCTCGGCGTCGGCGTCGGCCTGGTCGGGCTGGTCGGGCCGGAAGCTGGCCTCGCGGGAGATCTCCTCGGCGGCGTCCTGCGCGTCGGGCTTGGGCGGGTCGCGCGGCGGAAGCTGGATCTCGCGGGTGGCCGGGAGGCCGGCCGACAGCTCGCGGCCGCGCTCGACCTCGGCGTTCAGCTCCTGGCCGAAGAGCACCGCGATGTTGGTGATCCACAGCCATACGAGCAGCGAGATGGCGCCGCCCAGCGTGCCGTAGGTCTTGTCGTAGGAGCCGAAGTTGGCCACGTAGAACCCGAAGCCGGCCGAGGCGATGACCCACACGACGAGCGCGACCAGCGCGCCCGGGGTGATCCAGCGAAACCGCGGCAGCTGCGCGTTGGGCGCGACGTAGTACAGGACGGCGAGCATGAACAGGACGATCAGCCCCATCAGCGGCCACTTGGCGATCCCGTAGATGGTCACGGCGAGCGACCCGAGGCCGACCTGGTCGCCGATCGCCTCGGCCACCGGGCCGGTGACGACGAGCGAGATGGCCAGGAGCGCGAGCAGCAGGACCATGCCCAGCGTGACCGCGACCTGCAGCGGTCGCAGCTTCCAGAACGGCCGGCCCTCGGGGATCTCCCAGATCGCGTTCGAGGCGCGCATGAACGCCCCGATGTAGCCCGAGGCCGACCACAGCGCGCCGGCCAGCCCGAGGCCCAGCAGCGCGCCCGCGCCGCCCTTGTTGCGGACGATGTCGTTGATCGTGCTCTCCAGGCCGTCGAGCGCGCTGTTGCCACCCGACACCTGCCGGACGATCTCGATCAGCGCGTCCGTCGTCTCGGGGAACTGGCCGAGCAGGCCGACGAGCGCGACGAGCACGAGCGCCGCGGGGAACAGCGCGAGCACCGCGTAGTAGGTCAGCGCCGCGGCCCAGTCGGTGATGTTGTCCTCCTGGAACTCCTTGAAGCTGCGCTTGAGGACCGCCATGCGGCCGGTGCCGGGGATGTCGGCGGGGCTGGTCTCGGTGCGCGCGCCGGCGTCCGCGGGCGCGTCCTGCGCGGCGGGTGCATCGGGTGCGGCGGGCGCCCGGCGGCCGGCGGGCGCGACTGGTGCGGCGGGCGCGGGCGCGGCGGCCGGCTCCGGGGTCTGACTCGCGGCCGGTCGCGCCGGCGCCACCGGCGCCTGCGGGACGGAGGGCGTGGGCCCGGCGGCGACGGGGCGCGCGCCGAGGTCGGCCGGCGGCGACACGGAGCGGACCGGCGGGGACGGCGGCGGCGTTCGCCGCCGCGCGCGGACGGCGGCTGCCGCGCCCGCCGTCACGGCGGCGGCCGACCCGGCCAGGAGGAGGCGACGCATCGCGGGGGACACCGGGCGGCCTTTCGCCTTGCGTCGCCCGCCTCCTGCCCGGCGCGGCGTTACCCTCACCCCGAGATGTCCTCTGCCAGCGCCCGTCTCGTCGGCATCAACCACGTCGCGCTCGAGGTGGGAGACCTCGAGGCCGCGCTCGGGCTGTACGGGCGGCTGTTCGACCTTCGCCTGCGCGGCCGCGCGCCGCGGATGGCCTTCGTGGACATGGGCGATCAGTTCATCGCGCTGGCCGAGGGCCGCGAGCAGGCCCCGGACGACGGGCGCCACTTCGGGCTCGTGGTCGACGACGTCGATGCGGCGCGCGCGGCGGTGGCGCGCGAGGGCCTGGCGGTGCTGGGCGCGCGCCGGACCAGCTTCGACTTCCGCGACCCGTGGGGCAACCGCGTGCAGGTCGTGGGCTACACGAACATCCAGTTCGAGCGCACGGCCGGCGTGCGGCGCGCGCTCGGCATCGAGGGCATCGCCAAGACGGACGCGGCGCGCCACGAGATCGCCGACCGGGGGCTGGCGGACTGAGTTGGGCGCCGCGGGCGCGGACCGGGGGCGCTCAGCCCGTCGTGCCGACGCCGAGCGGGACCCTCACACGCGGCCAGCGCCCGCCGCCCCGCGCACCGGCGCGGCGGTGACCATCACCGCCGGGCCGATGGTCGTCGAGGAGGTCGTCGAGGTCGCCGCGGGCGCCCGTGTCGAGCTGGCCCCCGACGCCCTCGCGACGATCGCCGCCAGCCGCGCCGTCGTGGACCGCGCGCTGGTCTCGGGCGAGCCGGTCTACGGGCTGAACACCGGCGTGGGTCACATGAAGGACGCGCGCCTGCCCGACGATGCGCTGCGCGGCCGCCCAGGAGTTCCTGGTCACTCAGCCACGCCGGCGGGATCGGACCGCCGCTGCCCTCCGACATCGTCCGCGCGGCGATCGCCGTCCGGCTCAACGGCATCGCCCGCGGCGGCTCGGGGGCGAGCCCGGCGGCGGCCGACGCGCTGGCCGCGATGCTCAACGCGGGCGTGCACCCGATCGTCCCGGAGACGGGCTCGATCGGGGCGGGCGACCTGGCGCTGATGGCCTGCATCGCGCTCGTGGCCATCGGCCGCGGTCGCGCCGAGGTCGGCGGCGAGGTCGTCGACGGCGCCGAGGCGCTGAGCCGCGCCGGGATCGCGCCGCTCCAGCTCGCGCCCAAGGACGGGCTCACGCTCATGTCCGCCAACGGGATCTCGATCGGCCAGGGCGCGTTGCTCGTCGCCCGGGCCGCCGCCGTCGTCCGGGCGGCGGACGTCGTCGCTGCGCTGTCGCTTGAGGCCATTCGCGGCAACCCGTCCTTCACCGCCGCCGTGGTCGGGGAGGCCAAGCCGTTCCCGGGGCAGATCGAGGCGGGCCGGAACATGCGCGCCGCGCTGGCCGGCAGCGCGCTCCACGAGCCCGGCGTGCCGCGCTCGATCCAGGACCCGCTGTCCTTCCGCGTCGCGCCGCAGGTCCACGGCGCGCTGCACGAGCTCGTGGCCTATGCGCGGCGGACGGTCGAGATCGAGCTCAACGCGCTCAGCGACAACCCGCTCGTGTCGATCGCCGATGGTACCATGATCAGCAACGGCAACTTCCACCCGGTCGTCCTGGCGCTCGCCTTCGACTCCCTGCGCGTGGCGATCGCCCACGTCGGGCAGCTCAGCGAGCGCCGTATGGGCCAGCTCTGGGACACGTTCTTCGCGGGCGTCGCCAACCTCGGCCTGGGGCCGCCCCCGGGCTCGACGCCCGAGCTCGTCGGCCTGTCGCTGCGCTATCCGGCCGCCGCCGTGTTCACCGAGCTCAAGCAGCTCGCCGCGCCCGCCAGCCTCGACGCCCCGCCCATGGACATCGGGGTCGAGGACCACGCCACGAGCGCGCCGCTCAGCGTCCGCAAGACGGCCACGGCGCTCGGGCTGCTGGAGGACATCCTGTCGATCGAGCTGTTCCTGGCCCGCGACGTCCTGACCACGCTGCCCGGAGCGCCCCGGCTCGGGCTGGGCACCGCCGCGGCGCTGCGCACGGTCGAGCGCGCGATGGCCGAGGCCGGTCCCGATCGATCGACGGCCAACGTGCACCGCAGCCTGCGGGAGCGGCTGCTCGACGAGGTCCCGGCCGCGGTTGCCGCGTCGGTCTGAGATTCAGAGCGCGCGCGACCAGGTCTGGCCGACGAGGTCGCGCCCGAAGCTGCGGTGGGGCTCGGAGGAGGCGAGCACGAACCCGGCGCGCTCGTAGATGCGCCGCGCGTGCTCGAGCACGTCGTTGGTCCACAGCGTCAGCTCCGCGTAGCCCGCCTCGCGTGCGAAGCGGACGCACGCCTCGACCAGGGCGGCGCCGATGCCCAGGCCGCGGAAGCCCGGCTCGACGAGCAGGAGACGGAGCTGTGCCGCGCGCTCGCTGCGCCCGACGCACATCACGCACCCGGCTCGGCGGCCCGCGACCTCGGCGATCCACGCCGCGTCGCGCCGCGGATCGTGCCGCTCGGCGTAATCCGCCACGACGCGGGCCACGAGCCCCTCGAAGGTCTCGTCCCAGCCGTGCTCGCGGGCGTACAGCTCGCCGTGGCGCGACACGATCCAGCCGAGGTCGCCGCTGCGCGGCGGGCGCAGCGCGAACGGCGTTGCGGCGGCCGTCGCGCCGTCGAGCACCTCGCGGATCACGGCCATCGCGTCGAGCAGCCGGTCCTGGTCGTCGGCGGGGACGCCGTCGAGCAGGGCGGCCGTCTCGGCGGCCGAGCGCTCGTCGAGGACGGCGCGCGCCGCGCGACCGTCCGCGGTCAGCCGTGCGCGCTGGCGGCGCGCATCGGTGCGCGAGCGCTGGCGGGCGACCAGGCCCGTGCCCTCCAGGCGGGTCAGCAAGCGGCTCAGGTAGCCGGCGTCGAGGTCGAGCGTGCGCCGCAGGTCGGCGACGTCGGTGACCTCGCGCCGGCCCAGCTCGAACAGCACGCGCGCCTCGGCCAGCGAGTGCGGCGTGTGCAGCAGCCCGTCGCGCACGACGCCGATCCGCGCGGTGTAGAAGCGGTTGAAGGCGCGCATGGAGGCGACGTGGTCCTCCGGGATCCTCGTCGTGTCCATGGGGCAGATCTTCGCCGCAATCGTTGACGGCGTCAACGATTATCTCGTCGGGCGGCGGGCAGGCCACCGGCGTCACTTGCTGGCCAGCACGTCCACCTGCTCGATCGCGGGCGGCTGGGCGAACAGGTCGGCGTTCTCGCCGAGCGCCCGGGCGACTCTCCCGTTGAGGTGCGCCTCGCGGCCGGACTCCTCCTCGAAGGCGTCGAAGATGCCGAACGTCGAGGGCCCGAACCGCAGCGCGTACCAGACGGTCGTGCCCGGCTCGTCGCGCACGACGGCCTCCGCTCCGCGCAGGAAGTCGGCCAGGTCGCCCTCCCGTCCGGACGCGGCCTCGAGGCGGACGAACAGGCCGACGGAGACTGCCATGTGATCGATCTCCCTTCGATTGGTGTGCGGGGATGGTGTCGGATAGCCGGGGCGACCGCGTCGCCGTGGTCAGCGGGCCGGTCGCGGCGGCGTCGCGCGGCTGGCGGATACTGGTCGGGTGACCGCCGATGCCTTCGACGACTTCGAGCGTGAGGGGTGGCGTCGCGGACGCGCGTCGCCGTACCACCGCGGGCTCGGGCCGCTGACGTCGCAGGCGGTCGGCCCGCTGCTCGACGCGGCGCGGGTGGCCGCCGGGGCCGCCGTGCTCGACGTCGCCACCGGCCCGGGCTACGCCGCCGCGCAGGCGGCGGCGCGCGGGGCCGACGTGACGGCCGTCGACGTCTCGCCCGAGATGATCGACCTCGCCGCGAGCCTGCATCCCGGCGCCCGCTTCGAGGTCGGCGAGGCCGGCGCGCTGCCGTTCGCCGACGCGAGCTTCGACGCGGTCGTCGCCAACTTCCTGATGCCGCACGTCGCCGACCTGCCGGGCGTCGTGGCCGAGCTCGCGCGCGTGGTGCGCCCCGGTGGGCGGCTGGCGCTCACGACGTGGGACGCCGACGCGCCCGGCTTCCTGCGCGCGCTCATGCAGGCCGTGGCCAACGCGGGCGCGACGCCGCCCGCCCACCTGCCCGCCGGCCCGGACTTCTTCCAGTACTCGGGCGACGCGGAGTTCGCCGCGCTGCTCTCGGGAGCGGGACTCGAGGGGCCGACGGTCGCGCATGCCAGCTTCTCGCAGCCGGTCGCCGACCTCGGCGCGTTCCTCGATTCGGTCGTGGACGGGACGGTGCGGATGAACGCCCTGATCGCCGGCCAGTCTCCGGAGACGCGCGCGCGGATCAGCGAGGGCTACGCCGAGCAGCTCGCCCGCTGGCAGCGGGACGGCGGGGGCTTCGAGCTGCCGTTCGGCGTGAAGGTGGGGTCGGCGGGCAAGCCCGCGCCGGCCTGACGCGGCGCAGATCCGCCGAAGAGTTGCCTCGCTCGCGTGCTGCCCTGTCACACGCTCGCGGTCACCATCGAGCGATCCCCGTCGAGAGTGCACATAAGCGGGTCATGGGCGCACAACGTGACGTCTCGACGATCGACGTCGTGATCGCGCGGCTCGCCGAGCGCCAGCACGGCGTCGTGGCCCGCGCGCAGCTGCTCGAGCTGGGCCTCGGCCGCGACGCGATCGGCCATCGCCTGGATTGCGGACGGCTGCATCCCCTGCATCGCGGAATCTACGCCGTCGGCCACCGGGCGCTCACCCGAGAGGCGCGCTGGATCGCGGCGGTCCTGGCCAGCGGGTCCGCCGCCGTCCTCAGCCATCGCTCGGCCGCCGCGCTGTGGGGCCTGCGCGTCGCCTCCGGCACGCGCGCCGACGTGACGGTCGCGCGCCGTCTCCGCGCGCGGACGGGCATCGCGGCGCACCACGCCGTGCTCCCGGCCGACGAGGTCACCGTCGTGCGCGGCATCGCCGTCACCACCCCGCCGCGGACGCTGCTCGACCTCGCGGCCGTCGTCGCCCCGCGCCACCTCGAGCGCGCCGTCAACGACGCCGAGGTGCTCCGGCTGGCCGACGCCCTGTCACTTGAGCAGCTCGTGCTGCGCCATCCCCGTCGCCGCGGCATCGCCGCCCTGCGGAGGATCCTCGCCCACGGCCGCATCGGCGCCACCGTGACCCGCAGCGAGCTCGAGGACCGCTTCCTCGCGTTCCTCGACCGCGCGGGCCTGCCGCGCCCCGAGGTCAACGCGGCGCTCGAGCTCGCGCACGGCCACTGGATCGAGGCCGACAGCCTGTGGCGTGCCCAGCGCCTGGTCGTCGAGCTCGACGGCTATGCCAGCCACGCCACCCGAACCGCGTTCGAGCACGACCGGTCCCGCGACCGGGCGCTGCAGGCCGCCGGCTGGCGCGTGGTCCGCGTCACCTGGCGCCACCTCGCCCACGAGCCCGCGACCGTCGCCGCGCAGCTGCGCGCGCTGCTCGGGATCCGGCCCGGGCCGTCGAAGTACCCTGGGCGGCGCACATGATCTCCACCAACCAGTTCAAGAACGGCAACCACATCGAGGTCGATGGGACCGTCTTCAAGATCCTCGAGTTCCAGCACGTCAAGCCGGGCAAGGGCGGAGCGTTCGTGCGGACGAAGCTGCGCCGCGCCGCCGACGGCAACGTCATCGACAAGACGTTCCGCGCCGGGGAGAAGTTCCGGGCGGTGCGCACCGAGGCGCGCAAGATGACGTTCCTGTACGCCGACGGCACCGACGCGCACTTCATGGACGCCGAGTCCTACGAGCAGCTCGCGGTGCCCGAGTCCGGCGTGGCCGAGGCGCTGCGCTTCACCAAGGCCAACGACGCCGTCGACGTGCTGTTCATCGACGGCAGCCCGAGCGACCTGCAGCTCCCGGCCTCGGTCGTGCTCGAGGTAACCCAGACGGACCCGGGCCTGCGCGGCGACACGGCGTCGGGCGGCGGGAGCAAGCCCGCGACGGTCGAGACCGGCGCCACCGTGCAGGTGCCGCTGTTCGTCAACGTCGGCGACCGCGTCAAGGTCGACACCCGCTCGGGCGAGTACATGTCGCGCGCCTGAAGCGCGTTTCCGGCGACGCCGACCTTCCCCTGTCGTAGCCTGGATGGCGGCATGTCCCGACGGACCGATCAGCGGCGCGACGCCGTCTTCGCCCTCTACCAGCGCGATCTCACCGGTCGCGAGGTCGACGACCTGCTCGACCGCGACGCCTCGACGTTCACGCGCGCGCTGACCTACGCCGCCGAGGACTACGTCGAGGACCTCGACGCCCACATCGAGCGCCACGCCCGCGGCTGGAGCCTCGACCGCATCGCACCGCTGGAGAAGGCGATCATGCGGATCGCCCTGCTGGAGATGCTGCATCCCGACGTCGCGCCCGCCCACCGGCCGATCCCGCCCGAGGGAGCGATCTCCGAAGCCGTGGAGATCGCGAAGACGTTCTGCGGCGCCGACGCACCAGGCTTCGTCAACGGCATCCTCGCCGCGGTCCTGCGCGAGATGCACGAGAATTCGCACACCTCATGACCGAACTCGACACGACCACGCTCGACGCCCTCGTCGATCGCCTCGAGCGCGCGGCCGAGCAGCTGCGCACCGGCGACCTCTCGCCCGACGCGGCCGCCGGCCTCGTCGAGGACTGCGCCGCGCTGGCCTCGCAGGCCTCGGCCGAGCTCGAGCGGATCGCCCGCGTCAGCGCCCAGGAGCCGATCCCCGGTCAGGACACGCTCCTCTAGGTGACCATCAGCGTGGCCGCCACCCGGGGCTACCCCGACGCGCTGCGCGCCGAGGTCGAGCGTCACCTCCAGGCGCTGCGCTTCCCCGCCGCCACGCCGGGCACGGCCGGGCTCGAGGAGGCCATGCGCTACTCGCTGCTGGCCGGCGGCAAGCGCATCCGGCCGGTGCTCGCGCTCGCCACCGCGCGCGCGATCGGCGTCGACCCGGCGAGCGTCCTGCCGCTGGCCGCGGCGATCGAGCTGATCCACACCTACTCGCTCATCCACGACGACCTGCCGGCCATGGACGACGACGACCTGCGCCGCGGACGCCCGACCTGCCACGTGCGCTTCGGCGAGGACGTCGCCATCCTCGCCGGCGACGCGCTGTATGCCGAGGCCTTCCGCCTCCTGCTCGGCGAGCAGCAGGGCGAGCCCGCCCGTGTCCTGGCCGCGGCGCGCGAGCTCGCGGCGGCCACCGGCGTGGACGGGATGGTCGGCGGCCAGTACCTCGACGTGGCCGGCACGCTCGCCACGCCCAAGGACCTGCGCATGCTCCACGCGCTCAAGACCGGACGGCTGATCGGCGCCTCGGTCGGCTGCGTGCTGCTGCTCGCCGGACCCGAGGGCGACCCGGCCACCGCGTTTCGGCGGTACGCTGATGAGCTCGGCGTCCTCTTCCAGATCGTCGACGACATCCTCGACGTGACGGGCACGGATGACGCGCTGGGCAAGCCGCACGGCAGCGACGAGCGCCACGGCAAGCGCACGTACGTGACCCACTACGGCGTGGACGGCGCGAGGCGGCTGGCCGTCGAGTGCCACGGCGCGGCCCGCGCGTCGCTGCACGAGGCGGCACCGCAGGGCGCGCAAGAGCTCGAGCAGATCACCGACTTCATCCTCACCCGAACGACATGAGCCCACGGATCCTGGATCGCATCGACCGCCCGCAGGACCTCCATGCCCTGAGCGAGGACGACCTCGCCCAGGTCGCCCATGAGGTCCGATCGCACATCATCGACACGGTCGGGGAGATCGGCGGGCACTTCGGCGCCAACCTCGGCGCGTGTGAGCTGGCCGTCGCGCTGCACTCGCTGCTCGACTCGCCCACGGACAAGATCCTGTGGGACGTCGGCCATCAGGCCTATCCACACAAGGTCCTCACCGGCCGCCGCGATGCGCTGCCCACGATCCGCCAGTACGAGGGCCTGGCCCCGTTCTGCTCGATCGCCGAGTCCGAGCACGACATCATGGGCGCCGGCCACGCCTCGACGGCGATCGGCTATGCGGTCGGCCTCAAGGAGGCCATGCGCCTGCGCGGCGAGCCCGACGCCGGCAAGGTCGTGGCCGTCGTCGGCGACGGCGCCATGACCGGCGGCGTCGCCTTCGAGGCGATCCACCAGGCCGGCGGCCAGGGCACGCCGATCGTCGTCGTCCTCAACGACAACGGGATGTCGATCGCGCCCAACGTCGGCGCGCTCTCGGGCTACTTCAACCGGGTGCGGTTGAATCCCAAGCTGTGGCACGCCCGCGAGGGCGTCGAGGAGCGCCTGGCCGAGCTGCCGGGCATCGGCGGGGCGTTCGAGCGCCTCGGCCCCCAGCTCAAGGAGTCGATCAAGGCGTTCTGGGCGCCGGGCCTGTGGTGGGAGGAGCTCGACTGGGCCTACGTCGGCGTGGTCGACGGCCACGACGTCCGCGGCCTGCGCCGTGCGCTGCGGGGCGCGCTCGCCGCCGACCGCCCCGTCGTCGTCCACGTCTCGACCGTCAAGGGCAAGGGCTTCGCGCCGGCCGAGGACGGCGGCCTGGAGGGCATGGAGCGCTGGCACGCGGCCAAGCCCAAGTCGATCGCCAACGGCGTGCCCGCTCCGGCCAAGCCCGCCTCGGGGACACCCGGCCCGCCGCAGTACACGGCGGTGTTCGGCAACGCGATGGTGGCCGAGGTCCGCCGCGACCGGCGCGTGGTCGGAATCACGGCGGCGATGAACTCCGGCACCGGCCTGAACCTGCTGCAGAAGGCCGAGCCCGACCATTACTTCGACGTGGGGATCGCCGAGCAGCAGGCCGTCCTGTTCGCCTCGGGCCTCGCCCTGGAGGGGGCCAGGCCGGTCTGCGCGATCTACTCGACGTTCCTGCAGCGGGCATTCGACCAGATCGTCCACGACGTCTGCCTGCAGCGGCTGAACGTCGTGTTCGCCATGGATCGCGCGGGCCTGGTCGGCGACGACGGCCCCACCCATCACGGCGCCTTCGACATCGCCTACCTGCGCGCGCTGCCCAACATCACGCTGATGGCGCCGCGCGACGAGGCGATGCTCGTCCGCATGCTGCGCACCGCGATCGCCCACGAGGGCGGTCCTGTGGCGCTGCGCTACCCGCGCGGCGAGGGCGTCGGCGTGCCCCTGCCGCGCTCGATCAGGCCGATCGCGATCGGGACGGGCGAGCTGCTGCGCGAGGGGTCGGGCAAGGTGGCGATCGTCGGCTACGGCAGCGGCGTGCAGAAGGGTCTCGAGGCGGCCGACCTGCTGGCCGAGCGGGGCCTGGAGGTCACCGTGGCCGACGCGCGCTTCGCCAAGCCCATCGACGCGGGCCTGATGGCCCAGCTCGCGGCCGAGCACGAGCTGCTCGTGACCGTCGAGGAGGGCGTGCTGGCCGGCGGCTTCGGCTCGGCGGTGTGGGAGACGCTGTCCGACGGCGGCGGCGTGGTGCCGCGCATCCTGCGCGTCGGGCTGCCCGACCGCTACGTCACGCATGGCAAGCCGGCGCTGCTGCACGCCGAGGTCGGCTACACGGGCAAGGCGATCGCGGCGCGCATCGAGGCGGCCATCGGGGCGTCCTCGGGCGCGCTGGCGGGCGCCTAGCGACGACCGGTGGCGGAGCTGCATCCACAGCTTCGCGAGCTGGCCGACGTGCCGGCGCTCTCGCCGGTCGACGACGCGGCCGAGCTCGCCGCCGTCCGGGCCGACTACGTGGTCGCCTCCGAGCGTCTCGGCGGGCCGGTCGAGGAGGTCGCGCGCACGGTGGACGTCGAGATCCCGCGCCCCGGCGGCGGCGCGCTCGGCGCTCGCGCATACTGGCCGGCGGGCGACGACGAGCCGGTCGGCGCGCTGATCTGGCTGCACGGCGGGGGCTGGTACGTCGGCGACCTCGACGGCTTCGATCGCGTCGCGCGCTCGCTGTGCAACGGCGCGCGCGCGGTCGTGCTCAGCGTCGACTACCGGCTCGCTCCCGAGCACCGCTTCCCCGCCGCCGTGCACGACGCCGACCTCGCGCTGGCCTGGGCCACGACGGGCGATGGCGCGGAGCGGCTCGGTCACGAGGCGGGGCGCGTGGCGATCGGCGGTGACAGCGCCGGCGGCAACCTGGCCGCCGTGGCCGCGCGCCACGCGCCCGACGCGCTGCGCGCCCAGCTGCTCGTGTACCCCGTCGTCGACGCGGCGATGGAGACGGGCTCGTTCCGTGAGCTGGCCGGCTTCCCGCTGCTCACCGCCGAGGCGATGGCCTTCTGCTGGAGGACGTACCTGGGCGCCGACGGTCAGGCCGCCGGCGGCGACCCCGACGCGTCGCCGCTGCGCGCCGAGCAGCTCGCCGGCCTGCCCGAGACGTATGTCGCCGTGGCCGGCTTCGACGTCCTGCGCGACGAGGGCGTGGCGTACGCGGGCGCGCTGGAGGCCGCCGGCGTGCCGGTGACACTGCGCCGCTACGACGACATGGCCCACGGCTTCCTGCGCTGGGGCGGTGCGGTCGACCGCGGGCGGGAGCTCGTCGCCGAGCTCGGCGCGTTCGCCCGCCGCACGCTGCGGGCCTGAGGCGCCGGAGGCCGTGAGGCGCCGATCGGGGGCCGGTCGTCAGACTGCGGCGCGTGCGCCCGTTCGCCGCCCCGGCGCTGCTGCCTCTGTGCCTGCTGACGGTCGCCTGCGGGTCGGCGGTCGCGCAGGCTCCGCCGGCGGAGTCTCCGCCGGCGCAGGCTCCGCCGGCGGAGCCTCCGCCGGCCGCGCCCGGCCTGCCGCTGACGGTCGCGCCACCGCCCGTCGGCGCGGTGCCGGTGCCCGCGCCCGCCACGGCCGCGGCCCCGTCGGGGTCGAGCATGCGCTCGCGGGCGATCGGGCGGCCCGACCGCGGCCGCCTGGCGGGCGGCGTGCAGCTCGCCGAGGCCGGCCCGGACTGGGTGACGTGGGACCCGATCCTCAAGCGCGCGCCCAACCGCCCGTGGCGGCGCTGGGGGACGGATACGCTCGTGGAGACCGTCAAGCGGGTGCTGGCCGAGTACCGCGTCGCTCATCCGCAGGCTCCCGCGGTCCTCGTCGGCCGATCTCAGCCGCCCGCACGGCGGCGTCTTCGACAACCGCTACGGCGGCCTCGGCCACGCCTCGCATCAGAACGGCCTCGACGTCGACGTCATGTACCCGCGCCGCGACGGGCGCCTGCGCCATGCCTGGCGCCCCGGCCAGGTCGATCGCGTGCTGGCCCAGGATCTCGTCGACCGATTCGTGGCCGCGGGGCGCAGTACGTGTTCGTCGGGCTGCGCACGCGGCTGCGCGGGCCACGCAGGGTCGTGCAGGCGATCCCGCACCACGACGATCACCTGCACGTGCGGATCCGCCGGCCGGCAGCGGCCTGCTGCCGGCGCGGGCTGACGGCGGCCTCGCGTCCGATCGACCAAAGAGAAACGGCCCGCACGATGGCGGGCCGCTTCAGGGGAGGAGAGATACTGCTATGTGGGTCCAGCTATGTGATCGATCACTGAGCGAAGTTCGTGTTGGCGGTTGAGTCGCGACCGCCGGGGCGAGGCGTGATCGGCCTCTCCGCCTGAGATCATGGTGCCCGCTGCGGGCCCGTTCGTGTGTGACGAGCATCACGGTGCGAGACGGCGCGCCGGTACGGTTCGCCGGCCATGGCCGAAGGTCCGCCTCGACACGTTGCTGGCCCAGCGCGGCCTGTTCGAGTCCCGCGCCCGGGCGGCGGCATCGGTGATGGCCGGCGAGGTGCGGCTCGGCACGGCCGGGGAGCGCGCGGCGAAGCCCGGCCAGCTCGTCGCGCAGGACGTCACCGTGGCCGTCGACGAGCGCCCGCGGTTCGTCTCGCGGGGCGGGATCAAGCTCGCCAACGCGCTGGCGGCGCTCGACCTCGATCCGGCCGGTCGCCGCTGCCTGGACGTGGGCGCCTCGACCGGCGGCTTCACCGACTGCCTGCTCCAGCACGGCGCCGCCCACGTCGTGGCGCTCGACGTGGCCTACGGCGAGCTCGACTGGCGCCTGCGCACGGACGACCGCGTGACGGTGGTGGAGCGCTCCAACGCGCGTGGCTCTGCGAGCCGTCCGCGCTGCCCTACGCGCCCGATCTGATCGTCGCCGACGTGTCGTTCATCTCGCTGGCCAAGGTGCTGCCCGCGGTGCTGGCCGCGGCGGCGCCCCGGTATCGACGCGCTGGCCATGGTCAAGCCCCAGTTCGAGATCGGCCGCGAGCGGGTGGGGAGGGGCGGCGTGGTGCGCGACGTGGCCGACCGCCGCGCCGCGCTCGTGGACGTGGCCGAGGCGGCGCGGTCGGCGGGCGCCGCCGTGCTCGGCTTCGCGCCGTCCGGGCTGCCCGGGCCGAAGGGCAACCGGGAGACGTTCGTGTGGCTGGCCGAGGCCGGCCGCGACGGGGCGCTGCGCGACGTCGAGGCGGCCGTCGCCGCGGTGGAGGCGTAGATGCGGGCGCGGACGGCGACGGTCCTCAGCCACTTCCGTCCCGAGCAGACTGCGCCGGCCCTGGAGCTTGCTGGTCGAGGCTGCCCAGAACGCCGGTGTGACCCTGCGCTTCGACCCCGAGGAGACGATCAAGCACGAGCTGCGTGCGGGCGACGGGCTGGCGCTCGACGCGCCGGTGAGCGACGACGTCGAGCTGTGCGTCGTGATGGGCGGCGACGGGACGATCCTGCGTGCGCTTCGCCGCTATGCGGGCACCAGCGTGCCCGTGTTCGCCGTCAACTACGGCGAGATCGGGTTCCTGGCCACGATCGACCCCGACGGCGAGGGCATGCGCTCGGGCTTCGAGCGCGCGCTGGCCGGCGACTTCGAGACGCTCACCCTGCCCGCGCTGGCGGTCGAGACGCCGGACGGCGAGCTCGCGGCGATCAACGACCTGGCCATCCATCGTCGCCAGGGCGCGCGGGTGGCCAGGCTGAGCTACACCGTGGGCGGCGAGGAGATCGGCAGCGTGCGCTGCGACGGGCTCGTGCTGGCCACGCCGGCCGGGTCGACCGGCTACAACCTGGCCAACGGCGGCCCGGTCATGGCCTGGGGCGTGGAGGGCTTCGCGGTGTCGTTCATCTCGCCGCACTCGCTGACCGCGCGCTCGATCGTCGTCTCCCCGGACGACGTCCTGTCGGTCCAGAACCGCTCGTCGGACCCGGTCGACGTGTCCGTCGACGGCCAGGCGGCGGGCTCGATCGCCGCGGGCGACGCGATCACCGCGAGCTTCCTGCGCGAGGCGGCCGACCTGGCCCAGGTGCCGGGATCGTCGTTCTACCGGCGCCTACGCGAGAAGTTCGGGCGGCTGGCCACGTAGGCTTCGCGCCATGGACATCGTCATCGCCGGTGGACACGGCAAGATCGCGTCTGCGCCTCGCACGGCTGCTCGCCGCGCGCGGCGACCGCGTGCGATCGCTGATCCGCAACTCCGACCACGTGGCCGACGTGGAGGCCACGGGCGCCGAGGCGGTGCTGGCCGACCTCGAGCGCGACGACGACCTCGGGGCGGCCGTCGAGGGCGCGGACGCGGTCGTGTTCGCCGCCGGTGCGGGGCCGGGAAGCGGGGCCGAGCGCAAGCGGACCGTCGACCTGGGCGGCGCGGTCAAGCTGATCGACGCCGCGCGCGCCGGCCGGGGCTGCCGCGTTACGTGATGGTCAGCTCGATCGGCGCTCGACGACCCGGCGGGCGGCGCGGGGGCGATGCGGCCCGTACCTCGAGGCGAAGGCCGAGGCGGACGCCGCGGTCGCCTCGAGCGGACTGGACTTCACGATCGTCCGGCCCGGCGGGCTGACCAACGACCCTGGCACGGGACGCGTGCGCGTGGGCGAGCGGCTGGACGCGGCAGCGTCCCGCGCGATGACGTCGCCGCGACGCTGGTCGCCGTGCTGGACGAGCCGGGGGTCATCGGTCGCACGTTCGAGCTCGTCGCGGGCGACGACGAGATCGTGCCGGCTCTGCGACGACTCTGAGCCAGATCCGCGCAGCGGGCGAGCGCGGCGGCGCGGATCCGTCGGCCGGCGCTGGTAGACCGTCGGGCGTGCTGTTGGAGCTGCGTGTCGAGAACCTGTTGCTCATCGAGCGGGCCGAGCTGCGTCTCGGGCCCGGGCTGAACGTCCTCACCGGCGAGACGGGCGCGGGCAAGACCGTGCTCGCCCATGCGCTCGACCTGCTGCTCGGCGGGCGCCCACGGCCGGGCATCGTGCGACCGGGTGCGGGGGAGGCCTATGTCGAGGGCGTCTTCGAGCTGTCCGACTCCGTGCGCGACCGAGCTCGGCGAGCGGCTGGCGCCCGACGCCGAGGAGCTCGTTCTCGCGCGGCGCGTGAGCGCCGAGGGCCGCACGCGCGCCTACCTTGGCGGGCGGGCGGCGGGCGTCGCCGACCTGCGCGACGTCGACCGGCGGGCTGATCGCCTTCTACGGCCAGCACGAGCACCGCCGGCTGATGCTCGCCTCAGCCCAGCTCGCGATCCTCGACGGCTTCTGCGGCGCGGCGCAGCTGGCGCGCCGGGCGCGCGGTCGCGGCCACGCATGCGCGCGTCCGGGTGCTGGAGGCCACGCTGGCCGAGCTGCGCGAGCGGGCCGGCGCACGCGATCGCGAGCTCGACCTGCTGACCTACGAGCTGTCGGAGATCGAGGCCGCCGAGCCGGACGAGGCCGAGGAGGACGAGCTGCTGCTCGCGCCGCGAGCGGCTGCGCCACCAGGAGGCGCTGGGCCGTGCCGCGCTCGGGGCGGCCGAGCTCGCCGTGCCCGAGTCCGACGTCGAGAGCGGGGGCGTGACCGCGATGCTCGCCGCGGGCGCCGGCGCGCTGGACGGCGTGGCCGGCGTCGACGGTGCGCTCGACGCGCTGGCCGAGCGCTGGCGCGCGCTGGCCATCGAGGTCGACGACCTGTCCGGCGAGCTCCGCCGCTACGCCGAGGGGCTCGAGGCCGAGCCTGGCGCGCTCGACGCGGCCGAGGAGCGCCTGGCGGTGCTCGAGCGCCTCGAGCGCAAGCATGGCGGCACGATCGCGGCGGTGCTCGCCCACGCCGAGACGTGCCGCGGGCGCCGCGACGAGCTGCTCGGGGCCGAGGAGGCGCTGGACGGCGCGACGGCCGAGCTCGCCGCGGCGCAGGCATCGAGCTGGCCGAGCGCGCGGCGGAGCTGTCCGGCGCGCGGCACGAGGCGGCGCCGCGGCTGGCGCGGGCCGTGCGCGCGCGACTGGCCGAGCTGGCCATGCCCGACGCGACGTTCGAGATCGCGCTCGAGGAGCGCGAGCCGGGGCCGTCGGGCGCCGACGCGGTCGAGTTCCAGATCGCGCCCAACCCGGGCGTGCCTGCCGGTCCGCTGCGCGAGATCGCCTCCGGCGGCGAGCTCTCGCGCGTGATGCTCGCGCTGCTCGGCGTGGCCAACGCCGAGGGCGGCGGCGACGCTCGTGTTCGACGAGGTCGACGCCGGCGTGGGCGGGCACACCGCGCGCGCGGTCGGGCTCGCAGCTGCGCGCGCTGGCCGCCGGGCGCCAGGTCCTGTGCATCACCCACCTGCCCCAGATCGCCTCGCTCGCCGCCCGCCACTTCTCGATCGCCAAGGACCCGACGGCCGACCCGGCGCGCACGACGGTGACGGAGCTGCATGACGGCGCCGTCGTCGCGGAGCTCGTCCGGATGCTCGGCGCCGACGCCGACGACGTCGGCGCGCGGAGGCACGTGCGGGAGCTGTTGCGGGCTGCGTGACGCAGCGAGCTTTGCGTTATTGGTGCTGCTGTTGGTGTTCTTGGGGGTGGGTGGGGGGGAGTTGGTCTTTGGGGTGGCGTGCGCCCGGGCGTTTGTAGCCGAGGGCGGCCTGGACGCTTGAGGGTCGCCATTTGGCGCCGCCCCTGAGGGTGGGGACGCCTTCGTTGTTGAGTTGGTCCGAGATGCCTTGGAGGGTCATGCCGCGTTCGCGCATCCCGGCGATGCGTCCGAGCAGTTCGGGGTTGTCGGCGACGGCGGGTCGGCCGGCGGTGTGGCCTTCGGCCTTGACGCGGGCCAGGCCGCTGCGGGTGCGTTTGGCGATCCGCTCGCGCTCCCACTCGCTGAGGGTGATCAGCGTGGTGGCGACGTGATCGCCGTGCGATGTGGTGGTGTCCAGGTCGAGATCGAGCGCGATCAGGGTGGCGTGGGCCTCGCGGAACCACTCCAGCAGCGCGCCGAGGTCGACCATCGAGCGGGTCAGGCGGCGCACGTCGCTGATGACCAGCGCGTTGGCCTGGCCGGCGGCGATCTGGCGCAGGGCGTAGCTGAGGCCGGGGCGCTCGAGCATCCGGGTCTGCTCTGAGTCGCGGACGATCTCCAGCAGCTGCCAGTCGTGGCCCTGGCAGAACGCCTCGATGTCGGAGAAGGCCTGCTCGTCGTGATCCCCCGATCCGGGCGGGACGGTGACATAGCCGATCACCGGCGACCTGGCCGGCAGGTCGCTCGTCGAGCGCGTCACTTCGCCCGAGGACACCCAGACCGGGCTGGCCTTGCGCGGATCATCGACCAGAAAACGCGTCTGGTCGGGCTCTGCGTCGTCGGGCACGGCGCTGGCCAGCGCGAACCCGCGGAAATCACCGATCCCCGGTTCGCGGCTGCGGCCCTCGAGCATGAGGTCACGCGCAATCGCCACCACGTTGGCCTGGGCGCGACGCGCGGGGCGCCCGCGGCGCGGGCGGAACACGGCGGTGATGGCGATCAGCGACACGATCGCGGCGAACAGCGCGATCACGATCGCCGTGCGGTCGCGGCCCGATCCGGCCGCGGCCGGGCGCGGTGTCGTGCTGGGCTCGGGCGCCGCCGCCTTGTCGGGTGTCGTCGACGTCGCGCTCGGGCGCTGGCCAGGCGCCGCCGAGGAGCGGCGGCGATCGTCGCCGGCTCTCCGTCGCTGGGAGGCTCGCTGCTGGCGGGCGGCAAGCGCGGCGAGCGAGCGCCTGGTGCGGGGCCCGACGATCCCGTCGACGGCCAGCTCGTTGCGAGCCTGATAGCGGCGCACGGCGGATGCGGTCAGCGGCCCGAAGCGGCCGTCGACGCCCGGTGCCCCCAGGCTGTAGCCGCGGCGGTCGAGCACGCGCTGCACGCGCGTGACCCGGTCGCTCGGCTGATCCCCCATGCCAACCCCCTCGGCCAGCAGCCCGACGCGGGCCACACTGGCGCTCTCGGTCACGCCGTCCTGCGCGACCGCCGTCCCGGGCGCGCTGAACACCAACGCCCCGGCCATCACTGTCAATACTGCGGTGCGCACACGACGCGCACAAATCCAGACCACCACGGTGAAGCTCCCTTCCAGAATCGGCCAATGCACGGCGCCGGGGGCACACAGCCCCGGGCGCGGTCAGCCACAACCCCGGAAAGGGGGCTTCAGCCAGGCCGCTCCAGAAGGGAGACGAAAGGCACCGGCCGCCACACGACCGGAGCCAGGATGAGCCGACGCGAAAGGGCCGGGAAGGCCAGCGCGGCACAGAACATCAACAACGCGGCAAAACCACCAAACCAACCGCCACCAAAACCACCGGCAGCAGCCCCCGATGCGGCCGAGCCCCCAGGGACGCTCGGCGCGCCAGCGCGACGACCATCAGCAGCACCCCCATCGACCCGCGGGCCCCCAGCCGACAGCGCCGCCGCCGAGCCCGCCGACACGGCCAGCGCCCCAAGCACCGGCGAAACCGCCGAGCCAACCACCGACGCGACCGTGGGCGCGGCCAACCACGCCGGCCCCGACGACCACGACGCGTCGGGGCCGGCCGCAGCCGGCAAGCCCACGTGGACCGGACCGACCACGGAATCGGTGACCGGCCGGACCGACTCGACGACCGGAGCGACGATGCTGTCCGTCACCGGTGCCACCGACTCGACAACCGGCCCGGCGACGCTGTCGGCGTTGGGCCGGACCGTCTGCAGGACCGGAGCGACGACGCTGTCGGTGAGGGGCCGGACCGTCTGCAGGACCGGACCGACCACAGTGCTCGTCACCGGCTGGACCGCCTGGGCGACCGGACCGACCACAGTGCTCGCCACCGGCTGGACGACCGGAGCGATCAGGGTGCTCGTCAGCGCCTGGACGACCGGACCAACCACGCCACTGGTGACCGGCTGGACCGCCTGCGCGATCGGAGCGAGGACGCTGCCGGTGACCGGCTGGACCGTCTGGAGGACCGGAGCGACCGCGCTGTCGGTGATGGGCTGGACGGTCTGGAGGACCGGAGCGACCGCGCTGTCGGTGATGGGCCGGACCGTCTGGAGGACCGGAGCGACGGCGCTGTCGGTGATGGGCCGGACCGTCTGCACGACCGGAGCGACCACGGTGCTCGTCACCGGCCGGACCGTCTGCGCGACCGGAGCGACCACGGTGCTCGTCACCGGCCGGACCGTCTGCGCGACCGGAGTGACCGCGCTGTCCGTGATGGGCCGGACCGTCTCGAGGACCGGAGCGACCACGCTGTCGGTCACCGGCCGGACCGACTGCGCGACCGGAGCGACCACGCTGTCCGCCACCGGCGACACCGTCTCGGTCACCGTCTTGACGGTCGGCGTCGGGACGTCGGACACCGGCGGGGTCGGCGGCGCGGCGGGGCGATCGACCGTCGCCGCGACCTTGTCAACGACCTCGGCGACGGGAGTCTGCGGGGCGGCCGGACGCTCGACGGGCGGCTCGGCGACCGATGCCAGCGAGTCCACGACGCGTGCCACCGGCTGATCCGGCTGGCTCGGCGCCACAGGAGCCTGCCCGACCGACTCGCGAATCGCCGCAGGCAGATCCGGCTTGGGCTCCTGAACCAGAGTCGGCGTGACCGGCTTCGGCGCCGGGGTCGCCTGCGGCTCAGTCGCGGGCGCGGTGCTGCCGGCCGCATCGACCACAGGCCGTGCCGCCGCCGCCACCTGGCCCGCCGCATCGTTCACGGCGCCAGCCGTCTGCGGCGCCGCCGCCGGCTGGGGCGCCTTGGCGCCGCGGCCGGCTCGGACGAGGACTTCGGCGCGGCCGCCGCCTCCGGCGAGGAGGACTTCGCCGCCGGCTCGGGCGAGGACTTCGGCGCCACCGCCGGCTGGGGCGCCTTGGGCGCCGCCGACTCGGGCGACGACTTCGGCGCCGCTGCCGGCTGGGGTGAGGACTTCGGCGCCGGCTCGGGCGACGTCTTCGGCGCTGCCGCCGGCTGGGGTGAGGACTTCGGCGCCGGCTCGGGCGATGAGGTCTTCGGCGCTGCCGCCGGCTGGGGTGAGGGCTTCTGCGCGGGCTCGGGCGATGAGGTCTTCGGCACCGCCGCCGGCTGGGGCGAGGGCTTCGGCGCGGGCTCGGGCGATGAGGTCTTCGGCGCCGCCGCCGGCTGGGGCGAGGGCTTCGGCGCCGGCTCGGGCGACGAGGACTTCGGCGCCGCCGCCGGCTCGGGCGACGAGGACGTCGCCGGCGGCTCGGGCGCCGACTTCACGACCGGCTCGGGCGCCGACTGCGACGCGGCAGTCGGATCCGGCGCCGCCGCCCGGACGGCGTCGGCTGCCGGCGCAGCGGCGTCTGCGGCGGCGCCGACCGGATCGGCGGCCGTCGCGGTAGGTGGGCAACAGCAGCAGGATGGCCACCGCCGCCGCGAGGAGCATGCCGAGCCGCGAGGCTGCACGCACCCGGGTGGATGGCGTAACCGATGAGTGGGCGCTGGGCCGGAGGCAACTCTTGGAGCGGATCTGCCGCTGAACGGTAGGTTCTGCACGCCAGCAGGTACCCGTGATGCGCCAGACGACGCTTCCCTTGTCCGACTGCGAACGCGCAAGACCCGTTGCGGATAGCTGATTCGGCATCCAGGCAGGAGTCTCTTCATGCCACTCGACTCCCGTTCTGTGATGCAACGGAGCGCAGCGTCCCTTCTGGAGCGCCCACCCGACCCGGTTGAGGACGTGGTTTGAGCGGATCGTGACGCGGTCGAGATCTCGGCTCGACCACGCCGCATCAGAGACACCGGCCCCGGGTCCGCGCGGCACCCCCGGGCCGTTCAGCGCACCGTGTATGGCCCGGTCGCGACCGCGTGATAGCCCTTGGCGCCCACGGCCCGCGCCAGCGGGCTGCGCGGAGTCCTCGCCCGGCCTGCAGGCAACTCGAGCACGTGCCCGAAGTCGTAGCGGGGTGACCATCCGAGCTCCCGTCCGCGCCCGCGCGTTGACGTACACCCGGTCGATCCCCGGGAACATCGTCCAGCCGCGCCGCGCGTACAGCGCCTCGTACTCCGGGAAGTGCCAGCGCCACGACGGCCGGGGCGTCGGCGCGCAGGCCGGTGAGGTCGTCGGGCGTGAACGGGGTGGTGGCGCTCACGATGTACCGGCCGAAGCCGATCGCCGGCGCGCGCTCCAGGGCGCAGACGTGCGCGCTCACCACGTCCTCGAGGTCGACCCGGCGGTACAGCAGCTCGTTGGCCTTGACGTTCGCGTCCTCGTAGGCCGCCCGGACCTCGTCGCGATCGTCGGCCTCGGGGAAGAAGCGCGAGGTGCGCAGGATCAGGCATGGCAGGCCGTGGTCGCGGTGGACGAGCTCGCACAGGTCCTCGGCCGCCGTCTTCGTCGCGCCGTACACGTTCCGCACGACCGGCGCGACGTCCTCGGTGATCCACGCCGTGGGCGTGCCGGGCGGCGGGGTCAGCGCCCGTCCGAACGCGCTCGTCGTGCTCGTGAACACGAAGCGGCCGACGCCGGCGGCGACGGCCTCCTCCAGCAGGTTCAGCGTCCCCGTGACGTTCGTGTCGACGAACGCCTGGCGCCCGTGCGTGCCGACGTGCGGCTTGTGCAGCGTCGCGGCGTGGAGCACCGCATCGGCGCCCACCACCGCGCGCCGCACGCAGGCCCGATCGACGATCGAGCCCACGAGCGTCGTGTGCGGGGACGCGAGCACGTCGAGCCCCACGACCTCATGGCCCTCGGCCCCCAGCACGCGCACCAGCGCTTCGCCGAGGTGCCCGGCGCTGCCGGTGACGAGCAGCCGCATTACGCGGTCGCCGGGCCCGGTCAGCGAGCGACGGCGACCGGAGCCGCTCGTCATCGCGCCTCGGGGCCGCGATCGAAGTCCAGCGCACACGAGTTGATGCAGTAGCGCTGGCCGCTGTCCCCGGGGCCATCGTCGAAGACGTGGCCGAGGTGGCCGCCGCAGCGCGCGCACACGACCTCGGTGCGCACCATGAAGAGCGACCGGTCCTTCTTGGTCTCGACCGCCTCGCCGAACACGGGGTCGGTGAAGCTCGGCCAGCCCGTGCCGGACTCGAACTTCGTGTCCGAGCTGAACAGCTCGTTGCCGCAGCCCGCGCAGCGGTAGACCCCGTCGCCCTTCTCCTGGACGTACTCGTCCGGTGAACGGCGGCTCGGTCGCCGCCTCGCGCAGCACCGCGTACTGGTCGGGGTTCAGATCGGCGCGCCACTCGGCGTCGCTCTTGGTCACTTTCTCGGTCTTCTCCATGAGTTCCAGTGTAGGTCGTGCGACCGAGCGTCACGTCGAGCGGCGATCGCCGAACGCAGCCGCCCGGGCGGGGCCCGGCCCGTCCGCGCCGATCGCTACCTTGACGTGGTGCGCCGCCCACGATCCCGCCGTCCGCCAGCTCGCCCGTCATCGCCTGGGAGAGCCGGCAATGCCTGACACCCGCTACGTCTTCATCACCGGCGGCGTCGTCTCGTCGCTGGGCAAGGGCATCGCCGCCGCGTCGATCGGCCGCCTGCTCGTCGCCCGCGGCCTGACCGTCGGGCTGCAGAAGTTCGACCCCTACATCAACGTCGACCCGGGGACGATGTCGCCGTATCAGCACGGCGAGGTGTTCGTCACCGAGGACGGCGCCGAGACCGACCTCGACCTCGGCCACTACGAGCGCTTCACCAACACGAACACCTCGCGCGCGTCGAACGTCACCGCCGGCGGCATCTACAACAGCGTCATCCGGCGCGAGCGCCGCGGCGACTACCTGGGCGGCACCGTCCAGGTCGTCCCGCACATCACCGACGAGATCAAGCAACGCATCCGGCTCATCGCGGAGTCGGGCGAGCCAGACGTCGTCATCACCGAGATCGGCGGCACGGTGGGCGACATCGAGTCGCTTCCCTTCCTGGAGGCGATCCGCCAGTTCCCGGTCGACGTCGGGCGCCGGCGCTGCATGTACATCCACCTGACGCTCGTCCCCTACATCGGTCACGCGGGCGAGCTGAAGACCAAGCCGACGCAGCACTCGGTCAACGAGCTGCGTCGCATCGGCATCGCGCCCGACATGCTGCTGTGCCGCAGCGAGAGCGAGCTCGGGCTGGACATCCGCCGCAAGATCGCGCTGTTCGCGTCGCTGGGCACCGACGCGGTGATCTCGGCCAAGGACGTCGACAACATCTACAAGGTCCCGCTCTGGTACGCGGACCAGGGCGTCGACGGGTTCATCACCGAGTACTTCGGCTTCGAGGCGCCCGAGGCCGACCTGTGCGAGTGGCGCGACATCACGCGCCGCGCCGACGAGGCCGCGCAGAGGGTGCGCATCGCGATCGTCGGCAAGTACGTCCAGCTCGAGGACGCCTACCTGTCGGTCAGCGAGGCGCTGCGCCACTCCGGCTTCCAGCACGGCGGCCAGATCGAGATCGACTGGGTCGACTCCGAGACGCTCGAGGACGAGCGGATCGCGCAGGAGCGGCTCGGCGCGGCCGACGGCATCCTCGTGCCCGGCGGCTTCGGCGGCCGCGGGATCGAGGGCAAGATCCGCGCCGTGCGCGTCGCGCGCGAGCAGCGCATCCCGTACCTCGGCGTGTGCCTGGGCATGCAGATCGCCGTGTGCGAGTTCGCGCGCCACGTGGCCGGGATGCCGGGCGCCAACTCGACCGAGTTCGACATCGAAACCGAGTGGCCGGTGATCGACCTGCTGCCCGAGCAGAAGGAGGTCTCCGACCTCGGTGGCACGATGCGACTCGGCGCCGACCCGATCAAGCTCCACCCGGAGACGCGCACCCGGGACGCCTACGGCGAGGCGGTCGTCTACGAGCGCCACCGCCACCGCTATGAGGTGTCGATCTCCCTGCGCAAGCGGCTCGAGGCGGCCGGGCTGGTCGTCTCGGGCACGTCGCCCGACGAGCGGCTGGTGGAGACGATCGAGCTGTCCGACCACCCGTTCTTCGTGGCCTCGCAGTTCCACCCCGAGTTCAAGTCGCGCCCCGAGCGCCCGGCGCCGCTGTTCCGCGAGTTCGTCGCCGCCGCGCTGGATCGCGCCCGCGACCGCGCGCCCGAGGGCCGTGAGGTGCGCGCCGCTCGCGCCACGCGCGCCGGCTGAGCGGGGCCCGGAGCCGGGGTCTCTGCATGCGTCGCGCGTCCGAGGTCGAGCTGCGCCGGCTGGACGAGACGTTCGCCCGGCTGTGCGCGATCTCCAGCCCGTCGCGCCGCGAGCGGGCGCTCGCCGACCGCGTGGCGGGCGAGCTGCGCTCGCTCGGGCTGACGGTCGAGGAGGACGGCGCGGGCGACGAGATCGCCGGCAACGCCGGCAACCTGCTCGCCCGCCTGCCCGGCGACCACGAGCGCTCGGTCCTGCTGTGCGCGCACATGGACACCGTGCCCCACCTCGGCCCGATCGAGCCCGCGCTCGTCGACGGCGGCTGGGAGAGCCGGGGGGACACGATCCTCGGCGCCGACAACAAGGCGGCGGTCGCCATGCTGCTCGGGCTCGCGCATCGCGCCGCGGTGGAGGGCACGCCGATCGGGGTCGAGCTGCTCTTCACGGCCTGCGAGGAGGACGGCCTGGCCGGGGCCAAGGCCTTCGACGTCGCGCGGCTGCGCTCCGACGTCGGCTACGTGTTCGACCATGCCTCGCCGATCGGCGAGGTCATCATCGCCTCGCCGACCTACTACCGCCTCGAGGCGCGCTTCCACGGACGGGCCGCCCACGCGGGCATCCGCCCCGAGGACGGCAGCAGCGCGATCCTGGCCGCGTCGCGCGCCATCGGCGCCATGCGCCTGGGGCGGATCGACGCCGGGACGATGGCCAACGTGGGCACCATCCGCGGCGGCGACGGCGCCACGAATGTCGTGCCCGAGCACTGCACGCTGTGGGCCGAGGCGCGGTCGCTGTCGGAGACCACGGCCGACGAGCTGATCGCCGAGATGGTCGACCGCTGCTACGACGCGGCCAACGACCCGCAGTGCGACTGCGACGTCGACGTGGCCGTCGAGCGGATGTTCCGCGGCTACCGCCACCGGCCGTCGGCGCCCTCGGTCGTCGCGGCCGAGGCCGCGCTGCAGAGGTGCGGCTACACCACGCGCCGCGTCGAGACCGGCGGCGGGTCGGACGCCAACGCGCTGATCGCCTCGGGCCTTCAGTGCACGAACCTGGCCAACGGGACCGAGCGCAACCACGAGCCGACCGAGCGCGTCAGCCAGGCCGCGCTGCACGGGATGCTCGACGTTGCCTTCGTCCTGCTCGACGAGCTCGCCGGACGCGCGCCGGAGCCGGTGGCGCCGAGCGCGATGTCCGCCGAGCCGGCCGACCTCTCGTCCGCGGGCGAGCGAGGGGATCCGCCGGCGGCGACCGGCGATGTGTCGCGTGTCGCGGGCGAGCGCGGCGAGCGATGAGCGCCGACGACCGCCGCTTCGAGCTGCTCGACGAGCGCGTGGTCCACGAGGGCGCCATCGTCGACCTCGTCATCGGGCGGTTCCGCTACCCGGACGGAGCGGAGGTCGAGCGCGAGATCGTCCGCCACCAGGGCGCGGTGGCCGCCGTGGTCCACGACGAGGACGACCTGTACCTCGTCCGCCAGCCGCGCGAGGCGATCGACGACCCCGACTCCCTCGAGATCCCGGCCGGCCGTCTCGACCAGGACGGCGAGACGCCGCTGCAGGCCATGAAGCGCGAGCTGGCCGAGGAGATCGGCAAGGCGGCCGAGCAGTGGGAGCCGATCACCAGTTACGTGTCGAGCGCGGGCTGCATGGACGAGATCGTCCACGTCTTCCACGCCACCGGCCTGCGCGACCGCAGCGCCCAGGCACACGAGAACGAGCGCATCGAGATCGTGCGCTGGCCGCTGAGCGACCTCGACGCCGCGATCGCCGCCACGCGCGACGCCAAGACGCTGATCGGGCTGCTGTGGCTGAAGCTGCGGCGCGGCTGAGCCAGGGCGCGTCAACGCCCGCAAGGCGTCGTGCACCACGCACGCCCCATTGCACCGCCGAGGACGGCGGGGCGCCGGCGGCGAATCACTCCCCATGGCCGTCATCGCCGCCGCCGACTTGCGGTCGTTCGAGCACCACGTGCTCGACTTCCTGGCCTACCTCGAGTTCGAGCGCGGGCTGTCGCGCAACACGCTGGAGGCCTACCGCTCCGACCTGCTGCAGCTCGGGGCGTTCCTGGCCCGGCGCGGCGCCGACGCGCTGTCGGCCGAGCACTCCGACCTCGCCGCGTTCCTGAACGAGCTGGCCGCCGGCAGCCCCGAGCGCCCCGCCGTCGCCCCGGCCACGCTGCAGCGCAAGGCGGCCTGCCTGCGCTCGTTCTACCGCCACCTGCGCCGCGAGGGCGAGCTCGATCGCGACCCGACCGCCGACCTGCGCGCCCCGCGCAAGAGCCAGAAGCTGCCTCAGGTCCTCACGCGCGGGGAGGTCGCGCGGCTGCTCGCCGCGCCGGGCGGCGCCGACCCCGGCGCGCTGCGCGACCGCGCGCTGCTCGAGCTCATGTACGCCTGCGGCCTGCGCGCGTCCGAGGCGATCGGGCTGGAGATGGGCGACATCGACCTTCAGGTCGGCGTCCTGCGCGCCCGCGGCAAGGGCGCCAAGGAGCGGCTCGTGCCGATCGGCCGCGAGGCGGTCGCGGCCACGCGCGCCTACCTCGAGCGCGGGCGCCCGCGGCTCGTCGGCCTGCGCGACGAACCGCGGCTGCTGGTCAACCGGCGCGGCGGCGGCCTCAGCCGCCAGGGGCTCTACAAGATCGTCCAGCGCCACGCGCGCGACGCCGGCCTGGAGGGCCGGCTCAGCCCGCACACGCTGCGCCACACGTTCGCCACCCACCTGCTGGCCGGCGGCTGCGACCTGCGCTCGCTGCAGGAGATGCTCGGCCACGCCGACATCGCCACGACCCAGATGTACACCCACTTGTCGGCCGAGCGCCTCAAGGACGCCTACTTCAGTGCCCATCCGCGCGCGACCGCGGACTGAGTGGTCTGGCTCGCAAGTTCGCCCACTATGTGGTGTGCGGGCACGCTTGCTCCTCCGCAAGACCAAGCGCGCGTTCGGTGCCGGGGTAGCGTCCCTGAGCTGCTGTAAGTTCGCCGCGGCCCAGGTTCCCGGTGGTGGTCAGTCTATGCGGCGCATGGCGTGGACCCTGGGCGGCACTCGCCCCGACCGGGCAGACTGACCGGTGAGCGATCCCCGACGCGACGGTCTCGGAGCTGGATGAGTGATTCCATGTCGAGAACGGTCGGCTGGCTCCGCTCACCCATGTGAAGGCCCTCGAAAGGTGCGGTCCACGACACCGGGAGACGACGATGCCGAAGTGCCTGCTTCTGAAGCGCTCGGGAAGGGACTAAACAATGACCCTCGCCCATCCTCCTGTCGTCAGCCAGACCGAGTGGGACGCGGCTCTGGCGGCCCTGCTCGAGCGCGAGAAGGCCGTCGGCGCCGCGATGCACGAGCTCGCTGCCGCACGGAAACGCATGCCGATGGTTCGGGTCGAGCACGACTACGCGTTCGAGGGTCCTGACGGGCGGCGGTCACTGCCCGAGCTGTTCGACGGGCGCAGCCAGCTGATCCTTTACCGGTTCTTCTTCGAGGAGGGTGTGGTGGGTTGGCCCGACGCCGGGTGCGTTGGCTGTTCGTCCGTCGCCGACGGCATCCCCGAGCTCGGCCTCCTGCATGCTCGCGACATCACCTTCGCGATGGCATCGCCGGCACCTCAGGCGAACCTCCGCCGCTACGCCGAGCGCATGGGTTGGACTGACCTGCCCTGGTACACGATTCGCAGCGAGGGCTTCTCGGCTGACTTCGGGGTCGACGAGTGGTTCGGCTTCAACGTCTTCCTGCGCGACGGCAACGACGTCTACCGCACCTACTTCCTGCAGCACGGGGCGATGGTCCAATGGATCGGCAGCCTCTGGAGCTTGTGGTCCTTGACGCCCTACGGGGGGCAGGGCGACGATGAGGACTTGCCCGAGGGCTGGCCGCGGGCGTCGGGATCGTTCTGGTTCCGCCGGCACGACGAGTTCGACGATTCGCCGCCGTCGGCCCGCCGGCGCGTCGACCCGGATGATCGGCCCTAGCGGCTGGAGAACTCCGTCAAGGTGTACGTCCTGGTGGTGCAGAGGTCGTGCAGTTCTGCGCCGGGCTGCCCGGTCCGGTGCGGGTGGCCTATGAGGCCGGGTCGACAGGGTTCGGGCTCGCGCGGGCGCTCGAGCCGATCGGCACCGAGTCGCTCAACGGCGGCCTGGCCTGACTGCGCTACCGCATGGTCGACGGGCGGCC
This sequence comes from uncultured Actinomycetes bacterium, assembly GCA_963787065.1. Lineage (GTDB taxonomy): Bacteria > Actinomycetota > Thermoleophilia > Solirubrobacterales > Solirubrobacteraceae > JAOPZW01. The sequence goes on from CAWBBQ010000034.1 coordinate 142,914, forward strand.
ACGGACCGCCCCGCCCTCGTAGGCACTCGGGATCGTCACCGACCGCGCCTAGTGCGCGTGCCCTCATCGCGGCCCAGCGCGTGTCAAGGCCGGTCGAAAGTGGACCCTTGGCGCCGGCCGAATCTGACCCCCCCTTCCTCTGTTGGGGGGCGGGCCGGCGAGGCCCTGCGGTGCGTGAGAGTGCTGGTTTTGGGGTGGTGCTGGCGCGTTCGCGCTCTAGCGGAGGCGCGTAGGGCCGCTGTGCGGGCCTCGGTGAGGGTGTCGAAGGGGGTCGGTCAGACCGTTTTGGGGCTCTGGCGGCCGGCGAGCGGGACGCGTCGTTCTGTCGGGCACGCACGAAGCGGCGACCCGTAGCGTGTCTGCAGCGGTCCCCGCGCCACCGGTCCACGACGCTGTCCTGGAGGTTGATCATGCATCCGACGGTCCAGTCGTTCCGCGCGCCCGACGGTGTGATCGCGTCGGCGCAGGCCTCATGACGACGGTCGAGGCCAACGGCGTCACGCTCGGGGTCGAGCACTTCGGCGAGGCGGCGGCACCGCTCGTGCTGCTCGCGGGTGGCACGACCATGCTCTCCTGGCCCGACGCGCTCTGCGCGGCGCTCGCGCGCGGCCGGCGCCACGTCGTGCGCTATGACCTGCGCGACTGCGGCGCGTCGACCACCGTCGATCCCAAGACTCCGGCGTACACGCTGCGCGATCTCGCCGCCGACGCCGCGGCGCTCGCCCGCGAACTCGACGACCGCCCGGCGCACCTGGCGGGCATCGGCGTCGGCGGGATGGTCGCCCAGGTCGCCGCGCTCGACCACACGAACGCGTTCTCGGCGCTCACCCTCGCCGGGACGCGGCCCGTCGCACCCGGCCGGCTCGACGGCGACCTGCCCGACCACGAAGTGGCGACGATGGACCGGCTGTTCTCGCGCTCCATGCCCGACTGGTCCGACCGCGCCGCCGTGGCGAAGTACGCCGCCGCCGGCGCGGAGATCCTCGGCAACGACCCCGCCGCCGCACGCGCGACCGCCGAGCGCATCTGGGACCGCACGCCGAGCACGGAGCCCGCGGTCCAGATGGCCAACTGGCTTCCGTGCGATAGGCGCGCGCACGCCGTCGCAGAGCATCATCCGCTTACGGCACGCTGCGGGCCATCAAGCGCCGCGCGATCTGTGCCACATGTACCGCTGATGTCAGCCGGGGCGGTGGACGCTGACGCCGAGAACGGCTCCCGTGTCCGCGTCGTTGATCACCACGCGACACGCGCCCGCTCAGGGCGGCAACGAGAGGACGACCACAACGGCCCTGCGCCCCACTGGCAATCGGCTTCTGGTCGGCGTGGTCGTCCTCGCGATCGCGCTCTTCGGTGGCCGCGCGGTCGATGAGCCCGACCTGCTCACGCACAAGGTGATCGCGTGCGAGCGGTCATCGGCCTGTCCGCACGCGACCGACGTGCCGAGCGAGGCCAACCGCGTCGAGCTCCGTCGCCGGCTACGAGGCGGACGCCACCCCGTCCGCCGCCGGGAAGGGCTGGATGAACAGCCCGGGCCACCGCGAGAACATCCTGCGGCCGATCTTCACCGAGGCGGGGATCGGGGTCGCCCGACATCCGATCCGGCGCGGTGATGAGGGACGCGGGGGTCTACACGAACACCTTCGGCGGATCGCCGACCGCTGCGCCGTAGGGGCTACGCGCCCGCCGACGGCCCTCAGCCTACGACGAGAGCTCGAAGCGGATGATCGAGGCCCGTGGGGCGTGTGCAGCGCAGCTCGGTCCGGGGGGCGGGACCTTCGCTGCCGGTGGCGGCTTCGGTGATGCGGCACCGCCAGCGCTGCCGTTCACCGTGGCGGTGTAGCGCTCCTGGCCGCGCCAGCGCTGGGCGACGCGTTCGGCCGTGGGGCACGAGGCGCCGGCAGCGCGGACGTTGACGATCCCGAGGCCGTTGTAGGCAGTCCCCCCGTGCCGCAGTCCTTGACGGCGGCGGTGGCTGGCGAGGCGGCCGCGAGGGCGGCGACCGCCGTGATGAGAGCGATGAGGGTCCGCACGCCGCGGAACTGTAGGTCATTGACGAGGCGGCTCACGCCCGAGTCGCCGCACCGATCGTTAGGGACACGGATGGGACGGTGAGCATCACTCGCCGGGCCCGCCCGTGATCTTTCGATCTGCGGTAGCGACGCCGGGCGCCCGGGATCTACCGGCGCCGGAACGACACGCTCGGCCCGATCACAGAGCCGTTGACCAGGAACCGCACCCGGTAGCTCCCCGCTCCCTGGTTGCGGAAGTGCCTCGACCAGCGCACGTTCATCCCGCGCACCCCGTCGGTCCGCACCGTGAGCCGGAAATCGCGGCACTCCCTGGGACCGCGGGGCGGCGTCACGCAGACGCGCACCGGGCCGGGGAAGCTGAAGGTGTCCAGGCGCAGCCGGACCACGCCGCCCTGGTTGCGCGCCGCGTAGCACACGTCCCCGCTGGCCGAGCAGTACGTCGACGCGGCAGCCGCCGTCCCGGCACCTAGCCCGAGGACGGCGAGCCCGAGGCTGACGGCGAGGAGCGCTCGGCGCATGGCGCACCCTAGGCGCGGCGCACGGGTGGGGTCAATCGGCACTGGCGCGCTGGGCCATGGGCAAGGATCGGGCAGGTACGGGCTCGTCGGTAGGCGGGGCGGGTGCACCGCGGCGAGACGCCGGCTACGAGCACGGGATCGGTGGGCGCGCCGCTCTCCGACCAAGTGTGGGGCGTGTGGGGCGCCGGCGCGAGGCGAGCTATGGGTGGCCGGAGGCCGGAACCGCGATGCAAGCGAGAAGAAGAGGCCCGCACCGTACCGCGCGGGCCCCGGCGCCGCGACCGCGTGAAGAGCCCGAGGAGGCTCCCTGACCTGTCCCCCAACGGGCGAGGGCGCCGATGGCCCCGTCGCGGAGTGCAATGTCCCGCTAGGGGCAGAAAAGGCAGGATGCTGCGGTCTTTCACATCGGTTCCGCGCCGGAGGAGGAGATTGCGGCTGACCGTGCAGCTTCGGTTAGGAGACCGCCGCACCACGGCGCGAGACGGCAACGCGGCCAGGGGATACGGCAGAGCGGTCGCGCGCCGAAATGCTGAGGCGATCACGGCACGACACCGGCCCGCTGAGTACCGACGGCGCCTACGGGGTCGGGCCCAGTCAGCCCGTTCGGGAACGATTTTCCACGCGCACGCAGCGTTCGAGGTCGCTGCGCAAGAACCGCAGGTGCTTCCCGAGGCGGACGCACGGCAACTCGCAATCACGCGCCGCGTCGTACACCCACGAAGTCCGGACGGAGAGCAGCTCCGCGGCGACGGTTGCCGTCAGCAGCGGCTCGGCGAGCGACACGGAGGGGCGAGATACGTCGAAAGCGAGTCGGATCGGGTTCCGTGGAGTTGCTGCTCAGTCGCCCGAGCAGGGCTACCACCTACCCCTCGGTTCTGCCGCGCGTCGAGTCTCTGCTCAAGCCGAGCGACGACAGCGCAGATCGTCGCCTTGCTCTGAGCGAAAAACTGAGCTCACCTGATCGGACGATGGTCGGCGGCCAGCGGCAGCGCCGCGCTCGCGGCAGCGCCTAGGGCGGCGACCGCGGCCGCGGTCATCAGCACTACGCCGTAGCCGCCGGTGGCGTCGAACAGCGCGCCGGCCGCCACTGGCGCGGTGAGGCCGGCCAGGCCCCATGCCGTGAATACGCGCGCATAGACGGCTGTGGTTCGGCGCGCGCCGTAGTGGCGGGTGGTCGCCACCGGGTAGGCGCCGGCCAGGGCGCCGTAGGCCGTGCCGGCCACGCCGACGGTCATCACCGCGACCGGCACGGTGCGCGCCGCGGCGAGGGCGAGCAGCGCGCCGGCCGACACGCCACCGGCGGCGAGTAGGACGCGGCGCACGTGGATGCGGTCGCTCAGGACGCCGGACAGCAGGCGGCCGATGCCGTTGCCGGCGGCGGCGAGGACGGCCGCGAGGGTCAGCGCCAACGGGCCGCCGCCCACCCAGGCCACCACCGCCGCGGCGTGGGCGAGCACGACGAGGCCCGCGGCGCTGCCGCCCAGGAACCCGGCCCACAACAGCCAGAACGTGCGGTCGTGGCTCAGCGAAGCGTTGCTCCCGCGTGGCGCGGTCGCAGCCGGAGCGGGCACGGCAGCGGTCGCCCGGCGAAGCAGCGCGGTCTGCGCGACCGCGACTGCGACCATCAGGCCGGCCAGCGCCACGAACGTCACCGCAACGCCGGCTTGGCGGGCGCCGATGCTCAGCGGCGGCGCCAGCGCGGTCCCCCCGAGGGCGTAGCAGGCCACCATCGCGCCGGTGGCCGCTCCCGTGCGTCGGCCGCCGAGCGTCGCGGCGGTGTGCAGCGCCAACCCGTAGCCCAGGCCGTTGGCCACCGCGAACAGGCCGCCATAGCCGACGAACAAGGCCCACGTCGCGGGCAGCGCGGCGAGGGCCAGGCCCACCGCGGCCAGCAGAGCGCTGCCGGCTCCCACCGCGACCGTCGACACCCGGCGGTGGAGCGCCGGCTCCAGCAGCATGCTCGCCGCGAACACCGCCGTGGCCACCGAGTAAACGGCGCTGACCGTCGATCGCGACAGGCCGAGCTCGGCCTGGAGCGGCTCGACGAGCACGCTCCACGCGTGGAACACCCCGAGCGCCGCCATGAGCACCGCGGCGGCCCAGAGGGCTGGCGCAGCGGCCGGCTCTGCGTCGCGAGCGATCACGCCGCCAGTTTCGCGGTTCGCCGTCGCGACGAGCCCAGGGGGTCGCTCAGGCGATCAGGCTCAGCTCGCCAGCAGGTCGCGCAGCCCCTGGTCGATGAACTTCGTGTCGACGGGGTTCTCGCCGCCGCCGGCGAAGTGCCCCCACACCCCCGGGATCACCCGCAGCTCGGCGTTCGGCATTTGCGAGACCTCGTACTCGTTGTCCTCGGGCGGGAAGTACAGGTCCTTCTCGGCGGGCATGACGATCGCCCGCGCCTCGATGGCCGCGAGCGCCTTCTCCAGCGACCCGTCGAAGCCGGGCGTCTCCCCGATGTCGCCCTGCTGCCAGGTCCACAGCATCGTGAGCAGGTTGTTGGCATCGCGGTCGTCGAGGAAGAAGCCCTCCCAGAAGCCGACGAGGAAGTCCTCGAGCGAGGAGTAGCCGAGCTCGGTGTAGAGCTCCTGCCAGTAGAACGCCTGGGAGAAGCCCCAGCCTGCGTAGACCCGCGCCGCGGCACGCAGGCCCCGGGTCGGCTGGGCCTCGTACCAGCCGTGGTTCCAGGCCGCGTCGGCGGTCAGCGCGGCCTTCACGCCCTCCAGGAAGACGATGTTGTGCCGGCTGGTCCGCGCCGAGCCGCAGAAGGGCAGGATCCTCGGGACCATCTCCGGATAGCTGACGGCCCACTGGTAGGTCTGCCCGGCGCCCATCGACCATCCCGTCACCGCGACCAGCCGCTCGATCCCGAAGTGCTCGGTCACGAGCTTGTGCTGGGACCGAACGTTGTCGAGCACCCTCACGGCCGGGAAGCGGGCCCTGTCGTACGGCGGCGGCGTGTTGCTCGGCGACGAGGACAGCCCGTTGCCGAGCATGTTGGGGACGATGATGAACAGGCGGCTCGGATCCAGCGCCATGCCCTCGCCGATCAGCCACTCGTTCTCCCAGTGGCGCCCGGAGTACCACGTCGGATAGACGACCGCGTTGTCCCTGGCGTTGCTGAGCGTCCCGTAGGTCTTGTAGGCCAGCTTCGCGTCGCGAAGCGTCGCCCCGTCCTCGAGGGTGAAGTTGCCGAGGTCGAACGTCTCGTAGTGGTCCTCGACATGGTCAGAAGGCCACGGTTCCCTCGAGCAGCAGGAAGCCGAACACCCATGCGGTCCCGATGCCCTCCAGGATCGCGACCGCCCCCGTGAGCCGCCCGATCGGCCGCTGCAGCGCGAGCAGCAGGAAGAACATGAACCACAGCACCGCCCAGGCGAACCAGTCGATTCCCAGCCAGATCGATGCGTCGTTGCCGTTGGCGTCACGGAACGTGTAGATCCCGGCGGCGACGGCCGTGATGGCGACGAACAGGCAGTACCACCCGAACGCGCGGCCGTCCGCGTTGAGGAACCCGTTGAAGGCGACCCACAGGTACGTGAACGCGAAGAGCAGGATGAACCCGCCTCCGCGGATCGACGCGAGGTCACCTTCGCGGTTGCCATGCACGAGCAGCGTGGTCGCGCAGACGAGCCCGACGAACCCAGTGAAGATGTTGATGACCGTGACCTCGCGGTTCTGCAGGACGGTCGGGTCCCTGTCGAGCGTGGCCGTCGCCGGCGCGGCCGGTGCGCCGCCGGCCGGCTGCGCGCGCACCGGCGCGGCCGCCAGCTCAGCGACCTTGGCCTGCCCGATCAGCCAGATCCCGTTGACGATCAGGACGACGCCGACGTAGAGCAGCATCACGCCGAGCAGCATTCTGTTCTCCTCCTATCCGCTCCATTCAGTGGCTGAGCACCCAAGGCGGTGTCGGCCCATGCTTGTGCGGCAGGGGGCGGCCGGTCTTCTCGGTCACCACATCCGGCGCGTGGGCGCTCTTCTCCTCGATGTCGAGCAGGCCGCGCACCGGCTTGCGCAGGAGCGCGAGGCCCGGCGGGGTGAACAGCCGCCGGGCATCCGTGCCGCAGTGCGGACAGGACGCCGGCGCGCCCGCTTCGGCGACCCGGCGGATCACATCGAACGACCCGCACCGCGTGCACGTGAACGCGTAGATCGGCACGGCCGGCCCTAGCTCGTCTTCGCCGCCGCGCCGAGATCGCGACTCTCGGGGCCCTCCTTGTTCGGGCGGATGTCGAAGTCGAACATCGCGGTCGGCAAGTACAGCGAGCAGCACGCGTTCGGGATGTCCACCACGCCGGACACGCGCCCCTCGATCGGGGCCGACCCGAGCAGCAGGTACGCCTGCTCGCCGTCGTAGCCGAACTTCCTGAGGTACTCGATCGCGTTCAGGCAGGCCCGCCGGTACGCGACCGTTGCGTCGAGGTAGAAGTTCTCACCGCTGTCGTGGTCGACGGACACGCCGATGAAGGTGAGGAAATCGGAGTAGCGCGGCTCCACGCGGCCGGGGATGAGGATCGGATTCGTGGTCACCCCGTACTTGTTCATCCCGTCCTTGATGAGGTCGACGCCGAAGTCGATGAAGCCGCCCATCTCGATGGCCCCGCAGAACGTGATCTCCCCGTCTCCCTGGGAGAAGTGCAGGTCCCCGCCGGAGAGCATCGCTCCCGCAACGTGGACGGGGTAGTACACCCGACTGCCCCGGGTGAAGTTCTTGATGTCGTGGTTGCCGCCGTTCTCGCGCGCGGGCACGGTCCGCGCTCCCTCGCGCCCGACCCGCGCGAGCTCCGCGCCGCTCAAGGTGCCGGCGAGGACGCCGTCCTGGATCGGCGGCAGCGCCAGCGGCGGGACCCGGTCCGGATCCTTGTCGATGAGCGCCTGCTCGCGGCGGTTCCACTCGGCCAGCAGGTCGGCCGAGGGGGCCGTGCCGAACAGCCCGGGATGCGTGATGCCCGTGTAGCGCACGCCGGGCACGTGGCGCGACGTCGCGTCCTGCCCGTGGAAGTCCCAGATCGCCTTGTAGGAGTCCGGGAAGTAGTCGGTGAGGAAGCCTCCGCCGTTGGTCTTCGAGAAGATGCCCGTGTAGCCCCAGCCCTGGCCCGGTGCGTCGCCGTACTCCTGGGGCGGCTGGCACGGTCCGAGATCGAGGATGTCCACGACGAGGAGGTCGCCCGGCTCGGCGCCCTGGATCTCGATCGGCCCGCTCAGCATGTGCGCGACGGTCAGGTCGACGTCCCGCACGTCGTTGGCGGAGTCGCTGTTGACCAGCTGGGCGTCGGTCCATTCCCGGCACTCCACGCGGAACTCGCTCCCCGGTGCCACCGAGGCGGCGGGCGGGTTGTCGGGGTGCCAGCGGTTGTGACCCGGAAAGGCCTGTTCCCTCATGGACTTCGATTGATCGACGCTGAAGACGACCTCGGGCATATGCGCTCCTTTCGTGCAATCGCGGCCTGACGCCGCCGTACGCACCGCCGCGGCCCATCTAGTCGGCTCCGACGGTGGGGTCAAGCCGACGCGCCAAGCCCGGTGCACGACGCACGCAGATCGGGCCGGTCGGCCCCGAATCAGGTCACGGTGCACATGGCGCGATGCCGGGCGCGGCCGGCGTGGCGCCCTGATGAGGACCAAGGGTCACGGTCCGCACTTCGGCTGGCGGGGCGCCGGATGCGGAGAGCGAGCACCGAGACGGAGGTCGCCGTGGACCGCGTCGCCGGCGCGCTCGCGATACCCGGGCACGACGAGCCAGGTGACGATGCCGTGCTCGGCGGTGATGTCGTCGACGACGGGCCACATCTCTGCCACCTTCCGGGCCCGGTCGATGTAGATCGTGTGGGTCGGCAGGTGGCTGGCGAGGCGCCCGAGCCGGTCGCCGTACGGCGGCTCGTCGCTGGAGAACCCCCACTCGCCCAGGACGGTCGTGACGCCGGCGCCGCCGGCCTCGCGAATGCGCCGGGTGAGCTCGCTGTGCAGCGAGCGGCCGTTGACCTGCGCCGACTGGCGGGCGTAGATGCCGAGGGTGTGCCAGACGCCGGGGCAGTCGATCTCGTCGGCCGGCGCCGGCGGCGCCTCCAGCAGGTCGCCGTCGTGCTTGAGCTGGGCGATGCGCTCGAGTGTGGCGACGGGATCGCGCAGGCGTTCGCCCAGGTGCGGAAGCGACCGCTCGAGGAGCGCCGGGGGACCCACGGAGATGATGACCACCGGCGTGCGGGCGTTGCGCGCGAGGAGCCGTGCCTTGACCCGCCGGCCGTCGACGACGCCATCGACCCCGAGCAGGACGGTGGCTCCCGTCGCGCCGTGGCGCCGCAGCACGTCCACCGCCTCGCGGTAGGCCGGCCGGCCGCCGACCGTGTCGCCCTGGGCGCAGGAGATCGTCAGCTTCGCGGCCCGCCCCAAACCGTCCGGGAAGCTCGCCTCGGCGACGTCCTGGCCGGTGGCGAGCGTGGCGTGCTCGAGCGTCACGAGCCCGCGCGGGACCGCATGATCTACGTCCTCCAGCAGGGCCTCGATCCGCGAGCGCTCGTCGACCGCCATCGCGAGCAGCGGCAGGTCGGTCGAGATGTCCGGGAAGCGCTCGGCGTGGATGCGCCGGTTGATGCCGAAGCCCTCCACGCCGCGGATCAGCGCCGCGCTACGCACACCACGCTCAGCCAGGCGGCGCATGAGCGCATCGCTCGAGAGCTCCGTGCCGGTGGTGAGCGAGTCCCCGAAGTACACCGACAGCTTGAGCGCCTCGCCGATCACCCCAGCGCTCCACCGACGAGCCAGCCCAGACCGGTCGCGGCGAGCCCGGCCAGCATCGAGCCGAAGAGGTAGAGCCACAGAAACCACCACTCGCCGTTCTCGCCGAGTCGCTGCGTCTCGACCATCCACGTCGAGAACGTCGTGTAGCCGCCCAGGAACCCGGTGCCGAGCAGCAGGAGCGCGTCGCCGGAGACCGACAGGCCGGTGAGCAGGCCGAGGACGAAGCCGCCGGTGAGGTTCACGACGAACGTCCCGAGCGGGAAGTCGCTCGGTCGGCGCGCGGTGACCGCGTTGCCCACCCGGAACCGGCCGAGCGCGCCGAGGGCGCCGAACGCCGCGACACCCAGCCACACCAGGAGCACGGTCACCCGTATCGCCTCCGGCGGGCGATGACGGTTCCGGCGATCGCGCAGGCCATGCCCAGCGCGAGACTCGCCGCCGCATAGCCGGCGGCGACCGCGACGTAGCCGTCGCCGGCGAATCGGATCGCCTCCACCTGGAACGTCGAGAACGTGGTCAGCGCGCCGCAGAAGCCGGTCCCCAGCAGCAGTCGCCAGTAGCGGGTGGGCGCGCTCGCTGGCGAGGCGTGTCGTCGCCCAGGCGAGGATGTACGCGCCGGCGAGGTTGACGATGAACGTCGCCCACGGCCACGATCCGCCGTGGTGGGGCAGCGCCTCGCCGAGGCCCGCCCTGGCGAGCGCCCCCGCGGCGCCGCCCACGGGATCGACAACACCTGCATACGCGCGACATGGAGCTCGTGGCCCTGCCCGGCGGCGGCCGAGCGCCGGCCGGCCTCACCGCCGGGCGCGGGTGAGGGGGCCCGCTCGGAGGCCATCAGCGCGGCCGTTCGACGAGACCGCCGAGGAGGTCGAGCAGCCGCTGCACCCCTTCGGGGTCCGCGTCTGCCAGAAGCGCGCGCTGCTGCTCCTCCACCCGCCCGCCGAGCGCCGCTGCAGGTCGCGGCCGCGCGCCGTCAGGTGCACGAGCACGCGCCGGCGGTCGCGCGCATCCACCGTCCGGTACACGAGCCCGTCGGTGACCATGCGGTCGATCAGGCGGGTCAGGCTGGGCGCCGGCATGAGCGCGAACTCGGCGATCTCGCTCATGGGGTGGCCGCGACCGTCCGCGAGCAGGAGGAGGATCCGCCACTGCTCGACGGTGCAGCCCTCCGCCTCGAGCGCCTCGGCGAGCTGACGCGTGACCGACCGCTCGGCGCGACTGAGCGCCTGCGCGAGCTCTGCAACGCGTGGCTCCTTGGTTTGGGCACGGTCCTTCGCCGAAGAGTATGCGGGCGATACCCCGGAGCCATCCCGGTCCGGCGAACCCGGAAGGAGCGGATGGGCAGCTGCGGCCACCGACACGCGGACGACGCGGCGCTGGACGTCGCGCTGCTGATCCCGCTGCATGGCTCAGCGGGCATGTACGGGCCTTCCTGCGAGCTGTGCGCCGAGCTGGCGGCGGAGGAGGTCAACGCCGACGGCGGCATGCTCGGCCGGCCGCTGCGGCTGCGCGTCGTCGACGCCTCCGGGCCGCCCGTGCGCGTCGCCGACGACATCGGCGCCCTCGTCACGCGGGGGCCGTCGACGCGGTAGTCGGATGGCACATCTCCGCCGTGCGAAACGCGGTCGCGCCGCGGATCGCGGGCCGCGTGCCGTACGTCTACACCGCGCTGTACGAGGGCGGGGAGCGCCACCCCGGCGTCTTCATGGTGGGGGAGACGCCGTCGCGCCAGCTGCTTCCGGCGATGAGCTGGCTGCGGGCCGAGCACGGCGTGCGGCGGTGGTGCATCGTGGGGAACGACTACGTCTGGCCGCGCGGGACGGCAGCCGCCGCGCGGTCCTACGCGCCGCTGTGCGACGGGCAGATCTGCGACGAGGTGTTCGTCCCGCTCGGCACCACCGCCTTCGACGACGTGGTCGGCGCGTCGCGCGCGACCGGGCCGACGCGGTCCTGATGCTCCTGGTCGGCCAGGATGCCGTCGAGTTCAACCGTGCGTTCGCGGAGGCCGGGCTCGACGACTCCTGCCTGCGGTTGAGCACGCTGATCGAGGAGAACACGCTGCTGGCCAGCGGCGCCGACAGTACCCGGGGCATCTGCGCCGCCGCCGCGTACTTCGAGTCTCTGGACACACGCGAGAGCCTTGACTTCGGGGCCGTTACGCGCGGCGGTTCGGGCCCGACGCGCCGACCCTCAACAGCCCCGCCGAGTCGTGCTACGAGGGCATCCTCCTGCTGGCGGCGCTGGCCGCGGGCGGCCCGCACGCTCGACGTGGCGAGCTCTGCATGGTCGCCGACTCCGTCTCTACGCCGGGCCGCGCGGCGAGGTCCGCATGCGCGCGCAGCACCTGGATCAGCGCGTCTACCTGGCGGAGGCCGATGCCCTCGAACTCGGTGTCGTCGCCGAGCTTTCACGTGTGAGAGAAACTTGACAACCTCGGTGAATAGTTTCATCTGGAAGCAACTGAGGGCCGGCCGGCACGCCGTACGAGCCTGAGCTGGCCGCCCCTGCGAGTGACGAACACGGAGCAGCGCGTCGACGCGTCCGCCCGCTCGTGGACTCGGAGAGCGGCGCAGAGCCCGGTCGCTCTCCCGGCTCGTGCGCCTGGCGGTCGAAAGCGACGACTCTGACCGGTTCATCGCCGCCGCGCGGAGCGAGCTCGGGCGGCCGCTCGGCCTCGTCGCCGTCACCGGCGAGCCGCTCGGCCACGCCCCGGACGACGCGCACGGTCGGCGAGCGCTGGCCGTCGCCGCGGCGGCAGCCAGGAGCACGGAAGTCGCGCCGCCGGGATGGCGCGTCGTCCCGATCACGCACGCCGGGGCGCGCCTGGCATTCCTCGCCGTCGGCAGCGAGGGCGCCGGCGACGGCCGCCGGGACAGCTGCTCGAGCTCATCGCCGCCCTGCTGGGCGAGCAGATCACGCGCGCTGCGCTCCTACGCCGCCAGACCGCGGCTTCGTCCGCCGCCTGCTCAGCGCTCCCGGGATGGGGGCTGAGCGCGCGCGTCGCGAAGGGGCGGCGGTCGGCGTGGCCGTGGCCGATGCGTACTGGCCGGCAGTCCTGGCCTGCTCGAGCGCCTCTCGTCGGCCTGACGTCGCCGCGAGCATCGACCGAGAGGCCGGGCGCCTGGTCCCCGACGGGCTGACGGCGACGGTCGACGGGCACATCGTCCTCTTGTACCCCGGCTGCGACGCGGCGTCGATACGGCCGCTTGGCTCGAGCAGCTCGTCGCGCGGGTCCGGCGGCTCATGCCGTCCTCGCGCGCGCAGGCGATCGCGACCGAAGCTGCCGTCCCGCTCCGCGAGCTCAGCGGCCAGGTGGCGCGGCTCCTGCGTCTGTGCGCCGTCGGACCGCGCGCGGACCCGGCTCAACCGGTGGCGTGGGCGCGGCAGTTCGCGCTCGACCGGCTGCTGTGGGAGCACCTGGCCACGCCTGAGGCCCACGAGTTCGTCGAGGAGCGACTCGGCAGCACTGATCGCCTGGGACCGCACGCACCGCTCCGACCTGGTCCGCGTGCTCGAGGCGGCGCTCGACTTCCCGCGTCACGACCGGGCGGCGAGCCGGTGCTTCATGCACCGCAACACGTTCCGCCACCGCCTCAGGCAGGCGACGGAGGTGCTCGGACGCGACATCGAGGACCCGGACATGCGGCTCGCGGTGCACGTCGCGCTCAAGCTCCACCGAGGGCTGGCGGCCGCCGGGCCACATGCTGGCGAGGCGCGGACCACGTCGCCGCGGCCACGCGCGCACGGCTGACGAGCAACGACCGCTGTCGCGTCGATTGGCGCCGGCTTCGGCTTCGGCTTCGGATCGTCTTTGCCAACTTCGGTGGCCACGGACCCGGGCAGACGACGTGCATCAGCGCGGTCGGACGCCCCAGAGCTTCCCGGTCCGCGGATCCAGGTTCCGCACCTGGGAAGGGCTGCGCGTCGGACAGCGATCTGAGGCCGTCGCGGCAAGGACACCCCTCTGCCGAGCTCCGCCAAGGCGCCTGGTGGCTGCGGACCGCAGTTAGCCCGTTCGGTGACGAGCGAGTACGCCATCGTCAGCGCCATCGTCGCGGGAGGCCGTGTCCGTGCTCTCACCGGCTGGATCGGCGCCGCCGGCGAGTAGCGCGTCTCGCGCAAGGCAGCGCTGCTGGCTCGTTCGCTACGGGGCGTCGTTCAGGCCGGCGTCCGCGGGCGCCCCACTCCTGATCGTCGCCTCGTGGTCTGTGCGCTTTGCGTCGCCGGCGTCCGAATCGTCCAAGATTCGCCCACGCACGATGCCTACGCTATCGGTCATGAAGCAGAGCGTCTCGCTGATCACCCTCGGCGTTTCCGACTACGCGCGCGCCAAGGCGTTCTACGAGGCGATTGGCTGGTCGCCGGCGATGGACGTGGAGGACACCGCGTTCCTTCAGGCCAACGGCGTGGTCCTCGTGCTGTGGAGCCGGGCCAGGCTCGCCGCCGACATGGGCATCCGCGACGACGGCGCGCGCTGGGGCGGCATCGTGCTGGCGCACAATGTCGCCTCCGACGACGAGGTCCACCGCGTCATCGAGGAGGCGCGAGCCAGCGGTGCCGAGATCAGCCGCGAGCCGTCGCCGACCTTCTACGGCGGCTATGCCGGCGGCTTTCGCGACCTCGACGGCCATGTGTGGGAGGTTGCGCGCAACCCGGGATTCGGGCTGACCGACGACGGCATCGTCGTGCTCCCTGAACGCTGACGCCTGGCGCGTCTGCCCAGTCCTCCGCAGCCGCTCTGCACGCCAATCACCGCCATCGCAGCAGCTGACCCTGGTCGGGCTTCGACTCCGCCGCGCATCTGCTCCTCGCGCGAAGCGAGCGCGGCGACAACGGCCACGCGCTAGGCGGCCGCCGCGACGGCCACGGTCGGCGCGCCGGCCGCGTGATGGATCGCGTCGGCGAGCCCGTCGTGATAGTGGTCGGCGAACATCTTCGCCACGAGCTCGCCGCGGCTCGACACGCCGGTCTTCTCGTAGACGGACTTCAGGTGGTCCTGGACGGTGTAGCGGGAGAGGTGCAGCTCGCGGGCGATCTCGGTCGTGGTCAGGCCTCGCGCGAGCGCGCGCGTGACGTCGACCTCGCGCGGCGTCAGCTCGTAGGCGTCGACGATCAGCGGCGCGACCTCGCTGGCCTTGGCCGGCTCGATGACCACGGCGGCGTCCGCGGCGGTCGCGTCGGCGCCGTGCAGGCAGGACGCGTGGATCAGCAGCCAGACGCCGCTGCGCGTCCGCGCGCGGGTGCGCGTGGCCGCGCCGCGGGCGCCGGCCGCGGCGCGCGCGCGGGCCTTCTGCGCGGCGACCGTGACCTCGCTCGGCACGTCGAGGCCGAGCACCGGATCGGGCAGGCGGTAGGACCGACTCGAGTTCCTCGAACCAGGCCACCGCCTCCGGGGTCGCGGACAGCAGGCGGTTGTCGGCGTCGACGATCGCCATCCCGGGCCCGCGGCCGGCCGCGCTCTGGGCCGGGTGGGAGATCAGCGACAGCCGCAGCGCACGGCCGACGATCGGTGCGATCGTCTCGACGAACGCGACCTCCTCGTCGCCGAAGCCGCGGGCGGTCCCCGCGCGGTTGAGGTGGAGCAGCCCCCAGCCGCGGCCGCCGGCGTTGAACGTCGCGCGCAGCTCCGCGTCGGCGTCCATCAGCGTCCGCAGCTGGCGCCACCGCGCGCTGCGCTCGGGGCGCCCGCCGGTCGCGGCGTGCAGGTCGGCGACCTGCCGCGGGCCGCGCGCGAGGTCGCTGAACTTGTTGAAGTCGGGGACCTCGAACTCGTACTCCCAGAACGGGGCGCACACGGTGTGCGGCATGCCGTGCACGACGCCGGCGCCGAGGCCGAGCAGGGTGTCCGGGTCCGTCGCGGCCAGGACCAGGGCGTCGACCGGCATCGCGGCGCGCAGCTCGTCGGCGACGCCCTCGACGAGACGCTGGGTCGGCAGCCGCTCGGCGGCGAGCGCGTCGATCCGTCGCGACCGCGCGGGCGAGCTCGCGGGAGGCGCTCGATGACATGGCGCGACGCTACGGCCGCCCGCGCGCCGGCGATGCGGCTAACTCGCACATCCGTGGGCGGCTGACCGCCGCGTGCGCGGCGCGCGCAACCCCCTGAAACGAGGGGGTGCGGCGGCGCGATCACCCCGCGTTCGCGGGATCGACGGCGGGCGCGCCGTGCCCGACCATGCCGCATGCTCACCACGACCAACACTCCGCTCACCGACGCGCTCACCGGCGCCGTCGTGCTCCCCGGCGACCCCGGCTGGGACGACGCCCGCTCGGCCTTCAACCTCCTGCTCGACCAGCACCCGGCGGCGGTCGCGTTTCCCGCCGACGCGCAGGACGTCGCGGCGCGGTCGCCTACGCGCGCCGCGCCGGACTGCGCGTCGCGCCCCAGGCGACCGCCCACAACCAGGGTCCGCTCGGCGACCTGGAGGACACCCTGCTGCTGAACGTCAGCGCGGCTCCAGGAGGTCCGCGTCGACCCCGGGGCCCAGCGTGTCCGGGTCGGCGCCGGAGTCAAGTGGGATCGCGTCGCGCCGCGGCTCTCGGCCCACGGCCTGGCGGGCCTGCACGGCTCATCGCCCGACGTCGGGATCGCCGGGTACTCGCTCGGCGGCGGCATGGGCTGGCTGGCCCGCAAGTACGGGCTGCAGGCCAACGCCGTGACCGCGCTCGAGCTCGTCACCGCCGACGGCAGCCTCGTGCGCGCGGACGCCGAGCACCACCCCGACCTCTTCTGGGCGCTGCGCGGCGGCGGCGGCAACTTCGGCGTCGTGACCGCGATCGAGTTCGCCGTCCACCCGGTCGACGAGCTCTACGCCGGCGCGATGTTCTTCCCGTTCGAGCGCGCGTCCGAGGTGCTGCACACCTGGAGCGCGCTGCTGCCCACGCTGCCCGACGAGCTGATGTCGTGGGCGTCGCTGATGCACTTCCCGCCGATCCCCGACGTGCCGGCGTTCGCCCGCGGGCGCTCGTTCGCCGTCGTGATGGGGGCGTTCCTCGGCAGCGAGGCCGAGGGCCGCGAGCTGCTGCGGCCGCTGCGCCGCCTCGGGCCCGCGCGCGACACGTTCGCCACGGTCCCGCCGGTCGTGCTCGGCGACCTGGCGATGGACCCGCTCGACCCGCTGCCGTTCCACCTCGCGCACCAGCTCCTCGACGGGCTGCCGGCGGAGACGATCGACGAGCTGATCGCGAAGGTCGGCCCCGGCTCGGGCCGCGGCCCGACCGTGACGATGCTCCAGTTCCGCCACATGGGCGGAGCGCTGGCGCGCGAGGCGCCGGGCGCCGGCGCCCGCGCGACGCTGCCCGGCGAGATCTGCATGGTCGCGCTGGGCGTCGTCATCGACGAGGCGTCGGACGCCGCGGTGCGCTCCGCGCTCGCCGACGTCGACGGCGGCCGTCCTGCCGCATCGCGCCGGCGACTACCCGAACTTCGTCGAGGTGCCGGCCGACGCGAGCACGCTTCTTCGAGCCCGCACGTCTGGGCGCGCCTGCGCAGGAGTCAAGGCGCGCTACGACCCGGCCGACCTGTTCGTCGGCAACCACCACATCCCCCCGCCGGTCGCGGCGGACCCGGTGTAGCCGTCCGGCGCGGCCCGGCGCTTCGATGTCCAGTCTCGGTAAGGCAGACAAGACGACGAGGGCGGTCCTCCGAGGCCGCCCTCGTCTCTCCCTGCGGCTGCGAAGCGCACGGCCGAGCGCCGCCGGCCGCGTTGCAAACGCGCGTAGGCCCTATCGCATCACCGCGCGGCGGTGCTCCGGCGACCGGCGGGACTCGCGTCCGGTGCGTCGGCGTTTCGTCGCCGGCGATATCCCGAGGAGCGAGCGAGGCCTGGCTGCTGCGGTTCGCCAAAGCGATAGCGTCGACGGAGCGCCGTCATTCCGCGGCGCGGGCGGAGCGACTCGCGGCGCTGGTCGTCGCGGCGGTCGAGCGCGCGATCGTGCTCAGCGCCACCCGGCCGCGGCTCAAGGTCGGCCGCCCTGCTCGAAGGCGTGATCGTCAGCGCGCCTGCCCTGGTCCATTAGCTTCGCGTCGGTGTCCTTGCCGAACAGCCTGGACTTCTACGACGCCGAGTTGCGGCCGTATAGCGTGTCCAGTCCCGCCCCCGGGCGGCTGTTCGATCGGCCCTTGACCTCGGCGTAGATGGTTTCGTTGCCTCGGTGGGCCACCACGTCCACGAACTCTTTCTCGGTTTCCGTTTCCCATCCTTGAGCCTCAAGCCACCGTCGGAAGGCCGGTACGACTACATCGCGCTCGTGCCACTCGACTTCAGGCCCCCAGAACGCCATGCGCGGCGTTTGACCTCGGCGAGCGACCGTTCGAGCAGGTTGGTCGAGCGCCACCTGCGGCGGTGTCTGGTCGGGTAGCGCAGGTGCACGACGAGCGCGTCGAGGTCGTCGGCCAGGCATTTGGCGGCGGTGGTGTAGCCGGCGCCGTCGAGCTCCTCGACCAGCACCTGGAGGCGCTGTTTGCCGTCGCGCTCGCCGGTGGCGTCATCGAGCGCCTGCCAGTAGGCCGCCCGGACGCGCTCGCGCTCTCGCTCGGGCAGCTTGGCGAGCAGGTTGCGCAGGCGGTGGACGGCGCAGTGCTGGCGGTCCGAGGCGGGCCAGCACTGCTCGACCGCCTTGATCAGGCCGGGGGCGCCGTCGGCGACGATCAGCAGCGGCGCTCCGAGCCCGCGGGCGATCAGGTCGCGTCCGAGCGCCAGCCAGTCCTCGTGCGACTCCCGCATCCCCAGCATCACCGACAGCAGCACCCGCTC
Source organism: uncultured Actinomycetes bacterium (assembly GCA_963787065.1). Lineage (GTDB taxonomy): Bacteria > Actinomycetota > Thermoleophilia > Solirubrobacterales > Solirubrobacteraceae > JAOPZW01. The sequence continues at coordinate 160,953 of CAWBBQ010000034.1, forward strand.
GCCGTCTCCGGTGAAGCCCCACGCGACCAGCACGCCCTGCTTGGGCCCGTTGGGCCGGACCGAGAGGAAGACCGCGTCGAGGAACAATGCCGCGAGCTGAACCTCGTAGAGGTCGTGGCGCTTGAACGTCTCGAAGCGCTCGCGTAGCTCCTCGCAGATGCGCGAGGCGGTCGTCTTCGACAGCTCGCCCCGCCTTCTCACACAGCGACTCGATGTCGCGCATCGACAGCCCGCGCACGAACGCGCCGATCACCATCGCCCGAAGCGGCTCGGTGCGCAGGACCTTCGTGCTGTACGGGAACGGCTTCGAGACGAACGGCTCGGCGGCCTCCCTGATCTGCGGGATCTCGACCCGCAGCTCCCCCTCCAGCGTCTGCACCCTGCGCGGGCGAAAGCCGTTGCGCAGCCCTCGCTGATAGTCCGGCCGGCGCTCATAGCGCGCCCTGCCCAGCCAGGCGTCGAACTCATCCTCGACCGCGCGCTGGATGATCAGCCGCGCCCCGAGCTTCGCCAGCTCCGAGAGCGACTCCCGCGGGCTATCAACGACCCCCACGGCAAGCAGCCGGTCGATCTGCTCCTCAATCTCCGCCGACGGCGGTACGGTGCGTCTCACGGCGTAGGTCTCCCCTTCTTGGTCTTGTCAGGACCTGAGGGAACCTACGCCGTGCCCTTGACGGGGCCCGGCTGTTTACAGCAGTTGCGAGACGCGACCGCACCTACCAGAGAGAGGCTCGCCCTGGACGACACGCGGTCGTCCACGCCGGGCTGACCTGTGCACCTGCGCCCGGGAGGGGCGAGCGTGTCCCGCCCGATACGCGTGCGAGCTTCCGAGCCAGAGCAGTGAGGCCAGGGGCGTGCCGGCGGGCGGGGGTCGCCTGGCACAATCCGGCGCGCATGGCGAGCTCGCAGCAGCGCCGCGCGGCCGTCGTCGTGATCGACGCCTGCGGCGTCGGCGCGCTCCCGGACGCGGCCGACTACGGCGATCCGCCCGACGCCAACACGCTGGCCCACGTGGCCGAGGCCGTGGGCGGGCTGCAGCCTGCCCACGCTCGAGCGCCTGGGCCTCGGCTCGATCGTCGAGGTCGCCGGCGTCGAGCCGGCGCCGCGGCCGGCGATCCACGGCCGGCTGCACCCGCTCGGCCCGGGCAAGGACTCGACGACCGGGCACTGGGAGCTGATGGGCGTGGTCGCGCCAGTCGCCGCTTCCGACCTACCCCGACGGCTTCCCGTCCGAGGTCGTGCGTGCCCTCGAGCAGGCGACCGGCCTGCGCTTCTGCGCCAACCGGCCCGCCAACGGCGTCGCCATCATCGAGGAGCTCGGCGAGCATCACCTGCGCAGCGGCGAGGTCATCCTCTACACCTCGGCGGACTCGGTGCTGCAGCTCGCCGCCCACACGGACCGCCTGCCCGAGCAGGACCTGCACGCCGCCTGCGCCGCCGCGCGCGAGGTGATGCGCGGCGAGCACGCGGTCGGGCGCGTGATCGCCCGGCCGTTCAGCGGCGTCCCCGGGCACTTCGCGCGCACCGCCGGGCGGCGCGACTTCTCGCTGCGCCGCCGGCGCGCTCCTACCTGCAGGAGCTGCAGGACGCGGGCGTGCCCGTCCACGCCGTCGGCAAGGTCCGCGACTTGTTCGCCGGCGTGGGCATCGACCACAAGCACGCCGCGCCCACGAACGAGGAAGGCATCGAGCACACGACCGCGCTGTTGCAGCGCCTCGACGCGGGCCTGGTGTTCACGAACCTGGTGGAGACCGACCAGGTCTACGGCCACCGCCACGACGTGGCCGGCTTCGCCGCCGCGCTGACCGTCATCGACGCCGCGGTCGCGCGCTGGCTCGAGCTCATGCGGCGCCGGGGACCTGCTGGTCCTGACCGCCGACCACGGCGTCGATCCCGACCGCGCCGCACACCGACCACACGCGCGAGCACGTGCCGCTGCTCGCCGTGTTCGACGGCCGGGCCACGACGGCCGCCGCCACGACGGCCCGCTGGCCGACGTCGGGGCGAGCGCGCTGCGCTGGCTGACCGGCCGCCGCTCCGACGCGCTGCCCGGCCAGAGCTTCGTGGGCTGAGCCGACGGGCGCCGCGGGCCGGGACGGCCACGCCGCGCTCAGGGCCCCGAGACCGCCGCGGCATACTGGATCGGCGATGCCCGAGCTGCCCGAGGTCGAGACGATCCGCCGCCAGCTCGCCCCCCACGTCGAGGGGCGCGAGCTCACCACGCTCGAGATCCTCGACCCGCGCTGGTGCCTGCCGCTCGCGCCCGAGGCGCTGCGCGACGCGCTCGAGGGGCGCCGCATCGAGCGCCTCGGCCGCCGCGGCAAGTACCTCGTCTGGGAGCTCGAGGACGACGCCATCCTGCTCATGCACCTGCGCATGACCGGCACGCTGCTGCTCGACCCGCCGGAGGGCACGCCCTACGTGCGCGTGCGCTTCGTGCTCGACGGCGGCGCGCACGAGCTGCGCTTCTGCGACCCGCGCCGCTTCGGCACCGGCGAGCTGGCGCTCGGCGCCGCCGCGCGCGACGCGTTCTTCGACCTGCGCCTCGGCGTGGAGCCGCTCGGCGCCGAGCTCACGGGGGAGGCGCTGCGGCGCATGGCGCGCGGGCGCCGCGCGCCGGTCAAGGCCTTCCTGCTCGACCAGCGCCGCGTCGCCGGGGTGGGCAACATCTACGCCGACGAGGCGCTGTTCCGGGCGCGCATCCATCCGCTGCGGCCGGTCGGGACGCTCAAGCGCGCGCAGTTCGAGGCGCTCGCCCAGGCGGTCCGCGAGACGCTGCACGCCGGGCTGGCCGCGGGCGGCGCGACGATCGACGACTTCCGCCATGCCGACGGCGTGAGCGGGGCCTTCCAGCACGAGTTCCTCGTCCATCGCCGCCGCGGCGAGCCGTGCCCGCGATGCGGGCGCGCCGTGGTCAAGCTCGTGGCCGCCGGGCGCGGGACCTACGTGTGCGAGTCCTGCCAGCCGCGGCCGCGCCGGCGCGCGGCTCAGGCCGCCTGGGTGAGGTGCTCGAGCCGGCCGCTCATGTCGGCCGCGACGAGCTCCCGGAAGCCGCCGACCAGCTCGCCGCTGATGATGACCTGCGGGAAGCTGAACATCCCGGTCTCCTCGGCCAGTCGCGCGCGTCCGGCCGGGTCCTTTGAGAGATTGATCTCCTCGTACGCGTATCCGCGCCGGGCCAGCAGCTCCTTGGCCCGAACGCAGAACGAGCATGGGTCCGTCGAGTACACCGTGATGTTGGCCATCGCTTCATTCACGATAGCGGCCTCCCTGTCCGCTCAGCCGGATGTCTGAGTCATGCCCGGCCCGGTCAAGACCCAAGCCGTGGTGCTGCGCTCGATCCGCTTCGGCGAGGCCGACCGCATCGTCCACCTGTACACGCCGCACCGCGGGCGGATCGGCGCGATCGCCAAGGGCTCGCGGCGCACGCGCAGCCGCTTCGGCGGGCGCCTGGAGCCGTTCTTCCGCCTCGAGCTCGTCCTGCACGAGGGCCGCGGCGAGCTGCTGACCGTGACCGCGGCCGAGACCGTCGCGGGCTACGGGCGCCTGCGCGCCGACGGCCCCGCGCTCGACACGGCGGCGCGCGCGTGCGACGCCCTCGCGCGCCTGTTCGACACGAACGAGCCCCATCCCGAGGTGTTCAACCTGCTGTGCAACGAGCTGGCGCTGATCGACGAGGATCCCGCCCGCGCCGGCCACGCCAACCAGCTCGCCTTCCGGCTGAAGCTGCTGCTCGCCGCCGGCCTGGCGCCCCAGCTCGGCGGCGTGCGCCGCGTGCGGCGCGCGCGAGCACCTGACGGGCTTCTCGGGCGCCGCGGGCGGCGTCGTGTGCAGTGCCTGCGAGGCGGCCAGCTTCCCGCTGGACGAGGACGCCCACGGGTTCATGACCACCGCGCTCGGCGTCGCGCTGGCCGACGCGCCGAGCGCGCCGGAACGAGCGCTGCGCCAGGCCGAGCGCGCCATCGCCGAGACGGTCGAGCACCACGCCGGCGTCCGGCTGCGCGCCGCGGTCGCCGGATAGGATCGCCGCGCCATGGGGACTCGGCAGGGGACGAGGTGGGTCTACGAGTTCAGCGAGGGCTCGCGCGACATGCGCGACCTGCTGGGCGGCAAGGGCGCCAACGTCGCCGAGATGACGCGCGTGCTCGGCCCCGAGCGCGTGCCCGCGGGGTTCACCATCACCACCGAGGCGTGCGTCGCCTACATGGGCTCCGGAGGCGGACTTCCCCGAGGGCCTCGAGGAGCAGCTCGCCGAGGCGCTGGACGCGCTGGAGGAGCAGGCGGGCAAGAAGCTCGGCGACCCCGGCGACCCGCTGCTGGTGTCCGTGCGCAGCGGCGCGCGCGAGTCGATGCCCGGGATGCTCGACACGGTGCTCAACCTCGGCCTCAACGACGAGTCCGTGGGGGGCCTGGCCGAGCAGACCGAGAACGAGCGCTTCGCCTGGGACTCCTACCGGCGCTTCGTGCAGATGTACTCGAACGTCGTCAAGGGCGTGAAGGGCGAGGCGCTGGAGGCCGAGATCCGCAGCGTCAAGGACGATCGCGGCGTCAAGGACGACACCGAGCTCGACGTCGATGCGCTGCGGGAGCTGGTCGAGCGCTTCGGCGGCCTGTACCGCGAGGCGACCGGGGAGGACTTCCCCCAGGACCCGCAGGCCCAGCTCGAGGGGGCGGTCCGCGCGGTGTTCGACTCGTGGAACGGCGAGCGCGCGGTCAGCTACCGGCGCATCAACCGCATCCCCGACGAGTGGGGCACGGCGGTCAACGTCCAGCAGATGGTGTTCGGCAACAAGGGCGAGACGAGCGGCTCCGGCGTGGCCTTCAGCCGCGACGAGGTGACCGGCGCGCCGCAGCCGTCCGGCGACTTCCTGGTCAACGCGCAGGGCGAGGACGTGGTCAGCGGCGTGCGCAACACGCTCGACCTGGCCGAGCTGGGCGATGTCATGCCCGAGGCGCACGAGCAGCTCATGGAGATCCTGCGCACGCTCGAGGGCCACTACAAGGACATGCAGGACACGGAGTTCACCGTCGAGGAGGGTCGGCTCTACATGCTCCAGACGCGCAACGCCAAGCGCCCGGCCCAGGCCGCCGTGCGCTTCGCGGTCGACGCTGTGGAGGAGGGGCTGCTGACCAGGGCGGAGGCGATCGCCACCATCGACGCCGAGCGCCTCGACGCGCTGCTGCATCCCACCTTCGATCCCGACGCCGATTTCGCCGTCCTGGCCCGCGGCGTTGCCGCGTCGCCGGGTGCGGCCACCGGCGAGATCGTGTTCACCGCCGCCGATGCCGTGCAGGCGGGCGAGGACGGGCGCGACGTGATCCTCGTGCGCCCGTTCACCGAGGCCGACGACGTGTCCGGCTTCCACGCGGCCAAGGGGATCCTCACCAGCGAGGGCGGCAAGGCCAGCCACGCCGCGCTCGTCGCGCGCGGCATGGGCGTGCCGGCGGTCACCGGCGCGGGGCTCGAGATCGACCTGGCCAGCGGCGAGGTCCGGGTCGACGACACGACGCTGCAGGCCGGCGACATGCTCTCGATCGACGGCACCGAGGGGGTCATCACCACCGACGAGGTGCCGCTCATCCAGCCCGACGTGGGCGAGGGCTTCGCCACCGTCCTGGGCTGGGCCGACGAGCTGGCCACGCTCGAGGTCCGCGCCAACGCCGACACGGCCGAGGACGCGCGCCGCTCGCGCGAGTACGGCGCACAGGGCATCGGCCTGTGCCGGACCGAGCACATGCTGTTCGTCGAGGACCGCCGCGAGCACATGGTGGCCGTCATCCTGGCCGCCGACGCCGACGAGCGCCGGAGTCACCTGGCCGAGCTGCTGCCCCTGCAGCAGCAGGACTTCGAGGGCCTGTACGAGGAGATGGACGGCCTGCCGGTCACCATCCGGCTGCTCGACTGGCCGCTGCACGAGTTCCTGCCCGCCCGCGCCGAGGTCGAGGCGGAGACCGAGCGCGCCCGCGTGGAGATGAGCGACGACCTCGGGCGGCTCGAGCGCACGCTGGAGCGCGTGCGCTCGCTGGAGGAGGTCAACCCGATGCTCGGGATGCGCGCGGTCCGCCTCGGGCTGCGCTACCCCGAGATCTACGAGATGCAGGTCGCGGCCATGATGCGCGCGGCGACGGCGGTGCGCGAGCGCAGCGGCCGCCGCCCGCACCTGGAGATCATGGTCCCGCTGGTGGCCTACGAGGGCGAGCTCGAGGCCATGCGCCGGATGATCCTCGAGGTCGGGGAGCGCGAGGGGCTCGAGCACCCCGGCGACTACCAGATCGGCACGATGATCGAGCTGCCGCGCGCCTGCTTCGTGGCCGACCGGATCGCCGAGCAGGCCGACTTCTTCTCGTTCGGCACCAACGACCTGACGCAGACCGCGCTCGGGTTCAGCCGCGACGACATCGAGGGCAAGATCCTCGAGCCCTACATCGACCTGAAGATCTTCGATCGCTCGCCGTTCGAGACGATCGACGGCCCGGGGATCGGCCAGCTCCTGCGCATGGGGGCGTGGCTCGGGCGCAAGACCAACCACGAGATCGAGCTCGGGATCTGCGGCGAGCACGGCGGCGACCCCGACTCGATCGAGTTCTTCCACCACTCGGGCATCGACTACGTCTCGTGCAGCCCGTACCGCGTGCCGGTGGCGCGGGTGGCCGCCGCGCAGGCCGCCGTCCGCGACGAGCGCGGGCGCGATTAGCCGCGGCGCATGTGCAGCCGGACGACGCTGCCCGTGGGCAGCGACCGGATCTGCACGAGGTCGCAGAGCTGGTTGGCCAGCCACAGGCCGTAGCCGCCGACCTGGCCGGCGCGCGGGCGCTGGCGGCCGGCGAGCGGGTCGTCGATGCGGCCCTCGTCGCGGACCTCGCAGATCAGCGCGCCGGGCTCCTGCCACAGCCGCAGGACGCCGCGCCCGCCGCCGTGGCGGACGGAGTTGGTGGCGATCTCGTTGACGGCGACGAGCATGTCCGCGGTGCGGTCGTCGCCGAGCCCGGCGCGCGCGGCGTGGCGCGCGACGAGCCCGCGGACGGCCGACAGCGCGTCGAGGCGCACCTCGAGTCGCGTGGCGGTGGCCGGTGGGCCGGCTCAGTGGCTCGGCGCCCGGCGCGACCCCCGCGCGGCTGCCGTGGAAGGCCGTGCTCGCGCGCGCGGTCCCGTCCTCGACGACGAACGGGTGCGTGCGCCGGGCCTCCTCGAGCACGGCTCGGCTGGAGGAGCTCGGCGTCGTAGGGGCAGCGCAGCCAGAACGACGGCGTGTCGGCGAAGGCGACGTTCAGCAGCGCCTCGTGGCGGTGGCATTCGGCGAGCTCGTCGCCGCGTCGGTCGGGGCCGATCGGCTCGCCGATGCCGCGCAGCGGGCGCCCCGGGAGGACGCGCCCGGCCACGAAGTCGCGCCAGGCGGGGATGATGCGGGCCGGGTTGGCGCCCATCACGGCCATGTCGACGAACAGCACGTCGCCGTGCGTCGGCGCCCAGCTCGGAGCGCAGGCGGTCGATCTTGCGCTGCTGGACCGCGATCGAGGACCGGCTCCTCGCCCGCCAGGCCGTCACGGATGAACGACGCCGCGCCGGACACGAACTCGTCGTCGTCGCGTAGAGCCACGCCTCGTGGCGGAAGACGGCGTCGTGGGGCGGCGCGGGGAGGACGGGCGAGCTCATGGGCGAGTGCGAGGGCGCCAGGAAACGGTAGCAACGGATCGGCGATCGCCTGGCCCGCGGCCGACTGGCCGTGAGCTCAGCTCGCGAGCGTGATCACGCCCGCGAGGACGAACGCCGACGCCCACACGGCGTCCGTGTTCACCCACGCCGTGCGGAGCACGCGCAGGCCGACGCGGTCGTAGACGACGACGGCCACGACGGCCATGACGACGAACATCGCGGCGACGTGCAGCACGATGCCCACCGCGCCGGTGCCGCAGCGAGCCGCCGAGCAGGGTCAGGTCGGCCGCGTCGTGCGTGCGGGCATGGTCGTCGCCGGCGCCGTCCAGCCCGATGAGCACGGGCGCGACCATCAGCCCGGCGCCATGGGCGGTCGACATCAGGAACGACCACAGCGCCAGCTCGCGGTCGCTGACGCGCATCGACGTCCAGCGAAAGTGGGCGCGGGGGCGGGCGAAGCGGAAGAGCCCGAAGGCGATCAGCGCGACCGCGGCGCCGAGCCGGATCGTGCTCGAGTCGGCCACGACCGACAGGCCGACGACGAGCAGGGCGACGAGCGCGATCGACAGCTCGTGGCCGATGGCGATCGGCAGCAGCGAGCGCAGCACGGCGCGCCGGCTGCGCTCCTGCATGCCGCGCGACACCGCGAACAGCCAGCCCATGGCGGGGTTGAGCCCGTGGTAGGCGCCAAGCCCGGCGAGGGTCAGCCACGCGGCGTCGGCGGTCATGCGCGTGCGGTCACGACGACGGGAAGCAGTACGAGTCGCTCGACGCGTCGCCGCCCTGCAGCCGGATCTGGTGGGGCCGCTCGCCCGAGAACTCGACGAAGAAGTCGGGGTCGACGGCGAGATCGCCGTCCACGTCGAGCTTGACCATCCAGCCGTCGATGCCCTCGGGGTAGAACTGCGCGTCCCAGCTCGCGTACAGCGAGTTCGTCAGGTACACGCGCCGGCCGTCGCGGCTCATCTCGACCATCTGCGGCCCGCCGTTGAGGGCGTCCGCGGCCGGATGGGGGGCGCGCCGCACGATCCCCCCGAGGTGCACGGAGCCGGTCTCGCGCGGGTTGTGCGGGTCGCTGACGTCGTAGCGCTTGAGCTCGCCCGTGCCCCAGCACGACACGAGCAGGGTGCGATCGTCGACGCTCAGCGCGATGTCGGTGATCAGCGGTGGCACGGCGCCGAAGGGCTGCAGCGCCGGCGGAAGCTGCTCCGTCTCGGCGGGCTCGGCCGGGATCTCGATGACCTTCCTGACGCCGACGGTCCCGTCGGCCTTGCGCTCCCACAGCCACACCGAGGCGCTGAGGTCGGCGGTCGAGACGACGACGCCGACGAAGCCGTAGGGCCGGGTCGGGTCGTGGGCGGGGCGCAGCTCGAGCACCATCTGCTGCTCGGCCCCGAGGTCGATCGCCTGCTTGTGGCGGCGGCGGCGCATGTCCCAGACGTGGAGGTGGTGGCCGTACTGGCCCAGCAGGGCGGGGTTCAGCCCGTCCTCGACCATCTTGGGCGTGCCCCATTCGCTGGTCAGCAGGGTGTCGTAGCCGATGTTCCACCACACGTCGTAGGCCAGCTCCTGCGGCCCGCGGTCGATCTCCCACTGCCCGAGCGGCGAGAAGCTGTCGTGGTCGAGCAGGAGCACGCCGCCCGGCCCGTCGCCGGCGGGGTCGCCGAGCGCCGACATGTACAGGCCGTCGGGGCCGCAGTGGACGGTGTGCGGGACGGCTGTAGCCGGTGCGCCTGGCCAGCTCGTCCGGCTCGATGACCTTCGCCATCGTGGGATTGACCGGGTCGTCCTTGACGTCGACCACGTGGATCCGGCTCGAGCGCAGGCCGGGGATGAGCAGGTAGCGCCGCTCGACGTGGGGATGGGGCGCCCACGGGCACAGCGCGCTCGAGCACGCGTTCCAGCCGAAGTGGTGCAGCTCGTCGCCCACGTTGGGCATGTCGAGCCGGCCGACGACCGTGCCGCGCGTGGACGAGCCGTCCTTGACGTCGACCACGGTCAGGGCATCGGGCCGGCGGTCGCCGTTCTCGCCGGTGTTGAGCGTGACCACGTAGGCCAGCTCCTCGGGCGGCCCCTCCATCGCGCTGGCGGGGGAGGGGTAGAAGGTGGGGTCGGGCTTGATGGGCATGCGCGCGAATGATCCCAACTCCCGATCGGCTTGCGCGGGATTTGTGTCAGCCCCGCGTGTCGCCCTGCGACCAGGGTGATGAGTGCGCGCACCGATGCAACCCTGATAGCGGTCGGCCGCCGTCCCGCGATGCGAGAATGGGCGGCCGATGGATCCGCACGCGCATCCCGGCCCGGTCGCCCGGAGCCTTGCGACGCGCCGGCAAGCGTGGGAGGCCGAGGCGCTGTCGCCGCTGGCCGCGCGCTCGTGGCCGGCCGTGCGGCGCGTCGACGAGGACGATTGCGGGCTTCGCTCGCCGCTGCAGCGCGACCGCGACCGGATCGTGCACAGCAAGGCCTTCCGGCGCCTGAAGCACAAGACGCAGGTGTTCGTGTCGCCCGAGGGCGACCACTTCCGCACGCGGCTCACCCACACGCTCGAGGTCACCCAGATCTCGCGGACCGTGGCGCGGGCGCTCGCGCTGAACGAGGACCTCGTCGAGGCGATCGGCCTGGGGCACGACCTCGGTCACACGCCGTTCGGCCACATCGGCGAGGCCGTGCTCGACGCCTGCCTGGCCGAGCGCTTCGGCGGCGGCTTCCGCCACTACGAGCACTCGCTGCGGGTCGTCGACGTGCTCGAGCGCGAGGGCGCCGGGCTGAACCTGTGCGACGACGTGCGCGACGGGATCGTGTGCCACTCCGGCCGCGCGCCGATGCCGCGCACGCTGGAGGGCCGGATCGTGCGGCTCGTCGATCGCGTGGCCTACATCAACCACGACATCGACGACGCGGTGCGGGCCGGCGTGCTGCGCGAGGACGCGCTGCCCGCCGTGGAGATCGCGGTGCTCGGCGACACGGGCTCGCGGCGCATCGACACGCTCGTGCACGACCTCGTCGAGCACTCCGACCGGGCCGGCGACATCGTCCAGGGCGCGGAGGCGGGCGGCGCCATGGACCGGCTGCGCGACTTCATGTTCGAGCAGGTCTACCTCGGCGCGGCGGCGCGCCGCGAGCACGCCAAGATCGAGCGCGTGGTGCGCACGCTGTTCGACTTCTACTCCGAGGACGGCGCGCGGATCCCCGACGGCGGCGGGGTGCCCGGTGCCGGCCTGCCGCAGCGCGTGACCGACTACCTGGCGGGCATGACCGATCGCTACTGCATCCGCGCGTTCGAGGCGCTCGCCGTGCCCGAGTCGTTCGCGGTCTAGGCTCCTTCGCCGTGGCGGCCAGGTACACCGACGACTCCAAGGAGCGGGTGCGCGACGCGGTGGACATGGTCGACCTCGTCGGCGCGCGCACCGAGCTGCGCCGCGCCGGGGCGAACCGCTACGAGGGGCTGTGCCCGTTTCACGACGAGCGCACCCCGTCGTTCGGGATCGACCCCGCCCAGAAGCTCTTCTACTGCTTCGGCTGCGGCGAAGGCGGCGACGCGTTCCGCTTCGTGCAGCTCACCGAAGGGCTGGACTTCAAGGGGTCGATGGAGCACATCGCCGACCGCTACGGCGTGCGCCTGGAGGTGGTCGAGGAGGATCCGGCGGCGGCCGAGCGCCGCCAGGCGCGCGAGCGGACGCACGAGCTGCTCGAGCGCACCGCCGCGTTCTACGTCCGCTACCTGTGGGAGTCGGCCGAGGCGCGGCCGGCGCGCGAGTACCTGGCCGGTCGCGGGCTCGAGGAGGCGATCCTGCGCGAGTTCCGCGTGGGCTACGCGCCCAGCGCGCACGACACGCTGCTGCACGCCGTGCGGCGCAGCGGCTTCTCGAACCGCGAGGTCCACGAGGCCGGGCTGGCCCAGCGCGCCAAGGGGCAGGGCGTGCTGTACGACCGCTTCCGCCGGCGGATCATGTTCCCGCTCTGCGACGTGCGCGGCCGCGTCCTCGGCTTCGGCGCTCGCGCGCTCGGCGCCGATCAGAAGCCGAAGTACCTGAACTCGTCCGACAACGCCGTCTACCACAAGGGCCGCCACCTGTTCGGGGCCGACATCGCCCGCGCGCACGCGACGCGCGCGGGCAGCGTGATCGTGGCCGAGGGCTACACGGACGTGATCGCCATGCACCAGGCCGGGCTGCGCAACACCGTCGGCCTGATGGGCACGGCGCTGACCGAGGAGCAGGTCGGCGAGCTCGCGCGGATCGCGCCACGGGTGCAGCTCGCCCTGGACGCCGATGGGGCGGGGCAGGAGGCGATGCTGCGCGCCGCGCGCGTGGCGGCCGGCCGGAGGCTCGAGCTGCGCGTGGTGCCGTTGCCGCCGGGCACCGACCCGGCCGACCTCGTGCAGGCCGAGGGCGCGCAGTCGCTGGCCAGGCTGGTCGAGGCGTCGGTGCCCTTCGTCCGCTTCCGCGTGGAGCGCGAGCTCGACATGGCCGACCTGTCGGCGGCCGAGGGCAAGGACCGCGTCATCGACGCGCTGCGGCCGGTGTTCGCGCCGGTCCCGCCGAGCGCGCTGCGCGAGGAGCTCGTGGCCATGGTGGCCGACCGGACCGATCTGTCGCCCGCGCTGGTCGCCTCGTGGCTGGCGCGCCCGGGCGCGGGGCCGCCGGGTGCCGGGCGCGCGGGCGCGGGGCCGCCCACCGCGGGGTCGCGGGGCGGGCGCGACCGTGAGCGCGATGGCGCGGCCGCGGGCTCCGGCTCCGGCTCCGGTCTCCGGCGGGACGGCCGGGGCTCCGGCCGGCGCGCCGCGGGGCGGCGTGGCCGTCCCGCTGGACGCCTTCGCCCGGGCCGAGCGCGCGTTCCTGGCCCAGTGCATCGCGGTGCCCTCCGAGGGCGCACAGGCGCTGCGCGACCTCGACCCGGACACGGCGTTCGGCAGCGAGCTGACCCGCCGGGCGGCGCGCCACCTGCGTGAGCACCTCGATGATCCGGCGGCCGGGGTCGACGCGGAGGACACCGAGTTGGCCAAGCTGATCGCCGGGCTCTCGATCCGCGCCGCGCAGGGAAGCGGCTCCCGAGCCGCCCTCGAGGGCGAGTCGCTGAACCTCGAGCTGCTTCGCCTCGAGCGCGACATCGCGTCCGCGCGCTCGGCCGGGAGCGGTGACGTGGCGCCGCTCGTCGCTCGTCGCGAGGAGCTGCGCCACCGGCGCAACCGAGCGATCGAGCGGGCGATGGCCGAGTCGCAGCCGGCGGAGTAGGGGAGCGGGGCACCGGGACGGTGCGGCGACCGCGCCCGGCGGCGCGTCAGCCCGGCAGCTCGGGACCTCCCCGAGGCGTGGGCGACGGGGCGCGAAGCGGTCGCGGCCGGGGGGGCGTAGCACAGTGGGGCCTGCGACGCTGAACGCCGACGGGCACAAGAACGGCGCCTAGCAGGCGCCGTCCCGGATGAAGCTCGGGGGGTGGGACTCGAACCCACAACCCTTCGGTTAACAGCCGAATGCTCTGCCATTGAGCTACCCCCGACCGCCAACTGAGCTACCCAGGATAGTCCCTGGGCGTCTCGGATCCCGATGGTACGTGAAGCTGCGTGAACCCGAGTTCCACTTCCGTATGGCACCTCGCGCAGAGGAGGACGCACTTTCCGCTTCTGCTCGCGCTCGCTCCAGCGAGCGGGTGACACCCTCGCGACCGAGATGGAACTTCTTGGACGCAGGATCGAGATGGTGGAACTGCAGCGCGCCGAGGCAGGCGTCATATCCGCAGAGCGCACAGGCGCCCCCGGCCTCGCGGACGAGGATCTCCTTGATGCGCCGCCGGCGGTTGACACGGCCTCCACGACACACTCCGCGCACCGGTAATGCGTCTGCGGCTCCGATGCGACGGAACACGTCCAGCCGTGCTCGGGGCAGTCGCGCAGAAGCTCCCCGCCGGCTTCTCCGTCGCGCGGCGCGTATCGCGCTGGCTGCGTCTTGAGGTCGTGGTGCCGGAGCCAGTGTCGAATCGTGGACGGGCTGCGATCGAGCTCGCGGGCGATCTGTCGCACGGACAGTCCGCGTTGGATCAGCGACTCGAGTTGCTCCCTCGATATCGGCCCACGCGCGGCGTGCTTGGCCACGAACTGCGAGTTCAGCCCGTGCCGATTCACCCAGTACGCCACGGTCGACGGCGCGCGCCCGACCTCCCGCGCGATCGCCTCGATCGACCTTCCCGCCTCCAGCTCCCCCGCCAACCATTCGCGTTCCATGACGTGCGAACACTAGTTCTGCGCACAAAACTGGTGCATGCGCTCGCGCGAGTTGCTGGACCGGCCTCGCCGCCACGCAGCGACCCCGCGTTGACGTCCTCGCCTAGGAGCGCGCGACGGAACAAGCACGTGCTCGACCTCGCGCAGTCTGGTCCCTGGGCGCGCGGGATCGAGGGCGTGCCGCTGTCACCCTCGACCAGACCGCCGACCTCGACCAGCTCGTGGACCCGTGCGGCGGCTGCACCACGGCGCCGCCCCGCCGCTCCAGCCCGAGGCTGACGACCGCCGACGCCACGATCGTCCTCGTCGACGCGGCATGGGGAGCCCACTGACGCTCAGCCGCGACTCGAGGCCAGGTCCTCGACGAGCGCCGCAGCACGGGCGCCCGCGTCGTTCGTCGCCGCCCATGCGGCGATCTCGCGTGCTCGTCGCGCCCTCCGCGGGTCGCCGAGCGCACGCCGGACGGCCAGTGCGATCGCGCCCGCGCGGCACAGCCGGCCCGGCACCCGCACGCCGCAGCCGGCCCAGTCCACGCGCGCGGCGGTCTCGTTCATGTCGCCGGCCGCCGGCACGGCGACGACCACGCAGCCCGAGGCGAGCGCCCGGGCCACGGTCCCGTGTCCGGCGTGACTGACGACCACGTCGCAGCGCGGCATGACCCGCGCGTAGGAGGCCCACTCGACCAGCCGCGCGTTGGCGGGCACGTCGACCGGCCCGCTGAGCGGGCGGCCGTTCAGCACCGCGAGCACGCGGACGGGAACGTCGGCCAGGCCGGCGAGCGCGGCGCGCAGCAGCCGGTGCTCGGGATCCTGCGATGTCGACGGCGCGACGAGCACCAGCGGGCCACGGCCGGACGGCGGCTCGACCTCCGCATCGAAGGGCAACTCCCACAGCAACGGCCCGACCACGTGGGCCGAAGGCCGCGTCGGTCGCGGATACTCGAGCTGTGGGAACGTCGCGATCAGGCTCAGCGCGCGCGAGATCCCGCCGTGCACGTGGGCCAGCGGCGGCAGCCCGAGCCGCTCGCGCGCCTCGTTGAGCTCGGCTCGCCCGCGCTGAAGCGCGGGCTCGACCAGGCGCTCGGAGGCATCCCACAGCCGCCGCCCGGCGGCCGTGCGGGGCAGCCGCGCGCCCAGCGCGAAGGGCGGGAAGCCGGGCCCGCCGCGCGGGTCGATGTGCGGGATCAGCGTCGCCACCGGCCGCCCCTCGGCCTCGGCGGCGAGCGCCGGCGCCAGTGTGAGGATGTCGGCCACGACGGCGTCCGGCCGAAGCTCCGCGATCAGCGGTCGCGTGTCCGACGCGGCCCGCGCCGCCGCCTCGTATGGCCCGAGCGCCTCGCCCTCGCCCGGGACCACGCGGTACTCCGGCGCCGGCTCGAAGCGCATCCCCTCGGCCTGCACCGGCTCCCGCCAGCGCGCCCAGGTCTGCAGCACCACCGTGTGCCCCCGCGCCACCAGCGCCCGGCCGAGCGCGATCGTCGGGGAAGGCGTGCCCGGGATCGCCGAAGGCGCCGAGCAGCAGGCGCAGGTGGTCAGCCGGCAAGCTCGGCGATGCGGCGCAGCTGGTCGATGCGCTCGTCGCGCGTCAGCGCCATCGGCGTGACCCCCAGGGTCCCCACGCCGGCCTCGCGGTAGACGGCCAGGCGGGCGCGTACGCGGTCGGCCGGCCCGCACAGCGTGACGAGGTCGATGAGCTCGTCGGGCACCGCGGCCGCCGCGTCCTGCCGGCGGCCATCGAGGAACAGGTCCTGGACCCGGGCCGCGGCCTGCTCGAACCCGTAGCGGCTTACCGCCGCGTTGTAGAAGTTGCGCTCCCGCGAGCCCATGCCGCCGACGTAGAGCGCGATCAGCGGGCGCATCACGTCGCGTGCCGCGGCCAGGTCGTCGTCGACCGCCACGCAGACGCTCGGCGCGATGTCGAATCCGTCGAGTGAGCGCCCGCCGCGACCGGCGCCCTCCTCGAGCAGCGGGCGGACCTCGCCCAGGTGCTCGGGCGAGAGCAGCATCGGGATCCAGCCGTCGGCCACCTCGCCGGCGAGCCGGATGTTGTTGGGGCCGATCGCGGCCAGGTAGATCGGGATCCGCTCCTGGACGGGGGCGATCGTCAGCTTCAGGGCCTTGCCGGGGCCGTCCGGCAGTGGCAGCTCGAGCGTCTCGCCGTGGAACTCGAGCCGCTCGCGGGCCAGCGCCTTGCGCACCACGGCGACGTACTCTCGCGTGCGCTGGATCTGACGGGCGAAGCGCTGGCCGTGCCAGCCTTCGGCCACCTGCGGGCCCGACGACCCGAGGCCGAGCATCATCCGCCCGCCCGAGATCTGGTCGAGCGTGGCGGCGGTCATCGCGGTCATCGCCGGCGAGCGCGCCGGCATCTGGAAGATGGCCGAGCCGATGCGGATGCGCTCGGTCTGGCCGGCGATCCACCCAAGGATCGTGGCCGCGTCGGAGCCGTAGGCCTCGGCCGCCCACACGCTGTCGTAGCCCGCTCGCTCTGCTTCGAGCACGATCGCGAGCTGGTCGGCGCCGGTCAGCCCACCCAGTCCCCAGTAGCCGATGTGCACCCCGAGCTTCATCCCGCCCCGGCGCTCACCCTATCCACGCCGACCGCGCTGGCCGCCCGGCGCCACAGCCGCTAGGCTCGCGGCGCGCGGCCGGGGCCGCGTCCCGTCTGCGGAAAGGGCCGAGCCCACCCTGAGCGAGCAGTCACCCAGTCACGACCTTCCTCCCGCCCGAGCGCCAGCGGACCATGGGCCAGGTGAGGGGAGGCTGCCGTGACCACCCCGCTTCCCGCCGCACCGAGCCTCGAGCAGCTGCGCCGGCGCGCCAAGGACCTGCTGCGCGACACCCGCGCCGGTGACGCTGCCGCGCTGGCGCGCGTGGCCGCCCACCATCCCGAGCCGTCCGCGCCGCCCAAGCTCAGCGACGCCCAGCTCGTCGTCGCGCGCGAGCACGGCTTCGCGAGCTGGCCGCGCCTGAAGTCCTACGTGGAGCGGGTGGCCGCCCACGGCGCCGACCTCGAGCACCCGTTCCACGAAGACCTCGACTACTACGAGGGCCGCGCGTCCGGCCTGCGCGCCTCCGCCGAGGACGGCACCGAGGGCGCGGTCGCCGCCTTCGAGCGCCACGGCGCCCCGCTGAGCGCGGCCGGCGCCCGGACCGTCGTCGCCCGCCGCCACGGCTTCGCGAGCTGGGCGGCGCTGCGCCGTCACGTGAGCACGCTGCGCGACGGCGGCGAGCCGTTCGCGCGCGCCTACCGGGCGCTCGAGGCCCACGACCTCGACGGCCTGCGCGCGCAGCTCGACCGCTTCCCCGACCTCGTCACCACACGCGGCACGAACGGAAACGGCCTGCTCGGCATGGCGGCCGCGACGGGTGACGAGCGCCTCGTCGCGCTGTTGCTCGAGCGTGGCGCCGACCCGGCCGCGAGCAACGCCCACGGCTGGACGGCGCTGCACCAGGCGGCCTACAGCGATCGGCCGTCGCTGGCGCGCACGCTGCTCGAGGCGGGCACCCCGCCCGACGCCCCGGCGCGCGGCGACGGCGGCACGCCGCTGATCGTCGCCCTGTTCTGGGGCAACGTCGAGACGGCCGAGCTGCTGGCCGGGGCCGGCGGCATCCAGCCGCGCAACCTTCGCGCCGCGGCCGGGCTCGGGCACGCCGACCTGCTCGACGAACTGCTCGAGCCCGACGGCACGCTCGCACCCGAGGCCGGCGCCCACCGCGGCTTCTACCGTCCGCACAGCGGCTTCCCGGCGTGGCGGCCCTCCGACGACCCGCACGAGGTCCGCGACGAGGCACTGAGCTGGGCGGCGCGCAACGACCGCGTCGACGCGCTCGGCGTGCTCGTCGCGCGCGGGGCGAGGCCTGACGCCGACGTCAACCGCGGCACCGCGATGAGCTGGGCGGCCGCCTGCGACCGGCCGCGGGCGATCGAGCGCCTGGTCGCGCTCGGCGCGGATCCCAGCGGGCGCAGCTCCTTCGGCGGCCCCGACCACGGGCGCGGCGTCACGCCGCTGCACCTCGCCGCGCAGGGCGGCCGCCGCGCCGCCGTCGACGCGCTCCTGCGCGCCGGCGCCGACCCCACGGCGCGCGACGGGATATACCACGGCACACCGGCCGACTGGGCCGAGCACGGCGGCCACCGCGCGGTGGCCGAGGCCCTCCGCGCCCGCGGCGCCTAGCAGCGTCCTAGAGCCCGCCGCCACGGCGCCCGAAGACGATCTCCGGCACGAGGCAGGCCGGGGACAGCGCGAGCAGGAAGCGCACCGCGGCGACGATGTCGCTCGTGCGGATCATGTCCTCGGCCGGGAGCCGGTCCTTGAGGTAGCCGGTCATCGGGGTATCGACGAACCCGGGGCACAGGGCGGTCGACTTCACGCCCGCGTCGGCCAGCTCCTTGGACATGGCCTGCGTGAACCCGATCACGGCGGCCTTGGTCGCGCTGTACACCGACAGCCACGGCTGCCCGTCCTTGCCGGCGATCGAGGCGGTGTTGACCACGAGCGCGCCGCGGTGCTCGGCGCCGGCGGTCACGAGCAGGTCGTGGCACTCGCGGTAGAAGAGGATGACCGAGCGCAGGTTCGTGGCGATCTGCAGGTCGACCTTCTTCGTCGTCAGCTCGCCGACCGCCTCGCCCGCGCCCATGCCGGCGTTGTTGACCAGCACGTCGAGCCGCCCGTGGCGGTCGCGGTGCTCGGCCACCACCCGGGCGACCTCCTCCTCGCGGCCCAGATCGGCCGCGACGGCGTGGACGTCGAAGCCCGCGGCGGCCAGCTCCGACGCCGCGGCCTCGAGCTTCTCCGCCCGGCGCGCGGCGATCGTCAGGGCATGGCCCTCCTCGGCCAGCACGCGCGCGACCGCGAGCCCGATCCCGCTCGAAGCCCCCGTCACCAGCGCCGCTCGCTGCGCCACCCCGCCCTCCCTCGCTCGCCGCCGTACCGGCGCCGTATCCAATCACCACGGCCTACACTCGCCCCGTGCCCCGCCCCCTGTCGACCGCCGTCGTCGCGCTGCTGGCCGCCCTCGGGGCGGCGGGGTGCGGGTCGGGCGACGAGGGCAGCGCCCCGCCGCGCCAGCCGGACGCCACCGCTCGCCCGGCGGACTTCCCCAAGGCCGACGGCAGGACGATCAGCACGCTGCAGGCCGAGGCGGGGCAGAGCCTCGTCTTCGCGCCCGGCGTCCAGGACCTGAGCAAGGGGACCAACCGCTACGGCTTCGCGCTGTTCGACACCGCCCGCAAGCAGGTGACCGGCGCCGCGGTCGCGCTCTACGTCGCCCATGCCGACGGCAGCGGGCTGCGCGGCCCGTACCTCGCGCGCTCGGAGTCGCTGAAGGTGCGCGGGCCGTTCCAGAGCCGGACGACGGCATCGGACCCCGACGCGGCCAAGTCGGTGTACGTCGCCGACGTTCCCTTCTGGCACACGGGCAAGCAGATCATCACGGCGATGGCCAAGCTCGACGGCCGCCTGATCAGCACGAACCCGTTCACGGTCGAGGTCGGCGGGTCGAGCGCGTCGGGCCCACCCGAAGTCGGCGAGCGAGCGATCCGCGTCCACACGAAGACGATGGCCGACGTCGGCGGCGACGCCGCGCAGATCTCCACCCGCACCCCGCCGGCCGAAGACCTGCTGCAGACCGACCTGGCCGACGTGCTCGGTCGCAAGCCGGTCGTCATCACCTTCTCGACACCGCTGCTCTGCGCGAGCCGTGTGTGCGGGCCCGTCGTCGACATCGTCGAGGAGGCGAAGTCGCGCGCCCCGAGCGGCGTCGCCTTCATCCACCAGGAGATCTACCGCGACAACCAGGTGGACAAGGGCGTCCAGCCACCGGTCGCGCGCTGGCGCCTGCGCTCCGAGCCCTGGACGTTCGTCATCGACCGCTCCGGCAAGGTGGCCGCGCGTTTCGAGGGCGCCTTCTCGGTCGGGGAGCTGAGCCGCGCGATCGCCAAGGTCACCTAGCTGCGCCGGGCCGCGCGCGCCCGGGGCCGCCGGTGGGCGACAATCGGCGCGCGGGCCCGTAGCTCAGTTGGTCAGAGCAGCCGACTCATAATCGGTCAGACGCAGGTTCGAGTCCTGCCGGGCCCATGAGAGCGCCACCGCTGATCGACGTCCGTACTTGAGCCCCCGGACTGCTTGGCTCTCGCTCGCACGGAAGCGTCACCTCGTCTGCTCCCGGGCGGGTCATACTCGACGCCTGACCGCGACTCGCGCCGGGTCGGCGAACGAGAGGGAGGACGATGCCGCTCTACCTATCGAGGTTCAGCTATACGCCGGAGACGTGGGCCAGGCTGATCGGCAACCCAGAGGACCGCCGACCGGCTGCCCAGTCCTATATCGAGTCGGTCGGTGGGAAGCTCCACGGGTTCTGGTACGCCTTCGGCGGACACGACGGCTACACCCTGTGGGAAGCTCCCGACAACGTGTCCATGGCCGCGGTTGCGCTGGCGATCAGTGGCGGCGGTGCGCTCAGCTCGCTCGAGACGACAGTCCTGCTGACCGTCGACGAGACCCTGGATGCTCTGCGCAAGGTCGAGCACGTCCAGTACCGAGCGCCGGGCGCGTAGCGGCGCGCGCCGCGCCGGTCCCCGGCGCGGCGGTCGCACGCGCCGCCCTCAGCCCTCGCGCGCCTCCCGGCACTGGGCCAGCCGATCCTGGGCGGCGCGGTAGGCGTCCTCCAGCTCGCGCAGGCGCGGGGAGGACGGGTTGTCGTGCAGGCGGACGTAGAGCGCCAGGCGCTGGCGGTGGTAGCTGACCTGCGATTCGACCTGCTGGAGGCGGTCCGCCCGCTCGGGAGCGCTCATCGGGCGCCTCGGTGGCGCGTCGGGTCCTTGGCTGGCGTCATCGCGCAGTCCTTTCGTGCCCCTCCGAATGGTGGCTCGCGCGCGGGCGGAAGAGACAGGGCCCAGTGCGCAGCGAACGTCACGAAGTCTACGCCCTGCGGCCGATCGACCGGCTCCCGGCCCGCTGCGGAGCCGCCCGCTGGGCGGCCGGTCGTCCGTACAGTTGGTCGCGGGCATGCCCAGCCGATTCAAGCGCGCGCTCGTCTACCTGTTCATCCTGTCGGCGCAGATCGCCGGGGTGCTCAACGGCATCGCCGCCGTGCTGCGCGCCCGCGACGGCTACTGGGGCCAGGCGCTGCTCTACATGCTGATCGCGCTGACGCTGTTCATCGTCACGATCGTGGCCTGGTACACGATGTCGCGCCAGCGGCCGTACCACTGGCGCGACGGCGACGAGTCCTGACCGTCAGCCGTGCACGCGCGAGGCGGCGGCGCGCTCGAGCAGCAGCGCGCGCTCGCGCGCGTTTCGGGTCAGCGAGGCGGCGCGCTCGAACTCTGCGCGGGCGTCGTCGAGGCGGCCGAGCTTGGTCAGCAGGTCGCCCCGGACGCTGGGCAGGAGGTGGTAGCACTTCAGCGACGGCTCGGCCAGCAGCCCGTCGACGATCTGCAGGCCCGCGTCCGGCCCGAACGCCATCGCGTAGGCCACGGCGCGATTGAGCTCGACGACGGGTGAGGGCGCGAGCTGGGCGAGCGCGTCGTAGAGCGCCGCGATGCGCTCCCAGTCCGTCTCCTCCGCCGTTCGGGCCCGCGCGTGGCAGGCGGCGATCGCGGCCTGGAGCGCGTACGGGCCGAACGCGCCGCCGAGCGCGGCGGCGCGGTCGAGCGCCAGCAGGCCGCGGCCGACGAGCAGACGGTCCCAGCGCGCCCGGTCCTGGTCGAGCAGCAGGACCGGCTCGCCCGCGGGACCGACCCGCGCCCGGGCGCGCGACTGCTGGATCTCCATGAGCGCCACGAGCCCGTGCACCTCGGACTCCTGCGGGAGGATCGCGGCGAGGATGCGCCCCAGGCGCAGGGCGTCCTCGCACAGCCCGGGACGCATCCAGTCGTTGCCCGCGGTGGCCGAGTAGCCCTCGTTGAAGATCAGGTAGACGACCTCCAGCACGGATGACAGGCGCTCGGCCAGCTCGTCGCCGCCCGGGACCTCGAACGGGACGTGGGCCTCGGCCAGCGTCCGCTTGGCCCTGACGATGCGCTGGGCGACGGTCGGCTCGGCCACCAGGAACCCGCGCGCGATCTCCTGAGTCGTGAGCCCCCCGAGCAGGCGCAGCGTCAGGGCGATCCGCGCCTCTGTCGAGAGCACGGGATGGCAGGTGGTGAACACGAGGCTCAGCAGGTCGTCGCCGATGTCGTCGTCGAGCGCGGCGTCGAGATCGGGCTCGAGCTCCGTCTCGAGGTCGCGGGCGATCTCCTCGTGCTTGCGCTCGAGCGTCGCGCTACGGCGCAGCACGTCGATCGCGCGGTGCTTCGCGGTCGCCATCAGCCAGGCGCCCGGGTTGTCCGGGACGCCAGACTGCGGCCAGCGCTCGAGTGCGATCACGAGCGCGTCCTGTGCGAGGTCCTCGGCCAGCCCGACGTCGCGCACGATCCGCGCGAGCCCGGCGATCAGCCGGGCCGACTCGATCCGCCAGACCGCATCGATCGCGCCGTGCGTGGTGCGGGCGGACATCGGGGTCGGGTTGGCGGGCACGAGGACGGTCGGTGTCACCGGTCCGCCGACGTCTGCTCGGGTGGGACCTGCGAGAGCTCGGCGGCGGCCTGGACGTCCTCCGAGAAGTCAGACATCTCGAAGACCTGGCGGACCTCGATCATGTCGCCGTCGCCGGCCGGGCAGCGCGACGCCCACTCGACCGCCTCCTCCTTGGACTTGGCCTGGATGATCCAGTAGCCGCCGACCACCTCCTTGGCCTCGGTGAACGGCCCGTCGGTGACGGTGCCCTTGCCGCCCGAGAACGACACGCGCGCGCCCCTGGCGATCGGGTGGAGCCCGTCGAGCGCCAGCAGCACGCCCGCCGTGGTCAGCTCCTCGTTGTACCGGCTCATCGCGGCGACGTCGTCGGCGCTCGGCGCCCAGTTCTCCTCCTCGGTCTGGGCGGGGCACATGAACATCATGAAACGCGGCATCCGGGCGGCTCCTCGTGGTTGCGGGCTCGGCGTCTTCCGAACCCTGTTCTACAACCACGTCGAACAGGCCCACGTGGGATCGACACGGCGCGCGCGAGATGTCTGGGGGCGGCGCGGCGCCGCGCGGTGATGCGGGGCTGTTCGGTGAGGGACCGAGGCACCCCCCGGGCCTCGGTCCCGATTCACCGATGCGCTCGGCCGGAGAGACGGACCAAGCCGTCCAGTAGTCGTCGGCCGCGACGCGCGCTTGAGGGGACTGGACGCGTAGGCACACGCCCGTGCCCCGTCGCGGTACCGTGCCTTTGCAGCCGCGAACGGGTAGCCGCACGGAGGCTCATGGCCAGCAGCGACGTTTCAGCGACCGTCCTGGCGACGGACGAGGTGACATTCGAGGTCGACCGCTTCGGATGGACGGCGGCCGATCGCCTCGAGGTGGTCGGGCGCTGGTTCGGGCTGCGCGGGCATCGCTTCATGCGCCCCGCGCTCGTGGTCGACGCCGGGGATGACCGCCGGCGGATGCTCGCGCTGCTCGAGCACAAGCCGTGGGCGGCCGACGACGGCGAGACCTGGACGGCCGCGTTCACCTGGGAGGGCGAGCCCGTCGACCTCGCCGCCGCCGAGCTGTCGGTGGCCCCGAGCCTGGCTGTCGAACTGCCCCCGGCCCGTTCCCCGGGTGCGCGGCGGCGCGGCGGGGCGGCGCCGCGCAAGGGCGGGGGTGGCAGGACCGGTCCGCGCGTGACGGCCCACGCGGAGGGGCGCAACGAGGCGCTGGCCCGTGCGCTGGCCGACGCGCAGGCACGGATCGCTCGCCTCGAGGCCGAGCTCGAGCGCGCCGCGAAGGCGCGCCGTGGCGAGCTGGCCGAGCTGCGGGCCGAGCGCGATGCGGCCGTGGCCGCCGCGGGTGCCGAGCGCGATGCGGCCGTGGCCGCCGCGGGTGCCGAGCGCGATGCGGCCGTGGCCGCCGCGGGTGCCGAGCGCGACGCGGCCATGACGGAGCGTGACGGCGCGGCCGCCGACCGCGATGCCGCCCGATCGCGCGCCGAGGATCTCGACCGCGACCTGGAGGCCATGCGCGCACGCCACGAGGAGCTGCGCCGGGCGCTGGCCGCCGCCGATCGCGAGCGCGAGGCGGCCCGTGATGCGCCCCGCGCCGCCGAGCCGGATCCCGTGGCGCTCGAGGCGATCGTGTCCGAGCGCGACGCCGCGGAGCGCGCGCGCGACGCCGCGCGCGAGGAGCGCGCGGCCGCAGCGCACGAACGCGACGACGCGCGCCGCGCGCGCGACGCCGCGCGCGAGGAGCGCGCGGCCGCAGCGCACGAACGCGACGACGCGCGCCGCGAGCGCGACGAGCTCGCTGCCCGGCTCGACGCCGCCGTCGCCACCCGCGTTGCCGCGGCGTCCGATCGCGACGCCGCGGTCAAGGCCGGCCGGGCGGCGATCGCCGAGCGCGACGCGGCGATCGCCGAGCGCGACACGGCCCGCGCCGAGCGCGACACCGCGGTGTCCGACCGCGCCGCCGACCCACCGGTCGACCGACTGCGCCCGCCCGCGGCCACCTCACCGACCGACCGCCGAGCGCGCGCGGGGCGGCCGTCCGCGGCGTGGGGAACCCGGCTCGCTGTCCTGACCGTCCTGATCGGGCTCGTCGTCGTGGTCGCCGTGCTGCTCGGCCTGGTCTGAGATGAGCATCGACGACGCGCCGACGCCGGAGCGCACGGGCCCCGCGCCCGGGTACGGGCCGCTGCTGCCGCCGCTGGGCGAGCCGTCCTCCAAGGAGGCGATCCGCTTCGGCGAGCGCGCGCTGACCTACCGCGAGCTGGCCGGCGCCGTCCGCTCCGTGGCCACGGAGATCGCCTCCGCCGCGCGCGTGGCCGTGTTCGCGCAATCCACGCTCGAGACCTGCGTCGGCACCGTCGGCGCGCTGCTGGCCGGCGTGCCGCTCGTGCCCGTCAACCCCAAGTCGGGGGAGCGCGAGCTCGAGCACATGGTCCGCGACAGCGCCCCCGAGGTGGTGCTCACGGCCGCCGGCACCGAGCTGCCCGAGGCGCTGAGCGCGGTTCGCCGCCTGGACGTCGACGTCGATGCCGGCGGGGTGGCGGGCGGCGGGGCGCGTGCCGGGGCCCTGCCGCCCGAGCCCGGCCCCGAGGCGCCGGCGGTCATCGTCTACACGTCCGGCACCACCGGGCCGCCCAAGGGCGCCGTCCTGCCGCGCCGCGCGATCGCCTCCAACCTCGACGCCCTGGCCGACGCCTGGGAGTGGACGGGCGACGACGTCCTCGCCCACGGGCTGCCCCTCTTCCACGTGCACGGGCTGATCCTCGGCGTGCTCGGGCCGCTGCGCCTCGGCGGGAGCGTCCATCACCTCGGCCGATTCGACTCGGCGGCGATGGCCGCCGAGCTCGCGGGGCCGGCGACGATGATGTTCGGCGTGCCGACGATGTACACCCGGCTGGCGGCCGACGCCGAGCGCGATGCAGCGCTGGCCCGCGGCGTGGCCCAGGCGCGGGTGCTCGTGTCCGGATCGGCGCCGCTTCCGGCCAGCCAGCACATCCGCTTCGAGCGGCTCACCGGCCAGCGCATCGTCGAGCGCTACGGGATGAGCGAGACCCTGATGAACAGCGCCGTGCGCTTCGACGGCGACCGCCGGCCGGGGACGGTCGGCGTGCCTCTGCGCGGCGTCGACATCCGGCTCGTCGACGACGAGGGCGGGCCGGTCGAGGCCTCCGACGACGAGACGATCGGCGAGATCCAGGTCCGCGGGCCGAACCTGTTCCTCGAGTACCGCAACCGTCCCGACGCCACCGCCGAGGCGATGCGCGACGGCTGGTTCGTCACCGGGGACATGGCCACCCGCGCGGAGGACGGCTACCTGCGCATCGTCGGCCGGCGAGCCACCGACCTGATCAAGAGCGGCGGCTTCAAGATCGGCGCCGGCGAGATCGAGAGCGCGCTGCTCGAGCACCCCGGCGTCCGTGAGGCCGCCGTCACCGGCGAGCCCGACGACGACCTCGGCGAGCGGATCGTCGCCTGGGTCGTGCCCGCCGACGGCGAGCGCCCGGAGGCGGACGAGCTCAGCGACCACGTCGCCCGCCTGCTGACCCCGCACAAGCGCCCGCGCGCCGTGCGCTACCTCGACGAGCTGCCGCGCAATGCGATGGGCAAGATCGTCAAGAAGCAGCTCGCCGCGAGGGACTGAGGGCGGGCCTACGGCCCGGCGCTGCCGGCCACGTCGGTCGCCCGGCGACCCTCAGCGGCGCAGAACGCGCTGACGACCGCGGGGTCGAACTGGCCACCCGCGCAGCGCTGGAGCTCGGCGATCGCCTGCTCGTGCGTCATCCGCAGCCGGTACGGGCGGTCCGACGTCATCGCGTCGTAGGCGTCGCACACCGCGACGATCCGCGCGCCGAGCGGGATCTCAGCCCCGCGCAGGCCGTCCGGGTAGCCGTTGCCGTCGAAGTGCTCGTGGCTGGCCCGCACGAGGCACGCGACGGGACGCAGCGCCTGGGCGGCGCCCAGGATCCGCTCGCCGATCATCGTGTGGCGGGCGATGAACGCCCACTCGTCCGGGTCCAGGCGGCCCGGCTTGTCGAGCACCGCCCGGGGCACGGCGACCTTGCCGATGTCATGAAGCTCCGCGGCCTGGCGGACGTGCTGGAGCGCGTGGCCGGTGAAGCCGAGCTCGCGCGCCACCGCCGCGGCCAGCAGTCCGACGTCGTGTACGTGCTCGTTGAGATCGGGATGGTGCTCCTCGAGCGCCTTGAGCAGCGCGTCGCGGGTCTGCTCGTCGGCCGAGCGACGCACGCCGCCTGCCTTGTGGGCGTACATGCGGCGGTCGGCGATGCCCAGCGCGGTGCCGGCGTCCTGTGCCTCCTCGGGCAGCATCACGGTGCCGAAGGCCGCGCTGACCTCGAAGCCGTCGCCGGACTCGTTCAGGGCGTGCTGGCCGCGCTCGACGACGCCCATGACGCGCTCGGCGGGGACCGTGGCCAGCACGCAGAACTCGTCGCCGCCCATGCGGTAGGCCTGCGCGTCGGGGGCGGTGGCGGCGCCGAGGCGCGCCCCGAGGCGCGTCAGCAGCGCGTCGCCGGCCGGGTGCCCGAAGGTGTCGTTGTAGGCCTTGAAGCCGTTGAGGTCGTAGAGCACGAGCGCGGCGGGAGCGGACGCTCCGCGGGCCAGCGCGTCCTCGAGGTCGCGGATCAGCCGGCGGCGGTTGCCCAGCCCGGTCAGCGGGTCCGTCAGCGCCTCGCGTCGACTGTGGTCGAGCATCGACAGGTTGGCGAAGAAGGTCATCGCGAAGCGCCCGAACACGGCCAGCACCGACGCCCAGGCCAGCGCGACCGCGAGCAGGTTGAGGCGCTCGAAGTGGTCGGAGACGAGCAGCAGCAGTGCGAGCAGCGCGAAGGCGATCGGCACGAGCAGGTTGCGGCGACCGTCCAGCGCCCGCGGCCGGACTCCCTGCGGGCGCATCCACGCCGCCCAGGCCAGCAGCAGCGTGGCCGCCGGCCAGCCGGCCTCGAACACCGATCCGGCGTTCCAGGTGCCGGTTGCGTTGCCGATCAGGTAGATGCCGTCGGAGACGCCGAAGATCAGGAAGCTGACGGCGAATGCGCCCCAGGTCACGCCGGGCTTCCAGCCGGTGAGCGCGACGCCGCCCGTGACCACGCCGAGCAGCACGAGGTCGCCGATCGGGTAGGCGAGGTTGGTCGCCACCTCGAGCGCATCGCCCTCGGCGCCCTCGAGCACGGGCTGGAACAGCGCGGCCGAGAGCGCCGCGACGGCGAGCGCAGCGAGCGCTCCGTCGACCCACAGGCTCGCGTGGAAGCGCGCGATCCTGGCGCGCATGAGCAGCGCCACGCCGACGTAGACCACCGGGTAGAACACGAGCCACAGGGCGTCGCTGAGCGAGGGGATCGGGATCGGGTCCAGGTCCCAGAGCACGGCGGTGTAGTGGACGTTGCCCAGCGCCCAGCCGACGACGGCGGCCCCGATCGTCAGCCACGCCGCGCGCTCGCCCGGCACGCGCACGCCGCGAGCCAGGCAGATCAGGCCGGCGCCCACGAGCACGACGTTGTAGCCCCACTTCTCGATCAGCCACGCCAGCGGGCCGGCGTCGACGCCGGTGACCGCGCTCAGCACGCTTGCGCCGAGCAGCAGCGTCAGCGCGATCAGCGCGGCGCGAGCGGCACCCGTGCCGGGCAGTGGACCGTCGGCGATCATCTCCCCGCAGTGGGTCGGTCGCCCCCTGTGCAGTCTTGAGCCGTGCGGCGCCCGAACGGACGGTTTGGCCGGACGAGCGGCGCGCGTCGTTTGCAGGACTGCCCGAGGCGGCCGTCGAATAGCTGGCCTGCCAATGAAGCGAACGGGATCGACCACGGCACCGGCCCCCCACGAGACCGGTGGCCATCAGACGCTGTCGGCCTACATCCGTGCCCGCTTCGACGAGTTCTCGCGCTCGCAGAAGGACGTTGCGCAGTACATCGTCGACCACCTCGACGAGGTCGCCTTCCAGACCGCCGAGGAGCTCGCCCGGCGGGCCAACACCTCCAGCTCGACGGTCGTGCGGTTCTCGCAGGCGCTCGGCTTCGAGGGCTTTCCCGAGCTGCAGGCCTCGGCCCGCGAGGAGTTCCGCCGGCGCGTCGCGGCCGGGCTGGCCACGGGCGCCCAGAACGGCTCGTCGTCCTCATCCTCCTCGTCGGCCGCGCCGCTGTTCTCGCTGGACCAGAGCGAGTTCGAGACCGCCGTCGCCGCCGACCACGTCAACGTGGAGGAGACCGCCCGGCGCGCGAGCCGCCGCGACGTCGAAGCGGCCATCGACGCGATCGCGCAGGCCCGGCGCGTGCTCATCGCGGGCACCGATCAGATGGCGTTCTTCGCCAGCTACCTGCGCCACCTGCTGATGCTGCTCGACCTGCAGGCCGACCTCGTGGCCAGCCCGTCGCAGGAGTCGCTCAGCCGCCTGGGGCGCATCGACGCCGACACGCTCGTCATCGGGCTGTCGGCCGGGCGCCCGCACCCGCTCGTGGTGCGGGCGATGAAGCTGGCCCGCCACCGCAAGGCGCGCACCGTGGCGATCACCGACGCGACGCTGTCGGAGGTGGCCAAGCTCGCCCAGACGCGTCTGTACTACTCGTCCAACAGCCCCGCCTACGTTCGCTCGCACACTGCGCTGCTGACGCTCATCCAGGCCCTTGCCTTCGGGGTCTACAGCCGTGACGAGGAGCAATACGCCGACCGCATAAAGGCCTTCAGGCTGAAGTAGGCGCCCGGCCCTCGTGGACCCGGGACGCGCCGTGCGGACGGTACGATGGGGCCTCATGCGCGACGAGGCCACATTCCGCGTCAAGGCCGGCCTGGCCGAGATGCTCAAGGGCGGCGTGATCATGGACGTGGTCACGCCCGACCAGGCGAAGATCGCCGAGGACGCCGGCGCCGCCGCCGTCATGGCGCTCGAGCGCGTCCCCGCCGACATCCGCCGCGACGGCGGCGTGGCGCGGATGAGCGACCCGACGATGATCAAGGGCATCCAGGCCGCGGTCACCATCCCGGTGATGGCCAAGGCGCGGATCGGCCACTTCGCCGAGGCGCAGGTGCTCGAGGCGCTCGAGGTCGACTACATCGACGAGTCCGAGGTCCTCACGCCGGCCGATCACGCACACCACATCGACAAGTGGGCGTTCCGCATCCCCGTGGTGTGCGGCGCGACGAACCTGGGCGAGGCGCTGCGTCGCATCTCCGAGGGGGCGGCGATGATCCGCTCCAAGGGCGAGGCGGGCACCGGCGACATCGTCGAGGCCGTCCGTCACCTGCGCGCGATCACCGGCGAGATCCGCCGCCTGGCCACGCTCGACGAGGCCGAGCTGTTCGGGGCGGCCAAGGAACTGCAGGCGCCGCACGACCTCGTCCGCCGCGTCGCCCATGACCGTGGCCTGCCCGTGCCGCTGTTCTGCGCCGGCGGGATCGCCACGCCGGCCGATGCCTCGCTGGTCATGCAGCTGGGGGCCGAGGCCGTGTTCGTCGGCTCGGGCATCTTCAAGTCCGAGGACCCGGCGCGCCGCGCGGCGGCGATCGTCGAGGCGACGACGCATTTCGCCGACGCGGCCCGCGTGGCGGCGGCCTCCGAGGGCCTCGGCACGGCGATGACGTCGCTCGAGGTGCGCAGGCTGGAGCCCGAGCAGACCCTCGCCGGCCGCGGCTGGTAGCCGCTTGAGCCAGCCGCCCGTCGTCGGCGTCCTCGCGCTGCAAGGCGGGTTCGCCGCGCACGTGCGGGTGCTCCGCGAGCTCGGCGCCGAGGTCCGCGAGGTGCGCACGCCGGCCGACCTCCACGGGCTCGATGGGCTGGTCATGCCCGGCGGCGAGTCGACGACGATGACGCTCGGCGTCCAGCGCGAGGGGCTGGCCGATCCGCTGCGCGCCTTCCACGCCGGGGGCCGGCCGATCTTCGGCACCTGCGCCGGGCTGATCATGCTCGACCGCGGTCACCTCGACCTGATGGACATCGTCGCCGAGCGCAACGCCTTCGGGCGGCAGGTGCACTCGTTCGAGGAGGATCTGCGCTTCCCCGACCTCGAGGGCGGCCCCGTCCGCGCGGTGTTCATCCGCGCCCCGTGGATCGCCGAGCACGGTCCCGGCGTCGAGGTCCTGGCCTCGGTCGACGGGCATCCGGTCGCCGCGCGCCAGGGCTCGCTGCTGGCCATCGCCTTCCACCCCGAGCTGAGCGACGACACCCGGCTGCACGCGGCGTTCCTGGGCCAGGTGCGGGCGGCGCGCAACGGGCGCGGGTGACGGTCGCACCCTCGCGTGGCCCACGTGTCCTCGTCCTCGGGCTCAAATCCACGAATAGTGTGGATTTGCGCCCGAGCGCGTGCTTGACATTCCCCTCGATGCCCTGGCCGGGGTCGCCGCTGCGGCCGCGTCGGGTGCCGAGACGCCAACCGTGGCGCGGCGGCGTTTGCCCGCGCGCCAGTCCCGGGGACGGCTCGGGGTGGGCCCCAGGCCCAACCCGCGACGAGAGGAGCACCATGGAGATCCCCAAGGAGAAGGTCCTCGACCTGCTGCGCGAGCAGGGCAAGGGCGATCAGGTCGGCCAGGCCCAGCAGGAGCTGCCCGATCAGGTCGACCCCGAGCGCGACTCCGGCCTGCTGCAGAAGTTCGGGCTCGAGCCGCAGGACGCCCTGTCCAAGGTCGGCGGCGGCCTGCCGGGGCTGTAGGCCCCTCAGCCCGGCGCCGGATACACCCGTCGCGCGTAGTCCGACACCATGCGCTCGGCCGTGAACTGCGGCGGCACGGTCATCAGGGCGCGGCGCACGCGATCGAGCCACGCGGTCGGTGGGGTGCCGTCGCCGGCGCCGTAGAAGGCGGGCACGACCTCGTCGCCGAGCAGCCGGTAGAGCTCGGATGCGTGGTGGGCGTTCTGGGTCTCGTGGTCGTCCTCGACATCGCCGTTGATCGCCCAGCCGTTGGTGCCGTCGTAGGCCTCGGGCCACCAGCCGTCGAGCACCGAGAGCTGAAGGCCGCCGTTCATGGCCGACTTCATCCCCGAGGTGCCCGACGCCTCCAGCGGCGGCCGTGGCAGGTTGACCCACACGTCGCAGCCGCGGACGAGGCTGGCGCCCAGGGCCATGTCGTAGTCGTCGAGGAACTCGACGCGGCTGGCGAACTCGGGGCGGTGGCGGTACTCGAACAGGCGCGTGACCAGCCGCTTGCCCTCGTCGTCCTTCGGATGCGCCTTGCCGGCCACCAGGAGCTGCACGGGGCGATCCTCCGCGCCGAGCAGCGCGACCATCCGCTCGACGTCGGCCAGCAGCAGGTCCAGGCGCTTGTAGGTGGCCAGCCGGCGCGCGAAGCCGACGGTCAGCGCCCGCTCGTCCAGGCGCTCGGCCGCGGCGTGGGCGAACTGCTTGCCCTCGCCGCGGGCCAGGCGCTCGATCACGCTGCGCTCGCGCACCAGTCCGATCAGCTCGCGGCGCTGCTCGTTTCGCGCCGTCCACAGCTCCTCGTCGGGAATGTCGGCCACCGGCGCCCACGTCTCGGCGTCCATCGCCCGCGACGTCCAGCCCGCGCCGAGGTGACGGTCGAGCAGCGCGCGCATCGGCGCGCCGATCCATGTCGGCAGGTGCGCGCCGTTGGTGACGTGAGTGATCGGGACATCCGGCACCGCGCGGTCGGGCCACAGGCCGTGCCACATCTCGCGCGCCACCTCGCCGTGGCGCCGGGCGACGCCGTTGGCGGAACGGCTGGAGCGCAGGGCGAACTGCGTCACGCCGAAGGGCTCGCCCGCGTCGTCGGGGTTCGTCCGCCCGCGGGCGATCAGCTCGTCCACGTCCGCGCCGAGCTCGGCGCTCTGGCCGAACAGCAGGTCGGCGACCTGCGCGGCGGGATACGTGTCGTTGCCCGCCGGCACCGGCGTGTGGGTGGTGAACACGGTGCGCGAGCGGGCCGCCGCGAACGCGTCGGGCAGCTCGAGCCCGCCGCGCAGCGCCTCGCCGCGCGCGAGCTCGAGCGACGCGAACGCGGCATGACCTTCGTTGAGGTGGACGACGGCCGGGTCGATGTGCAGCGCCCGCAGGGCGCGCACGCCGCCGATGCCGAGGACCGCGTACTGGGCGAGGCGCAGGTCACTCTCGCCGACGTACAGCCGCGACGTGATGAAGCGGTCCGACAGGGTGTTCTCGGGGCGGTTGGTGTCGAGCAGCAGCAGCGGCACGCGCCCGACGTTCACACGCCACACCTGGGCGATGACCTGGCGGTCGGACACGGGGACGCTGACCGTCAGCGGCTGGTCGCCGGCGCGGATGAGCGCGGCCGGCACGCGGTCGGGGTCGGTGTCGACCCAGTACTCGTGCTGCCAGCCGCCGGCGTCGGTGCGCTGGCGGAAGTAGCCGTGGCGGTACATGAGGCCGACGGCGACGAGCGGCACGGCGAGGTCGGAGGCGGCCTTGAGGATGTCGCCGGCCAGCACGCCGAGGCCGCCCGAGTAGACCGGCAGGGACTGGTGCACGGCGTACTCGGCGCAGAAGAAGGCGGCCGGACGCGCCGCGCTCACGGCCCCGTCCGCGTACGGCCGCGCGGCGTCGGCGGCCAGCGCGTCGC
The DNA here is from genome assembly GCA_963787065.1 of uncultured Actinomycetes bacterium. Taxonomy (GTDB): domain Bacteria; phylum Actinomycetota; class Thermoleophilia; order Solirubrobacterales; family Solirubrobacteraceae; genus JAOPZW01. The sequence continues at coordinate 193,871 of CAWBBQ010000034.1, forward strand.
GCATAGCCGCCATGCGGCCGAGGAAGTCCTCGTCGGCGGCGGCCTTCTGCAGGACGGCGACCGGCGTCTCCTGCAGCAGCCGGACGGGGTTGGCCGCGCAGAGCCCCCAGCGCGTGGGATCGACGGCGGCGAACAGCTCGGGCCCTCCGGGAGTCCACGACCAGCGGTAGTCGTAGGCCACCTCGGCCAGCGGGTGCAGCGGCTCGGGCAGGTGGTCGGCCAGCGCGGCGACGGCGGCTCGGACGTCGGGGGCGCCTGCGTTCAGGGGCTCGGCGGCGGGATCGAGAGGGCTCAGGGAAGTGGTCATCCGCGATGGGGAGGGGATAGGGACGGGAAGGGTCGAGCTCAGATGACGAGCCCGTGGCGCACGGTGTTCTCCGTGACCACGTGGGGCTCGACGAAGTGCAACAGGTAATCAGGACCGCCGGCCTTGGTCCCGGTGCCCGACAGGCGGTTGCCGCCGAACGGCTGGCGCCCGACCATCGCGCCCGTGATCGGCCGGTTGACGTAGAGGTTGCCCACCGGCGAGCGCTGCACCACGCGATGGACGGTGTGCGGGTTGCGGGCGAACAGGCCCCCGGTCAGCGCGAACGGAAGCTCGTCGACGCGGTCGCACGCCGCCTCGACGCTCGCCACGCGCTCGATGGCCAGCAGCGGCCCGAAGATCTCCTCCTGGAGCACCGGCGAGTCGGGGGGCAGGTCGCTGACCACGGTGGGCGCCACGAACCAGCCCTCGCCGGCCACGCCCTCGCGGCGCTCGGCGACGATCCGCCCACCCTCGGCGGCCAGCGCGCGGTAGCGCTCGATCCGCTCGCGCGCCTCCTGCTCGATCACCGGCGGCACGTCGACGCCGAAGCGGTCGGCCTGGCCGACGACGAGCACGTCGACCGCGCCGGCCACGCGCTCGAGCACCGCGTCGGCGATGGCCTCGTGCACGAGCACGCGCGACGCGGCCGAGCACTTCTGCCCGGCGTAGACGAAGGCGCTCTGCACGATCGCGGGCACGGCGTCGTCGAGGTCGGCGTCGCTGTCGACGATCACGCAGTTCTTGCCGCCCATCTCGGCCACCACGCGCTTGAGGTGGCGCCCGCCGGGAGGCACCTCGGCCGCCGCGCGCATGATCCCAAGCCCGACCGGCCCGCTCCCCGTGAAGGCGATGGTCTGGACGTCGCGGTGCCCGACGAGCGCCGCGCCGGCCGAGCCGTCGCCGGGCAGCAGCGAGATCGCCCCGGCCGGCACCCCGGCCTCGCGCAGCGCGCGCACGACAACGAGGCCGCAGCCGGGCGACTGCTCGGCCGGCTTGAGGACCACCGCGTTGCCGGTGGCCAGGCCGGCCGACACCATCCCCATGGGGATCGCGATCGGGAAGTTCCACGGCGCGATCACCCCGACCACGCCGCGCGGCACGTAGCGCATCTCGTTGCGCTCGCCGGCGACCTGGAAGAGCTGCGCGCCCTGCTCGAGCGCGATCGCGCCCCGCGCGTAGAACTCGAGGAAGTCGATCGCCTCGCAGACGTCGCCGTCCGCCTCGGCCCACGGCTTGGCGCACTCGCGCACCTCCAGCGCGACCGCCTCGGCTCGGCGCTCGCGCAGCCACGCGGCCGCGCGCACGAGGATCTCGGCGCGGCGCTCGGCCGGCGTGCGCGCCCACGGCCCGGCCGCCTCGCGGGCGGCGGCCACCGCGGCGTCGACGTCGCGCTCACCGGCCATCGGGGCCACGGCCACGACGCGCTGCGGGTCGCCGGGATCGGTCGAGCGCAGCTCGTCGCCCTCGCGGCGGTCGTCGCCGATCCACAGCGGAACGCGCAGCGGCAGCTTCGGCTCCAGCCCTGCCATCCCGGCGGCGAGCGCCTCGCGCGCGGCGGCGCGACGCAGCTCGAGCACGGGCTCGTTGACGAACGGCGCCAGGCTCACGGGGCCTCCAGCAGCTCCTCGATCGGGCGTCCGCTGGCCTGCTCGGCCAGGAAGGACTCGTTGGACGTGTTCTCGAGCAGGCGGCGCACGAGGTAGGCCATGCCCGCCACGAGGTCGCCGACCGGGCAGTACGTGCGCACCCGCAGCCCGCGCGCGGCGAGCGCGTGCTGCAGGTCGTCGCCCAGGCCCCGCAGCACCTGGAACTCGACGTCACCGTCCTCGCCGCCGAGCTCGCGGTTCGCCGCCACGGCGTGGGCCACGGAGCGCAGGTTGTGCGACGCGACGGCCAGGCGCACCGCAGGGCGCGCCTCGAGCAGGCGCGCGGTCAGCGTCTCGAAGTTGCGGTCGGACTCGGCCTTGACCTCGAACACCGGCGACTCCCAGCCGTGCTGGCGCGCCTCGACGATCTCGTGGTCCCAGTATGCGCCCTTGACCAGCCGCACGACGAGCGGGTGCGCGCGCCCGCAGCCGCCCGCCCAGCCGACGATCCGCTCGGCCAGCTCGGGCGAGTCGCGCAGGTAGGCCTGCAGCACGACGCCGGCCGACGGGCCGTCGCGGAACTCGTCCTCGGACAGCAGCTCGAGCACGAGGTCGGTGACCGCCTCGCGCGAGTCGAAGGACTCCATGTCGATGTGCAGGTGCGCGCCGAGCTGCCGCGCGTGACGCAACAGGTCGCGGAGCCGCCCGGCCGCGTCGGCCTTGCCCAGCTCGGGCGCGTCGGGGCGCAGGAGCGGCGTGAGCGCGCTGACCTTGACCGACAGGTTGGCCCGCGGGATCGGCCCGAGCGAGTCGGCCTCGAGCTGCGGGCGGGCGGGCAGCGGGCGGTAGACGTCGGCCAGGTCGTCGAGCGCGGCGCGGCAGCGTCCGGCGTAGCGGTCGGCCTCGGCCGTGGTGACCGTCGCCTCGCCCAGCAGGTCGACCGACGTGGCCACGCCGTCCTTCCACAGGTCGGCGAGGATCGCGTGGGCGTCCTGCGGCGTCTCACCGACGATGAAGCGGTGGGCCATGTGCTTGACGCCCGCGGCCGAGGCCGCCCCGAGCGCCGCGCGCCCCGCGCGCGTGGCGCCCATGGCCATCGCCGCCTGCAGCGGCGGCGGTCGGTCGCCGACCTCGTCGAGGAAGCCGGTCAGGTGGCGGGCCAGGTCGTCCAGGTCGCGGCAGGCGGGCACGACGTCGACGAAGCGGAACAGGGCGGCTCGCAGCTCGGCGTCGCTCGACGCGAGGTCCATGGCCCGGTCGTCCAGCGCGCGGATCGGATGGCGCGCGTGACCGGGGAGCGCGCCCGCGAGATCGCGCCCCACCGCCAGGATCCGGGCCTCGAGCGCGGCGCTGTGCACGGCGGCGACGATAGCGGGCAGACCGTGGCATCCTCGGGCCATGCGGATAGCCGTCGCCGCCGATGAGCGCACCGGGGTGGCCGATGCCGTCGTGGACGAGCTTCGCCGTCGCGGCCACGAGCCGTTGCTGCACGGCGCGCTGGCCGACGCCGAGCGCGACGACTGGGCCTGGTGCGCGGAGGCCGCCGCCCGCGACGTGGCCGACGGCCGCGCCGAGCTCGGGGTCGTCTGCTGCTGGACCGGCACGGGCGCCTCGATCGCCGCCAACAAGGTGGCCGGGGTGCGCGCGGCGCTGTGCGCCGACGCCCAGACCGCGCAGGGCGCGCGCCGCTGGAACGACGCCAACGTCCTCGCCCTCAGCCTGCGCGCGACCTCGCAGGCGCAGCTCGTGGAGATCCTCGACGCCTGGTTCGCCGCCGGCCCGAGCGCCGACCCGGATGACGCCGCCAACATCGCCCACCTGGCCGACATCGAGCGCTGACGCGTGAGCGCCGCCGCATCGCCGCCCATGCCGGCGGTCACCGCCCACGCCGACCACGTCGGCTCGTTGCTGCGCCCCGCCGCGCTGCTCGACGCGCGCGGCAAGCACGCGGCCGGCGAGCTCGACGCGGCGGCCTTCAAGGCGATCGAGGACCGCGCCGTCGACGAGGCGATCGCCCTGCAGGAGGAGGCCGGGTGCCCGGTGGTCACCGACGGCGAGCTGCGCCGCGAGTCGTTCCAGAGCGAGCTGGTGGCCGCCGTCGACGGCTTCGAGGGCGTGACCATCGACGCCTGGCTGTGGGGCGCGTGGCACTCGGACGAGCTCGGCGACAAGACCGTCGAGCGCCCGCCCGAGATCGCCGTCACCGAGCGGCTGCGCCGCCGTCGCAGCCTGGCCGCCGAGGAGCTGACCTACGTGCGCGCGCGCACCGATCGGATCGCCAAGGTCACGCTGCCCAGCCCGACGCTGTTCGGCAACCTGTGGAGCCCCGAGCGCTCGCGCGGCGCCTACCCGACGTTCGACGGCTTCATGGAGGACGTCGTGGCGATCCTCGTCGACGAGGTCCGCGAGCTCCGGCGGCTCGGAGCGACCTACCTGCAGCTCGACGCGCCGCACTACCCGCTGCTCATCGACCCCACGTGGCGCGCGTTCTACGAGGCGCGCGGCTGGCCGATGGAGCGCTGGCTGTCCTACGGCGTGGAGCTCGACAACGCGGTCATCGACGCGGCGCCGGGGGTGACCTTCGGCTTCCACCTGTGCCGCGGCAACCAGGACTCGCGCTGGCTGGTGTCCGGCGGCTACGACGTCATCGCCGCGCCGATCTTCGGCGCCATCCACGCGCAGCGCCTGCTGCTCGAGTACGACGACGAGCGCTCGGGCGGCTTCGACCCCCTCGCGCTCGTGCCCGACGACAAGCAGGTCATCCTCGGGCTGGTCACGACGAAGGGACCGCGCGAGGAGACCGAGGAAGGGCTCGAGGCGCGCGTCCGCGAGGCGTCGGGGCTGATCGACCTCGAGCGCCTCGGCGTGGGCACCCAGTGCGGCTTCTCGACCTCGGTCGTCGGCAACGCGCTGACCGTCGAGGACGAGCGCCGCAAGCTGCGCACGATCGCGCGGACTGCGCAGCGGCTCTGGGGGAGTCAGGCCTGAGCAGCGACCCCGACCGTCGAGCAGCCCGAGGAGGACGCCGCGGCCGGCGATGAGCGGCGCCCGGTCCCGCCCCGCTCAGGCCCCGGCGAACGACGGACGCAGCGTCGGGGTCGGGCTCGGCCGCCGCGCGCTGACGCGGAGCGCGCCGCTCCCGACGACATAGCCCATCGCGCTGGCCACGACGCCGGCGGCGATGTCGAACACGAAGTGGTTCCCGGTGGCCACCACGGCGAGCGCGATGGCCGGGCCCCACAGGAGGGCGAGCGTCCTGACGGCCGGGTTGCGGACGGCGGCGGCGATCGCGATGCCGACGGCGACGGCGAAGCCGACGTGCAGGCTGGGCACCGCGGCGAGCTCGTTGTAGAAGCTCGTCGTCAGCTTCGAGTCCATCGCGAAGCCGGTCTGCGTCGTGATCGTGTCCACGAAGCCCATGTCGGCCAGGCGCGGCGGCGCGACGGGGAACGCGGCGTACACCGGGATCGAGATCAGCCAGGTAGCGAGGATCGTGTTGCGCAGCCGCTCGTAGATCGGCCGCGACCGGCGGTAGAGGAAGATCAGTGCGCCGGGCACGACGACGAGCTGGGCGGCGAGGTAGAGGTGGTTGAGCACCCAGAGCACCGCGGTGCCCTCAAGCGCCCGCTGGACGGTCGCCTCGGTGGCGACGCCGAGGTTGCGCTCGAGGTCCATGATCCAGTCGGCGTGAGCCTTCGCGGTGGGCAGATCGCCCACCGTCAGCCAGCGCGCGGCGCTGTACACCAGGTAGGCGAGCAGGAAGATCGCGACCTGTGTGCGGGCGCGTGGGAGGGCGATCGCGGAGGAGGGGCGAGCGGAGGAGGGGAGCGCGGTGACCGACATGGCCCGACGGTATGGCTCGGGCGGCGTCCGCGCAGCGGGGCCATCCCGACGGTGGAGGGACGGGAAGGGCCAACCCTGGGGTGTGGTTCACCGCACCAAGCCGAGCGTCCGGTCGAGCGCGGTCGCCACTCCGGTGGGTCGCGGCACAATGGGTCGGCATGCCCGACCTCTCCCAGGGAAGCGAGTTCGCAGGCTGCCGAATCGATGAGGTCCTCGGCAGCGGGGGCATGGGCGTCATCTACCGCGCCACGGAGCTGCGCCTCGGCCGGCCCGTCGCGCTGAAGCTGATCGCCGCCGACGGCGCGTCCGATCCGGCGTTGCGCGCGCGCTTCGAGCGCGAGGCGCGCCTGACCGCGTCGATCGACCACCCGAACGTGATCCCCGTCTATGGCGCCGGCGAGGAGGACGGCCATCTCTACCTCATCATGCGTTTCGTCCCGGGTACCGACCTGCACGCGCTCCTGCGGCGCGAGGGGCGGCTGGCACCCGCGCGTGCCGCTCGGGTGGTGGCACAGGTGGCGGACGCGCTGGACGCCGCGCACGCCGCCGGGCTCGTGCATCGCGACGTCAAGCCGGCCAACGTCCTGATCGCGGGCGAGCACGTCTATCTCAGCGACTTCGGCATCACGCGCGTGCAGGCAGCCGAGACGCACATCACCGAGAGCGGCGGATGGATCGGGACCGTCGACTTCATGGCCCCCGAGCACCTCCGCGGCGAGGCGACCGACGGGCGCAGCGATGTCTACGCGCTCGCCTGCGTGCTCTTCACCGCGCTGACCGGGGCGCCGCCGTTCCGCCGCCGGTCGGTGCCGGCGACGATCACCGCCCACCTGCACGATCCGGCGCCGCGACCGTCCGACACGGCCGGCGTGCCCGCCGCGTTCGACGCGGTCGTCGCCCGCGCGCTCGCCAAGGACCCCGCGGGCCGCTATCCGTCTGCCGGCGACCTCGGGCGCGCCGCCGCGGCCGCCGCGGCCGGCGAGTGGCCCGTTCCCGCGCGTGGGAGCGTCGCGCGTGGCGAGGCAGCGCCGGACAACGGTGCCCCCACGGGGACCACGCGCTCGGCCGACGACGATGGCGTGACGGCCGTCGCGCCGACCGCCGTGCCCGGCCCGCAGCCGCCACCCGTGCCGCGTCCGCGACCGCAGGCGGGACGCCGCCGGCCTGCGGCCGTGCGCGTGCACCGTGGTCGTCGCCGGCAGCTGGTCGCGGTGCTGACCTCCGCGGTGCTCGCGCTGCCCGCGGTCGCGGTGATCGCGCTCGTGGCCCGCGACGACTCACAGAACGGGCCGCTGAGCGCAGACGAGGTGCGGGACATCGCGAACTCGTTCGCGAAGGCCTACAGCGACGAGGACGACCGGTCGCTGCGCCGGCTTCTCACACCCGGCGTGCGGCGCGTCGGCGCGAGCGACGTCCAGCGCGGGCGTCCGGCGGTCGTCGGCGAATACCAGCGCCAGTTCGCCGCCGACGCCGTCAACTCCTACCGACTGGTCGACCTCGAGACCACCGGCGGGCGCGTCGGCCGTGCCGAGGGGCGTTACACGGTGACGCGCCGCGGCCGCTCTCCGCTCGCCGGCCGCCTGGTGCTGGGCGTCGTACGCCACGGCGGTGAGCCGCGCATCGACCTGATCGCCACCGCGCCGCGCGGCTGAGGCCGGTCGCCCGGACGCCCCGCGGCCGGGCCTCGAAGCCTCCCGTCAGCAGCGGCGAGCGACGAGCAGTCGGACGGTCGAGCCGGAGTCGACGCGGCCGTCGGCTCGCGGCTCGGTGTCGCACACGCGGGGATCGCCCGGGAGCAGCCGGTCGAGGATCCCGCCGTCCTCCTGGACGTCGACGTTCAACCCGAGCGCGATGAGCCGGCGGCGGGCGCTCTCGACCGGCAGGCCGGTCACGTCGGGGATGCGCACGGAGACGTCGCGCCGGACGCGGATGGCGGTGAGGGCGGGACGTGCGGCGCCGGCGCGGGCGAGGACGTCAATGACGTTCGTGCCGGGCGCGAGCGCCACCGAGGCTCGGAACGTGCCGCCGGAGACGGCCGCGCGCTTCCCGCCGACGGTCACGCTCGCGCCCGACGGGCGCACCGTGCCGCGAAGCTCGATCCGCCGCGCTGGCACGACCGCCTGGTCGCGCGGCGCGGTGACCGCCAGCCGAACCGGCGGCGGCGCCGGGGATGCGTCGTCGCCGCCGCAGGAGGCGAGCGCCGCGGCGCCCAATGCTGCGGCGGGGAGCAGGAGAGGACGCATGCGCCGGCCGTCAGGACCGGATCACGCCGAGCACCTCGTCGCGGCGGCGCTCCATGTCCTCCTCGGAGACCAGGGACTCGAGCGTCAGGCGCAGCAGCGGCTCGGTGTTGGACGGGCGCACGTTGAAGTGCCAGTCGTCGTAGTCGACCGACACGCCGTCGAGGTGAGAGATGCGCCCGTCGGAGTAGCGCTCCTGCAGCTCGCGCATCTTGGCCTCGCCGTCGGAGACCTCCGAGTTGATCTCGCCGGAGATGAAGTACTTCGAGCGCAGCGGCTGGAGCAGCTCGCTCATCGTCTTGCCCTCCACCGACAGCTTCTCGAGGATCAGCAGCGCGGGGACGGTGCCCGAGTCGGCGTTGTAGAAGTCGTGGAAGTAGTAGTGGCCCGACACCTCGCCACCGAAGATCGCGCCCTCGTCGCGCATCCGCGTCTTGAAGAAGGCGTGGCCGACGCGGTTGGCGTGGGCCGTCCCGCCGGCGGCGCCGACGACGTCCGGCACCGCGCGCGAGGCGCGCACGTCGTAGAGGATCGAGGAACCCGGCTGCTTGGCCAGCAGGTGCTCGGCCAGGATCGCGGTCATGAAGTCGCCGTCGACGAAGCGGCCGGTGTCGTCGATGAAGAAGCAGCGGTCGGCGTCGCCGTCCCACGCGATCCCCAGGACCGCGCCGGTCTCGCGCACCTTGTCGACGATGAACTTCCGGTTCTCCTCGAGCATCGGGTTGGGCTCGTGGTCGGGGAACTCGCCGTTCGGCTCCCAGTACGTCGTCACGAGCTCGAGCGGCAGCCGCTCCAGCAGCGGGCCGACCATCGGCCCGGCCATCCCGTTGCCGCCGTCGACGACGACCTTCATCGGCTTGACGTTGGCGGGATCGATGAACTGCATCGCGGCCTCGTGGAACTCGGCCGTGATGTCGACCTCCTCGACGCTGCCCGAGCCGCCCGGCTCGCCCAGGCCCTCCTCGATCAGCCGCCGTATGTCCTGGATGCCCTCGTCGCCGGACAGGGCGATCGCCCCCTCGCGGACCAGCTTGGCGCCCGTGTACGGCTTGGGGTTGTGCGATGCGGTGCACATCAGCCCGCCATCGAGCCCGCGCGAGCCGACGAGGAAGTAGAGCATCTCGGTGCCCACCTGCCCGGCGTCGAGGACGTGGGCGCCCTCGGACACCATGCCGTCGCGGTAGCGCGTGCTGAGCTCGGGAGCGGTCAGGCGCATGTCGCGCCCGAGGCCGAGGCGCAGGTCGCCGGCCTCCTTGCCCGACAGGTCGGCGAGCACGCGCACGAACGCGCGGCCGATCTGCTCGGCGCCCTCCTCGTCGAGCTGCTCGCCGTACAGGCCACGCACGTCGTAGGCCTTGAAGATCTCCGCGGGAACCGCCATGACGGCGATCCTATGAGCTAGCGGTCGTGGGCGTCGCCTACCATCACGCTCATGGCCGGACACTCGAAATGGGCGGGGATCAAGCACAAGAAGGCGATCGTCGACGCGCGCCGCGGGAAGCTGTTCACCAAGCTCGCGCGGGCGATCACGGTGGCCGCCAAGGAGGGCGGCGGCGATCCCGAGGGCAACCCCGCGCTCGGACTCGCAGTGCAGAAGGCCAAGGACGCATCCATGCCCAAGGACAACATCGAGCGCGCGATCGCCAAGGGCACCGGCGAGGGCGCCGACGTCGACGCGCTCGAGACGGTCCTCTACGAGGGCTACGGACCGGGCGGCGTGGCGCTGCTGATCGAGGCCCTGACGGACAACCGCAACCGCACGGGCTCGGAGGTGCGCCACCTGTTCTCCAAGCACGGCGGCAACCTCGGCGAGCCCGGCTCGGTGGCCTACCTGTTCGACAAGCGGGGGCTGATCGTGATCGACGCCGGCCGCTACGACGAGGACGACCTGCTGCCCGCCATCGAAGCCGGAGCGCTCGACGTCACCGTCGACGACGACGTCTTCGAGGTCCTCACCGAGCCCGGCGACCTGACCGCCGTGCGCGCCGCCCTGACCGAGGCGGGCGTCGCGCTCGACAGCGCGGAGGTCGTCCAGCATCCCAAGACCCGGGTGCCCGTCGACGACGAGATCGCCCCGCGCCTCCTGCGCCTCATCGACGCCTTCGAGGACAACGACGACGTCAGCGAGGTCCACGGGAACTTCGACGTCGACGCCGAGATCCTCGAGCGTGTCGCCGGGTAGCGGACCGCGCGCTGAACAGAACCTTCATGCGAACCGCGCTCGCGCCGGGCGAGCGCTAGCCTCCGGCCGGTGGGAGGCTTGGTCCAGCTGCGAAGGCCCGCGACGCTCGCGGCGCCGGGACCGTTTCGCCTGCTCTTCGCCGGCCAGGCGCTGTCGGTGGTGGGCGACCGCATCACGCCGGTGGCCATCGCCTTCGCCGTGCTCGGGCTGGGCGACGTCACGGACCTGGGGATCGTCCTGGCCGCGGGCGGGATCCCGTTCGCGTTGTTCGCCATCGCCGGAGGCGTGCTCGCCGACCGCGTCGGCCGGCGCGAGGTCATGGTCGCCTCCGACGTCGTCCGCGCGCTCTCGCAGGCGCTGACGGCGGCTCTGCTGCTCAGCGGCCAGGCCGAGGTATGGATGCTCGTGATCCTGTCGGCCGTCTACGGCACGGCCGCGGCCGTCTTCATGCCCGCGCTCATGGGTCTGATCCCGCAGACCGTCGCGCCGGCGTCGCTGCAGCAGGCCAACGCGCTGCTCGGCTTCACGCGCAGCGTGGCCACGGTGGCCGGCCCCGCGCTGGCCGGCGTCGTCGTCGCGCTCGCGGGGCCGGGCGAGGCGATCGCGCTGGACGCCGCGACGTTCGTGGCCAGCGCGCTGTGCCTCGCCGCGCTCAAGCCGCACCCGGCCGGCGCCGGCGCCGATGCGGAGGGGACCGACCGCTTCCTGGCCCGCATGCGAAGCGGGTGGCGCGAGGTCCGCGCCCGGCCGTGGCTGAGGCGTGGCCTGGTGGCGATGGCCGCCTACCACGTGTGCGTGCTCCCGGCCGTGTTCGTCCTCGGGCCGGCACTGGCCGAGGCCGAGCTGTCGGGCGCCTCGAGCTGGGCGACGATCGTCGCCTGCTTCGGGCTGGGCACGGTGATCGGCAACCTGCTCGCGCTGCGCGTTCGCCAGCGCCGGCCGGTGCTCGTCGCCGCCCTGGCGCTCGTCGGGGCATCGACCCAGGCGGCGATCATCGGCAGCGGCGTGGGCACCGGCGGGGTCGCCGCGCTCATGCTCGTCGCGGGCATCGCCGTCTCGCTGTTCTTCACGCTGTGGGACACCAGCATCCAGGAGCAGGTCCCGCCCCGTGCGGTCTCCCGCGTGAGCTCCTACGACTTCGCCGTTTCGCTCGGTCTGATGCCGATCGGCATGGCCGTCGCCGGCCCCGCCGCCGAGGTCTTCGGCCTGCGCGAGACGCTGGCGGGGATGAGCGCGCTGGGGATGCTCGCCGCGCTGCAGTGGCTGGCCGCGCCGGGTGTGCGCGGCGCGCGCGCCGAGCGGGCGACGGCCGACGAGCCGGCTTCGCCGCCTCCGCCGGTCGAGTGTCGAGCCGTCGAGCCCGTCGAGCCCGTCGAGCCCCCTAGGGTCGTGGTGACATCGGGCGGACCACGCTTCGCGCGCGACGCCTCGGACGTGCGAACCTAGGCGCATGGCCGAGCGCCTCCTGCCGAACATCAGCGCAGGCGCCCCTCGCCCTCGGCGGCGCCTGTCGGCTCACGAGCGACGCGTGGTCATCCTCGGCGCGGCCGAGGCGGTGTTCGCCCGGTGTGGCTACCACCGCGCGTCGCTGGACGAGATCGCCCGCGCCGCCGGCGTCTCGAAGGCACTGATCTACGAGCACTTCGCGTCCAAGCGCGACCTCCACGCGTCGCTGCTGGACGCGCACGCGACCGAGATGTTCGCCCGCCTGGAGCACGGGGCGGGGCAGGGCGCGACGAGCGAGGAGCGACTGCGCGGCGGCATCGACGCGTTCCTGGGCTACGTCGAGGAGCACCGCGAGGCGTGGCGGGCGCTGTTCCGCGACGCCTCGGAGCCCGACGCCGCCGAGCTCGTCCACCGCATGCAGCGCCAGGCCGCGGCGGTGGTGGCCACCCTGATCGCCGCCGACGCCGATGCGGAGGCGCCGGCCGGCACGGCGTCGTCGGCCGACACGGCCGAGCGCGAGCTCGGGGTGGCGATGCACGCCCAGCTCCTCTCGGGCGCGATCGGGTCGCTGGCCACCTGGTGGCACGAGCACCCCGACGTCCCGCGCAACGTGCTCGTCGACCGCGCCATGGCCGTCGGCTGGGCGGGCGCCGCGGGGTTGCGCGAGCGCGCGGTCGGCGTCAGGCCGGGCGAGCGCTGAGCGACGCGCAGCCGCTGCCGAGTCCCCGGCACGGGGCCGGCCACGTCCCGGTCGAACGGGCGCGACGCCGGACGACGCTCTGCGCGACCGGATTGCGCGGGGTGACCCGGCTCGCGTACGCCGAACGAGCGGGTATTTCCGCACTCGTCGGTCGCGTATACGACCCAGATCAGCGATGCACCAGTTTCCGGTGGTAAGCGTGCGGACCCGAACCTGAACAATTCCCACACGCCCATGGGGCGAGGTTACGTTCGTGTTATCGCTCCGCTGAGCTGAACGGCCGCTTGTTCCACTCGACCGCCCGGCTCATCTCGGAGCATTGGGGGTGGAGAATGGGGTGGAAGGGACAGCTTGTGCTGCGCTCTGGCGGTCCGATGGCGCCAGTGAGGGTTCCTCACGGGCCGGCAGCGGAACCGACCGGGATGCGGTGCGTGCGGCCGCATTGGCGGAGCGACCTCGCGCCATCATTCCTCGCGCTCGGTGCCTGAGGGCGGAGTCAGTCGCGCCCGGGACCGCTGACCTGCGGCCCCCGGCGTCCGGCCGACAAGGGGGAGACGATGGGAACGGCGAGCATCATCACGACGTCCACGTCGGGGAAGGCCCGACGCCGGGCGAAGAGCGTTCCCGTGGTGTCGGTCATCGTGCCGACGCGCAACGAGGCGGGCAACGTCCACCCGCTCGTCGAGCGGCTCGCCCGGGTGTTGCCGGACCACCCGATCGAGGTCATCTTCGTCGACGACTCGGAGGACGGCACCGACGCGGTCGTCGCGCAGCTGCCGCGGCGCGACAACGTCGCGGTAGCGCTCATCCATCGCGAGCCCTCCACGCGCTGGGGAGGGCTCGGAGGCGCTGTCGTCGACGGCCTGCGCGTCGCGTCGGCGCCCTGGGTGTGCGTCATGGACGGCGACCTCCAGCACCCGCCTGAGCTGCTGGCCGATCTGGTGGCCCGGGCCAGTCGCGGCGACGTCGACGTCGTCGTGGCCAGCCGCTTCTGCCACGACGGCCACGCCGACGACTTCGGCCGTGCTCGCCGTCTCCTCTCCTTCGCCTCGACGCGCGCGGCGCAGGGGCTGTTCGCGCGTCAGCTGCGTGGCATCACCGACCCGATGAGCGGCTTCTTCCTGCTGCGGCGGGGGGCGGTCGATCCGGATGCGCTGAAGCCTCGCGGGTTCAAGATCCTGCTGGAGGTGCTGGTGCGCGGGCGCGGCCTGCGCGCGACCGAGGTCCCGTTCGAGTTCGGCGTCCGTCACAGCGGCGACAGCAAGGCCTCGGCGGCCGAGGGCGCGCGCTACCTCGGCCAGCTCTGGGAGCTGCGCTTCAGAGACCTGAGCGCGCGCTTCGGGCGCTTCGGCCTGGTCGGCGCCAGCGGCCTGGTCGTCAACACGCTGCTGCTCGCCCTGCTCGCCGACGTCATCGGCCTCTGGTACGTGCTCGGGGCGATCCTGGCGACGCAGGGGTCGAGCATCTGGAACTTCGTGCTCACCGACCGGTTCGTCTTCCGCGGCGGCGGGTGGCGATGGTCGCTGGTCCGGCGGGCCGCGACGTTCATCGGCATGAACAACCTCGCCCTGCTCCTGCGCATCCCGATGCTCTACCTGCTGGTCACCGGCATCGGCGTGAACCACCTGGTCGGCAACGTCGTGAGCCTCCTCACGCTGACGCTCGTCCGCTTCGGCGTCGCCGATACGTACATCTGGCGCCGTGTGGGCGAGACGCTCACGTTCCAGTACGACCTGCACGGCATCGTCACGATCGTCTCGGACGGCGTGCTTCCGGAGCTCGAGCGCTTCCGCGTCGACGACGGCATCGCGGACCCGACGATCCGCGTGCGCCTCGGGAAGGTCAGCGGCAAGGGCGTCGGCGCCGTCGAGCTCGCCGGCGACCGCACCAAGGTCCACTACGTCGAGCGGTTCGGGAACCTGGGGTTCGCGGCCGAGATCGAGCTCGGCGAGCGCATCGACATCGTCGCCTCGCCGCTGGTCGGCCGCTCGCCCCACGTCCTCTACACCAACGCCGTCGAGCCGGTGCTGCGCTGGGCGTTCGTAGAACGCGGCTTCGCGCTCGTCCACGCCGCGTGCATGGCATCGCAGGAGAGCGCGTTCCTCATCACGGCGAGGACGGACACCGGCAAGACGACGACGACGCTCAAGACGCTGGACAGCCTGCCGTTCTCGTTCCTGTCCGACGACCTGACGCTGCTGGGACCGGACGGTCGCGTGCTGACCTACCCGAAGCCGCTGACGATCAGCCGGCACACCCTGTCCGCCGTCAGGACGCCGCTCCTCAGTCGCCGCGAGCGCCTCGCCCTCGTCGTCCAGAGCCGTCTGCACTCGCGCTCCGGTCGCCTGTTCGGCCTGATCATCGCCAAGACCGGAATGCCCGCGGCCACGCTGAACGCGGTGGTCCAGATCCTGGTGCCGCCGCCGAAGTACCAGGTCGACCGGCTGGTGCCCCACGTGGCGATCGCCCCCGAGGCACAGCTCGTCGGGATGGCGATCATCCAGCGCGAGGGGGACGAGGGCTCGCAGCTGCTGCAGCCGCAGGAGGCGCTCGACATCCTGCTGAGCAACTGCGAGGACGCCTACGGGTTCCCGCCGTACCCGGCGATCCAGCAGTGGCTGCACTCGCGGAACGGCAGGAACCTCCGGGACGTCGAGCGCACGATCGTCGAGTCGGCGCTGGCGGGCAAGCCCGCCCACCTGCTCCGCAGCCACGACCGCAACTGGCACAACATGTTCCCGGCCGTCGTCGAGAGCAGCGCACGTGTCAGCGCCACCGACGGGAGTGCGGCGGTGAGCGTCGCGCCGGCGATTCCGTGAGCCGGGCGCGAGCCCGCCGGCCCGTCCGCGGCGCGCTCGTGCTGGCGCACGCGCTCATCCTCGTCGTCGTGCTGTCTCCCGCTCCCGCCCAGGCGCAGGCCCATCGGGTGGTGGAGGCGGGCCAGGCGGACCGCGTCGACCGCGCGGCGCCACGGTCCCGGCCGGGCGTGCGTGACCCGGTGCAACGCACGGGCGTGCGACGCGACGAGGCCGCCGCGGGGCCGATCGCAGCAGGCTCTCACGGCCGGTCCGGCGACGGCGCGATGCGTGCCGAGGTCGGCGTCCTGCTGTGCGCTCTGCTCATGGGCACCGCCATGGTCGCGTGGATCTCGCTCCGCGGCGGCCCGATGCGTCGGATGGGCATCGCGCTCACGGAGGCCGTGGACCTGCCTCGCGGTCCCTGGACCGCGCTTCGGCGAACCGGTGCCCGCGTTGAGCCGAGCAAGCGCTCGCGACCACGCGTCTGGGTCAGCGGGACCGAACCGCCGCCCCCGGAGACGGAGCGAGCGGGTCGGGTCCTGGTGCGCGACTTCGCCGGACCGCCGGGCGCTGCGCGTGCCGGCATGGCGAAGACGACGGGCGGACGGCGAGCCGCGTCGGCGGTCGCCGCTCGCATCGCGGCCGCTGCTGCGCCGGCTCGTGCTGCCGCTGCGCCTCCCGCGTCCGCTCCCGCTGCGCCTCCGGCGCGCGCTGCCGCTGCGGCTCCCGCGCGCGCTGCGGCGCCCGCGCGCGCTCCGGCCCCGGCTCCCCAGGCCGAGCCTGCGCCGAAGACCCGCGACCGCGAGCGGGTGTGGCCTCGGACCAGTCCGGCGGTGGATCGGCTTCTGCTGGGCGGCATCCTCGCCGTCGGCGCCTGGGTCCGCGCCTGGCACATCGACGCCGTAGGGCTGAACAGCGACGAGGCGGTGTACGCCGGACAGGGCGCCTCGATCGCCGGCAACGACGACCTCGCCCCCTACTTCCCGACCTTCCGGGCCCATCCGCTGCTCTTCCAGACGGTCGTCTCGATCGGCTTCAAGCTGGACATCCCCGAGCTGTTCGGGCGCCTCGCCGCCGGCGGCTTCGGCGTCGCGACGATCTTTTTGACGTACCTGCTGGGCAGGCTGCTCTACGGACGCCGGGCGGGCCTGATCGCCGCGGCGCTGATCGCGGTGATGCCGTACCACGTGCTGGTCACGCGGCAGATCCTGCTCGACGGGCCGATGGTGTTCATGAGCACCCTGACGCTCTACCTGCTCGCGCGCTACGCGACCACCGATCGCAAGCCGTGGTTCTACGCGGCCGCGGTGGGGATGGGGCTCACGTTCCTCTGCAAGGAGAGCAGCGTGATCCTGCTCGGGTCGGTGTACACGTTCCTGGCGCTCACCCCGGCGGTGCGCACGGGCATCCGGCACTTCGTCGGCGCCGGTGCGCTGTTCGTCGTGATCGTCTCGGCCTTCCCGATTGCGCTCAGCCTCGCCGGCAAGACCGGGACGGGCGGGAACTTCCTGGCCTGGCAGCTGTTCCGGCGTCCCAACCACACCTGGCTGTTCTATCCCGCCGTGGTGCCGGTGGCCATCGGTCTGGGCGTGGTCCTCGCCGTGGCCCTCGGCCTGTGGCTGCAGCGCCGCGACGGCTCTTGGCGAGAGACGCTGCTGCTCTCGTGGATCATCGTGCCGGTCGCCTTCTTCCAGCTCTTCCCGGTCAAGGGCTTTCAGTACCTGCTGCCCGTCGCGCCGGCCGTGGCCGTCCTCGCCGCCCGGTTCTTCGCCCACTGGGACGCCCGTTCGCTGCGGGCGCCGCCGCCGGTCCCGTTCCTGGGCGGGGAGTGGGCCCGGAGGGCGGACCGGGCGGCCGGCCGGCTGGTCACGCTGCTGAGCCACCGGCGCACGGTCCCGATCGCCTTCGGCCTCGTGCTGCTCACGCTCGCCGTGCCCACGGTGCAGCGCGTGCAGCCGTCGCGCGCCTCCACCTTCCTGGCCGGCTCCGGCGGCGTGCCCGGGGGGCGCGAGGCGGGCCTTTGGATCGCGGATCACGTCCCCGAGGGCGCGCAGATGATGTCCGTCGGCCCGTCGATGGCCAACATCCTCCAGTACTACGGCCGCCGCAAGGTCTACGGGCTCTCGGTCAGCCCGAACCCCCTGCATCGCAACCCGGTCTACGAGCCGATGAAGAATCCCGACCGGCTCATCCGGGACAACGAGTTGCAGTTCGTGGTGTGGGACGCCTTCTCGGCCGAGCGCTCGCCGTTCTTCGCCCGGAAGGTGATCCGCTACGTCGAGCGCTACAACGGCCACGTCGCCCACAGCGAGACCGTGCCGATCCGCTCGCCCGACGGCCGCTCGACCCGCAAGCCGGTGATCACCATCTACGAGGTGAGTCCGTGAGCCGCCGGCGGATGGCCATCGCCATCGCCGTGATCGCCGCGCTGGGCCCTGCGAGCGGCGCGCAGGCGAGTCATCGCCAGGGGCCCGAGCCGGCTCCCAGGACCCCGATCCGCCACTTCATCACCCTGATGCAGGAGAACCACTCCTTCGACAACTACTTCGGAACCTACCCGGGGGCGGACGGCATCCCGCGCGACACCTGCATGCCGGTCGATCCGACGGTCCGCGGAGGCAGGTGCATCAAGCCGTTCCACATCGGCAACAGCGCGGTGGAGGATCTCAACCACTCGGAGCGCGTCGCGCGCGGGCAGCTGCGCGGTGGCCGGATGGACGGCTTCATCAGCGCCCAGGCGCAGCAGCGAGGGCGCGTGCAGCCGCTCATCATGGGCCACTACGACGACCGCGACCTGCCCTTCTACTGGAACGTCGCCGACAACTACGTGCTGTTCGACCGGTTCTTCACGTCGGCCGGGGGCGGCAGCGTGATGAACCACATGTTCTGGGCCACCGGCGGACCCGGTAACCCCAACGGCGACTCGATCCCCAAGGCCGGCTTCGACGATCCCACGATCTTCGATCGCCTCGAGGCCAAGGGCGTCTCCTGGAAGTTCTACGTGCAGAACTACGACCCGGGGATCACCTTCCGCTCGCGGTCGCTCGGGGATCGCGGCTCCCAGGTCGTCTGGGTGCCACTCCTGAACTACGCCCGCTTCATCGACAACCCGAAGCTCTTCGCCCACATCGTTCCCTACGACCAACTCCTCGAGGATATGCGGCGGGGGACGCTGCCCGCCGTCTCCTATGTCGTCCCGTCCGGATCCAGCGAGCATCCGCCCGGCTCGATCAAGGCGGGGGAGACGTTCGTCCGAACCCTCATCAACGGGCTCATGCGCAGCCGCTACTGGGAGTCCTCGGCCTTCACGTGGACCTACGACGACTGGGGCGGCTGGTACGACCACGTGCGCCCACCGCAGGTCGACCGGTTCGGCTACGGGTTCCGTGCCCCGGCGCTGCTCGTCAGCGCCTACGCCAAGCCGGGCCACGTCGAGCACTCGACGATGGACTTCACGTCGATCCTGAAGTTCATCGAGGAGAACTGGGGCCTGCGACCGCTGACCGATCGTGATCGCCGGGCGCGCAGCCTGATGCGGGTCTTCGACTTCTCGCGCGGCCCGCGGAACGCCGTCTTCCTGACCCGCGAGCGCAGCGTGACGCGGCTTCCGGAGCCCCGGCGCTCGGCCGTGTACATCGCCTATTCGGCCGCGGTGGGCCTGGCGCTCCTCGTGATCGCGTCCGCCGCCGCCTACGAGGCGGTCGCGCGGCGCCGCAGGCCGCGGCTCGCGGGGCGTTCGATCAGCGTCCGCGTCGGAGGCTCGGAGGAACGGTGACCCGGCGCGCGGCGATCCTGATCGGCGCGGCGGCGATCACGGCGCAGTCGTGCGCGATGGCGTGGGCCGCAGACGCGGAAGCGGCCCGGCGCAGGCAACCGATGGTGGTGACCCTGCAGACGATCCCCAGCGTGGCCGGCATCCGCGTGGTCCAGCGAGGGCGGACGTTCACGACCGACGCGCACGGTCGCGTGCGCATGTCGGTCAGGCGGTACCCGGACGGACGTCTGAGTGCCGAGGGCTTCCCCTTCGCCACGCCCAAGATCCTGCCCAAGACGGTCCGGCCGGGCGTCGTGGCCAGCTTCTCGCGGTTCGGCTGGAGCGGCTCGCCGAGGCGCATCCAGGTCGGGCTGTCGCTCGCCTACCGGGTGCAGATGCGGTTCGCGGATGCCCGTGGGACGCCGATCGACCCGCGCCGGGTGCAGCGCCTGGTCATCAAGAGCAACCTCGGCTCGCGGGCCGTGGGGACCGGAGTCGACACGCTCCAGCTCCAGGGAAGCCGCGTCGGCCCCTACGGGCGGCACGGCGGGCTGCGATCCAAGTCGATCGGCTACTCGGTGCGCGAGGTGAGGATCGACGGCTCGAACGTCGTGAATCGTGGCGAGGTCCGGTTCTACCCGTTCAGGACGCGCGTCGTGCCCATCGAGCTCCTCTTCTTCGACCTGGACATCGCCAGCCGCGATGCGCTGTTCGACAGCAAGATCGGCTCGCGCCTGGAGATCGTCGGTCCGGACGGACGGACGAGGCGCCGCGTGCTCGACGCCGACGGGCGCGTCCAGCTGGCGCGGCTGCCGCGCGGCGTCTACCGCGTCCGGACCGACGCCGACGGACTGGGCGCGTCGCGGCTGGTCACGCTGTCACGCCATCAGGTCGTCGAGGTGAAGGTGCTGTCCATCCTCGACCTGGCGATCCTCGGGGTGAGCGGAAGCGCGCTCGCCATCGCGCTGGTGCTGGTCCGGCGGCCGCGACTGCGCGCCCGCATCGGCCGCCTCCTCGGTCCCATCTCCACGCAATCCAGGTGATCTCGATGCACGCTCGATCGCAACCTCGCCGCCGGCTCGCGATGTGGGTCGTGGTCCTGTCCACGCTGCTCGCCCTGACCGTCCCGATGGTCGCGCCCGCGGCGCCCTCGCGCCCGCCGGTGTGGGCCTATTACTACATCTGGTTCAACGTGAGCTCGTGGAATCGCGCCAAGCGCGACTTCCCCCTCATCGCGAAGTACTCGAGCGACGAGCCGTCGATCATGCGCGAGCAGATCCGTCTGGCCAAGGACGCGGGCATCGACGGGTTCATCGTGAGCTGGAAGAGCAGGCCCGTTCTCGATGAGCGCCTCGGCCTGCTGATCCGGGTGGCCGAGCAGGAGCGCTTCAAGCTGGGGATCATCTACCAGGGGCTCGACTTCGAGCGCCGGCCTCTTCCGATCGCGAAGATCACGATGGACCTGCGGCGCTTCGAGCGTCACTTCGCCGGGTCGCGCGTGTTCAACCGCTTCGGCAAGCCGATCCTCATCTGGTCGGGCACGTGGGCCTTCAGCCCGCGCGAGATCGAACGCGTGGTCACCGAGCATCGTCCCCGGGTGCGCATCCTCGGCTCCGAGCGCAATCCCGCCGACTACGTGGCCAAGGCCGGGCTGTTCGACGGCAACGCCTACTACTGGTCATCGGTCAACCCCGAGTCCCAGCGCAACTACCGCCACAAGCTCACGGTGATGGGCAAGGCGGTCCACGACCGCGGCGGGCTGTGGTTCGCCCCGGCCGCGCCCGGGTTCGACGGCCGCCTGATCGGTCATCCCACGGTGGTCGCGCGCAAGGGCGGGGAGACGCTCCGACGTGAGCTGAACACGGCGCAGCGCTCGAATCCGGACGCCATCGGGCTGATCTCGTGGAACGAGTTCAGCGAGAACACGCACGTCGAGCCCAGCCAGGACCACGGCACCACGGCGCTCGAGGTCCTGGCCGATGTCGAGGACACCAAGTTCGAGGCGCGCGGCGACCTCGACTCGAGTCAGGCGGATCGCGGGCAGGGACCGGGTCCGCTGCCGGCGACGCTCGCGTTCATCGTGTTCGGCCTCGTCGCCGTGTGGGTGATCGGTCGGCGAAAGCGGTCCAATGCGGCGCTGTGATGCTCGCGCGCCGCGCCGCGCCGCGCTGATCTCGCTGCTGATCGCGGTCGCGCTCGTTCCCGCCGGCGCCGCGACGGCGCCGGCGGCCGAGGGTCCCCGGGCGGTCACGCTTCACACGATGCCGCGCACGCCGGGGGTGCGCGTCCGCCACCACGGCCGGACGTACACGACCGACGCGCGCGGGCGCGTGACGCTGACGCTCCACGTGTTCCGCAGCGCCCGACCGACCTCCGGCGGCTTCCTGCCGTTCGCCCCGCCGAAGGTGCTGACCACGCGTCTGCCGTCGGGCATGGTGGCCCGCTTCGGAGGCTTCTTCAAGCGCGGCCGCGTGATCGGGCTGTCGCTGTTCACCAAGACGCGGCTGCGGTTCGTCAACCTCCAGGGTGAGGACCTCTCGTCGACCGGCGTGAGCGCGGTCCGGCTGAAGAGCCGGACCGGCGTGCGCGTCACGCTCGCCGGCGGCCAGACCGCCAAGCTGCAGGCCAGCCGCGTCATCGCGGTCCCGGACGGGGTCCGCTCGAAGGCCATCGAGTACGCCGTCGAGGCGGTGGAGGTGGCCGGCGCGAACGTCGTCAATCGCGCGCAGCAGCGGTTCTTCCCGCTCAGGACCAGGGCGCTGACCGTCCCGCTGCTGCTCTACTCGGCCCGCTTCACCTCCCGCGACGCCCTCTTCGGGTACGCCAGCGGCTCGGCCGTGCTGCTCACCGACCCCGACGGCGTGACCACGCGCATCCCGCTGCGGTCGGGCCACGCGCAGGCGCAGGGGCTGGCCCGTGGTGAGTACCTGGTCAAGGTCGACGCCTCCGGCTTCTCCTTCAAGCGCCCGGTGTCGCTGTCACGCGACCAGGTCGTCGACCTCGCGGTCGTCAGCTACCTGGACCTGGGCGTCATCTTCGGCGGGCTGACCGCCCTGGCCATCGGCCTGGTCCTCGTCGGGAGACCGGCGATCCGCGAGCGCGTCCGCGGGCTCATCCCGATCCGCACCTCGAAGGCCCCGACCTCGACAGGTAGATGATGCTCACGCCCACAGCCCCTGCGCACCCGCCGCGCTCGTGGAGGCCCAGCTGGTCCCCGGCAGCCGTCGCCCTGCTGGCCGCCGTCATCGCGACCGGATGCCTGGCGGGCGACGCCCGCGCGGCACGCCTGGTGCTCGAGCCGGCAAGTGGGCCGGCGGGGAGCACGGCGACGCTGCGGGGCTCGGGACTGGCGGCTCGGGAGAGGGTGCGCGTGCGCGTGGGGAAGAGCGCCTTCCGCGCCCGCACCAGCCGGCGTGGCTTCCTGCGGGCCGCGGTGCGCATACCGGTGACCGCGCAGCTCCCGGTGCCGGTCGTCGCGCGCCACGACGGGCGCCGCTTCCGCATGAAGTTCGACATCGACGGGCCGTCGACCCTGGTGACGAGCGAGCTCGTCACCTCGGAGGGCGTGCGCGTGCGCTTCACGTCTCGAGGGCTGGCGCCCGGGACGCGCCTCGAGCTGTCGGTCACCGGGCTGCGGCCACGGGCGCGCGGGACGGTGAAGGCCGGCGGCCAGGTGCTGGCGCGGCTGCGCGCGAGCCGCCGGGGCAGCGTCGAGGCCAGCGTTCCCGCGGCCGAGCTGCGGCCCGGCCGCAACGCCATCGCGCTCGAGGTGGGCCGGCGCGTCATCCGGCTGGCCACGCACGTGGAGCAGGACCCGATGATCGCGGCGGCGGGCGACATCGTCTGCGGGGACAGCACCCCGGCGCGCGCGCCCTGTGCGCACGCGATCACCGCGGACCTCGTTCAGCGGCTGGCCCCCCGGGCCGTGCTCGCGCTCGGCGACCTTCAGTACGAGCGCGGGCAGCTGGGCGACTTCGTCAAGCACTACGACCCCACCTGGGGCCGCTTCAAGGACATCACCTACCCGGTGGTCGGCAACCACGAATACGGCGACACCCAGCCGGGCTGCGGCGGGGCCTGCGGCTACTTCGACTACTTCAACGGCCGCGGACAGCCCGACGGCCGCGCCGGGAAGCGACGCGAGGGCTTCTACACGTTCGACATCGGCGCGTGGCGTCTGTATGCCCTGAACTCGAACTGCGGCGTGCGAGACGGTCCCGGCTGCGCGCCGGGAAGCTCGCAGGAGCGGTGGCTGCGGGGGGACCTGGCGCGCAACCCGCGCCAGTGCTCGCTGGCCTTCATGCATCACCCGCTGTACACCTCCGAGACGCGACCCGACGCCGACACGGTCGCGGTGACTCCGCTCTGGCAGGCGTTCTACGAGGCGGGCGGCGACGTCATGCTCGTCGGCCATTCGCACCACTACGAGCGCTTCGCGCCGCAGGATCCGCAGGAGCGTGTCGACGTAGCGCGGGGAATCCGTCAGTTCATCGTCGGCACGGGGGGCCGGAACATGTACGGCTTCAGCGAGATCGAGCCCAACAGCGAGGTCAGGTCGTTCGAGGCCTTCGGCGTCCTGACTCTCAGGTTGCACCCGACCTCCTACGACTGGGGCTTCGTCGCGCAGCCGGGCCGATCGTTCACCGATGCGGGGAGCCAGTCGTGCCACTGATGCCGGGCGAGCAGACGCGCCGGAGCGCCGCGTCAGCTCTCGGCGATGACCAGCCGAGCGTACCGGCGGCGCCGCCGCCAGATGGACTCCCGCCGCCGACGGCCGCCGGGAATGAGCTGCTGGGGCATCGGGGTCGCGTAGGAGGCGGCCGCGTCAGCGAGGTCGTAGAGGTCGACGAGATCGGCTTCGAGGGACTCCGCCACCCGAGCGACGGCGGACTTCTGGCGCTCGCTCCAGCGTGTGTAGACGCCGAGCGCCTCGACCCGGGCGAACTCGGCCCGGAGCCCGTCGGCATGGACCTCCACGTCGCCCCAGAGGGTCACGATGCCCGACACGCCGGTGTGGCTGACCTTCGAGGTCTCGTCGCTCGGAGCGTAGTAGGCGTGGATGCCGCAGCCGCACTCGTGGCCGGGCGCCCGGTGAGGAGGCCTGACGAGGTCGTCCGCCGTTTGCGGCCGGCACTCTGCCCGCAGCACGCGCTCCTGCCACATGACGCCGATCCGCGGAGAGCACAGCCCCTCCGGCGTGACCTTCCAGTCGCGGAAGCCGGAGACGGGCGCCAGGAGGTCCGGGGCCGCCTCCAGCGACGGGAGCGAGGGTTCCATGGCGTGGTCTTGGGTCACGATCCCGCGGCGGACGGTCCTTGGTGCCGGCTCCTGATCGTAGGCCATCTACCCGCGACGGCGGTGAACGATGAGTGAATCGCCGCGGACGCGGCTGCATCTGGTGCAGAGCGCGCCGCCCGCGCCGCCCGCTTCGACGGGCAAGAGGGCCCGGCGGCTGGTGCGGGCCCATCCGGCGATCAGCACTGTGGTCGCCGTCGTGGCCCTCGGGATGGTCCCCTCGGTGGCCTGGGAGCTCACGCCGCGCGGCGACGCCCAGCGCACTCGCACCGCTTCACCGGACCCGCGCTACGCGTCGCAGAACGGTTCGGCGCAGGACGTGCGTGAGAGCCACATCGCCACCCGGACCGACGAGGAGGTCGACTCGGCGGTCGAGACCTGCGGGGGCGTGGGGCTCGAGCACCTCGCCCACAAGTACGGGCTGCCGGCCGATCCCGAGCTCGTGGCCCGGCGCTTCGCCGGCGGCTACGAGCGTGCCTTCCAGGCGGGCATCTACCGCGGCTGCCTGCAGGGGCTCCTCAATCCCGGCAGCTGACCCGCCGCCCGGCATCCCTCCAGGTCGAGCTGAAGGGATGCCGTCGGGGGCTCGTCTCGCCTAGGGAGCGGTGTTGACGACGAGCTGTGGCGGGTTCGCCGCGACCTCGCGGCTGGCGTAGCTGACGGCAGTCGATCCTGGACCCGTCATGACCAGCGTAAGCAGGCCGTTGCCTGTCACGAGTGGCGTCACCGGGACTTCGAGGTATCTCCCCGACGTAAATGCGCCGGACGAGCCGACGACGCTTCCGAAGGCCGGACGGTTGGCGTACGTGATCCCGGTCTCGGTCCACGACGTGTCTGTCGATCCTCTGACTTCGTGGCCGGTGCCGGACGACGAGTTCGCGAACACGCGCAGGACAGCGCTCGTAGGCGCCTGTGAGACACCCTGCACATCGAACTTCAGGTAGCCGTGCACGTTCGGCGAACCGTCGATTCGGAGTTGGGTGGAAGTCCCTCTGTTCGTGGTCGGGCTCGCCTCGTCCACATACGCGTCGGCCACTGGCAGGAAGGTGAGTACGCCACCGCCCACCGCGGGCGTCGTCGTTGTCACCGTGTTCGAGGCTGGCGACGCGTTGCCCGCGCCGTCGTAGGCCTTCACCGTGTAGCTGTAAGTCGTGGTCGGCAGGACCGTCGTGTCCGCGAAGGACGTCGTCGTCGACGTTCCGACCGGCGTCGTCGCGCCGTCCCGGAAGATCCGGTACTCGGCGACGCCGACGTTGTCCGTGCTCGCCGTCCAGCCGAGATCGACCCGGTGCGGGTCACCGGCGGTCGCCGTCAGGTTGCCGGGAGCCGTCGGCGGAGCGGTGTCCGGAGCCCCGTGACACGAGGCTGTCCCGCTGTCGGTGAACAGACCGGCGTCACGGACCTCGGGAACGAACTGCCAGCTGTAGCCACTCGGGTGCAACGTGAGCCGCAGGACGCCGTAGACCGTCGAGTTGCGCGCCTGGCTGTTCGCGGCGAGCGTTACGAAGGAGGTGTGGTTGGCGCCGCCGCTGCCCACGATCCATTCGCGGATCCCCGACTGGTCATCCGCTGCGCCCGTGGGCGTCTGAGGAGCGAAGCGCTCGTACGTGTGATCGTGCCCGTTCAGCACCACCTCGGCGCCGTACTGGTAGAGGGCATCCCAGAAGGTCTTGTACGTGGCCGAGGCACGCCCCCCGGAGCTGAAGAGCGGGATGTGCCAGTAGGCGAGCGTGCAATCGTTGGTGTGCGCGGCGAGGTCCGCACGAAGCCACTTGCCCTGCGGGGAGGAGGGGCTGCAGCCGCCGGCGCCGGTGCAGCTGGAGTTCAGCGCGATGATGTGCCAGGCCCCGAGGTCGTAGCTGAAGTAGCCCTTCGACGGGTTGCCCGACGTCCCGAAGCTCGTGCCGAAGTAGTTGAAGTATCCGGCGGCGCCGCCATTCGTCGCGTCGCAGCCCGTCGTCGGACTGCTCGTGCCCGTCGTGAGGTACTCGTGATTGCCCGGCACCGGAGTGGTGATCGCCTTGAGCGCCGGCCTCCCCCAGCTGAGCCCATACGACTGCTCCCAGGAGCCGATTCCGCCGCAGTAGTACTGGTTGTCGCCCAGGGTCAGTACGCGGTCGACCGTTGGCACCCCGTTGGCGTCGAGCAGGAGATCTGATGTGTATCTCTGACGGCAGTCGTTGTTCGGCGCCCCATCCCCACCATTGAAGTCCTTGTCGAGTGGATCGCACGCGATGTCGCCGGCCGCACCGATGACGGGATCCGCCGAGGCGGGCGTGGCGACTGTGAGCGCTATGAGGCAACTCGCGAGCGCGACACCGAGGTGGCGCAGCCACCACCTCGAGCCGTTCATTCCTGGCATGAGGTTCCCCCCTCAATTCCTCCGCCGACGCGAGCGGTCGCGCGACACCCCAAAAAGGTGAGCACAGCGAACGTACCTGAGCCCACACGTGAACTTCACAAAATGCAGGAGATCAGTTCGTTGACGAACGTCACCGGAGGCGCCGGTCGGCCCGTGGTCGCGCGGCGGGCGTCAGCGCCGCGGGACTCGAGCAACTCCCGGCAGCTGACGCCCCGCCCGGCATCCCTCCAGCTCGCGAGCTGAAGGGATGCCGTCCGGGCTCGTCTCGCCTAGGGAGCGGTGTCGACGACGAGCTGTGGCGGGTTCGCCGCGGTCTCGCGGCTGGCGTAGCTGACGGCGGTCGCACCCGGGCCGGTGAGGACGAGCGTGAGCAGGCCGTTGCCCGCCACCAGCGAGGTCACGGTCACGTCGATGTATCTGCCCGGAGGTGAATGCCGCCGGACGAGCCGCCGACGCCTCCGAAGTCGGAGCGTTGGCGAACGTGATGCCCGTCTCGGTCCACGAGTTGTCGGGCGGATCGGTCAAGCCCCGGACCTGGTGGCCGGTGCTGGACGAGGAGTTGGCGAACACGCGCAGGACCGCGCTCGTGACCGTCGCTCCGGTCGGCAGGCCCTGCACGTCGAACTTCAGGTAGCTGCGCACCAGCGGCGAGCCGTCGATCCGCATCGTGGTGAGCGTTCCCCTGTTCGTCGTCGGGTTCAGCTCCTCCACGTACGAGTCCGCGACGGGCATGAACGTGAACGTCGGAGGCGCCGGCGTCGCCGCAGGCGTCGTCGCGGTGGCGGGCGGCCGGACTGGGCCGAGCGGTTGGGGGGAGTCGGCCGCATCGAAGGCGTCGACCGTGTAGCTGTAGGTCGTCTCGGGCGCCACCGACGTGTCCTGATAGCTGCGCGCGGCGGGCGCGACGGTCGCGATGGCCGTCCCGTCGCGGTAGATCGTGTAGCCGGCCACAGCGACGTTGTCGGTCGACCCCGACCATGCCACGTCGACGCGGCTTGCGGAGATCGCCGTGGCCGTCACGCCGCCGGGGACCGTCGGAGCCTCGGTGTCGGGCGCCGGGGTGCCGAACTGGGTGTCGGTCCCTCCGTCGAGGATCTCGCCCGTCAGGTTCCCCGTGAAGGTGTTCCCGGAGACGACCGTCCGGTGGCACGCGGTGCTCACGATGCGCAGCCCCCAGCGCTGGGTCTTCGGGGACTGGTTGTCGGTCGCCGTGTTGTCCGAGACGACGTTGTCGTCGCACGTGATCGAGTCGGACGACGTGATGCGGATGCCGTCGCGGCCGGAGGAGACGTCGGAGCTGTTGGTGACGGTGTTGCCGGTGACCCGGTTGCGGTCGCCGCTGGTGATGTTGATGCCGTCGCTTCCCGCCTCGTCGACGGTGTTGGCCGAGATGACGTTCAGGACCGGTTTCTTGTTCGGCTGGCCCGCCGTCGGCGAGCCCTTCACCATCTGGATCCCGTAGCCGCCGGTGTTCGTCACCGTGCAGCGCTCCACCACGTTCCTGCTCGCCGCCAGGAGCTCGATGCCGTCGCTGGGGACCCCGTCGACGATGCAGTCGCTGATGACGTTGTTCTCGGCCTTGCGCGCCACGCCGCCGGTCACGTCCTTGCCGTCGAAGACGATGCCGCGCCCCCGCGACTGGGTCACCTTCACGTTGTCGACGATCGAGTCGTTGCCCGAGTCGAAGTCGATCGCGTCGCTCGTGGAGCGCGTCGGCCCGCCGGCCCGGATGGTCATGTCGCGAATCTCCATCCTGTCCGCGCGCGAGATGTCGAAGACCTCGGTGTCGGCCGCGACGCTCTCGTTGTTGACGAGCGTCGTGGAGTTGATCCCCGCGCCCACGAACTTGACGCCGACGATGTCCTTCAGCTCGAGATGGCTCGCGCCGAAGTCGAACGTCGTGTTCGCCGCGAAGCGCACCTCGCCCCCACCGGCGCGATTGAGGTCGGCCACGGCGCTCTCGACGGCGAACTTGGCCGTCCCGGTGTAGGTGGTCCCGCCGGCCGACTCCGCGGTGTAGGTGCTCCCGTTCCGGCGCACGTCGAACGACGACGGCAATGCCGGCGCCGGGACGAGCAGCTCCGGGCGGTTGCCGGTCGCCTCACGACTGCGCAGCGAGGTCGACTTCGAGCTGGCCGTCTTCAGCGCGAGGCTCACCAGTCCGTTGCTGGTCACCGCGGAGGAGACGTCGAGCGTGTACGAGTTGCCGGCCGTGACCGGTCCCGAGGAGGCGATGATGTCGCCCACCGCGGGGGCGTTGCTCGCGTTGATCGTCGACTCGCTCCAGCTCGTGTTGGCGACCTCGTAGACGGCGAACGCGTCCGTGTTGTCGCTCGTGACGAAGACCCTGAGCGCGGCGGAGGACGGCGAGGGCAGGCCGCTGACGTCGAACTTCAGGTAGGTGGTCAGGACAGGCGACCCGTCGACGCGCAAGGTCGTCGAGTTGCCGAAGTTCGCCGTCGGATTGGACGCGTCGACGTAGGAGTCGGCGACCGCGGTGAACGTCGTCGCCTGTGCCGCCGTCGCCGGGATTGCGAACGCGACCACAGCAACGCACCCCAGAAGCGCGATGCGCAGACCGCGCCGTCGCCCGAAGGTCGGGTCGTCCACGCGCAGCATCATGTTCCCCCCTCTGTTCCTCCGCCCGACGCGACACGTCGCGCGGCCCCCAACGGAGCACTGCGAACGTACCTGAGGCCGCGCGCGATCTGCAGAAAATGCAGAGGATTGGTCCGAGCGCGAACCGTTCGCGGCGGCGGCTGCGGCCGGGCGCGCTGCGGGGACGCTCAGGGCCGCCCACGACGGCCCTGCGAAGGGCGACGGCCGTCATCGTGGAGGGCGTCGAGGTACGCGCCATGGCCGCTGGCGCTGCGCCACTGAGCAGCGCTCTCGACCGCGGAGCCCTCACCCCACTCGTTGAACGTGGTGATCAGCTGCCAAGGGGCACGGGAGGCGACCATCGCGCGGACGGAGCGCCGGAACCGGACGATGTCGCGAGCCAGCCTGACGGGCTCGCCGACCTCGTGGAAGCCGGGGCTGATCACGAACGACCGGCCGCGATGCGCGTCGGCCGCCACGACCGGCGAGTACTGGTGCCAGCCGGACGGCTGCCTCGGGCAGCGTGCGAAGCCGCGAAACACCTTCAGGACGACGAACGCGTCCCGGGCGCCGGCGCGCGCCCAGCGCGCCGCCATGCCGCAGCCGTCGCCGGGGTCGGCGTACACGAAGACGACCGGGCGCCGCCGGACGCGCAGGAACGACGGGTCGCGGCCGTACCGCCGGACGATGTACGTCAGATCGGCCGCGATCTGGGCCGGTGGCGGATCGCCCCGCCCCTCGGGCTCGTAGTAGACGGTCCAGCGCAGGCGGCTGCCCATCGCGCCGGTGACGCGCAGCAGGGTCTCCATGCGCGTGTCCGTGGGCGTGCCCTGTCCCCACCACGAGGCGATGGCGGCTTCGATCCGCCCGTAGGACATGGAGCGAACGTGCCGGCGGACGGTCGTCGGCGCCGATCCGTCGTAGAAGCCGGCGGAGGGCGTGTACACGGTGTAGGGCTGGATCCCCCGCTGCCGCCACGCCTCCGGGAACCACGGGTAGTAGAACGCCGCGCGGATCGGGAAGCGCGGCTGGAAGCCCGGGCGCTCGGCGGTCGCGCCGGCGGAGGCGGGACCCGGGCGCCGGCTCGTGTCCGCGCCGGCCACGGACGGGACAGCGACGGCGAGGAGGGCCGTCGCGACGCCGAGCACGGCGGGCCGGTGACATCGGCGGCTCGCTCCACGGTGCACGAGCACCGCCTACAGCCGATCGAGGAGCCGGTGGATGCGCGGCGTGCCCGACGCGTCGAGCGTGACCAGCGTGCCCGGCCAGTACGGGCTCGCGCTGCCATCCCGCCCGACGTACGCCGGCTCGTAGATCCAGCTGCCGGTGTTCCACAGGGCGGTCCCCCCGGGCGTGAGCCATCGCGCCTGCGGGTCGCCCGGCGTCGGGCCCGTGCGGTGGGTGTGGCCGAACAGCACATGGTCGGCCTCGACGCCCAGGTTCTCGAGGACACGGGCGATCGGGAGGAGGCCGGGACGTCCGAGCTCGCCCGGCGCGGCGCCGAGGCGCCCGCCGCCGCCGAGGCGCAACGCAAGGCGCGCCGGCCGGGCACGTTCGCTGAGCGCGACGCCCCCGCGCATCCCCAGCCTCCGCTCGATCGCGCGCACGAGGAGCTTGCCCGCGTCGGCCAGGGCGTGCAGGCGCGGTCGCTGTGCCAGCGCGAAGAAGGCGTCGTAGGAGGGGGACAGGACGGCCTCGTAGTCCGGCGGCGCCAGCGGGCCCGCCGGGGAGCTGCGGCGGGCGAGGCCGACGAGGATCGCCGCGGCGCACTCCAGCGTCGGCGCCGAGCTGTGGACGTCCAGATAGTGACCATGGGTCGCCCAGACGCCGTCCGCCGGGCGCCACGCCGGATAGGCGACGGTGAGGTGCACGCCGAGCAGCCGGCGTATCTGCCCGAGCGGTCCTCCGGCGCCGGTCCCGACCTCCTCGCAGAGGTCGTCCGCCGTGCGATGGCGCCGCTCGCGCGCCAGGGCAAGCGCCTCGCAGGCCAGCCGGTGGTCGTGGTTGCCGGGCACGAGCACCACGTGCCCGCCGTCGACGGCCTCGCCCAGCTCACGCAGGAAGGGCGCGGCCGACGCCAGCGCGGTGCCGAGCGGGCGATCGCGCAGCTCGATGGTGTCGCCGAGCAGCACGACCTGGTCGAAGCCGCGCAGTCGGCGCATGAGCCGGCTTCGGACCTCGGGCCTGCTCAGGAGGTCGGCGCGGGTGCGCGTCCCGAGGTGGAGGTCCGAGAGGACTGCGGTCCGCACTGCCGTCCGAGCCTAACCGAGACCGCAGGCCGATCGGGCCGGGATCGCGGGAGGCATCCGACCCGCCGCCGAGAATGTCTCCCCAATGGTCGTCCTCGGCATCGATCCCGGCCTGGCCAACACCGGCTACGGCGTCGTCGCGCGCCGCTCCGGGCGGCTGGCCGCACTCGACGGCGGCGTGATCGAGACGCGCCCGGGCGTCGGGCCCGAGCGCCGTCTCGCCGTCCTGCATACGCGCATCCACGACCTGCTCATCCAGCACGAGCCCGACGTCGTGGCGCTCGAGGCGCTGTACTTCGGCCAGAACGTGGCGACCGCCTTCGCGGTGGGGCAGGCGCGCGGCGCCGTGCTGGTGGCCGCCGGCGAGCGCGGCATCGCGTGCGTGGACTACACGCCCCAGCAGGTCAAGGGCGCGGTGTGCGGCAGCGGGCGCGCGCCCAAGGAGCAGGTCGGGCGGATGGTGCAGGCGCTGCTGCGCCTGCCCGAGCCGCCGCACCCCGACCACGCCGCCGACGCGCTGGCCGTGGCCATCTGCCACGCCAACCACGCCCCGCTGTCCGGCGCGGTCGCGGGCGTCGAGCGGACGACCGGCCGCACGCCGCGGAAGCGCCTGCGCGAGGCCGCGCGGTGATCGCCCTCGTGGCCGGCGAGGTCGCCGTCCGGCGGCCCGACCACGTCGTGGTGCAGACGACCGGCGGCGTGGGCTACCGCCTCGCGGTCTCCTCCGAGACCCTGCGCCAGGTGCCCGCCGTGGGGCGCAGCGTGACGCTGCACTCCCACCTCGTGGTGCGCGACGACGCGCTCGCCCTCTACGGCTTCGCCACCGAGGAGGAGCGCGACCTCTTCCTGATGCTCATCGGCGTCCAGTCCGTCGGGCCGAAGGTGGCGCTGGCGGTGCTCGGCGCCGGGCCGCCGCGCGAGCTCGTCCGGGCGCTGGCCGCCGGTGACGCCGCGCGCCTGCAGGCCGCGCCGGGCGTCGGCAAGCGCACCGCCGAGCGGATCGTGGCCGAGCTGCGCGAGAAGGTCGGCGTGCCCGAGGCCGCCGGCGCCCCGATCACCGTGCGCCGCGGCGACGACGACCCGCGCCGCGTGGCGCGCGACGGCCTGCTCGAGCTCGGCTTCGCGCCCGCCGAGGCGCAGGCGCTGCTCGACGGCGCCGACGGCGACACCGCCGAGGAGCTGCTGGCCAGCGCGCTCAGGACGGCCCGCCGGTGAGCGAGGCGAGCCGGTCTGCCGACCTCCACGTGCGAGCGGGGCGAGCATGAGCGAAGCCCGCATCCAGACCCCCGGCGTCCTCGACGACGGCGAGGACGATCTCGACCGCTCGCTGCGCCCGCGGCGCCTGGACGAGTTCGTCGGCCAGGACGGGCTGCGCGAGCAGCTCGCGGTCTCGCTCGAGGCGGCGGTCGCCCGCGGCGAACCGCTCGACCACGTCCTGCTGTCCGGACCGCCCGGCCTGGGCAAGACCTCGCTGGCCCAGATCGTCGCCGCGGAGCTCGGGGCCGGCTTCGTCCAGACCGCCGGGCCGGCGCTCGAGCGCAAGGGCGACGTGGCCGCGCTGCTGACCGCGCTCGAGCCGGGCAGCGTGTTCTTCGTCGACGAGATCCACCGGCTCAACCGCGCGCTCGAGGAGACGTTCTATCCGGCCATGGAGGACCGCGCGCTGCCGATCACCATCGGCCAGGGCGCGGGGGCGAAGGTCGTCACACTGGAGCTGCCGCCGTTCACGCTGATCGGGGCGACGACGCGCGCGGGGCTGCTGACCACGCCCATGCGCGACCGCTTCGGCATCCAGCACCGCCTCGAGGCCTACGGGCCCGAGGACCTCGCCCGGATCGTGCGCCGCTCGGCGGCCATCCTCGGCGTGACGCTCGACGACGGCGGCGCCTGGGCCATCGCCACCCGCAGCCGCGGCACCCCGC
The DNA here is from genome assembly GCA_963787065.1 of uncultured Actinomycetes bacterium. Lineage (GTDB taxonomy): Bacteria > Actinomycetota > Thermoleophilia > Solirubrobacterales > Solirubrobacteraceae > JAOPZW01. The sequence goes on from CAWBBQ010000034.1 coordinate 227,153, forward strand.
GCGTGGCCAACCGCCTGCTCAAGCGCGTGCGCGACTGGGCCGAGGTGCGCGGCAGCGGCGTGGTCGACGAGGCCACGGCCGACGCCGCCCTCACCCTGCTCGAGGTCGACCACCTCGGCCTCGACCGCCTCGACCGCGACATCCTGTCCGCCGTGTGCACGACGTTCGCCGGCGGGCCGGTCGGCCTGTCGACGCTCGCCGTCGCGGTGGGCGAGGAGTCAGACACGATCGAGGACGTCTACGAGCCCTACCTGCTCCAGCGCGGCCTGTTGCAGCGCACCCCGCGCGGGCGCGCGGCGACCGCGCGCGCCTACGCGCACCTCGGGCTCGAGCCGCCGGGGGACCCCGCCGCGCTGTTCTGAGCGGTCCGCCGCCTCGGACGCCTGACCCACACGCGACGAACCACCGCGTACCCTGTGGGGCCGCATGGCTCATCTGTTCATCTGCCCGAACTGCGGCACTCGCTCGACAGAGTCCGAGCGCACGAAGGGGTTCAGCCGCGAGGCGCAGGCCTGTCGCAAGTGCGGCTTCCCGTTCCTGTTCGAGCTCCTCGACGACTACTACCCGGCCCCCAACGCCGCCTTCTTCGTCTGCGATCGCCAGGGTCGCGTGATCCGCTGTGGCCGCGGCTCCTTCGAGCTGACCGGCCTGGACGACTCGCGGGTCATCGGCCGCCCGGTCCACGACGTGCTCGGGCTGAGCTGGTCCAACGGCGACGACCCGGTGGCCACCGTCCTCGAGTGGGGCGTCCGCGCGCTCGGCAAGCCCGTGCAGGTCAACGCCGAGGGCGACCTCCCCGCCCGGGCCACCGCCGACCTGTTCCCCGCCTACGACGAAGACGGTGGGCTGCTGCTGGTGCTAACGCCGACCGCCTAGCCTGCCGATGGTGCCCTCATGACCGATCGCCGGCGCAATCTCTTCGTCCTGCTGCTGATCGCGGGGCTGCTCGCGGCATCCGCCTTCGTGATCACGCAGAAGGAGACGCGCCTGGGGCTGGACCTCAAGGGCGGCGTCTCGCTCATCTACCAGGCCAAGCCGACCAAGCAGACCCAGGTCACCGGCGAGGCCGTCGAGCGCACGCTCGACATCATGCGCAAGCGCGTCGACCAGCTCGGCGTCGCCGAGCCGGAGATCCAGCGCTCGGGCCCCGACCAGATCGACGTCTCGCTGCCCGACGTGCAGAACGCCGACGAGGCGGCCCAGCAGGTCGGCACCACCGCGCAGCTGTACTTCTACGACTGGGAGCCGAACGTCCTCGGTCCGGGCTGCAAGCCGGCGCCGACCGACGCCGGCGTCACCGGCGGCCCGGCCGCCGGCGGCGGCACCGGCTCGCTCAGCCACTACGACGCCGTCATGCGCGCCGCCTCCTGCCCGGAGCGCGCATCGCCGACGGCGACCACGAACGGCCTCTTCTACCTCGTCGACGACAAGGCCAAGCGCGTCCTGGCCGGCCCCGGCGAGACCCGCGAGGACCTCGACCAGGAGGTCGCCAACAAGAACGTCCGCCGCGGCGAGAACCAGAAGGTCGTCGAGGTCAAGCAGGGCGCGATCATCGTGCGCGCCGAGTCGGCCGACGACAAGAAGCCCAGCAACCGCTTCTACGTCCTGCGCGACCAGCCGGCGCTCAGCGGCAACGACATCCGCAACCCGGAGCAGAACTTCGACAGCGGCGCGGGCGGCAGCGGCAGCCCGATCGTCACGTTCGAGTTCAGCGACCGCGGCCGCGCCCAGTGGCAGGGGACCACCCGCGGGATCGCCCAGCGCGGTCAGGAGCAGTTCATCCCCGGCCAGGACCCGCAGAGCGCCTACCAGCACTTCGCGATCGTGCTCGACAACGAGCTCATCTCGGTCCCGTTCATCGACTTCCAGCAGAACCCCGACGGCATCGACGGGCGCAACGGCTCCCAGATCGAGGGCGGCTTCACGATCGAGAGCGCCCAGCGCCTGTCGAACCTGCTCAAGACCGGCGCGCTGCCGATCAAGCTCGACCTGATCTCCGCCTCGCAGGTCTCGGCCACGCTCGGCCAGCAGGCGCTCGACCAGGGCCTCGTGGCCGGCATCGCGGGCTTCGTGATCGTCGCCGGCTTCCTGCTCGTCTTCTACCGCGTGCTCGGCGTGATCGCCGTCGCCGCGCTGCTCGTCTACTCCGTCTACCTGTTCGCGCTGATCAAGCTGATCCCGATCACGATGACGCTGCCGGGCATCGCCGGCCTGATCCTGACCATCGGCGTGGCCGCCGACGCGAACATCGTCATCTTCGAACGCGTCAAGGAGGAGATCCGCGGCGGGCGGTCGGTGGCCGCCGGCATCGCGGCCGGCTACCGCAAGGGCCTGTCGGCGATCATCGACGCCAACGTCGTCACCTTCATGGTGGCGTTCATCCTGTTCGTGCTCGCCACCGCGGGGGTCAAGGGCTTCGCCTTCGTCCTGGGCATCGGCACGATCGTCTCGTTCCTGACCGCCGTGCTGCTCACCCAGGCGGTCCTGGGAACGATGGGCCGCTCGCGGATGATCTCCCATCCGACGGCGCTCGGCGCGAGCAAGCGCTCGCACCACTGGTGGCAGAGCTTCGACTTCATGGGCGCGTCGCGGTGGTTCTTCTCGGCCTCCGGCGTGATCCTGCTCATCGGGGCGCTGGCCATCGGCTCCAAGGGCCTGAACTTCGGCATCGACTTCGAGTCCGGCACGCGCATGAAGACGGAGCTGGTGCGACCGGCCGACGAGTCGGGCGTGCGCTCGGTGCTCGAGCGCGCCGGCTACGCCGACGCCGAGATCCAGCGCCTCAGCGGCCAGGAGATCCGTGGCGACAACGGCTTCCAGATCTCCACGGAGACGCTCAACGAGGCCCAGCGCGGCGAGATCCAGCGGGGGCTGGACCAGCGCTACGGCACGCGCACCTTCAACTTCGACACGATCGGGCCGGTCTTCGGCCAGACGGTCGCGCGCAGCGCGCTGATCGCGATCATCGCCTCGCTGATCGTCATCAGTGCCTACATCGCGATGCGCTTCGAGTGGAAGTACGCCGTGCCGGTGCTGATCGCGCTGTCGCACGACCTGCTGATCACCGGCGGCGTGTACGCCCTCGTCGGCCGGGAGGTGACGACGTCGACGGTCGCGGCGCTGCTGACCATCCTCGGCTTCTCGCTCTACGACACGATCATCGTGTTCGACCGCGTGCGCGAGAACGTGCCGCGCATGCCGCGCGCCGCCTTCTCGCAGATCGTCAACCGCTCGATGAGCGAGGTCCTGGCCCGCTCGCTGGCCACGTCGTTCTGCACCGCGCTGCCCGTCGTCGCGCTGATGCTGTTCGGCGGCGAGACGCTCAAGGACTTCGCCTTCGCGCTGCTCGTGGGCACCATCTCGGGCACCTACTCGTCGATCTTCATCGCCGGCCCCGTGCTCACGCACTGGAAGGAGCGCGAGCCCGTCTACGAGCGCCGCCGGACGCGGATCACCGAGCAGTTCGGCGCCGTCCCGGCCTACGCGGTGGCCACCGCGGGCGCGCCGATCGACGTCGCCCCGGCCGAGAGCCGTCGCTCACGCGGCCGGCTGACCGAGCCCGAGTCGCCCGACCGCACCGTCTCCCAGCGCGAGTTCGACGAGATGGTGCGCGACCTGCACGTCGACGCGCCGACGACCTCGACGGCGACCGCCGAGCGCGAGCACGAGCCCGACCCGGCCGCCGACGCCGCGCCCGAGGACGTCGTCATGAAGGACGACAAGACCAAGCGCGACAAGCCCAAGCGGCCGCGCAACAAGCGCCACGGAAGGAGCCGATAGCCATGGGACTGCTCGCCTGGGTGATGATGGGCCTGGCCATCTGGCACTTCACGATCTTCCTGCCCGACCACTTCTGGGGCGGCATCGTCGGCGCCTTCCTGGGCGCCGTGTTCGGCGCGGTGATCTTCGGCTGGCTGATCAACGGCCTGGCCATCCCCGGGCCCGACGACACGACGGTCCTCACCGCGCTCGAGGCGATCCCCGGGACGGTCATCGGCCTGGCCGCGACGTACGCGCTGGGGCTGCGGCGCGAGAGTAGCGCGGGCGCCTAGCTCGCGCCGGCGTCGGCCGGGCGGCGCTTCGCCTGCGCCCCGGCGCGGGCGGCGGGGCGCGGCCACGGGCATCGAAGGGGAGGGTGGACCAGACGGTCCGGCAGAAACCCACGCATGCGGTGGGCTTGCGCCGGGTCGCGGGGTCGCCAGCCGTGCGAGGGCGGTTGACCCCGGATGCGGTGGTCAGTCGCCCTCGCGAGGCGCGCACGGGCGACCGCGCGATCACCCCGGTCCGCGCCGACGCATGCTCCTTCCTCCTCGGCGTCCTGCCCGCGACCCGCCGCCGGCGCCCCGAGTCCGACGACGCCCGCGGCCGGAGCACGCCGATCCCGTCCGACCCCGCGCCTAGCCTCCGCGCCGCGTGTCCGCCCGGCTCGACATCCCACCGTGCTCGATCGACCAGGTGCTCGCGTTGCAGCGCGACCTCGGGCTGAGCTTCGTGGTCGCGCAGGTGCTCGCCCGCCGCGGGCTCGGCGACCCGCGCGCGGCGCGCGCGTGGCTCGAGGCGCGCGACGACCATCCGCCCTCGGCCTTCGCCGGGATCGACGTCGCGGTGGGGGCGATCCTCGACCACGCGGGCCGCGGCTCGCGCATCACGATCCACGGCGACTACGACGTCGACGGGGTCTGCTCGACGGCGATCCTCGTGCGCGCGCTGCGCGCGCTCGGCGCCGACGTCGACTGGTACCTGCCCAGCCGGGCCGAGGACGGATACGGCCTGAGCGCCGCGACCGTGGAGCGGCTCGCCGCCCGCGGAACGGCGCTCCTCGTGACCGCCGACTGCGCGATCACCGCGGTGGCCGAGGTGGCGGCGGCCCGCGCCGCGGGGATGGACGTCGTCGTCACCGACCACCACCAGCCGCGCGCCGACGGGACGCTGCCCGACGCGCCGATCGTCCATCCTGCGCTGTGCGGCTATCCGTGCGCCGACCTGTGCGCCACCGGCGTCGCGCACAAGCTCGCGCTCGCGCTGCTGCAGGCCGACGGCCGCGACCCGGCGCCGGCGCAGGCCGACCTCGACCTCGTCGCGCTCGCCACCGTGGCCGACTGCGTCCCGCTCGCCGGCGAGAACCGCCGGCTGGTCCGGGACGGGCTGCGCACGCTCGCGGGCACGCCGAAGCCCGGCCTGCGAGCATTGATGCGCGTCGCCCGCATCGACCCGGGCGCGCTCGACGCGCGCGCGATCGGCTTTCGCCTGGCGCCGCGGATCAACGCCGCCGGGCGCATGCACCGCGCCGACGCGGGGCTGGAGCTGGTGCTCACCGAGGACGAGGAGCGCGCCGAGGCGATCGCCGCCGAGCTCGACGCGGCCAACGGCGAGCGCCGCCACACCGAGCAGCGCATCCTGTTCGACGCCGAGGCACAGGTCGCGCGCGCCGGCGATGCGCCGGCGTACGTGCTGGCCGGCGAGGACTGGCATCCCGGCGTCATCGGGATCGTCGCCTCGCGGATCGCCGAGCGCCACCATCGACCGTGCGTGCTCGTCGCGCTCGACGGCGACCAGGGCACCGGGTCGGGGCGCTCGATCCCCGCCTTCGACCTGCTCGGCGGCCTCGACGCCTGCGCCGAGCATCTGCTGCGTCACGGCGGCCACCGCGCTGCCGCGGGCTGCACGGTGCAGCGCGACGCGCTCGATGCGTTCCGGGTCGCGTTCAGCGCCCACGCGGCCTCGGTGCTGAGCCCCGAGGACCTCGTCCCGCGCGAGCGTGTCGACGCTGTCGTGGCCGGCGACGAGCTCGGGATCGCGCTGGCCGAGGAGCTCGAGCGCCTGGCGCCGTTCGGCATCGGCAACCCGGAGGTCTCGCTGCTCGTGCCCGCCGCGCGGCTGGCCGACCCGCGGCCGATGGGGGAGGGCAAGCACGTGCGGTTCACCGTCGAGGCCGGCGGCGTGCGGGCTCGCGCGGTGGCGTTCGGCGCCGCCAGACTGCCCGAGGGATCCGAAGGGCCGCTCGACGCGACCTTCGGCCTCGAGCTCAACGAGTACAACGGCGCGGTCGAGCCGCGGCTCGTGCTGCGCTGCGCCCAGCCGCCGGACCCGGCGCCGATCGTCCTGGCCGGCGAGCCCGAGGACGACCTCGAGGCCGCGCTGGCCGAGCTCGACGCGCCGCAATGGCCGCCCGCGGCCGACCTCGACAGCCGTCCGGCGCCGTCCGGCGCCGCGGTCCGCGACCGGCGCGGCGGGGGCGCGGCCGGCGTGATCGCCGCGCTCGTGGCGTCCGGCGAGCCGGTCCTCGTCGCGTGCGCGGACGCGCGCCGGCGACGCACCCATCTGTCGGGACGCCTCGGCGGCTTCGCGCTGTGCTCGTGGCTCGCGCTCGAGCGCGTCCCTTCCGTGGCTGCCGGCCACCGCCACCTCGTGGCGCTCGACCCGCCCTCCGCAGCCGACCAGGCGGCGCTGGCCCGCGGACTGCCCGGCGTCACCGTGCACCTCGCCTGGGGCGCGGCCGAGGCGGCGTTCGCCCGCGACGTGCTGGCGCGCGACTGCGAGCTGCGCGCCCCGGCCGCGGCGCTCTACCGCGCCCTGCGCGCCGGCGAGTCGCTCGCCGCGGCCGTGGGCGCAGTCGGCGCCCCGGTGGCGGCGGGTCGCGCACTGCGTGCCCTGACCGAGCTCGGCCTCGTCGAGCTGGACCGCACGGCCGCGACCGCACAGGTCCGCGCGGCCGCCGCCGCGGACCTCGCGCTCGCGCCTGCTCAGCAGGCCGCCGGCGCGCGCCTGGAGGCGGGGCAGGCGTACCTCGGCGCCCCACCGTCGCGGCAGGCGGCGCCGGTCGCGGCCTAGCTCCCGCGCCGTCGCCACGGCGGCGGCGCAGGCTCATCGCCGGGCGGTGCCGGGGACCGGGCCGAGCTCGGCCAGCCTGCGCTCGAGCAGGCGCCGCTCGGCGTCGTCGTGGACCAGCGCCAGCGCCCGGCGGTAGGCGTCGCGGGCCTCCGCGGTGCGACCGAGCCGGCGCAGCAGCTCGCCGCGCGTGGCATGGAGGTAGCGGTAGTCCCCCAGGGCGAGGCCATCGACGATCGCGAGCGCCGCCGCGGGACCATCTGCCTCGGCGACGGCGACGGCCCGGTTCAGCTCGACGACCGGCGAGTCGGTGAGGCGGGCGAGCTCGCCGTACAGAGCGGCGATCTGGGGCCAGTCTCGTGGCTCGTCGGCATGCAGCGACGCGATCGCCGCCTGCACGACGTACGGGCCCCGTCCGCGCAGGGCGAGGGCCCGGTCGAGCACGCCGCGACCCTCGGCGATCTGGGCCGTGTCGAAGAGCGAGCGGTCCTGGTCGGCCAGGAGCACGAGGTCGCCGGCGCGAAACCGCGCCGCGCGGCGCGCATCGTGCAGCAGCATCATCGCCAGCAGACCGTGGACCTCCGGCTCGTCGGGCATCAGCTCGGCGAGCGAACGCCCGAGCCGGAGCGCCTCGCCCGCCAGCTCACCGCGGGTGGGTGGGACCGAGTAGCCCTCGTTGAAGATCAGGTAGACGACCGCGAGCACGGCGGCGAGCCGGTCGGGCAGCAGGTGGTCGGGAGGCACCCGGAACGGGATCCCGGCGACCTTGATCTTGCGCTTGGCCCGGACGAGCCGCTGCGCCATGGTCGCCTCTCCGACCAGGAACGCGCGGGCGATCTCGCCCGTGGTCAGGCCGCCGAGCGTCCGCAGCGTGAGGGCGACCTGCGCGTCGGTGGCCAGCGCCGGATGACAGCAGGTGAAGACGAGCTCGAGGCGCTCGTCGGGGAACGTGGTCGCGTCCATCGGGTCCTCCGCCGCCTCGGGGACGTGGAGCAGGCGGGTCTTGGCGGCCAGCGTGCGATCGCGGCGAATGCGGTCGATGGCCCGGTTGCGCGCCGTCGTCACCAGCCAGGTGCCGGGGTTGGCGGGGGCTCCGTCGCGCGGCCAGCGCTCGGCGGCGATGGCGAAGGCCTCCTGCGCGGCCTCCTCGGCGAGGTCGAAGTCGCCGAGGAAGCCGATCAGCGCAGCGAGGACCCGCCCCCACTGCTCGCGGAAGGCCTGCTCGAGGATCGCTACCACTCCACGATCGGGCGCACCTCGATCGCGCCGCCCATGCGCGCCGCCGGGATCCGCGAGGCCACCTCGATCGCCGCGTCGAGGTCGTCGCCCTCGAAGAAGCAGTAGCCGCCGATCGCCTCCTTCATCTCGGCGAACGGGCCGTCGGTGGTCAGCGTCTTGCCGTCCGACACCCGCACGGTGGTCGCCGTCTCGGGGCCCTGCATCTGCTGGCCGGGGCTGACGCCGGGGGTGTCGTTGAGCGCCTTGTACGCGGCGTAGACACCGTTCTGCTCGTCCTGGGAGAGGCTCTCCCACGCGTCCGTCCCCGGGATCGGGGTCGTGCCCTGATGGATCAGCAGCATGTACTTCATCGCTTCCTCCTTCTCGGATGGTGGCCCATAAGACGAACGGGGAGCGACGAAATCGACAGCTCCACGCCAAAGATCACGCATCCTGGCCCGGCCGGGCCCCAGCGCCGAGCGCTCCGGTCGCCGCGAGCGCCCCGCGTAACGCGGCCGGATCGTGAGCTCACCAGCCATCCGAGGGCGCATGTCCACGGATGTCGTGGGTTTCCGCCCGATGGTGAGAAGGAGCCGGACACGTTGTCCATTGGGAGCCGTCGGGTGCTCGGGTACCCTTGAGGAGTGGCCACCAAGGCCGAGACCAAGGGCCGGGACGGCGCCGACGGGGATGGCGCGAAGCCCGCGCGGGCGCTGACCGATCCCGCGCCGCCCGCGGCGCCGAGCGAGCGCGTCCCGGTCGACCGCGTCGAGCATCCGGAGGCGCACTCGCCGATCTCGCGGGCCGATCTCACGGAGACGGAGCGCCGGCTGCTCGGGGACCTCTTCGCGATCGTCGAGGAGCACGTCGCCGACGCCGCCGTGGCCATCGAGCGCCCGCGCGTGGAGGACGCCTTCCTGTTCGCCTGCGAGCACCACGCCGACCAGCGCCGGCAGTCGGGCGAGGACTTCATCGTGCACCCGGTCGGCGTGGCCAAGATCTGCGCCGGCCTGCGGCTGGACACCGAGACGCTGTGCGCTGCGCTGCTGCACGACACGGTCGAGGACACGAGCGCCTCGCTCGAGGAGGTCCGCGAGCGCTTCGGCGACGAGACGGCCACGCTCGTCGACGGCGTGACCAAGCTGACGGGCATCACGTTCACCAGCCGCGACGAGGCCCAGGCGGAGAACTACCGCAAGATGATGGTGGCGATGGCCACGGACATCCGGGTCATCCTCATCAAGCTCGCCGACCGCCTGCACAACATGCGGACGATCGGCGCGATGTCGAAGCAGAAGCAGATCGAGAAGGCCAAGGAGACCCTCGAGATCTACGCGCCGATCGCCCACCGCCTGGGCATCCACGCGATGAAGTGGGAGCTCGAGGACCTGGCCTTCGCCGCGCTGCACCCGCGCAAGTACCAGGAGATCAAGGGGCTGGTCAACCAGCAGCGCGAGGAGCGCGAGAGCTACGTCGGCGACGCGGGCGAGTACCTGGTCGCCGAGCTGGACGCGCTGGGCATCCGCGCCGAGATCTTCGGGCGGGCCAAGCACTTCTACTCGATCTACTCGAAGATGACCAAGAAGGGCCGCGAGTTCAACGAGATCTACGACCTCACGGCCATGCGCGTCATCGTCGACTCGGTGAAGGACTGCTACGGCGCGGTCGGCGTCATCCACTCGCTGTGGAAGCCGCTGCCCGGACGCTTCAAGGACTTCATCGCGATGCCGAAGTTCAACATGTACCAGTCGCTGCACACGACGGTGATCGGGCCCGAGGGACTGCCGCTGGAGATCCAGATCCGCACGCGCGAGATGCACGACATGGCCGAGTTCGGCGTCGCCGCGCACTGGATCTACAAGGAGGGCCCGGCCGGGCGCGGCAAGCCGGCTCCCGAGGGCGAGAGCAAGGTCAAGTGGCTGCGCTCGATGCTCGACTGGCAGGAGGAGCTCCAGGACCCCAAGGAGTTCATGGAGAACCTGAAGGTCGACCTCTTCGACGAGGAGGTCTTCGTCTTCACCCCCAAGGGCGAGGTCAAGTCGCTGGCCGCCGGGGCCACGCCGCTGGACTTCGCCTACGAGATCCACACCGAGCTCGGCCACCGCTGCGTCGGGGCCAAGGTCAACGGCAAGATCGTCCCGCTCAACTACGCGCTGAAGTCGGGCGACATCGTCGAGGTGCTGACCTCCAAGCGCGAGCGCGGCCCGTCGCGCGACTGGCTGGCCGTGGTCAAGACCACCCGGGCGCGCAACAAGATCAAGCAGTGGTTCAAGCAGGAGACGCGCCAGGACACCGAGCACTCCGGTCGCGCCCTGCTGCAGGAGCACCTGACCAAGGCCGGGCTGCCGCCGCAGAAGATCGCCGGCTCGCCGCTGCTGGCCGACGTCATCCGCGAGATGGGCTTCCGCAAGGCCGAGGACTTCTACGTCGCCCTGGGCGGCGCGAAGATCTCGCCCAAGGTCGTGACCAACAAGGTCATGCAGCGCCTGAAGCAGGGCGAGGCGGCGGAGGTCGAGCAGGAGCCGGCCGAGATCCTCGTCTCGCCGCGCCGCCAGCGTCGCCAGCCGACCGGGTCGAGCAACGCCTACGGGATCCGCGTCGAGGGCGTCGACGACGTCATGCTGCGCCTGGCCAAGTGCTGTCGCCCGGTGCCCGGCGACCCGATCGTCGGCTACGTCTCGCTCGGGCGGGGCATCACCATCCACCGCGACGACTGCCCGAACACGGCCGCGCTGCGCAAGGACCCCGAGCGCTTCGTCCGCGTGCACTGGGAGGGCGAGCACGAGCGCTCGTTCAAGGTCGAGCTTCAGGTCGACGCCTGGGACCGTCACCGCCTGCTCGAGGACCTCTCGCGCACCTTCTCCGAGGCGGGCTGCAACATCGTCGAGGCCCGCTGCATCGTCTCCTCGCCGATGGTCCAGAACCGCTTCGTGGTCGAGGTGGCCGACACCCAGGCGCTGAAGCAGACCGTCAACCGGCTGCGCAACATCGACTCGGTGTTCGACGCCTACCGCGTCACGCCGGGCGCCGGCTGACCACTGCGCCGGCCGCCACTGCGGTCAGCCGGGGTTCCCCTCCCGGGAGGACTGCGCACGGGCGATCAACCCGTCCCGTTCAGCGATGCCTCGAGCCGCCCGACCGTCTCGCCGCGCGAGTTGAGGATCTCCGGCCGCGCGAGGGCGCGCAGCGCCGGGCTGTCGAGCTTCAGGCCGAGCAGCTCGCGGGCGGCGAGGAGGGCCGCGGGGTCCAGCGCACGGGTGCTGCCGTCGAGGATCTTCAGCGCCACGCCACGACCGTCGGGGGTGCCGACGGCGAGGACCGCCTCGGCCCCGATCTTGGCCACCACGCCGGGCGCCGCCGCCATGATCTCGGTATCGACGGCGCCGCGGAAGGCGACGAGCGAGGGGTGCGAGCCCATCGCCGCGGCGGCGCGCGCCCCGGCCGGGCCGAGCGCGCCCCCCGCCAGCCGCCCGAAGGACGCGGCCAGGCGCTCCAGGGGGAAGGCGAAGGTGAGCATGCCGCAGCCGTCGACGGCCTGCGTGATCTCGGACTCGGGGAGGTCGGCGGCTTCGGCCACGGATGCCCGCAGGGCGCCCTGGAGTGGGTGATCGGGCTCCAGGTAGTCCTCGACGGCCCAGCCCTGGGCGCGGCACAGCGCGAGCGCCAGCGCGTGCTTGCCCGAGCAGTTGTGGTGCATCCTGCCGGGGGGGCCGCCGAGGGCCACGCGCTCGCGGCGGTCGCGGGGCAGCATGCTCCCGCACCCCAGCGACGTCTCGGTCAGCCCGCAGGCGCCGAGGATCTCGCCCACGCGAGCCAGGTGCACGCGCCCGCCGCCGTGCGAGCCACAGCTCACCGCCAGGTGCCGGGTGGTCAGCCCGAAGCGCTCGAGCACGCCGGCGCGCACGGAGGGCAGCGTCTGGAAGGGCTTGGCCGCCGAGCGCAGGAAGACATTGCCGACCTCGCCCGCGCCCTGCGCCGCGCCGTTGCCCTCCCACAACCGCCACGCGAAGCGGTGCACGCTCTCGACGTGCTCGCCGCGCAGCACGCGGACGGTGCCCGCGTCTCCGATCGGGCTCACGCGACGACCCACAGACCGCGGGGCACGACCTCGTAGCGGGCCTCGACGACCTCCCCGACGTGGTCGCCGTCGACCTGCAGCGGGATCGGTCGCCCGTCGGCCGAGGTGCAGACGAGCCGGCGGACGCCGCTGAAGCCGAGCACGCGGCGCTGGTCGGCGACCCGCAGGCGCTGTGCGAACAGGCGCACGATGATCGCCGGGACGTCGGTCACCCCGGCGCGCTGGAGCACGGCGCCGGCCAGCGTCCCGTCGTCCAGCGCGATGTCCTGCGCGATGCGCAGGGGGCGTCCGCCCCAGTAGGTGTACGGATCGCCGGTCTGCACGAGCGCGGTCACTCCGCGAACCGTCTGCCCGCCCAGGTCGACGTCGATGCACGGTGGGCGCCGGACGTAGTCGGTGGCGTAGATGCGCAGGCCCGCCCCGGCGTAGTACCAGTGGCGCAGGCGCGCCTTGGCCCGCGGGTTGGCGTCGACGCGGCGCACGACCGCGGCGTCCAGGCCCAATCCCGAGGAGAACAGGAAGCAGCGGCCGTTGACCCGGCCGAGGTCGACCGCCCGCGGGCGCCAGTCGTCGGCGACGCGCAGCAGGTGGCGTGCCGCGACCGCGGCGCCGGACGGGATCCCGAGCATCTTCGCGTAGACGTTCTGCGAGCCGCCCGGCAGGACGCTGAGCGGGGTGGACGAGCCGGCGAGCCCGTTGGCCACCTCGTTGATCGTCCCGTCGCCGCCGTGGGCGACGACGACGTCGTGGCCCTCCGCGGCCGCCGTGCGGGCCAGCTCGGTGGCGTGGGCGGGGCCGCGCGTCTCGATCGCCTGCACGTCGTAGCGAGCTTGGAGCGCCGCGACGACGATGCGCTCGCTGGCCGCCGAGACGGTCGTCGCATGGGGGTTGACGATCACGAGCATGCGGCGGCGCACCGGCGGCGCGACGAACGCCGGGCCGCGGCCGGCGTGCTCGAGCGGTTCGAGCCCCATGCCCACTTTCTACACCGCGGGCGATCGGCGCGGCGGCGGGGGACGGAGAGAAGAGGAGCCCCTCGGCGCGCCGCCGGTCCGGAGGAGGGCGGACCAGCGGCGCTGCGCGAGCGCTTCAGGCAGCGGCGGGGAGGAGGACGACGGCCACTGCGGCGTCGGCGGAGGCGGCAGCGATCAGGCAGCTCCCGAGGACGATGAGCGCGGCGATCGCTTCGCGATGCCACCGGCCCGTCGTCTCGATCACTGTCCGTCGCATCGTTGAGGAGGTGCGCTCCGAGTTCGCGTTGAGGGGACGCTGCGAAGCTTCCTCCTCGCGCGCCCCGGCCAACATGGTGCGACCCGGCTTCTGCCGGGTGCGGCTATCCCCACCCGGGCCGGGCGCTCAGAGCCAGCCGCGCCGGCGGAACACCGTGAGCATCGTCACGAGCACGATCACCATGGCGGCGATCGTGATCCAGAAGCCGCTCGTGCTGTCCTGGCCGGGGATGCGGTTGTTCATCCCGAAGACGCTGGCGATGAGCGTCAGCGGGAGCATGATCACGCTGAACGCGGTGAGGATCCGCAGGACGTCGTTGAGGCGGTGTGCGAGGACCGACTCGTTCGTGTCCTCGAGCGCCTCGACGACCTCCTTGAAGTTCTCGAGCATGTCCCACACGCGCTCGGAGGCGTCGATGATGTCGTCGAAGTAGACCTCGAGGTCCTCGGGCACGTAGCGGCGCGTGCTCTCGAGGTCGCGCAGCGCCGGGCGCTGCGGGCGGACGATCTTGCGGAAGTTGATGATCTCCTGCTTGACGTTGGAGAGGTCGCGCACGATCTCCGCCGAACGCCCCTCGAGGATGTCCTCCTCGAGCCGCTCGAGCTTGTTGCCCATCTTGCGCAGCATCGGGAACGAGGCGTCGACGCAGTCGTCGACGATCCGGTAGAGCAGGTAGGCCGGCCCCTTGGCGAACAGCTGCTCGCGCAGGTCCTCGCGCGTGCGGCAGCGCTCGAACAGGTACTCGAGCGCCGGGATCTCCTCGTTGGGGAGGGTGACGACGTAGTCGGGCCCGACGAACACGTCGAGCTCCGCCGCGTTCAGGCGGCCGATCTGCTTGTCGAAGGCCGGGAAGTGCAGGACGACGAACAGGTACTCGTCGTACACGTCGACCTTGGGGCGCTGGTTGCGCGAGAAGACGTCCTCGAAGTCGAGCTGATGGAAGTCGAAGTGCTCCTCGAGCCACGCGCGGTCGATCTGTCGCGGGCGCTCGATGTTGATCCAGCGCAGCGGCCGCCCGTCGACGACGGCCTCGATGACCTCGACGTTGGGGCGCTCAGGCTCGCTGGGGCGTGGGGCGACCGCGCCGCGTGACCGCGCCGGACGACGAAGGCGAGGCTTGGGCAGGTTCGGCACGGGGACTTCGGGGGTCGTCACTCACGATGATCCATTCGCTCCGAATCCCAGTTTACCTGCGTGTGGGGATCGCGGCCGCGCCCGGCCCAAGCGCCGCCGGCCCCGTGTCTTGCGCCGTCACGCAGGGCTGATATGGTGGCGCCGAACATAGCTGGACACATCCAGAGGGGTGGAGGGACTGGCCCTTAGAAACCCCGGCAACCAACCGCGTCTCGGCGTGGGAACGGTGCCAATTCCTGACAGATGTGGCCGGAGGCTCCAGATCACCTCCGCCACGAAGGTACCGGCGGAGGTTTTTTCATGGGAGCAACCAAGCTGAGATGTCGTGAGTGCGGGGCGGACTACGCGCTCGAGGCCCACTATGTCTGCGATCGGTGCTTCGGGCCGCTGGAGGTCAGCTACGACCACGGCGACCTGGGCGCCGACACGCACCATCTGCGCCGCCGGATCCAGGGCGGCCCGCAGAACATCTGGCGCTACGCGGACTTCCTGCCGCTGGCCCACCAGCCCGGGCCGTCGGCGCGCGCGTCGTCGCGCAGCGGCCTGCCCGCGGGCTGTACGCCGCTGATCCGCGCCGACCGCCTGGCGCAGCGGCTCGGCCTCGGTGAGGTGTGGGTCAAGAACGACGCCGCCAACCCGACGCACTCGTTCAAGGACCGCGTCGTCTCGGTGGCCGCCGCCCGCGCCCGCGAGCTCGGCTACGAGGTGCTGGCGTGCGCCTCGACCGGCAACCTGGCCAACTCCGTGGCCGCCCACGGGGCGGCGCTCGGCATGGAGAGCTACGTCTTCATCCCGTCCGACCTGGAGGAGCAGAAGGTCCTGGCCACCGGCGTCTACGGAACCAACCTGGTCAAGGTGCGCGGCAACTACGACGACGTCAACCGGCTCTGTACGGAGCTTTCCGGCGAGCGCGAGTGGGCGTTCGTCAACGTCAACCTGCGGCCGTACTACGCCGAGGGCTCCAAGACGCTGGCCTTCGAGATCGCCGAGCAGCTCGGCTGGGAGATCCCCGACCGGCTCGTCGCGCCGATCGCCTCGGGCTCGCTGTACACGAAGATCGCCAAGGGCTTTCAGGAATGGCTCGAGCTCGGGCTGCTCGAGGGCGAGCTGCCGACCATGAACGGCGCCCAGCCCGAGGGCTGCTCGCCGGTGGCCGGCGCGTTCGCCGCGGGCCACGACGTCTGCCGGCCCGTGCGCCCCAAGACGATCGCCAAGTCGCTGGCCATCGGCAACCCCGCCGACGGCCCGTACGCGCTCGATCTCGCCAGGCGCACGGGCGGCGCGGTCGACGCCGTCAACGACGACGAGATCCGCGCGGGCATCCGGCTGCTGGCCGAGACGACCGGCATCTTCACCGAGACGGCCGGGGGCACGACGACCGCCGATGCTCGCCAAGCTGGCCGAGCGCGGCGACATCGGCCCCGACGAGCGCGTCGTGCTGGTCATCACCGGCGAGGGCCTGAAGACCCTCGACGCGGTGCGCGGCACCTTCGAGGAGTTCGAGATCGACCCGTCGCTGGACGCCTTCGTCGATCGGGTCGAGGGCGGCGGGGTGCGCGCCTGATGGCGGTCACGGTCAAGATCCCGACCCAGCTTCGGACCGCCGCCGGCGGCGAGACCGAGCTGCAGGTGGAGGGCGGGACGGTGGGCGAGGTGCTGGCCGCCGTCTACGACCGCCACGGTGAGCTGCGCGATCGCCTGGCCGACGGTGACGGGGCGCTGCGGCGCTTCGTCAACGTGTACGTCGACGGCGAGGACATCCGCTTCACCGACGGGCTGCAGACGCCGGTCGCCGACGGGCACGAGGTCCAGATCCTGCCCGCCGTGGCCGGCGGCTGAGCCGCTCGCGCGCGCTTGGCTGCCGCTGCCGGCCCGCTCAGGCGATCGCGGTGCGGCGATGTGTCGCCGGTGGAGCAACGGGCGGCGTCGGGTAGCTTCGGTTCGTGGCCGATCGGCTGAACACCTACCGGGCCAAGCGCGACTTCGGCGCCACGCCGGAGCCGGCGGGCGAGGCGGGCGAGGGCGAGGGGCGTGCGCGCTTCGTCATCCAGGAGCACCACGCCACCCGGCTGCACTGGGACCTGCGCCTGGAGCGCGACGGCGTGCTCGCGTCGTGGGCGATCCCCAACGGCCTGCCCGAGGAGCCGAAGGACAACCGCCTGGCCGTGCACACCGAGGACCACCCGCTCGAGTACCTCGACTTCCACGGCGAGATCCCGAAGGGCTCATACGGCGCGGGCACGATGACGATCTGGGACCGCGGCACCTACGAGGAGCTGAAGTGGGAGCCGCGCAAGGTCGAGGTGGCCCTGCACGGCGAGCGCGTGCGGGGCCGCTACGCGCTGTTCCCGATCGACAAGGACGAGCAGCCCAAGGACTGGATGATCCACCGGATGGACCCGCCGGCCGACGCGCGGCGGGAGCCGATGCCCGACAAGCTCGTGCCGATGCTGGCGCGCGCGGGCACGCTGCCGCGCGACGACGAGCGCTGGGCCTACGAGATCAAGTGGGACGGCGTGCGCGCGGTGGCCCACTCCGAGCCGGGCCGGCTGCGCTTGCAGTCGCGCAACCTGAACGACATCACCGCCCGCTATCCCGAGCTGGCGCGGCTGAACCGCGCGCTCAGCCACCACCGCGCGATCCTCGACGGCGAGGTCGTCGCCTTCGACGCCGACGGGCCGGCCGAGCTTCGGAGCGCTGCAGCGGCGCATGCACCTCGGCTCGGAGTCGGCGGTCCGCCGCCTGGCGCGCGAGGCGCCCGTGACCTACGTGATCTTCGACCTGCTGTGGCTCGACGGCCATTCGCTGATGGACCTGCCCTACGACGAGCGCCGCGCGCGGCTGGTCGAGCTCGGCCTGAACGGCGAGCGCTGGCGCACGCCCGAGCACGTGGTCGGCCATGGCGCCGACATGCTCGCGGCCAGCGCCGCGCAGGGCCTGGAGGGCGTCATGGCCAAGCGCCTGGACTCGACCTACGAGCCGGGGCGGCGCAGCGCCGTGCTGGATCAAGGTCAAGAACGTCGAGCGCCAGGAGGTCGTGATCGGCGGCTGGATGCCGGGCGAGGGGCGGCGCCGCGACCGCATCGGCGCGCTGGTCGTCGGTGTGCGCGAGGACGGCCACCTGCGCTACGCGGGGCGCGTGGGCACCGGCTTCACCGAGGCGGAGCTCGACCGCCTGCGCGCGCTGCTCGGCCCGCTGCAGCGCGAGAGCTCGCCGTTCGACGCGCCCGGCGAGCCGCGGCCGCCGCGCGGCGCGGTGTGGGTCGAGCCCCGCCTCGTGGCCGAGGTCGAGTTCCGCGAGTGGACGCAGGGCGGCCAGCTGCGCGCGCCGTCCTACAAGGGGCTGCGCGACGACAAGGAGGTAGGCGACGTGGTGCGCGAGGGCGGACCGGCGCTCGTCATCCACGAGGACAAGGGCCAGGCGATCGCGGTGGTCGAGGGCCGCGAGGTCAAGCTGTCCAACCTCGACAAGGTGCTGTATCCGGCCACCGGCTTCACCAAGCGCGACGTCATCGACGTACTACGCCGACGTCTCGGCCGTCCTGCTCCCCCACCTGGAGGGACGGCCGCTGACGCTCAAGCGCTATCCGAACGGCGTCGACGGCAAGTTCTTCTACGAGAAGCAGGCGCCGTCGCACCGGCCGCCTGGGTGGCCACGGCGCCGGTGCCGACCGGCTCCAAGACGATCGACTTCGTGCTGTGCGACGACCTGCCGACGCTCGTCTGGCTGGCCAACCTGGCCGACCTCGAGCTGCACACCTCGCTGGCCCGCGCCACGGCCATCGAGCGCCCGACGATGCTGGCCTTCGACCTCGACCCGGGCGAGCCGGCCACCGATCGTCGAGTGCTGCCGCGTCGGGCTGCTGCTGCAGGGCATGTTCGAGGGGCTGGGCCTGCAGAGCTTCGCGAAGACCTCGGGCTCCAAGGGCCTGCAGGTCTACGTGCCGCTGAACGACGACGTGACCTACGACGACACGAAGCCGTTCGCCAAGGCCGTGGCCGAGCTGCTCGAGCGCGAGGAGCGCGACCTCGTCGTCTCGCGCCAGACCAAGGCCCTGCGCCGTGGCAAGGTGCTGGTCGACTGGAGCCAGAACGACGAGCACAAGACGACGGTCAACGTGTACTCGCTGCGCGCGCGCGAGCGCCCGACGGTCTCGACGCCGGTGAGCTGGGACGAGGTGCGCGCCACCGCCGACTCCGGCGACCCCGGCACGCTCGTCTTCGACGCCGACGCGGTGCACGCCCGCGTGGACGAGCACGGCGACCTGTTCTCGCCGGTCGTCTCGCTTGTGCAGGAGCTTCCGCGGCTCTAACGTTCGCCGCCAGGATGCGTCCGCTGCGCGAGCTGCTGCTCGATCTTCGCCTCCCGCGCGAGGAGGACGCCGACATGCGCGCCGAGCACTGCCTGGAATCGCTGTACGACTCGAGCCGTTGCGCGTGCGGCGGTCAGCTCGGCGAACGCGAGCAGGCCGCGCTGGAGGCCGAGCGCCGGCGCTGGACCGACCTGCACGGCGAGCGCCCGCCGCGGGCTGAGAGGCCGGCGGCCGGCCGCGGGTGATCGGGCGCTTCGCGTAGCGCCTCGCCGCGTCGAGATCACGCTCGAGCGTGTCATGGGCGCACAACGTGGGGTCTCGACGAACCGGGCGCGGCGGCGGCCGACCTCGTTCTCCGGGCCGTCGCGCACGCTCAGCCCCCGCGGATCAGCGGAACGAAGCGGACCTCCTCGAGCTCGTGCCAGCGCACGCCGTCCGCCTCGCGGCGGGCCACGGCGAGGTGCTGCCGGCGCCGGGCCAGCGGCGCCACGAGCCGGCCGCCGGGGGCGAGCTGGGCCTCGAGCGCCTCGAGCGCACGGCGGCGTGACGCAGCGGCCACGTTGATGGCCTGAAACGGCGCGTCGTCCGGCAGGCCGCGCGAGCCGTCGCCGACGACGAGCGTGACGTTGGCGACGCCGGCGTCGGCCAGCGCGAGGGCGGCGCGCTCGGAGAGCTCGGCGTGGCGCTCGACCGACCAGACGTGGCCGGCCAGGGCGGCGAGCACCGCGGCGTGGTAGCCAGAGCCGGTCCCGACGTCGAGCACGTGGTCGTCCGGGCGCAGGGCGAGCAGCTCGGTCATCCGGGCGACGACCAGCGGCTGGGAGATCGTCTGGCCGCAGCCGATGGCCAGCGCGACGTTCTCGTAGGCCTGGTCGCGCAGCTCATCCGGCACGAAGGCCTCGCGCGGGGTGCGCCGAATCGCCTCGAGCGCACGCTCGTCGGCCACGTACGGGCGCAGCTCGGCGACGAGCCGGTCGACCTCACTCATAGGATCCACCCGTGAACGTCGTGCAGCAGCGCCTCGACCCGTCCGTGTTCCGCCTGCCCGTCGAGCGGATGCGCGAGGGCTACTACTCCGACCAGTACTTCAACCTCACGCGCGACCTGCTCGTGGCCGAGGGGCGCCACCCGCGCGTGCTCATGCAGGTCTTCCAGAAGCAGGAGTCGATCCTGGGCGGGGTCGACGAGGCGATCGCCGTGCTGCGCCAGGCCTCCGGGCGGCGCCTGCCCGACGGCGGCTGGCAGGACGGCTGGGACGAGCTCGTCATCCATGCGCTGCACGAGGGCGATCACATCGCTCCGCACGAGACGGTAATGACGATCGAGGGCGACTACTCGCTGTTCGCGCATCTGGAGACGGTCTACCTCGGATGCATGGCGCGGCGCACGCTGGTCATGCGCAACGTGGCCAACGTCGTGCGGGCCGCGGGTGGAAAGCCGATTCTCTTCTTCCCGGCCCGCCACGACCACTGGCTCGTGCAGACCGGCGACGGCTGGGCCGCCCACGTGGCCGGCGCGATCGGCGTCTCGACCGACGCGCAGGCGTCCTGGTGGGGCGGTCGCGGCGTCGGCACGGTGCCGCACGCCCTGATCGCGGCCTTCGGCGGCGACACGGTCGGCGCGGCTCGCGCCTTCGCCGACCGCTACCACGCGGACACCAACATCACCGTGCTCGTCGACTTCGACAACGACTCCGTCGGCACCGCGATCGCCGTGGCCGAGGTGCTCGGGGACCGCCTGTGGGGCGTTCGCCTCGACACGAGCGAGCGGCTCGTCGACCGCGCAGTGGCCGGTGAGCCGAACCCCGAGTCGCATCGGGGCGTGACGCCGCTGCTCGCCCAACGCGTGCGGAAGGCGCTCGACGACGCCGGCCACCCGGGCGTGCGCATCGTGGTCTCCGGCGGCTTCGACGCCGAGAAGATCGAGCACTTCGAGCGCGCGGGCGCTCCGGTCGACGCCTACGGCGTGGGTTCCTCGCTGCTGCGCGGCCACAACGACTTCACCGCCGACGTTGTCCGCGTCGACGGTCGGCCGGTGGCCAAGGCCGGGCGCGAGGAGACGCCCAATCCGCGCCTGGGCGGCGTGGAGTGACGGGGCCGCGGCCGGCCGGTGCGCGCTCTGTTCACGTTCACGGGCGGCGCCGGTCATGCCGAGCCGCTCGTCCCGGTGGCCAGTGCGGCGCGAGACGCCGGGCACACGGTCGCGTTCGCGGGTCGGGCGTCGGTCGTCGCCGATCTCCGGGCGCGCGGGTTCACCGTGTTCTCCGACCCGACCGACGAGGCCGGCCCGGCGGCCGAACCCCAGCGCAGGATCGCGCCTCTGCGCGAGCTCAGCGCGGCGCGCGAGGACCGCGTCCTGCGCGATCGCTTCGCCGGCGCTGTCGCGCGCAGCCCGGGCGGACCGCGTCCTGAGCCTGTGCGAAGCATGGTCGCCGGACATGGTCGTGTGCGACGAGGTTGACTTCGGCGGCATGGTCGCGGCCGAGCGGGCCGGGGTTCCGCACGCCACCGTGCTCGTGACCGCGGCCGGCTCGTTCGTGCGCGCGGAGGTGGTGGCCGAGCCGGTCGCTGCGCTGCGTGCCGACCACGGGCTCGCCCCCGATCCCGCGTTCGAGATGCCCGCTCGCCATCTGGTCCTGTCGCCGTGCCCGCCGAGCTTTCGCGACCCGGCCTTCCCACTGGCGCCCACCGCCTGCGCGATTCGGCCCGCACCGATCCAGCCCGCGAGCCGCGAGACGGCGCCGGACCGGCCGTTGACGCGCAGCGGCGCGCCGACCGTGCTGTTCACGCTCGGCACCGTGTTCAACGTCGAGTCCGGTGACCTGTTCGGGCGCGTGCTGGCCGGGCTGCGCGAGCTCCCGATCGACGTGATCGCGACGGTGGGCCGCGGGCTCGACCCGGGCCGGCTCGGACCCCAGCCCGCCAACGTGCACGTCGCGGCGCACATCCCGCAGGCGGTCGTGCTGGCGCACTGCGATCTCGTGGTCAGCCACGGTGGATCCGGCACGGTGGTGGGGACCCTGGCCGCGGGCCTGCCCTCGGTCGTGCTGCCGATGGGCGCCGACCAGCCGCACAACGCCGCGCGCTGCGAGGCCCTCGGCGTCGGGCGCAGGCTCGACGCGCTCCGCGCCACGCCAGAGATGATCGGCGAGGCGGTGGTCGCCGTCCTCCGGGAGCCCGGCTACCGCGCGGCGGCCGATCGCATCCGCGACGAGATCGCGGCCCTGCCCGGGCCGGAGCACGCCGTCGACCTGCTCGAGCAGCTCGCCACCGCTCGAGCCGGCTGACCTGGCGCATAGGCGCGGATCTGCGGCCCGGGCCCCGGCGGCGGCTGCGGCGGTGCCGGCCCGGGTGGCGTCGGGGTCGGCGGGCCCGGCGTCGGCTCGGGCCCGGGCGGCGTAGGGTCGGGCCCGGGCGCGGGCGGGGTGGGGAGCTCGAGCGTCGTCACGGTGTGCCCCTCAGAAGCGCAGGATCGCCGCAACGTGCCCGTGCGAGGCGAGCTCCGGCCGGTCGCGCAGGATCAAGACGTCGGCGGACTGGAGGATCGTGCGCTCGATCGCCGCCTCGACGATGTCGTCGCGCCGCGCGAGCTCGGCCCCGTCGATCGGGCACTCGGCTGCCTCGGGGTCGTCTCCGAGCCAGCCACAGCGCGGGCACTCCACGCCCGGCGCCGAGAAGCCGCGGTCGACGAGCAGCACCTCGATGCGCTGCTCGACGACGCAGGGCAGCACCTCGCCCACGCCGCTGGCCGCACGGCCCCCGGCGCCGAACGCCTCGGTCAGCCGGGCCAGGGCGGTGTCCTCGCGCTCACGGGCCGCCGTGGCGATCTTCTCGGCCGCGCCGCGCCGGACGTCGTCGGCCGAGGTGTTCTCGACGTCGATGTTGACGCGGCCCTTGAGGCGCTCGCGCAGGTAGGGATGGAGCACCGACTCGAAATCGCCGGCCAGCTCCTGCGGCGCCCCGACCAGGATGCCCGCGGTGCTGCGGTCGCGCAGCATGGTGAACGTCACCTCGGCGACGTTCTTGAGGTGGTCGGCCACCTCCTTGTCGACCGAGCGCTGGTAGCGCGCCTGCGACCAGCCGCCCTGGTCGTGCTGCCCGTGCACGTCGTCCTGTACGAACGCGACCTCCTCCATCGACTCCGGCGGCCCGCAGAACAGCCGCGCGGTGCGGCGGTTGACGAGCACGAGGCACCACTCCTCGGGCGCCATCGTGGTCAGCGGCGCCACGTACGGCGCGTCGCCGATGACCGGCTCGTGGTCGACAGGCTCCGACAGCCGCAGGACCTCGAACAGCCCGTCGGCGCTGTCGGAGAAGACCGCCAGGCCGTGGGCCCCCTTCGTCCCGGCGCCGTTGCCGAGCTCCTGGGCGACACGCTCGAGATCGGTTTGCAGCGAGTCCTTCTGGGCGTGCGTGAGGTGCTCCCCCTGCTCGCGCACCCGCCGGCCCGCGCGGTCGAGCACCGAGCGCACCTCGGTGCTCCTGGCCGGCGGCGTGGAGAACTCGCGCGGGTCGAAGTTGACGAACAGCGACAGGACCTTCGCCTCGCCGCCGCGGAAGCCTGCGAGCCGTCGCAGGCGCTCCCGGGAGATGTCGTTGACCTGCATGAGAGCGACACTACCCGGGCCGACAAGCGGGTAGGCGATCACCAATGACAACCCCGATCGTTTTGAGGTGATGCACGTGTCACGACTGACGACCTTCGTGTCCGGCGCCGGGCTCGGTGCCGCGCTGGTCTACTTCCTGGACGGACAGTCCGGCTCCGCGCGGCGCGCCGTCGCGCGCGACAAGGCCGGCAAGTACGCGCGCACGGGCGGCGGGACCGTCCAGAGCGCAGCGCAGAGCGCGGCCTCGCAGGCCCAGGGCGTCGCCGCCCGCGCCCAAAATGTCGCCACCGGCGGCGACAGCGCCCCGACGGACGACGTCACTCTCACGCGCAAGGTCGAGAGCGAGATCTTCCGCGACGCCGACGCGCCCAAGGGCGCGGTCAACGTGTCCGCCGTCAACGGCATCGTTGAGCTGCGCGGTCAGCTCGACGACCGTGCCCAGATCGAGGCGCTCGAGGACAAGGCACGCAAGGTCACCGGCGTGCGGGACGTGCGCAACATGCTGCACCTGCCGGGCGAGACGCCGGTCAACGTCGTCGGCACACCGGGCACGTAGGCGCGGAGGCGGGGCGGGCTACCGCACCTCTGTCTCCTCGCCCGCGCACACGCGATCGCGCCCGCCGTCCTTGGCCGCGTACAGCCCACGGTCGGCGCGCGCGATCAGGCGCTCGGCGTCCTCTCCGTGCCAGGTCGCCGTCCCCGCGCTGATGGTCAGCCGGAGGGCGGCGCGCCCGGCCGGGAAGGGCTCGGCGGCGACCGCGGCGCGCACGCCCTCGGCCACGGCGGCGGCGCCCTCGGCGTCGGTCTCGGGCAGCAGGACGAGGAACTCCTCGCCCCCGAAGCGGGCGACGATGTCCTCGCGGCGTACGCGCTGGGCGAGCCGGTCGGCCAGGCCGCGCAGCACGGCGTCGCCCGCGGGGTGGCCGTGGCGGTCGTTGAGGGCCTTGAAGCGGTCGGCGTCGATGAGCAGCACGGACAGGTCGAGGTCGTGGCGGCGCGCGCGGCTGACCATCGCGTCGAGCTGGCGCAGCGCGTAGCGGCGGTTGGCCACACCCGTCAGCTCGTCGCGGTAGGCCAGCGTCTCGAGGTCGCGCTCGCGGTCGAGGAGCCGCTCCTGCATCTCGTGGGCGCGACGGGCGGCGCCGACGCGCACCGCCACCTCGGCCGGCGACGGCTCGTCGGGGAGCACGTCGTGCGCGCCGCGCTCGAGCGCGTCGAGCGCGGCCGGCACGTCGCGGGGCTCGCCGACGATGACGACGGCCACGCCGAACAGCTCGGGGTCGCGCTTGATCTGCGCCAGCGCCTCGGCCAGCCGGCGGTCGAGCAGCAGCACGTCGAACCGATCGGCGCGCATGGCCGCGATCGCCGCGTCGCCCGACGCGGCCTCGGCGATGGCGCCGGCGAGCGGCTCGAGCACGCCGGCGAGCGCCGCGCGCATAGCGGGCGACGTGTGCGCGATGAGCACGCGCGCGTCGTGAAGCGAGCCGTCGGCCGACATCCTCACCCGGTCATGCCCGCCGGGACGACCCGGAACCCAGAACACTCGTCCAGTCGCAGCCGGGCGCTACCGTTCGCGCCGATGCCGCGAAGACGGATCGAACTTGAGGCGCAGGAGGTCGCCGGGCTCGTGCGGGGCTCGCGGCTGCTCGACCTGCGCCCCGACACCCCGGCCGAGGTCCGCGAGCGCTGGACGCAGACCGCGCTGACGGCCATGGACGCCCTCTGCGGCCTGGCCGAGCGCGAGGGCACCGATGCGGTGTGGGACGCGCTCGAGCTCGTCTCGCACCGCGAGCTGCTGGCCTTCAGCACGCTGATGGCGGCCGAGCTGGCCGAGACCGCCTTCGGCCCCGGGGCCGGGGAGCCGGCCGGGCGGGACCTGGCCGACGCGAAGCTGACCCGCGCCGTGGAGGCGAGCTTCGCGGGCGCCGACGACCCCCGCGCGCGCGACGTCATGCAGAGCCTCGTCCGTCACCTGCACGCGTTCGCCGCCGAGGTCGGGCTCGCGGAGGAGGAGTGGGCGGCGGGCATCGACTTCCTGACCCGCGCCGGCCAGATCTCCGGCGACGAGCGCCAGGAGCTCATCCTGCTGTCCGACGTGCTCGGCCTGTCGATGCTGACCATCGGCATCAACCATCGCGTCCCGTCCGGGGCGACCGAGTCGACCGTGTTCGGCCCGTTCCACGTCCAGGGCGCGCCCGAGCTCGCCAACGGCGACGACATCGCCGGCGGGGCGTCGGGCGAGCCGTGCCTCATCCGGGGCACGATCCGATCAGCCGCGGGCGAGCCGATCCCGGACGCGCTCATCGACGTGTGGCAGGCCGACGGCGACGGCCTCTACGACGTCCAGCACACCGACCTCGACCGTCCGCGCGGACGGGGCCGCCTGCGCGCGGACGCGGACGGCCGCTATCGCTTCTGGTCGGTCAGGCCCGTGGCCTATCCGATCCCCGCGGACGGCCCGGTCGGCGAGCTGCTGGCCGCCACCGGGCGCGGGCCGATGCGCCCCGCGCACGTGCACTTCATGATCAGCGCGCCGGGCTATCGCACGGTCACAACGCACGTGTTCGCCGCTGGCGACGAGCACCTCGACGCCGATGCGGTGTTCGGCGTCAGGAGCTCGCTGATCCAGCGCTTCGAGCGCCACGAGCCGGGCGCCGCGCCCGATGGTCGTAAGGTCGACGTGCCGTTCTTCACCATGGACTACGACTTCGTCCTCGCGCCCGGGGATCGCTGAAGCGCCTCGTCGGCGACGTCGGCCACGGTGCCCACCGCCACGCCGTCGTCGGCCAGCTTCCGCACGCCGCGCAGGACGCGCCGGGCCGCGTCGAAGCCCGGCTCGGTCTGCATCAGGAACGGGTGCAGGACCAGCGTCTCCGAGCGGCTCTCCGAGCCCAGACGGCCGAGCGCGTCGAGCAGGCGGTCGGCGGTCGCGTCGGGGGTCAGCGGCGCGCGGCCGGCGCCGAGCGCCTCGCGGCGCGCCGCGAACGACGGCAGGCGGTAGAGCGCATCGACGTGCGTCCAGGCGAACGGCACGCACGCCGGCGTCGTCGACAGCTCCCGCCGCTCGCCGGCCGGCGAGACCCACGCGAACCCGGCAGCGGCCAGCGCGGCGACGCCCCGCTCGGTCAGCTCGCCGCCCGGCGGTCGAAAGCCGCGCACGTCGGCCCCGACCGCGGCGAACGCCCGGCGCCCGCGGGCGAGCAGCTCGTCCTCCCGCCCGGCCGCGAGCTCGTGCCAGGCCTCGTGACGCCAGCCGTGCAACGCGAGCTCGTGTCCGCGCGCGGCGATCGCGGAGATCGCGGTGGGGTACAGCTCGCAGTTGAGCCCCTCGACGCAGAACGTGGCGCGCAGGCCGACGGCGTCGAGCTCGTCGAGCAGCCGCGGCAGGACGGTGGTCACCGAGGGGTGGCGGCCCAGGGGGCGGCCGACCGGCCACAGCCCGCGCTCGAGGTCGGCCGCCTCGCCGAGGTTGTCGAAGCTCAGCGCGAGCGTGGGTGGGTCGTCGGCCATCGCTTGTCCGGGCGCCAGGGGCCCGCGGGATTGGGTAGCGTAGACCGCCGCCGGCGTCCGGTCGGGGGAGCGACAGAGGAGGGTCAGCCCGATGCCGAGCAGGGGAACGATCCGCGGCACCCATCACCTGACGTTCTGCGTCGGCGCCGCGCAGGAGGACTACGACTTCCACGTCCGGACGCTCGGACTGCGGAGCGTCAAGAAGACCGTCCTGTTCGACGGCGAGATCCCGATCTACCACCTCTACTACGCCAACGGCGCGGGCGACGCCAGCACGATCCTCACCGCGTTCCCGTACCGCCAGGCGGGATGGATGGGCAAGCGCGGCACGAACCAGCTGAAGACGCTGCTGCTGTCGGTGCCCGTCGACTCGCTGGGCTTCTGGTCCGACCGGCTGTCGTCGGCCGGGCTGGCCGTCCAGCAAGGCGAGCTGTTCGGCACGCCGCGGCTGAGCTTCGCCCACCCATGCGGCATCCCCTACGCGCTCGTCGGGACCGAGGGCGACGAGCGCGAGCCGTGGGAGGGCAACGGCGTGGGCGGCGACCACGCCATCCGCGGGGCGTACGGCACGACCACGTCGGTCCGCGAGCCCGAGCCGATGGACTTCTTCCTGACCGAGGGCATGGGTGGCCGCGCCGTGGGCTCGGCGGGCCCCGACCATCAGTACGAGGTCGGCACTGACGACGGGCACGGGCGCGTCATCGAGCTGGTCGAGGAGCCCGAGCTGCCTCAGGGGACATGGCAGTTCGGCGAGGGCACGATCCACCACCAGGCGTTCGACGCCGTGTCGGCCGAGAGCCAGGCCGAGATCAAGGACTGGATCGTCGGCCTCGGCTTCACCGACGTGTCCGACGTCAAGGACCGGGGCTACTTCTTCTCGGTCTACTGCCGCACGCCGAGCGGCGCCCTGTTCGAGTTCGCCTACCCCACGCCCGAGGGGTTCCTGATCGACGAGTCCGCCGACGAGCTCGGCACGCACCTGTGCATCCCACCGCACTGGGAGCACCGCCGTGAGGAGATCTCCCAGCTCGAGCCGATCGACACCGAGGAGACGGTCGTCGCGTAGCGCGCCGCCGAGCGTCAGCGCGCGTCGCTGCGACGGGCACGCAGGACGTCGCGGCGGGTGGAGCGCCTGCCCTTGCCCTTGCCGTCGACGTGGCTGTCGCCCTGCCCGGAATCCTCGGCGAAGCCCTCGGGCCGCGGGATCAGGTTGAGCCCGGCCCGGGCGTGGCGACGGGCGCGCGTGATCACGACCATCGCCGGCTTGGGCGTGGATGGGTTGCGCCCCGCCGTCTTGTCGCCGGCCGGCCAGTACGAGCCGTAGGTCTCCGGCTGCCCGAAGACCGCCGGCGAATCGGCGTTGTTCGAGAGCTCGCCGGGGTGCTGGACGTTGACGAACAGGGTGTCCTCGTGCGGTGTGAAGTACGGGCCGGTGCCCTCGGCCTCGAGCGGCATGTTGGCGAAGCGGAAGGCGATGCCCGCGTTGGGGCCCGAGGCGGGGACGTAGAAGGCCGCGTTGTTGGCGTGGTACTGGAGCGGGCCCGGGTCGTTCAGCGTTCCCGACGAGATGTCGGTCACGACCCACAGGTCGCCCCTGCTGTCGAAGACGAGGTTGTCGCAGGCCGAGAAGCCCTGCTCTCCGGCTGCCGGGCGGGCCGTCGGCCCGCCCTCGGCGAAGTCGTCCCAGCGGAACGACGTCGCCTCCGGGTCGGCGCCGTCCTCGACGAGGCGCCGGACGGCGCCGTGCACGTCGTTGACCGAGGCGTTGTTCGTGAAGGCGATGAACAGGTGACCGGTGTCCGGCTCGACCTCTACGTCCTCCGGGCGGTTCGTGGCGAAGTGGGCGTCGTACTCCTCGTCGCCGAAGCGCCCGCGCAGCAGCGTCGCGGTGTCGATCAGCTCGTCGTCGCGCACCTCCACCCAGGTGCCGGTGCCCGACGTGGCGGTGATCGGCTCGGTGTCGCCGGCCGTGGCGAAGCGGCGGCGGCCATCGGGCTCCCAGCGCGCGACGTACAGGGTGCCGGCCGCCAGCAGGTCCCGGTTGGCCCCGCCGCGGATCCCGGGCTCGTACCGGCCGTCGGAGACGAACTTGTAGACCGCCTCGTTGGCCTTGTCGTCGCCCATGTAGAGCACGAAGCGCTTGCCCGGCACGTGGCGGAAGGCGGTGTTCTCGTGGCGGAAGCGGCCCAGCGCCGTGTGCTTGCGCGGCCGTCCGTCCGGGTCGTAGGGATCGTGCTCGCAGACCCAGCCGTACCTCGCGTGCTCGTCGGCGCTGTCCTCGCGATACGGGCTGCCGGGGTCGTACTGCGGGAAGCCGGCGTCGGCCCAGCCGTAGTTCTCCTCGTCGACCGCGAGCGGCAGGCCGTAGCCGTCGAAGTTCTCCTCGCAGGAGATCGCGGTGCCCCAGGGCGTGATGCCGCCCGAGCAGTTGCCGATCGAGCCCTCGATGGAGGTGCCGACGCGCGGGTTGCCGGCCAGCGGGCCGGTCACGTCGAAGCGCGAGAGCTCGGCGCGCGGCGCGCCGTCGACCACGCCGCCGTAGATCCGCCGGTTGTAGCGGGAGCGCGAGACGACCTTCCAGAGGCCGTGCCTGCCGCGGTGGATGTGCAGCACCGAGTTGCCGACCGAGCGCCGTTCGAGGTCGATGTCCGCGGCCGACTTGCCCTCCGCGACGCCGGCCGCGTCCGGCTTGAAGCCGTGCAGGTAGAACGGCGCGGGGTACTCGTGGTTGACGAACAGCAGGCCGTCGTCGTCGCCCTCGAGCGGGAAGAACGCGATGAAGTCGTTGTTGAAGCCGTACTCGAACGTGTTGCCGCGGGCGTCCTTGAAGGTGTCGCCCCAGGCGATCAGCACGTCGGCCCGGAAGCCCTCGGGGACCTCGACGCGGTCGGCCGCCGATGCGGCGATCGCCTCGAAATCGGCGAAGGGCATGGACGTCCGGGCCATCGCAGTCTCGCCGAACAGCGCGGTGGCGTCGCTGCGGTCCAGGCCGTAGGCGGCCATCGTGCCCGCTCCGGCGGCGGCGATGCCCCTGATGAACGACCGGCGGGTCGTCCCGGTCAGCCTGCCGGATGCCTCCGCCTCCACGCGAGGCCGTGGCTCGGTTGCGCTCATGTCTGCTCCCTGTCCGCGGTCGCTGTCGCCCGACGGCGGTGGACCCTGCCAGCGGGCGGCGAGCTGGTGGTGAACGGGAGGTGAAGGGCGGCGAGTGGGCGCGCTCGCGTCGAGCGTCGCGCCCGGGCCCCCGCCCGAGCGGCTCGGCACGCGCGTCGTTCAACGGCGCCGACCGACCGGCGCGGATGCCATCAAGGTCGCGGGGTGTGAGATCGTCGACCTCGTGGAGAAGAGCGCCCCGTGCTCGCAGCGATGACGGCGCGCACGCCCCTCTGGCGGTGGCGCTCAACGGCGCTCCGCGCGATCGGCGCCGGATCGTGTCCGGCGCCGATCGCGTCGTCTCGCCCCGACGTCGACCTCAGCTGATCGTGATCGAGAACGTGCGCTCGGCGAACGCCCCGCGCTGGTCGGTGACCCGGACGGTGAAGGTGAACGTGCCGGCCGTCGTCGGCGTGCCCGTGATCCGCCCTGGGCTCTCCGAGAGCTCCAGCCCGGGTGGCAGCTCGCCGGAGACCAGCGTCCATGTGTAGTCCGGCACCCCGCCGTCGGCGAAGAGGTTGCCGCAGCAGTAGAACTCCCCGACCGTCCCCGGCGACAGCGTGTCGCTCTGGTTCGTGATGACCAGCGGCCGCGGCTCGTTGATCGTGATCGAGAAGGACTCCGTGTCCTTCGCCCCGGTCGCGTCGCGGACCTGGATCGTGAACGCGTACACACCCTCGGTGGTGGGCACGCCGGTGATGCCGCCGGAGCTCACGCCCTGGGTGAACAGCGTCGTGCCCGGCGGAATCCGCCCGTCGAGGACCTTGAACTGGACGGGCTTCTTGGACGTGCTGCACCCCGTGGTCGAGAAGAACCACGTGTTCAGCGTGCCGACGTTCCCGTCTGCGAAGGTCTCGGGGACGATCGTGCAGTTCGAGGGCGGCGTTGGTGCGGCGCCCGCCGCGGGCGCCACCGCGAATGCGCCGGCGGACAGCAGCAGACCGCCGATGATCACCAGCAACAGCTTGCGAGCCATGCTTCCTCCCCAGAGATGGCGGGCGATTTCGGGCCAGTAGACCGTGTCTCGGTGCAGTTGTCATTGAGACGTTCGTCGTACTACCCGGCCCACCGCGAGACCGCAGCTGCAGCGGGCGGCCATGCCGCGCGTCCTGGAGGGCGACCCCTGGAGGGCGACCCCGATCCGCCGCGCAAGGTCCGGCCCCGCACGACGCTGCTGCGCACGGGCTCGACGCGCTGCCGCCCGGCTACAGCCCGTTCAGGCGACCCGCAGATCGGGAGCCAATGGTGGCACGACGTCGCCGGGCCGCCCCCAGTTGGTTCGGCGCGTGGACCGAGGGGGCGGTGGCGACCACCATGAGTGCGAGATCGAGGATGCTCTCTGGAGCAACTTCGACGAGCTGACCCTCCTTCGCGGAGTCGTCAGCCCGAGAGTGCCTCCTCGTGTCCCGCACCGGCCTGGGTGCCGAACAGCGCCACGAGCCGCTCCTCGCCCCCGGGCGGGACGATCACGAACGGGCAGACCGCTCGCCGAGCCAGCTTGCTGGGAAGTCCGAACGCGAGCGGCGGGCGCATCGGTCCGCGGCCGCGGCACCCTCGGACGAGGAAGTCGAGCTTCCGCGATTCGGCCGCCAGCGCCTCCGCGCCGCCGTGCGTGAGCACGCGCGCCTCGGCGTCGAGGTTGTGTGCGTAGTCGGCGACCGCCCGCTCGACGGCCGCCTCCGCGCGGTCGCGGTCGGACTCGTGCGTGTGCGGCTCGATGACGGTGTAGGCGATCAGGCTCGCTCCGGTGCACCGAGCGACGGCGACCCCGGCCCGCAAGGCCGACCGGCCGCCCGGCGTGTCGACGAAGGCGACCCCGACCCGCTGCGGCACCGCACCCTCGTCGCCGAAGCCGCGCGGCGCGACGGCCACCGGGCACGGCGCCCGGTCGAGCACGCGGTCGGCGGTGGTGCTCAGCGTGACACGGCCGACGGCGCCCCGGTGGGTCGAGCCGACGATGATCAGCCCGGCGCCGACGTCGGACGCCTTCTCGTGCAGCGCGTGCGCGACCGCTCCCGGCATGACGTGAATGCGAACCTCGCCGCAGGCGCGATCCGGATCGCCGACCGCCCGCTCGAGCGACTGCTGGACCTCCTCTCTCAGGACGCGGCTGTACTCGTCGGATGCTGTCCGCCGCGGCGTCGTGTCGAACCAGAAGGTGCCCACCACGTCCAGCGGAGCGTGCGTGAGGCGCGAGACCATGAGCCCGAGCTCGATCGGCTCACGGTCGTGCCGCTTCGGGTGAGCACCGATGACGATGGGCGGCAGCATCTGTTCCTCCTGAACGATGACGAGAACGTGGGGCGCCTCCGATCTTGCGCCATGCCGCGCATCGCGCCGACGACCGATCACATGGACGGCACGTCATCGCCGGCCTCCGATCAGCGGTGACCCGATCGGAGGATCGCTCGCGCCTCGGGCGTCAGCGTCGACGCGGCGACCGCGCGCCGGCGGGCTGCGGATCCGGCGCCGCGGCCGGCAGGCGCACCTCGACCTGCGTCCCGGCGGCCGGTCCGCCGTCGATCGTGAAGGTCCCGCCGACCGCCTCGACGCGCTCTACCACGGACGCCAGTCCGATGTGGCCAGTAAACGGCGCCGCGTGCAGGCGCTCGTGCTCGAAGCCGCGCCCGTCGTCAGCGACGACCAGGATGGTGGTGTCGGCCTCACGTGTCACCTCGACACGGAGATGCTCGGCATCGGCGTGCCGGGCGACGTTGCGGATCAGCTCGCGGCCGACCGAGAACAGCAATTGCTCGTGATCGGCCACCAGATCGGGATCGACCCGGACGTCGGGGACGAAACCGCCCCAGCGGGCGCAGTCCTCGGCGACGGCGTCGAGCGCGGGGCCGAGGCCGGCATGCTCGAGTAGGTGAGGATGCAGGTCGAACACGGCGCCGCGCAGCTGCGCCACCGTGCGATCGAGGCCCAGCCGGACCATGGCGAGGTCGGCCGCGTGGACGCGGTCCGGCGCGAGCTCCTGACGAGCCGCCAGGAGGTTCTGGATGGCGTCGTCGTGAAGAGCCTCGGCCAGCTCGCGGCGGTGATGATCCTCGGAATCCAGCGTCTGTGCCACGAGCCGTCCTCTGCTCTCGGCCAGAGCCGCAACCTGGGACGCGCGGCGGGCGAGCGCCGTCGAGACCAGCGTCGCCGCCACCCCCGTCCACAACAGGTAGGCGACCTGCGCGGCCTCGAACGCGGCGGCCTGCGAGCGCTCGTTCGCCGGATGCAGCAGCGAAACCGCCACGTATGCCGCCACGGCCACTCCGCTGGCCGCGGCGGTCACGCGAGGCCTGGCCAGCAGCGCCGCGGCGACCGGGACGACGAAGAAGGCGAAGCGCGCCTCCGAGAACGGACCGCCCGACGTGTAGACCAGGGCGCAGAGCAGCGCCACGTCCAGCGCCAGCTGCCAGGCGGGGACGCCGTCGTCGCCGGGCCACCGCCAAGCGCGCCAGGCGGCGAGCACCGCGTAGACCGCCACCAGCACGAAGACGGGGAGGAAGAGCCGAGCGCCGGCCTGCGGATGCGGGACCGCGCGCTCGCCGATCAGCACGACGGGCAGGGCGACGAGTCGGATGACGGCCAGCAGCTGCTCCGTCCTGGGAGGCTGCGGTTGCCCGGGCAGAGTCCCGATCACTCGAGCAGGCCGCGCCTCATGGCCTCGGCCACGGCGGCTGCGCGGTCTGAGACGCCGAGCTTCTCGTAGAGGCTCTGCAGGTGGCTCTTCACCGTCGCAGGGCTCAGGTGGAGGCGCCTGCCGATCTCGGGCGCCAACATTCCTTCGGCGACCATCTCCAGCACCTGCCGCTCGCGCTCGCTCAGCGAAGGCACGTCGGGACGCCAGCGCGAGCGCACCTCCGCCGCGACGCCGGCCTGGACTTCCGGGGCGAGCACGGTGTGGCCGCGGTTGACGGCGAGAATGGCGTCGGTGATCTCGAGACGATCGGCGTCCTTCGAGAGATAGCCCGCTGCGCCCGCCGCCACCGCCTGGAAGACGATCTGACGGTCCACGAACGCGGAGAGCATGAGCACCCGCGTGGTCGCGGCATCGCGAAC
Source organism: uncultured Actinomycetes bacterium (assembly GCA_963787065.1). Lineage (GTDB taxonomy): Bacteria > Actinomycetota > Thermoleophilia > Solirubrobacterales > Solirubrobacteraceae > JAOPZW01. The sequence continues at coordinate 261,276 of CAWBBQ010000034.1, forward strand.
GACCGCGTTGGCGACCTGCAGGCCATCGAGCCCGGGCATCTTGACGTCGAGCACGGCGACGTCGGGCCGTAGCTCCTTGATCATGTCAAGCGCCTCGCGTCCGTCGGAGGCCTCGCCGACGAGCTCCAGTTCGGGACGCTCCCTGATCGCACGTACCACTCCCTCGCGGTAAAGCGGATGCTCCTCGGCAATGAGTACACGCACGCGCGCGCCAGGACTCATGGGTACCGACAAGGGTAGTTGCACGTGATTCCGGCGGCTTCCGCCGATCGGAGGTCCTCCGATCGGTCGCCAAGGCGCGAGCGCTCAATCGTCTCGTCGGTTGTCGCACCGGGACACGGAGGAGGCCACCATCGCATCCGATGCCGGCTTGGGCGGACAGCGACAGGTGGGCGCCGGGCGACGCGCGCGGTTGCCTCACCGGGAATTGATGGCACGTTCGTCTGCCGTTGCGCGCGCCGGCGACGCAACGGCAGCCCGACGGACGAGCCCGAACGGGGCACGTGCGTGGTACAGCCGCGATCCCGATGAGGTCGCCGTCGCGCTCGCGACGTCGCTGCGCACCGGCCTGAGCGAGCAGGAAGCTGCCCGGCGCCTGGCCGAGCTCGGCCCAAACGAGCTGGAGGCCGCGCGCGCCGTCCACCCGTGGCGGCTGCTGCTCGACCAGCTGCGCAACGTGCTGATCCTCATCCTCCTGGTTGCCGTCGGGTTGTCGGCGGCGCTCGGGCACACGACCGAAGCGGTCGTCATCACGGTCATCGTGCTCTTCGCGGTCTTACTCGGCTTCGTGCAGGAGTACAAGGCCGAGCGCGCCATCGACGCGCTGCGAGAGATGGCGGCGCCGATGGCGACGGTGCTGCGAGAGGGCCAGGCGGTGGACGTGCCGGCCCGAGAGCTGGTGCCCGGCGACGTCATGCTGCTGGAGGCCGGCGACCGGGCGCCGGCGGACGGGCGGGTGTTCGAGTCCGTCAGCCTGCACGTGGAGGAGGCGGCGCTGACGGGGGAGTCGCTGCCGGTCGAGAAGCAGACGGCCGCCCTCGCCGACCGCGAGCTGCCGGTCGGCGACCGCCGCAACATGGTCTACGCGGGGACGACCATCACCTACGGGCGTGGCCGGGCGGTCGCCGCGGCGACCGGGATGAGCACGGAGTTCGGCGGGATCGCCCAGCTGCTCCAGACCGTCGAGCGATCCAGGACCCCGTTGCAGCTGAGCCTGGACCGCGTTGGGATGACCCTGGCCCGCGTCGCCGTCGTCCTGGTGCTGCTCGTCGTCGGCCTCGGCTTCCTGCGTGGTCAACCGTTCGTCGAGATGCTCCTCTTCGGCGCGGCGTTGGCCGTCGCCGTGGTTCCCGAAGCCTTGCCGGCGGTCATCACCATCTCGCTCACGCTGGCGGCCCAGCGGATGGTCAAGCGCAACGCGCTCATCCGGCGCCTGCCAGCCACCGAGACGCTCGGCAGCGTCTCCGTCATCTGCTCCGACAAGACGGGCACGCTGACCAAGGACGAGATGACCGCCCGGAAGGTGTTCGTCGCCGGCGAGATGCTCGAGGTGTCGGGCGCCGGGTACGAGCCGGCGGGCACCTACTCGCGCAACGGCTCGCCGGTCGAGCCGTTTCCGGCGCTCACCGAGACCCTGCGAGCGGCGGTCCTCGCCTCCGACGCCCGGCTCATGCGCGACGACGCCGATGGGCAGTGGCGGATCCGCGGCGACCCGACCGAGGGAGCGCTGATCGTCGCGGCCGCCAAGGCCGGGCTGCACAAGCCCGACCTCGACGCGGAGTTCCCGCGCATCGACGAGATCCCGTTCTCCTCGGAGACGAAGCGGATCACCACTCTGCATGAAACGCCCGAGGGCGTCGTCGCCTACGCGAAGGGTGCGCCCGAGGTGATCCTCGAGACGTGCGTCCGGCAGCTGTCGTCCGCCGGCGAGACCGCCCTCGAGGCCGGCGACCGCGAAGTGCTTCTGGCCAGGGCCCAGGAACTGGCCGCCGACGCGCTGCGCGTCCTCGCCGTCGCCCGCCGACCGGGCGCAGAGCGCGAAACCGCCGAGGAGGGGATGACGTTCCTCGGGTTGGTGGGCATGATCGACCCGCCCCGGCCGGAGGCCAAGGCCGCCGTCCGCACGTGCGAGCAGGCCGGCATCAAGCCGGTGATGATCACCGGCGACCACCCCGTCACGGCTCAGGCGATCGCCCGCGAGCTCGGGGTGCTGACGACCGGTCGCACCGTAACCGGCACCGAGCTCGAGTCGATGGACGACGAGGAGCTGCACCGCGACGTCGATGCCATCCAGGTCTACGCGCGCGTAGCTCCCGCCGACAAGCTGCGCGTGGTCACGGCGTTCCAGGACAACGGCCACTACGTGGCGATGACCGGTGACGGTGTCAACGACGCTCCTGCGCTCAAGAAGGCCGACATCGGCGTCGCGATGGGCATCACCGGCACCGACGTCACCAAAGAGGCGGCGGCGATGACCCTCACCGACGACAACTTCGCCTCGATCGTCTCGGCGATCGAGGAGGGGCGCCGGGTCTTCGCGAACATCAGGAAGTACCTGATGTACCTCCTCGCCGCCAACCTCGGCGAGATCGTGCTGCTGGTCGGGGTCTCGCTGCTGGGATGGCCGCTGCCGCTGAGCGCGGTGCAGATCCTCTACGTCAACCTTGCCACCGACGGCCTTCCGGCCCTCGCGCTGTCGGTCGACCCGCCCGAGCGAGATCTCATGCGCCGCCCGCCGCGCGATCGTCGCGTTGGGATCTTCAGCCGGGCTGCCGTCACGCTCATGGTCGTGGGCGGGCTGGGGTCGGCGCTCATCACGTTCGGTCTGTTCACGTGGGCGCGGTCCACCGACGTGCCGCTGGCGGAGGCGATGACGATGACGTTCGCCACGCTGGTGCTCGTGGAGTTCTTCAAGGCCTACAGCTTCCGCTCCGACCGGTACTCGGTGCTCAACCGACCGTTCGCCAACAAGTGGCTGAACCGCGCCATCCTGTGGGAGCTGCTCATGCTGGCGCTGGTGATCAACGTGCCGTTCATGCAGGACGCGTTCGGGACCACGAGCCTCGCGCCGCAGGAGTGGCTGCTCGTCGCCGGCCTGGCGTTCCTCATCGTCCCGGTGCTCGAGGTGGCCAAGTGGATGATCCGGCGTGGCGCGATTCGCGGACCATCTCGACCGAGTGCGCGTGACAGAGCTGATGTGGCGCGAACCGCCGCCGAGCCCCCGCCTCGGCGGCAAGCTCGCGGGGTTTGAGTGCGAGCGGGGCCGTTTGACCACGGCCGCCCGCGAGTTGGACCGGTCACGCAGAAGCACTCGTCGGCCTGCCCGCCGGCGTCCCGCACTGCGCGGATGGCTGCCTCGATGTGGGCGGAGTAGAGCTCGATTGCCGCGCCCGGGCGGCGTCGTGTTGTGGTGGCGGGTCGTGAGCCGCCGCCGTTTCGCAGCCGGGGCAGCGGCCGGCCGTACGCGTTGCCGCGGGAGCGCCGCTACCGCAGGCGTGTCATGAGCACGAGCTCCGCCTAGGCGCGCCGGTCGCCGGGCAAGTCCTGTTCCCGCTGTCGTGCGGCGCCTGTCGGTCGGCGCAGCTCATGGTGGCGCGAGTGCCGCTCTGGCGCGCTGGGCGATCTCGCGCACGGTGACCGGTGAGCGGCGGTTGTACAGCGGGCTGGTGGTGCCGTCGCACACCAGGCACGAAACCATCGCGACACCCCGCACGGGCGGGTCGCCGATCGTCCTGAGATCCCGCGCAAGGCAGACTACGGGCCCTGCGGCCTCGAGCACGGCAGTCGTGGCGACCGGGACGGCGGACGTCCATGGCCCCGGTGGGCAACCCGCCGCGTCCACCACCGCGATCAAGCAACTCGACAGCGCGCGTCGCGAACGGGCGCTCCTGAGCTGCTCGGCGCGGAGACCGAGCTCGGGCGAGCTCCCCGGCCAGGCACCGTAGGCCAGGCAACGGTCGAGTTCCAGCGACCTGGCCCACACGCGCAATCTCAGACCAAGTCGCGCAAGCTCGCTCGATGCGCTGAGGCGGCCCGGGATGCCGGACGACCGGCTATGAACGCGATGCAACACCGCACCGTCCGGAAGCGAAGCTGCTCGGGCTGGCGCGCGCCGAGCAGCGCCCGTCGATCACGGCGACCGCTCGCGCGGGCGACCATCTCCGCGTCTGGCAGGACTCGGCCGTGCGCCAGGCCGTATCGGCGGTTGCGTGTCGGCGGACGGCTGCCGCCATCGCGATGGCGCCGCGGCTATGCGTGCTCATCGTCCGAGCGGTCTGTCGGAGCGACCGTCGCGGCCGGCTCGCCGTGCCCGCCGCGCGTCGGGCCCTGATACGCCTCCCGAAGATCCCAGCCGCACATGGGACACGTGAGCCCTTCGTCCTCGGAGACCAGCTGGCTGCAGCGCGGGCAGCGCTCCCGCGGCGAGTCCTTGTTGCGCTTGAACAGACGCATCGTTCCTCCAGACGGTCGGATGGTCCTCTCGAGGATGGCGCGATTGCGCGACCGTTGACATGGGGTCCGAAACCCCTCTTTCGTCGGATGGCTCGACGCGGGCCATCGCGCATACGGCGATTCGGATGCGCGACGACCACCGGCCGCCAGGCTGCCTGCGCCGAGTGGCCGCCGATCCGCTCCCGAGGAAGTTGGCCGGCGTTCGTCGCCACTCCGTGCGGCCGCTCACGAGGGGCTTCGCCCTGCCTCCCCGGGCGTCCCATCGGCCCTGCGGAATCGGGGAACTCGCCAAGGGCCATCCTCCGGCACCTCGCTCGGCTTGAGCCACGGTCGTACCGATACGGCGTGCGGCGCGGACCCGCGACCATCAAGCGGTGATCGCGTCATCCTGCGTGGTGATGACTGTCCGCATCTCGTCCAACGTTCGCCGGCCGCCACGCCGCGCGGTGGCGAGGGGGACGTCGCTCGCGTGGCGCGTCGTACTGCTCAACTCTGCGGTCATGCTCGCCGCGTCGTTGGCGCTCGCTCTGGGCCCGGCCACCGTCAGCACGCCGGTTCATGCCCAGGAGCTGGTCGTCTTGCTGGGCGGCGTCATCGCGACGATAGGCGCGAACGTCGTCCTGGTACGGCTTGCCTTCGCACCGCTGCAACGCCTGACGACGCTCATGCACCGGGTCGACCCGCTGGTTCCCGGCACGCGCCTGCAGGCCGCCGGCGCGGCCCGGGAGGTGCTGGAGCTGGCCGCTGCGTTCAACGACATGCTCGAACGCCTGGAGAACGAGCGCCGCGACAGCGCCCGCCGCGCCCTACGCGCCCAGGAGGCCGAGCGCCTGCGGCTGGCCCGCGAGCTCCACGATGAGCTCGGCCAGTCGATGACCGGCGTGCTGCTGAGGATCGACGCGGCGATCCGCGCGCCCTCGACCGCCGACCTCGATGAGGCTCGCGAGGAGGCCCGACGGAGCCTCGATGACGTGCGGCGGATCGCCCGCGACCTGCGACCCGACACGCTCGCGGAGCTCGGGCTGCCCAGCGCGCTCAACGCGCTGGCGACCCGCTTGACGCGCCACAGCGGCGTCGCGGTCGAGCGCCACCTCGACCGGGACCTGCCGCCGCTCGGCGACGACGCCGAGATCGTGCTCTACCGCGTCGCCCAGGAAGCGCTGACGAACGTCGCCCGCCACGCCGACGCCAAGCGCGTGACCATCGCACTCACCCACGCCGACGGCAACGTCACACTCACCATCGACGACGACGGCCGTGGCATCCCCTCTGACCTCGGGCAAGAAGCGCGCGGCATCACCGGAATGCGCGAACGGGCGCTCCTCGTCCGCGCGCGCCTGAGCGTGGGTCGCTCTCCGACCACGGGGACGCGTGTGCGCCTCGAGATCGCGGCCCCATGACCACGCCGACGAAGATCCGCGTGGTCGTGGCCGACGACCACGCGGTCGTTCGCCACGGCGTTCGCAGCATCCTGACCGCCCAGCCCGACTTCGCGGTCCTCGCCGGAGCCGCCGACGGCGCCGAGGCCGTGGACATGGCGCTCGCGCTGAGGCCACACCTCGTGATCCTCGACGTCTCGATGCCCCGTCTCACGGGCCTCCAAGCGGCCGGCGAGCTCGCCCGCCGCGCTCCCGACATCCGCCTGCTCATGCTTTCCATACACGACGACGAGCAGTACTTCTTCGAGGCGCTGCGCGCCGGCGCGTCAGGCTACGTCCTGAAGTCCGCGGTCGACCGCGACCTCGTCGAGGCCTGCCGAGCGACCATGCGCGGCGAGTCCTTCCTCTACCCCGGCGCCGCCGCAGCCCTGATCAAGGACCGCCTCGCACGCGCAGCAGCCGGGGACGAGCTCTCCGTAGACCCGCTGACCCCGCGCGAGGCGGAGGTGCTCAAACTCATCGCCGAGGCGTACACCACCAAGCAGATCGGCGAAACCCTCGTCATCAGCCCCAAGACGGTCGAAAACCACCGCGCCAACATCCTCGACAAGCTCGGCATGCACGATCGCGTCGAGCTAACGCGCTACGCGATCCGCCGCGGTCTCGTTCAACCCTGACAGGCACGCCGGCCTGCGGCCCGGCGAGGCGCTCGCGCTGCGCCGACCTCCGCGAGCGCACGATCCTCGTCGAGCGCGCGATCGCGCTCGGCGAGGTCAAGACCACGAAGACGGGGGAGACCCGCACCGTCCGGCTGGCCCGGCCCCTCGCCCTGCAGCTTGAGTCCGAGCTCGACGAAGAACGCCGTCGCGGCCGCGAGGTCGTCGACCACGACGCCCACGTGCTCCATGCGTTGGATCGTCATGCGCTCGACGGTAGCGACACGACGGCCCCAGATACAGCGTCTCCCGGTTGCCGATCGGCTGGTGGGAACGCGCCGCCCATTGTCTGAGGAGACCAGCGATGAGTTGCTCGGCTCGATCGGGTCATTGCCGGGCACGCGAGCCTATGGAGCACGCTCAGTGAGACGACTGTCCCTACATGGCTCGGCGGCCCGCGCGCGGGCGGCCTGGCGGACCAGGTGGTCGCGCTCGGCGACGTTCGTGGCCCGGCGCGCGGCCTCGGCGTAGGCCGTGGCGGCGGAAGGGAGGTCGCCGCTGAGCTCGTGCAGGTGGCCGCGGACTGCGTGCCAGCGGTGCCGCTCGCCGATCACCTCGCGCAGCCGGTCGGTCTCGCGCAGCCCGGCGGCGGCGCCGAGGACGTGGCCGACCGCGACCGCGCGGCCGAGCACCGCGGCGGGGTCCTGGCGCACCGGGTCATCGGTGAGGGCGACGAGGTCGTCGTACCAGGCGAGGATCTGCGGCCAGTCGGTCTCCTCGGCGCTTGCCGCGTCGTCGTGCAGGGCGGCGATGGCGGCCTCGACCTGGTAGCGGCCCGGGCGCCGTTCCTCCGCCTGCATGGCCAGCGCCGACTGCAGGACGCGCACGCCCTCGGCGATCTCGCGGGTGTTCCACAGGCCGCGGTCCTGCCGGTCGAGCGTGACGATGCGACCCTCGGGGTCGAGTCGCGCCGGGAGGCGGGCGTGGTTGAGGAGCATCAGCGCGAGCAGCCCGCGCGCCTCCTGCTCCTCGGTGGCGAGGGTGAGTTGGCGGGCGAGCCGGATCGCCTCGCCGGCCAGGTCGACCCGGCCCGCGTGGCCGGCCGTGTAGACGAGGTAGAGCACGCGCAACACGACGGCGAGGTCGCCGGGCTGGTCCAGGCGGCGCCCCTGCAGGGTCCGCTTGGCGCGGCTGATCCGCTGCGCCATCGTCGCCTCCGGGACGTAGAAGGCGTCGGCGATCTCCCGGGTGGTGAGGCCGCCGACGGCGCGCAGGGTCAGCGCCACCTGGGAGGCGGGCGCGAGGTCGGGGTGGCAGCAGCAGAAGAGCAGGAAGAGGGTGTCGTCGCCCTCCTGCGTGGCGGCGGGCCGCGGCTCGGCGTACGTCGTCTCCTCGCGGCGGTGACGGGCGGCCTCGCTGCGGTGGGCGTCGACGAGCCGCCGGGTCGCGACCGTCGCCAGCCACGCGCGCGGGTCGCGCGGCGGGTGCTCGGGCCACACCCGCAGCGCCTCCAGCAGCGCCTCCTGGAGCGCGTCCTCGGCGGCGTCGAAGTCCTCGCCCCGCCGGACCAGCCCTGCGAGCACCCGCGGGACGAGGGCGCGCAGCGCGCCCTCGTCCAGCCGTCGCGTCGGCTCGTCGCTCACGCCGGGTCAGTCGTCCGAGGGCGCCTCGGACATGACCTCCCGGACGTCGATCCACTCGTACAGCGGCTCCCCGCCCGGGCCGGGCTCCGAGGAGACGTAGGCCGCGAGCTCGACCGCGCGCTCGTGCGACTCGACGTCGATCATGTACCAGCCCGCCACGAGATCGCTGGTCTCGGGCAGCGGGCCGTCGGTGGTGACGGGCGCGGCGTCCGGGCCGCCGTAGCGCACCCAGGTGCGTCCCGGCGTGAGCGCCTGCGCGTCGACGTACTCGCCGTTCTCCTCGAGCAGCTCGCTGACGTGCCTGAGGAAGGCCATGTGCGCCTCCACATCCTCGGGGGCCCACTGGTCCATCGGGGGCGCGGGACGGTGCGGCTCCGGGCCGCCGCGGTAGTGCTTGAGGAGCAGGTACTTCGGCATGGTGGTCTCCTGGTGTCGCGGGCCGCGCCTGTCGTGGCCCTTCACCTGGTGAGCGGAGCCGGTCAGAGCTTCTCGACATGGAATCACTCATCTGGCTCCGAGACCGGCGGCCATGGCCACGTCATGGACCAGATGGGCCATGCGGATGCCGCGTTCACGTCAGGCGCCTACCGGAGGGCCATGAAGCGCCGAGACGGTGAGAAGGAGCGCCTGCAAGCGCTCGCGGCGGGGACCTCCCGATGCCCGCGGAGGTCGGGAACTGGCAGGGATCCGGAACGGCTGCCCGGTCCGCGGGGGCCGCTCCGACGGTCTGACGGAGTCCGAGACGGCGGAAGCCCCGTGTCACACGGGGGCTTCCGGACAGCGCGCCCGGCAGGATTCGAACCTGCGGCCTCTTGCTCCGGAGGCAAGCGCTCTATCCACTGAGCTACGGGCGCTGGATGCGGACATCGTATCCGTCGCGCCTCGTGCCGGTTCCGGCGAGGAGGTGGGGACAGTGAGCATCCGTGCTCCCTGTCTCCATCGTTCCGGCGAGGAAACTGCAGCCGGTAGGGCAGGTATCGGCCGCGGCGCGGATAACTTGAGCCCGATCCACGTTGTTGGCGCGTTGGCGCTCTTCGTGCCGACCCAGGCGGTCCCGCGTGACGGCCCGCGGCCACGGACGTAGTGTCCGCGACGACCCGCTACGGAGGAGGAGGACAGCCCATGCGACGCTGGATCGGTGTGGTGCTCGCCGCGGCCGCTGCGCTGGCGCTGGCCGGGGTGCTCGGCGTGGCCGGCGCCCAGCAGCCCGCGAGCACGTCGACGACGCAGCGGCTGCTGACCGTCAACGGCGGCGGCAGTGCGGAGGTCGGATCGGAGGCGTCGACGAGCGTGCGGCGCGCGGCCTACGGCGCCGCGCTCGGCGCGGCGCTCGAGGACGCCAGGGCGAAGGCCGCGTTCCTCGCGGGCCGCAGCGGCCTGACGCTCGGCGCGGTCCAGACGCTGACCGAGCAGACCGGCAGTGTGCTCGACGGCTGCGTGGCGTTCGCGGAGTCGACGGCCGGCGGCGAGGCGAAGGCGCTGCCACAGGTCCGGCGCCCGCGGCGCAAGCGGACCTCGGCGCAGACGACCCAGGAGCCGCCCCCGGGGCCCTACCGCTGCCAGGCCGTGGCCAGCGTCACCGTGAGCTACGCGGTGACCGGCTGAAGGGCGCTCATCCGCGGAGCCCCGCGGCCGAGGCGCCGCGCAGCGAGGCGTCGAGCAGCTCCATCGGATGAAGCACGGGGATCGGGCGGCCATCGAGGTGGGCGGCGATCTGCATGGTGCAGCCGGGGTTGGCGGCGGCGATCAGCTCGGCCCCGGTGGCCATCAGGTTGGCTGCCTTGCGCTTGCCGAGCTGCTCGGCGGCCTCGGGTTGCATGACGTTGTAGATCCCGGCCGAGCCGCAGCACAGCTCCCACTCGGCCGGCTCCACGAGCTCGAGGTCGGGGATCGAGCGCAGCAGCTCGCGCGGCGGTTCGCGCACGCCCTGGGCGTGGGCCAGGTGGCAGGCGTCGTGGTAGGCCACGCGCAGCGCGAGCGGGTGGCGGACGGCCCGCGGCTCGTGCTCGCCCAGCAGCTCATGGACGTCGCGGACCTTGGCGCTGAAGGCCTGCGCGCGCTCGCCCCACTCGGAGTCGTCGGCGAGCAGGTGGGCGTAGTCCTTCATCGCCGAGCCGCAGCCCGCGACGTTGGCGATGACGTGGTCGAATCCCTCGTAGGCGGCGATCGTCTCGCGCGCGAGCACGAGCGACTCGTCCTCGAGGCCGGAGTGCAGCGTCAGCGCCCCGCAGCAGCGCGGGGTGGAGCGCGTGTGGACCTCGAAGCCCTCGGCGGCCAGGACGCGCACCGTGGCCACGTTGACGTCGGTGAACCACACGCGCTGGACGCAGCCCTGCATGAACGCCACGCGCCCGCGCATCTCCCCGCGCGCAGCGACGACCGCCGGCAGGCGCCGCACCGCGTTGCGCGCCGGCACGTCGGGGGTCAGGGCGAGCATCGTGCGCAGGCGCGGGCTGCGCGCGACGAGCGGCGCCCTCGACAGGCGCTCGAGGATGCCGGCGCGACGCTCGAGCGCCATCAGTGGGGCGAGCGCGCGCAGCCGGCCCGGGTGCGTGAACAGCTCGAAGACCGCTCGGCGCAGGGCACGCTCGCGCCACGGGCGGTCGACCTGGCGCTCGAGCTGTGGGCGGGCGCGCTCGATCAGCCGGTCGTACTGGACGCCGGAGGGGCAGGCGGTCACGCAGGCCATGCAGCCCAGGCAGCGGTCGAGGTGCGTGACCATCTGCGGCGAGATCTCCGAGCCCTCCTCGTGGCCGATGCGCATGAGCACGATCCGCCCGCGCGGCGAGTCCATCTCCTCCTCGAACACCGCGTAGCTCGGGCACGTGGGCAGGCAGAACCCGCAGTGCACGCAGTCGCGGATGAGGTCCAGCTCAGGCGGGTGCTGCTCATCCCACGCGCGCCGGTCCGGGTCGCCGGACTGCTCCGAGCGGGTGATGTCGAGCGAGGACACTAGATCCCTCCCACGTAGGCGCCCGGGCGGAAGATGCGCGCCGGGTCGAAGCGCTCCTTGACGCGCCGCATGACGGCCAGCGCCCCGGGATCGGCGTCGGGCCAGGCGGGCGTCGTCGCGCGCACGTCGTCGGGGGCGTCGAGCAGCGTGCAGGCGCGCGGCGCCAGCGCGGCGCGCACCGCCCCGACGCGGCCGGACACGTCGTCGCCCTCCACCCGGATCCACGAGACCCCGAGCGCGGCGCGCGAGACGACGCCACCGCCGACCTGCTTCGCGGCGGACAGCACCGTGGCCAGGTCGGCGGGCAGCGCCGAGACCTTGAGCACCGCGCCGCGGGCCGATCGCTGGCCGTCGCGCTGGGCATCCCACAGGCCGGCGTCGTCCGTGGTCGACTGCGCCTCCTCCAGACCGGCGGCGCCCAGGCGCTCGGCGACGGCCTGCGCCTGGCGCTCGGCCGTCGGTCCCATGAAGCGCACGAGCAGCCGCCCGCGGCCGTCGTCCCAGCCCACGTCGAGCGAGTCCGCCTCCAGCGGCAGGCGGGCGAGCGTCGTCGCCGCGGAGCCCAGCGCGGCCGGGTCGCCCGACGTCGCACAGGCGGTGGCCGCGCCCTGCGGGCGCGGATGCAGCCGCACGGACACCGACACGATCAGCCCCAGCGTCCCGAGCGAGCCCGAGAACAGCTTGCCCAGGTCGTAGCCGGCCACGTTCTTGATCACGCGGCCGCCCGAGCTCGAGAGCTTGCCGTCGGACAGCGCCACGGTCATCCCGACCACGAGGTCGCGCACGCCGCCGTAGCGGTGGCGAAGCGGGCCCGAGTCGGCCGCCGCCACGACCCCGCCGACCGTCGCGGCGTCGCCGGGTCCCAGGGGCGGGTCGAGGGCGAGCATCTGCCCGGCCCCGGCGAACGTGGCCTGCGCCTGCGCGAACGGCAGCCCGGCCTCGACGACGGCGGTGAAGTCGCCCTCGTTGTGCTCGCGGATCCGGGTCAGCCCGCCGGTCTGGAGCTCGACCTCGACGGGCTCGCCGGGCGCGCCCCACGCGGCCTTGGTGCCGCCGCCGCGCACGCGGACGACGCGCCGGTCGGCGCCCAATCCGCGCAGCAGCTCGGCCGCCTCCTCGGGGCTCTCCGGACGCTCGGCGGCGACCTCGGTCACGGACGGGGCCACTAGAAGCGCTCGGCCAGCCCCGCGACCTCGAGGGGATGGCGACGGTAGGGCCCCGGGACCTCGCCGCACAGGCGCGGGGTGGGCATGACCTTGCCCGGGTTGGCCAGGCCGGCCGGATCGAACGCGCAGCGCAGCTTCTGGAACGAGTCGAGGTCGGCCTCGTCGAACATCTTGGGCATGTGCTTTCGCTTGTCGACGCCGACGCCATGCTCGCCGGTGATCGAGCCGCCGGCGTCGAGGCAGGCGTCCAGGATCTTCCCCGACAGCTCCTCGGCCTGCTCGGCCTCGCCGGGCACGCTGCCGTCGTAGCAGACGAGCGGGTGCAGGTTGCCGTCGCCGGCGTGGAAGACGTTGGCCACCTTCATGTCGTACTCGCGGGCCAGCTCGTCGATGCGGTCGAGCACCTCGGGCAGCTTCGTGCGCGGGATCACGCCGTCCTGGACGAAGTAGTTGGGGCTGATGCGGCCCATGGCCGGGAACGCGGCCTTGCGCGTCTTCCAGAAGAGCTGGCGCTCGGCCTCGTCGCGGGCCACGCGCACGTCATCCGAGCCGCACTCCTCGCAGATCCGCACGACCTCGTCGAAGCGCGCCTCGCACTCCTGCTCGGCGCCGTCGAGCTCGACGAGCAGCGCCGCGCCACGCCCGACGGGGTAGCCGGCGTGCGCCATCTCCTCGGTCGCCTCGATGGTCAGCTTGTCCATCATCTCGATGGCTCCGGGCACGACGCCACGCGTGACGATCGACCCGACGGCCTCGCCCGCCGCGTGGGTCGAGTCGAAGAAGGCGACGAGCGTCCTGACCGCCTCCGGCACCGGGACGAGCCGCAGCCAAGCCTTGGTGGCCACGCCGAGCGTGCCCTCCGAGCCGACGAAGGCGCCGAGCAGGTCGTAGCCCGGCGCGTCGAGCTCGCGGCCGCCGAGGATGGCCAGCTCTCCGTCGGGCAGCACGACCTCCAGTCCGCAGACGTAGTTCGTCGTGAAGCCGTACTTGAAGCAGTGCGCGCCGCCGGAGTTCTCGGCCACGTTGCCGCCGATCGAGCAGACGATCTGGCTCGACGGGTCCGGCGGGTAGAACAGCTCCGGGGCGACGGCGGCCGACACCGAGGCGTTCGTCACGCCCGGCTCGACGAGCACGCGCGCGTTGTCGCGGTCGATCTCCAGGATCCGGTTCATCCGCGAGACGACGATCAGCACGCCCTCCTCGATCGGCAGCGCGCCGCCCGACAGCCCCGAGCCCGAGCCGCGTGCCACCCAAGGGACCGCTTCGCGCGCGCACGCGCGCACGATGGCCTGGACCTCCTCGGCGCTGCCCGGCAGCACGGCGGCGGCGGGCAGCGCGTGGTACTGCAGCAGCCCGTCGGACTCGTAGGTGCGCAGCTGGTGCTCGTGGGTGAGCACCCAGTCCGCACCGCAGATGCGGCGCAGCTCGTCGAGCAGGCGCGGGGTCAAGGGGGTCATACGACCATCCACGACAGCACCGAGGTCGACTGCAGGTAGACGAGCACGCACATGAGCAACAACAGGATGATGCTCCACCAGAACACGCGACGGAAGAGCTCGCCCTCCTGGCCGGCCAGCCCGACCGCGGCGGCGCCGATGGCCAGGTTCTGGGGCGAGAGCATCTTGCCCAGCACGCCGCCCGACGAGTTGGCCGCGGCGAGCAGCACCGGGTTGAGCCCGGCCTCCTTGGCCGCCTCGACCTGAAGCACGCCGAACAGCGAGTTCGACGACGTGTCCGAGCCGGTCACGGCCACGCCCAGCCAGCCGATGATCGACGACAGGAAGGCGAGGATGCCGCCCGCGCCGGCGATCCACAGGCCGATCGTGATCGTCTGGCCGCACAGGTTCATCACGTAGGCCAGCCCGAGCACCGTGGCCACGGTG
>CAWBBQ010000035.1:0-60479 GCA_963787065.1 uncultured Actinomycetes bacterium
CCTGGTCGCTCGCTCTCACGCGCTGGCTGCGCTGCCGCTCTCAGATCGCGGTCGACGACGTCATCGGCCACAACGAGAGCCTGAGCTCGCCCCACCATCGCGAGCGCGTGGCGCGCCTGCGTCGCCAGACCCATGGCGACTGGCGCGCCTCGTCCATGCGCGCCTACCGGGCCAGGCTGAGGACGCTGCCCTGCCCGGCCAGCGCCGCCTCGAGCCGCGCGCGCGACATCAACCGTTGACGGCGGCCCATGGCCTGGGCCAGCGCGTGGGCCATGCGCTTGCGGAAGCACGCGAGGTGCGGGCCGTCGTCGCGCTGGGCGGCGACGGAGGTCATGCGCACGTCGGGCAGCCCGCATGCCACGACCCAGTCGAACGGGGCCAGGTCGTTGTCGACGTTCACCGCGAAGCCGTGCTTGCTCACCCCCTGCGAGACGTGCAGGCCGATCGAGGCGATCTTGTCGGGCCCGGTCCACACGCCCGTCCACGCGATGCCCTCGGCGCTGCGCCCGCGCGCGGCGACGCCCTCCTCGGCCAGCGCGGCGACGATCGAGCTCTCGAGCGTGGCCACGAAGCCCATGACGTCGTCGACGCCGACGATCGGGTAGCCCACGAGCTGGCCCGGGCCGTGGTAGGTGACCTTGCCGCCGCGGTCGACGGTGACGATGTCGATCCCGCGCTCGCGGTACCACGCCTCGCCCATGCCCAGCTCGCCCGCCTGCGAGCGGCGCCCGCGCGTGTAGACGGGCGGGTGCTCGAGCAGCAGCAGCGTGTCGGGGATCGCGTCGGCCTGGCGCGCCGCCCGCACGCGCTCCTGGAGGTCGTGGGCCTCGTGGTAGTCCACGAGGCCGAGGTGGACGGTCCACAGCTCGTCGGTCACGCGTCGATGATGGCAGAGCGGGGTATCGGGCCCTCCATGCCGAAGACGCTGATCTTCCGCAAGCTCGACGGCGAGGCCGACCGCATCCTCGACGCCTTCGCCCAGCGCACGGGGCTGGGCGAGCGCGCCGGCGACGAACGGCGGATCTTCGAGTTCGAGGGCGCCGGCCACGACGTCGACGCCCTCGCCGTGCTCGAGGAGATCGACGGCTCCTGGGCCGAGCACGTCGAGCTCGAGAACCTCTGAGCGCCGCGGCGGCGTCACGACCGCCGCAGCATCGCCCGGCCGGCCAGCGCCACGCCGACGCTGAGCACGAGCAGGCGCAGCGGCGTGGGCGCGGGCAGGATGGCGAGCAACGCCCCGGCGAGCATGACGACCGACGCCGACCGCGGGAGCGCCCGGGCGCGCAACGTGCCGATCGCGAACAGTGCCCAGCCGGCCACGAGCACCAGGTAGGAGATCACGTAGCCGGCCAGCAGCGAGCCCGACGTGTTCGTGTCGAGCACGTCCGGCGCGGCCTCGGAGAGATAGGGGACGGTGAACAGCGAGTCCCAGGCGCCGCCCGCGGCGAGCACCGTCCCGGCCAGCGCGATCAGGAAGCCCGCGTGGCCGAGCCGGCCAATGCGCTGCCCCTGGACGAGGTGGGCGGCCACGAGTGCCAGGACGAGCGCGAGCAGGACGGCCAGCGCGGACGCCGCGGCGATCGCGAACCGTCCGCTGCCGGGTCCCTCGCGACTCGTGACCGCCGCCTCCGCGAAGCCCGGAGGGCAGCCGCAACGCACCTGGCCCTGCGCCAAGAGCGCCGGCAAGGCGGCGGTGCCCGTCTGCCACAAGCGGCAGGGACCGCATTCGGGCTCCGGACAGCCCGCGGAAGAGGGGTGTCCGCTCGGGCTCGGGCTCGGGCGGGGGCGAAGCCGCCACGTTCCTCATAGCGGTGAGCGGGATCCTCGTCCTCGTGCTCGCCGTTGGCGCAGGCACGTTGCTGACCGCGCACTCCAGGCGAGCCACGGCGGAACCGCAGCCATGAACCTCGCCGCTGTTCGCCAGCGCGAGCGCATCGCCGAGGCGGACCTGGCCGCCCCCTGCTCGGCGCCGATCATGCCCTCATGGTCGTCGCCGGCGTGCTGGCCGCCGCGATCGACCTGATGAGCGACGGCCGCGGCGACGTGCCCCTGAGCGCCGTCGCGAGGCAGCGCGGTCGTCTCGGCACCCCCGATCACCGCCGCCACCTCGCCGCGTGGCTCGAGGACATCCAGCGCCAGGCCGAGCGCCCCCGCTGCGCCGTCGGACCCGCGCCCGCACGCGGCAACGGCGTGGCACGGGTGGTTCCCATGAACCGGTGGAGCCAGATGGAGGCCTGGCGGCGTTCACCGCTGCCGCCGCGCCATGCTGCACTGCCGCCTGCGCCGCCGTCCGACCTGCTCGACGCTGGCCGTCACGACGACCGCGCGCTGCCGCGGCCTGCGGCGGCGGTCCGCGCGGGCGTGTGCGAGATCCCGCTCGACGTGATCTGCGCGACGATCGAGCCCGGGCGCGCCGGTCAGTTCGACCGCCAGTTCCGCCCCGCTGCGGCTCCGGGCGAGCGCTGGCAGCGGGTCTGGATGGCCGAGCAGCGCGGCACGGTGCTGCCGCCGATATCGGTGGTCCAGGTCGGCGACCGCTACGCGGTCCGCGACGGCCACCACCGCGTTCGGTGGCCCGCGCCCGCGGCGCGGCCGCGATCGACGCCATCGTCCACGCGGCCTGACGCAGCGTCACGCCGCAGCTTCGATGTCGAGTTCGCCGGCCCCCAGCCGGACAACTCGACACCCGCCCCGATGTGCGCCTGGCTGGGCCGCTTCGGCGGGCTCAGACCGACTCGATGCGCCGACGCAGCGCGCCGAGGAACTGCGCCGCATAGGCGCCGTCGATCGCCCGGTGGTCCCAGGACATGCAGAGGATGGTCATGGGCCGGATGGCGATCGCGTCCTCGCCGTCGGCGCCGGTGATGACCACGGGGCGCTTGACGATCGCCTCGAGGTCGAGGATCGCGACCTGCGGCTGGTTGATGATCGGCGTCGCCGCGATCGCGCCGAACTGCCCCGGGTTGGTGATCGTGAACGTGCCGCCGCGGACGTCGTCCGGCCTGAGCTCACCCTCGCGCGCGCGCCCGGCGAGCTCCCGGATGCGGCGCGTAAGGCCCTCGTCGGACAGGTCCTGCGCGTCGCGGACGACCGGCACCATCAGGCCGTCGTCGCCCAGCGAGACGGCGATCCCGAGGTGCACGGCGTCGTGCTGGGTGAACGTCTCGCCTTCGAGCCAGGCGTTCAGCGCGGGGAACTCGCGCAGCGCGTCGACCGCGCAGCGCGCGACGATCGGCAGCGCCGTCGCGCCGATCAGCGCGCGCCGTCGCTGCACCGCGCTCATGTCGCACTCGACCATCGTCGTGCAGTGCGCGGCGGTCTCCAGGGAGTGCTTCATGTGCTCGCCGATCGACCTGCGCATGCGCGACAGCGGTTGCCCGCGGCCGGTGGCCTCGGAGGGCGCTCGGCGGCTCTCGCCGGCGGGCGCTGCGGCGACCGCGGGTGGCGGGTCGGGGCGGTAGGGCGACTCGATGTGCAGCGGTGGCTCGGGCGCGGCGGGCGTGCCGCTGTCGCCGTTGGACAGGTGGGCGAGCACGTCCTGCTTGCGCACGCGCCCGCCGCGGCCGGTGCCACGGATCGCGCTCAGGTCGATGTCGTGCTCGGCCGCCATCCGCGTGACGACCGGGCTGTAGCGCCGGCGTGCGCCTGGCTCAGTCCGCGCGGGGCGCTGCGGTGGGGCGGCGGCCGTGGCCTGCGTCTCGGCGGCGCCCGGCTGGTCGGCGGGGACGTCGCCGGCGGGAGCCTCACCCGCTGGCGCCTGGGCCGGCTGGATGCCGGTGGCGATCCGGGCCAGCACCGTCCCGACCGACACCGTCGTGCCGACCTCGACGAGCACCTCGGTCACCTGCCCGGCGGCCGGCGCGGGGACCTCGGTGTCGATCTTGTCGGTCGAGATGTCGCAGATCGGCTCCTCGTACTCGACCCGGTCGCCCGGCTGCTTGCGCCACTGGACGATCGTCCCCTCCGAGACCGACACCCCCATCTGGGGCATGACGACGTCGACGACGGCGAGCTCAGTATTCGAGGAGCTCACGCGCGTCCTCCCTCACGCGGTCGACGCTCGGCAGCACGGCCTGCTCGAGCGGGGGCGAGAACGGGATCGGCACGTCGGGCGTGGCGACCCGGCGGACCGGCCCGTCGAGGTCCTCGAAGGCGCGGTCGGCGACGAGCGCCGCGACCTGGGCCCCGGCCGCGCACGTTGCGTTGGCCTCGTCGACCACCAGCACCTTGCTCGTCTTGCGCGCCGAGGCGAGGATCGCCTCCTCGTCGAGCGGTACGAGCGAGCGCAGGTCGAGCACCTCGACCGACGCGCCGTCGATGTCGGCCGTGGCCTCCAGCGCGGTGTGCACCATCGCGCCGTAGGCCACGACGGTCAGCTCGCTGCCCTCGCGCGCCACGCGCGCGCGGAACGGCGTGGTGTAGCGGCCCTCGTCGACCTCCCCGCGCACGCGCCGGTACAGGTGCTTGTGCTCGAGGAAGACCACCGGGTTGTGGTCGCGCACGGCGCCGATGAGCAGCCCCTTGGCGTCCTGCGCCGTCGACGGGGCCACGACCTTGATCCCGGGCGCATGCATGAACCACGCCTCGGGGTTCTGCGAGTGGAACGGGCCGCCCGAGAAGCCGCCGCCGCTGGGCAGCCGCACGGTCAGGTTCACCGGCAGCCCCTGCCGGTAGTACATCTTGGCCGCCACGTTGACGAGTTGGTCGAAGCCGCAGGAGATGAAGTCGGCGAACTGCATCTCGCAGATCGGGCGCAGCCCGACCACGGCGGCTCCGATCGCCGTGCCGATGATCCCCGACTCGGCCAGCGGCGTGTCCATGACGCGGTCGGGCCCGAACTCGTCGATGAAGCCGTCGGTCACCTTGAACGCCCCGCCGAACACGCCGATGTCCTCGCCCATGATGAGCACGCGCTCGTCGTGGCGCATCTCCTCGCGCATCGCGTCGGAGATGGCCTGCAGGTAGGTCATCGCCGTCATGGCGCGTCGCTCTGCGCCGGCGCGGCGGCGTGGGCGCTCCACGGCGCGGCGCCATCGCCGAGCACGACCTCCTCCTCGCCCTCGTGGAAGACCCGCTCCGTCGCGGTCTCCGGGTCGGGCATGGGCATGGCCAGCGCCTCCTCGGTGGCGGCGTCGATTGCCATGCGGACCTCGGCCCGCACGCTCTCGGTGTCGGCGCCCAGCTCGCGCAGGCGCCTCTCCTGGAGGTCGATCGGGTCGCGCTTGCGCCACTCCTCGACCTGCTCCTTGGGCACGTACTTCATGTCGTCGTGGGCGGCGTGGCCGTGCATGCGCATGGTCAGTGCCTCGATCAGCGTCGCGCCATCGCCGGCCAGCGCGCGCTCGCGGGCCTGGCGCGAGGCCTCGAACATCGCCTCGGCGTCGTTGCCGTCGACGCTGACGCCGGGGAAGCCGTAGGCCGCCGCGCGCTCGACCGGGTCGACCGCGAACTGCTGCTTGAGCGGGGTCGAGTAGGCGTACTGGTTGTTCTCGAGCACGAAGATGACCGGCAGCCGCTGGACGCCGGCCCAGTTCATCGCCTCGTGGAAGTCGCCGCGCGAGGTCGAGCCGTCGCCGAACCAGGTGATCGCGCAGCGACGCTCGCGGCGCAGCTTGAAGGCCATGGCGATGCCGGTGGCCACGAGCATCATGTCGGGCAGCATCGACACCATCCCGACGCAGCCGAGCCGGTGGTCGCCGAAGTGCACGTTGCCGTCGCGGCCCTGAGTGATGCCACCCTCGCGGCCCATGTACTGGGCCAGGATCCGCGTCGGCGTGACGCCCCGGATCAGGTGCGCGCCGAGGTCGCGATGCAGGATGCACAGCCGGTCCTGCGGGGCCATCGAGAACGCCGCCCCCACCGACACCGCCTCCTGCCCGTATCCGTCGTAGAACGAGCCCGGCACGCGCCCCTGGCGGTAGAGGTTCATCGCCCGCTCCTCGATGCCGCGCATCAGCAGCATGTAGCGCAGCAACTCGACGCGGTCGGCGAGCGTCAGGTGCTCGGACGCCCCCGACGGGTCGTGCGCCCAGTCCGACCGGGCGGTGCTCGTGGCCATCGCGGTGTCCCTCCCTTCGTGGCGGGCCGGCGCTCTCTGGTCGGCCCGGGAGTCTAGTCGTCGGGCTAGGCTGGCTGAGGCATGAGGGAGCGGGTGTGGTGGACGCGGCTGCGCTGGCGGTTGCGCGGCGCGACGATGTGGCCCGCCTTCGTGTTGGCGCTCGTCGTCGACGCGCTGTTGCTGCACCTGCTGCCGATCGCCGGCGATCGCGGGCCCGGGCTGTTCCCGGCGCTGCTGCTGGCCGGCTTCTTCAACCTCGTCGTCGTGGCCGTCGGCGCGCCGCTGGCCGGCCGCTGGGTTCGCCGCCGGCGGCCGAGCCTGCCCAAGGTGGTGGCCGACGATCGCGCCGGCACGGTGCTGCTCGGCGTCACGGCGGTCGCCCTGCTGGCCATCGGCCTGGCCCACCGACCGGCGATCCAGGACCAGGAGCGCGACTTCGCCCGCCAGGCGGCCAGCGCGCGGCGGTTCGTGCTCGGCGAGGCCGGGCCCGAGTTCCGCGTCAACGTCGACGCCATGGACACGGTCAAGCAGGGCCCCGACCTGTACCGCACCTGCACCCCCGGTCCCGACCCGCGGCGATCGTTCTGCGTGCTCGTCACCACCGACCAGGACCCGCCCGGGGTGACGCGCGACCCCGACCAGCGCCCCAACGCCACGATCAGCGGCCCGGACAACCCGGGCCGCCAGGCGGGCTGAGCCGGCCTACAGCGCGAGCGCGATCGGCTGCTCGAGGATGTCCCGGATCCGGCCGAGGAACTCCGCGGCCGGGGCCCCGGACAGGATCCGGTGGTCGCAGGCGATGGTCAGGTTCATCGTGTGGCGCACGACGACCTCGCCGTCGCGCACGACGGGCTTGGGCTCGAGCTTGCCGACGGCCAGGATCGCCGACTGCGGCGGGTTGATGACCGCGGTGAAGCTCGTCACGCCGTACATGCCGAGGTTGGTGATCGAGAACGTGCCGCCCGACAGCTCGGGCGGGGAGACCTTGCCGTCGCGCACCTTCTCGGCCAGCGGCCGCGTCTCCTGGGCGATCTGCCCGAGACCCTTGTGGTCGGCGTCGAAGATCGTCGGGACGATCAGCGTGTCCGAGCCGGCGACGGCCACGCCGATGTTCACCCGGCTGTGAAGCTCGTAGCGGCCGTCGCGGTAGGAGGCGTTGGCCAGCGGGAAGTCGCGCAGCGCGATCGCGCTCGCCTTGACGACCATGTCGTTGTAGGAGGGGACCGCGGAGTCGCGCGCCTCGGCCAGCCCCTTGAGCTGATCGCGCAGCTCGACCGCGCGCTCCATGTCGACGTCCATGGACAGCGTGAAGTGCGGGATCGTGGCCTTGGACTCGGCCATCCGGCGCGCGATGAGCTGCTGGATGCGCGAGGGCTCCTGCGTGGTCACGTCGCCCTTGGCCGTGCCGGTCTCCGCGGGCGCTCCGGCCTTGGGCGCCTCGGCCTCGGCCTCGGCAGGCGACTCCGCCTGGGGCTCGGCCGTGCCCGCCTGCGCCTGCGGCTGGGCCGCCCCGCCCGACGCGGCGGCCTCGACGTCGGCCTTGACGATCCGCCCGCCCGGACCGGTGCCCTCCAGCGCGGAGAGATCGACGCCGTGCTCGCGCGCGATGCGACGGGCCACGGGCGACGCCTTCGCTCGCCCGCCGTTACCGTCGGCCGCGGGGGTGTCGGCCTTCGCCGCCGCCTGCTCGCGGTCGTCGGCCTGCTCGCCGTGGTCGGCCTGCTCGCCGTCGCCGGCCCTCGCCGCCGCCTGCCCGCCGTCGTCGGCCTGCTCGCCGTGGTCGGCCTGCGCCTTCGGCTCGTCCTGCTCCTGCGGCGGGGCGTCGCCGTTGCGCGCCTCGGCGTCTGGGGAGGCGTCCTCGTCGCCCTCGGCCTCGTCGCCGCCGGCCTCGTCGGCCTCGGCGTCCTGGGACTCCCCGCCCTCTTCGGTCCGCTCGGCGGTCGCCGCGGGAGCGCCCGAGCTGTCGCCCGAGCCGCCGTCGCCGTCTCCGGCGGCCGCGTGCTGCTCGCCCTCCTCGGAGGACGAGCCCTCGCCGCCGGACTCGGCCGGCGCGCCTTCGCCGATGCGCGCGATGACCTCGCCGATCGAGAGGGTCGAGCCCTCCTCGGCCACGATCTCGAGCGCCCCGTCGTTGTCGGCCTCGTACGTCATCGTGGCCTTGTCGGTCTCGATCTCGACGAGCTCGTCGCCCTTGGCCACCTCGTCGCCGGACGACTTGAGCCACTTGAGGATCGTGCCCTCCTCCATGGAGTCGGACAGCCGGGGCATGACGACGTCGGGCATGGTGCGCGATGCTACATGCGCGCCGGAGCGGGGCGTCCCGGCTTGTTCGGCGTCGCGCCGGCGCTCATCCGCGCGCCAGCTCGCGCTCGGCCGCCAGCCAGTCCTCGAACGGGTCGCCGGCCGTGTCGGACAGGTGGATCTCGTAAGCGCGCACGGCGATCTGCTCGTGGCTGACGGTGCTGGTGGCCGCTCGGCGGCTGCGGCGCCCGAGCGTGGTGGCGCGGCGCGTGCGCTTCGTGCGCGGCGCGGGGGTCGCGGCGGACGCGGCGGTGCTGGTCTTGGGCATCGAGGCTGCTCCTGGAGAGGTCGTTGCGTGGTCGCGGCCGCGCGCACGTGGCGAGCCGTGACCGTGGGGTTCGCCCGGCGGGCCGGAACTCCTCCGACCCGCCGGGCTGCGCGTCCCCCAGACCCCCGATCCCCCAGGCTTGTGCAGGCCGACCGCTGGACGGTGATGGCGCGCACGCGGCCCCGACGGATCACAAGCGCTCGCGCTCGCGCTCGGGCCCGGGCGGTCGCCCGACACCGCCGAGCGAAGCGTCAGGGGCGCTCGGTGGCGAGCAGCGCGGCGTCGAACGTCTCGGGCGGCGCCGGGCGAGCGAAGTGGTAGCCCTGCCCGTACGCGCATCCCAGGCGCTGGATGGCGCGGAGCTGCACCTCGTCCTCGATGCCCTCGGCCACGACGCCGAGACCGAGCGCATGGCCGAGCGAGACGATCGCCTCGGCGATCGAGGCGCCGTGGTGGTCCTCGCCGAGAGCCGCGGTGAAGCTGCGATCGATCTTCATGACGGTCAGCGGGAACTGGTGCAGGCGGGCCAGCGACGAGTAACCGGTGCCGAAGTCGTCGAGCGCCAGCCGCACGCCGAGCGCCTTGAGCCGGTGCAGCGTGTCGACCGTGCCCGCGGCGCTCTCCATGACCGCGCTCTCGGTGATCTCCAGCACGAGGCGATGCGCCGGCACGCCGGTCTCCTCGATCACATCGCGGACGGCGTCGACCAGGTCGGGCTGCTGCAGGTCGCGGACCGACAGGTTGACGCTGCACTGAACCCAGTCACGTCCGAGCTCGACATGCCAGCGGCGCAACGTGCGACAGACCTCGCGCAGCATCCAGCGCCCGATCGGAACGATCAGGCCGGTCTCCTCGGCCAGCGGGATGAATGCGCCCGGCGGCACGAGCCCGCGCTGCGGATGCTCCCAGCGCACCAGCCCCTCGAAGCCCTGGATGCGCCCGGAGGCCAGCTCGACGACCGGCTGCAAGTGGAGGCGCAGCTCGTCGCGCTCGATCGCCCGGCGCAGGGCGGCCTCGGTGGCCACGCGATCGCGCGCGTCGGCGCGCATGGCCTCGTCGAACACCTCGACGCGGCCGCGGCCGGCGTCCTTGGCGCGGTACATGGCGGCATCGGCGTCCCGGAGCAGGTCCTCGGGCCTGTCCTCCGGGCCGGCCAGCGCGATCCCGACGCTGGCCTGCAGGAACGCCTCGCTGTCCTCGACGACGAACGGCTGCTCGAAGATCGCGGCGATCCGCTTGGCGATACCGCGGGCGGACGGCTCGCCGCCGACGTCCTCGCACAGGACGGTCAGCTCGTCGCCGCCGAAGCGCGCGATCGTGTCGGCGGGACGCAGCTCGTGGCGCAGCCGGGCGGCCACGTCGCACAGCACGCGGTCGCCGGCGGCGTGACCGAAGGAGTCGTTGATGAGCTTGAAGCGGTCGAGGTCGACGAACAGCACGGCCACGCCGGACGCGCCCCGGCGGGCGCGGTGCAGCGCCTGCTGGAGACGATCGAGGAACAGCGCCCGATTGGGCAGGCCGGTCAGCGTGTCGTGCAGCGCCTGGTGGGCGAGCTCGTCCTCGGCCCGCTTGCGATCGGACACGTCGCGGGTGACGGCGACGATCTCGGGGGCGCGGCCGTCGCGGTCGGGCACGGCGCGGGCGGCGATCTCCAGCCAGCGCAGCTCGCCGTCGGGGCGCACGATCCGGAAGGCCGCGGTGCGCTCCTCGCCGCCGGCCAGGGCGAAGAGCACGGCCATCGCGGCCGCCCTCGATCCGTCCTGGTCCGGCGACAGCAGCCCGGCCTCGGCCGCCGTGCGGCCGATGAGGTGCTCGGGGCGCATACCGAGCAGCGCCTCGCAGGCCGGCGACGCGTAGAGGAAGCGGCCGTTCTCGTCGTGACGCGACAGGAAGTCTCCCGAGTGCTCGGCCAGGAGCCGGAACTCGGCCTCGCGCGCGGCGAGATCGGTGCGCGCCCGGACCTCGGCGGTGACGTCGGTCACGGTGCCGACGATGTAGGGCGTGCGGTCGCCGCCGGCCACGCCACCCATGTCGACCCGCACCCAGCGCGGCTCGCCGGACGACACGAGCAGCTCGACCTCGACGCGCTCCGTCAGGCTTCCCGCCCGCAGCGCGCGGTTGGCCTCGTCGAGCAGCGCGCGGCCGGCCGGGGCGACGTTCTCGAGCCAGACCGCGCCGTCGTGCTGGTCGATCGGGCAGCCGAAGATCTCGGCCATGCGCGCGTTGGCGTACATCATGCGGCTGTCCGTGGTGGCGGCGAAGATGCCCACCGGCGAGGCCACGGCCAGCGTCCGGAAGCGGTCCTCGCTCTCGGCCAGCGCCAGCTCGGCGGCGTGCTGGTCGGAGATGTCGACCATCTGGGCGAGCAGGTAGCGTGCCCGGCCGTCGGGCCCGGCGACCGCGGACACGGTCAGCGCGGCCCTCACCTCGCGCCCGCCCGGGCGCACGTAGCGCTTCGTCCGGCGCGAGTCGACGGTCGGGTCGGCGACCAGCGCCCTGATCGCCTCGCCGTCGTGATCGATGTCCTGCGGATGCGTGACCTCGGACACGTGCATGCCGGTCAGCTCGTCGACCGAGCGCCCGACCATCCGCGCGAAGGCGGGGTTGACCCGCACGTAGCGCCCGTCTAGCGAGGTGATCGTCATGCCCATGGCCGAGCTCTCGAACAGGCCGGCGAAGCGCGCCTCGGCGTCGGCGAGGTCGGCGAGCATGCGCTCCTCGTCGGCGCCGTCGGGCAGGCTTGTGGCAGGGGTCGACACCAACGGGTGATCGGCCGGCATGGCGCGACGTTGAGGCGCGCGACCTACAGGTCGCGGAACGTGGCCAGCACGGCCTGCACGACCTGCGGCTCGTGCGGGAAGGCGATCTGCTCCAGCGGCTTGGAGTAGGGCATCGGCACGTCGGCCCCGGTGACCCGTCCCACCGGCGCGTCGAGATCGTCGAAGGCCTGCTCCTGGATCAGCGCGGCGAGGTTGGCGCCGACGCCGCCGTGGGGCCAGCCCTCCTCGACCACGATGCAGCGGTTCGTCTTGCGCACCGACGCGAGGATCGTGTCGAGATCGAGCGGGCGCAGGGTGCGCGGGTCGATGACCTCGGCCTCGACCTCGTGCTCGTCGGCCAGGATCGCGGCCGCCTTCTCGGCGGTCAGGGCCATCCGCGAGACGCCGACGATCGTCACGTCCTCGCCCTCGCGACGGATCGCCGCATGGCCGAAGTCGACGAGGTGGTCGTCGTCGTCGGGGACCTCGCCGCGCTGGCCGTAGAGGTACTCGTGCTCGATGAACACGACGGGGTTGTCGTCGCGGATCGCCGCCTTGAGCAGGCCCTTGGCGTCGGCCGGGGTGGCGGGGACGGCGACGAGCAGCCCGGGGACGTGGAGGTAGAGCGCCTCAAAGCAGTGCGAGTGCGTCGGCCCGAGCTGGTGGCCGGCCCCCTGCGGCATGCGGACCACGAGCGGCACGGCCACCTGGCCGCCGAACATGTAGCGGATGTGCGCGGCCGAGTTGACGATCTGGTCCATGGCCAGCAGCGAGAAGTTGACGGTCATCAGCTCGACGACCGGCCGCAGGCCGACCATCGCGGCGCCGACGCCCATGCCCACGATCGTGTTCTCGGAGATCGGGGTGTCGCGCACGCGCTTGTCGCCGAACTCCTCGAGCAGCCCCTGGGTGACCTTGAAGGCGCCGTTGAAGACGCCGATGTCCTCGCCCATCAGGAACACGCGCTCGTCGCGGTTGAGCTCCTCGCGCAGGGCCTCGTTGAGCGCCTCGCGGTAGCGCAGCGTGCGCGTGGACTGCTCGCCGCCGGCCCGCTGCTCCTCCGCCGTGGCCATGCTCAGGCCTCCGCCCCTCTTCTTTCTGGCTCTCGACCACCGAGTCAAACAGCTCGCGCCGCGCGCCGTCCTGGGCGATCTCGCGCTCGTCCTCGCCACGGTGGACGCCGGCCGAGCGCTCGTCGACCGAGTACCAGCCGCGGACCTGCCCACCGAGCACGTAGATGTCGTCGTACAGCGACTCGGGCTCGGGGTGCGGCGAGCGGTCGGCGAAGGCCACCGCCTCATCGACGGCCGCGATCGCCTGGCCGTCGAGCTCGTCGACGTCGGGCTCGCCGATCACGCCCTCGTCGACCAGGCGCCGGCCGAACGAGCTGATCGGGTCGCGCTCACGCCACTCCTGTACCTGCTCCTTGGTGCGGTACTCCTCGGGGTCGGCCATCGAGTGCCCGCGGAAGCGGTAGGTGATCGCCTCGACGAGCATCGGCTGACGCTCCTCGCGCGCGCGCCGCAGCGCCTCGCGCGTGACGTTGAACGTGTCGAGCACGTCCATGCCGTCGCAGCGCATCCCCGGCACGCCGAAGCCCTCGCCGCGCTTGTGCAGGTCGGTGACGGCCGAGTGGCGCTCGAGCGCCGTGCCCATGCCGAACTGGTTGTTGGTGACCATGAAGACGACCGGCAGCTTCCACAGCGCCGCGAGGTTCAGCGCCTCGCCGAACGTGCCCTGGTTGGCGGCGCCGTCGCCGAACTGGCACAGCGTGGCGTCCTCGGTGCCGAGCAGGTCGGCCGCCAGCCCCATCCCGGTGGCGATCGGCAGGTTGCCGCCGACGATCCCGTAGCCACCCATGAAGCGCCGCTTCAGGTCGAACATGTGCATCGACCCGCCGCGCCCGTTCGAGCACCCGTCGACGCGCCCGAAGAGCTCGGCCATGACGTTGTCCGGGCTCGTCCCGCGCACGATCGCGTGGCCGTGCGAGCGATAGGTGGAGATCAGGTAGTCCTCGTCGCGCATCGCCCGCGCGGCGCCGACGATCGTCCCCTCCTCGCCGATGGCCAGGTGCAGGAAGCCGCCGATCTTGGCCTTGGCGTACATCTCTCCCGCGCGCTCCTCGAAGCGCCGGATGAGCATCATCGTGGCCAGCCACTCGCGGGCGACCTCGGGCTCGGGAAGCTCGTGCTCGGCCATGGCGCGAAGTCTACGGGCGACCCGCTCCCGGGCCGGCGGTCTGAATGTTGCAATGTATCGAGATATTGATACATTGACGCCATGTGGCCCTCTCCGATCGAGATCTCGCTGGTCGTCGGGGTCGTCGTCCTCGTCCTCGCTCGCGCGCACGCCAGGGTCGGCGACCACCGACTCGCCGAGTGGGCGCAGGCGCGAGGGCTTGCGCTGACGCCCGAGAACCGGCCGATCGTCGCCCGGTACATCCGCCGCGCGCGGGTGCTGCGCACCTGGGGCGCGGTCGTGGGCGCGTTCCTGCCGTCGGTCGTCGAGCTGGCGCTGACCGGCCGGGTGCAGATCCTGGGGTTCGGGACCGACGGCTCGTCCGCCCCCTACGCCGGCCCGATCGGCGCCTACGTCGGCTACCTCGTTGGCGCGCTGTGCGCCGAGGTGTCGCTCGTGCGCCCCGTCGCTTCGGGGCGGCGATCGGCCAGCCTCGTCCCGCGCGAGCTGGCCGACTACCTGCCTGACCGCCTTGTGCGCGCGCAGCGGGCGCTCGCGATCGCCGTCGTCCTCGGCGTCGCGGTGCTCGGGGTGATGCCCTACGACCCGCGCCAGGCCGCGGAGCCCGATTGGCTCGGCCTGGTCAGCGGCGGCGCCATCGTCGCCGTGTTCGCGGCAGGCTTGGAGGCCCTCGAGCGCTGGCTCGTGCGACGGCCTCAGCCGTTCACCAGCGCGTCGCTGGTGGCCGCCGACGACGCGATCCGCGCCCAGTCCGTCCACGCGCTGGCCGGCAGCGGGCTCGCCCTGCTGCTGATCGCGTCAAGCGGCGTCTTCATCGGGCTGGCCGCGTCCGACGTGCCTGTCCTGCGCTGGACGATGTGGCTGCCGGCGCTGGTCGCGCTGCTGCTCTCGATTCGGGCCTGCCTGCGCATCGGCCGTGAGCCCTGGCGGGTCCGGCGTCACGTCGCCGGTCCCACGGAAGCGGCGCCGACGTGATCCTGGAGATCGACCCACGCTCCGCCGTGCCCCCCTACGAGCAGCTCCGCCAGCAGGTCACCGCGCTCGTGCTCGGGGGGCTCTCAGCCCCGGGGCACGGCTGCCCGCGATCCGCCAGCTCGCCAACGACCTCGGCCTGGCCGGCGGCACCGTCGCCCGGGCCTACCGGGAGCTCGAGTCCGACGGGGTCGTGACCACGCACGGGCGCCACGGCACCGTCGTCGCCGGCCCGGCCGGCCGCGCCGCGCCGCCGCCGGCCGAGCTGCTCTCCGCCGCCCGGCGCTACGCCGCCCAGGCCACGACCGCGGGCGCCAGCCTCGACGACGCGCTGACCGCCGTCCGCGTGGCCTTCGCCTCCGGACGGGGCGTCTGACGGACTCGCTCGCGGCGGCGCCCTCGCCCGCCGGTCCGGCGGGCACCGCGCCGGTACAGTCAGTCGCGCCGGTCGCATCGCCCGCCTCGGAGGAGAAGTCCAGCATGCTGCGCCACCAGCTTCCCTGGTTCGTGGGAGGCCCCGCCCTCGGCCTGTGCGTCGTCGCCCTGCGCTGGCTGCTCAACGAGCGCCTGGGCGCGACGAGCGCGTGGTCGGACGTGGTCGAGCGGCTCTCGGGCCGCGTCGCCGCCGTCGGCGTGCAGGGCTGGTTCCTGGTCGGACTCGTGGCCGGAGGGCTGGTCTACGCGCTGGTCGCCGGCGGCGCGAACCAGCTCGGCTATGGCTGGCTCACCGACACGTTCAGCGGGGACGCGCGGATCCTGATCGCGCCGATCCTGCTCGCGGCCGGGGTGCTGATCGGCTTCGGGGCGAAGACGGCGGGCGGGTGCACGTCGGGCAACGGCCTGAGCGGCAACGCCGCTGCCTCGCCGGCCAGCCTCGTCGCGACGGCGACCTTCTTCGTGACGGCGATCGTCGTCAGCTTCGCCATCGAGGCGGTGATCTGAGATGGCGGCGCGGGGAGCGGCCGCCGCGGTCGGGACGATCTTCGGGATCACCCTGTCGTGGTCGGGCATGACCGATCCGGACGTGATCCGGGACGGGCTGCTGTTCCGCGAGGCCTATCTGTTCCTGTTCTTCGCCTCGGCTCTGGCCACCGCCCATGTCGGGTTGCGGATCCTGCGCAACCGCCGCCCGCGCGCGCTGCTGACCGGTGAGCGGGTGGCCTGGACGACGGTCCGGCCCGCGCGCCGCCACGTCGTCGGCAGCTTGCTGTTCGGCGTCGGCTGGGGCGTGGCCGACGCGTGCCCCGGCCCGGTCGCCGCCCAGGTCGGCCAGGGCGTGCCGTGGAGCATCTGCACCGGGGCGGGGCTGGCGCTAGGCGTGTGGCTCTACCTGCGCCGGGAGGCCCAGGCTCCGGCCGCCGGGCCCGTCGGGGCCGACCGGTCGCCTTCGGCTCCCCACGCGGTCACCTCGGCGACCTAGCCGACGGCGTCGCGGCGTCGCTACGCCCAGCGCAGCTCGAGCTCGCCGTCGCTCAGGAACCCGGCCAGCCGGGCCGCCTCGGCCTCCGCTGCGGCGCGCGCCGCGCCGTCCAACTCGGCGAACGGCTCGATCTCCACGGCCAGCCGACCCGAGCGCCGCTCGTGGCGCCACACCCCGGCCATCCGCCCGCCGACGAGCAGCACCGGCGAGATCCAGCCCTGGGGGCGGTGCACGCGCGCGCGCTGCTCGGCGGCCAGGACGTCGGTGTCGGTGCGGACCGAGCCGACGACGTAGGGGTCGAAGGCGGGCAGCAGCCGAACGCCGGCCGGTGCGTCGAGCTCGGCGGCGAGGGCAGCGTCGGCGGCGAGCATGAAGCCGCGGCGCTCGCCGACCGATAGCTCGACCGCGTCGTCGCCCAGGGCGGCGATCCGGCGGCCGGCGTGGGCCGGCGAGACGGCCCACCAGCGGCCGAGGTCCTCGCGCGCGGCCGGGCCGTAGGCCGACAGGTAGCGGCGCGTGAGCTCGTTCAGCGCGTCCGCGGGATCGACGGTGCCCAGGCCGGCGATCCACGTCGCGGGGTGCGTGAAGCGCACGTTCTGGCCCGCCGGCGGTGCGAAGCAGAGCTGCCCGCGGAACGATGCGGGCTTGAGGTAGGCGCCCCAGCTCTCGCCCAGCTTGTCCCCGAGCGCGGCCGAGCCGGTGATCCGGACGACCTCGCGGGCCAGCTCTGCGCGCGTCAGCTCGCGGTCGCGCAGCGCCCGGCCGACGGCGTCGATCAGGGTCTCGAGCTCGTCTTCGGTCATCGCGAAGGCGCGTAGCCAGCTCGGCTTGAGGAAGTGGCGGTAGGTACGCAGCGCGGCGAGCCACAGCGCGTACTCGCGCGCGGGCAGCAGGTGCAGCGTGCCGCGCAGGGCCCACGTGCGGACGAGCGCGCGCTCCTGCCACAGCAGGCGGTCGACGTCGCCCGCGCCCAACCCCTCGACGCGCAGCCACAGCGCGATCTCGGCCGACGAGCTCAGCTGGGCGTGGATCCCGCACAGCTCGGCCACGACGTCGAGCAGCTGCGTCGGCGGGGCGGGCGCGTCGAGCCGGTGGCGGCGCAGGCGCCAGGCGCGGAGCTGCTCGGCGGTCGGCGTCACAGGTCGTCGGGCCCCTGGACGAGCGTCCAGCGGGCCATGAAGTCGTCGGCCTCGAGCGTGTGGAGGTCCTCGCGCACGACGCGCGCGAAGCGGCGCACCTGGCGGGGCGCGAGGTCCCACAGCAGCAGCGTCTCGCCGTCGGCGATCCCGACGACCTCGACGGTGTCGCGCCCGACGAGCAGCCGGTAGGCCGCCTTGGCCCTCATCGCGCGGCGGCGCGGGCCGCGGCGTCGAGCGCGCCGTCTCCGTGGAACACGCGCTCGCCGACCCGCACGGCGGGCACGTCGCGCACGCCGAGCCGCGCGGCCAGCACGGTCTGGCGCTCGAGCTCGTCGCGCACGGAGCGCAGCTCGACGGCCTTGAGCAGCGCGGCCGGGTGCATCTCGCACGCCGCGGCGGCGATCAGCACGGCGTCGGGGTCGCCGAGCGAGCGACCGCCGGCGAACGCCTGGCGGAAGGCGGCCAGGCCGAAGGCCACGGTGCGCCCGATCTGCTTGGCGTACGTCGCCGCGCGCATGGCCAGGGCGCTGTCGAACGGGAACGGGTCGGGCCAGCGCAGCGGCTGCAGCCCGCGCCGTGCCGCGCGCGTCTCGACGTCGGCCAGCACGCTCGCGCGCTCCTGGGCGCAGCGGAACGTCTCGAAGTCCTCGGCCGCGGGCAGCGACGCGGCGAGCACGGGGATCCACTCGGTGGCCACCGGCATCGTGGCCAGCACGCGCTCGGCGGCCAGGTACGCGTCGGGGCTGCCGAGGTCGAAGTAGAACGCCGGCCCGTCGTGGGCCACGTCGCTACCCGTGGATCAGCCAGCCGTCGGCGGCGCGGGCGGCCTCCATGACCGCCTCCGACAGCGTGGGGTGACCGTGGATGATGCGGGCGACCTCGCTGTAGCCGCCCTCGAGCGCCCTGACGTTGACGAGCTCCTGGATCAGCTCGGTGGCGCGCGAGCCGACGATGTGCCCGCCGACCATCTCGCCGTACTTCGCGTCGCCGACGATCTTGACGAAGCCGCTGCGGTCGCCGTAGACCGTCCCACCGCCGACCGCGCCGTACTGCAGCTTGCCGACCACGACGTCGTGGCCGGCCTCGCGCGCCTGCTCCTCGGTGAGCCCGAACGAGCCGACGTTCGGCGTGCAGAACGTCGCGCGCGGGATGTCGGGGTACTCGATCGGATGCGTCTCCTGGCCGGCGGCGTCCTCGACGGCGATGATGCCCTCGTCCGAGGCCTTGTGGGCCAGCGCCGGTCCGGGGACGATGTCGCCGATCGCGTAGACGCCATCGCGGCTCGTGCGCAGCCGGCCGTCGACCTTGACCAGGCCGGCGTCGTCGCGCTCGATGCCGGCGTCGTCGAGGCCGAGGCCCTCGAAGTCGGGGCCGCGGCCGGCGGCGATGACGAGCCAGTCGACCTCGGCGCGCTCGTCGCCGTAGCTGAAGCTGACGCTGCTCTCCCCGGCCTCGACGTTCTCCACCGGCGTGCCCGTGACGACCTCGATGCCCTGCTTCTTGAAGCCGCGCTCGGCGATCTTGGAGACGTCGGCGTCCTCGGCCGGCAGCACGCGATCCAGCGCCTCGAGCAGGATGACCTCGGATGCCCAGCCGCGCGTAGGCCGAGGCGATCTCCGTGCCCGACGCGCCGGCGCCGACCACGGCGAGGCGGCCGGGCAGCTCGTCCAGCGCCCACGCCTCCTCGGTGCCGATCACGCGCCCGCCGAGCGTCGTGCCCGGGATCGGCTTGGGCACCGAGCCGGTGGCCAGCACGACGGCCTTGGAGACCTCGATCTCGTCGCCGTCGCCGACCCTGCACCTTGCCCTCGCCGGTCAGCGCGCCGAGGCCCTCGAGGACCTCGATCCCGTTCTTCTTGAACAGCCCGCTCACGCCGCCGGTCAGCGTCTTGATGACCTTCAGGCGCCGCTCGCTGATCGCCGCGTAGTCGACCTCGGGCTCGGCCACCTTGATGCCGAAGTCGCCGGCCTCGCGCACCTCGGACAGCACGTCGGCCGCGCGCAGCACGGCCTTGGCCGGGATGCACGCGTAGTTCAGGCAGCGGCCGCCGACGCGGTCCTTCTCCACCACCGCGGTCTTCAGGCCGAGCTGGGCGGCCCGGATGGCGGCCACGTAGCCGCCGGGCCCCGAGCCGATGACGACGCAGTCGTAGGAGGAAGCCATGGCGGCGGGACACTAGCGGAGGTGACCGCTAGCCCATGCGCTGCGGCGCCTGGAGCCTGCCCATGACGCGCACGAGCTTCCAGAACAGCCAGCCGCCGACGGCCATGATGACCAGGCTCACGGCCACCGCCGCGACGTTCGAGGCGACCAGCAGCGACAGCGCGGCGAGCGCGACGGTGATGCCCAGCAGCGCCTCGAAGGCGAGCACGGCCCAGTAGTTGCGCACCCACATGCCGAAGGCCAGGGCGAGCATGACGGCGGCGAAGACCACGGTCCCCACGGGGCTCGGCCGGTCCCCGTCGATCTCGATGCCGGCCGCGAAGCCCGCGAGGTTGACGAGCGCCAGGGCGCCGGTCAGCGCGACGGCCACCCGCAGCCCGAGCGG
The DNA here is from genome assembly GCA_963787065.1 of uncultured Actinomycetes bacterium. GTDB lineage: Bacteria > Actinomycetota > Thermoleophilia > Solirubrobacterales > Solirubrobacteraceae > JAOPZW01. The sequence continues at coordinate 19,666 of CAWBBQ010000035.1, forward strand.
CCGCTCGCCGGGGGCCAGCGGCGTCAGGCCGGCGCGCACCGCCGCGTTGCGCGCCTCCGAGCGCGCGTAGCCGCGACGCATCGACCGCGCGCCGTCGTGCCGCGCCTCGCCGGGCGCCGGCTCGGGCGCGCCGGGGGCGGGCCGTCGCTTGCGGCTACTCCGACCCACGGGCGCCGCCCACACCCACCGCGGCGGACGTCAGGCGCGGCGCGCAACGCGCGCGTGACCGCCTCGGGGTCGGGCGCGTGGGCGATCGCCCGCACGATCACGGCACGCCGGGCACCCGCCGCCACGGCCTCGCCGACCGTGTCGGCGTCGATGCCGCCGATCGCGAACCACGGCAGCGCGACGTGCGTGGCGGCGTGGCGCACCGGCCCGAGGCCGATCGCCGGACGGCCCTCCTTCGTCGGCGTGGCGTGGACCGGGCCGACGGCGATGTAGTCCGCGCCGCTGCGCGCCCCGGCGTCGGCCTGGGCGATCGAGTGCGTCGACAGCCCGACGATGGCGCCGTCGCCGACGATCTCGCGCGCCCGCGCGACGGGCATGTCGTCCTGGCCCACGTGCACGCCGTCGGCGCCCGCCGCCGCGGCGAGGTCGGGGCGGTCGTTGAGGATGAACAGGGCGCCGTGGGCGGCGCAGCGCTCGCGCACGCGGGCGGCGGCGGCCAGCAGCTCGTCGTCGGTCGCCTCCTTGTCGCGCAGCTGGACGAGATCGGCGCCGCCGGCGAGCGCGCCGTCGAGGGCATGCTCGAGGCCGCCGCGATCGGCCACGAAGTAGAGATGCGCGTCGCGCAGGCGGGCGCGACGGTCGGGTGGCGAGGTCACGCCCACAGTCTGGCAAGCCGTTCGGCGCGCTACCATCGGTCGCGTTACGGGAGCCCGAGTCAGGGGCTGAGAGGGCGGCATCACGGCCGCCGACCGTCAGAAGCTGATCCGGGTCATGCCGGCGAAGCGAGGAGCGACACCGATCCCCGACAGAGCCCAAGCGTTCGACGTAGCCGTCGTCGGCGGCGGCCTCATCGGCCTCGCCGTCGCCTGGCGCGCGCAGGCGCGCGGGCTGAGCGTGTGCGTGCTCGACCGCGGCGAGCTCGGGCGCCGCCACCTCGCGCGTGTCGGCCGGGATGCTCGCCCCGATCAGCGAGGCCGACGCGGGCGAGCAGGCGCTGCTGCGACTCGGCCTGGACAGCGCTCGGCAGTGGCCCGCCTTCGCCGCCGAGCTCGAGGAGCATGCCGGGATCGGCGTCGACCTGCGCGCCCACGGCACGCTGCTCGTCGCGCGCGACCGCGACGAGGCCGAGGCGCTGGAGCGCGAGCTCGCGCTGCGGCGGCGCTTCGACCTGCGCGCCGAGCGCCTGCGCCCCTCGCAGGCCCGCCGCCTGGAGCCCGCGCTCGCCCCGACCGTCCGCCTTGCCCTCGACGTGCCCGACGACCACGCCGTCGACCCGCGCCTGGCCGTCGCCGCCCTCGCCCGGGCCGCCGAGCGCGCCGGCGCCGTGCTGCGCGCGGGCGCCGAGGTGACCGGGATCGAGCCGGGCGAGGCGGTGCGCCTGCGTGACGGCGAGCGCGTGGCCGCCGGGCAGGTCGTGATCGCCGCCGGGCCGTGGTCGGGCGCGCTCGACGCCGTGCCCGAGGCGGCGCGCGTCCCCGTCCGCCCGGTCAAGGGCCAGTCGCTGAGGCTGCGCGACGCCGCGGGGATGGGCCTGACCGAGCGCGTCGTGCGCTGGGACGGCGGCTACCTCGTCCCGCGCAGCGACGGGCGCTACGTCCTCGGGGCGACGGTCGAGGAGCGCGGCTTCGACACGGGCGTGACCGCCGGCGGCGTTCACGACCTGCTGCGCGACGCGTCCGAGCTCGTGCCCGGCGTGCTCGAGCTCGAGGTCGAGGAGCTGATCGCCGGCCTGCGCCCGGGCACGCCCGACAACACGCCGATCATCGGCCGCAGCCCGGTCGTGCCCGAGCTCGTGTGGGCCACCGGCCACTACCGCAACGGCGCGCTGCTGGCCCCCATCACCGCGGACCTCGTGGTCGCCGAGCTGCTCGGCGAGCCCGGTGAGCCCGGCGACACGGCCTTCTCGCCCGCCCGCTTCACCGAGGTCGCGGCGTGAGTCGCATCTACGTCAACGGCGAGCCGTGCGAGCGCGGCGGCGCGACGATCGCCGAGCTGCTCGCCGAGCTGGGCGTCGAGCCGGGCGCGCGCGGCGTCGCCGTCGCCGTCGACGGCGAGGTCGTCCCGCGCGCCGCTTGGGCGGAGCTTCAGGTCAACGAGGGCCAGCGCGTCGAGGCGCTGTCCGCCATGCAGGGAGGCTGACCCGTGGCCATCGAGGCCGAGCCGCAGATCCCCGTCACCGACACGCCGTTCGAGGTCGGCGGGCGCACGCTTCGCTCGCGCCTGATCCTGGGCACGGGGGGCTTCACGCGCCTGGAGACGCTGGCCGAGGCGATCCGGGCCACGCGCGCCGAGCTCGTCACGATCGCGTTGCGGCGCATCGACCCGGCCGCGCGCGGGTCGCTGACCGGCGTGCTCGAGCAATGCGGCGTCGAGCTGCTGCCCAACACGGCGGGCTGCTTCACCGCGCGCGACGCCGTCGTCACGGCCAAGCTCGCGCGCGAGGCGTTCGGCACCGACTGGGTCAAGCTCGAGGTCATCGGCGACGACCGCACGCTGCTGCCCGACGCGCCGGAGCTGCTGGTGGCCGCCGAGGAGCTGGTCGACGATGGCTTCACGGTGCTGCCCTACACGAACGACGACCCGATCCTGGCCCGGCGCCTGGAGGACGTCGGCTGCGCGGCGGTCATGCCGCTGGGCTCGCCGATCGGCTCGGGCATGGGCATCCGCAACCCGTACAACATCTCGCTGATCATCGAGCGCGCCGGCGTCCCGGTGATCCTCGACGCCGGCGTGGGCACGGCCAGCGACGCGGCGCTGGCCATGGAGCTGGGCTGCGACGCCGTGCTGTGCGCCAGCGCGATCGCGCGCGCGCACGACCCGGTGGCCATGGCCCACGCGATCCGGGCCGCCGTCGAGGCCGGGCGCCTGGCCCGCGGCGCCGGCCGCATCCCGCGGCGCCTGCACGCCGAGGCCTCGACGCCCGACGAGGGCATGGCCGACCTCACGCCGCCGGTGCAGTGAGCGCGGCGGCGGGCGTCGACGAGCTCGTCGATCGCTGGCAGGCGGCGTGGTCGAGCCGCGACCCCGGGGCCTTCGCCGCCGTGTGCGCGCGCGACGTCCACTACGAGGACCCGCTGTGCCCGGAGCCGCTCGAGGGCCCGGTCGCGCTCGGCGACCACGCGGCGCGGCTGTGGGCGATGTTCCCCGACGCGCGCGTCGAGCGCACCGGCGCGCGGCTGACCGATGGGCGCTACCTCGCCGCCCCGTGCCGCGTGCTCGGCACCCATCGCGGCGAGATCGAGGACATGCCGCCGACCGGCCGCTTCCTCGTCGTCCAGGTCGTCTTCTACTGCGAGCTCGATGCCTCGCGCGAGCGCCTGTGGCGTGTGCGCGCCTTCTTCGACGCCTACGACGCCGCCGTCCAGCTTCGCGTCCTGCCCGCCCGGGGCACGATCGGCGAGCGCGCGCTGCTGATGCTGCGCGGCTTCGGGCTGCGGGCGCGGGGCGGCTGACCGCGGACCGCTGTCAACCGCGCTCTGACCGCTCAACGTCGACCCACAGCGGCGCGTGGTCCGACAGGTCGCCGCGGCGCAGCGTCTGGCCGGCGCCCGCCGGTCGCAGGCCGCGCAGCAGGACGTGGTCCACGTAGTGGCCGGCGGCGTGCTCGAAGCCGGCGGCGGTGGGCTCGCCGCGGAGGTTGAGGTCGCCGCCCAGCACGGCGGGCGACCCGCCCGCCCACGCCAGCGTCGTCCGCCCGGCGAGGTCGAGGTCGGCGCGGGCGAGGGCCTGCGGGCGCACCTGGGCGTGGAGGTTGGAGACCCAGGTCCCGTCGGCCAGCCGCACGCCGTGGACGACGCGGCGCTCGGGCAGCAGTCGCAGCGGCCGGACGCGGTGCTCGGTGATCGCCTGCCCGCGGGCGAGGATCGCGTTCGCGCCCCCGCCCCAGGAGCCGAGCAGCGCCGGGTTGCGCTCCGCGATCAGACGGCGCAGCGGGAGCAGCAGGTTGCGCGACGTCAGTGCCATGCGGGCGCTCGCGCCCGTCGCCCGGCCCAGCTCCGCCGGCCACCAGGGGGGCACCTCCTGCAGCAGCGCGACGTCCCAGCGCCAGCCGGCGAGCAGCGCGCGCGAACTCGTCCAGCAGCGAGCCCGGCCGGTCGGGCACGGCGCGCCCGTGGAAGAGGTTCCAGGTCAGGATGCGCATCGCGACGGTCGAACCGTAACCTTCCCGGCTTGCCACGCCACCTGCTGACCGGCGCCGAGCTGGCGCGCGAGGACGTCCGGGCGATCCTGCATCGCGCCGGGGAGCTGAAGGCCTCGCCACGCGCCTCGCGCGCGCTGCAGGGGCGGATCGTCGCGCTCGTCTTCGACAAGCCGAGCACGAGGACGCGGGTGTCGTTCGAGGCCGGGATCGTCGAGCTCGGCGGCCACCCGATGATCCTGCGCGGCGACGAGATGCAGCTCTCCCGCGGCGAGACGGTGGGCGACACCGCGCGCATCCTGTCGGCCCATGTCGACGCGGTCGGCGTGCGCACCGGACCCGACGCGATCCTCACCGAGCTCGCCCTCGAGGGCTCGATCCCGGTGTTCAACATGCTCACCGCCGGCCACCACCCGTGCCAGGCGCTGGCCGACCTGCTCACCCTGCACGAGGCCTTCGGCGACCTCGAGGGGCGCCGGGTGGCCTACGTGGGCGACGGCAACAACGTCGCCCGGTCGCTCGCCGTGCTCGGCGACATCGCCGGCGTGGAGGTCGTCGTCGCCTCGCCGGAGGGCTTCGCGCTCGAGCCCGTGGCCGGCGTGACGCTCGTCGAGGACCCTGCCGAGGCGGTGATCGGTGCGCACGCCGTCTACACCGACGTCTGGGTGTCGATGGGCGACGAGGACACCGCCGACGAGCGCCGGGCGGCGCTCGGCCCCTACCGCCTCGACGACGCGCTGCTCGACCGCGCCGCGCCGGGCGCGATCGCGCTGCACTGCCTGCCCGCCCATCCGGGCGAGGAGATCACCACCGAGGTGCTCTACGGGCCGCGCCAGCGGATCTGGGCGCAGGCCGAGAACCGCCGCCACGCGCAGAAGGCGCTGCTGGAGTGGCTCATGCGCTGAGCGCGGGGGCCGCGGGAGCGCCGGCGGCGAGCGCGGCGCTCGGCCTATCCTCAGACCGATGGACGCCTCCTCCGCCGCTCCCGCTCCCGCCGCTCGTCCCGCCCGCAGCGCGGCGACGAGCTCGACCTGCAGATCGACTCGCTGGCCTACGGCGGCGCCGGCGTCGCGCGCACGCCGGGCGGCTACGTCGTGTTCGTCCGCGACGCGATCCCGGGCGATCGCGTGCGCGCGCTGATCACCAAGCGCAAGCGGGCGTTCGCCGAGGCGCGCGCGGTCGAGGTGCTCGAGCCGAGCCCGGAGCGCGTCGCGCCGCGCGCCGACCACCCCGGCGCGCCGTGGCAGGTGCTCCCCTACGAGCGCCAGCTCGAGGTCAAGCACGCGCAGGTCGACGAGGCGCTGCGGCGCATCGGGCGGCTCGACGGCTACGAGCTCGACCCGATCGTCCCGGCCGTCGAGCCGTGGCGCTATCGCAACAAGCTCGAGTACTCGTTCGGAACCGGTGACGACGGCGCGCTCGTCTGCGGCTTCCACGCGCCCGGCTCGTGGGAGCGGATCGTGACCGTCGAGGACTGCCTGCTGGCCTCCGAGCGCGGCAACGCCGCGCGCGAGGCGGCGCTCGCCTGGTGTCGCGCGCAGGGCCTGCGAGGCCTACGACCGGCGCCTGCACACCGGCCTGCTGCGCAACCTCGTGGTGCGCGAGGGCCGTCGCACGGGCGACCTGCAGGTGCGCATGGTCACCTCGGACGAGGACGTCGACGCGACCGGCTTCGCGGACGCCGTCGGCGCCGGCAGCGTGCTGTGGACCCGCGCCGCCGGCGTGGGCGAGTCGACCGCGGGCGGCATCACCGAGGTGCTGCGCGGCACGGACTTCATCGAGGAGGAGATCGACGTCGCCGGCGGCGGCGACCCGCTGCGCTTCCGGCTCAGCTCGGAGGCCTTCTTCCAGACGAACACCGAGATGGCCGAGCGCCTGTACGGGGCGGCCGCCGAGGTGGCGGACCTCAAGGGCTGGGAGCGCGTCTACGACCTGTTCTGCGGGATCGGCACGATCGGCCTGTCGCTCGCGCCGCGGGCCGGCGAGGTCTGGGGGCTGGAGATCGTCGAGGACGCGATCGCCGACGCGATCCACAACGCGCGCGCCAACGAGATCGCCAACGCGCGCTTCTTCGCCGGCGACGTGCGCCTGGCGCTGCGCGACCTCGTCGAGGAGGCCGGGCGCCCCGACGTGCTCGTCGTCGACCCGCCGCGCGCCGGCCTGTCGGCCAAGATCGTGCGCCGCATCGCCGAGGCCGCCCCCAAGCGGATCGTCTACGTCTCCTGCAACCCGACGACGCTGGCGCCGAACGCCGCCCAGCTCGTCGAGGCCGGCTGGTCGCTGCGCCGCGTGCGCCCGGTGGACATGTTCCCCCAGACGCCGCACATCGAGTGCGTCGCGCTGCTCGAGCGTGTGTAGCCGGATGGCCCTAAATGACGCCGGACGTGGCGCTTCGCTCAATCGCAGGATCGGAGGAGGTACCGGGGAGGTACCAGAACTGGCGCACTGACACGGCGCCGTTCTCGGCCTTCGCGGTGCGAACCGAACCGCGGGGCCTTGGGTTGCGGTCAGGGTGATCGACTGGCGCGAAGATCCTAGGAGCCTGGCGAACCGCCCGCTATAGGCGGGGTCTGCGGCAACCCGCGACCGAGGGTCGAACCGTAGAGGACCGCGCGGGCCCCGCCTGACCCTCCGCCCCGCTCCGAATCGGAGGCCACGGGCTCGGACCCCAACGCCGGCGTGTGTCACGGGACCGCGGCGCAAACCTGGACCGTTCCGTGTGCCCGTCCCAACGCCCGTCCGCTCCGGGGGACGACTAGACCGACCCTCCTCGTTGCATCAGTAACGGCGTGGGCCGAGCGAACCACATGGCTCGGCAGCTCGCGGAACGTCCCTACTACACCGGCTGCACGTCGAAATCAAAGCCCCCGACACGCGACTGGATTACGTCCGCAATGTGCATGGCCTCGGTCGCGACGCTTAGAACACCCTGACGACTCTTGAACGCGACCCTAAAATCGAACGTCGGATCCGTTGCACGGGCGTTCACAAAGTCGTTCAGCGTTCGGCCCGCTTCGGTCGCGTACTCGCCGAGCCTTCGCTGCACGTCCGCCTCTTTGGCGGGTAGCCACCCTGCCGGATTCTCGAGGAACTGCGTGCCCAAGGCATTGCGCCGTGTCAGCTGACCAACCAGGTAGACGAGCGTGATCGCACAGAGGCAAAGGCGGCATTCAACTCAGGGCGGAGAATCCCCTGCCGAGCAGAGACCGCTTGATCCATCAGATCTAAGAGGTATAGTCGCTCGGCGGTCACGTGCTTCGTGAAGACCTCGTAGTACTCATCGTCGAACAGCTTAGCCTTCCGCACCGCGGCCCACGGTTGCTCACGGTAGACAGCCGTGAGTAGTTGAGCGGCGACGCGATTGTCGAGCACCCGCGCTGCGCCACCCGTATCCTCACCGTTACGGATGGCATAGAACAGTTTGGTGCCGAAGCCGCGCGCCATCTCATCCTGCAGTTCGCGTTGCGCAGCATCGTTCGCGCGCTTGGATTCGACCGAACATGACGCGTTCCCCGCGTACCACAATGGAATCACTCTATTGACCAGCGACTTGCAAGTCGCGCCTGACGGATCCTCAATAACCGTCGATGGACTTTCGGTGGTCAATGGCTGCCAATCTGTGCTGGCGCTGTACAACAATCGCGCCTCCCTTACTCCCGAGCTTGACCTCGCCGTGAAGGTAGTCGAGGTGCCGGCTGGGTCGCCGCTCATCGACCGAATCACATATCGGAGCAATAACCAAAATCCCGTCAATATGCGTGACCTAGAGGAAGCGGCTTCGGTGAATGGCGCGTCGCATGGAAGCCGTCGCACAAAGTCGCTCGTCGCGGATTCGCGGTGGATGTCTACAACGGCGAGCGCGCCGCCTCGGCGCAGCTCCGCTGAGAACGACTAACTGACCTTCTCGGCCCGCGACGTCGAGGACTGAGATTGGAGCTTTCGACACCGGCGGAGGTTTGTGCGACAGCCTCCATGGAAGGCATCGGTCCGCCCGCGCCGGACCGCACTTGCGCTGTCAGGCGATAGCGAAAGCAGACGCGCAGCTGCCGCGCCGCGAGTCGTCGCCGCTCAGATGCATGGATAGCGACAGCGGGCCGCGTGCAGCGCTGCTCTCTCGGGCGTCGCCTCTGACAACGCGTGCCGTGGAGTGCCCGGTTCGGTGCGACCGGGCGCCCTCCGCAAGCCTCACACGAGGTCGGCGTAGCGGCGGAGGTAGAGGCCCCAGCCGTCGGGGGCGGCGACGCCGTCGCGGGCGCCTTCCCAGCCGTCGCCGTGACGGTCGAGGTGCCGGTGCTCCAGCTCGACGCGGGTGCGTTGCTCGTCCTCGGCGATGAAGCGCACCTCGACCTCGCTGCGCTTGTCGGGGTCGGGCGCGACCTGCCAGTACGGCGAGATGTTCCAGCTAAAGACGACGCGCTCGGGCGGCTCGTAGGCGAGCACGGTCGCCCACTCGCACTCGCTGCCGTCGGTGCCGCGGTCGTAGATGCGGCCGCCGACGCGTTGCTCGAACACGGTCTCGGCGATGTCGACGCCGAGCATGTTGTGCTCCCGCGGCTTGATGCGGTCCATCTGCTCGGTGAAGACCGCGAACGCCCGCTCGACCGGGGCGTTGACGACGACCTCGTTGCGTACGGATGTCGCCTCGGCTGGCGTGGCCATCACTCCTCCTTGGTGTCGTGTTCGACGACCTCCTCAAAGGTCGCCAGGGCTTGGTTCCAGAACGTGTCAAGCTGCGCGCGCAGGGCCGCCAGGCCGGCGGGGTCGGCCTGGTAGATGCGCCGGTTGCCCTGCGGGCGGTCCACCGCGAGGCCGGCGTCCTTGAGCACCTTCAGGTGCTGGGAGACCGCCGGGCGGCTGACCGGCAGCTCGCGGGCGAGTTCGCCGACGGCCCGTGGGCGCTCGGCAATGCGGGCGAAGATCTCGCGTCGTGTCGGGTCACCCAGAGCCGCAAACCCTTCACCTGCGTAAGCAAACACTCACCGTAAGCATATGCTTACACGCACCGCCAGGTCAACCCCCGTCGGCTAGGACTTACGTGCGACGCCGAGGACGTGGCTGAGGCCGTTCGAAAGCGCCGCCGCTGCTCGATGACGAACCCGGCGGCTTCGATCGCCGTCGCCGTGGCGCGGGCGACATGGCAGCCGCCGAATATCCGCGGCCAGACGTTCCACTCGTCCAGGCGCTCCTCAAGCGCGGCGGCGCGAAGTCGATGCGAGATGACGTGCTCATAGAAGCAGAGGTCGATGCGCTTGCGGGCGTCCTCGGAGACCTCCGTATGGATGACGACATCGGTGAGCTGCAGCCGCCCGCCCGGACGCAGCACGCGGTCGATCTCGGAGAACACGGCGTGCTTGTCGGGCACGAGGTCGATGACGCCGTTGGAGATGACGACGTCGACGGACGCGTCGGGCAGGAGGCAGCGACTCGATGAGCGACTCGTGCAGCTCGACGTTTGCCAGGCCCATGGCCGCCGCGCTGTCGCGGGCGCGCTGCAACATCGCCGCAGTCATGTCGACGCCGATGACGCGACCGGCATGGCCGGCCATCTGCGCGGCGACGAGCAGGTCGGTTCCGGCGCCGCACCCGCGGTCGACGACGGTCTCGCCCGGCGCGATGCGCCCGAGTGAGAACGGGTCCGCCACGCCAACGAAGCTCTCCACGCTTGCGTCCGGGATTCCCGAGAGCTCGGGCTGTGGATAAGCCAAGGTCCTCCGCCCACGCGCGACCGGTCGGGAAGATGAAGTCCTTCGTCTGCTCGGTGGAGACCTCGGTGTAGGTCTTCTGGATTCGCCGCGTAGGACGTCGACGTCGACCGGCACCTCGGTGGTACTCATCGCGCGCTCAGCGTCCGCCGCGACGTGGGAGGTCGTAGGCGTCGGCGGCGACCCGCTCGCGCAACTGCTCGTCGGTGCGGTCCATCTCCGGGTGGTCGCGGTCGACGTGCTCGCGGGCGAGGCGGAACAGCTCCTCGTCGTCGACGCCTTCAAGCCGGTGCCCGCAGGGACATTCGATGGCTCGGTTCTCCTGGCTGAACGGGTCCACGGGCAGCCCGGCCTCGCGCCACGCCTGAAAGCCGCCGATAACGTCGGTCGCCCCATCGAGCCCGAGCTCGCGCAGGGTCGCGGCGGCCAGGCTCGACTGGTAGCCCTCGTTGCACATCACGATGAGCGCACCGGCGGGGTCGATGCGCGGGTCGCGCGCGGCGCAGGTCGGGTCGCAGCGCCATTCCAGGACATTGCGCTCGACGACCAGCGCGCCCGGCACGACACCGTCGGCGCGGCGCTGAGCATCTGAGCGGATGTCAATGAGCACCGCGCCGGCCGCCAGCGCGGCCTGCGCTCGACACGCGTCGACCCGGTCAAGTCGGCTGCGCGCCGCGTCGAGCAGGTCCTCGACGGTCTTGGGAGCGGACGGCGTGGCGGCTGACTGACCCACGGTTCTCGATGGTCCTCGTCGGAGCGACTCTAGGGCTGTGGCGGCGTATGCTGCTAGAGGAGCCATCGCATAGATGCCTTTCTCCGACGGCATAGTTGATGCGCTTGACCCCAGCCGTCTGCGACTGCTGGTCGAGGTCAAGCGCCAGGGCTCGATCTCCGCGGCCGCGGAGCTGTGCCGGATGGGGCAGCCCTCGGCGACCAAGCACCTGCAGACCTTGGAGGCCGCGGTCGGCGACAAGCTCATCGAGCGCCACGGCCGCGCCAGCCGGCTGACCGAGGCCGGCGAGGTGGTCGCCGCGCACGCGCTGCGCGTGCTCGACACGCTCGACGGGATGCAGGAGGAGCTGCGCGCGCTGCGGGAGGCCGAGCGCGGGACGCTCGCGCTGGCCGCCTCGACGACGCCCGGCAGTTACGTGCTGCCCTCCATCCTGCAGTGCTTCGCCGACCGCCACCCGCGCGTGGACGTCGACGTCGTCATCGGCTCAAGCGCCTGGGTCGCGCAACGCGTCGCGCGCCGCGAGGTGCAGCTCGGGCTCGCCGGCGAGCTCGACCTGCCCGACGGCGTCGTCGCCGAGCCGTTCCTCGACGACGAGGTCGTCGGCATTGCCGCCCCCGGCAAGCTCAAGTTGCGCCGCGGCCGCGCCGCGCTGAGCCAGCTCGCCGCGCAGACGCTGCTCGTGCGCGAACACGGCTCCAGCACCCGCGCGGTGTCCGAGCGGTTTCTCGCCCGTACCGGGTACCGGCCGGCCAAGCGCTGGGAGCTTGACTCCAACGAGACCATCAAGCGCTCGGTCGCCGCCGGTCTGGGTATCGGCTTCGTCTCCGAGCTCGTGGTCGCCGACGAGGTGCAGCGCCGCGAGCTCGTCAGCTTCCGCGTCGAAGACGTCGAGCCCATGCGCCGCTCGGTGCACCTCCTGCGCCCCGATGGCCGTGAGCCCACGCCCTCCGAGCGCGCATTCATACGGACGCTGTGCTCATGCTGCTCGGCCAGCGTCGCCGGCTGCACGGTGGAGCCGGCGACGCCGGCGCGCTGAGGGCCGCTCGGAGCGCGACGTTCGCCTCGCCGCTGACAGTCAGGTCAGGGGCTGTAGAACATCACGCCCTCCATACCCCTCTCCTGCGCCCGAAAGTCGGTGAACCGCAGGCTCCGGCCGGTGAACGACAGCCCATCTCCGACGTGGCCCTTGGGCTTGGGCACGTCGGGCATGAGGCACCAGAGCCGCAGGACACCGCCGCCGCGTCCGGATAGCGTCACGCGGAGGCGCAGGAAGCCCGAGAACGAGGCCGAACCGGGCGGGCCCTGCCAGCCTTCCTCCTTGAAGTTCGGGATGCCCCACCAGCCGGCGAGCTGGCGGAAGTCGATGAACCGCGTCGCGGTCCAGGTGCCCCGCGTGCGAACGGCGCCGGCGGCGTTCCGAATGACGTACGACCCCGTGCCGGTGGCGCGTCGGGTGGCCGGGTCCCAACCGCCCTGGCCGGTGAACGTCATACGCGACCCGTCGCGCGCCTTCGCGAACGGCGCCCCCGTCGACGAGTACCGCACGCCCGTCGGATTGTTTGCATCACCGATGAGCTCGTAGTGGGTGAGGAAGAACGTGAACGGAAGCGCGGTGGGCGCTTGCGCAGCCGACCCTCCACCGACTCCGGCCACTACCGCGAGGCCGACGAAAGCGGCCGTCGCGGTAGCAACGCAGGCGCTTCGTCTCATGACACAGCTCCTCTTGCCAAGCGGCGCTGCGACCAGCGGAACGGCGGATGTCAGACATCGCGCCGCCCCGCGGGACCAGCGCGCAGGTTCTTCAGGTCTGGCGCCGGTCCGCGTGATTCGCGGCCGCCGCCGCAGTTGGTGGGCGACCTCCTTTGGGCGACTAGCTAGCGAGCTGCCCGAGCATCGCGCATCGCCACTCGGAGGTGGCAAACAATCAGTGCGCGACGTGCTTACGCCGCCGGCCAGATACGCCGGCCGGTCCAGCGGCGTCCCCGGTATTCCGCGTAAGCCGCTGGCAAGGTATTCCATGCTGGCAAGCCACGCATCGCTCATCTGCTCTTGGCGCATGGACGGCCGGGACCTAGCGTGCCGCCATGTACTTTCGCCAGTTGCTCAACGACGACACGGCGTGCGCTTCCTATCTGTTCGGCTGCAAGACCGAGAGCCGGTTCGCCGTCGTCGACCCGCACGCCGACCTCGTCGATGACTACATCGCGCTTGCGGAGGGCCAGGGCATCCCCATCGTCGCGGTCTTCGAGACGCATCTGCAGGCCGACCACGTCTCCGGACTGCCCGAGCTCGTGCGGCGGACCGGTGCGACCGCGTATCTCCCGGCGGGGGCGGGGGTGGCATTCGCGCACCGCTCGCTGGCCGACGGCGAGGTCGTCAAGCTCGGCAACACCGAGGTGCGCGCCATCGCCACGCCCGGGCACGCGCTCGCACACCACGCCTACGCGCTGACCGACCGCACGCGCTCAGACGAGCCGTGGTTCGTGCTCACCGGCGACGCGCTACTGGTCGGCGACGCCGGCCGGCCGGACCTGCACGCCGGCGGCGAGCACAGCACCGAGGACATGGCCCGCACCCTGTACCGGTCGCTGACCGAGCGGCTGCTGAAGCTGCCCGACCACCTGGCGCTGTACCCGGCGCACTACTCGGGCTCGGTGTGCGGGCGCGGCCTGTCCGCCAACCCCGCCTCGACGGTCGGCTTCGAGCGCCGCCATAACCGCGCGCTGCAGTTCGACTCCGAGAACGCGTTCGTGGCCGCGTTGCTTGAGGACATCCCGCCCGCGCCCGAGGGGCAGGCCGACATCGTCGCGGCCAACCGCGCCGGGCGGCCGCTGAGTCACGCCGCGTGAGCGCTAGTCGACCCGTCCGGCTCGGGCTGCGCGAGAACGCAGCGCAGTTCGCGCTGCTCGTCGCGGTGAACGCGTTCGTCGGCGCGATGGTCGGCCTGGAACGCTCGACGCTTCCGCTCATCGGCCGTGACGACTTCGGGCTTGCCTCGAGCGCGGCGGTGCTGTCGTTCATCGTCGCGTTCGGCCTGGCCAAGGCCTTCACGAACCTCGGCGCCGGGGCCCTCGCCGGACCGCTCGGCCGGCGCCGGCTGCTTATCGCCGGCTGGGCGGTGGCGCTGCCCGTGCCGCTGCTCATCCTCGCCGCGCCGTCATGGGTCTGGGTGGTCGCTGCCAACGTCCTGCTCGGGGTCAACCAGGGACTGGCGTGGTCCATGACCGTGGTCATGAAGATCGACCTCGTCGGACCCAAGCGGCGCGGGCTCGCGCTCGGGCTCAACGAGGCCGCCGGCTACGGCGGCGTGGCGCTCGCCGCCGCGCTAAGCGGCTGGGCTGCCTCCGAGTTCGCCGCCCGCGACGTGCTCGTCGTCGCCGGCGCGGTCATCGCCGTCAGCGCCCTGACGGTCACCGTCCTGTTCGTTCGCGACACCGCCGCGCACGTCGCCCTGGAGCAATCCCAACAGGAAGGCGACACCACGGCCGAGCCGCCCGCCCTGCGCGAGGCGTTCAGCGACGCCACGTACCGCGTCCCCGCGCTGCGCGCATGCTCGCAGGCGGGGCTGGTCAACAACCTCAACGACGCGCTGTCCTGGGGACTGGTGCCGCTGTTTCTCGCCGCCCACGGCGCAAGCCCGGCCCAGGTCGGCTTGGTCGCCGGGCTCTACCCGGCCGTGTGGGGCGTCGGGCAGATATGGACCGGGCACTGGTCCGACCGCGTCGGGCGCAAGCCCCTCATCGTGGCCGGGATGCTGCTACAGGCCGCAGCGCTGACGGTGCTCGCGGTCTCCGACGGCCGCGTCTGGCTGGCCTCGCTGACCGCCATCGCCCTCGGGGTCGGGACCGCGCTCGTGTACCCGACGCTTATCGCCGCCATCTCCGACACCGTCTCCCCGGTCGCCCGCGCACCCGTCGTCGGCGTCTACCGCTTCTGGCGCGACAGCGGCTACGTCGCCGGCGGACTGATGGCCGGCATCGTCGCCGACGCCATCGACGCCGCCGCCGCCATCGCCCTCGTCGCCGCCCTCACCGCCCTGTCCGGGCTGTGGGTCGCCTACGACCTCCCCGGCCGCCGCACGGGCGGACGCGTCGCCGTCCGCCAACAGCAGCGGCAGACCGCCTGACTCAGGCGTCCGTCTCGGATCGTGGGCGAGCCGCACTTCATCTTGGCGCCACGTGCACGATGGACGAGCACCGGCAGTGCGCCCAGGCGCCGGAGCGTACGTAGCCGCGCTACCGCATCGAGGCAGATGCGACAGCCGTGATCCGCGCGCGCTATCGAGTTGGACGACGAGCAGGCGTTGCAGGGTGAGACTCCTGCTTCTCGGGTGGCTGTTGCGTAAGGCCGGGGCCGTCGCGTCGCTGTGTGGGGTGGGGTGGTGCGGATCGGGCGCGCTGTGGTGGTGCGCGCCGACCGGGCGCCGGGCGGCCGGTCAGGCCGTTGCGGCGGCGATGTGGTGCCTGTAGAGCTTGAGCAGGTTGTGGGTGGCGGTGATCAGCCGCCACTCCGAGCGGCAAGCGGATCTCCCGCGGCGTTGGAAGCGATCGATGCGCCGGTTGAACTTCGTGTGTCCGAACACGGGCTCGATCATCGCCTTGCGCTTGCGGTAGAGCCCGCCCCCGAGCTCGGTCGCGAGCACGCGTCGCATGAACGCGTAGAGACCGCCATCCCATCCCGGCCGGGGCGTCGTTCGTTTGCCGGCGTCCGGCGGCACGAGCACCTGGATCCCGCGATCGACGATGTTCTCCATGTGCGCCTGGTGCCAGTAGCCGGCATCCGCGACGACCACTGCCGGCGTGTCGGTCACGCCGACGGCGTCGAGCTCGCGCTGGGTCGCGGCGACCATCGGCCCGAGGTGCCCGAAGTCCGGCGAGTCGATCGTGACTTCGGCGGCGATCACGATCTGCTGCTCGGTCGTCGCCGCTTGGGCGTTGTAGCCCTGCACCCACCCACGCGGCGTCTTGACGTTGCGCGAGTCCAGGTCGGTGAGGTTGATCTTCCCGACCGGCGTGCCCGGCGGCTCATAGGGCTTCGGCGGCCGGCCGAACCGGCGCCCGTCCTTCATCACCCCGCGCGCCCGGTAGGCCTCGTATTCGGCGTTCGCGCGCCGCTCGACGGCGAGGTTCTCTTCGAGCCGGCGCTTGGCCTCAAGCAGGCGCTTCGCGCGCGACCCGGGCACCGGCCTGGCCTCCTCGGCGCGCCGCTCGTCAAATCGCCGCCGGGCGTCGCGCAGCCACCGCTCCCGGCCTTCACGCGTCGCGAGCTCGGGCGTCAGCTCATCGCCACGACGCTCACCGAACCGCTCGTCCTCGAGCGCGTCGATCTCCGCGGCCTGTTCGAGGACCTCGCGCGCGATCTGCTCGTAATCGCGCGTCGCGTGCTGCGACGCGTTGGCGTGCACCTTCGTCCCATCGACGGCAACCAATCCGACGTGGACGAGACCGGCTTGCGCGCACAACCCCAGCACCTCGCCGAACAGGCCGGCCAGCGCGTCCTCATGGCGCTGACGGAACCGCGCGACGGTGCAGTGATCCGGGGCCTGGTTGGCCGCGATCACGCGATAGGCGACGTCCTCGACACACGCGCGCTCGATCGCCCGCGAGGACCGCTCGCCCTTCGCGTAGGCATAGAGCAACAGCGCGACCATCATCGCCGGATCAAACGCCGCCCGGCCATGACCGTCGAAGCGGTAGGCGGCATAGAACGCCGACAAATCCATCCCCTCGACGGCGGCCAATACGAACCACGCCAAGTGATCCTCGGGTAACCACTCGCGCAGGCTCGGCGGCATCAAAAACGCCTGCTCACGATCGCACGCCACGAAGTTCTGCGGCATGCCCGCCATCGTCTTCAGCCGACCGGACAGACCACCCCTTTGTGCAACAGCCACTCGGGAAAGGAGTTGTCTCGGCGCACCGGATCGAGCGTCCGTTCGCTGCTCGGTTGGACGACGAGCGGGAGCGGAGGTCGAGACCGCTGCTCGCCCGCGGACGGCGAAGCCTCGGGCGCCTCCGCATGGGCGGCGCACTGCTCCGTCGGAGGAAACGGAACCAGCCGCGCAACGACTTCTGAAACCGCTTCTTAGGCCATTTGCCGGTTGCAGGGGTCATGTCGGTAGAAGTGGTGTAGCGGGCGCGCGAGGGTCGGACGGGTAGGTCCGACCACCGCGGCGTCCAAGCTCGTCGGCTCTTCCCGGAGTCGATGAAGCGAGGAGCACCACGATGGCCGAGGGCCGGATGATGACCCCTGCCGATGTCGTCGCGCACGCGATGGCCGGTGAGCACGGAGATCTGTTGCGTGACGCGGTCGCGCTGGTCGTGCGTGAGTTGATGGAGGCCGAGGTCGCGCAGATGACCGGCGCGCAGCGCGGCGAGCGCAGCGCGGAGCGGGTGACGCATCGCAACGGCTACCGGCCGCGGGCGTGGGAGACGCGGGTCGGTGAGCTCGAGCTGCTGATTCCCAAGACGCGGTCGGGACCGGCGTACTTCCCCAGCTTCTTGGAGCCGCGGCGGCGTTGTGAGCAGGCGATCGTCGCGGTCGTCATGGAGGCCTACGTCAACGGCGTCAGCACCCGCAAGGTCGACCGCCTCGTCGAGCAGCTCGGCATCCAGGGCATGGACAAGGACCGCGTCAGCCGCCTGTGCCGCGATCTGGACGAGCACGTCGAGCTGTTCCGCAGCAGGCCGCTGGAGGGCGCCTACCCCTACCTGTGGCTCGACGCCAAGCACCTCAAGGTCCGCGATCGTGGCCGCGTGGTCTCCAAGGCGCTGGTCATCGCCTACGCCGTCCACGAGACCGGCCGGCGCGAGGTCATCGGCCTCGATCTCGGCGAGGTCGAGAGCGAGGCGTTCTGGACGGACTTCCTGCGCGCTCTGCGCTCGCGCGGCCTGGACGGGCTGCGGCTCGTGGTCTCCGATCACCACGAGGGCCTCAAGGCGGCGATCGCCCGCGTCCTCGACGCGCCGTGGCAGCGCTGCTGCGTGCACTTCGTCAGAAACATGCACGGCCATTGCCGTCCCGCCCAGCGCGGCATGGTCTGCGCCGCCCTGCGCGAGGTCTTCAACGCCCCCGACCAAACCGAGGCCCGCCGACGGGTCGGCGAGGTCCTGCAGCGCCTCGGCGCCCAGGTGCCCAAGGTCTGCGAGCTGCTGGAGGCCGCCGAAGAGGATCTGCTGGCCTTCATGGCGTTTCCCGCCGCCCACTGGTCCAAGCTGCGCTCGACCAACCCGCTGGAACGCGTCAACCGCGAGATCGGCGGCCGCAGCGATGTCGTCGGGATCTTCCCCAACGACGCCGCCGCGCTTCGCCTGGCCGGCGCCGTGCTGATCGAACAGAACGACGAGTGGTTGGTCTCGCGTCGCTACCTCTCCGAAGAGTCGATGCGCTCGCTTCTGACTATCCGCAGTGCCGACCAGAAGCAGTCTCACGAACTTGATCAGAAGGAGGTCAGCGAGCTCATCGCCGCCTGCGCCGCGAACGTCGTCACCGACGAGCAGCTACACCACAACACGCGACTTGACTTGCAGGTCATGGGCAAGCCGCAATCTGGCCCGCTGTCTCGCAACCGGCGTGCTCAGTCGGCGAGACTGAGGCCATGACGTTCTTCATGTACGGATGGGACCGTCGCTGGCGCGACTACGAGGCCCAGGGCATCGCGGGGCAGCCGATGATCCACGCCGCCAGCACAACTTCGACCGCTTGGGCGCCGAGGTAGGAGACGTCGTCTACGTAGTGGGTAACCGCGACGGCCGATGATTCTAATCGGGCGTATGACGATTGACCATGTCGTCAGCCGGGAGCAAGCCGAGTTCCGCCTGGGGCGCGAGCTGATCGACAAGCGCGCTCACGTCCTGACGGATGCTCCGGAGACGATCGTGCGGTTCGACCGCGAGGTGCCCGAAGACATCGCTCGCGGGCTGCGCGCCGTTACGGGTGCGGGCGTGAAGTTCGAGAACCACACCGACTACAGACTTTCGGCGCAGGCGCTGATGCCGATGCTTCGCCCGACGCCCGGGTCCGCCCAAGCGCTCGACGCACTGCTGGAAGAGATGCCGGGCGGGCGTACAGGAAGTGGGTCCACGGATGGACAGCTCGCCGTGACGTCGGCAGCGATGAACCGGGCAGTAGAGCGCCGCGCGGTTGACATCACGCCGAGCAGTTGATGGCGGAAGGCTGGAGCGTGCATGACGTCGGTCTGGTCGAGTCGTACGACCTCGACTGCGCGCGCGGCCAGGACTCGCTTCACGTTGAGGTCAAGGGCACGAGCGGACTCGGGGAGGCTGTGTCGCTGACCGCCAACGAGGTCGAGCATGCGCGAGAAGCCTTCCCCGACGTCGCGCTCGCGATTGTGAGCGGAATCCGGGTCGAGATCAACGAGGACGCCGAACCAGTGGCGAGCGGTGGCGATTTGGACCTCTGGCATCCGTGGGAAGTCGCCGCTGGCATTCTGGAAGCGACCGTCTTTCGCTACTCGCCACCCCATGAGCGGCGGGCGCCAGGACGTGTCCTCTGACGCACCACGTCGCCGGACGCCGTGACCCTTTCGTTCTCGGGACAGATCGGAATCGCCGCGCTCCGGGTCCGTTAAGCAGCGGTCTCCGAACCCAGCTCCGCAAGGCGGGCTGCCCTGACTGGGGATCACCGCGATACCGCGGATCTGTCCGACGAATGGGACGAAGACGTGGGTGCCTTCGCCAGGCCGGACGTTGAGCGCGTGCCGGCCGAGTCCTCAACGCGGTGCGCAGGTCCTCCGCCCGTGGCCTCGATTCTTTACGAGCGGGCAGAACTCCGAATTTGCTCTGTGGTGTACGGGCCCGGGGTTCAACCCACGCATCCGTGCTGGATCCCGGACACCCCCCGCCGTACCCCCCGAGTTGGTACCGGTCGGCCCAGAATCGAGTGGGTACCGCTTGGGGTACCGAACGGACGAAAACTGAGCGACACGGCGAGCCTCGACCGGCCCGGCACTATCGCGAGCAGCCCCCAGCAGCACCGGCATGCCGACTACATCGAGTGCGTCGCGCTGCTCGAGCGCGCCTGACGGGCGCCGTCGATCCCGCGGGACCGCGCGGACCAGGGCCTACGTGGCGGGGGCAAGCCGCAGACGGATCCGCATCCGGGTGCCGCGGTCGGTCTCGACGGCCACGTCCTCGGCCAGACGGCGGATGACGACCAGCCCCACGCCGACACCGGGACTGTCCGCGCGCGGCGCCATGCCGATGCCGTCGTCGGTCACGACCACCGTCAGAAGCCGGTCGGCGAGGGTCGCCTGCAGCCGGAGCCGGCCCGGCTCACGGTCGCGGTAGGCGTGCAGGACGACGTTCGTGACCGCCTCGCTGACCACCAGCCGCACGGGCCACAGGTCGACATCGAGGCCTCCGAGCATCCCGGCCACCGCCCGTCGCGCCTGCGCGGCGCTCTGCGGAACTGCCGGCAGCTCCAGTTCGAGCGAGCGGACCCCGGAGGCGGCCACACCCGCACAATAGGGAGGACGCCTGCCAAGGCACGCTCAAGCCGCAGCGCCCGGGCGCCGATACCTCCGCATGGACGTCTTCGCGCTGCCCGACATCTTCACCCCCGCGCCTCGCCTGGCCCGCGATGAGCCCGACCCCGCCGTGTTCACCGGCACGCCCGAGCAGGTGGTCGAATACCTGCGCCCGTTGATCGTCACGCGCGCCCACACGATCGCGCTGATCGCCGGCGAGCTGCGTGCCCTGGCGCGCAACTGCCGGCCGAACGACTCGCTGCGCTTCGAGCTGGCCGACAGCACCAGCGTCACCATCCGTCCCTGACGGACGCGCGACCTCACCGGCGCTGACGCGCGAGCCACTCCCCGAGTTGCTGGCCGACGTCGGCCATCGACTCGCCCGCGGACCCGAACGCCTCGCGCACGCGCTCGGCGTAGTGGGCGCCGGCCGAGTCGGCCTCGGCCCGGGCCTTCGGCTCCTCGCCGCGACGCACATACTCGCCGGCGACGATGCGGTCGTAGTCGCCGCCGCGGACCCAGGTCAGGAGCTGGTGGACGCGGCGCACGGGCATCGGGTGGGTGATGTTCATCTGCATGAGCAGCCGCGACAGGCGCTCCAGGCCCGAGCCCTTCTCGCCGTAGTCGAGCCCCTGCTTGATGAACGCGTCGAGGTTGAGCTCGTCGACGGCGGCCCCTCCGGACAGCGCCATCAGCGTGCGGCACACGGCCATCGGGTCGCGCGTGACGAGCGCCGCCGCGCGGTCGCAGCTCAGCTCCGCAGCCCGCGACCACTCCAGCAGCGCGGCGCGCACCGCCATCAGTGGCAGCCCGGCGAAGATCGGCAGCCGCATGGAACCGCCGAGCGCGAGCAGGATGGCCAGGGCGGTCTGGTAGAGGACGTGATCGCTGAGGATGTGCGCCGCCTCGTGCGCGATCACGGCGCGCAGGCCGTCGTCGTCGAGCAGCGTGACGAGCTCGGAGTGCAGGACGATCACGGGCCGGCCGGTGCCGAAGGTCAGCGCGTTGGCCATCGGGAACTGCGTGAGGTAGAGGTCGGGCACCTCGTCGAGGTCGAGCACGTGGAAGACCTCGCGCTCGAGCACCCAGATCCTCGGGAGCTGCTCCTGCCCGAGCCGCACGGCCGAGCCCAGGTAGGCCTGGCGCAGCGCTCGCTCGTAGCCCAGCTCGATGAGCTTGCGCACGACGCCGTCGAGATAGGGGACCTGGCCCAGTGCCGCCGTCGCCGCGCGGTCGGCGGGATGCTGGAAGGCCCGCGGCGAGATCGCCGGCAGCCGGTAGGTGTCCGCGGGAAGCGTCACGGACGCCAAAGCCTAGACTGCGCGGCCATGCGCGCCGCCACCGTCCGCGACGGGGAGATCGTCGTCGAGGAGCACCCCGACCCCAAGCCGGGCTCCGGCGAGGTCCTCGTCCGCATCCGTGCCGCCGGGATCAACGGCGCCGACCTGCTCCAGCGCAAGGGCCTGTACCCCGCGCCGGCCGGGGCGCCGGCGGACATCCCCGGGCTCGAGCTCGCGGGCGAGGTCGTCGGTCGCGGCCCGGGCGCCGAGCGCTTCGCGCAGGGCGATCGCGTCATGGCGATCGTCGGCGGCGGCGGGCAGGCCGAGCTGGCCACCGTCCACGAGCGCCAGGCGATGCCGGTGCCCGAGGGCATGGAGTGGGCGCCGGCGGGCGGCGTGGCCGAGGTCTTCACCACCGCCCACGACGCGCTGTTCACCCAGGCCGCGCTCGCGCCGGGCGAGCGGCTGCTCGTGCACGGCGCGGCCGGCGGCGTGGGAACGGCGGCCGTGCAGCTCGGGCGCGCGGCCGGCGCGCACGTGACGGCGACGGTCCGCAACCCCGACGCCCGCGAGACCGTCGCCGCGCTCGGCGCCCACGAGGTCATCGAGCCCGAGGGCTTCGAGGAGCCCGGCGGCTTCGACGTGATCCTCGAGCTCGTCGGCGCGCCGAACCTGGGCCCGAACCTCAAGGCGCTGAACACGAGCGGCCGGATCGTCGTCATCGGGATCGGCGCCGGGGCCAAGGGCGAGCTCAACCTGCGCGACCTGATGACCAAGCGGGCCACGCTGCGCGCCTCTACCCTGCGCGCACGCCCGCTGGAGGAGAAGGCGGCCACGGCGCGCGCGATGGAGCTCCACGTGCTGCCGCTGTTCGCGCGCGGCGACCTGCGGGTGCCGGTGGCCGAGACGTTCGGCCTGGAGGATGCCCAGCAGGGCTACGAGCGCTTCGCCGCGGGCGGCAAGCTCGGCAAGATCGTCCTGCTCATGGAGGCCGGATGAACGCCGCGCAGCGATTGTGGCGCGCGCTGGAGGAGCGCGACTTCAACGCGCTGCGGGCCCAGCTCCACGAGCACGCCGTGATCGAGTGGCCGTACTCCGGTCGGCGGCTGACCGTCGACGAGTACGTCGTCGCGCTGGCCACCCGGCTCGGCGACCGCGCGGTCCAGGTCCAGCGCGTGGCCGGCGACGGCGAGCTGGTGGCCGTCGAGGCCACGGTGGGCAACGCGCGCTGCGCGGGCTTCTACGACCTCCACGTCGCCCGCGTCCAGGCCGCCACCGAGTACTGGGTCGGCGCCGAGGACTGAGCGCGGGGCGCGCGCGGGCCGGGCTACGCGTCCCCCTGGGCTGCGTCGTCCTCGGCGACCGGGACCACCTCGGCGGCGTGCACGGTGCACAGGACGGGCCCGCCGTTCTCGATCACGAGCTCGAGCTCGCGCTGGGTCAGCTTGGCCCCGCACTCCTCGCAGCGGTCGCCGACGGTCTCGAGCGTCTTCTCCTCGAGGTCCATGCCGGCAACGTTACCCCGACTGCGGGCCGACGAGCAACGAGCGCAGGCGGTCGGCGTTGACGATCAGGAAGGCCGCGCTGACCAGGGCGAGCGCCGGCACTCGGCCGTCGAGCGCGAGCTCGAGGGCCAGCGTGCCGACCAGCGCCGCGAGCATGGCCAGCGCCGACACCCGCGGGCGCAGCCGGAAGAGCTGTGCGTAGGCGGCGTAGGCGGCGATGAAGATGACGTCGGCCACGCTGGCCTGGGCGACCGGCGGGCCGTCGCCCCAGCGCGGGAGCTCGAGCGTCAGCGGGTCGCCGGCGGCCGGGACGTCCTCGGCCAGGAGGGTGCCCGGCGCCCCGCCGACCACGCCGCTGACGTCGAGCGCGGCTACGAACAGCGGCAGCGCGACGACGAGCGCGCGCTCGTCGAGCAGGCTGGCGAAGGCGACGCCGAGGCAGCCGCACAGGATCGCCTCGACCGGCGTGGCCACCGCGGTGGCGTCGGCCGCGGCCAGCGCGCCGACGAGCAGCGTCGCCCCGAGCAGGGCGGGCACGAGCGCCAGCCGGATGCCGACCGCGGGCACCGGCGTGACGGCCAGGGCGACGACCAAGGTCAGCCCGGTCGCGCCGGCCACGGCGATCGCGGCGTCGCCCGGGGCGAGCGAGGGAAGCGCCGATGCGGCGGCGAAGTAGGCCAGGGCGGTGGCGACGAGGCCTAGTAGGGCGGCAGTTCCCCGTACCACTCGCCCAGCACCCTGAACGCCGTCCAGAACGCGCGCTTGGCCGCCTCCTCGTCGAGCGACTCGTCGATGTTGGGGACGACGAGCGCCTCGCAGGCGGGCGTGAACGGCTGCACGACGCCGGGCTCGGGCGTCACCGTCCGGGCCAGCGGGACGTGGAGGTCGTTGAGCGCGGCCAGCGCATCGTCCCCCATCACCACGACCATCTTGGGCTGCACGATGGCCAGCTCGTCGAGCACGCGCGCGATGCACCCGGGGTCGCCCAGCGAGGGGTCGGCCACCGGGCACTTGACGCACAGCGTCCCGTAGACGGCGAGCGGGTCGATGCCCAGGCGGCGCAGCGACTTCATCAGCGCCGTGCCGCCGCGCCCGTAGAACGCGACGCCCTCCTCGACCTCCGAGGCGACGGGCGCGTACTTGAGCAGGAACACGTCGGCCTGCGGGTGCCCGGAGCCCAGCACCGGCATGAGGTTGCCGCGAGGGCAGTCACGGCAGCCCTGCAGCTCGCGGGTCAGGGAGTTGAGCTCACGGATGGCGCGCTCGAGGTACTTCTCGCGGATCTCGTCGTCGGTCGCGGGCATGGGTCCTGCGAGCTTCGACGGCTCATCGGGTCGTCCTTGCGCGTGCATCAGCCCTTGCGGGTGGCGCGCCGGACGAGCCGGTCGCGGCGCGCTCGCCGCGCGGCGGGCGACGCCGGGCGCGTCTGCAGGAACTTCAGCGCCTGCACGTAGAGCAGGCTCGAGGGCCGCGTGAGGATGTCGGCCTCGCGCAGCGATTCCAGGAACTCCTCGGGCCCGTCGAAGTCGCGCATCCGCACGCGCACCGACCCGAGCCCCTGCGCGACGTGCGCGTCGGAGCCGGCGCCGGCCGGGATGCGGTACTTGGCCGCGAAGCGCGCCGCCTCCTCGTTGAACGAGCCGATGGCCACGCGCGGGTTGTAGACCTCGATCGCGTCGACGTGCTCGACGATGTCGAGCAGGTGCTCGTAGTCGGGCACCGCGTGCATGCGGTCGAACGGGTGCGGCACGTAGACCAGGCCGCCCTGGCGGCGGATCTCGGCGACGGTCTCGGCCATCGTCATCCCGCGGGCGATCTTGTCCTGCAGGAACAGGCCGATGACCTCGCCTTGGCTGGCCGTCTTGACCTCCTCGCCGACGACGACCTTGACGCCGTAGTCGGCGGCCAGCGCGTGCGCGGCGTGCGCGCCGGCGATCTCGTTGTGGTCGGTGACGGCGATCGCGCCGAGCCCCTGCGCGCGGGCCGTGGCCAGCAGCGCCTCCACCGGCGTCGCGCAGTCGCCCGAGTGGTCGGTGTGCATGTGCAGGTCGACGTCGATGAGCGGACGCCCGGCGATCCGCTTGCGCACCGCGGGATCGCCGTCGACGGCGTGCCGGCGGCCGACGAGCTCTGAGTAGACGGCCTCGAGCTCGTCGGTCACGGCGCTCCACGGGCGCGGCGCCGTGGCCGAGCGCAGCCGCTCGCGCCGCGCGCTCTCGGCGACCAGGCGCGCCAGGCCGGCGGCCAGCGTGTCGGCGTCGCGCAGCTCGAAGACCACGCCGCGCTCGCCGTCGCCGGTCACCTCCTCGTAGACCGGGAGGCGGCTGACGAGCGGCACCGCCCCGGCGGCCTGCGCGCGCAGCACGAGCCACGGCGCCGGCGCGGCGCCGTCGGACGCGGCCACGAGCACGTCGGCGTGGGCGAGCAGCGCCGCCTCGTCACCCTCGGTGATGAACTCCACGCGCGCGCGCAGGTCGGCGCGCAGCGGCGTGCTCGACGACGGCCCGCGCGCGCTGAGCACCGTGGCACGCCAGTCGAGGTCCGGGTCCAGGCGGCGCAGGGCACGCAGGAACAGCCGCACGGCGGCGCGCTCCTCGACGTCGACGAAGGCGATGTGCACGGGCGCGCCGGCGTCGCGCAGCACCCGGCGCGGGGCCTCGGCGCCGGGGGCGACGACGCGGTAGTCGCCGGGGAAGAAGCGCCCGAGCAGGTCGGCGGTGGCGTGGAAGCTGGCCAGCCGCGCGTCGAGGCGGCCGAAGACGAGCTGGACCACCCGGCGCGCGACCTGCGTGGCCACCACGCGCTCGGTCGGCGCGTGGAAGCCGCCGACGTTGAGCGCGCGCGAGTGGCGCAGGGCGACGCTGGCCACGCTGGGGGCGAACGGCTCGTGGACGTGGCAGACGTCGGGCGCGGCGCGCTCGAACAGCGCCTGCACGGTCCGGGCGACGTCGATCGGCACCGCGGCGCGGGCGCGGCCGGGCAGCGGCGGCAGCGCCTCGCCGACGGCCAGCACGCGCGGCGCGCCGTCGTCGGAGGGGAACAGGTCTCCCGTGCGGACGGCCTTCCGGCCCTCGCGGACCAGCTCCTGCGATCCCGACGGCGTGACGATCAGCACGCGATGCCCGCGCGCGGCCAGCTCCGAGGCCGTGCGGCGCACGTGCTCGTTGATCTCGTGCCCGGACTCCCACGGGTACGGCGTGACGTGGGCGATGGAGAGCGCCTCGGGCACGCGGCGCAGGATAGTCCTCGCTCAGCGCCGGCGTTCGGCGAAGGCCCGCAGCGCGTCGGGCGCGTCGGGCCCGGCGAACAGCTCGACGCAGGCCCGTTCCTCGCGCTCCATGGCCGCCGGGACGAGCTCGCCCAGGCGCGCGTTGAGCAGCGCCTTGGTCCGCGCCACGGCGGCCCGCGAGCTGCGCTCGAAGACCGCGGCGCGGGCGGCCACGGCCGCGTCGAGGTCGCCCGGCTCGACGACCTCGAGCACGAATCGCTCGCGCAGCGCCCACTCGGCGTCGTGCAGCTCGCCGCCGAGCAGCAGCTCGCGGGCCGCGCCCTCGCCGAGCACCTCGGGCAGCAGCAGCGTTCCGGCGTTGGTGGCCACCATCCCGATCCCGACCTCGGGGGTGGCGAAGCGTGTCCGTCGCGTGGCGATGCGCAGGTCGCAGCTGGCGGCGAACTCGAGCGCGCCGCCGATGCACACGCCGTCGATGGCCGCGAGCACGGGCACCGGCGCCGCGAGCGTCACGCGCGTCAATCGCTGGAAGGCGGCGATCGTCGCCGCCCACGTCGCGGTGTCGGCCGCAAGCGCGGCGTGCAGGTCGTCGCCGGCCGAGAAGTCGTCCCCCGCCCCGCGCGCGACGACGCAGCGCACGGCCTCGTCGGTCCCCGCCTCGGCGACCGCGTCGGCGATCGCCTCGATCGTCTCGCGGGTCCACGCGTTGAGCTTGGCGCGGCGGTCCCAGCGCACGACGCGCGCGGCCCCCAGCGCCTCCACGGTGACGGTCACGGCGTCCTCCCTCCGGCCTGGACGGCCTGCATGATCGACCGCGGCAGCTCGTCGCCGCGCGCGGCCCGGTACACGGTGCGGGTCTTGTGCTCGGCCACGGGCAGCGCGCCCGGCGCCAGCCCGATGACCTCGAAGCGCACGCGCAACCGCCGGTGAAGCTCGGCCGCTGCATCGTCGAGCGGCGCGCCGGCGGCCGCCTCGACGTACACGCGCAGCGGGGGGGCGACGGGGTCGCCGTCGACTACCACGGCGTGGCGGCCGAGCCCGTGCAGCCCGGCCAGCACCGCGCCGATCGCGCTCGGGTGGACGTTGACCGCCTGCACGCGCAGCATGTCGTCGCGGCGCCCGTCGATGCGGATCCGCGGCCCGTTCCGGCCGCAGGGGCACGGCGACGTCCACACCCGGCCGAGGTCGCCGGAGCGGTAGCGCAGCAGCGGCGAGGCCTCGCGACGCAGGTGCGTCCACACGAGCTCGCCCGTGGCGTCGTCGGCCAGCGCCACCGGAGCCCCGGTCTCAGGGTCGACGAGCTCGAGGATCGCGTGGCCGGCGGTGGTCAGGTGCAGACCTGCGCCGGCCTCGCACTCGCCGGCCATCGTCGACCAGACGTCGCTCATGCCGAAGCTGTCGGACACGGTCGCGCCCCACGCGCGCTCGATCTCGCTCCGCACGGCGCCCAGCCCGGCGCCCGCCTCGCCGGCGGTGACCACGTGGCGCAGCTTCAGGGCGCGCGGGTCGAGCCCCGCCTCGCGCGCTCGCGCGGCCAGGTGCGCGGGGAAGCTCAGCGTGCCGAACACCGCGGTGATGCCCAGCCGCGGGATCAGGTCAAGCAGGCGCGCGGACTGCCCGACGCCGACGGGCACGACCGTCGCGCCCGAGGCCTCGAGCGCGAGATGGTCGGCCACGCCGCCCGCGTACAGCGCGTAGTTCAGGCAGTGGGCGATCGTGTCGTCGCTGCGCACGCCGGCGATCGCGAACGCCGCCCCGCCGATCGCGCTGTTGCACTCTCGGTCGGGCCGGGTGAAGCCGATGGCCACTGGCTCGCCCGTCGTCCCGGAGGTCACGTGCAGACGCACGAGCGCGTCGCGCGGCGCGCACAGGCGGGCGCCGAACGGCGGCCGCGCGGCCTGGTCGGCCCGCAGCTCGTCCTTCGTCACCAGCGGCAGCGCGGGCAGGTCGGCCGGCCCGCGGACGTCGCCCGCGCGACCGGCGATCCGCTCACGCCAGAAGCTCGACGTGCGCTCCATGTAGGCGAGCTGCGCGCGCAGCGCGGCGGCGTCGTCGTCCGGCACGGCGCGCCACGCTACACGCGCGTGGCGCGCCGCGGGACGCGGCTCAGCCGGCGGGCGCCGGCCGCTTGGCCGTCGAGCGGCGCTTGCGGGCCGGCTTGGCCGCCGCCCCGCCCGGCGCGCGGCCCGCGTACTTGGCGATGAACTTGTCGGTCGCCTCGCGCGCCTCGTCGTCGGGGCGCTGGTTCATGGGCGACTTCATGAAGTACGAGCTCGGCCCGTCGATCTGACCCGACAGCCCGTGGTTGAGAGCCAGTTTCAGGCAACGGACGGCGTCGATGACGATGCCGGCCGAGTTCGGCGAGTCCCACACCTCAAGCTTGAGCTCGAGGTTGAGAGGCACGTCGCCGAAGGCCTGGCCCTCGAGGCGGATGTGCGCCCACTTACGATCGGTGAGCCACGGCACGTAGTCCGAGGGGCCGATGTAGACGTCGTCCTTGGGCAGCTCGTGGCCCATGATCGAGGTCACGGCCTGGGTCTTGGAGACCTTCTTGGACTCCAGCCGCTCGCGCTCGAGCATGTTGTAGAAGTCCATGTTGCCGCCCACGTTGAGCTGCGAGGTGCGGACCATCTTCACGCCGCGATCGTGGAACAGGCGGGCGAGCGAGCGGTGCACGATCGTCGCCCCGACCTGGGACTTGATGTCGTCTCCGATGATCGGCAGGCCGGCCTTCTTGAAGCGCTTGTTCCAGTAGTCCTCGCCGGCGATGAACACCGGGATGCAGTTGACGAAGCCGCAGCCGGCCTCGAGGATCTGCTCGACATACCACTTCGTCGCCTGCTCGGAGCCCACCGGCAGGTAGGAGACGACGACGTCGGTGTGCGTCTCGCGCAGGATCGAGACGATGTCCGCCGTCTCGCCCTCGGACTTGGTGATCCTCTCGGCCGCGTACTTGCCGATCCCGTCGTGGGTCATGCCGCGGTGCACGGGGACGCCGAGCTTGCGCGGCACCTCGGCGAACTTGATCGTGTTGTTCGGGTCGGCCCAGATCGCCTCGCCCAGGTCCTTGCCGACCTTCGTCCGGTTGATGTCGAAGGCGCACGCGAACTCGATGTCGGAGACGTGGTAGCCGCCGAGGTCGACGTGCATCAGGCCGGGGACCGACGCCGTCGGGTCGGCCTTGGCGTAGTGGTGGACGCCCTGCACGAACGAGTTCGCGCAGTTGCCCACGCCGAGGATGGCGACACGCACCTTCTCGTGCTGGTAGCGCGCCTTGCCGTTGGTGGGCGCGCTGTCCGTCGCGATCGGATGGTCCGTCGCCGCTGGCGTTGGTGGTCAATCTGTGGCCTCCTGTGTGTGGCCGGTGCGTTTGTTGCGCCCGCTCTGCCAGTGGGCGAGCGAGATCGGAGGGTTGAGGATCAGGCTGGACCGCCCGCCGCCCGCAGGGCCCCGCGGACGTGCAGGATGCGCTGCAGGGTGGTGACCGTGCCCAGCGCCGCCAGCACGTAGACCGACGGTGCGAGCAGGCCGAGGTCGGCCAACAGGATGCCAGGCGAGAGGATCACGACGCGGACAGCCCGGCTGGCGATGCCGACCTTGCACTCGACACCGAGCGCCTCGGCGCGGGCGCGCGTGTAGCTGACCATGAGCGACGCGAGCACGGCCACGACCGTCGCCGCGGCGGCGATCTGGTTGTCCTGCGCGGCGAACACGGCCGCGACCGCCGTCAGCACGATGCCCTCCTCGATGCGATCCAGGGTCGAGTCGAGGAAGGCACCGAACTGACTTCCCTTGCCCGACATGCGCGAATAGCGCCCGTCGAGCGTGTCGCAGATGGACCCGACGATGTAGGCGAGGCCGCCGGCGACGTACATCTCCTGCCAGATCAGCACCGCGGCGATGACGGTGAGGATCAATCCTGTCACCGAGATCGCATTCGGCGTCAGCCGCGACTCGATCAGCCGGTTGCGCATCAGCTCGCGGCGAGCGCCGCCGAGCGGGATGCGGGCGCTGCTCGCGCGCTCGCGGCCGGGCGGCCGCGCGGGGGCGTCCGGGCCCGCCATCACGCCGTCGCCCTGACCGGCACGAAGGCCCAGGCCGTCGGCCGGACGCGCGCCATCCAGGCGGCGACCCACGCGCCGAGCGCGGCCGTGAGGGCTCCGAGGACGGCGTCGATGAGGAAGTGGTTGGCGGTGGCCACGATCACGAAGGTCACGACTAGTGGGTACAGCCCCCAGGCCCACCGGGTTACGCGGTGCCGCGCCAGACGGGCGATCGGCACCCCGATCATGAGGGCGAAGGCGACGTGCATCGAGGGTATCGCGGCGTAGGGGTTGAACAGCGTGCCGACCACGCCGCTGCTCGTGCTGCACCCCGGTCATCTCCGCGACCGAGTCGACGAACCCCCACTCGGGGAAGAAGCGCGGCGGGGCGGTCGGCAGGACCACGTAGCCGATCAGCGCGAGGCCGAAGGCGACCGCGAACATGTTGCGCACGAAGTAGAAGCTCTTGTTGTGGCACAGGTACAGGTAGACCAGGGCCCCGACGCTGATGAGCGACTGCGTGTTGATGTACATCCAGCTCGCGAAGTCCATGATCGCCGGCCGGCTCTCGGCCCAGTCCTGCACGCTCGCCTCGACGAAGATCCCGAGGCTCTGCTCGATGTGGATGAGCTCGCGCGCGTTGCCGAACGCCTCGACGGCGCCGCGCGGGTCGTCGATCGCGCCGCGCGTGAGCCGGTAGCCGAAGTAGGCGATGGCCAACAGCAGCACCTGCCGCGCGGCGTCCACGGGCCCGCCCGGGAGGAGTCGCGTGGGGATTCTCCGGGCGCGCGCGGGCATGGAGGCGATCGATGCTACCCCCGCCCGGCGCGCTCACGGTGGGGTTAGCCACACCCGTGACGCAGCGTTCGCAGGCGCCGTCCGGGAGCGCTCGGCCGGGCCGTTCAGCCGCCCAGGAACGCGGCCACGCGATCGACGAGATCGGGACGGTCGTACCAGGGCCAGTGACCCGCGTCGGGCAGGTGCTCGACCTGGGCGTCGCCCAGCGCGGCGCCGTAGCCGTCGGCGAAGCGCGGCTCCAGGTGCGGATCGCCATCGCCCCACAGCACGAGCGCTGGGCACGCGATCCGGGCAAGCCCGGCGCCCGCCTGAGCGAGGCGCGCCTCCGGGCTCGTGCGCAGGAGCTGGAGGATCGCGCGCTGCGTGCCCTGGTCGAAGTGCGGCCAGACGGCGTCGGCCAGCTCGCGGGGCATCGTCCGGCGCAGGCCGAGGCGCGTCGTCAGCCCCATCGACAGCTCTCCGAGGGCGCGCGTGCGCAGGACGCGCGCCGCGCGGTGGAAGCGGAAGCCGGGCAGCAGCGGGACGGCGTTGACGACCACGAGGCGCTCGACGCGCGCCGGCGCGCGCTGGGCCCATACGAGGCCCGCGGCGGCCCCCCAGTCGTGGACGACGAGGCGCACGCGGTCGACCCCGACGAGCTCGAGGAAGGCGTCGACGAAGCGCGACATGCCGTCGATCGAGAAGTCGAGGTCGCCGCGCTTGCCGGAGCGCCCGAAGCCGGGCATGTCGGGCGCCAGCCCGCCGGTGCGCGCCAGGAACGCCAGCCATGCATCGCTCGTGGCGGGGACGCCGTGCAGATAGAGGACGGGCGCGAGCCCGTCCCGTTCACCGTCCGCGCCGGCACGCCAGAACACCGGCTGGTCGCCCAGCGTGGCGGTGTGCTCGATCACCCTGGGCACGCGGCGCGCCACGATACCGTCCGGCCTGGTGAGCGCCGCCTCCGGTACGCCCGCCGGGCCCCGCGCCACCGAGTGGCGCCGGCCGGCGACGCGCCGGGTGCGCGCGCTGCGGGGGCGATTGCGCGAGCTGTACGGGGTGCCGGTGATGGCGCCGCACGGCGACGCGCTGGCCGAGCTCGTCCTCACCGTGCTGTCGCAGTCGACGAACGACCGCAACCGCGACGTCGCCTACCTGCGCCTGCGCGACCGCTTCGACGCCTGGGAGGCGGTCCGCGACGCGCCGGTGGACGAGGTCGAGGAGGCGATCCGCCCGGGCGGCATCTCCAAGGTCAAGTCGGTGCGCATCCAGGAGATCCTGCGCGCGATCGGCGACCCGCTCGACCTGGGCTGGATGGCCGACGCGCCGGTCGCCGACGTCACGGGCGGCGCTCGATCGAGCTGCCCGGCGTGGGGCGCAAGACCGCGGCGTGCGTGCTCCTGTTCGCCCACGGCCTGCGCGACGTGCCGGTCGACACCCACGTCGGCCGCGTCGCCACTCGCCTGGCCCTGCTGCGCCCGGGCGCGCGCTCCGACGAGCAGCACGACGCGATGCTCGCCCTCACGCCGCCCGGCGCCGAGCTCGAGCTGCACGTCAACCTGCTGCGCCACGGCCGGCGCACGTGCCACGCTCAGCGTCCCGCCTGCGGCGGCGTGCGCGCTGCGGCGGATGTGCCCGGCGCGGCGGGTGTGAGGGGTTCTGGCCGCGAGCGTCGCCGCGGTCTCGCGTGGGTGCCGACCAGGGCACCGAAGGGAGACGGACCAGACCACACCGCGGGGCCGGCCGAGGTCTCCACGCACGCATGCGGCTGCGCCGGATGGTGACCGCGCGACCGCCATCCGCCTCGGCCCAAGCCCCGATATCCGAGGTCAATCGTTCCACGCAGCGGTGCACTGGAGACCTCGCTCAGCGAGATCCCCACCGAGCAGCGCAGGCAACCTCCCCTTCGATGCCCTGGCCGGGACCGTCGCACGCGATCGCGCCGAGACGCGCGCCGCCTGCCACCGTTTCCGCCCGTGCCCGACGACGTCATCCGCACCCACCTCGAGCTCGCCGACGCGACGCAGCTCGGCCGGCGCGACCCGGCGCGCCTGCAGAGCGTCCGAGATCACCCGCCAGCAGCCGCCCGACGGCGAGGTCAGCCGCTGGTTCTACGCCGAGGTCGGCGGGCCGTACTCGTGGGTCGACGAGGCGCGGCGCGGCGCGCAGGAATGGCAGGCGTGGGCGCGAGCGCGTGGAGACCTGGGTGGCGACCGTCGACGGCCGGCGCGCCGGGTACTACGAGCTGCTGCCGCGGCGCCGCGAGCGTCGAGGTCGCCTACTTCGGCCTGCTGCGCGACTTCCACGGCGCGGGGCTCGGCGGGGCGCTGCTGACCCACGCGCTGCGCCGGGCGCTCGAGCTGGGAACGCCGGTCACGTTGCACACGTGCACGCTCGACGGCCCGCACGCGCTGGCCAACTACCTGGCCCGGGGAATGCGCCCAGTCCGCAGCGAGGTGATCGGGAGCGCATGAAGATCTGCCATACTGGGGCTGAGATTTTGCGCAGATAGACCTGGCAGAAGGAGAACCACACCACCATGGCAAAGACCATCGGGATCGACCTCGGCACGACGAACTCGTGCATGGCCGTGCTCGAAGGCGGCGAGCCGACCGTCATCGAGAACGCAGAGGGTGGTCGCACGACCCCCTCCGTGGTCGCCTTCACGCAGAGCGGCGAGCGCCTCGTCGGCACCGTCGCCAAGCGTCAGGCGGTCACCAACTCGCAGAACACCGTCTTCTCCATCAAGCGCTTCATGGGCCGCAAGGAGGCCGAGGTGCGCGAGGAGGAGTCGATCGTCCCCTACAAGGTCGTCTCCGGCCCCAACGGCGACGCGCGCGTCGAGGCGGGCGGCAAGCAGTACAGCCCGCCGGAGATCAGCGCGATGATCCTCCAGAAGCTCAAGGCGGACGCCGAGGCCTACCTCGGCGACACCGTCGACAGCGCGGTCATCACCGTCCCCGCGTACTTCAACGACGACCAGCGCCAGGCCACCAAGGACGCCGGCAAGGTCGCCGGCCTCGACGTCAAGCGGATCATCAACGAGCCGACCGCGGCCTCGCTGGCCTACGGCCTGGACAAGGAGACCGACCAGACGATCCTCGTCTTCGACCTCGGCGGCGGCACGTTCGACGTGTCGGTGCTGGAGATCGGCGACGGCGTCTTCGAGGTCAAGTCGACCTCCGGCGACAACCACCTCGGCGGCGACAACTTCGACAAGGCCGTCGTCGACTGGCTGGCGGCCGAGTTCAAGCGCGCCCAGGGCATCGACCTGACCGCCGACGCGATGGCCCTGCAGCGCCTCTACGAGGCGGCCGAGAAGGCCAAGATCGAGCTGTCGACGGCGCAGGAGACGCAGATCAACCTGCCCTTCATCACCGCCGACCAGAGCGGCCCCAAGCACCTCGACATGCGCCTCACGCGGGCCAAGCTCAACGAGCTGACCAGCGACCTGCTCGACCGCGTGGTCGCGCCGGTGCGCCAGTCGCTGGACGACGCCAAGGAGAAGGGCGCCGACAAGATCGACCACGTCGTCCTCGTCGGCGGCATGACCCGGATGCCCGCCGTGCAGGAGAAGGTCAAGGAGCTGACGGGCAAGGAGCCGCACCGCGGCGTCAACCCCGACGAGGTCGTGGCCGTCGGCGCGGCGATCCAGGCCGGCGTGCTGGCCGGCGACGTCAAGGACGTCCTGCTGCTCGACGTCACCCCGCTGACCCTGGGCATCGAGACCAAGGGCGGCGTGATGACCAAGCTGATCGAGCGCAACACGACGATCCCGACGCGCAAGTCGGAGATCTTCTCGACGGCCGAGGACAACCAGCCGTCGGTCGAGATCCACGTGCTGCAGGGCGAGCGCGAGATGGCCACCTACAACAAGTCGCTGGGCAAGTTCCAGCTCACCGGCATCCCGCCGGCGCCGCGCGGCATCCCGCAGGTCGAGGTCGGCTTCGACATCGACGCCAACGGCATCCTCAACGTGTCGGCCAAGGACCTCGGCACCGGCAAGGAGCAGAAGATCGAGATCCGGGCCGGCGGCGGGCTCAACGACGACGAGATCAAGCGCATGGTCCAGGACGCCGAGGCGCACGCCGACGACGACCGCCAGGCGCGTGAGCTGGCCGAGGCCCGCAACAACGCCGAGAACGCGGCCTACCAGGCCGAGCGCCAGCTCAAGGAGCTCGCCGAGCAGGTCGACGAGTCCTCCAAGACGGAGATCGAGGCGGCGATCGCGGCGGTCCGCGAGAGCCTGACCTCCGACGACCCCAACGAGATCAACGCCAAGACCGAGGCGCTGCAGGCCGCGTTCCACAAGGTCTCCGAGGCGATGTACGAGCGCGCCCAGCAGCAGCAGCAGCAGCAGCAGGGCGCGGCGGCCGGCAACGGCGCGACCGCGCAGGACAACGGCGCGACGGCGGCGGACGAGGAGGACGTCGTCGACGCCGAGGTCGTGGACGAGGGCAAGTCCTCCTGACCATGGCCGACGAGCAGAAGAACGGACCGACCCGCCCGGCGGCCGAGGAGGCCGCCGCGGGCGGGCGCCCCGGCGAACGCGGGCCGGCGACTGCCGCTCCGGTGACGGAGGAGGAGGCGCTGGCCGCCGAGCTCGAGCTCGAGTCCGACGAGCTGAAGATCGAGCCGGCGCCCGACGACGGTCAGCCGGCGGCCCCGGCCGCCGAGCCCGAGCCGGACTTCCGCGACCAGTACCTGCGCGCGATGGCCGAGCTCGACAACGTGCGCAAGCGCGCGCGGCGCGACGTCGGCCAGGCCGAGGCCCGTGGGATCGCCAAGCTGGCCCGCGAGCTGCTGCCCGCGATCGACAACTTCGAGCGCGCGCTCGCCGCCGCCGAGAGCGAGCCGGAGAACCGCGACCACCACCTCACCGACGGCATCCGGCTCGTCCAGAACGAGCTGCTCGCCGCGCTGGCCCGCGTCGGCATCGAGCCCGAGTCGCCCAGGGGCGAGGCGTTCGACCCCCATCGCCACGAGGCGATCGCCCAGACGCCGGTCGAGGGCGCCGCGAGCGGCACGATCGTCGAGGTCTACAGCCAGGGCTACCGCTACGGCGACGACGTGCTGCGGGCGGCCAAGGTCGTCGTGGCGGCGTAGGGGAGCGAGGCGCGGATGGCCCAGCGAGACCTCTACGCGATCCTCGGCGTCGACCGCAAGGCGTCGGCCGAGGACATCAAGAAGGCCTACCGCAAGCTCGCGCGCAAGTACCACCCGGACCGCAACCCGGGTGACGCGACGGCGGAGGAGCGCTTCAAGGAGGTCCAGGGCGCCTACGACGTCCTGTCCGACGCCGACAAGCGCAAGCAGTACGACCGCGGCGGGTTCGCCGGCGTCGGCGGGCGCCCGGGCGGGCCGGGCTCGGGCCCGGGGGGCTTCGGCGGCTTCGACGCCGGCGGGTTCGGCGACATCCTGTCCAACCTGTTCGGCGGCGGCGCGGCCAAGGAGTCGGGCACCGGGCGCCGCGGCCCGCGCTCCGAGCGCGGCAACGACCTCGAGGCCGAGGTCACGGTCTCGTTCGACCAGGCGGTCGAGGGCGCCCAGATCCCGCTGAGCATCCCGACGTCAGAGCGCTGCACGACGTGTCACGGCACGGGCGCGCGTCCGGGCACCGCGCCCAAGGTCTGCCCCAAGTGCCAGGGGCGCGGGCTCGAGTCCCAGGGCCAGGGGCTGTTCTCGATCTCCCAGCCGTGCTCGCGCTGCAACGGCGCCGGCACGGTGATCGAGGACCCGTGCCCGACGTGCCAGGGCATGGGCGCCGTGCGGACGGTCAAGCGCTACCGGGTCAACATCCCGGCCGGCGTGCGCGAGGGCTCCAAGGTGCGCCTGGCCGGCAAGGGCGAGCCGGGTCGCAACGGCGGGCCGCCGGGCGACCTGTACGTCGTCACGCACGTCCAGGACAGCGTCGTGTTCAAGAACAAGGGCGACAACGTCGAGGTCGAGGTGCCGCTCACGATCCCCGAGGCGATCCGCGGCGCCGAGGTCGAGGTGCCGACCCTGCACGGCGGGCGCAAGAAGCTGCGCGTGCCGCCCGGGACGCGCCACGGCACGGTCCAGCGCCTGCGCGGCGAGGGCCCGCCCAAGCTGGGAGGCAAGGGCCGCGGCGACATCCACTACCGCTTCGTCATCGACGTCCCCGCCAGCCTCAACCCGGAGCAGTCCGAGGCGGTCGAGAAGCTGTCGAAGGTCATGAACGGCGACCCGCGCGCGAAGCTCTTCGCGGGCATCCACGACGGGCGGGGGGAGCGCATGATCAAGCGCCGCCGCACCACCACGCGGGTGACCGTCGATCGCCAGCGCGGCGTGTTCATGATCTCGGTGGCCGCCGAGCTGGCCGACATGCACCCGCAGACGCTGCGCATGTACGAGACGCGCGGGCTGATCGAGCCCCAGCGCTCGCCCAAGGGGACGCGGCTGTACTCGCAGGCCGACGTCGACCGCCTGCGGCGCATCCAGGAGATGACGAACGAGCTGGGGCTGAACCTGGCCGGCGTCGAGCGCGTGCTCGTGCTCGAGGAGCAGCTCGAGCGGGCCACGCGCCGGCTCGAGGCGCTCGAGCGCCGCAGCCGCGAGATGCGCGAGGAGATGGAGGCCGAGATCGAGCGGGTGCGCAAGTCGTTCCGCGCCGAGATCGTCCCCTACCGCGCCTCGACCGACCTGATCCGCGCGCGCGACGTCGGCGCCGCCGCGGCACACCATCCGCGTCGAGCGCGACGCCGACGGCGGCGCGGACGGCCCGCGTCCCGACGCGGGATAGCGCACTGCGGCGTCAGCGCGAGCGCGCGGTGGCGGACGTCGGACGGGTCGGCGTCGCCGCGCGTGGTGCCCTCCTCGCCGCCCGCCTGCTCCTCGGCCGCCTGGCGGCCCGGGTGCTCCGGCGGCAGGTCGTGCGGGTTGATCTCGTCGTGGGCCTCGGGCGTGTCCCCGGCCGGCGTCTCGTTGTCCGGGATCAGGTGCGCGCTGGGCAGCGGCTCGCGCTCGTCGGACATCGCGTCGTCGAGCGAGTCGTGCCGCGCGGTGACCCGGCGCCGCAGCGCCGCGTTGGCCGCGAACAGGACCGCCACGAGCACGAGCACGGCGAGGATCGCAAGGATGATGGTGGACATGCGCCGTGCGTACCCGCCGCGCGCGCATGGGCAACGCCGTCGCGCCAAGCCCTCGTGCGGTTGAGAACGTCACGGCCGACCGGCTAGAATCTGCGTCCCCTACACTGAGATTTACTGATGCAAGCTGACCGATTCACGATCAAGTCCCAGGAAGCCATCGCCGCGGCGGGGTCGCTCGCCGAGCGCCGGCGCAACCCCCAGGTCACGCCCGAGCACCTGCTCGTCGCGCTGCTCGAGCAGGACGGTGGCGTCGTCGCGCCGGTGCTGGCCAAGCTCGGCGCCGACGCCGGCCGCGTGCGCTCGGAGGCCAACGCCGCGCTCGACTCGCTGCCGACCGTCAGCGCCGGCGGCGAGTCGGCCGGGCCGTCGAGCGAGCTCGTGCGCGTGCTGCGCGACGCCGAGGGCGAGATGCGCGAGCTCAAGGACTCCTACGTCTCGACCGAGCACCTTCTCCTCTCCCTGGCCGGCCACCCGTCCAAGGCGGGCGACGCCCTGCGCGCCGGCGGCGCGGACAAGGAGGGCCTGGCCCAGGCCGTCGGCGAGGTGCGCGGCCCGCACCGCGTGACCGACCAGAGCGCCGAGGACACCTTCCGGGCGCTCGAGCGCTTCGGCCGCGACCTGACGGCCGAGGCCGAGCAGGGCAGGCTCGATCCCGTCATCGGCCGCGACGACGAGATCCGCCGCGTCATCCAGGTCCTGAGCCGCCGGACGAAGAACAACCCGGTGCTGATCGGGGAGCCCGGCGTGGGCAAGACGGCGATCGTCGAGGGCCTGGCCCAGCGGATCGTCTCCGAGGACGTGCCCGCGTCGCTGCTCGAGCGCCGCGTCATCGCGCTCGACATCGGCTCGCTGCTGGCCGGCTCGAAGTACCGCGGCGAGTTCGAGGAGCGTCTCAAGGCGGTCCTCAACGAGATCAAGGAGGCCGGCGGCACCGTCATCCTGTTCCTCGACGAGCTGCACACGATCGTCGGCGCCGGGCGCCGCCGAGGGCGCGGTCGACGCCGCCAACCTGCTCAAGCCGATGCTCGCCCGCGGCGAGCTGCGGGCGGTCGGCGCGACCACGCTGGACGAGTACCGCAAGCACATCGAGAAGGACGCCGCGCTCGAGCGCCGCTTCCAGCCCGTGCTCGTCGGCGAGCCGTCCGTCGAGGACGCGATCGCCATCCTGCGCGGGCTCAAGGAGCGCTACGAGGTCCACCACGACGTGCGCATCCAGGACAGCGCGCTGATCGCCGCGGCCACGCTGTCGGACCGCTACATCTCAGACCGCCATCTCCCCGACAAGGCGATCGACCTGGTCGACGAGGCCGCCTCGCGGCTGCGCATCGAGATCGACTCGGTGCCGATCGAGATCGACGAGGTCGACCGCCGCGTGCTGCAGCTCGAGATCGAGCTGACCTCGCTGCAGAAGGAGACCGACGACGCGCTCCGCCCAGCGCCGCGAGGCGATCGAGCGCGAGCTGGCCGAGCTGCGCGAGCGCTCGTCGGCCATGAAGGCCGAGTGGCAGGCCGAGAAGGACGCGCTGCACGAGGTGTCCGACGGTCAAGCAGCGCCTGGAGGAGGCGCGCCGCGAGCTCGAGCGCGTCTCGCGCGACGGCGACCTCGAGCGCGCCGCGCAGCTGCGCCACGGCGAGATCCCCGACCTCGAGCGCCGGCTGGCCGAGGTCGAGGCGGCCGAGGTGCAGGCGGCCGAGACCGAGCCGCGCCAGATGCGCTTCCTCAAGGAGGAGGTCGACGCCGACGACGTCGCCGAGATCGTGGCGCGCTGGACCGGCATCCCGGTCAGCCGCCTGCTCGAGGGCGAGGTCGAGAAGCTCGTGCACATGGAGGAGCGCCTGCACGGCCGCGTCGTCGGCCAGGACGAGGCGGTGCGCAGCGTGTCCAACGCGCTGCGCCGCTCGCGCGCCGGGCTGGCCGACCCCGACCGGCCGATCGGCGTCTTCCTGTTCCTCGGGCCCGACCGGCGTCGGCAAGACCGAGCTGGCCCGCGCGCTGGCCGAGTTCATGTTCGACAGCCAGGACGCGATGGTCCGCATCGACATGTCGGAGTACATGGAGAAGCACGCGGTCTCGCGCCTGGTCGGCGCGCCTCCGGGCTACGTCGGCTACGACGAGGGCGGCCAGCTCACCGAGACGGTGCGCCGGCGGCCGTACTCCGTCGTCCTGCTCGACGAGGTCGAGAAGGCCCACCCCGACGTCTTCAACGTGCTGCTGCAGGTGATGGACGACGGGCGCCTGACCGACGGCCAGGGCCGCACGGTCGACTTCAAGAACACCGTGCTGATCATGACCTCGAACCTGCCGGGCGGCCGTGCCGGCGCCGAGGCGTCGTTCAAGCCCGAGTTCATCAACCGCCTCGACGACATCGTCGAGTTCGACGAGCCTCAGCCGCACCGAGATCGGCGCGATCGTCGACCTCCAGGTCCAGCGGCTGGTCCAGCGCGTTCGCGCCCGCGGCATCGAGATCGAGCTCACCGACGGCGCCGCGCAGCTCATCGGCGACCTCGGCTACGACCCGACGTACGGGGCGCGGCCGCTGAAGCGCGTCATCCAGCGGCGCCTGATCGACCCGCTCGCGCTGGCCATCCTCGAGGGCGACTTCCGCGAGGGCGACACGGTGCGCGTCGACGCGGGCGACGGCG
>CAWBBQ010000036.1:0-16447 GCA_963787065.1 uncultured Actinomycetes bacterium
AGCGTGCCGACGCTGATCGTCGCCGGCGACGAGGACGAGGGCTGCCTCGAGCCGAGCCTCATGCTCAAGCGCACGATTGCCACCGCCGGGCTCGCGGTGCTGCCCCGGACAGGGCACACCTGCAACCTCGAGGACCCCGCCGCGTTCAACCGGCTGGTCCAGGACTTCTTCACAGACGTCGAGACCGGCGCCTGGCGCCCGCGCGACCCGCGCTCACTGGCGACGAGCACGACCGGCATGGACGAGTAGGGCCGCGGCGGCCCGTGCGCCTGCTCCGTGCGCCATCATCGTCGGATGGCTCGCGAGACCGACGCCCCGCAGCAGCCTGCCGAGCCGCCGAGCCTCGCCGAGGCCGTCGGCGGCCCGGTCGGCATGGCCGAGACGTCGCTGCCGGCCGTCGCCTTCGTCGTCGCCTACTCGGCCTCGGGCTCGGACACCGACACGGCCGCGATCGTCGCGGTCGGCCTCGCCCTCGTCCTCGCCGTCGCGCGGCTGGTGCGCCGCGAGTCGCCGCGCTTCGCGCTGTCGGGCCTGATCGGCGTCGGCTTCGCGGCGTTCATCGCGACGCGCAGCGGCCGCGCCGAGAACTTCTTCCTGCCCGGCCTGCTCGCCAACGCGGCCTACGCCGCCGCCTTCGTCATCTCGATCGCCGTGCGCCGCCCGCTGGTGGGCGTGATCGTCAGCCATCTCGACGGCGAGGGCGACGGCTGGCGACAGGACCCGCGGCGGGTCCGGGCGTTCACGCGGGCGAGCTGGCTGTGGGCCACGCTGTTCGTCGTCCGCCTGATCGTCCAGCTCCCGCTCTACATCGCGGGCGAGGTC
Organism: uncultured Actinomycetes bacterium; assembly: GCA_963787065.1. Lineage (GTDB taxonomy): Bacteria > Actinomycetota > Thermoleophilia > Solirubrobacterales > Solirubrobacteraceae > JAOPZW01. Next base: position 823 of record CAWBBQ010000036.1, read on the forward strand.
GTCGCCCTCGGCGTCGCGCGCACCGCGATGGGACTGCCGTTGTTCGCGCTCGGCCTGTGGCTCACCTGGCGGCTCGTGCGCCGGCGACCGCCGGAGCCGGCTCCGGCGGCGACCTAGCTCGCGTGATCGACGCGCGGGACCGGCGCGGGGATCCCGGCCAGGGCACCGAGCGAAGCGGGTCAAACGCCACGGACGGACGCAAACCCATGCATACCGTCGGTCGGCGTCACTTCGCCGCCCTCGCGGCCGCGCGAGGGCGGTTAGCCCCGAATACGGTGGTCAGTAGCCCTCGGACCGCGCGCGAGCCTTCGCGCGGGCGCGGCTTCCCCTCGCTGCCTGGCCGCGCACCCTGCCGACGCAACCAACGAGCGCCGCGAGCGCCTGGGCGAACACCTCGGTGTGGCGGTCGACGTCGGCGGCGGTCGTGGCCGGTGACATCAGGGCCATGTTGTGGAACGGCGTGATGAGCGGCGATCCGGTCGCGGTCGAGGCCGGGCATCGGCCGACCCTATGCCAGCCCACCCGGGCGGGGCGACCGACGGGTTAGGCTCGGCCGGTGAGCGGATTCATCTCGCGGGGCTTCGGCGGGCGGCGGCGGGTGCCCGAGGATCTGCAGGCGCGACTTCCGCCCGGCCAGTACCTCGAGCCCGGCTTCCCGGTGCTGACGGCGGGCCCGACGCCGCGGGTCGACCCGGCGCAGTGGTCGCTGCGGGTGGACGGGATGGTCGGCCAGGAGCGCGAGTGGACCTGGGCCGACTTCCACGAGCTGCCGTCGGAGGCGGTGCCGTGCGACATCCACTGCGTCACGAAGTGGTCGAAGCTCGACACGTCGTTCCGGGGCGTGCCGGTCGACGTGCTGCTCGAGCAGGCCGAGCCGCTCGGCGCCTACGCGATGGCCTACTCGTCGGGCGGCTACACGACCAACCTGGCCATCGAGGACATCAGCGACGGCCGCGCGTGGGTCGTCACCGAGCACGAGGGCGAGCCGCTGGCGCGCGAGCACGGCGGCCCGGCGCGGCTGCTCGTCCCACATCTGTACTTCTGGAAGAGCGCCAAGTGGCTGGCCGGCCTGCGCGTGATGGACCACGACGAGCCCGGGTTCTGGGAGGCCAACGGCTACCACAACCGCGGCGACCCCTGGAAGGAGGAGCGCTATTGGAACGATTGACGCCGGTCGAGCAGCGCGCCCCCGGGCGCTGGCAGGTCGCCACCGTGGCCGCGGTGAGGCAGGAGACCCCGCGCGTCAAGTCGTTCCGGCTGGCGCTGCCGATGTGGATGGCGCACCTGCCGGGCCAGCACTACGACGTGCGGCTCACCGCCCCCGACGGCTACACGGCGCAGCGCTCCTACTCGATCGCCTCCTCGCCGCTCGACGCGGGCGAGGTCGAGCTGACGATCGACCGCCTCGACGACGGCGAGGTGTCGCCCTACTTCCACGACGTCGTCGTCGAGGGCGACCAGGTCGAGGTCCGCGGCCCGTTCGCGTCCTACTTCGTGTGGCGCGGGGAGGGCCCCGTGCTGCTCATCGGCGGCGGATCGGGGGTCGTTCCGCTCATGGCCATGCTGCGCCACCGCCGCCGGACGATGCCCGAGGTCGAGATGCGGCTCGTCTACTCGGTGCGCTCGGCCGAGGACGTCATCTACGCCGACGAGCTTCAGGACGACGCGCTGCTGACGTTCACCGGCCGGCCACCCGAGGGCTGGAGCGGCCACACCGGGCGCATCGACGGCGAGTTGATCGCCGCGGCCGGCATCGACCACGGCACGGTGTTCGCGTGCGGCTCGCACGGCTTCGTCGAGGCGGCGGCCGGGCTGGCCATGGACGCCGGCTTCCAGCCCGGCGCGATCCGCACCGAGCGCTTCGGGCCGACCGGCTGATCGGGCGGGGCGGCGCCGGCTTGGGGGAGGAGCCGGCGCCGCCGGGTGCCTGCTCGGGTCGGGCGTGGGTCGCCTCAGACGCCGAGCTCCTCCGAGGCCATCCGGGCCCCTTCGAGGCGGGCCTGGATCTTCTGCATGGCGACGTCCCGTGCGAAGTCCGGGGAGCCGTGCTTGGGCTTGACGTCCCTGCTGAAGGGCGAGAAGCCGCAGTCGTCGGTGGCGCCCAGGCGCTCCACCGGGATGTGCTTGGCCGCCAGCAGCAGGTCCTCCTTGACCTGCTCGGGCGTCTCGACGGTCGGGTCGAGCGGGTTGATGACGCCCATGAAGCAGACCTGCGCGACGCCGTTGGCGTCCTCGCGGCTGTACTGCCCGCAGAGCTTGTAGACGCTCTCCTTGTCGTCCTCGCTGGCGCACTGGATCAGGAAGTAGCCGGCGTTGATGTCGAACATGTGCTTCAGCAGCTTCTCGTACGGCACGTCCTTGCTGTGCACGGAGTCGCAGTCGCCGCCGGGGCAGGTGTGGATCCCGATGTTCTTGCGCTCCTCGGGCGAGAAGCGGTCGATCACGCGGTTGTTGAGGTCGATGAACTCGCCCAGCATGTCCTTGCCGGTCCACGGGTTGCGCGAGTCGTTCTTGTTGGCCAGGCGACCCTCGGTGAAGTCGACCGACACGCGGACGGCGCCCGCGTCGAAGCACTGGCGGATGTCCTTCTCGACCTCGTCGCACAGGTCGCTCAGGAACTGGTCGCGCGAGTAGCCCTCGATCTCGCCCTCGAGCGGATAGAGCAGCATCAGCATCGACGGCGCGATGACGGCCTGCTTGACCGGCTTGCTGGCGATCGCCCTGTTCTTCTCGACGAACTCCGACGCGAAGGTCTTGTAGCGGAACGGACCGCCCGTCAGGCGCGGGAGCTGACGATGATGGCCGTCGTCGAAGATGGCGAAGTACTGGCCGTCGCCGGCGAGGTTGTCGGCGAGCCCGGTGCCCGCCAGCGTGTCGGTGATCGGGTAGGTGGCGAAGCTCGACTCGCGCTGCTCGCCGTCGGTGACGATCGGCTCACCGGTGGCCTGCAGGCGCTCGATCGAGTCGCGGGCGGCCTCGTCCTGGGCCTCCTTGAGCTGGTCCCACGTGATCTTGCCCTCGTCGTAGTCGGCGTAGGCCTCCTGGAGCTTCATCGGCCTGGGCAGGGATCCGACCAGCTCGGTGGGGATCGGCATGCTCTCTCCTTCGTGTTGGTGCAGCGAGGGGGTGCGTTCGCGCCGGGCGTGGTGGCTCGGATCGCCTTCGACACGTGGCCTGGCATACCGGACTGACCGTTCTCCCTCTCCCCGGAACGAGATCGAACGTATCCACGGCCTGACGCGAAGTCAACCGCTCGTCCGCCCCCCGGTCCGACACGGGTCGATACTGCAGGCATGGCCGAGCCGCTGGACTTCCTGAGCGTGCTGACCGGGTCGTTCGCCACGCCGGCGGCCGAGAACCCGACGGTGGCGATGATCGAGGCGGCCTACCGCCACCACGGGATCGACGCTCGCTACATCAACTGCGATGTCGCGCCCGAGCATCTCGGCGACGCGGTGCGCGGCGCGCGCGCGATGGGCTGGGCCGGGTTCAACTGCTCGATCCCGCACAAGGTCGCGGTCGTCGAGCATCTCGACGGCATGGCCGAGTCGGCTGCGGTCATCGGAGCGGTCAACTGCGCGGTGCGCCGCGGCGACGGCTACGTGGGCGAGAACACCGACGGGCAGGGGTTCCTCGCCGCGCTGCGCACCGTCGTGGACCCGGCGGGGAGGTCGCTCGCGGTGTTCGGGGCCGGCGGCGCCGCCCGGGCGATCGCCGTCGAGGCCGCGCTGGCCGGCGCCGCGTCGATCACGATCGTCAACCGCGACCGGGCGCGTGGCGCCGAGCTCGTCTCGCTGCTTCGCGAGCGCACGCCCGCACAGGCCGAGCTCGAGGTCTGGCAGGGCGCCCACCGCGTGGGCGAGGACCGCGACATCGTCGTCAACGCGACCTCGGTCGGGCTGTTCCCCGACGTCGACGCGCGGCTCGACCTGGACCTCGACAGCCTGCGTCCGGGCGTCGTCGTCGCCGACGTGATCCCCAACCCACCGCGCACGCGGCTCATCCGCGACGCGCAGGCGCGCGCCTGCACGGTCCTCGACGGCCTCGGGATGCTCGTCAACCAGGGCGTCATCAGCATCCGCCACTGGACCGGGGTCGACGCCGATCCCGCGGTCATGCGGCGCACCGTGGCCGAGCTGTTCGGCGTCTAGGTCCCAAGTGTCGCGTGCGCGGCCGGGGGCGGGCTGCCACCATCTCGATCTGGCGTCGCTGCGTCGATCGCGTCGGCGGCAGCTGCGTGCCGGGGTCCATCGGCCGATCGTCTCAGACGATCACTGAGCTCGAGCGGCAGGTTCGCGCGCCGACGCGAGCTAGTTGGGCTGGCCGGCGTCGGCGCCCGGCCCGAGCCGTTCGTAGCGCCCGCCGTGGAACAGCAGCGGAGTGCCCTCGCCCGTGCGCGCGTACTCGACGCGCCCGAGGAACAGCGAGTGGTCGCCGCCCCAGTAGGAGCGCTGGACGCGCGCCACGAAGCGGGCCAGCGCGCCCTCGACGAGCGGGGTGTCCTCGATCAGCTCGAAGCGCGGGTCGGGGGAGCCCTCGCTGGTGCGGCCGGCGAAGCGGTCCGACAGCTCGCTCTGGGCCGCCGAGAGCACGCTGACCCCGTAGCAGCTGCCCTCGTGCAGGAGGCCGCACATCTTCGTCCGGCGGTCGACGGAGATGAGCACGAGCGGCGGCTCGAGCGAGACGGACATGAACGCGTTGGCGGTCATGCCGTGCACCTGCTCGCCGACGCGCGTGGTGATGATCGTCACCCCGGTGGCGAACATGCCCAGCGTGCGCCGCAGGGCGACGCGCGGATCGTCGCCGTCGACGTCGACCGCGCGCGGAGCGGGAGCGGTGTCGAACGGCGTCTCGCCGATCGCCTCGGGCCCGGCCCAGACGGCGGTCCCGCTGAGCGGGATGTTGAACTCGGTCGGGGGCGTCGGCGTCGTGGCCATCGGATTGGACAAATTCATACACGCCAACGCGCCAATTGGCAATGGGCATGTGCGTCGACGAGCCGCGCCGGGAGCGGTGGGCGTCGCGGCGCGTCCGCGCTAGGGTTCGCGGGCCATGTCGCGCCCCATCGTGCTCGGTGTGGTCGGCGATTCCGGAGCGGGCAAGACCACCCTCACGCGCGGCCTGGTGCGCGTCCTGGGGGACGACGACGTCGCGCTCCTCGGAGCCGACGACTACCACCGCTACGACCGCCACGAGCGTCATCACCTCGGCATCACGCCGCTGCACCCCGACGCCAACCACCTCGACATCCTCACCCAGCACCTGCGCCATCTGCGCCGCGGCGAGCCGGTCCTCAAGCCGGTCTACGACCACCGCACGGGCATGCTGGGCGCGCCGCGCTACCTGCGCCCGGCGCGCTACCTGATCGTCGAAGGACTGCTCGGCTTCTACACCGAGACGCTGCGCTCGGCCCACGACGTGCGCGTCTTCCTGGCCCCGCCCGAGGAGCTGCGCCGGGCATGGAAGGTCAAGCGCGACTGCACGCGCCGCGGCTACACGACCGACCAGGTGCTGTGGGAGCTCGACCATCGCGAGCGCGATGCGGATCAGTTCATCCGCCCGCAGCAGGCGCACGCCGACATCGTCGTCAGCTTCCGCCCTCACCGCGGCGGCGACCCGGCGCACCTGGACGCCGAGGTCGTGCTGCGCGACACGCTGCCCCATCCGGACCTCGCCCCGCTCGTCGACGACGTCGACGACGGCCCGTCGCTCGAGCGCCACGAGCGCCAGCTCCTGCTGCGGATCCCCGGCGACATCGACTCGGATCACGCGGCCATGATCGAGGAGGCGGTCTGGGAGCGGATGAGCTCGGCCAGCCACCTGCGGGTCCGGCAGCTGGGCGAGTTCACCGTCGGCACCGACCTGCTGCGCTCGGACTCGCTGGCGCTCGTGCAGGTCATCCTGCTCTACCACCTCGTCTCCGCGCGCGTCGCGCAGGCGGTGGGCGCGAGCCACGGCCGCCGCGAGCCCGCGCCGGTCAGCGCCGACAGCGCGCTGCACGCCTGATCGTCGTCCCGGTCTGCGCCACGATCGTGGTCGGCGCAGCGCTTCGTTCCCCCGCGGGCCATAACCGTCCCTATATGCTTCTTGGCGATTCCATGGCAGTGACCCTCACCCAGCTGGTCGCCTTCCTCGCGGTCGTCCGCCGGGGATCGGTGACAGCGGCGGCCGAGGAGTTGGTCGTCACCCAGCCGTCGGTGTCGGCCGCCGTGGCCGCCCTCGAACGCGAGTTGGGCGTCGCCCTGACCGAGCGCGCGGGGCGCACCCTGCGGCCCACGCCGGCCGGCGCCGCCTACGCGCCGTACGCCGCCGACGTGCTCGGCCTGCTCGACCAGGGCGGCCGCGCCGCGCGCGAGGCGGCCGAGCGCGGGCGGCGGACGCTGCGGATCAGCGCGGTGACCACGGCCGGCGAGTTCCTCGTCCCGCCGCTCATCCAGGGCTTCCGCGAGCGCCATCCCGATCTCGAGATCAGCCTCGACGTGGGCAACCGCGCCGACGTCTTCCAGCGTCTGGCCGACCACGAGGTCGACGTCGCCATCACCGGCCGCGTGCCCGAGGACGGCCGCCTGGCCGGTCGCGCGTTCATGGACAACGAGTGGGTGCTCATCACCTCGCCGTCGGACCCGCTGGCCAAGCGCCGCTGGGTGGCGATGGAGGAGCTGGCCACGCGGCCGTGGCTGCTGCGCGAGCCCGGATCGGGCACGCGGACGCTGTGCGAGGAGTACCTCTCCGCCCACGGCATCGAGCCGCGGGTCCTGACGCTCGGCTCGAACGGCGCGATCAAGCAGGCCGCGCGCGTCGGCCTGGGCGTGGCGCTGCAGTCGCGCGCGGCGGTCGAGCTCGAGCTCTCGCTCGGCCTGCTCGGCACGATCCGCCCGCGCGGCGGGCTGCCGCACCGCTCGTGGTACGTGGTCCGCGCGGCGACCGGACCGGTGCGCGACGCGGTCGACGCGTTCATGGCCTACGTCGACTCGCCGGCCGCGCAGCACGCGCTCGCGCGGGCGCGCGGGACCGAGCCCGGGCGGGCTGCGGCGGCGCAGGGGGCTTGAGGGTCGCGTCTTGCGCTGTGGCGCTCCGCGCGGCCTGCCGGCTGCGGTGCGCGACGCCGCCTGATCGCGGCGAGGGGAGGGGTTCTGCTCACGCTCGGGCGGAAATCCACGTTGTTCGTGGATCTGCGCCCGATGACGGGGGCGGATGATCGATCCGAGGTCTCCTGTGCACCCATACGGTAGGTAGGAGACCCCGGACGGCCCCAACCCCGCGCCGCGACCGCTCCCTCCCTCGATGCCCTGGCCGGCGCCCACGGCGACGGCCAAGGAGACCTCAGGCCGTCGAGGCGAGCTCCGTCTTGCCGGCCAGCGTCGCGTCGAACGCGGCCAGCACGCGGTCGGCGGCGTCCTGGCGGGCGTTGTAGCCCATCAGGCCGATGCGCCAGATCGGGGGCGCGTCGGGGCCGAGGCCGCCGCCGACCTCGATGCCGTGCTCGCGCAGGATCGCCGTCTGGATCTCCTTGCCGTCGACTCCCTCGGGCACCTTGACCGCGCTGAGCTGCGCGAGCTGGTGGTCGGGGTCGGCCAGCAGCTCCAGGCCGCGGCGCTTGATCTCGGCCTGGAAGTAGCCGCCGGCGTCGGTGTGGCGCTGGAAGCGGTTCTCCAGGCCCTCCTCGAGGGCGCCGCGCAGCGCCTCGTACAGCGCGTAGATGTGCAGGATCGGCGCGGTGTGGTGGTAGACCACCGGTCGCTCGATCCAGTACTTGCGCAGCAGGTCGAGGTCGAACGAGAACGGCACCGGGTTCTTGCGCTGGGCCACGCGCTCGAGCGCGCGGTCGGAGATGGCCAGCGGCGACATCCCGGGAGGCGCGGCGAGCGCCTTCTGGGTGCACGAGTAGGAGAAGTCGATGTTCCAGTCGTCGAACTCGACGGGGTGGGCGCCGAGCGACGTGACCGTGTCGACGAACAGCAGCGTGTCGCCGCCGCGCCGGCGCAGCGCCTCGCCGAGCTCCGCCACCGGATGGCGGGCGCCGGTCGACGTCTCGGCGTGCACGACGGCGACCAGGCGCGCGTCGGGATGCTTGTCGAGCTCCTCGAGCAGGCGCTCGTTGGGCACGATCTCGCCGTAGTCGGCCTTCACCTCGACGACGTCGGCGCCGGTGCGCGCGGCCATCTTGGCGATCCGGTTGCCGAAGAAGCCGGTGACGGCCACGATCGCCGTGTCGCCCGGCTCGAGCAGGTTGACCAGGCCGGTCTCCATGCCCGACGACCCCGTCGCCTGCAGCGGGAAGACGAGGCCGCCCTGCGCCTTGTAGACCTGCCGCTGGAAGTCGACGACCTCGAGCAGGATGTCGTGCATGTCCGGGTCGAGGTGGCTCAGCATCGGCTTCTGCATGGCCTCGAGGACCCGGGGCTCGACGTTGCTGGGACCAGGGCCGCAGAGCAGGCGATCCCCTGGGTTGAGCGGCGGGAGGGTGGCGTTCGGCGTCATGGGCCGAAGAGTATTGGAATTCTTGCAGGCGAACCACGGAATACGTCGTGGACCGACGCTTTCACTCTATATATCGAGGGCTCGTAGCGGAACGCACGAATTCATCTAAGGTCCCTTGCCAAGCGGGATCGAGGGGCGTCTACTGGCGATCCACCGTCCGAGGAGCGCCACATGGTCCCGATCGCCCCGCGTCTGCACCGCAGCGAGCTCGCCGTCCCCGGCTCGAACCTCCGCATGCTCGAGAAGGCGCCGGACGCCGGCGCGGACATCGTGATGCTCGACCTCGAGGACGCGGTCGCGCCCGACGACAAGGTCCAGGCCCGGGTCAACATCGTCGACGCGCTGCAGGAGCAGGACTGGTCTGGGTGCTCGGTGTCGCTGCGCATCAACGGGCTGGACACCCACTACTGCTACCGCGACCTGGTCGACGTGGTCGAGGCGGCCGGCGACCAGATCGACCAGATCATGATCCCCAAGGCGGCGAGCGCCGGCGACGTGCACCTCGTCGCCACGCTCCTCGACCAGATCGAGGAGGCGACCGGCCTCGAGCATCGCATCGGGATCTCGGTGCTGATCGAGACCGCCATCGGCATGACCAACATCGACGAGATCGCCCGCGCCTGCCCGACCCGGATGGAGGCGATGGTGTTCGGCGTCGCCGACTACGCCGCGTCGCTGCAGAGCCACACGACCTCGATCGGCGGGTCCGATCCCAACTACGCGATGCTCACCGACCCCAACGGCACGCCCGAGCGCGAGCGCCACTGGGGCGACCAGTGGCACTACGCGCTGTCGCGCATCGCCGTCACCTGCCGGGCGCACGGCCTGCGCCCGATCGACGGGCCGTTCGGCGACTTCAACGATCCCGACGGCTACCTGGCCGCGGCCCGGCGCGCGGCCGTGCTCGGCTTCGAGGGCAAGTGGGCGATCCACCCGTCGCAGATCGAGCTGGCCAACAAGGTGTTCACCCCCGACGCCGCGCTCGTCGACAAGACCCACCGCATCATCGCGGCGATGCGGGACGCCGCGGCCAACGGCAAGGGCGCCGTGTCCCTCGACGGGCGCCTGATCGACGCCGCGTCGATCCGCATGGCCGAGACCCTGCTGGCCAAGCTCGAGCAGATCGAGGCCAAGGAGGCCGGCGGGCAGGGCCGGCTGCGACCGCGCAAGCGCGAGCTCGACGAGCGCCGCCGCGACATCCGGCAGGCGCCGGTGCTCGCGCCCGTGAACGACCGGTGATGGGTGATGGCCGTCGCCGTCGCCATGCCGCCGGGTGGCCCGGCGGTCAGCCCGCCTGTGGCCGAGTCGGCCGACGACCTGCTGGAGCGGCTGCTGGGCGAGGTGCTGCTCGACGCCGGCGGCGAGCCGCTGTGCGCGGCGCTGGCCGAGCTGCACGCCGGCGCGGCGGCGCTGCGCGGCACCGACCCGCAGCGGGCCGCTGACCTGGCCTCGGTGGTCGCGCGGCTACCCTCCCGCGTGGCCGCCGGGCTGGTCCGCGGGTGCACGATGCACCTCGCGATGGCCAACCTGGCCGACGCGCACCGCCGCCTGCGGGCCCGGCGCGCGGCCGACGTCGAAGGCGGCGGGCCACCGCCCGAGTCGCTGCGCGAGGCGGCCGCGCACGCGCGGCGGGCGGGCGCGACGCCGGCGCTCGACGTGCGGCTCGTGCTCACCGCGCACCCGACCGATGTCGCGCGGCGCTCGGTGCTGACCAAGGCGCGCACCGTCGCCGCCGCGCTGGAGGCGCTCGACGACCCGCGCCTCGGCGCCTCCGAGCGCCGGCGCCTGGAGGACGACCTGCGCGAGGCGCTGGCCGTGTGGTTCGCCACGAACGAGGTTCGCTCGATGCGCCCGCGCGTGGCCGACGAGGTCCGGCGGATGCTGTTCTTCTTCGAGACCGTCCTGTTCGACGCGGCCCCGGAGCTGGCGCTCGAGTACGCGCGCGTCGTCGCCGGCGACGCGGGCGACCCCACCGCGCCGCTGCGCTTCGGCAGCTGGGCCGGCGGCGACATGGACGGCAACCCGAACGTCGGGCCGGCCACGATCCACGAGACGCTGCAGGCCCATCGCGTCCTGGCCCTCACGCTGCTCGCCCAGCGGCTGGCCCCGCTGCGCGAGACGTTCTCGCAGGCCGCGGGGACGCTGCCGCTGAGCGACGCGCTGCGGGCCTCGCTCGAGCGCGACGAGCGCGAGCTGCCGCAGACGGCGGCGTTCCTGGCCGTGCGCTACGTGCACGAGGCGGGCGAGCCGCTGCGGCGCAAGCTCGCCTACGTCGGCGCGCGGCTGCGCCACACGCTGGCCATGGCGCGCGGTGAGCAGCCGGGCGAGCCGGGCTACGACGCGCCCGAAGAGCTGGCGGCCGACCTCGAGGCGATCAGGGACAGCCTCGGGTCGCGGCTCGTCGCGCGCGGGCGGATCGAGCGGCTGCTCTGGCAGGTGCGGATCTTCGGCTTCGAGCTGGCCACCCTCGAGGTGCGCGACAACGCCCCGGCGCTGCACGAGGCGTGCCGCGCGCTGCTGCCCGGCTACGCCGCGACGGACGGCGAGGACGAGCGCGTCGCGCTGCTGACGCGCGCGTGCCTGGACGATGGGATGCCGCCGCGCGACGGCGGGCAGGTGCCGCGCGCGGCGGCGACGTTCGACGCGATCGCCCGCGCGCACGCCGCCCACGGCCCGCGGGCGCTCGACACGTTCATCGTCTCCAACGCCGGGTGCGCCTCCGACCTGCTGTGCGCGCTGTGGCTCGCGCGCCGCAGCGGCCTGCTGCGAGCGGAGCGGTCGGAGCTCGAGCTCGTGCCGCTGTTCGAGTGCCGCGCGGCGCTCGAGCAGGCGACGAGCACGATGAGCGGCCTGTACGACAACGCCGCCTACGCGCGCCACCTCGAGCTGCGCGGCGGGCGTCAGGAGGTCATGCTCGGCTACTCCGACGCGGGCAAGGACGCCGGCTTCGTGGCCAGCCGCTGGCTGCTGTACACCGCGCAGGAGGCGCTGTCCGAGCAGGCGGCGGCCCGCGGCGTCGAGCTGCGCCTGTTCCACGGTCGCGGCGGCTCGGCCTCGCGTGGCGGCGGCCCGGCCTACCGCTCGATCCTGGCCCAGCCGCCGGGCAGCGTCGGCGGGCGCATCAAGATCACCGAGCAGGGCGAGGTGATCACCGCCAAGTTCGCCGACGCGCGGCTGGCCGTCCGCTCGCTCGAGCAGACCGTGGCGGCCGTCGTACAGGCCACCGTCGAGCCCGGAGCCTCGCCGGCGCCCGAGTGGCGCGCCGAGATGGACCGCATCGCCGCGCGGTCGTGGACGCGCTGGCGCGCGCTCGTGCACGAGGACCCCGCGTTCCTGGAGGCCTTCCGCGCGTGCACCCCGATCGACGTGCTCGGCGAGCTGAACATCGGCTCGCGGCCGGTCGCGCGGCCGGGCGGGGCCGGTGGGACGGGCGGTGCCGAGGCCGCGGGCATCGCCGCGCTGCGTGCGATCCCGTGGGTCTTCGCCTGGATGCAGAACCGGATGGCGCTGCCCTCCTGGTACGGGGCCGGCGCGGCCCTGGCCGCCGGCGACCTGGGCCTGCAGCGCCGGATGTGGCACGGCTGGCCGTTCTTCCGCGGGCTGGTGAGCACGCTGGAGAGCGCGCTGGCCATCTGTGACCGCGAGATCGGCGAGCGCTACCTCGAGCTGGCGCCGACGGCCGAGGCCGCCGCGGTGTGGCAGGACCTGTGGGCCGAGCGCGATCGCTGCGTCGAGCGGGTGCTCGCGATCACCGGCCACGAGCGGCTCGGCGACCCGAGCGCCGACGCGCTCGCGCGCCACGCCCGGCGGCTGCCGTGGCTCGACGTGCTCTCCCACCTGCAGATCGAGCTGCTGCGCCGCCACCGGTCCGGCGACGCCGACGCCCGCGAGGCGCTGCTGGCCAGCGTCGCGGGGATCGCCACGGGACTGCGGACGACCGGCTAGGCCCACGAGGCCCACGAGGAGGAAGCCAATGCGCATGTACGAGTACGAGGCCCGCGAGATCGTCCGGCGGGCCGGCATCCCGGTCACCGACTTCGGCTTCACGCGCGACGCCGGCGAGGCCGGGCACATCGCGCAGCGGATCGGCGGCCCGGTGGTCATCAAGTCCCAGGTGCTGGCCGGCGGCCGGATGAAGGCGGGCGGGATCCAGTTCGCCGACACGCCGCAGGAGGCGGTCGGGAGGGCCCGCGACGTGCTCGCCCTGAAGATCGACGGGCAGAGCCCCCGCGGCGTGCTCGTCGACTCGCGCGCCTCGGTCCGCCAGGAGTACTACGCCGGCGTGGTCTGGGACGGGATCCGCAAGCGCCCGGTGATGCTGTTCAGCGACATGGGCGGCATCGACATCGAGGAGGTCGCCGTCACGCATCCCGACCGCGTCGCGCGGCGGCACTTCTCGACGATCCTGCCGCTGTCGGAGTTCCAGGCCAGGGAGCTGATCTCCGGCCTCGGCGTCACCGGCGCGCGGCTGACGCGGCTGGTGCCGATCCTCACCGCGCTGGCGCGCGTGTTCTGCGAGCGCGACCTCACGCTGGCCGAGATCAACCCGATCGGCGAGCTCGACGACGGGTCGTTCGTGGCCCTCGACGCCCAGGCCGACATGGAGGACGAGGCCCGCCCGCGCCAGCGCGACCTGCTGCACGAGCTCGGCGTGGGCCACGAGGAGACGCGCCAGGCGCGTGAGGCGACGCCGTTCGAGCTGGCCGGCGAGGAGGTCGACGCGCAGGACCACCGCGGCGTGGCCGGCAACGTGACCGAGTTCGACGGCGACCTCGGGCTGGTGATCGGGGCCGGCGGCGGCTCGCTGACCCTGTTCGACGCGGTCCGCGCCCACGGCGGGCGGCCGGCCAACTACTGCGAGATCGGCGGCAACCCCAGCGTCAGCAAGGCCTGCGGGCTGGCCAAGCTCGTGCTCCAGAAGCCCGGCGTCGACCGGATCGCGGTGATGATGTCGATCGTCTCCAACACGCGCGTGGACATCGTCGCCCGCGGGGTAATCAAGGCGTGCCTGGAGCTGGGGATGGATCCCGCGGAGAAGATCGCCATCTTCCGCATCCCCGGCGCCTGGGAGGACGAGGGCTACCAGATCCTCGAGCGCTACGGCGTGGAGTACGCCGACCGCTCCGTGTCGATGCACGACGCGGCGCGGCGCGCCGTCCAGAAGATCGCAAACGGGCGAAGCCCGTCCGATCTCGGGCGGCAGGATGCCGAACGACGTCTTCAGAACGCGGGGCCGGATGCCCCGCGGAGGTAACCCCCTGATGTCGATCCTCATCGACGAGACCACGACGTTCATCGTCCAGGGCATCACCGGGCGCGAGGCGGTCAACCTCACGCGCGAGTGCCTGGAGTACGGCAGCGGGGCGCGGATCGTCGGCGGCGTGACGCCCGGCCGGCGCGGGCGCGAGATCCACGGCGTGCCCGTGTTCGACACCGTCGCCCAGGCCGTCGACCACCATGGGGCGCCGATCACGGGCAGCGTGGTCACCGTCCCGCCCGCCTTCACCCGGGACGCCGTGTTCGAGGCGATCGAGAACGGGATCGAGCTGATCGTCATCGTCACCGAGCGCATCCCGCGCCGCGACGTGGCCGAGATGGTCGAGCTGGCGGCGCTGCGCGGGGCGCGCATCATCGGCCCCAACTGCCTGGGGATCATCGTCCCCGACGTGGTCAAGATGGGCGGCATCGGCGGTCCCGCCCGCGACGCCGCGAAGGCCTACAGCCCGGGTCCGATCGGCGTCATCAGCCGCTCCGGCGGCATGACCACGGAGATGTCCTCGACGCTGACCGCGGCCGGGCTCGGGCAGTCGACGGCGGTGTCGATCGGCGGCGACGCGATCATCGGCTCGACCTACGCCGAGCTCATGCCGCTGTTCGAGGACGACGAGCAGACCGAGGGGATCGTCATCTACACCGAGCCCGGCGGGCGCATGGAGGTCGAGCTCGCGCGCTGGGTGAGCGAGCACGATTCGCGCCTGCCGATCGTCGCCTTCATGGCCGGGCGCTTCATGGACGAGATGCCGGGCATGAGCTTCGGCCACGCCGGGACGATCGTGGAAGGCCAGGAGGACACCGCGGCCCAGAAGATCGCGCGCCTGAGCGAGGCGGGGATCGTCGTGGCCGACGAGATCGCCCACATCCCGCAGCTCATGCGGGATAGGCTCGGAGCGAGGAGCGCAGCATGAGGACGGACGCCACGTTCATCGGGATCGAGGTCGACGACGGCGCCGCGGCCGACGCGACGCTGGCGGCCGGGCTGGCCGAGACCTGCCCGGTCGACATCTTCGCCGACGCCGGCGGCACCGTCGAGATCGTCGAGTCCAACGTCGACGAGTGCATCCTGTGCGGGATGTGCGAGGAGCTGCGCCCGGAGGCGGTGCGCGTCCATCGGCTCTACGCGCCGGCGGTCGCGCCGTGAGCGAAGGCCTGGCCGAGCGCCTGGGCATCGTCGGCAGCGGCACGATCGCCTGCGGGCTGGCAGCCGTCGCGGGCCGCCACGCACCGGTGACGCTGTGGGCGCGCTCCGGCGCGTCGGCCGAGCGGGCCGAGCAGGCGGTGCACAAGGTCTGCGCCAAGCTCGAGCAGGAGCTGCCGGCCGGGCACCTGCGGATCGCCACCGACCTGCGCGACGGGATCGACGAGGTCACCTTCGCGATCGAGGCGATCACCGAGGACCTGACGGCCAAGCGCGAGCTGCTCGGCCGTCTGGAGGGTCGTCTGGACCCGGCCGCCGTGCTGGCCACCACGACGTCCTCGCTGCCGCTCGCCGCGCTGGCCGAGGCCAGCGGCCGGCCCGAGCGCTTCGTCGCCTTCCACGTCTTCCATCCCGTGCCGCGGATGGAGCTGATCGAGCTCGCCTTCCCGCGCCGCGCCGACCGCGACACGCGCGCCCGCGCCCACGCGCTGGCCGCGGCGCTCGGCAAGCGCGCCGTCGAGGTGCCCGGCTGCGCGGGCTTCGTGGTCAACCGGCTGCTGTTCCCCTACCTGTTCGACGCGGTCGCGCTGGCCGAGGACAAGGGCATGGCGCCGGCCGACGTCGACACCTGCATGACGCTCGGCGCCGGCCACCCGATGGGCCCGCTCGCGCTGCTGGATTACGTCGGGCTCGACGTCGCGCTGGCGATCGGCGACTCGCTCGGCCTCG
>CAWBBQ010000037.1:0-312878 GCA_963787065.1 uncultured Actinomycetes bacterium
GGAGGATGCCTGCGCTGCGTCGGTGGGGATCTCGCTGAGCGAGGTCTCCGGTGCACCGCATGCGTGCATACGAGACCTCGGACGGGGCTTGGGCCGAGGCGAATCGCGGTCCGGGGTCTCCTATGCACCGCATGCGTGCACAGGAGACCTCGGACGGCCCCGCGGTGGGGTCTGGCCCGTCTCCCTTCGGTGCCCTGGTCGGCACCCACGCGAAACGACCGCGGCGAGAACGCTCGCGGCAGGCAACCCCTCACACCCGCCGCGACGGGCACATCCGCCGCAGGGCGCACGCGGCGCAGGCCGGGCGCTGTGGGGGTCTGACCCCGACAGCGTTGCGTGCGCTGTGGGGGTCTGACCCCGACAGCGATGCGATGCGCTCGCGTGCCGGATGGACGGCGGCCCTACCCTCCCGCCATGGCCGAGCCCGCCGACGCCGACCTGCTCTTCCGCCCCGCGCTCGAGCTCGCCGCGCTCGTGCGCGCGGGCGAGCTGTCGGCGCGCGAGCTGATCGAGGCCTCGCTGCGGCGCGTCGACGCGCTCGACCCCGAGCTCAACGCGTTCGTCGACGTCTTCCACGAGGAGGCGCTGGCCGGCGCACAGGCGATCCGGCCCGGCGACGAGCGGCCGTTCGCCGGCGTCCCGGTGGCGATCAAGAACAACCGCGCGCTGGCCGGGCACCGGGTGACGCACGGAGCCGGCTTCATGGGCGACTGGATCGCGCCCTACGACCACAACGTCGTCGCCCGCCTGCGGGCCGCGGGCTGCATCGTGGTCGGCACCACGACCCTGTCGGAGTGGGGGATCCTGCCGTGGACGCACACCGAGCGCTTCGGGGCCACGCGCAACCCGTGGGACCACGCGCGCACCTCCGGCGGGTCCTCGGGCGGCGCAGCCGCCGCGGTCGCTGCCGGCCTCGTACCGATGGCCCACGGCAACGACGGCGGTGGCTCGATCCGGATCCCCGCCGCGTGCTGCGGGCTCCTCGGCCTCAAGGCCCAGCGCCACCGCATCTCCCTACATCCCGAGGTCGGCGAGAGCTTCCTCGGCGTCGACGGCGTGCTCGCGCGCACGACGGCCGACAGCGCGGCGGCGCTCGACGTCCTGGCCGGCCGCGAGGTCGGCGATGCGTCGTGGGCCCCGCCGCCGGCCGAGCCGTTCGCCGTCACGGGCGCGCGCGACCCCGGGCGGCTGCGGATCGCGGTCACGACGTTCCCGCCGTACGAAGTCGACGTGGCTCCCGCGTGCGCGCACGCCGCGCGCGAAGCCGGAACGCTGCTCGAGTCGCTGGGCCACGAGGTCGAGGAGGTCGAAGACCCTCCGTGGCGCGAGCCGTGGCTGCTGGACGCGTTCACCAGCCTGTTCGCCCCGCTCGTGATGACGCAGGTCGCCTTCGCCCGCCTCGTCCGCGGTCGCGAGCCGGGACCCGACGACCTCGAGCCCGTGAGCTGGGCGCTGTGGCAGCTCGTGGCCCGCACGTCATCGCTCGACGGCCACCTGGCCGCCGCGCGCCTGCAGGTCTACGCGCGCGGCGTGCTCGGCTGGATGGACGGCTACGACGCCGTCCTCACGCCGACGCTGGCCGAGGCGCCGGTGGCCCTGCACGGCGTCCGCCCCGAGACCGGCGACGGCATGGAGCTGTTCCGGCGAGCGGCGGCGTTCACGCCGTTCACGGCCACCGCGAACGTGACCGGCCAGCCGGCCGTCTCGGTGCCGCTGAGCCACGACGACGGCCTCCCGATCGGTGTCCAGCTCCTCGGCCGGCCGGCCCAGGAGGGCGCGCTGCTGGCCCTCGCCGCGCAGCTCGAGGCGGCCCGGCCGTGGTCTCAGAAACGCCCGCCGCCGGCGTGACGCGGCCCGCGCCGGGCGCGGACGAGCCGTCCGGACCTCTGTCATATGCTTCCGCGCATGGCCTACGTGATCGCGGAGCCGTGCATCGGCACGAAAGACAACTCGTGCGTCGAGGTGTGCCCGGTGGACTGCATCCACCCCACCCCGGACGAGCCCGACTACGACAAGGTCGAGATGCTCTACATCGACCCCGAGGAATGCATCGACTGCGACGCGTGCGTCGAGGCGTGCCCGGTCGACGCGTGCTTCGCCGAGGACCAGCTGCCCGACGAGTGGCAGAAGTTCGCCCAGGTCAACGCCGAGTACTACACGAGCCGCTCGTAGGCCGGCCGGCCTCACGGACGCCCGCGGAGAGCGCGCGATGAGCGGCGCCGACGACCTGCTGGCCAACGCCGAGCGCTATGCGGCGAGCTTCGACAAGGGCGACCTGCCGCTGCCGCCCGCGCGGCGCATCGCCGTGCTCGCGTGCATGGACTCGCGCTTCATCGTCGAGCGCGTGCTCGGCCTGCGGGAGGGCGAGGCGCACGTCATCCGCAACGCCGGCGGCATCGCCAGCGACGACGCGATCCGCTCGCTGGCCATGTCGCAGCGGCTGCTGGGCACGCGCGAGGTCCTGCTCATCCAGCACACCGACTGCGGCATGGCCAGGCTCTCGGACGCGGAGTTCCGCCGGCAGATCGAGGACGAGATCGGGATCGCGCCCGACTGGCAGGTCCACGCCTTCGCCGGCACCGACGACGACGTCCGCGCGTCGGTCGCCCGCATCCGGGAGAGCCCGTTCCTCCCGTGCACGGACGCCGTGCGCGGGTTCGTCTACGACGTGCACAGCGGGGTGCTGCGCGAGGTGACCTGACCGCGCGGCCGGAGTTAGGGGCGTCAGCCGGCCATCGGGAGCGACATCCCCGTCGGCGGGGCGGCCGGCGCCTCGGCGGAGCCCGCGCCCGCGCTCGCCATCTGCAGGATCGGCAGCTCGAGCGGGAACAGGGCGATCAGTCCCCGCGCGGCCTGATGGATGGCCATCGGCCGCGGGGTCGTCCGGGTCGGCGAGCACGAGCGGCAGCCCGGCGTCGGCCTGCTCGCGCAGCGGCATGGTCAGCGGCACGTTGCCGAGCAGCGGCACGTCGAGCTCGTCGGCCAGCGCGCGGCCCGCCGCCCTCGCCGAACAGCGCGAAGCGCTCCCCGGACGGCGTGACGAAGGCGGTCATGTTCTCGATCACGCCGCCGATCTCGAGGTTGACCTTGTGCGCCATCTCGGCCGCGCGGCGGGCGACCTTCTGGGCCACCGGCTGGGGCGTGGTGACGAGCAGGAACTTCGACTGCGGCAGCAGCTGGGCGAGCGTCATCGAGACGTCGCCGGTGCCCGGCGGCAGGTCGACGAGCAGGTAGTCGAGCTCGCCCCAGTCGACGTCCTCGAGGAACTGGGTCAGCGCCTTGTGGAGCATCGGCCCGCGCCAGACGACGGCCGAGTCCTCCTCGACGAAGAAACCGATCGACATGACCTTCACGCCGTGGGCCATCAGCGGCATGATCTTGCGGTCGGCCGAGACCTGCGGGCGGCCGCCGACCCCGAACATGCGCGGGATCGAGTAGCCCCAGACGTCGGCGTCGAGCACGCCGACCTTCTTGCCCTGCGCGGCGAGCGCGGCGGCCAGGTTGGCGGTGATCGTCGACTTGCCGACGCCGCCCTTGCCCGAGCCCACGCAGACCACGTTGGAGACCTGGGCCAGCGCGCCCTCGGGCAGGTTGCCGCGGCCGAGCTTCTGCTGCAGGCCGGCCTTCTCCTGGTCGGAGAGCACGTCGAAGGCGACGCGCACGTTGTGCACCCCGTCCAGCGCGCCGACGGCGGTGCGCACCGCCGACTCGAAGTGGCTGCGGATCGGGCATCCGGGCGTGGTCAGCGAGACGGTGACGTCGACCGTGCCGTCCGGGCGGGCGTCGATCGAGCGCACCATCTCGAGCTCGACGATCGAACGCCGCAGCTCAGGGTCGATGACGGCCGTGAGCGCCTGGAGGATCTCGTCGCGTGAGGGCATGTGATCCATTCTGACAAACGGACCGCCGAGGGTGGGTGGGACGACATCGGCTCCGGCGGGTCGGCTCAGCCCGGCGGCTCCACGGCGCGCATCTCGGTGCGCCGGATCCACGCCGCGGGGTCGTCGAGCTCGGCCATCGTCGGCAGCCGCTCGGGCGACGTCCAGGCGCGGTTGAGCGCCTCGATCCCGCCGCGCTGCACGACGCCGTCGCAGAAGCGGCGGCCCTCCTCGTACTGGCGCAGCTTGAGGTCCAGGCCGAGCAGGCGCTCGAGCAGCTTGAACGTCGGCGAGCGCTCGCGGCGGCGGCGGTCCATGGCCTCGCGCAGCGTGGCCACGTTGGGCAGCACCGGCGCGCCGGCCGCGTCCATGACGTGCTCGGCGTGGCCCTCGACCATGGCCATCGTGGCCTGCAGGCGGTCGATCAGCGCCTTGCGCTCGGGCCCGGCCACCGCGGTCACGAGCCCCTGGTCGCGGACCTGGTCCCACAGGCCGCGCAGGTCGTCGGCCGACGGCAGCTTGAGCAGCGCGGACGCGTCGACCTTGACCTCGACCGAGGCCAGCAGCTCGCGCAGCAGCCCGGCGACGTGGTCGCGCAGCCACGGGACGCTCGAGAACTGCACGGCGTGGGTGACCTCGTGGAAGACGACCCACGGCAGCAGCTCGGCCAGCTCGACCTCCATGCCCGCCGCCGCCTCGCGCAGGTTGGGGGCGACGAGCAGCAGGCGCGGCGGCTGGAGCGGGTCGAGCAGCGCCAGCTCGTACTGGCCGAGCACGTGGCGGCTCATGAAGCCCACGACGCCGCCGATCTCGGCGGCCAGCAGCGCGCCGCCCGCCGCGCGCAGCGGGCCGGCCGAGCGGACCGCCGCCGTTCATGCTGCGCTCGAGCGACCGGGTCGAGCGTCCCGCGCATCGTCCCGAGGTTGGCCTTCATCCACACGCCGCGGTCGACCGCCTCGGGCGGCGGCAGCTCGCTGCGCCGGCTGAAGCCGCGAGTAGGCGACGACGCCCTCGCGCGCGGCGTCCGGCCATCGGGCCGAGCTCGCCCGGCAGCGGCTTGGCGCCGTCCGCCGGCGCGCCGGCCACGGCGCCGGCGACCTTCTCGGCCAGGTCCCAGTCGATCATCGCGGCATCCCATCGTGGTTGGCGGCGGGGAGCGTGGCGAGCTCGCCCAGGGTGGTCTCGTTGCGCGCCGCGATCACCGGCGAGCGCGGCTCGAGGTCGAGCGGCGCGTCCAGCGGCTCGTCCATCGCGGTGAAGGCGACCAGGCCGCCGCTCTCGCGCACGATGAGCTGGGCCGCCGCGGCGTCGACGGAGCGGCAGTTGGCCAGCGTGGCCATGCCGTCGACGCGCGTGGCGGCGACCTGGCACAGCGAGATGGCGATCGAGCCCATCGCGCGCACGCGGCCGGTGACGCTGACCAGCGCGCTCCGAGGAGGCGGCCAGCCAGCGCGGGTCGGCCGACTCGATGGCCACGACCTCGAGCTTGCCGTCGCGGCGGCGGCGCTCGGGCAGCGGCTCGTCCAGCGGCGCGTCGTTGAGGTGGGCGCCGCCGCCGCGCACCGCGCGCCACTCCTCGCCGGGGCCGAGGTCGTAGACGTAGCCGAAGACGACGTCGGCCATCGTCGGCCCGTCGGCCACGGCGACCGACAGCGCGTGGTGGGTCAGCCCGCGCTTGGCGTTGAGCGAGCCGTCGATCGGGTCGATGACGACGAGCACGCCGGGGTCGCCGTAGTCGACCAGGCCGCGCTCCTCGGAGACCGCGGTGAAGCGCGCGCCGTCGGCGTGCAGCCCGTCCAGCTCGGCGAACACGGCGGCCTCGGCGGCGGCGTCGATGACCAGCGTGAGGTCGCCGCCCTCGCCGCGCTCGCCGGTCTCGACCACGCGCTGCGTGCTCGTCGGATGGGCGCGCAGCACGGCCTGCGAGGCCCTCGGCCGCCCGGCGGCAGGCGCCGAGCCAGTCGTGCGTGAGCACTCCCGCCGCTCCATGGGGGCCATCGCTCATGTGGCCCATATCCTACGAGCGTGCCCGAGCCGCCCGGTTCACTCACGCCTGCCCAGCAGGCCGTGGTGTCCCATCGCGGGGGTCCGCTGCTCGTCGTCGGGGCCGCCGGGACGGGCAAGACGCGCACGCTCGTGCACCGTCACGCGTGGCTGGCCGACGGAGGGCGGCGCGGCCGCCGAGCAGGTTCTGGCCCTGACCTCCAGCGAGGCGGCGGCCGACACGCATGCGCACCGGCGTCGAGGACCTGCTCGCGCGCGGCTTCGAGGAGCTCGCCGTCCACACCGTCCACGGCTTCTGCGCCCGGCTGCTGCACGACGAGGCGCTCGAGGCCGGGCTCGACCCGTTCGTCACGCCGGTCAGCGCAGCCGACCGGCTGGCCATGCTGCTCGAGCACGTCGACGAGCTGACTCTGCGCGTGCACGACTTCCGCGGCAACCCGGCCGCGCTGCTGGCCGACGTGATCGCGCGGATCGATCGCCTCAAGGCAGCGATGATCACCGCTCCGGAGTACGCGCGCTGGGCCGCCGCGCTGGGCGACGGCGACGAGTCGGCCGAGCGCGAGCGCGAGTTCGCCGCCGTCTACGAGGATCACGACCGGATGCTGGCCGCGCAGGGCGCGCTCGACGCCGGCGACCTCGTCCTGCACGCCCATGCGCTCGTCCGCGACCGCCCGCACGTCCGCGCCCGCGCGGCCGCGCGCCACCGCCACCTGCTCGTCGACGACGTGCAGGACCTCGAGCACGCCGCGCTGCGCCTCGTCGTGCTGCTGGCCGCTGCCGCCGCCGACGCGGGCGGGCACGGCTCGCTGACCGCGGCCGGGCGACGACGACCAGGCCATCCGGCGCCTGCGCGGCGCGGCGGCCAAGAACCTGCGCGACCTCGGGCGCGACCTGCACGGCGCGCGGACCGTGCGCCTGGAGCGCTCGCTGCGCTGCCCGGAGCGCGTCGTGGCGGCCGCGGGCGCCGTCGTCGAGCCGCTGGCCGACCGGATCGACAAGCGCCTGGAGGCGCCGGCGGGCGGCAGCGTGCGCTTCTGGCGCGCCGCGGGCGAGCGCGCACAGGCGCAGGCGGTGGCCGCCGACGTCGAGCGGCTCGTGCGCGGCGGCGTGCCGGCCGACGAGGTCGCCGTGCTCGTGCGCTCCGTGCGCGCCGAGGGCCAGGCCGTCGCGCTCGCGCTCGAGGAGCGCGCGGTGCCCCACCGCCTGGCCGGCGCCACTGCGTTCTTCCAGCGCGCGGAGGTCAAGGACGTGCTGGCCTGGCTGCGGCTGCTCGTCGACCCGTCCGACGCCGGCGCCGTGGTCCGCGCGCTGGCCCGGCCGCCGATCGAGCTGCGCTCGGCCGACCTCGCCCGCTGCGTGCACATCGCCCGCCGGCGCAAGCTCGACATGGTCGGCGCGCTGGTCGCCGCGACGGAGTCGCCCGCAGCTCCCGCCCGAGGCGCGCGAGCGGATCCTCGGGTTCCTGAAGCTGCACCGCTCGGCCGCGGCGGCGCTCGACACGACGCGCCCCGACCTGTTCGTGCATCGCCTGATCGACCGCCTCGGCCTGCGCCGCCAGCAGCTCTTCGCCGCCCAGGCCGACGTCGTCGAGCGCCTCGTGGGGCTCGCCCGGCTGGGCGAGCTGGCCACCGACTACGTCCGCCGGTCGCCGCAGGGCACGCCGCGCGAGTTCGCCCGCTCGATCGCCGCGGTGGCCGAGGCGGGGCTGCGCGAGGAGGAGGACGAGGCCGACGGCCGCGCGGGCGCGGTCGCCGTGATGGCCATGCAGGCCGCCGCCGGCCTGTCGTTCCGCCACGTCTACGTGCTCGGCCTGCAATCCTCGCGGATGCCGGGTGCGCGGCGGCGGCTGTCAGAGCCGATTCCCGACGCGCTGCTGCACGAGCCGCTGCCCCCCGACACGCGCGCCGCCCACGTGGCCGAGATGCGGCGCCTGCTGCACGTGGCCATGACGCGGCGCCAGCGAGGGCCTCGTGCTCGCGTACGCGGCGCGCAGCGATCGTGGCGCGCTGCAGCCGCCGTCGCCGTTCGCCGAGGAGGCGCGCGCGGCGCTCGGCGCGGAGTGGGAGGAGCGCGATGAGGAGCTGTTCGGGCCCGACGAGACGCTGCACGCGACCTACCAGGCGCTGCGCGACGAGCTGCTGCAGAGCATCCCGCGTACGGGCACGCGCCTGCGGCGAGCTGCGCCTGGACACCGACCTCGACGTGGCCCACGGCGCCGTGCGCTACCTCGAGCTGCTCAAGCTCGGCCGGTCTCATGGGCCGCCCGGAGGGCCAGTCGGTGGCCGACGCGCTGCCCGGCATCAATGCCGCCGATCCTGCGCGCGGCGACCTCCCAGCAGCGCGACATCCTGCAGACCAGCCCGCTCGACGACCTGCTCATGGACGCCGAGCACGACGCCCGCGCGCGCGCGGCGGCGATCGCCGCGCGCGACGAGCCCTCGCTGATGCCGTTCCTGCCCACCCGCGGCGACGGCCTGCTGCTGTCGGCCTCGGACATCGAGACCTACCGGACGTGCCCGCTGAAGTACAAGTTCGCACGCGTCTTCCGGATCCCGAGCGAGCCGACGATCAACCAGCGCTTCGGGATCCTCGTCCATCAGGTGCTCGAGCGCTACCACTCCAGCGGCGGCCGGACGCTCGACGAGCTGCTCGGGCTGCTCGAGGCGGGCTGGCGGCGCGGCGGGTTCGGCGTCGGGCGACGAGGAGCGCCAGCTGCGCGCCAAGGCCGACAGCTCGCTGCGCCGCTACCACGACCGGACGCTGGGCGAGGACTGCGAGCCGCTGTGGTTCGAGAAGTCCTTCCAGTTCAAGCTCGGCGCGCACACGCTGCGCGGCCGCGTGGATCGCGTCGACCGGCTGCCGGACGGCAGCTACGAGCTGATCGACTACAAGACCGGGCGCCCGAAGACCCGCGCCCAGCTCCACGACGACGTCCAGCTCGCGCTCTACGCCGTCGGCGCCCAGGAGTCGTGGCGGCTGGAGGCCTCGCGCCAGGCCTACCTGTACGTCCTCGACGACGCCAAGGTCCCGCTGCCGGCCGACGAGGTCGATCGCGAGTGGATCGCCGACACGGTCTTCGAGGTGGCCGACGGGATCCTCGGGCAGGGATTCGAGCCCACGCCGTCCTACGCCGCGTGCTCGATGTGCGACTTCCGCATCGCCTGCCCGGCGGCCGAGCGCTGACACATGGACCGCGGTGCGAGGATCCGCACCAGATCTGCGGGAAACCGTGGCCCGGCGGCAGCAGCGATGTGAGAGGTTCACTGGTCAGGACGCGTGACTCATGTCTCCCCGCTGGCACCCGATCTCGCTGTTCGACGCCGACCCCGAGCTCGTGGCCGGCGTGCCCGACGCGGATCTCGAAGCGGCCCGCCGGTCGTTGATCGTCCCTTCCATCGCGCTGGAGCCGGGCCTGTGGACGCCGCCCCAGGAGCAGCCGTTCGGGCTGATCGTCGGCCTGCTCGTGCTCACGGGCGTGGTCAGCCGGGAGATCGTCCTGGCCGGCCGGCGGACCGCGGAGCTGCTCGGGACGGGCGACATCCTGCGTCCCTGGGACGAGGACCACGCCTATGGGCTCGCGCCGGCCGTCTGGCGCATCCACGCGCCGCTGCGGATCGCCGTGCTCGACGCACGCGTGGCGCGCGCCTGCGGACGCTGGCCGGCGATCGGCGCGGCCGTCGGCGCACGGCACTCCAGGCGCCTGCAGGTGCTCGCGCGGCGACTGGCCATCGAGCAGCAGCCGGCCGTGGCCGATCGGCTGCTGCTCGTCTTCTGCGAGCTCGCAGCGCGCTGGGGCAAGGTCACCCCGAACGGCATCCGGGTGTCCGTCCCGCTGACGCACTCGACGCTGGCCGCCCTGGTCGGCGCGCGGCGGCCGTCGGTGACCACCGCGCTCGGGATGCTCGCGGGTGCTGGACTGCTCGAGCGCGTCCCCCAGGGCTGGCTGCTGCACGGCGAGATCGAGGCCCTGGCCGCGCGCGTCGATGCGCCCCGCCAGCGGCTGCGCGCCACCGGCTGAGCGGCGCTCGCGATCACGCCGCGGCCAGCCAGGCCGCCTCTCGCCTCGGGGCGCGATGGCCGACGGCGAACACGCCGGGGTGCAGGCGATGCAGGCGACCGGCCGCCACGCGCCGCTGGATCTGGCGCTTCGACGCGCCGAGCGCGGTGAGCTGTGCGCGCGATACCACGCCGTACTGCCGCAGGGCGAGCTTCGCGACCGCCCCGTCGACGCCATCAGCGGTCTCGTAGGAACCCATACGGTTCCTCAGGAGACCTCCTGCGCGATTCGCCCCCCCGGCCCGTCAGTCCTGGCCGGGCCCGCGCTGGCGCAGGAAGCGCTGGAACTCGCGGGCCAGGACGTCGCCCGAGGGCAGGTCCTGGGCTGCGATCTCGTCCTCCTCCTCGGCCGCGGCGCGCTCGAGGCGCTCGACGAAGGCCTGCACGTCGGGGTCGCTCTGCACGGCCAGCGAGACCTGGCGCTCGTAGTCGGCGGCCGAGCGCTCGAGCTCCTCGGCGTCGACGGACACGCCGACGAGCGACTCGAGCTTGCGCACGAGCGCGAGCGCGGCCTTGGGGTTGGGCGCGGCGGCGACGTAGTGCGGCACGCTGGCCCACAGGCTGGCCGTCGGCACGCCCGCCTCCTGGCAGGCGGCGTGCAGCACGCCGACGATGCCCGTCGGGCCCTCGTAGCTCGTCGGCTGCAGGCCGAGGCGCTGGACGAGCACCTCGTCGGAGGACAGGCCGGTGATGGGCACCGGCCGCGAGTGGGGCACGTCGGCCAGCAGCGCGCCCATGGTGACCACGAGCTGGGTGCCCAGCGCCTCGGCGAGGTCGACGACGAGCCGGCAGAATCCGCGCCAGCGCATCGACGGCTCGGCGCCCTGCAGCAGGACGAGGTCGCGCGGCGCGCGAGGCACGCGGGCGGCGTAGATCTCGACCTCGGGCCACTCGATCTTGCGGGCGCGCCCGTCGGTGAGCGTCGACCTTCGGCCGCGTGGCCTGGAAGTCGAAGAAGTCGTCGGGGTCGATCCGGGCGAAGCGGGTGGCGCCGAGCGACGCGCCGAGGAACTGGAGCGCGGCCGAGGCGGCATCGCCGGCGTCGTTCCAGCCCGTGAAGGCGCAGACCAGTGCCGGGGCGCGCAGGCCGTCGGGGCGGTGCTCCCAGATCAGCGGCTGCATCCGGATCACGGTACATCATGGGTTCATGACCCCCGCGGCCATCAGCACCCTGCGCGACGGCGACGAGCTGGCCGGGATCTTCGCCTGCACGCGCAAGGATCGGCTCGTCGCGCGCACCGGCGCGCCGTACCTCGCGGTCGAGCTGCGCGACCGCACCGGGACGCTCCCGGGACGGGTCTTCCGCGACGCCGACCTGCACGCCGGGCGCTTCGAGCGCGGCGACCTGGTCCGCGTCGCCGGGCGGGTCGAGCGCTTCCGCGAGGAGCTGCAGGTCGACGTCCGCGCGATCGCTCGCGCCGACCCGGGGGAGGCCGATCCGGCCGACCTTCCTGCCCGTCGCCTACCGCGACCTCGACGAGCTCGACGGCTTCCTCGAGCACCTGGCCGGCGAGGTCCGCGACCCCGCGCTGGGCGCCCTGCTGGCGAGCGTCCTGGGCGACGACCGGCTGCGCGCGGCGCTGCGCCGCTGGCCCGCGACGCGCAACGGCCACCACGCCTACCTGGGCGGGCTGCTCGAGCACACGGTGGCCGTGGCCACGCTGGCCGTCGAGACGTGCGCGCTGCATCCTCGCCTGGACCAGGAGCTGCTGGTCAGCGCCGCGATCGTCCACGACCTCGGCCGCACGCGCGAGCTCGCGCTCGGCGCCGACGTCGAGCTGACGGACGAGGGCCGCCTGCTCGGTCACGTCGAGCTCGGCCTGCGGATGCTCGACGAGCTCGCCGACCGGACGAGCCTCGACGCCGGGCGGCGGCTGGCGCTGGCGCACTGCGTGCTGGCCCACCACGGGCCCGACGCCGTGCCCGGACGGCGCTTCGGCTCGGCCGAGGCGCTCGCGCTGCACCGCCTCAACGCGCTCGACGCGAGCGTGAAGGGCGCCTTCGAGCACGGCTTGGGAGCGCCTCGAGAAAGCGCTGCGCAGGCCCGTTAAATGCGCAAGGCGCCGGCGTTTGGGGGGCACCGGCGCCTCGAGCGCGGTCCCGTGGCGCCGGGGGGTCGTGCGCCGCGGGACGGCCGGGTTCCGTTCGAAGCTCTGAAAGGACCCGCCGCTGGACAGGATGCTGGCAATCAAATGCCCCATCTTCCAGGCTTTTCGACGAACGGCCGAGAAGCTGCGCCCGGCGGCGCCTTCGTCAGCCGTTCGATTCGAGTGGCCCGGCCGAGCGGTCAGCGGGGCTCAGCGGGCTGCAGATCGGCCCCGCCCTCGGCGAGCGCCTGCTCGACCGCGCGCAGCAGCGACTCGCGCGTGAACGGCTTCTGGACGAACGCGATGTCGCCCTGGCGAGCGCCGTCGCGGACGAGCATGTCGTCGGTGTGGCCGGACATGAACACGACGCGCAGGCCGGGGATCCGGGCGCGGGCCTGCTCGGCGAGCTGCTGCCCGCTCATGCCCGGCATCACGACGTCGGTCACGAGCACGTCGACCGGCTCCCAGGCGGCCAGCGCCTCGTCGGCGCTCGGCGCCTCGCGCACGGCGTAGCCGTGGGCCTCGAGGATCCGGCAGGCCTGGCGGCGCACCGGGTCCTGGTCCTCGACGACGAGCACGCTCGCCCCGTTGGCGGCCCGCGCGCCCGCCGTGGCCGGCTCCTCGTGGACGGTCGGCGACTCCGTGCTCTCGGGCAGGAAGATCGTCACCGTCGTCCCGCGGCCGGGCTCGGACTCGATCTCGACCGTGCCGCCCGCCTCGACGATCACGCCGTGCACGGTGGCCAGGCCGAGGCCCGTGCCCTCGCCCGCCTCCTTGGTCGTGAAGAACGGCTCGAGGGCGTGCTCGAGCACGTCGGGCTCCATGCCGACGCCGTCGTCGGCCACGGTGATCCGCACGCCGCCGGGCGCCGCGCCCACGGCGATCGACAGCGTGCCGCCGTCGGGCATCGCGTCGCGCGCGTTGACGGCCAGGTTGACGAGCACCTGCTCGAGCTGCGCGGGGTCGATGAGGACCGGCGCGACGGCGGGGCCGATCGAGATCCGCAGCGCGACGCGCTCGCTCAGCGTGCGGTCGAGCAGGCGCTCGAGGTCGCGCACGAGCGCGCCGGGGTCGACGACCTGCGGCCTGACCACCTCGCGGCGGCTGAACATGAGCAGCTGGCGGGTCAGCGCCGCGGCGCGGTCGGCCGCGCGGCCGATCTCCTCGACGTCCTCGCGCACGGGGTGGTCGCCGGGCAGCTCGCGCTGGGCGAAGCCGACGCACGTGAGGATCACCGACAGCAGGTTGTTGAAGTCGTGCGCGACGCCGCCCGCGAGCTGGCCGACGGACTCCAGCCGCTGGGCCTGGGCCAGGCGCGCCTCGAGCTGCGCGCGCTCCTCGGCCGAGCGCTGGCGCTCGGTGATGTCGGTGGCGATCGAGCAGACCCCGTAGATCTGGCCGTCGGCGTCGCGCAGCGGGAACTTGACGACGAGGAAGGTCATCCCCTCGCCGTCGGACCCGGCGGCCGGCACGCTGGAGGTGACCTCGCGGACCTCGCCGGTGGCGATGACCTCGCGATCGAGCTCGTCGGTGCCCGGTGAGCGCGGGCCGAGGACATCGTCCGCCACGCGGCCGAGGACGTCGTCGCCCTTTTGCCCGAAGACCTCCTCCCAGCGCCGGTTGACGAGCAGGTAGCGCTGCTCGAGGTCCTTGACGATCACGAGCGCCGGCGAGTTGTCGATGATCGCCTGCATCCGCTCCTGCGCGGCTCGGCGCTCGGCCTCGGCGCGGCGGCGCTCGGTGACGTCGACGAGCTGGCACAGGAAGTACAGCGGCTGCTCGCCGTCGCCGTGCATGAGCGAGACGTGGACGAGCGTGTGGATCAGGCGCCCGTCGGCGTGGACGTAGCGCTTCTCGAGCGCGAACGAGCGCCGGCGGCCGCTCAGCAGCTCCTTGATCAGCGGGCGGTCGAGGCGGCGGTCGTCGGGGTGGTTGAGGTCGGTCAGGCGCGTGGAGCGCAGGTCCTGCTCGGTGCGGCCGAGCATCCTGCAGATGGCGCGGTTCAGCCGCAGCCAGCGGCCCTCGAGGTCGATCAGCGCCATCCCGATCGGCGCGTCGTCGAAGGCGCGGCGGAAGAGCTGCTCGGCGGCGCGCAGGGCGTCCTCGACGCGGCGGCTCTCGGTCACGTCCTGGCAGGTGCCGTGCACGATCGCGGGCCGGCCCTGGCCGTCGCTGACGACCTCGCCGCGGGCGTGGATCATGCGCAGCTCGCCGTCGGGGCGGACGATCCGGTAGTCGAGGCTCCACGGACGCCGCTCGGCCACGGCGGTCTCGATCACGCGCGCCACCCGCGCGCGGTCGTCGGCATGGACGCGGTCGAGGTTGCTGCCGTAGGAGCCCGTGAAGCCGTCCGGCCGCACGCCGTAGATCCGGTACAGCTCGTCGGACCAGGTGACCTCGTCGGTGGCGATCTCCCACTCCCAGCTGCCCAGCCGCGCGATCTGCTGGGCCTCGGCGAGCTTGGCCTCGTTGAGCTCGAGCGCCGCCTGCGCCTCGGCGCGCTCGGTGAGGTCGAGGACCTGGCAGATGTAGTGCAGCGGCTCCTGGCGGGCGTTGGTGACGAGCGTCGCGCTGAGAAGGGCGACCAGCGCGCGCCCGTCGGGGCGGCGCAGGCGCGTCTCGAGCTGGAACCCGGGGCGCGAGCCGGGTGTCAGCGCCATCCGCAGGTCGCTCGCGGACTCGGAGTCGTCGACGAGGTCGTAGATCCCCCGGCCGACGAGATCCTCCTCGCTGCGGCCGAGCAGCCGGCGAGCGTCGCGTTGACGCGCCGCAGCGTCCCGTCGGCGGCCATGACGGCCATGCCCAGCGGCGCGTCGGTCGAACACCGAGCCCAGGCGATCGAGCTCGACGTCCTCGCGGCGGGTGACGTCGCGGATGACGGCGAAGAGCGAGCCCTTCGTCGGCTCGACGCTGGCCGTCGCCTCGACCCAGCGGCGGCTGCCGTCGGGGCGCACCACGCGACAGCGGAACGGCGCCGGGGCCGTGCCCGTGCGGACGAGCTGCTCGATCTGGGCGCTGACGGCGGCGCGGTCGGCGGCGATCGACGAGGTCGGCGAGCCGGCGGCCGACGAGCTCGTCCTCGGAGCGGCCGGCGATCGCGCAGGCGGCCGGGTTGACCCGCAGGACGCTGCCGTCGGCGTCGGCCACGACCAGCGCGTCGCGGGCGAGCTCGAAGAGCCGGCGCTCGGCCTGCGCCGTATGCGGGTCTGTGGTCATGGCTCGATCGCGCACGTCAGGGTACCCGCGTCGGCGAGCGGCTTCCTGTGCTCGACGAGCGGACCGAGCCCCGGCGCGCGCGGCCGCGCCAGGTACCGTTCCCGTCGTCATGGACGAGCAGCACGACGCCCACAACTCGCCCGATTCCGGCGCGGCGCCGGTTTCGGTGCACTTCGTCAACAACGTGCTCGCGGCGGCGGCGAGCCTGATCGAGGTCGAGCCCGACGGCGCGCGAGACGTGCTGGCCGACCTCGGCGCGTTCCTGTCGCACCGCCTGCGACCGGCTCGGATCGTGCCGCTGAGCCAGGAGCTCGAGCACGTCGCCACCTACGTCCGGCTCGAGCAGGCGCGCTTCCCGGGACGGGTCGAGGTCGAGCTGCCCGGCGCCCAGGACCTGCCTGCCGCCCAGTGCGCGCCCGGCGAGGTCCAGGCGCCCGTGGCCGCCGCGGTCGGCCGCTGGCTCGGCGAGCGTCGCGGCCGCGTGCGGCTCGCGCTGCGCGCGCGGCTGGACGGGGCCTCGCTCGAGGCGCGGCTGGACGAGCCCGACGACCCGTCGGTGGCGCGGCGAGCGCGTGCGCGATCGCGCTGTCGCCGGCGACGATGGCGGGAGGCGTGGCATGAGCGACGGGCTGGCGATCCTCGCCGTCGACGACGAGCCGCGCGCGCTCGCCGACATCAAGCACCTGCTCGAGACCTCGACGTCCGTCGATCGCGTGGCCACGGCCACGAGCGCCAAGGAGGCGCTCGTGTACCTGTCGGGCGGCCGCTACGACGCGCTGTTCCTCGACGTCCACATGCCCGAGATCGAGGGCATGGCGCTCGCCCGCCTGCTGCGGCGGTTCGCCGACCCGCCCGCGGTCGTGTTCGTCACCGGCCATCCCGACGCGGCCGTCGAGGCGTTCGAGATCCAGGCGCTGGACTTCCTCGTCAAGCCGGTCGGCCGCGAGCGGCTCGAGGCGGCGCTGACCCGCGTCGAGGCGCAGGCGCGCCCGCCGGCGGTCGAGGCGCCCCCCGCCGAGGGCGCGGGCGCGGCGGCGGGGCCGGCCCCGACGTCGTCGCCGTCGACAACCCCAAGGGCGGCGGCAAGCGGCTCGTGCGGCTCGAGACGATCTCGATCGCCCAGGCCAACGGCGACTACGCGCGGATCGTGTGCGACGACGGGCGCTTCCTGCTGCGCACGCCGCTCAGCCAGCTCGAGAAGGACTGGGCCGCGTCCGGCTTCGCCCGCGTGCACCGCGCCTACCTCGTCAACCTGACGCAGGCGGTCGAGCTGCGCGCTCAGCTCAACGGCACGGCGGTGCTGGTCATGCGCGACGGGACCGAGGTCCCCGTCGCCCGGCGCAACGTCGCCGCCCTTCGCCGGCGCCTGCACGCCTGACCCTCGCGGGGACGCCATACTATGTCGGTGTCCGTGGCGGGCATGCTCACCGAAGCCCTCGCGCCCGTGCGTGACAACCCTGCGCGCGGCGCCGTGCTGCTCGACATCGACGGCGTGCTCGCGCCGATCGTCCGCCACGCCGAGGATGCGCACGTCCCCGAGCCGACGCGCGCGCCGCTGATCGCCATCGCCCGCCGCTACGGGCTCGTGGCCTGCGTCAGCGGGCGCCGCGCGGCGACCGCGCGGCGGATCGTCTCGCTCGGCTCGATCACCTACGTCGGCAACCACGGCGCCGAGATCCTGCGCGGCGGGGCGACCGACGTCGAGCTCGACGCCGAGGTCGCGCGCTGGGCGCCGCGGGTCCGCGCGTTCGCCGAGGAGGCCTGCTCGCCCGAGCTGCAGCGCCTGCGCGTGCGCGCCGAGGACAAGGACGTCATCCGCGCCTTCCACTGGCGCGGCGCGCCCGACGAGGAGGCGGCGGAGGAGGCGGTGCGCGACGTCGCCCAGCGCGCCGAGGAGGCCGGACTCGTCACGCACTGGGGCCGCAAGGTGCTCGAGATCCGCCCGCCGGTCGAGCTCAACAAGGGCCGCGGCGTGCGCACCCTGCTGCGAGCGCCGGTCGACACGGCGCTGTACGTCGGCGACGACCGCACCGACCTCGACGCGTTCGCCGCGCTGCGCGAGCTCGTCGCCGAGGGCGGCTGCGCACGGCGCTGTGCGTCGGCGTGCGCTCCGACGAGACCCCCGGGGCGCTCGAGCAGCAGGCCGACCTGCTCGTCGACGGGCCGTCGGGGGTCCGCGCGCTGCTCGAGCGCGCTGGCGGCGTAGGCTCCCGCCGCGTGCGGTTCGTCGACCTGCTCAGGACCACCGTCCTGCTCAGCGCCGGCGCGGCCACCACGCTCGCCGTGATCACCGTGTCGCGGCCGCCGCCGAGGGCGACGACCGGCTCGTGGTCTCCGCGGCCGGGTGGTGGGTCGTGGCCGCGCTGATCGGCGCCTTCGTCGGGCGCCGCGCGCAGGTCGACGACGCCGATCGCGCGCCTGCTGGCCGACGCCAAGACGGCGACGATGATGCCCGAGCACCGCCCCGGCGCCGTGCTCCTCAACCGGCTGTGGCCGCTGCTGCTAGACGATCGTCGCCGGCGCCCTGGCCTTCGTGGCCCCCCAGATCCCGGGCATCGCGACCGGCTTCGCGATCATCTGGGCGCTCGCCTGGCGCCGCCAGGAGTCGGCCGTCGCGGCCATCGAGGAGCGCGACGGGGTGACGTTCTACGTCGAGCGCACCTCGCCCGTGCGCCCGCTGGTGCTCGTCCGCACGCCGGGCTTCCGCCGTGAGGTCCCGACGCTGAACGGGGTCGGCCGGCCGTAGGGGTGGTCGGCGGAGCGGTGGCGCTCCGCGCGACCGCTGCGGCAGGCGCGCGTCGCCGCTCGATGGCGGCGAGGGAGGGGTTCGCCACACCCTCCGGCGGAAGCCCACGCTAGCCGTGGGTTTGCGCCCGATGGCGGAGCGCCTGATCACATCCGGGGTCGCCGTTCACGGAGCGATGCGGCTGCTCGAGCCGCCCTGACGACCTCAGAACAGCGACCAGACCCCGACGAGCGCCGGCGCGAAGACGAGCGCGGGCAGGAAGTTGCCGACCTTCACGTCGGTGGAGGCCGAGCAGCTTGAGGCTGATGCCGATGATGAGGACGCCGCCCGCGCTCGTCAGCGCGGCGAGCGCCTCGCTGCCCTCGGCCAGGATCTCCTCGAACAGGCCGGCGCCGAGCGAGATGCCGCCCTGGACGACCAGGATCGTGATCGCCGCGAAGGCCACGCCCGGGCCCAGCGAGGCGGCGAGCGCGATCGAGGCGAAGCCGTCGAGCAGCGCCTTCGTGGCCAGCGCCTCGTAGTCGCCGGTCAGCCCGTCCTGGATCGCGCCGACGACGGTCAGCGGGCCGACGCAGAAGAGCAGGCTGGCGGTGAAGAACGCCTCGCTGACCGTCGAGTGCGGGCGCCCGCGGGCGCTGATCGCCTGCAGGCGGTCGCCGAGCGCGGCGACCCGAGCCTCGATGCCGAGCGCCTCGCCGGCCAGCCCGCCGAGGAGGACGCCGCCGAGCACGTAGAGCGGGCTCGTGTCGCGCCAGGCCAGCGCGAGGTCGACGCCGATCACGAGCGTCACGAGGCCGAGACCGGCGAGCACGCGGTGCTGCATGCCCTCGGGCAGGCGCGCGCCGACCAGCCCGCCGACCAGCGTCCCGGCCAGCACCGTCGCGACGTTGATCAGCGTCCCGGTCATGCGGCCGGGCAGCATGTCACGGGCGCCAGCGACAATGCCGCGCGCATGGCCCCCACCGACGTCCTCATCGTCTCGCTCGGCTCGACGGCCGGCCTGCGGGCCGCCGACGCCGAGCTGGCTGCCTCGCTCGCAGCGCGCGGGCGCGCGCGTCGCGGTCGCCGCCGCCCGGCCGCCGCGCGAGGTCCGCACGTTCGCGCTCACCGACCTCGGCTGGGCGCTGCCGCGCGCGCCGCCGCGCGCGCCGGGATCGCCGCGCACGAGCCGCGCGCGATCGTCTACTCGACGACGACGGCCGCGCTGCTGTGGCCGCGGCCGGGCGCGATCCGCTTCGACGCGCCCGCCGCGGCCAACCGGCCCGGGCGCCACGGCGTCTGGCAGCGCCCGCTCGAGCGCCGCCGGCTGCGCGAGGCGCCGCTGCTCGTCCCGCAGGCTGCGGGCGCGCTCGACGAGCGCCGGCGCCGCCCGCGCCGGCGGTCGTGGTGCCGATCCCCGTGGAGCCGTCGGGGACGCGGCGCCGGCCACGCGCGACATCGCCGCGCTGACCTACCCGCCAACCCGTACAAAAAGGGCCTGGACCGCGTGGTCGCGGCGTGGGCGCGGTGCGGCGCGAGGGCGAGGAGCTCGTCGTCCCGGCACGCACGGCCGCCGCGAGGGCGTCCGCGACCCGCCCGCCTGGCCCGACCGCCTACCGGCGCTGCTGCGCCGCGCCCGCGTGTACGTGACGGCGCCGCGCCGCGAGGACTACGGCGTCGCGCAGCTCGAGGCGCTGGCCGACGGCGGCGCGCTGGTGACCACCGCCGCGCCCGGCCCGTACGCGGCGCTCCCGCTGGCCCGCGCGCTCGACGCGCGCCTCGCCCGCGACGACACCTCGCCAGCGCTCTGCGCGCCGCGCTCGACGACCCCCGCCGACTACGCCGAGCGCGCGCGGCGCCATCGCGCCGTTTCGCCGCGCGGCCGTCGACCACGTCCGCGACGAGCTGCTGCCGCGCGCTGGGCCGGCCGTGACGGGCTACGAGGACACGAGCGGACGCGAAGCCGCGACGCCGGCCGGCGCCACCGCGGTCATGGCACGGCGCAGCAGCACGATCGCCGCGGCCAGCACCCAGAGGAGGTACAGGAGGAACGCGGGCCCGAAGTCGGAGGCCAGGTCGAGGCTGTTGGCCACGAGCAGCACGGCGGTGAGCGGCGGCGCTCCAGCCCAGCCAGGCCGGCAGCGCGCGCGTGCGCACAACGCTCGCCGCCACCGCCGCCATGCAGACTCCGAGCGGCAGCATGGCGACGATGAAGCCGGCGTCGGCCAGCCGCTGCAGCACGTCGCGCTGCGCCGGGCCGAGCCCACCCTGGAGCAGGACCACCTCGGGCAGGACGCTGACCAGCTTGACGGCGACGGCGAGGACGCCCGCGCCCAGGACGGTGGCCGGCAGCCAGCCGTCGGCCCCGTCGGCGGCGCACAGGACGCTCCACAGCGACGCGAGGAACGGCACGAACAGCACCAGTGCGAGAAGCCCGAAGGAGATCGCGGCGGTGTCGGTCCCCGCGCTGTTGGCGGCCAGGACTCCAACGACATAGGCGACGCCGCTGGCGGCGCCGATTCGGGTGGCGGTGTGAGCGGACATGAGACCTCCTGGGAGATGGGCTGGCGGATCGCGACGACGCTACGTCCGGCCCGGCGCAGCGTCGTCGCCCGCGGCGGCGACCGGGGGGTCCGCCGCGCGGGCGACCCGGGGCCCGTCGCGTCCTCATCGAGGCCGATGCGCGCCCGTGGCGGGGCCAGTACGGTCGGCCCATGCGCACGGTCGCGTGGGCACGCGCCCACGCCGCGGACCTGCTCGACGCCCTGATGGTCGCGGCGCTGGCCGGCACGTCCCAGTACGAGGTGTGGGTCGGGCCGCTCTTTCAGGATGTCGCCGGCCCGCGGCTCGCCAACGCGGTCCTGCTCGCCATGCTGTGCGTGCCGCTGCTGTGGCGGCGGTCGCATCCGACGCTCGTCTTCGCGGTCGTCATCCTCGCGCTGGCCGCGCAGTCGGAGGTCGAGGTGCGAGAACGGCGTCGTCGCGCGCTCCGATCAGGGCACCCTGCAGGGCTGGGTCGTGGCGCTGATCGCCTTCTACTCGCTGGCCGCCTACGCCACGCCGCGCCGCGCCGCCGTCGCCGGGCTGCTCGGCGGGGCGGGATGGATCGCCGACGACCTGCGCGAGCTGCTGCCGGGGACGATCGCGCTCGAGGACACGATCCCGGCGTGGTTCATCCTCGCCGCCGCGTGGGGCATGGGGTACGCGCTGCATGGCCGCCAAGCGGAGGTGGGCGAGCTCACCGACCGCGCCGACCGCCTGGAGCGCGAGCGCGAGGCCGCCCTGGCGACCGAGCGCGCGCGGATCGCGCGCGACCTGCACGACGTGGTGGCCCACAGCCTGAGCGTGATGATCGTCCAGGCCCAGGCGGCCGAGCGGGTGCTCGAGGGCGAGGAGACCTCGGCGCGCGACGCGCTCGCGTCGATCGACTCGACCGGGCGCCAGGCCATGGTCGAGATGCGGCGCCTGGTCGGGATGCTGCGCGACGACGGCGAGCCGTCCCTGGCCCCTCGGCCCGGGCTCGGGCAGCTCGCCGGCGCTGGTCGAGCAGATGCGCGACGCCGGCCTGCCGGTCGACCTCGAGGTGCAGGGCGAGCCTCGCCCGATGGCGCCCGGCGTCGACCTGTCGGCCTACCGCATCGTGCAGGAGGCGCTGACGAACACGCTCAAGCACGCCGGGCCCGCGCGGGCCCAGGTCGTCGTGCGCTTCGGCGCACACGACATGGAGCTCGAGGTCAGCGATGACGGGCGCGGAGCGGGCGGCGGCGGACGGCGGCCACGGCCTGGTCGGGATGCGCGAGCGGGTCGCCCTGTACGGCGGCGAGTTGGAGAGCGGGTCGCGCAACGGGCGCGGGTTCACGGTGCGGGCCAAGCTGCCGGCGTGAGGGCGAGCATTGACCGTCCGCATCCTCATCGCCGATGACCAGGCCCTGGTCCGCACCGGCTTTCGCAAGATCCTCGAGTCCGAGCCCGACCTCGACCGTGGTGGGCGAGGCCGCGGACGGCGCCGAGGCGGTCGAGCGCTGCAGGCTGGTGCGTCCGGACGTCGTCCTTATGGACATCCAGATGCCGCGCGTCGACGGGCTGGAGGCCACGCGGCGCGTCGGCGGCAGCGCGCGGGTCCTCATCCTCACGACGTTCGACGTCGACGAGTACGTCTACGAGGCCCTGCGGGCCGGTGCCAGCGGGTTCCTGCTCAAGGACGCGCCCGCCGACCAGCTCATCACCGGTGTCCGCGTCGTGGCCCGCGGCGAGGCGCTGCTGTCGCCGTCGATCACCCGTCGCCTGATCGAGCAGTTCGCGCGCCGGCCCGCCGCCGAGCGCACGCCCCGACTCACTGGCCGAGCTGACCGAGCGCGAGCTCGAGGTGCTGCGGCTGCTCGCGCGGGGGCTGTCCAACGCCGAGATCGCCGCCGAGCTGGTCGTCGGCGACGCGACGGTCAAGACGCACGTCGGGCGGGTCCTGCAGAAGCTCGGCCTGCGCGACCGCGTCCAGGCCGTCGTGGTCGCCTACGAGTCCGGCCTCGTGCAGGCCGGCGGCGGCTGACGGCCTTCGCGCCGGAGTCAGCGCGCCCGCTTGCGCAGCGCCTGCGAACTCCTCCCACGGCCGCGTGTTGGCCACGTCGGGCGCCGTCAGCCACGCGCGCCGGGCGGTGGCGATCCCCCAGCGCGTGATGCCCAGCGTGTTCGACCCCGTGCGCGTCGGAGTTGACGAGGATCCGCACGCCCGGCCTCGGCCGCCGCTCGCGCGTGGACGTCGTTGAGGTCGCGCCGGTCGGGGGCCGAGTTGATCTCGAGCATCGTGCCGGTGCGCGCGGCCGCGTCGATCACGCGCGTCGATGTCGAGCCCGTAGGGCGCGCGGCGCTCGATCTTGCGCCCGGTCGGATGGCCGATGGCGTCGACCAGCGGGTGCTCGATGGCCGCGACCATGCGGTCGGTCATGCGCCCCGGCGTCCATCGCCGAAGGCGGTGTGGATCGAGCCGATGACCCAGTCGAGCTTGCGGGGAGAATCTCGGGATCGGAATCTGAGTGAGCCGTCCGGCAGGATGTCGACCTCGATGCCGGCGAGGAATCTCAATCCCTTCCACCCACCGTCGCGCCGCACCTGCTCGAGGTGCTGGAGCTGCTGGAGGAGCACACACGCTCGTCGAGGCCGCCCGTCACCGTCACGGCCTTCGTGTGATCGGTGATGGCGATGTACTTCAGCCCAGCCTCGAGTCCGGCGAGGCGCCATCGCGCGCGGCCGAGTCGGCGCCGTCTGCTCGCCGTGGTGTGCATGTGCAGGTCGCCCTGCAGCATGGACTTCTCGATCAGGCGGCGGCAGCGCGTTTTCCTCGGCGGGCTTCTGGATCTCGCCCGTGTTCTCGCGGAGCTCAGGCAGATCCACGGGAGCCCGAGCAGCTCGTAGACCTGCTCCTCGGTCGCGCAGCGGTGCGTCGTCGCCGGTCGCGTCGTCGAGGATCCCGTACTCCGAGACGTGCAGGCCGCGGCGCACCGCGGCCTCGCGCAGCGCCATGTTGTGGCGCCTTGGAGCCGGTGAAGTGCTGCAGCACGTTGCCGAACTGGTCGGGCTCGACGACGCGCAGGTCGATCGACAGTCCGGTGTGCGTCCGCGCCCGCGCGCGGCGTTGTCGCTCGGCGCGAGGAGGTCTCGACGAGGTCGAGCTCGCCGAGCGCGCGCAGCAGCGCCGGGGGATCGGAGGCGGTGGCGACGATGTCGAGGTCCTTGACGGCGTCGGCGCCGCGGCGGGCCGAGCCGGCGAGCTCGACGCGGTCGGCGGCCGGGTGCTCGCGCAGCGCGGCCGACGACCGCGTCGCCGACCGCCAGCGCCTTGTGCAGCAGCGTGCGCGGCGCTGGGCGCCTCGGCCACCCCGGCGGCGAAGGCCTGCAGGACCGCCTCCTCGAACTTGGTCCCGAAGCCGCGGACGTCGCGCAGCTGCTCGGCGCTCGGCCGCCGCGCGCAGCGCCTCGAGCGAGTCGATGCCGAGCTCGTCGAACAGCTTGCGCGCGCTGCTTGGGCCCGAGGCCGGGCAGGCGCGTGAGCTCGACCAGGCCGGCCGGGTACTTGGCGCGCAGCTTCTCCGCGGCCGGGATCGTGCCCGTGTCGAGCAGCGCCATGATCTTCTCCTCGCAGCGTGCGCGCCGATTCCCGGCAGCTGGGTGACCTTCCCCTCGCGGGCCAGCGCGGCGACCGAGCGCGGCGCCTCGCGGACCGCCTTGGCCGCGTTGCGGTAGGCCAGCACGCGGTGGACGACCGCGCCGTCGAGCTCGTACAGGTCCGCGAGCTCGTCGAACAGGGCGGCGATGGTCGCGTTCGGGGGATCGGGTGCGGACATCGGTGCAGAGGTCGGTCACTGGGCGGCCCACTAGGGTACGCCGCCCTGAATGCCCGGCGTGCCCTGGCTCATCCTCCCCACGCTACAACGAGGCCGAGAACGTCGAGGCCGATCGTGCGCGCCGCGCACGGGCAGCTCGCCCGCGCGGCCCCGAGCGGCTTTCGGATCCTCGTCGTCGACGACCGCTGGCCCGACGGCACGGGCGCGATCGCCGACCGGCTGGCCGCGCGAGCACGCCGCTGTCGACGTGCTGCACCGCCCGCTGCGCGAAGGGCTCGGCCCCGCCTACCTCGCCGGCTTCGGCCACGCGCTGCGAGGCACGACGCCGCGGGTTCGTGCATCGAGATGGACTGCGACTTCTCCCACGACCCGGCCGATCTCGCGCGGCTGCTGGGCGGGCGGCGCGAGGAGGCCGACCTCGTGCTCGGCTCGCGCTACGTCACCGGCGGCGGCGTGACCAACTGGGGACGCGTGCGCAGGTCCGTCAGTCGCGGCGGCTCGTGGTACGCGCGGCGTCGTGCTCGGCGTCGCTGTGCGCGATCTCACCGGCGGCTTCAAGTGCTTTCGCCGGCGAAGTGCTGGAGGCGATCGACCTGCCGACGGGTGCGCTCACGCGGGTATGCCTTCCAGGTCGAGCTCACCCATCGCGCGATCGCCGCGGGCTTTCGCGTGGTCGAGCTGCCGATCGTCTTTCGCGACCGCCAGCGCGGCCGGTCGAAGATGTCCTGGCGGATCGCGGGCGAGGCCGCGTGGCTCGTGGCCGCAGCTGCGCGGCAGCGCCCGCGCGCTCGGCCGGCCGTCCCGCAGCGCTCGAGCGGCGGCGGCGCGCCGAGGCGAAGGGGGGTGAAGCCTCCCGCGCTGCTGCCGGCCGGGTCGACCACCGACCGTCCCCGGCGACCTACACGAGCAGACCGAGTTCGCCCGCTCGCTGGGCGGCCTCCACCCGGGAGCGGCAGTCCAGCTTGCGAAGATGTTGCGCACGTGCATGTCGATCGTGCGGGTGCTGAGGACGAGCTCGGCGGCGATCTCGCATTCGTCCGCCCCGGCGACCAGTCGCACGACCTCGAGCTCGCGCCGCGAGAGCGCGCCGTGGTCGGCGGCGGCGGCCCGAGGCGCCGCCGACGGACTCGCCGAGCGCCTCGACCTCGCCCGGCGGCTCGCCGCGAGCGGCCTGGCGCCAGCTTGCGGGCAGGCGATAGGCGTCTGCCTGGCGCTCGATCGCCGCCTCGCGCTCGCCCGCCGCCGCGAGCGCAACACCGGCGCGGAGCAGGATCTGGGCGCGCTCGGCGGGGTCGAGCCAGCGATGCAGCTCCACCGCCTGGCCGAGTTGCTCGGCGGCCAGCTCCGCGTCGCCCTCGGCGAGGGCGGTCTCGCCGAGCGCGTGCGCGAGCGCGGCGAGGGCGTCGGCGTGCCCGGTCTCGGTGGAGATCCGCGTCAGGCCTGCGCGCAGGCGTGTGCCTCGCCGGCACACCCCGCCGGGCGAGACAAGCCGGCGGCCAGCGCAGGCCCTTAATCGCGTAGTGGTGGTCCTCGCTGCGCTCCCAGCGCGAGAGGAGCGAGCGGCAGCGCTCGAGGGCCTCGTCGCGGCGCCGTCAGCCGCGGCGACCCGCGCGAGCCCGGCCGTGCAGTCGACCGACATGATGTAGTGGCAGCCGGAAGCCGTCGCGAGCGAGACGAGAGCAGACGGCGGGCGGGGCTCAGCTTGCCCTGGCAGCGTAGATCACGCCGAACAGGCCCTCGGCCACCCAGACGGCCGTGCCCGTGGCGATCAGCTCGCGGCCGACTCCTGAGGCTCGCGGCCACTCGCCGAGCTCGCGCAGGACGTAGACCATGCAGGTCACGCACGCGACCTCGGTTCCGGGCTCGCCCCGTCCGGCAGAGGTCCAGCGCGCTGTCGAGGGTGCCCTGCGCGCGGCGTAGTCGGCGGTCTCGAGACGAGGCTGAGTCGCTGATAGAGCTCGGCGGCATCCGCGGTCAGGCCGTGCTCGAGCGCCAGCGAGAGGCCCGCCTGACGAGCTCGGGCCCGTCCTCGAAGTCGCCGCGCTTCGCGCACGCCACGCCCTCCGCGCCAGCGCCCGCGGCTGCAGGTCGAGCCGCTCCGCGCCTCGCTCCCGGCCGCGGCTGCGCCAGCTCGAGCGAGGCCGCGTGGGCGCCCGCGACGGAGGAAGTCGGCCATCGCCAGACGCTCGATCGCGGCCTCGGCGGGCATGCCGGCCTCGGCGAAGGCGTCGGCGGCGGCCAGCGGGCGTCGATCGCGGCCTCGCGGTCGCCCCGCAGGGCGTAGACAGGCGCCAGCCTGCGCGGCCCGCGAACTCCGCGCGGGCGTCGCCCTCGTCGCGGATGGCGCGGTCTCGCGCCACGCTCGCGCGGCTTCGGCGAGCTCGCCCGCCAGCTCGGCACGCTCGCGTAGCGCTCGAGCGCCGCGAGCGCGCTCCTCCTCCTCGCCCCGGCCAGAGCTCGAGCGCGTGGCGTCCGCCAGGGCGGCGTCGCGGTAGGCGTGGACCCGCGTGACTCGGCGCCGCCCGCAGAAGCGGTTCGCGGGCGCGCTCCTCGTCGTGCGCGCCGAGCCAGTGGGTCGCCACCTCGATGCCTCGCGCCGCCGGCCTCCAGCCGCTCGGCGAGCCGCCGGTGAAGCGTCCGCCGGCTCAGCCACGGCACGTCGGCGTAGAGCGCGTCGCGCACGAGCGCGTGGCGAAACGCGCCCAGCCTCGGACCGGACTCGGCGAGGAGGCCGCGCTCGATCAGCTCGGCGAGGCCTCGGGCGCTCGAGAGCCGGCGACGAGGTCGAGGTCGAACGCCTCGCCGGCGACGGCGGCCGCCTCGGCCGCCGCCGCCGCCGGCGAGAGATCGGCGCAGCGCAGCAGCACCGCGTCGCGGACCGTGTCCGGCACCGGGACGTCGCCGCCTCGCGAGCTCCAGCCCGCGCCGGCCCGCGGTCAGCGAGTTCGTCAGAAGTAGCGCGCGGCGAGCTCCTCGACGAAGAACGGGACGCCCTGGGTGCGGTCGTGAGATCGACCCGCGCGAGCGAGGCGCGGCGAGCTCCCGAGGATCTTCGAGCAGCTCGGCGGTCTCGGTCGGCTCGAGCGGCCCGAGCGACATCTCCTCGAGGCGACCGCCGCGGCGGAGCTCGTTCCGCATCCGCCGCAGCGTGTGGTCGCGCGGCAGGCCGTCGGAGCGGTAGGCGCCGACCACCAGGAGCAGCACGCCGCTCAGCGGCTCGGCGAGCTCCGTGAGCAGCTCGAGGGTCGCGTCGTCGGACCACTGGAGGTCGTCGAGGACGAGCAGGACGTGCCCTCGCGGCGATGCGCGAACGCGCAGCGC
This sequence comes from uncultured Actinomycetes bacterium, assembly GCA_963787065.1. GTDB lineage: Bacteria > Actinomycetota > Thermoleophilia > Solirubrobacterales > Solirubrobacteraceae > JAOPZW01. The sequence goes on from CAWBBQ010000037.1 coordinate 27,626, forward strand.
ATCGCCTCGCGGAGGGTCGCCCGGTCGCTGTCCGGCGCGGGCTCGCCGAGCTCGGGCAGGATCAGCGCCAGGTGCGCTCGCAGGCGGCCCGCAGTCGCCAGGCCGTCCGGGTCAAGCGCAGGTGGGAGCGAAGCGCCGCGACGAGGGGCCGTACGGAGCCGCCGCGGTCTGGCTCGCGCGGCCCCAGAGGACCAGCGCACCCGTGTCCTCGGCGAGCTCCTCGACGAGCCGCGTCTTGCCGACCCCGGCCTCGCCGGCGACGAGCACCAGCGAGCCGCTGCCGAGCCGCGCTCTGCGCAGAGCGTCCTCGAGCTGCTCGCGCTCCGACCGGCGACCCACGAGCGCGCTGCGAGTGGCCATGACGGAGTGTAGGTCCGGCCGGCGGCCCGAACGACCGCCGGCGGGACAGGCGATCAGGCCTCGACCGGCGTCGGGTCGGGCCGCACGATGACCGTGTCGGCGACCGGGATGATCTCGTCGACCGGCAGGCCGGCCGCGTCGGCGTGGGCGCGAATCGCCTCGGGGCTCTCGGCCTCGTAGATGCAGACGGTCCCGAGCTCGCCGCTTTCCTCCTCGAGCACGTAGCTGCGGATCCAGCGGACGCCGGAGCCCGTCTTGTCGCCCTCGGCGGTCGAACTTGCCGCGGCGGCCTCGAGGTCCTGCGCCGATTGCCCATCCGTTGCGCCGGAGGATCGCGTACAGATCCATGGCTCTCCCCTCTCTGGGCCCTGGGCCGAGTCTTCGAGCCGAGGGCCCTCGTTGGCTCGTGAACCGAACGTAAGCGCTCGGCGCGACGTCGACATCCGTTGAATCGCCGTACTTACGACCGCCGGCTGCCGTAGTTGGGCCAGGCCAAAACCAGTCACAGCCGGGGGGGCGCACTACACTTTGTATAGTGACAGCCAGACCCCTTCGGAGAGCAAGAGGAGCACCCATGGCAGGCAGCCTCAACGCAGTGACGGACAGCAACTTCCAGGCCGAGGTCCTCGAGTCCGACAAGCCCGTGCTCGTCGACTTCTGGGCGCCCTGGTGCGGCCCGTGCCGCGTGGTCGGGCCGGTGCTGGAGGAGATCGCCGCCGAGCGCGACGACCTTCGCATCGTCAAGCTCAACGTCGACGAGAACCAGCAGACGGCCGCCGCCTTCGAGGTCCTGTCGATCCCGACGATGATCCTCTTCAAGCACGGCCAGGTGGCCAAGAAGGTCATCGGTGCCTACCCCAAGAAGAAGCTCGAGTCCGAGCTCGGGCCGGTCCTCGCCGCGTAGCGCGGCGATCCAGACCAGCGCGCGCGTCGATCCGCCGCCCGCGCCTGGCCCGGCCGGAACCGCGGCGCCGAGGGCGCCGCGGTGGTGGACCGCCCTCACGGCACGAAGCTGAGCGTCAGCATCGTGCCGCGCTCACCGGCGGGCTTCCCTGAGGCGGTCCCGCGCGCGCCGGCGTAGGCGCGCGTGCCGCCGGTGATCGCGAGCGTGCTCTTCGAGCCCTGCATCACGAGCTCGCCGTCCGCCAGCGTCATCATGGCGGTGCACTGCACGTCCTGATCCCGTCGGTTGGTCGGTCGTCTCATCGACACGCAGATGGTGGACATGCGGCCGAGGCGCTCGTTGCCCGCCGCGTCGAGCACGCGGTCGCCGATGATCGACGCATCCCCGGGCGAGGGCGGCCCGTCGCCGCTGCGCCGCGGCGGATGGTCGAGGAACTTGAACGAGACCTGACGGACGAGGAGCTGCTTCGCGCCCGTCGGCGGTCCGGGCGCCTGTGCGGCCCCGGTCGACGCGAGCGCGACGCCGGCGGTGAGGCCGGCGATGGAGATGACGGTGGCGAGCATGACGGTGCGGCGCATGGCGGGTCTCCTATCGGGAGTCTTGGGCGATGACGGCGACGCTAGGACCGCGACCGCCGCCTGTCGTCGCCCGCCGGTGCACTCGCGCGCCCCCGCGCGGAGTGGTCCGGGCGGCGCCCGGGATCACCCGTGGCGGGGAGGCCGGTCACCCGCCGAGGGGATGCGCGGGTGCGGCGGCGGGCGTACGGTTGCGCCATGCGGAACCTGCGCGAGGCGCGCAGGTGGGTTGCGCGCCACGACAACGAGCTCCTGGTCGCCCTGCTGCTCGGCAGCACGATCGCCGAGGCAACGGCCACCGGCGCCGGCCTTCCGGCCGTCGCGCTCTCGGCGCTCGTCTTCGTTCCGCTGCTCGGGCGCCGTCGCTCGCCGCTGGTCGTCCTGCTCGCGGTGCTTGCCGCCGGCGCGGTCGGGTACGCCACCGTGGACGACCCGGTGGGAGAGCTGCAGGCCTGGATCGCCATCAACGTCGCCCTCTACAGCGCGGCCGCGCACCTGCCCGGCGGGCCCGCGGTCGCGGCCGCCGCGCTCGTGGCGGCGCTGGCGATCGCTGTCGAGGTCGCCCGGCTCGGCGAGACGAAGGCCGAGGACGTGGCCGGCGAGTTCCTGTTCCTCGGCGGCGTGTGGGCGCTCGGGCGCTGGGTCCGTCAGCGCCGCAGCCGCACCGAGACCCTGGAGGAGCGCACCGCGTGGCTGGAGGCCGACCGCGACGAGCGCGCCCGCGCCGCCGTGGCGGAGGAGCGGGCCCGCATCGCACGCGAGATGCATGACTCGGTCGCGCACACGGTCAGCGTGATGGTGCTCCAGGCGGGCGCGGCGGAGCAGGCACTCGCGCTTGCGCCCGAGCGCGCGCGGGAGTCGCTCGTCACGATCCAGGACGCCGGCCGCGAGGCGATCTCCGAGCTGCACCGCATGCTCGGGATCCTCAGGGAGCCGGTCGGAGAGCTCGCGCTCGCGCCACACCCGGGCGTGGCCAGGCTCGACGCGCTGCTCGACCAGGTGCGCCGTGCCGGCCTCCCCGTCGAGCTCAGCGTGGAGGGCGAGCCCTGCCGCCTGCCGGCCGGCGTCGACCGTTCCGTGTACCGGATCGTGCAGGAAGGGCTCACCAACACGCTCAAGCACGCGGGCCCCGCGCATGCGAGGGTGCGGCTGTGCTACGGAGGCCGGGCGGTCGAGCTGGAGGTGCTCGACGACGGGACCGGTCCAGCCCCGGGCAACGGCGGCGGCTTCGGCCTCGTCGGGATGCGCGAGCGGGCCGCGCTGTACGGCGGCGTCCTCGAGAGCGGGCCCCGGCCGGACCGCGGCTACGCGCTGCGCGCCAGCCTGCCCTTCGATGGGGCGCCTTCGTGATCCGCGTGGTCATTGCCGACGACGAGGCGCTGGTGCGCGGTGGCCTGCGCATGATCCTCGAGGCGCAGGACGACATCGAGGTCGCCGGGGAGGCGGACGACGGCTCGGCCGCGCTGGAGCTCGTGCGCCGCGATCCGCCCGACGTGGTGCTGATGGACATCCGGATGCCGGGGCTCGACGGGATCGAGACGACCCGTCGGCTGGTGGCGCTCGGGCCGGGCGCGCCGCGAGTGGTCATCCTTACCACGTTCGACCTCGATGGCTATGTCTACGAGGCCATGCGGGCCGGCGCGAGCGGCTTCCTGCTCAAGAGCGGGCGTCCGCAGGAGCTCGTCGCGGGCGTGCGCGCGGTCGTCGCCGGGGACACGCTGCTCGCCCCACCGATCACGCGGCGCCTCGTCGAGGCGTTCGCCGGCCGGCCGCCGCCCGGAACGAGCACGCCCCCGCAGCTGGATGAGCTGACGCCGCGCGAGGTGGAGGTGCTGCGGCACATCGCCGGCGGGCAGTCGAACGCGGAGATCGCCCGCGAGCTGTTCGTATCCGACGACACGGTGAAGACGCACGCGAGCCGGATCTTCATGAAGCTCGGCCTCCGCGACCGCACGCAAGCGGTGATCCTGGCCTACGAGAGCGGGCTCGTCCAACCGGGGGCGCCGACCGGCTAGGCGACACCGGCTCCGAGCCGGGCTCAGGCGCGGGTGACGGCGATCCGCAGCGGGCGGCCCTCGATGGTCGCCGCCTCGCCCGTGCCGTTGTCGGCGTACTCGACGCGCGTGGCCAGCGTCTCGCCGGTCACGTACGGCTCGTGCGCGCGCGCGGCCGCCAGCAGCTCTTCGTCACCGCCCAGCGTCAGCGCGATCCGGTCCTCGACGGCCAGGCCCGCCGACTTGCGCGCGTTCTGGATCGCGTGAACGACCTCGCGGGCCAGGCCCTCGCGGCGCAGCCCGTCGTCGAGAGCCAGCTCGAGCGCGACGGCGTGCGAGCCCTCGCGCTCGAGCTGGTAGCCCTCGAGCGGTCGCAGCCCCAGCAGCAGGTCGTCGGCCGTGAGCTGGTGGTCGTGGCCGTCGACGGCGACCCCGACCGTCGCCCCGGCGCGCAGCGCGGCCGCGACGTGCGCCGGGTCGAGCGCCGCAACGGCCGCCGCCACGTGCGGCATCGCCTTGCCGAAGCGCGGCCCGAGCGTTCGGAAGTTGGGCTTGATCTCATACGAGCCAAGCTCGTCGGCCTGCTCGACGAAGCGCAGCGACTTGACGTTGAGCTCCTCGCGCACCACGTCGGACAGCCGCTGGATCGCCGCGCGCTCCGGGCCGGCGGCGACGACCACGGCCTCGTGCAGTGGCTGGCGCAGCTTGACCTTCGCCGCCGAGCGGGCCGACAGCCCGAGGCGCACGGTCTCGCGCGCGACGGCCATCGCCGACTCCAGCGCGAGGTCGCGCTCGTCGGGGACCGGCCAGTCGGTCAGATGCACGCTGGCCAGCCGGCCGTCGAGGTCATCGTAGATCTCGTCGGCGATGAACGGCGTGAACGGCGCGAGGAGCTGTGCCACGGTGACGAGCGCGTGCGAGAGGACGTCGAACGCGGCGCCGTCGCCCTCCCAGAAGCGCCGCCGCGAACGGCGGATGTACCAGTTTGAGAGGTCCTCGTCGACGAACGTGGCGATCGCTCGGCCGGCGTTCGTGGCGTCGAAGGCGTCGAGCCCGGTCGTGACCTCGTCGATCAGGCCGCTGAGGCGCGAGCGCAGCCAGCGGTCGAGGTCGGTGGGCTCGGAGTGGCGCTCGGGCCGGTAGCGCGACAGGAACGCGTACGAGTTCCAGAGCTGGCGCAGGAACAGGCGGTCGCTCTCGCCGATCGTCTCGACGTTGAAGCGGTAGCCGTCCCAGGGCTGCTTCGAGGTGAAGAAGTACCACCGCAGCGCGTCGGCGCCGAAACGGTCGATGACGTCCCCGGGCACGACGATGTTGCCCCTGGACTTCGACATCTTCTGGCCGTCGCCGTCGAGGATCAGCCCCAGGCAGACGACGCTCTCGAAAGACGCGCGACCGAACAACAGGGTCGAGACGGCCAGCAGCGAGTAGAACCAGCCGCGCGTCTGGTCCAGCCCCTCGCAGACGAACTGCGCCGGGAAGCGCTCGCGGAAGCGGTCCTCGTGCTCGTGCGGCGCGTGCCACTGCGCGAAGGGCATCGAGCCCGAGTCGAACCACACGTCGATGACCTCGGGCACGCGGGTCATCGGCCGCTCGCACTGCGGGCAGGGGAAGCGGACATCGTCGACGAAGGGCCGGTGGGGGTCCTCCAGGCGCACGCCGCTGAGCTCCTCGAGCTCGGCGAGCGAGCCGATGACGTGCGTGTGGCCCGCCTCGCAGCGCCAGACCGGCAGCGGCGTGCCCCAGTAGCGCTCGCGCGACAGCGCCCAGTCGACGTTGTTGGCCAGCCAGTCCCCCATCCGGCCGTGCTTGATGTGCTCGGGGTGCCAGTCGACCGACTCGTTGGCAGCCAGCAGCTCGTCGCGCAGCCTGGTGGTGGCGATGTACCACGAGGGCTTGGCGTAGTAGAGCAGCGGCGTGCCGCAGCGCCAGCAGTGCGGGTAGGCGTGCTCGTACTGCTCCTCGCGCAGCAGTCGCCCGCGGCGGCGCAGGTCCTCGATCAGGTCGCTGTCGGCGTCCTTGACCCAGCGCCCGGCGTAGGGGCCGATGCGCTCGTCGTAGGTGCCGTCCGGTCGCACCGGGTTGACCACCTCCAGGCCGTACTGCTGGCCAAGGCGGAAGTCGTCCTCGCCGAAGGCGATCGCCGTGTGCACGAGGCCGGTGCCGTCGTCGGCCGTGACGAAGTCGCCGAGCAGCACGGTGTGACCGCGCTCGCCGTAGGCGGCGGCGGGCAGGTAGGGGAACGGCGGCTGGTAGCGCACGCCGTCCAGCGCGGCGCCGGGGAAGCGGTCGAGCACCCGGACCTCGTCGCCCTCGCCCAGCACTCGCCCGAGCAGCGTCTCGGCGAGCACGACCGGCGCTTCGAGCGGCCCGGCCTTCGCGCGCACGTAGCTGAGCTCGGGGTCGACGGCGACGGCGGCGTTGGAGACCAGCGTCCACGGCGTCGTCGTCCACACGAGCAGCTCGTCGCCCGCCTGCAGCGGCCCGCCGTCCTCGGTCACGGGCAGGCGCACGTAGATGCTCGGGTCGACCACGTCCCGGTACCCGAGCGCGAGCTCGTGCGAGCTCAGGGCCGTGCCGCAGCGCGGGCAGTACGGGACGACCTTGTGGCCCTCGTAGAGCAGGCCCTTGTCGGCGATCTCGCGCAGCGCCCACCACACCGAATCGATGTAGTCGGGGTCCAGCGTGCGATAGGCGTCGTCGAGGTCCAGCCAGAACCCGATGCGCTCGGTCAGCGCGTTCCAGTCCTCGAGGAACTCGAACACCGACGTGCGGCAGCGCGCGTTGAACTCGGCTATGCCGTAGGCCTCGATCTCCTCCTTGGACTGGATGCCGAGCTGCTGCTCGACGGCGATCTCGACCGGCAGGCCGTGACAGTCCCAGCCGCCCTTGCGCTCGACGAGGTAGCCGCGCATCGTCTTGTAGCGCGGGTAGATGTCCTTGAACACGCGGGCGAGGACGTGATGCGAGCCGGGCCGGCCGTTGGCCGTCGGCGGGCCCTCGTAGAAGACCCACGGCTCGGCGCCCGCGCGGCGGCGCATCGACTCGTGGAAGACGTCGCGCTCGCGCCAGCGCTCGAGCACCTGCTGCTCGAGGTCGGGGAACGACTGGGCGGGGTCGACCGGACGGCGTTCCATCGAGGATCGATTGTATGAGGGCCACCGTCGCGTCCCGGTCCCCGGTACGTTGCGACGGCGATGAGAACGTCACCCACCGTCCTGCTCACCGTGGCCGCGCTGTTCGTCGCGGCCGCCGTGCCTTCGTCCGCGCCCGCGGGGTCGTGGAGCACCGAGCGCGCCGCGACGGAGGCCGGGACCGCCTACGACCCGAGCGTCGCCGCCGACGCCCGCGGGCGTATCGCCCTGGGCTGGGGGCGGCAGCTCGGCGACGTGCGGCGCGCCGAGGTGCGCCGCGGGACGCTGCGCCGCTTCCTGCGCGGCCCGGCGCTGGTGCTCGACTCGACGACCGGAAACCTCGACTCGGTGACGGTCGCGCTGTCGGGCAACGCGAGCCTGCTCGCCGTCGCGTGGCGTCGGCGCCTGGACGCCGCGCAGCGCCTGTTCGGCGCGACAGTGACCCTGAACGGCATGGTCGACGGCGCCACGCCGCTGACGCCGAACGGCGCCGAGTCGGCGTTCTTCCCGCGCTTCGTGGCCGGCGGCGACAACGCGCTGCGCCTGATCTGGGACCGGCGGACGAGCTCGGCGGGCCGCGTGCTGGCGGGGACGGGCTTCGGCGCGCCGTTCACGGTGCCCGGCCGTGGCGTGAACTCGGGGCCGGCGGTCGCCGTCGACCCCGACGGCACGACCGTCGCCGTGTGGACCGACGGCGGCCGGGTGCTGACCGCCTCCGCCCCGGCGGGTGGCGCGTTCGGGCCGAGCGTCGTGCTGTCGGCCGCGGGCTACGCCCGCGAGCCCCAGGCGGTGACGACCGACGGCGGCGACGTCGTCGCCGCCTGGCTGTCGAGCTCGGGCGAGGGCAACGCCATCCTGGCTGCCGCGCGACCGCGGGACGGGGAGTTCGGCGCGACCGTCGCGCTCGCCGGCCATGAGGAGCGCGCGTTCGCACCGCGGCTCGCCGCCACCTCGGCGGGCGAGGTGCTCGTCGCCTACCTGAGCACCTCGGTCAACCGCGGCTTCGGGGCGGGGCGCGGCGTGGTGCGCCTGCGACGCCTGGACGGCCGCGAGCGGCCCGCGGGGTCGCGGATCCGGCTGAGCCCGTCCGGCGTGCGAGCGATCGAGCCGGCCATCGCCCACGACGGCATCGGCAGCGCGCGCGCGGCGTGGACCGACTCGGCCGGCAGGCGCAGCACGGTCCAGGCCAAGCGGATCGCACCCGGTGGCATCACCGGCCCGGTGCGCACGCTGTCGCGCGCCCCCGCGGACAGCCCGGCGGCGCCCGTTCTGGCCGGCGCCAGCGGACAGGCCGTGGCCGCGTGGACCCGCGGCCAGGACGTGCGCTACAGCGTGTACCGCTGATCAGGCTCGGCCCGGCCCGAGCCAGCGCAGCCCGCCGCCCGGCGTGAGCACCCCGGCCACCGGGCGGTCGTGGGCCTCGACGGGGACCTCGTCCAGCAACTCGTCGTCGAAGACGACGGCCACGACGGCGGCGCCGGCGCGGGCCAGCGCGCGGTCGTAGGAGCCGCCGCCCTGGCCCAGGCGCCGCCCGGTGGCGTCGACGGCCAGCGCCGGGGTGAGCACGAGCCCGGCCTGCGCGATCGCGTCGAGGCCGAGCGACGGACCAGACGGCTCGGGGATCCCGCGCCGCGCCGGACGCAGCGCGTCGGCCGACGTGAACTCGGCCCACTCGAGGTCCATGTCCTCGCGCAGCAGGGGCAGCAGGACCCGGCGGCCGACGTCGCGGAGGGCGTGCAGCAGCGGCACGGTCGGCGGCTCGGTGCGGGTGCCGACGAACGCGGCGACCGTCGCCGGCTGCAGCTGTGCGGCGTGGCGGGCCAGCGCCTCGCCGGCCGCCGCGCGCTCGGCGTCCGCGCGCGCGGCGCGGCGCTCGCGCAGCTCGCGGCGCAGCGCCGCCTTGGTCGGGGACGGGTCCATCGCGCGGGAACCTACGCCTTGCCCGCGCGGGGTCGCGAACGCCTACGCCGCGAGCTTCCGGCACAGCTCGGCGAACGCGCGCTTCTCGTCCTCGTCGAGCACCGCGAAGGCGCGCTCGACGCGCGCGCTGTGCTCGGGGAACAGGCGGTCGACGACCTCGTGCCCGAGCGGGGTCAGCGACACGCTCGCCGCGCGACGGTCGTGCGGGAGGCGGCTGCGCACGACCATGCCGCGAGTCACGAGCGTGCCGACGACCTCGGTGGCGTTGGCCTTCGAGGTCTGCAGTCGCCGGCGCAGGGTCCGCAGCTCGAGCATGCCGCCCGCCGTGGTGAGCACGACGAGCACCGAGAAGCCCGACGCGCTGATGCCCTCGCGCTCGAGGTCGGCGGACAGCCGGCGCCGCACGCTGGCCTCGGCGCGCAGCAGCGACTCGAGCGCGCGGTGGGCCAGCGGATCGCCGGGCACGAGGGTCATGCTGGGCGCGATCATCGCGCCCGCGGCGGACGGGTCTCGGCGATACTCGGAGGGCATGGCCTTCGTCCCTCCCGCCCGCCATCTGTTGCGCGCCAAGGACCTGGCCGACGCCCGCTACTTCGAGCCGCTGAGCATGGACGACCTGGCCGCCGCCGCGGGGCTGTCGCGCGCCCACTTCAGCCGTGAGTTCCGCCGCGCCTTCGGGGAGCCGCCACACGCCTACCTGCTCACCCGCCGGCTCGAGCGGGCCGCCGCGCTGCTGCGGACGACCGACCGCTCGGTCGCCGACATCTGCCTGTCCGTGGGCCTGCAGAGCGTCGGCTCGTTCACCACCAGCTTCACCCGCACCTACGGCGCTTCGCCGACCGCCTACCGCGCGGCCTTCCCGCCCGCGTCCGACTACGCGCTCGTGCCCGCATGCGTCCTGCGCGCCAACGGGCGCCCGCAACGCCGCACGTTTCGAGAAGACAGCGGCGCGGCGCGCGGCTAGCGTGACGCGGCGACCGTCCGATCGACACAGGAGGACCACGATGATCAGGATCTCCAGCGCCCAGCTGTGGGTGCACGACCAGGACGAGGCGCTCGAGTTCTACACGCAGAAGCTCGGCATGGAGGTGCGCTCCGACGTCACCCTTGCCGAGATGGGCAACTTCCGCTGGCTGACCGTCGGGCCGGCCGGGCAGCCCGACGTCGCCATCGTGCTGATGGCCATCCCCGGCCCGCCGCTCATGGACGCCGAGACGGCCGAACAGGTGCGAGGCCTGATGGCCAAGGGCTTCGCGGGGACGATCTTCCTGACCACCGATGACGTGCACGCCTCCTACGAGGAGCTCAAGGGGCGCGGCGTCGAGTTCGTCGAGCAGCCCGAGGAGCGTCCCTACGGGATCGACTCGGCGTTCCGCGACCCGTCGGGCAACCACCTCCGGCTCACCCAGGTGCGGGAGATGGCCGCGGTCTGAGCGCAGGAGACGGCGGCGCCGGGCCCCGGCGGCCGGCCGCTGCCCCGGGGCGGCCGTCAACTGGCCGCCGCCGGCGGCTACCGCGGCTCTAGCCGCGGGCGATGCCGTCGCCGAGCACGATGAGCGCCGCGCGCGGCGGGCCGCAGGGGCCGATGCGGGCCCAGTGGCGGATCCCGAACTCGGCCGTCGGCCGGAGCACGACCTCGTGCATCTCGCCCACGCCGCGGGCGGCGCGGACGACGAGGTTGACCAGGTCGCCGGGCCCGGACGCCTCGGCGTCGGCGGGCACCAGGAACTCGGTGAGGTGGCGGTTGACCGCGCGCGTCTCGCTGACGTCGAGCAGCTGCTCGGCCTGGGCCGAGACCCCGCACACCGACAGCGTGGAGTCGACGAGGACGAAGGGGTCGCCCGCGCCGGGCGCGAGCTCCGGCTGCGCGCCGATCAGCAGGCCCAGGCCGCAGCGACCGCAGACCCGCGAGGCGGGGTCGGCGACCTCGACGAGCGCGGCCGTCGCGCAATGGCCGCAGAAGTGCACGTCGGCCTGGCGGTCGGCGTAGCCGGGGATGGCGACGAGCTGCGGGCGCTCGCTCACGCGTTCGCCCTCCGGCGGCCGGGGCAGCATCGTCGTCTTGCTCTCGCTCACGGGCGGCACCGTACGCGATCGTCCGTCGAGCAGGTCGAGAAGCTGGCGGTGGGCGTCGCCGGCCGACTCCGAGAGCTGGCGGGCGGCGGTGCGGGCACGCTCGACGCGCCCGCGGCGGAAGAGCGTCAACTGCAGCGGCGCCGGCCGCGGAGCGCACGCGGTAGGCCCAGCGCGCGACCATGTCGTCATCGGCCGAGCTCCCGGCCACGACCACGATCTGCGGCTCGAACGCGCGCAGCACCTCGACGAGCCCGGACACGCCGCTGACGGGCAGCACGAGCACACGCGCGCCGGAGCGCACGCAGAAGAGCTGCAGCGCCCGCATGGCGAGCGCGTCGGGATCGAGGTCGTCACGGGTGGCATCGCCGACGAGCACGGCGGCCGGCCGCATCGGCGGCGGCGCGAGTCGCTGGGCGCGCTGCAGCCAATCGGCGGCCCAGCGGGCAGCGAACGCCCACGGCGCGCTGTCGAAGCCATGGCGCTCGCCGATCTCGTTGACCGACGGCAGCAGCACCTCCTCGACCGAGCGCTCGACGGAGCGGAGCGCGAGCGCCGCCTCCATGGCCCCGTCGGCGCGATCCAGCTCGAAGGACTGCAGCGCGCCGACGAGGATGCTCGTGTCGGCGCTCAACGACTCGCGCGCGCGGGATATGGCCGACGAGATCGACAGGCCCTCCTGCAACGCGTCCCGCAGCGCCGCGACCTCGCCGTGCGTGTAGAGCCGGTGCTTGCCCGCGGTCCGTTGTGGCTTGGGGTAGCCGAAGCGACGCTCCCATGCGCGGAGCGTGTTCGGGCTGACGTTCAGAACGGCAGCCGCCTCTGAGGTCTTCAGCGTGCGCACGACTGGAGAACGGCATCAAAGCGTATTTCATGGTGCGTAGGGTCAGCACAAGTTGCACGGGATTTTCGTTTCAGATTGTGCATTACCTTGACAGGCGGTCAAGCCTTGGCCAGCTTACTTTCGGTCGTCCGTCCACTCCGGCGGACCGACTGCTTGCCCCACAAAGCCCCCCCAGGCAGGGAAGGAGACCATCGTCATGTTCGTCGGCGGTCGCTGATCTGCGTCCCGCGTGCGCGTCCCGCGCGCCATCGAGCATCGTGTTCCATCACAGCCTCCACGGAAGGAGGGCAATCCTATGCTCCTCGGGGTAGCGCCGATCGGCCCCTAGGCTCTCTGACGGGAGAGCGCTAGCGTTCCCAGCCATGTCGGACAGCCAGCCGCTCGCCCGTCCCGGGCTCGCGACCGGGCTGGCCGCCGGCCTGGTGGCGGCGGGCGTGCTCGGCCTCGTGCTGTCCGACCTCGGCGACCTCGCGACGGCGCTGGCGCTGCTCCTGGCCGGGTGCGCGGTCGGCGCCGAGCTCCTGGCCGCGCGCTACACGGCCCATCTCACGGTCTCGGCCGCGTTCGCGGCGACGATGCTCGCCGTGGGCTTCCTGGGCCCGGCCCCGGCCTTTGCGATCCCGGCGCTCTCCTACGGGACGGCGTGGGTCATCGAGCGCTACCGCCCGCGGGCGCTGCTCATCAACGTCGCCGGCTCCTCGGTGCCGGCGCTCGCCGTCGCCTACGGCTTCGCCGCGATCGACCCGCCGAGCGACGGCTTGGCCTTCGTCGCCCTGCTCATGGTCGCCACCGCGGTGACCATGGCGCTCAACATCCTCATCGTCCCGTCGCTGATGGCCGTCCTCGACGGCCACTCGCCGGGGCAGAGCCTGCGTGCCATGGGCGGCATCATCCCTGCGATCGCGCTCAACTGCGCGCTGGTGGCCGTGATCGCCAAGATCTACGCCGAGGCCGGCCTGACCGCGCTGGCCTTCGTGGCCCTGAACGTCATCGCGCTCACGTACATGCTGCGCCTCGTGGTCATCGCCCGCGAGCGCACGCGCGAGTACGCCAACCTGTCGTGGGGCGTGCTCAGCGGCCTGATCCGCACGCTCGACGAACGCGACTCACGCGCGGCACGCCACTGCGCCGCGGTCGCCGCCTTCTCGCGCGACCTGGCCGAGCAGCTCGGGATGTCCAAGCGCGAGCAGGAGCTCGCCCACACGGCCGGGCTGCTGCACGACATCGGCAAGTTCGCGCTCTCGGATCGCGTCATGGAGCGCGGCGGGGCGCTGTCGGACGCCGACTGGCGCGGCATCCGCCGTCACCCGGACATCGGCGCCGAGCTGCTGCGCGACATCGGCGTCTACGGTCCCGTGGCCGAGATCGTGCGCACCCACCACGAACGCGTCGACGGGCGCGGCTACCCCAAGGGCCTGACCCGCGACCAGATCCCGCCGATCGCGCGCATCGTCGCGGTCGCCGAGGTCTACGACACGCTCACCGCGCCGGATACCTACCGCACGCCGATGACCTCGTTCGAGGCGCTCAACGAGCTGCGCCGCGTGGCCGGCAAGCAGCTCGACGCCATCTACATCGAGGCGCTGGCCACGCTGCTCGCCGGTCGCGGCACCGACTACCGCCACGCCGACGAGGCGGACTTCGACCGTGAGCTGGACATCGAGCGCCGCATGAACGAGGCCGTGACGAGCTGACATGGCCCGCCTGGACAATCTCGACCTGACGCTGCGGCTCTCGCGCAAGAAGCAGGACGAGCGCCTGGAGCGCGCCGGCGCCCGCCTGGCCCAGCTGCGCCTGACGCTCGGGGGCCAGCTCGGCGGCGGCGAGCTCGGCCCGCCGGTGGCCGTGCTGCTCGAGGGCTGGGACGCCTCGGGCAAGGGCGGGGCGATCAAGCGGCTGGTGGCGCCACTCGACGTACGCCACGTGCGCGTCGTCTCCTTCGCCGCCCCGACCCACGACGAGAAGCGCCACCACTACCTGCACCGCTTCGTGCCCGTGCTCCCGGGCTGGGGCGGCATGGCCGTGCTCGACCGCACGTGGTACGGCCGCGTGCTCGTCGAGCGGGTCGAGGGCTTCGCCACCGAGGCCCAATGGCGGCGCGCGTACGACGAGATCAACGAGTTCGAGCGGGCCATGGCCGACGAGGGCATGGTCCTCGTCAAGCTGTGGCTCGAGCTGTCGCCCGAGGAGCAACTGCGGCGCTTCGAACGCCGCCGCGACGACCCGCTCAAGGCCTGGAAGCTGACCGACGAGGACTGGCGCAACCGCGGCAGCCGCCCGGCGTACGAGGTCGCCGTCGAGGAGATGCTCGAGCGCACGGACACCGTCGCCGCGCCCTGGCACCTGGTCGAGGGCGACTCGAAGCGATGGGCCCGGGTTCGCGTCATGGAGACGGTGATCGCCGAGATCGAGCGCGGCTGCGCGCGCGTGGGCTTCCCGCTGCCCGAGGCGCTGGACGCGCCGGCCGGCGCCTGACCGGAGCCGTCGCTGCCGCCACCGCTACGTGGCCGCGCCGACGAGCGCCCAGCGGCGCCCGAGGAAGCGCGGGGCGAGCGTGGCCAGGCGCGCGACCATGAGGGCCAGCAGCGCGCACCACACCCCGACGATCCCCCAACCGAGCTCCAGGGCGAGCAGCGCGAGCGGGACGAAGACCGCCGCGGCGGTCACCATCGCGCCTGCCAGCCAGCGGGTGTCACCGGCGCCGATCAGGATGCCGTCCAATGCGAAGACGATCGCGGCCAGCGGCCACAGCGCGCAGAACAGCGGCCACATCGCCTGCTGCGCGGTCGATCACGGCCGGGTCGCCGGTGAAGACGCGCGGGATCACCTCGATCAGCGCGAGCAGGACCGCGCCGATCAGCACGCCGGCGCCCAGCGCCCATTCGATCATGCGCCGCGCGGCCGCGTAGGCCGCGTCGGCATCGTCCGCCCCCAGCGCGCGGCCGACGATGACCTGGCCGGCGATGGCGATCGCGTCGAGCACGAGGGCGAGGAAGGTGAAGAGCTGAAAGCCGATCTGGTGGGCGGCCAGCGACGGCTCGCCGATGTGGGCGCAGACGGCGGTGGCGAGCACGAAGCAGCCCAGCAGCGCTGCCGTCCGCACCAGCAGTTGAGCCCCGATCGAGATGAGCGAGCGGATCCGCTGGAGGTCGGGTCGGCGGCGTTCGGCGGGCGCGCGCAGCATGACGGCCACGAAGGCCGCGCCCATCCCGGCCTGGGCGATCACCGTCCCCCAGGCCGAGCCGTCCAGTCCCCAGCCGAGCACGAGGACGAACAGCACCTCGAGGATGACGTTGGCCGCGTTGGCGGCCACGACGATCACCAGTGGCGTGCGCAGGTCGCCCACGCCGCGCAGCCAGCCCTGGCCGGCCAGCGCGATCAGCGCCATGGGCACGCCGAGCGACGCGATGCGCAGGTAGCGCGCGGCCAGCGCCGCCACCTCGCCCTCCCCTCCGAGCAGCGCGACGAGCGGCGGCGCGAGCGCGGCGACCAGCGCGGCGAGCGTGGCGCCGACGCCAAGGGCGAGCCACAGCGCCTGCGCGGCCAGCCGGTCGGCGTCCGCGTCGCGGCCCGCGCCGTGCAGGCGCGACACGCGTGCGGTCGTCCCGTAGGTCAGGAAGATGCACAGCGACACGAGCGAGGACAGCACGGTCGCCGCGAGCGCGAGCGCGGCGAGCTGCCGCGTGCCCAGGTGACCGACGATCGCCGTGTCGACGAGCAGGTACAGCGGCTCGGCGGCCAGCGCTCCGAGCGCGGGCAGCGCGAGAGCGAGGATCTCGCGGTCGTGCGGGGAGCGGCGCACCATCCCGGCCACGGTATGGGACCGCCGCGGCGCGCCAGGATCGGCCGGCCGGCCAGCGTCGCGGCGGGCCCGGGCGGCGGCGCCACGCGGACGTAGCATTGCGCTCATGCCAGGTCGGCTCGCCGTGCTGCTCGCCCTCCCGCTCGTGGCGCTTGCAGCGGGCTGCGGCGCGCAGGACGTGCCCCCGCCGCACCCCGCGTGCACCGCCTCGCCCGGCGCCATCGTGCAGGCGCTCGCGCGCGCCCCGCGGCCGGTGACGCTGGACGACGGCGCGCGCCTGTCGGAGTGCGTGTCGCGCTCGACCAACGATGCCGAGCTGCAGGAGACCGGGCGCGTGCTCACCCGCGTGGCCGACGATCTCGCGCTGCGAGCGAAGGCGGGGGACCTCGCTGCGGCCACGGCGCTGGGCTACCTGGTCGGCGCCGCGCGCCGCGGGGCCGCCCGCACGGCCGGCATCCACGCCGAGCTGCAACGGCGCGTGGAGCGCTCGGCCGCCTTCCTCGAGGACGACGGCCCGCGCGCCGCCGCCGCGCTGCGGCGTGGCCTGCGCGCCGGGCGGGCGACCGGATGAAGCTGCGCCTGTGGCACCACCGCGACGGCGCTCGCGTGGCCTACCGGGAGGCGGGCACCGGCCCGCCGCTCGTGCTCCTGCACTCCGCGCTTCTCACCCACCGCGAGTGGGAGCCGCTGGCCGAGGGCCTGGTCGATCGCTTCCGGCTCGTGCTGCCCGACCTGCCGCTGCACGGCGACTCCGAGGACCGCCCGCGCCATCCCTACACGCCGGAGTGGTTCGCCGAGGTGATGGCCGCCTTCTGCGTGCAGGCCGGGGGCCCGCGCCCGCTCGTCGGCGGCCACGACCTCGGCGCCGAGATCCTGCTGCGCGCGATCGAGGACGGCCTGCTCGCACCGTCCAAGCTCGTGCTCATGCCCAACTGCCTGCACCGCCCGCCCGAGCGCGCCCAGCTGCGCTCGGCATGGCGGGCGGCCACGCGGGTGGCCGCCGTGCCCGGCCTGGACCGCGTCCTCAGCCACGGCGCGCGCAAGGTGTTCCGTCCCGACCTGGGCGTCCACCTCAGCGCGCGCTCGAACCCGGCGGCGCGCGACCTCGTGCGCCACGCCTTCGCCGACGTCGGCGGCAACGCCGGGCTGGCCCGCTCGTGGGCGCGCTTCGCCGGCGCCTGGCCGGTGCGTGCGCGGCGCGAGCTGCTCGACGCCTACGGCCGGATCAGCGCACCGACGCTGCTGCTGTGGGCCGACGAGGACCCGCTGCATCCGCTGCAGGCCGCCGAGGAGGCGCTCGACCTGCTGCCCCACGCGCAGCTCCGTGTGCTCAGCGGCACCGGCTTCCTGATCGCCTACGACGACCCGGTCGGGGTCGCGCGCGAGCTCGCGGCCTTCTGTGGATAGGTTGTCGGCATGGCTGCGAAGAAGACGCTCTACGGCGGCGAGACGAAGAAGGCGGTCGACAACTTCCCGATCTCGGGCGAGACGGTCCCGCCGTCGGTCATCCACTGGCTCGGTCGGATCAAGGGCGCCGCGGCGCGCGCCAACGCCGACCTCGGCAAGCTCGACCCCAAGCTCGCCGACGCGATCGCCGGCGCGGCCGACGCGGTGGCCCAGGGCAAGCACGACGACCAGTTCCCGATCGACGTCTTCCAGACCGGCTCGGGCACCTCGTCGAACATGAACGCCAACGAGGTGATCGCCAACCTGGCCGGCAGCTCGGTGCATCCCAACGACCACGTGAACATGGGCCAGTCGTCCAACGACGTCTTCCCCAGCGCGGTGCACCTGGCCGCGCTCGACGAGGCCACGAACACGCTGCTGCCCGCGCTCAAGGGCCTCGAGCGCTCGCTGTCGCGCAAGGCCAAGCGCTTCGACAACGTGGTCAAGGCGGGCCGCACCCACCTGATGGACGCCGTCCCGGTAACGCTCGGCCAGGAGTTCGCCGGCTACGCGGCGCAGGTCCGCCTCGGTCAGGAGCGCGTCGAGGCGGCGCTCACCCACGTCCGCCAGATCCCGCTGGGCGGCACGGCCACGGGCACCGGGCTGAACACGCACCCGAAGTTCGCCGAGCGCGTGCGCAGGCTGCTGACCAAGGAGACGAAGCTCAAGGTCGAGGCGCCCGCCGACCCGTTCGAGGCGCAGGGCAACCGGGACGCGCTGGTCGAGCTGTCGGGCGCGCTGAAGGTCGTCGCCGTCTCGCTGACCAAGATCGCCCAGGACGTCGCGCTGATGGGCTCGGGCCCGCGTGCCGGCATCGGCGAGCTGTACCTGCCCGAGCTGCAGAAGGGCTCGTCGATCATGCCGGGCAAGGTCAATCCGGTCATGCCCGAGGTCGTGCTCCAGGTGTCGGCCCAGGTCATCGGCAACGACACGGCGATCACCGTCGGCGGCCTGCAGGGCCAGTTCGAGCTCAACGTCCGCGTGCCGCTGCTGGCCCGCAACCTGCTCGGCTCGATCCACCTGCTGTCGACCGCGTCGACGGCGTTCGCCGAGAAGTGCATCGACGGCATCACGGTCAACAAGGAGGGCACGCAGCGCTCGGCCGAGGCCACGCTGGCCGTCGCGACGGCGCTCAACGAGCACATCGGCTACGACCGGGCCGCGACGATCGTCAAGGAGGCGGCCGACAGCGGGCGCAGGCTGCGCGACGTCGCGCTCGAGCAGGGCGTCGACGCCGAGCTCTACGACCGCGTGATCGACCTGCGCCGGATCGCCGCGGGAAGCCAGGCCGACAGCGGCGGCGGTGGTGGCAGCGGTGCTCGCAGCTCCAGCAACGGCGGGCGCACGAAGCGCGGGCGGGCGCAGCGCAGCTCGGCGTAGCGAGCCCGGCTGGGCCGCCCGTTCAAGGGGGCGGCGGGGACGCTGGGGTGGTGACTAGGTAGGCATGGCGTGGCGCGCGAACAGCTGGCCGCATCGAGCGGGAGCGCCGGCGCGTCCGGCGGGAGGTGGGCCTCCGGCGCGGGGTTGGGCGCGGTCCAAGGGCTCCTGACCACCGTATTCGGTACCAGTCGCCCTCGGACGGCACACGGCTCGCCAACGTACGCAAGCCCATGGCATGCATGGGCTTGCGGACGTCCGTGGCGCTTGACCCGCTTCGCCTTCGGTGCCCTGGCCGGGATCGCCGCTCGCGCCGGACGCCGTCAGCGCGCCTCGCGCAGCTTCACCTTGCGCACGATCGGGTCCTGGCCGTCGACGAGGATGCGCACCGTGTGCTTCGTGCCGGCGCGCAGGTCGCGGGCGGTGCTGATGCGCGCGCGGTAGACGACGTCGTCGCCGTGGCGGCCGACGGCGGTGACCGAGTCGGCGCGCTCGCCGCTGACCACGACGCGCGCGGCGATCCTGCCCGTCGAGGTGCGCGGCAGCCGGTTGGACGCGAAGCGCAGCGTGGCGTGGTGGGCGTCGACCTGGCGCAGCGTGGGCGCCCCGCCGAGCTGGGCATCGGCGCTGGCCACGGCCGGCGCGAGCGCGGCGGCGGCCAGCAGCGACGTGGTGAGGATGAGCGGCTTGCGAGTCATGGCTGGTGGTTCCTTTGGTGAGAGGCGATGCTGTGCACCCATTTCACCGCCGACCGGGTCGCCGGTCAGGACCACCCAGGTGGAGCGTTCCCACACCTGCGTGTCGGGCGCTACCCTCTCGGAGTGGTTGCCTGAGCAACCATCGCGATGAGAGGAGCTTCCGTGCACGTCGAGATCTGGTCGGACATCGCCTGTCCCTGGTGCTACGTCGGCAAGCGCCGCTTCGAGGCCGCGCTCGCGGCCTTCGAGCACCGCGACGACGTCCGCGTGACCTGGCGGAGCTTCGAGCTCGATCCGGGCGCGCCGCGCGAGCGCGACGGCGACGGCGCCGCACACCTGGCCGCGAAGTACGGCACGAGCCGCGACCAGGCCCTGGCCATGCAGCGGAGCATGACCGACGTCGCCGCCGGAGAAGGACTCGAGTTCCGCTTCGATCGGGCTCGCGGCGGCAACACGTTCGACGCCCACCGGCTGCTGCACCTGGCCGCCGACCACGGCATCCAGGACGAGATGAAGGAACGCCTCATGCGCGCGTATCTCACCGAGGGCTATCTGATCGGCGACCACGACGTGCTCGCGCGGCTGGCGACCGAGGCCGGCGTCCCGGAGCATGCGGCGCGCGACCTCCTGGCCGGCGATCGATACGCGAGCCGAGGTCCGCGACGACGAGCGCACGGCCACGTCGCTCGGCATCCAGGCCGTGCCGTTCTTCGCCGTCGATCGCGCTTTTGGCGCGTCGGGCGCGCAGCCGCCGGAGGTGCTCGGCGAGCTGCTTCGCCGCGCCTGGGAGGCGCGGCCGCCGCTCGCGGTCGTCCCCGACGGCCAGGCCTGCGGCCCAGGACGGCTGCTGAGCGCCGTCAGAGCGCGGCGGGCGGTCGGCCGACGCGCCGGACGACCGAAGCGACCCAGATCAGCACCACGCCGATCGCCCCGGCGACGACCTTCTCGACGAGACCGACGTTGCCGTCGCCGAGCGCCATCACGACCCCGAGCAGCAGGAAGAACAGGACACCCTGCAGCGCGATGCGGACGATCGCCAGCACGATGCGAACCTAACGCGCGCGCGCGGCGAGGTCCACCCCTGCGCGACGGGTAAGGTCGCGTCCATGGCGGAGATCGTGGTGACCCTGAACGACGCGGGCGAGGCCTACGTCGGGCTGTCGGGCGAGCGCAGCCCCGAGGTCCGCACGTCGGTGGCCCTCGACACGCTCGACGAGGCCGACGGGCTGCCCGCGCTCGAGAGCCTGCTGCTCGACTTCGACCACTACGGCCGGCTCGTCGGCCTGCGGGTCACCGGGGCGGCCGACTCGACGCTTCCGCCCGCGCTGCTCGACGCGGCGCAGCGCGTCTGACCAGCGCCGTCCGCCCGCCGTCAGAGGTTCATGGCCACGTACTTGGTCTCGAGGTACTCCTCGATCCCCTCCGGGCCGCCCTCGCGCCCGAAGCCCGACTGCCTTGACCCCGCCGAACGGCGCGCCGGCGTTGGAGACCATCCCCTGGTTGAGGCCGATCATGCCGGTCTCCAGGCCCTCGATCACCCGGAACGCGCGATTGAGGTTCTGGGTGAAGACGTAGGCGACGAGCCCGTACTCGGTTTCGTTGGCCGCGGCGATCGCCTCGTCCTCGGAGCCGAAGCCGCGCACCGGCGCCACCGGGCCGAAGATCTCCTCGCCGAGCAACGCGGCGTCCTCGGGGATGTCGGTGAGCACCGTCGGCTTGTAGAAGTAGCCCGCGCCGTCGACCTTCTCGCCGCCGACGAGCACCTTCGCGCCCTTGCCGACCGCGTCGTCGACGAGCTCGGACACCTTGCCGCGCTGGTCGTCGTCGATCAGCGGGCCGACCTTCACGTCGGGGTCGGTGCCGCGGCCGATCTTGAGATCGCCCATCCGCGCGGCGAGCCGCTCCGCGAAGTCGCCGGCCACGGAGTCGGCCACGTGGAAGCGGTTGGCCGCCGTGCACGCCTCGCCGATGTTGCGCATCTTGGCCAGCAGCGCGCCCTCGACGGCCTGGTCGAGGTCGGCGTCGTCGAAGACCAGGAACGGCGCGTTGCCGCCGAGCTCCATCGACACGCGTAGGACCTGCTCGGCCGACTGGGCGATCAGGGCCTTGCCGACCTCGGTGGAGCCGGTGAACGACAGCTTGCGCGCGCGCGGGTCCTTGATCAGGGGCTCCATCGTGCGGCCGGAGGACTTGGCCGTGATCACGTTCAGCACACCGTCGGGGAGCCCGGCCTCCTCGAGGATCTGGGCCAGGGCGAGCATCGACAGCGGCGTCTGCTTGGCCGGCTTGACGACCATCGTGCAGCCGGCGGCGATCGCCGGGCCGATCTTGCGGGTGCCCATGGCCAGCGGGAAGTTCCACGGCGTGATGAAGATGCACGGCCCGACCGGCTGCTTGAGCGTCAGCACGCGCCCCTTGCCGGTCTCGTTGACCGTGTAGCGGCCGTTGATGCGGACGGCCTCCTCGGCGTACCAGCGGAAGAAGTTGGCCGCGTAGGTGATCTCCGCCTTGGACTCGGCGATCGGCTTGCCCATCTCCATCGTCATGATCAGCGCGAGGTCGTCGGTGCGCTCGGTGATCAGGTCGTAGGCGCGCCGCAGGATGTCGCCCCGCTCCCGCGGCGGGTGGTTGCGGAACTCCTGGAAGGTCTCGTGCGCGGAGGCGAGCGCCGCCTCGGCGTCGTCGATCGTCGCGTCGGCGATCTCGGCGATGGTCTCGCCGGTGGCCGGGTCCTCGACCGGGAGCGTCCCGCCCTCCCCGGCGTCGCGCCATTGCCCGCCGATGAACAGCTGTGTCTTGACGCCGTCCAGGACGGCCTGCTCTGCCGATGCCGTGGTCATGCGGGCAACGTTACCCATCGGTCGCGGCTCGGCGTGGCGCCTGGTGGCGGGGCTGGATCTGATGCCGCGGCGGCGATACGGTCGGCTCGCCAACCATGAAGGGAGAGGTGCCTTGTCGTCCACCGTGTCCGATTCCGAGCTGAAGGCGCGCCATCGAAAGATCTGGGCGTCAGGCGACTACGCGTCGATGGTCGAGACGTGGCTTCTGCCCTTGGGGCCACGGCTCGTCGAGGCGTGCGGCATCGGTCCCGGGATGCGCGTCCTCGACGTCGCCGCCGGTACCGGCAACGCCTCGATTCCGGCGGCGCAGCGCGGCGCGAGCGTGACGGCCAGCGACCTGACGCCCGAGCTGCTCGACGCGGGTCGTCGCCGTGTGGAGGCCGAGGGTCTCGAGCTCGAATGGGTGCAGGCCGACGCGGAGCACCTGCCGTTCGCCGATGGGTCGTTCGACGTCGTCATGTCGGCGATCGGCGCCATGTTCGCCCCCCACCACCAGGACGCCGCCGACGAGCTCGTCCGCGTCTGCCGTCCCGGCGGGACGATCGGACTCCTGAGCTGGACGCCGGAAGGGATGATCGGCGCGCTGTTCCGGACGATGGCGCCGTTCGCTCCACCGCCTCCCCCGGGGCGCAGCCGCCGCCGCTGTGGGGCGGCGAGGATCACCTGCGCGGCCTGACCGGCGACCGCATCGAGTTCCGTGGCTTGAGCCGCGACGTGCTGGAGGTCACCGCCTTCCAACACCCGAGCGACTTCGGCGATCACTTCAAGGCGCGGTATGGGCCGACGATCGCCGCTCGGGCGAACGCGAGTCGCAACGAGCGCGAGGCGGAGTTCGACGAGGCGTTGGACCGGCTCTTCACCGAGTGGAACCGCGGCACGGCCGAACGCGCCCGCTTCGAGATGGAGTACCTGCTCGCGGTGGGCGAACGCGGCGCTAGGTGGCGACCGTCTCGGCGCCCAGCTCGTCGCTGATCGCGACGTCGATCGAGTAGTCGATCGGCAGGACGATCAGCGACGGGACGTCGAGCCCGAGGGCGTGACGCAGGTGGCGGCCGAAGTCGTCGACGGCCTCGCAGCGGAAGGCCGGCATCCCGAACGCCTCGGCCAGGCGCACGAAGTCGGGGTTGGTGAAGTCGGTGCCGAAGTGCTCGCCGAACTTCTTCTCCTGCTTCCAGACGATCGACCCGTACTGGCGGTTCTCCCAGATGACGTTGACGATCGGCGTCTTGAGCCGCATCGCCGTCTCGAGCTCCTGGCAGTTCATGAGGAACCCGCCATCGCCGTTGACCGTGACCACCTTGCGGTCGGGATGGACGAGCTTGGCGGCGATCGCGGAGGGCACGGCGAAGCCCATCCCGGCCAGGCCGTTGGCGATCAGGACCGTGTTGGGCTCATGGGCGGGGAACATCCGGCCGATCCAGAGCTTGTGCAGCCCCACGTCGGAGATCAGGATGTCCTGGTGGTCGAGCGCCTGACGGATCTCCCACAGGGCCCTCGGCGGCTGCATGGGGAACGCGTCGTCGTTGCGAGCGGCCTCCAGGCGCCCGAGGATCACCTCGCGCAGCCGCTGCGACCCGCCGGAGTGCGGCACGTCGCGGCACTCCTCGGCCAGCCGGCTGAGGACGTGGTAGATGTCGCCGACGAGCTCGACCTCGGGCTGGAAGTACCCGTCGATCTCCGCGGGCTGGGAGTCGACCACGACGATCTTCTTGTCGCGCCGGGGGTTCCAGTGCGACGGCGCGTGCTCGACGAGGTCGTAGCCGATGGCGATGACCACGTCGGCGTCCTCGAAGCCGGCCATCGCGTAGTCGCGATCGTGCAGGCCGACCGTGCCCAGCGCGCGCGGGTCCTCGACGTCGAGCACGCCCTTGCCCATGAACGTCTCGGCCACCGCGATGCCCGTGGCGCGGCAGAACTCGCGCAGCGCCGGCGCGGCGCGGCCACGGACGACGCCGTTGCCGGCCAGGGCGATCGGGCTGATCGCGTTGCGGATCAGGTCGGCCGCCTTGAGCAGCTCGCGGGCCGCGGGCTCGGGGCTGACCGGCCGCCGGCGCCGAAGCGGCTGGGCGTCGAGCTCGGCTGCCATGACGTCCTCGGGCAGCTCGAGGTGGGTGGCGCCGGGCTTCTCGGACTCGGCCACCTTGAACGCCTTGCGGACGACCTCGGGCACGATCTCCGGCCGCTGGACGCGTGCGTTCCACTTCGTGATCGGGCGGAACAGGTCGACGAGGTCGATGAACTGGTGCGACTCCTTGTGCATGCGCTCGAGGTCGGCCTGGCCGGTGAGCGCCACGAGCGGGGCGCGGTCGAGGAAGGCGTCGCCGATCGCGGTCACGAGGTTCATCGCGCCGGGGCCGAGCGTGCCCAGGCAGACGCCGGCGCGCCCGGTCAGGCGGCCGTACATGTCGGCCATGTAGGCGCCCGCCCTGCTCATGGCGAACGGGGACGAAGGCGATGGAGGAGTTGGCGAGCGACTGGTTGAGGTCGAGCGTCTCCTCGCCCGGGATCCCGAAGACGTAGCGCACGCCCTCGGCCTCGAGGCACTCCACGAAGACATCCGATGCCCGGCGCCGGGCGCTCATTCCCTACGCTGACCGGGCTCGCTGATGCACACCTTCCGCAAACTAGCACCGCAACTCCCCCGATCCCGAGGCGTTGGGGAGGCGTGCGCAAGCTCGTCCTCCTCGTCGCGCTGCTCGTCGTGGCCGGCGCGGCCGGGGCGGCGCAGGCCGACGCCGCCTCGCGCCTGGTCATCCGCGGCGCCGGCTTCGGGCACGGCATCGGCATGAGCCAGTACGGCGCCTACGGGCTGGCCCTGCAGGGCGTCCCGTACAACGCGATCCTCGGGCGCTACTACACGGGCACCACGCTCGGCTCGCTGAGCTCGAACCCCGAGGTCCGCGTGCTGCTGCAGAGCGGCAACCGCAAGGTCACGCTCAGCGGCGTGTCGCGGCTGGGCGGCCAGGCCGCTGGACCCGGGCGCGGACCTACAACGTCATCCGCGGCGGCAGCGGGCTCGTGCTGCGCTCGGGCTCGAAGCGCCTGTTCACCAGCGCGCCGCCCATGCGCGTGGAGGCGGCGGCGGGCAGCTCGCTGCTCCTGGCCGGCACGTCGGTGCCCGGCGTGCGCGACGGCCGCTACCGCGGCGCGCTGGAGCTGCGGCCCTCCGGCCGCGGCGTCAACGCCATCAACGCGGTCGACCTCGAGACCTACGTGCGCGGCGTGGTCAGCGCCGAGAGCCCGTCGGCGTGGCCGGCCGAGCAGCTCAAGGCCCAGGCCGTCGCCGCCCGCACGTACGCGATCACGTCGCGCGCGGGATCGCTCAGCGACGGCTTCGACCAGTACGCCGACACGCGCTCGCAGGTCTACCGGGGCGTCGCCGCCGAGCGCCCGAGCACCGACTCCGCCGTGTCGGCCACCAACGGGCAGGTCGTCACCTACCAGGGCCAGCCGGTGACCACGTTCTTCTTCTCGACCTCGGGCGGGCACACCGAGAGCGTCGAGAACTCGTTCGTCGGCTCGACGCCGAAGCCGTGGCTGAAGGGCGTCGTCGACCCATACGACAGCTACTCGCCCAAGCACCGCTGGGGCCCGATCACGATGTCGACCGCGCGCGCCGCGGCGCAGGCTGCGCGGCCTCGTGCGCGGGAGGTTCCGCCGCATCCGGGTCGTCCAGCGCGGGCTGTCGCCGCGCATCGTGCGCGCCGAGATCGTCGGCTCGCGCGGCACCACGCCGGTGACCGGCCCGACGCTGCGGACGCGCTTCGGCCTCAACGACACGTGGGCGTACTTCACGACGGTCAGCTCGGGCGTGGACGCAGTCCGCGCCCGCGCCCAAGACGCCGGCCGCGACGCCCGCCGAGCCCGGCGCGACGACGACCGGCGGGGTCACCGCCGGCGCGGCGCGGGCGGGCAGGCTGCGCGCTCCCGTGCTGCGCGGCAGCATCGCCCCGGCCAAGCCGGGCGCCGCCCTGCGCGTCCAGCGGCGCACGGGCAAGGGGCGCTGGCGGACCGCCGTCGACGCGCGGCTGGACTCCAGCGGTCGCTACGCCGTCGCCGTGCCCGGCGCCGGGCTGTACCGGGTGCTCTACGCCGACAACGTCGCCGGGCCCGCCGTCCGCGTCCGCTGACGGCGACCGTCGCGGCCAGCGCGGTGCCATTAGGGTCCGTCTCATGGCCGGACCGCTGATCGCCGTCGACGCGCCGTCGCTGCTGTACCGGGCGTTCCACGCCCTGCCGCGCACGATCACCGGGCCCGACGGCACGCCGGTCAACGCCCTGCTCGGCGTGGCCAACCTCGTGCTCCAGGCGGTCGAGCGCCACGACCCGCGCGCGGTCGTGCTGTGCTTCGGCGCCGAGGCGGCGACCTACCGCGTGGAGGCCTACGCGCCCTACCACGCCGACCGGCCGCCGATGCCCGACGAGCTCGAGCCGCAATGGGCCGACGCGCCGGACTTCTTCGCCGCCTTCAACTGGACGTCGCTGCACGAGGACGAGCTCGAGGCCGACGACCTCCTGGGCAGCCTGGCCGACGTCGAGACGCGCGCCGGGGGTCGCGCGCTGCTGTTCACCGGCGACCGCGACATGTTCCAGTGCGTCGGCGAGCGCGTGGCCGTCCTGTTCCCGACCGGCAAGGGCGAGCCCGACGTGATCGGGCCGGCGGAGGTCCAGGCGCGCTACGGCGTGCGCCCCGACCAGGTGCCCGACTTCATCGCGCTGCGCGGGGACCCGTCCGACGGCCTGCCCGGCGCGAAGGGGATCGGCGAGAAGACCGCGCGCGAGCTGCTCGAGGACCACGACACGCTCGAGGCGCTGCTGACGGCGGCCCAGAGCCCGCGCACCGACCTGCCACCCCGCCGGCGTGCGGCGCTGACCGACGACCCGGACGGGCTGCGCGCGTTCCGCGACATCGCCACACTGCGTCACGTCGACCTCGAGCGCCCGCCCGACGCACCGGTGACGTGGGGACGCGCGGCCGAGGCCGCGCGCGCCCGCGGGATGAACCGGCTGGGGGACCGCCTGGCCGCCGGCGAACGCTGAAAGCAGGCGTTGGATCCGCTCCCAGCGGGAACGCCGAGAGCACTGTCAGCGCACATACGGAGGAATCTCGATGTTCGAGCGGTTCCGCGGATCACGCCGCACGGAGGCGGGCGCGAGCTCGGTCTCCGTGCGCGAGCAGGAGGCGGCGCGCACCGACGCGCGGCGCGACGAGGACCTGGGCGAGCGCGCCCGGGCGATGAACCAGGGCCGGGCGGTCGACGACCGACCCGCCGGCGGCGAGGGCGCGGCAGGGCCACGGCCACCGAGCAGACGACGGTCGACGACCAGCGGCGCTTCGCGCGCGAGACGCCGGCCGACGGCGAGCGCGTACGGCTGGACGAGCGCGACGACGAGCGCGACCGCGAGCTCATGCGCCGGCGCGAGCAGGAGGTCGAGCGCGAGCGCGCGAGCGCGAGGCCGACCCCGTGCGCGACGACGAGCACGACCGCGAGCTCATGCGCCGGCGCGAGCAGGAGGTCGAGCGCGAGCGCGAGGTCGAGCGCGAGCGCGGGACGACGAGCACGACCGCGTGCGCGAGGCCGAGGACGACCGCGCGACCGCGACCGCGACCGACCACGAGCCCCACCGCCAGGCGCCGGTCATGGGCACCGACGCGATGGCCACGATGCGCTCGCGCCAGCGCGAGCGCTTCGGCGGCATCCAGTGGGGCAGCGCGTTCTTCGGCTGGCTGTCGGCCATCGGCCTGGCCGCCCTGCTGTCCGGGATCCTCGTCGGCGCGGGCGTCGCGCTCGGGCTGTCGACGAGCGATGCCCAGAACGCGGACAGCGCCGAGACGATCGGCCTCGGCGGCGGCATCGCGCTGCTCGTCGTGCTGGCCATCGCCTGGTTCTGCGGCGGCTACGTGGCCGGGCGCATGGCGCGCTTCGACGGCGCGCGCCAGGGCATCGGCGTGTGGGCGTGGACGATCGTCGGCGCGATCATCGTGGCCGGGCTGGCCGCCATCGGCGGCAGCGAGTACGACGTCTTCGAGCGCCTGAACCTGCCGCGCATCGCGATCGGCGACAGCACGCTGACCGGCGGCGGCGCGATCACCGGCCTGGCGGCGATCCTCGTCACGCTGCTTGCGGCGGTGGTCGGCGGCAAGGTCGGCGAGCGCTTCCACAAGCGCGTCGACCGCGTCGCGACCTCCGAGTACGTCGCGCCCTGACGCCTGCCGTCCCGTGGCGCGCGGCGCGGGCGAGCGTCTGCGCGCCACGGAGGCGACGAGTTCCTCGTGCTGCCGGCCGACCTGCAGGCGCCCATGCGGGCTCGCCCACCGAGCGCGACTTCCGCTACGGCGTGAACTTCACCGTGATGACGTCGCCGTCGCGCATCGCGTAGTCGCGCCCCTCGAGGCGCAGCGTGCCGCGGTCGCGGGCGCCGGAATAGCCGCCCGCGTCGACGAGCGCCTCCCATCCGATGACCTCCGCGCGCACGAAGCCGCGCTGGATGTCCGAGTGGATCTCGCCGGCCGCGTGCCATGCGCTGAGGCCGCGGCGAAGGTGCCACGACTGCGCCGGCTTGTCCTCGCCGGCGGTGAAGAAGGCCAGCAGCTCGAGCAGCTCGTAGGCGCCGCGCACCACGCGCTGCAGGCCCGACTCGGCCACGCCGAGGTCGGCGCGCATCGCCGCCGCGTCCTCGTCGTCGAGCTCGGACAGCTCGGCCTCGATCCGCGACGAGACGGCCACCGCGACGGCGTCCTCGGCCTCGGCGTGGGCCGCGATCTCGGGCGGGAGCTCGTCGTCGCCCTCGTCGACGTTGGCCACGAAGAGGACAGGCTTGGCGGTCAGCGGGTGGAGGTTGCGCAGCGCGTCGGGAGCGTCCTCGGGTACGGGCACGGTGCGGGCCGGGCGCCCGGCCTGCAGCGCGCCGATCACGTCACGCAGCCAGCGCTCCTCGGCGATCGCCGCGCGGTCGCCGCCCCGCGCCTGGCGCACCACGCGGTCGACGCGGCGCTCGGCCTGCTCGAGGTCGGCGTACACGAGCTCGGTCTCGATCGTGTCGATGTCGCGCAGCGGATCGACGTCGCCCTCGGGGTGGATCACGTTGGGGTCGCGGTGGGCCCGCACGACGTGGACGATCGCGTCGGTCTCGCGGATGTTGGCCAGGAACTGGTTGCCCAGGCCCTCGCCGCGGTGCGCGCCGGCCACGAGGCCGGCGATGTCGTGGAAGTCGATCGTGTCGAAGACGAGCTCGGAGGCGCCGATCGTCTCGGCCACCGCCCGCAGCCGGTCGTCCTCCACGGGCACCACGGCGACGTTGGGCTCGATCGTCGTGAACGGGTAGTTCGCCGCCTCGGCGCCGGCCCGCGTCAGCGCGTTGAACAGCGAGGACTTGCCCGCGTTGGGCATCCCGACGATGCCGACCCTCACCGGCCGGCGCTTCCCGTCGCCGTGCCGAGCAGCGCACCGGCCACGATGTCCGAGGGGTAGTGGACGCCGAGGTAGACCCGCGACAGCGCCATCGCGGCGGCCGTGGCGTACAGCGGCGCGGTGGGAAGCAGCGACGAGTATGCGCGCGCCGCCGCGAACGACGACGAGGCGTGGGCGCTGGGGAAGCTCAGCGCCGTGGGCGTGGCGATCAGCGCCGGCAGGTCCTCGAGGGCCGGGCGGCTGCGGCGGAAGACGCCCTTGATCGCGGTGTTGAGCAGGTACGTGCCGGCCACCGCGCCGAGCGCGCGCCGCCAGCGGGCGCGCCGGCGGACGTCGACCGCGACGCCCGCCGCGCCCAGCGCGAGCCACAGCGCGGCGTGCTCGCCCAGGCGCGAGAAGCGCCCGATGCGGTCGAGGGCCGGGGCGCGCGCCGTCGAGCGGATCGCCCGGTACAGGCGCAGGTCGAAGCGAGCGATGGCGCGGGCCAGCGGCCCGCCGCGCAGCAGCGCGCGCAGCGAGCGGCGGGCGCCGGGCTCGATCGGGGGAGGGGGCTCGACCGGGGGAGGGGGGTGGTGCATCGCGCGCGGGATTATGGGCATGATGCGCGTCCATGCGCCTCGCCCTCGTGACGAACGCCGCGTCGGGCAAGGGCACCGATGCCACCGAGGTCGCAGATCTGCTGCGCCGGGCGGGCGCGACGGTGAGCGTCCACCCCTTCGACGCCGGGACCACCACGAACGGGTCGCCCGAGCGGGCCGTCGAGGCGGCGGCCGGCGCGGCCGCGGCGGAGCATCCCGACCGCCTCGTGGTCGCCGGCGGCGACGGCTCGATCGGCCCGGTGGCGGTGACCGCGGCGGCCGAGAGCCTGCCGCTGGCCGTCGTGCCGACGGGCACGGCCAACGACTTCGCGCGCGCAATGGACATCCCGCTCGACGTCGGCGAGGCGTGCGCGCTCGCCGCGGACGGCGGGCGGGAGCGGCCCGTCGACCTGCTGCGCGCCGGCGACCGCCCGTTTCTCAACGCGGCGAGCGTCGGGCTGTCGGTCATCGCCGCCCATCGCGCGCGCCCGCTCAAGCGCCCGCTCGGGCCGCTGGCCTACGCCGTCGGCGCGCTGCGCGCCGGCCTGAGCGCGAAGCCGCTGAGCTGCCGCGTCGGCGTCGACGGGCGCACGCTGTTCGACGGGCGGGCCTGGCAGGTCATCGTCGCCGGCACCGGCGCCTTCGGCGGCGGCAGCGAGGTGCACGAGGCTGACCCGGCCGACCACCTGGTCGACGTCGCCGTCCTGCGGGCCGGCCCGCGCGTCACGCTGCTGAAGCATGCGTGGGGAATGCGCCGCGGGGGCCTGCTCGCCCAGCGCGGAGTGGACCACGGCCGCGGGCGCAGCGTCGAGCTCGAGCTGCCGCCCGACACGCCGTTCAACGTCGACGGCGAGGTGTGCGACGTGGCGCCGCTGCGCTTCACCGCCCGCGGCGAGCGACGTCGCTGTGGTGACCCCGTGAGGATCCGTGGCGCGCTACGCGTGGCCCGCCGCGCTGGCCGCGTGGGGCGCGGCGTGGTACTCGTCGGAGTCGCTCCGTCACCGCCGCGAGCAGGGATCCGGCTACCGGCTGCGCGGCGGCGAGCTGGACGTCGGCGACCGCGAGTTCCTGCACGCCGCCGAGGCGCTGACCGCGTCGCCGATCTCCGACGGCAACGACGTCGACCTGCTGATCAACGGCGACCGGATCTTCCCGGCGTTCGTGGAGGCCATCGAGCAGGCGCGAGCGGACCATCAACCTGCTCACCTACGTCTACTGGCGCGGCGACATCGCCCATGACATCGCCGGGCTGCTGGCCAAGCGAGCGCGCGAGGGCATCGAGGTCAACGTCCTGCTCGACTCCGTCGGCACGGCCAAGATGGAGCGCGGCCTGATCTCGGAGATGGAGGAGGCCGGGGTGTCCGTGGCCCGCTTCCGCCCGCTCAAGCCCTACGCCGTGCGCCGCCTGAACAACCGCACCCATCGCAAGCTGCTGATCGCCGACGGGCGCATCGGGCTGATCGGCGGCGTCGGGATCGCCGAGGAGTGGACGGGCGACGCACAGGACCCCGACCACTGGCGCGACACCCACGTCCGCGTCCGCGGCCCGGTCGTGCGCCAGCTGCAGGGCGCGTTCCTGGACAACTGGCTGGAGGCGACCGGCGACGCGCTCGTCGGCGAGGGCTACCTGCCCGAGCTGGAGCCGGTCGCCGACGGCGGCCCGATGCAGCTCGTGCGCTCGGCGGCCGGCGTCGGCGACACGAACGTCGAGGTCCTGTACTTCCTGGCCATCGAGTCGGCCAAGCAGCACGCTCGACCTGACCGCCGCGTACTTCTCCCCGCGCCCGGCGTTCATCGAGGCGCTGTGCGAGACGGGCAACCGCGGCGTGCGCGTGCGCCTGCTCGTCCCCGGCGAGCACATCGACAAGGAGTTCGTCCGGATCGCGGGCCGCCACGCGTACGAGCCGCTCATGGAATGCGGGATCGAGATCTACGAGTACGGGCCCACGATGCTGCACGCCAAGACGCTGAGCATCGACGGGATCTGGTCGTCGGTGGGCTCGGTGAACTTCGACAACCGCTCGTTCCAGCTCCAGGACGAGGCCACGCTGTGCGTCCAGAGCGAGCGCTTCGCGCGCGAGCTGGCCGCCCAGTTCGAACGCGACCTCGCCGTGTCCGAGCGCATCGAGCCCAAGCGCTGGAACGGCCGGCCGCTGCACCACCGCATCGCCGAGACCGTGCTGGGGCTCGTGCGGCGCGAGCTGTAGGGGCGCGGTGCCGGGCGTCCGCGTGGGCGCCGGCCCAGCGCACCGAGGAGGAGGATGCCTCCGCCCCGGGGTTCGGCGCGGTCCGAGGGCGGTTGACCACGTATTCGGTGTCAGGCGCCCTCGCGTGGCCGACTGACGGGCCGGCGCCTACGCCGACGAGGCGATGCCGAAGCCGACGCGGTGCTCGTCGCGCTCGGTGCGCAGCCAGAGGACGTGCGCGAGGTTGAGCTTGACCGAGCCGTCCTCGGCCTCGACCACGTGCCAGCCGTCGTTGCCGAGCGCGCCCTCGAGCTTGGAGAGCTCGTCCTCGCTCACTCGCAGGGCCAGGGGTGGGCTGGCCTGGAAGCCGATGCTGATGCGCTGCGCCATGGGTCAGTGTCCCTCCGCGGACTGGACGATCTCGGTCAGCACGCCGCCCGTCGACTGCGGGTGCAGGAACGCCACCCGCGTGTCGCGGATGCCCACGCGGGGCGTCTCGTCGATGAGCCGCAGGCCGCGCTCGCGCAGGGTGGCGAGCGTCGCCTCGACGTCGGCCACGCGATAGGCGACGTGGTGCAGCCCGGGCCCGCGGCTGGCCAGGAAGCGGCCGACCGCCGTGTCGGGCCCCAGCGGGGCCAGCAGCTCGACGTGGCCGTCGCCGACGTCGAGCAGCACGGCCTCGACGCCCTGGTCGTCGACCACCTCGCGGTGCTCGAGCGAGAGGCCGTAGGCCTGCTCGTGCAGCGCGATCGCGGTGTCGAGATCCTCGACCGCCACGCCGATGTGGTCGATCCGGGCGAACATGCGCCGCCGAGTCTAGTGACGGCCGGGCGCGGGGCCGGGCCGGCGCTACCGCGGCGGCGTGCCCGGCCCGGTGGAGGCGGCGAGGCGGACGTCGGCCAGCGGCCGGCCGGCCGCCATGCGCGGGACGCCATCCATCAGGCGGTCGATGTCTGCGCGCTCGAGCACCTCCTTGGCCAGCAGCTCTCCGGCGAAGCGCCCGAGCAGCTCGCGATGGCCCTCGATCAGCCCCCACGCGGCGCGGTGTGCCTCGAAGGCGAGCTCGCGCTGCTCCTCGTCGCGGATGCGTCGCGACAGGTCCGACAGCGCGTCGCCGTCGGGGCGCGAGGCCTGCGGGGCCTGGTTGGAGCCCATCGCGTAGTCGTGGACCATCGCGTGGGTGATCTCGGCCACGCGCTGCAGGTCGTTCGCGGCACCGGTGGTGACCGCGCCGAACACGATCTGCTCGGCCACGCGCCCGCCGAGCAGGACGGTCATCTGGTCGACGAGCTCGTCGCGCGTCTTGAGGTAGGAGTCCTCGTCGGGCAGGTTGACCACGTAGCCGAGCGCACGGCCGCGCGGGACGATCGAGATCTTGTGCACGCGGTCGACGCTCCCGAGCAGCTCGCGGCACACGGCATGGCCGGCCTCGTGGAAGGCGACGACGCGGCGCTCGTGCTCAGAGAGCGTGGTCGAGGACTGCACGCCGGCGATGACCCGCTCGAGCGCGTCGTCGAAGTCCTGGCGCGCGATCTCCAACCCGCCCCGGCGCGCGCAGAAGATCGCCGCCTCGTTGCAGATGTTGGCCAGGTCCGCGCCGGTCAGGCCGCTCGTCTGCTGGGCCACCAGGCCCATGTCGACGTCGCGGCGCAAGGGCTTGTTGCGCGTGTGGACGTCGAGGATCCGCTGGCGGCCGCGGACGTCGGGCGGCGAGACGAACACCTGGCGGTCGAAGCGACCCGGTCGCAGCAGCGCCGGGTCGAGCTTCTCGAGCAGGTTGGAGGCGGCCATCACGACCAGCCGCCCACTCGAGGAGAAGCCGTCCATCTCGACCAGGAGCTGGTTGAGGGTCTGCTCGCGCTCGGAGTTGTTGTCGCTGCCGCGGCGCGCGCCGACGGCGTCGAGCTCGTCGATGAACAGGATCGCGGGCTCGTGCTTTCGCGCCTCGTCGAACAGGCGACGGATCCGCGCCGCCCCGAGGCCGGCGAACATCTCGACGAACGAGGAGGCCGACTGCGAGAAGAACTGCGCGTTGGACTCGTGGGCCACGGCCTTGGCCAGCAGCGTCTTGCCCGTGCCCGGGGGCCCGTGGAGCAGGATGCCCTTCGGGACCTGGGCCCCGAGGCGCTTGAACCTCGTGGGGTCGCGCAGGAACTCGACGACCTCGCGCAGCTCGGCCTTGGCCTCGTCGACGCCGGCGATGTCGTCCCAGCCGATGTCCTGGTTGGCGTGCGGCTTGATCTGGACCGGCTTGGTGCGCGGCATGAGCTTCAGCGTGCGCCACAGCACGTAGACGATCAGGCCCATGAAGACGAGGCCGATGACACCTCCCCAGTCGGTCGCGAACTGCTGGATCGAGGTGGCGGCGTCGGCGATCGGCAGAGCGGTCATCAGCCTTCCTATCGGCGGCTGTCGCGCGAAGCTCCAGTCCTCGCTGCGAACTTCCGACGCTCAGGCGGCGACGGGCAGGCGGACGCGCACGCCCAGGCCTCCGAGCGCGGCGTCCTCGAGCGTCAGCTCGCCGCCGTGCAGCGCGACCTGCTGGGCGACGATGGCCAGCCCGAGGCCCGTCCCGTCGGCTGTCGCGTCGCGCCCGCGGGCGAAGGGCTCCAGCAGCGATTCGCGCTCGTCGGGCGGGATGCCGGGCCCGTCGTCCTGCACGTGCACGAGCAGCGCGCCGTCGTCGCGATCGAGGCCGATGCGGACCCGGCCGTGCGGCCGGCCGTGCAGGGCGGCATTGTCCAGCAGGTTGTCGACCAGCAGCCGCAGGCCGCCGGCCCAGCCGCGCAGCACCGCGTCGTCGCGGCCCTGCTCGAGCTCGAAGGCGACGTCCGGGTGGCGGCGCCGCGCCGCGTAGATCGCGGCGTCGACGAGGTCGGCCAGCTCGACGTCCTCGCGGGGCAGCGACTCGGCCGCCTCGCCGCGGGCCAGCGCCTGGAGGCCGTCGAGCAGGTGCACGACGCGCTCCTGCTCGGCGGCGATGTCCGCCACCAGCGCCTGGCGCTCGGCCACCGGCAGCCCGGGGTTGCGCGCCAGCGTGTCGAGGTTCGTCCGCAGGCCGGTGAGCGGCGTGCGCAGCTCGTGGCCGGCGTCGGCCGCGAAGCGCCGCGTCGCGTCCAGGGCCCGGCTCATCGCCGTGGTCGACGCCTGCAGGCGCACGAGCATCTCGTTCAGGGCTCGCGCCAGCGAGCGCACCTCGACCGGGCCCTCGTCGTCGGGCAGCGGCGTGCGCAGGTCCTCGGCGCCGCTGACCCGCGCGGCCCCGGCGCGCAGGCGGTGCAGCGGGCGCACGGCCAGCGTGGTGAAGCCCCAGGCGGCCAGCGCGGTCGCGGCCAGCGCGGCCATCCCGACGAGCAGCACGAGCCGGCGCAGGTTGGCCGCGCGCTCCTGCACCGGGGCCAGGCTCGAGAGGAGCTGAAGGCGCGCAGCGCCGGCAGCGCCGACCGGGACGGTCAGCGAGCGCCACTGCTCGTCGCTGATGCGCACGGTGGCGAACCCGTCGGCGGTGGGCACGGGCGGCGGATCGTCGGGGACGTCGCCGCCCTGCTCGACCACGCGGCCCTCGTAGGCGACCTGCGCGAACGTCCCCGCGCCGGCGAGCAGCGCCTCGCCGCCGCGGCGCCCGGGGCCTCCCGGCCCGCGCCCGTCGAAGCCGGGCCGGCGCGGCTCCACGACCCGCGCCACGCGCTCGCGCAGGTCGCGGTCGACGGCCTCGCGCCCGTCGCGCTCGACCGCCGCCACGAGCAGCGTCCCGGCCAGCACGCCGCTCAGCGCGACCGCGGCGACCGCGGCCAGCGTGATCCGGGCCCGAAGCGACGCGGGCAGCCTCATGGGCGCAGGGCCCAGCCGACGCCGCGCACGGTGCGCAGCATCCGCGGCTCGCCGCCGGCCTCGAGCTTGCGCCGCACGTAGCCCACGAACACGTCGACCACGTTCGTCTCGACGTCGGCCCCATAGCCCCACACGAGGTCCAGCAGCTGCTCGCGCGACAGCACGTGGCCGGGGTGGCGGGCGAAGGCCTCGAGCAGGTCGAACTCGCGGCGCGTCGGCTCGAGATCGCGCCCGCCGCGCGTGGCCACGCGGCGCCGCGGATCGACGACGAGGTCGCCGACGACGAGCGGTCCCGTCGGATCGCTCCCGCGCCGGCGCAGCAGCGCGTGCAGGCGCGCGGTCAGCTCGGCCAGCGCGAACGGCTTGACCAGGTAGTCGTCGGCGCCGGCCTGCAGCCCGGCCACGCGGTCCTGCACCTCGTCGCGCGCGGACAGGATGCACACCGGCACCTCGATGCCCGCTCCGCGCAGCCGGCGCACCACGCTGACCCCGTCCAGTCCCGGCATCGTCACGTCCAGCACGATGACCGCCGGCGGGCGCTGCGCGACCGCGTCGAGCGCCGCGTGGCCGTCTCCGGCCGTGGACACGGCGAAGCCCTCGAAGCGCAGCGCGCGCTCGAGGGCCTGCCGGACCGTGGCCTCGTCGTCGACGACGAGGACGAGCGGCTCAGGGCCGGCGGACGGCCGGCCCACGCGGGTGCCTATCCGTGGCGCCACCCCCGGCGGGGAAGGTCGTCGAGCACGTCCTTGACCTTGTCGGCGGAGATGCTCAGCTTCTGCGCGAGCTGCGTCGCGAACGCGTCGCGCGCGTCCGAGCGGATCTTGTCCAGCGCGGTCTCGAGCCGTTCCTCGGTCACGCCGAGCGCCGTGGCCAGCGCGCCGCGGCGATCACCGCGGTCGCCCCGCCGGTCGTGACGGGCATCGTGCAACTTGTCCAGCGCCGCGCGCAGCCTGTCCTCGGTCACCCCGATCTCCGTGGCCAGCGCGGCCAGGCCGTCGCGGCGATCGCCGCGCCGACCGTCGCGGCGATCGTGGAGCTTGTCGAACGCGGCGCGGACCTTGGCCACGTCGACGCCGAGCTCCTTGGCCAGCTCGTCGGCGAAGGCGTCGCGGCGCGTGTCGCGGTCCGGGAGGGCCTTGTCGAGGGCGGCGGTGACCTTGTCGGCGGGCAGGTTGAGCTCCGCGGCCAGCGCGGACGCCAGGCGCGTGCGCCGCTGCTCCCGGGAGGGCGCCTCGCGGCGGATCTCCGACAGCGCGTCGCGCAGCGCCGTCGCGCTGACGCCGAGGCGCTCGGCCAGCGTCGAGAGGCCGGGCGTTGGCCGTGGCGGTCGCCGCGCCGGCCGTCGTGAATGAGCGCCGTGCGAGCCCGCGCTCGCGGACACGCCGCGCGCGGACGCGGCCGAGTCGTTGGCGATCGCCCCGCCGTCGCCGGTCTGGCTGCCGATCGTGTAGGCGGCGGAGGCGAGCACCACCGAGCCGGCGAGGACGGCGGTCACCTTCCTTGTCTGCGTCGTCATGCCGCAAGGATCCTCGACGCACCTGTGGTTTTCCTAAGAAGCCGTTGCCGAAGTCCGTCGCGACGTCCGCATCGCCATGAGGACCATCGGTCCTTCCTTGTCGCTCATATGAGCGGAGCGCTGCTCGATATTGCACAAGAACCCTTGACATCCATCGCTCGTCCGGAGCAACATCTCTAATCGAACGAGCGGCTAGGACGCTCAAATGAGCGGTCGGCGCCGCGACGGAGCCCGGATGACGACGGGCTGCACGGGTTCAGGCAGGGTCGCCGAGCGGGATCGGAGGAGAGATGCATCGGACGCAACGCCGCGTGGTGCCGCGACGTCGTGCCACGCGATGGGCGCTCGCCCTGCCGCTGGTCGGCGTCCTGGCGCTGGGCGGCTGCACGTGGGCGGGGGCCGGCGGCGGCACGGGTGACGGGACGGTGACCGTGGCGATCGTCGCCAACCCGCAGATGCGCGACATCCAGGAGCTCACCGAGGAGTTCGAGCGCGATCACCCCGACATCAAGGTCCGCTACGTCACGCTGCCGGAGAACGAGGCCCGCGCGCGCATCACCCAGGACGTGGCGACCAAGGCGGGGCAGTTCGACGTGGTCATGATCGGCACCTACGAGGCGCCGATCTGGGGCCGCAACGGGTGGCTCACCGACCTCACCCCGTACGCCCGCGCCGACCGCGAGTACGACGTCGACGACCTCATGCCCGCGGTCCGCAAGGGCCTGTCCGTCGGCGAGCAAGCTCTACGCCGTCCCGTTCTACGGCGAGTCGTCGTTCCTCATGTATCGCAAGGACCTGTTCGAGCAGGCCGGGCTGCGAGATGCCGCGAGCGCCCGACGTGGACGCAGGTCGCCGAGTTCGCGCGCAAGCTCAAGACGCCCGACCGCGCCGGCATCTGCCTCCGCGGGCTCCCGGGCTGGGGCGAGCAGCTCGCGCCGCTCAACACGGTGATCAACACGTTCGGCGGGCGCTGGTACGACCCGGAGTGGAACGCTCAGCTCACCTCGCCGGCCACCTCCAAGGCCGTGAAGTTCTACCTCGACCTCATCAAGGACGCCGGCGAGCCGGGAGCGCCCAACGCGGGCTTCAGCGAGTGCCTGACGGCCTACAGCCAGGGGCAGGCGGCCATGTGGTACGACGCGACGGTCGCCGCCGGCTCGCTCGAGGACCGGAAGGTGTCCAAGGTCGTCGGCAAGAACGGCTACGTCGCCGGCGCCGGTGATGGAGACGGAGTGGTCGGGCTGGCTGTGGGCCTGGTCGCTGGCGGTCCCCAACACCGCCAAGGACCCCGACGCGGCGTGGGAGTTCGTCAGCTGGGCCACCTCCAAGGAGTACATCCGGATGGTCGGCGAGCGCCTGGGCTGGGCGCGGGTGCCGCCCGGGCAGCCGGCTGTCGACCTATGAGATCGATGAGTACGTGAGCGCGAGCTCCGGCGCCGCGGAGGTGACGCTGGACGCTCTGAAGACGATCGACCCCAATCGCGGCGACCAAGGACCCGGTGCCCTACACGGGCATCCAGTACGTCCAGATCCCCGAGTTCCAGGACCTCGGCACCAGCGTCTCGCAGCAGTTCGCCGCCGTGCTCGCCGGCAACCAATCGGTCGAGGAGGCCCTGAAGACCGCCCAGAGCGAGGCCGAGGCGGTCGCCGAGGACGGATACAAGGACTAGAGGAGGCTTCGATGGCAACAAGCGCGACGACGGCGCCTTCCGCCTTCAGAGGGCGCCGCCGACCCACGGGGCTGACGCAGGAGCGCCGCCGTCGCCGCGGGCCGCTGCTGCCGGCGCTGATATTCACGATCATCGTCACGCAGCTCCCGTTCGTGGTCACGCTGGTCTACAGCTTCCTCTCGTGGAACCTGCTGCGTCCCGGGAGCCGTGAGTTCGCGTTCCTGGACAACTACGGGCAGGTGCTGGGCGACTCCACGACGCGCAAGGCGCTCCTGGTCACCGTGCTGCTGACCGGCGGGGCGGTGCTGGCCTCTGTGCTGCTCGGACTGGCCTGCGCGCTTCTCGTCGATCGCAAGTTCCTCGGCCGGGGAGTGGTCCGGACGCTGCTGATCGCGCCCTTCCTCGTGATGCCGGCGGCGGCGGCGCTCCTGTGGAAGACGACGATGCTGCACCCGGTGTTCGGGATGATCAACTGGGTCCTCGGGCCGTTCGGCGTCGGCGAGGTGGACTGGGCGAGCGAGTTCCCGCTGCTGACGATCATCGCCGTCGAGACCTGGCACTGGGCGCCGTTCATGATGCTGATCCTGCTCGGCGGACTGCAGAGCCAGGACCGCAGCGTGCTCGAGGCGGCGCGGGTCGACGGTGCGACCCCGTGCAGAGCTTCCGGTATCTGACGTTGCCTCACCTGCGCCAGTACCTCGAGCTGGGCGTCGTGCTGGGCTCGATCTACATCGTCCAGACGTTCGACTCGATCTTCATGATCACCCAGGGCGGGCCGGGAACGGCGACGACCAACCTGCCCTTCGAGCTCTACCAACGCGCCTTCCGCGCGTTCGACGTCGGAGAGGCGGCGGCATTGGGCGTGATCGTCGTCGTGCTCACGATCATCTTCGCGACCTACGCGCTGCGCGTGATCTCGCGGCTGTTCACCGATCCCGTGGTGGCGGCTCGCGTGCTTGACATCACCGCGTTCCAGCGTCGCGACAAAGCCGAGCCCGCGCGGGCCGGGGAGGTGTCGGCATGAACGAGTCGCGGACGGTCGGCAGCTCCCGCCTGAGCGGCGGGCTCCTGTCGGCGCTCGGATGGATCGCCGCGCTGGGGATGTTCTTCCCGGTGCTGTGGATGGTGCTCACCGCCTTCAAGCAGGAGCGCGACGCCTTCACGTCGCCGCCCAAGTTCGCCTTCTCGCCGACGCTCGACCAGTTCGACGCCGTGCTGAGCGGCGGGCTCAGCGCCGCCCTGCTCAACTCGCTATGGACGACGCTCGGCTCGACGGCGCTCGTCATCCTGCTCGCCCTGCCCGCCGCGTACGCGCTGTCGGTGCGGCCGGTCGAGAAGTGGCAGGACGTGCTGTTCTTCTTCCTGTCCACGCGCATGCTGCCCGTCGTCGGCGCGATCGTGCCGATCTACGTCATCGCGCGCGACATCGCGATGCTCGACAACGTCTGGACGCTCGTCGTCCTGTACACGGCGATCAACCTGCCCATCGCGGTCTGGATGCTCCGCTCGTTCATGAGCGAGGTGCCCACCGAGGTGCTCGAGGCGTCGCGCGTCGATGGCGCCACCCTGTGGCAGGAGGCGACCAAGGTGCTGTTCCCGATAATCGCTCCCGGCATCGCCGCCACGGCCCTGATCTGCGTGATCTTCGCCTGGAACGAGTTCTTCCTCGCGGTCACGCTGACCGCGGTGCGCGCGCAGACCGTGCCCGTCTACCTCGTCGGCTTCATCACGAGCGAAGGGGCGTTCTGGGCGCGGCTCTCGGCCGCGGCGACGCTGGCCGCGATCCCGGTGCTGCTCGCGGGCTGGATCGCGCAGCGCTACCTCGTCCGCGGGCTCACGCTCGGAGCGATCAAGTGAGCACGCTCGGAGCCGGGATGCTGGCGTCGTCTGCCGACGCGGTGCCCGGGCCGACGTACGACCGCAGCCGCGTGACGACGGGTGTCGTCCACTTCGGCGTGGGCGGTTTCCACCGCGCGCACCAGGCGATGTACCACGACCGCCTCATGAACAGACGGCAAGGCGCTCGACTGGGGCATCTGCGGCGTCGGGGTCATGCCCGCCGACCGGCAGATGAAGGAGGCGCTGGACGCACAGGGCGACCTCTACACGCTCGTCGTCAAGCACCCCGACGGCACCTACGAGCCCCGGGTGATCGGCGCGATCACCGAGTACCTGTTCGCTCCCGACGACCCCGAGGCGGTGATCGAGAAGCTGGCGGCCGAGTCGACGCGCATCGTGTCGTTGACGGTCACCGAGGGTGGCTACAACATCCACAACGTCACGGGCGATTTCGATGCCGCCAATCCGGACGTG
Source organism: uncultured Actinomycetes bacterium (assembly GCA_963787065.1). Lineage (GTDB taxonomy): Bacteria > Actinomycetota > Thermoleophilia > Solirubrobacterales > Solirubrobacteraceae > JAOPZW01. The sequence continues at coordinate 69,099 of CAWBBQ010000037.1, forward strand.
GTGCACGACCTCGAGCCCGGAGCGACGCCGCGGACGACGTTCGGCCTCATCACCGAGGCGTTGAGGCGCCGCCGGGAGCGCGGGCTCCCGCCGTTCACGATCATGTCCTGCGACAACCTCCAGGGCAACGGCCACCTCTCCCAGATGGCCTTCACGGCCTTCGCCCGGCTGCGGGACCCGGAGCTCGGCGGCTGGGTCGAGCGCGACGTGAAGTTCCCCAACTCGATGGTCGACCGGATCACGCCCGTGACCACCGATGCCGACCGAGCCGAGGTGCGCGAGCGGTTCGGTATCGATGACAGGTGGCCCGTCGTGTGCGAGCCCTTCACCCAATGGGTGCTCGAGGACGCCTTCTCGCTCGGACGCCCCCCGTACGAGGACGCCGGGGTGCAGGTCGTCGACGACGTCGAGCCGTACGAGCTGATGAAGCTGCGGCTGCTCAACGCCAGCCACCAGGCGCTGTGCTACCTCGCGTATCTCGCGGGATACCGACTGGTCCACGAGGCCGCGCAGGACCCGCTCTTCCGCGCGTTCCTGCGCGGCTACATGGACACCGAGGCCACGCCGACCCTCGGGCCCGTGCCCGGGATCGACCTCGACGAGTACAAGCACACGCTGATCGAGCGCTTCTCCAACCCCGAGGTGCGCGACACGATCGCGCGGCTGTGCGCCGAGAGCTCTGACCGCATCCCGAAGTGGCTGCTGCCCGTCGTCCGCCGGCAGCTCGAGACGGGCGGCGAGATCAAGCACGGTGCAACCGTGGTGGCGAGCTGGGCGCGTTACGCCGAGGGCGTCGACGAGCAGGGCGAGCCGATCGAAGTGGTCGACCGGCTCAAGGAGAGCCTCGTGGAGATCGCCCGGCGCCAGCGAGAGGACCCCGACGCCTTCATCGCCAATCGCGAGCTGTTCGGGGACCTGGTGGACGACGAACGCTTCGTCACGGCCTACCGGTCCGCGCTGCGCTCCCTGCACGAGCGCGGCGCGCGGGCGACACTCGAGGCGCTCGTCTCGGGAGGTGGGACGTGAGCACGATCGTGATCCTCGGCTCGGGCGTCATGGGGTCAGCGCTCGCGATGCCGCTGGCTGACAACGGACACGAGGTCCGACTGGTCGGGACGCACCTCGATCGGGCGATCATCGACGCGATCGCCAAGACGGGGGTACATCCCGGGCTCGGCCGTGACCTCCCGCCGACCGTGCTCCCATTCCAGCTCGAGCAGCTCGAAACGGCGTTCGCGGACGCCGAGATCGTGCTCAGCGGCGTGAACTCCTTCGGCGTGCGCTGGGCCGGCGAGCGCCTGGCGCCGCTGTTGCAACCCGACCAGCTCGTGATCGCCATCGCGAAGGGTGTGAGCGCCGACGAGCAGGGCAACCTGCGCATCCTTCCGGAGGTGCTCGCCGAGCCCGTCCCCCCGGACCTGCGAGAGCGCGTGCGGTGGGCCGCGATCGTCGGTCCGTCGATCGCGGGCGAGGTGGCGGCGCGCCGTGAGTCCTGCGTCGTCTTCGCCGGTCACGACCAGGCCGCCATCGACCGGCTCGCCGCGACGTTCCGGACGGACTGGTACCACGTGTGGACGTCCACGGACCTCGTCGGCGCGGAGATCTGCGCGGCCGCCAAGAACTGCTACGCGCTGAGCGTCGGCTTGGCCGAGGGCGAGCTCGAGCGCCGGGGGGAGGCCGCGAGCCGCGACCGGGCGCACAACTACGAGGCCGCGCTGTTCGCCCAGGGCGCGGCCGAGATGCGCCAGTGGGTGGCACTGCTCGGGGGGCACCCGGAAACGCCGTTGTGGTTGCCGGGCGTCGGCGACATGTACGTCACCAGCACCGGGGGCCGCAACGTGCGGGTCGGGGGACTGATGGGCGCGGGGCTGGGTTATACGGAAGCCGCAGCGCGCATGGACAACCCGACCCTCGAGGGCGCCGCGGCGATCAAGGTCTTCGGCGGCGCACTGGCCAAGCTCACCGAGCGCGGCGTGGCGGCCGATGACGACTTCCCGCTCATGCGCCACCTGTACGAGGTCGTCGGGCTCGAGCGCCCGCTGAACATGCCCTGGGAACGCTTCTTCGGCGGCGAGCCGGCGCAGCGCGCGGCGGTCCACGGTGACGCTCGATCGCGCGCGACCGCTCCCGGCGACGCCCGGCTCGTAGATTCGTGACAGATCCCAAGGCCCCGATGAGCTACGCCTTGTCACCCCCCGACAGCAGTGCAAATGCGGAGAGGACGATTTCCCATGGCCGAGATCCAGTTCGATGATGTGGTCAAGCGGTATCCGGATGGTTTTGAGGCCGTCAAGCACATGGACCTCGATATCCGTGATGGTGAGTTGATGATCCTCGTCGGTCCGTCGGGCTGCGGGAAGTCGACGGCGTTGCGGATGATCGCGGGGTTGGAGGACATCTCGGAGGGTGATTTGAAGATCGGCGGCGAGGTCGTCAACGATCTGGCGCCGAAGGATCGTGACATCGCGATGGTCTTTCAGAACTATGCGTTGTATCCGCATATGACGGTGCGCGAGAACATGGGTTTTGCGTTGAAGTTGCGCAAGACCGATCAGGGCGAGATTGATCGTCGTGTGGATGAGGCGGCGAGGACGCTGGATCTCGAGCAGCATCTGGATCGCAAGCCGGCGAACCTGTCGGGTGGTCAGCGTCAGCGGGTGGCGATGGGCCGCGCGATCGTGCGTGAGCCGAAGGCGTTTTTGATGGATGAGCCGCTGTCGAACCTTGATGCGAAGTTGCGTGTGGAGATGCGCGCGGCGGTGTCGCGGTTGCAGCAGCGGTTGGAGACGACGACGGTCTACGTGACGCATGATCAGACCGAGGCGATGACGCTCGGCGATCGGGTCGCGGTGATGCGGGCGGGGATCTTGCAGCAGGTCGACACGCCGCGCGAGCTGTACGACAGCCCGCGCAACATCTTCGTGGCGGGCTTCATCGGCTCGCCGGCGATGAACTTCTTCACCGGCGTGCTCGAGGGCGACGAGGTGCGCACGCCGATGGGGTCGGTGCCCCTGCACGACGCGTTGCGCCGGTCACTGGAGAGCCATGGGACGGGCAAGCGCGAGCGTGGTCATCGGGGTGCGCCCGGAGGACTTCGAGGACGCGCAGTTCGCGCCCGAGGGCCACGAGGGCTGGACGTTCGAGGCGCCGATCGAGCTGACGGAGTCGATGGGCTCGGAGATCTACGCGCATTTCGACTTCGAGCAGGGCGAGCAGATCGAGTCCGAGGAGCTGCGCGAGTTGGAGGCGGACGCCGGCACCAGCGACGTGCCGCAGAGCGGCGCGAGCGGTCACGCGGTCGCGCGCGTGGATGCGGGCAGCGAGGTGCGCGCGGGGCAGCGGTCGAAGCTGTGGCTGAACACCGAGAAGATCCACATCTTCGACCCGTCCGACGGGCGCTCGCTGACCCGCGCCGATCAAGGCTCCGGCGGGACCTGACCGCAGCGCGCCGTCGCCGTCGCCGTCGCCGTCGCCGTCGCCGACAGGCTGTGAGGACGGAGAGCCCGACGGTCTAGCGATCGAACGCGCGCTGCAGCGCGCCATGAAGCGAAGCCGTGCGCGGGTAGATCTCGCGATAGATCGCGAACAGCTCGTCATAGCGCGCCGCCGCGACCTCGTCAGGGGTGTGGCGGGCGCCGGTGCCGGTCATCGCATCGGCCGCCTCGAGCAGTGAGCCATGCCAGCCGACGGCGGCGGCGGCGTGGATGCCCGCGCCCAGGCTGGTCGTCTCGGCCTCCCGGCACGCGACGACTGTCTTTCGCGTCACATCGGCCATGATCTGGCGCCACAGCACGCTGCGCGAGCCGCCGCCCGTCGTGAGCAGCACGTCGATCGGCTGCTCGAGACCCTGCTCCATGCCCTCGAGCGCGAGGCGCTGCTCGAACGCGATGCCCTCCATCAGCGCACGGAACATGTGCTCCTTGCCGTGGTGGCCGGCCAACCCGAAGAGAACCCCGCGCGCCGCGGGGTCCCAGTACGGGGTCTGCGCGCTCGCGAGGTAGGGCACGAGCAGGAGCCCGTCGGCACCCGGTCGAACTCGCCCGGCGGCCACCTCCAGCAGGTCGACGTCCTGGAGACCCAGGCCCAGGCGCCCTGCGTCGAGCGCGGCGATGCGCTCCAGGAACCAGTTGACGGTGTACGTGCCGCCGTGCAGGAGCGTCTCCATCGCATAGGTCCCCGGCACCGCGCCGATCAACGTGCGAAACGCGCGGTCCCACGCGTAGCGCCGGCTCATGCTGCCGGCCACGATGGCCGTGCCGAGATTGAGGTACGCAGTGCCGGGGCGCGTCGCGTTCGCGCCGAGGCCGGCCGATTGCCCGTCGCCGGCGCCGCCCACCACCGGCACGCCGACCGGTAGGCCCAGCTGGTCGGAGGCGGCGGCCGACAGCTCGCCGATCACCTGCCCGGGGGCGAAGAGCGCTGGTACACGCTCGCGAGAGAGCTCGACGCGGGCCAGGAGGTCATCCGACCAGTCCCGGCGAGCCATGTCGATCAAGCCGAGCGGGTCCGCGGAGGCCGTCGTCGTCCGCCACGTGCCCGTCAGCCGGCTCACCAGGAAGGCGTGGACGTCGACGACCCAGCGGGTGCGCCTGATCGTCTCGGGCTCGTGCTCGCACAGCCAGCGGAGCTTGTACAGGGCGGGGGTGGTGTCGGCCGGCTTGCCGGTCAGCCGGTGGACGTCGTCCGAGCCGAGCTGCTCGACCTGGCGGGTGGCCCGGACGTCCATCCAGACAATTGCCGGCCGCACGGCACCCCCATGCTCGTCGACGCAGGCGAACGTCTCGCGCTGATGCGTCAGCCCTATCGCCTCGATGTCCGAGGCGTCGACCGACCGGAGCGCCCGGCGCACGGCACTGGCCGTGGATCGCCACCAGTCCTCGGCGTCCTGCTCGTGCCAGCCAGGGCGGGGCAGCACGAGTGACAACTCGGCGCGTCCGTCGGCGACCGCGTGACCCTCGCGGTCCCACACGACGGCCTTGGTGGCGGTCGTCGACGAGTCGATCCCGAGGACGTAGGACACGCGACGAATCTACGCCCCCGGCAGCCGCACGGGGGAGAAATCGCTCGTTTGAGCGACAAGTTGCTCGTCTGGCACGTACAATGTCTCGCGCCAGGGCCAGACGTCAGGGTCCTGCCGGGAATCCCGCACGGAGAGCCGCTCAGATGAGCAGCAGGGAGGCACGACGATGGTCCAGGAGAACACCGCCGGTCCGGCGGCGCTGGTCCTCACAGCGACCGTCGCCCGCCGCTACTACTTCGACGGAGCGAGCAAGAGCGACATCGCCGCCGAGCTGAGCCTGAGCCGCTTCAAGGTCGCCCGCCTGCTCGAGGAGGCGCGCGCCACTGGGCTCGTCCGCATCGAGCTCGACTACCACGGAAGGATCGACATCGACCTGTCGGTACGCCTGCGAGCGGCGTACGGTCTGCGCGAGTGCGTGGTCATCGACTCCCCCGAGGACGATGAGGCGCTGCTGCGCAAGAACCTCGGACGGGCCGCGGCCGAGCTGCTCACCGAGATCGTCGAAGCCGACGACGTCCTGGGGCTGGCGTGGGCCCGCTCGCTGACGGCCATGCGGACCGCGCTCGCGCAGCTCGCCCCCTGCGCCGTGGTCCAGCTGACCGGGGCGCTCTCGCGACCCGACGTCGACGAGAGCTCCATCGAGCTGGTGCGCGACGTGTCACGCACCGCCAAGGGTCCCGCGTTCTTCTTCTACGCGCCGATGATCGTGCCCGACGCCGCGACCGCCCGGGCGCTTCGCACGCAGCCGGAGGTCGCGCGCGCGTTCGGCAGGTTCCCCGACGTCACCAAGGCGGTCGTCGGCGTGGGGGCGTGGCGCGAGGGCCAGTCAACGGTGGCGGACGCCGTCAGCGAGCAGGAGCGACAGGAGATGTACGACCTCGGCGTGCGCGCCGAGATGGGCGGCATCCAGCTCGACGCCGACGGCCAGGTGGTGACCACGCCGCTCACCGAGCGGCTCATCGGCATCGACGCGAAGCAACTGCAGGCGATCCCCGACGTGATCGCGATCGCCTACGGCGCCCCCAAGGCCGCTGCCGTCAGGGCGGCGCTCCGCGGGGGCTTCATCTCGAGCCTCGTCACGCACACCGCCATGGCCACCATGCTCCTGGATCAGGCGTAGCGCGATGTCCGACCACAGCGGAGAGGTGCTGCTCTCCGGCGGCTTCACGAACGCCGGGCTGGTGACCCGCGTCGGAGACACCGTCCGGCGGCCCTGGCGGCCCACGAGTCCCGCGACGCACGCTCTGCTCGATCACCTGGAGAACGTGGGCTTCGAGGGCGCCCCCCGCTTCCTCGGAACGGACGACCGCGGCCGCGAGGTGCTCTCGTTCATTCCGGGCGACGCGGCGATCGCCCCGGACCTCGACTGGGCCCTGACCGAGGAGGCCCTGGTGAGCGTGGCCGAGCTCCTCCGTCGCTACCACGACGCCGCGGCCTCGTTCGACGACATCGGCCTGCTCTGGCCGCGGCCGGTGCCCGCGCCGTTCGCCGGCGGCATCATCAGCCACAACGATCCCAATCTCGACAACGTGATCTTCTCCGGACAGCGCGCGGTGGCACTCATCGACTTCGATCTCGCCGCCCCCGGCTCGGCGATCTGGGACGTGGCGTGCGCCGCACGGCTCTGGGCGCCGCTGCGCGACGTGCGCGACACGCCCGGGCCGGTGCGCGGCCGGTCGCTGGCGCGCGTGCGGACGTTCGTCGACGCCTACGGCCTGCCCGCGCGCGAACGCTCGCGAGTCATCGACGCGATGCTCCCCGCCCACGACTGGTGCTACGAGATCGTGCGGGGGGCGGTGGCCAACGATCACGAGACGTTCAAGCGCATGTGGCATGAAGGCGGTGAGGAGCGGACCGATCGGACGCGCCGCTACATCGCCGGCCACCGTCGGCAGATCGAGGCCGTGCTGGGCATTCCGTAGCCGGACCGCGCAACGCAGGGCGGACCGGAGCTAGGCGGCCGCGCCCTCGGCGCGCAGGATCTCGCTCAGAGCGGCGCGGCCCACCTCGAGCTGGCGCTCGGTCGGCTCGCGCGTGCCGAGCAGCCGCTGCAGCTCGTGGCCGGGTCGGCGCAGCGCGCGCGCCGCGGCGGTGTGCGCGTTGCGCTCCGACCAGGCGAAGACCTCGACGGCGGCGCCCAGGGATGCCAGCTGCACGGCCGCGCTGGCCACCGGGTTGGGCCGCGCCACCGCGCGGCGCAGGAGCGCCGTGCCGGCCAGGTTGGCCGCCAGCATCGGCGCCATCAGGTGCGAGCCGCAGCGGTCGTGCTCCTTGGACGCGTCGCGCGCGTCGTCGGCATCCTGCTCGTAGGCGCCGATGGCCTTGTGCTCGACGCCGTGATAGGCGGCCAGGTCGCCTCCACGCAGGGCGATCAGCGAGGGCACGATCGACACCGCGGTCATCGCGGCATCGCCGGCCGGGCCGGTCACGCGGCGGCGCAGCGCGGCCCCGCCCAGCGCGGCGGCGGCCACGGCGCCGGCGACCGTGGCGTCCTGCCACGGGAGCCGCGCCTCGGGCAGCGCGCGCTTGACGAGCGGGATGACCGCCACGGCCTCGGCCATGCGCGTCACGCCGCGCACGCCCGGGACGTCGCCGCCGATCGTGCGCAGCCGCGGCTTGGGCCCCGAGGCGACGGCGATCGTGCCGTCCCCGCGGCGCACGGCGGCGGCCCACCGGGTCGGGCCGTGGACGAGCAGCCCGTTGCGCAGGGCCATCCCGCCGAGGCGCAGCTTGTCCGCTTCGCTCATCCGAGCATCTCCTCCACGATCTCGCGGTAGCACGCGGCGGCCAGGCCGAGGTCGCGCACCCCGATGCGCTCGTCCTTGCCGTGCATCAGGGGCCACGCCTCGTACAGGGTCTTCTCGCGCTGGGGGAAGAAGCCGTAGGCGACGACGTCGGGGAACGCCTCACGGAACGTGCGCGAGTCGGTGAAGGCCGGCAGCATCGTCGGGACGACGCGCGCCTCGGGGTCGGTTCGCGTCACCCAGCCGCGGATCGCGTCCATGAGCGGCGTGTCCAGCGGCGAGCTGTTGCCGACCACGACCTCCATGACCTCGATCTCGTAGCCGTCGTCGCCGAGCACCTCGCGCACACGACGGTGCCCGGTCTCCTCGCCGTGGCCGGGCGGCAGCCGGCAGTCGACCTCCAGGCGCGCGACCGCGGGCAGCACGTTGATCTTCTCCGAGGCCGAGATGATCGTCGGGGCCAGCGTCGCCCCGAGCATCGGCTCGACGAAGCCGGCGAGCGTGGGATCGCGACGGCGCAGCTCGTCGAACGCGGCGGCCGCATCGCCGTCGGCGCCGAGCTCGAGCTCGGCCAGCAGGGCGGCCGGCGCGTCGGTCAGGTCGAGCCCCGGCCGGCGCGTGGCCATCGCGTGGAGCAGCGGCGCCATCTTCAGCAGCGCGTTGTCGCCGACCCCCGGCACGGAGGCATGGCCGGCCGCGCCGCGCGTGGTCAGGGTGAAGCGGAAGACGCCCTTCTCGGCCACGCAGACGCCGTACACGGCCCGGCCGTCGACCGGCATGACCGCACCCGCGCCCTCGTTGACGACGTAGTCGCAGCGCACCTTGTCGGGGTGGGTCTCGCACAGCCAGATCGCGCCCTCGCCGCCGCCCACCTCCTCGTCCACGGTGCTCACGATCAGCAGCTCGCCGCGCGCCGGGCGCCAGCCCTCGCGCGCGAGCGACAGTCCCGCGACCACCTCGGCCGCCGTCTGGGACTTCATGTCCTGCGCGCCGCGGCCCCACAGCTCGCCGTCGGCGACGTCGCCCGACCACGGGTCGCGCTGCCAGTCGCCGGGGTCGGCGAGGACGGTGTCGACGTGGGACAGCAGGCACAGCGTCGGGCCGTCGGCGGCCCCCCGCAGCCGCGCGATCAGGTTGGGGCGCTCGTCGGTGCGGCCGATCAGCTCGACCTCGAAGCCGGCGTCGCGCAGCAGTCCGGCGAGGTGCTCCTGGAGCGCACGCTCGTCGCCGGGAGGGTTGACGGTGCGGAAGCGGACGAGCCGCCCCAGCAGCTCGGTGGTCTCCTGCTCGAGGTCGGCCATCCGCCTTGCAGGCTACGCGACGGCGGCGGGGGCATCCCCGGCGAAGGGAATACTCCAGGTGCGATGGACCAGCTCTTCGACACCGGCGAGCCGCCGCGCGGGCGCACGCCCGTGCCGCCCGAGGACGGCCCGCTGGCCGCCCGCATGCGGCCGACCACGCTCGACGAGGTCGTCGGCCAGGAGCACGTGCTCGCGCCGGGCAGCGCGCTGCGCACGGCGATCGAGCAGGGCCGCCCTCACTCGATGGTCCTCTACGGGCCGCCGGGCTCGGGCAAGACGACGATCGCGCGGATCGTCGCCACGGCCGCCAACGCGGCGTTCGAGGAGCTCAGCGCCGTCGAGGCCGGGCGCGCCGAGGTGCGCCAGGTGATCGAGCGCGCCGCCCACCGCCGCCGGGCCGCGGGCGAGCCGACGATCTTCTTCCTCGACGAGATCCACCGCTTCAACAAGGCCCAGCAGGACGCCCTGCTGCCCGCGGTCGAGGAGGGCCTGGTGACGCTGATCGGGGCCACCACGGAGAACCCGTACTTCGAGGTCAACGCCGCGCTGCTGTCGCGCACGCAGATCTACGAGCTGCACGCGCTGGACGCCGGCGACGTCGAGGTGCTCGTGCGCCGCGCGCTCGAGCGCGGGGCCTGCGGCGAGCACGGGGTGGCAGACGAGGTCGTGGCCTTCCTGGCCGATCGCGCCGGAGGCGACGCCCGGACCGCGCTGGCCGCGCTCGAGCTCGCCTGCGAGACCGCCCCCGGCGGCGAGCCGATCAGCCTCGAGCGGGCCGAGGACGCGCTGCAGCGGCGCGCGCTGACCTACGACAAGACCGGCGACCGCCACTACGACACGATCTCGGCGTGGATCAAGGCCACGCGCGGCTCGGACCCCGACGCCTCGCTGTACTACCTGGCCGTGATGCTCGAGGGTGGCGAAGACCCGCGCTTCATCGTGCGGCGGATGGTCATCCTCGCCTCGGAGGACATCGGCAACGCCGACCCGCAGGCGCTGGCCGTGGCCACCGCCGCCGCCTACGCGGTCGAGCACGTCGGGATGCCCGAGGCCGTGTACGCGCTGGCCCAGTGCGCCGTCTACCTCGCGCTCGCCCCGAAGTCCAACGCCGCCAACCGGGCGATCGCGGCCGCCCGCGCGCACGTGCGCGAGCACGGCGCCCAGCCGCCGCCCGACTACCTGCGCAGCGCCGCCTACCCGGGCGCGGCGGCGCTCGGCCGCGGCCAGGGCTACGACTACCCCCACGACCGGCCCGCGCACCTCAGCCCGCAGGAGCTGCTGCCCGACGCCCTGCGCGGCAGGCGCTTCTACGAGCCCGACGAGGCCGAGGGCGAGCTGCGCGATCGGCTCGAGGCGATCCGGCGTGCGCGCGAGCGCTCGATCAGCCCGCGCGGTAGGTGAACATCGTCGCCGGCTCGATGACCGCGTAGGGCGCGTCGGAGGCCCAGCTCTCCCAGCCCGGGTAGGTCTCCATCAGGAACGCCCGGAACCGCGCGTGCTCGGGGGCCGACGTGTCGATCTCGTGCGCCGTCCCGTGGACGATGACCGCCAGCTCCTCGCCGCGCAGGTGCGTGGCGCTGACCGCCGGACGCGCCCGCAGGTGGCGGAAGCGCGCCGAGCTGTGGGCCGAGCCGAAGTGGAAGCGCCCGCGGAAGAAGAGGCCGTCGACCGGTGCCACGCGCGGCTCGCCGCGGGCGGTCACCGTGGCCACCGCGAGCACCTGCACGCCGCGCAGGAGGCCCGTGAGGTCGGCCGCCGGGATCCGCCGCTCGGGCGTGAAGATGCTGCGCAGGTGCTCGCCGGCGCGCTCGTAGCTGTCGTCGAGCAGTGCCTGCAGGGCGCGCAGGTCCTCGACCGTCTCGTGCACGGGCCGAGCATATGCGGCCCGGGCGGGTCCGCGCCGGGCTCAGGCGGCGCGGCGCTGCACGTAGCGCAACCGGTCCGGCAGCAGCGGGACGACGAGGCGCTTGGCGTACTCGGCTCCGCCACGCAGCGCGAGCGCCCGCGCCGGGTCCCACGACAGGCCGTACATGCGCCGCAGCCGGGCGGGCAGCAGGCCGATCGTGATGAAGTTGGCCAGCTCCAGCATCGGCCGCGCGTGCAGCGGCACCGGCGGGCGCATGACGATCTTCAGCGCGAGCTCGCGGGCCTCGTCGGTGACGTGCAGGTCGGGGCCCCGCACCATGTCGCGAACGTAGCCCTGGAGATCCTCGATCGAGTCGGGCATGTCGGCGTCGCGCAACCCGAACTCGCGCCCGATGACCTTGTAGTCCTGCCAGTAGGCGTCGCGCTGGGCGCGGCTCAGCGATCGCACGTACCGCTCGTAGACGACGAGCCCGGAGTCGACCAGCGTGGCCACGATCCACAGCGTCAGCGCCGGGTCGTCGGCCGCGTACGGCGTGCCGGCCGGGAAGCGCCCCGCCTGCTCGCGGAGCTCGCCTCGCACCGTGCGGTGCACGGCGCGCACGCGGCGCGTGGCCTTCTGGGCCCGCGCCTTGTCGCCGAAGCCGATCAGCCCGAGCACCCGGGCCGTGCGCTCCAGCCGCTCGTACGGAGCCTCGAGCGACCCCGTGTGGGCGAAGAAGCCGGCGAAGGCCACCGGGTGGGCCGCCTGCATCAGCAGCGCCCGCGGGCCGGACAGCCCGACCACCTGCTCGCGCTGGACGCGACGCAACATCGATTCGTCTGTGAAGAAGGAGTCGGACATGGCGCTGTCTCGAGGGTACGGCGCATTACCCTGTGTCGGACCATGCCAGCGGCCGCCTACACCGGAAAAGAATGCGTCTGCCAGTTCCGCCGCGGGATCTGCGACCAGACCTGCGTGCAGCGACATGCTCGAGACGCCGTTCTACATCGCCTGCCTGAAGCTGAGCGGCCGGCGCTGCGTGGTGGTCGGCGGCGGCGAGATCGGGTTGGAGAAGGTCGAGGGCCTGCTCGCCTGCGACGGCGACGTGACGCTCGTCGCACCGGAGGCGATCGACGAGCTGCGATCGCTGGCGGGCGAGGGCTCGATCCGCTGGGAGCGGCGCGACTACGACCCCGCCGACCTCGACCGGGCGTTCATGGTCATCGCGTCGACCGACGACACCGACGTGAACATCGGCATCTACCGCGACGCCGAGGAGCGGGCGATGCTCGTCAACGTGGTGGACGTGCCGCCGCTGTGCAACTTCATCCTGCCCGCGATCCTGCGCACCGGTCCGCTGGCCATCGCCATATCGACCGCCGGCGCCTCGCCCGCGCTGGCCAAGCGCATGAAGCGCGAGATCGGCGAGCTGTTCGGCGAGGAGTACGCCACGCTCGCCGTGCTGCTCAACGAGAGCCGCGGATGGGCCAAGGGCACGCTGCCCACCTACCAGGATCGCAAGCAGTTCTTCGAGGGCATCGTCAACGGCTCGCCCGACCCGATCGAGCTGCTCCGCGCGGGCGACAGCGCGGCGGTGCGCGACCTGATCGCCTCGGCGCAGTCGAGCGCGCCCACGGCGTAGCCCCTCACGGCAGCGCCTCACAGCGAGACGCTCGCTCAGTCCGAGGGCTCCGGTCAATCGCCATGCGGGGATGAGAGACCTCGGATGGCTCGTCCGCTCTGTGATCCGTCGCAAACCCGCGGCATGCGTGGGTCTCCGCCGAACCGTGTGGCTCCCTCCCCCTTCGATGCCCTGGCTGGCATCGTCGGTCGCGCGCGCGGGCCCGCCCCGCCGACACCGCCCCGGCGAGGAGCCGCGCGGCCGCGGTAGGCTCGCGCTCGATGAGCCGCCCGCCGCCCGGAGCCTCGCAGCCGGGCCGCGTCGCTCGCCGGCGCGGGCGCATCGTGGTGGCCGCGTCCGCCGGCGCGGCGCTGTGCGCGCGTCTGGCCACGGACGGCGTCAGCGCGCATGCGGCCGCCGACGCCCGCGACGCGATCGCCGCGCTGCGCGAGCGCACGGCCGAGATCCTCGTCCTGGCCTGGGACGAGCGGCACGTCGACGCCGTCGGGCTGTGCCGGGCGATCCGCACCGACGCGGCGCTCGGCGGCACCTGGATCATCGCCGTCGCCGACGAGTGGGAGCGCGCCGCCGGAGCCCTGGCGGCCGGGGCCGACGACTACCTGCTGCGCCCGTTCGCCGTGCCCGAGCTGGCCATCCGGGCCGAGCTCGGGCTGCAGGCCGCACGCCAGCGCGCGGGCGACGACGTGCTGCGCTCGCTCATGGCCCACGTGCCCGGGGTCATCTACCGCTCGGCCTGGGACCGCGAGTACGCGATCGAGCTCATCAGCGACGAGATCGAGCGGATCTCGGGGTACCCGGCCGTCGACTTCGTCGGGAGCGGGACGCGGACGATCATGAGCGTCATCCACCCCGAGGACGCCGACCGCGTCCTGTCGGAGGCGTCGCGGGCCACCGAGGACGGCCTGCCGTTCGTGCTCGAGTACCGGATCGTCCGAGCCGACGGCGCGGTGCGCGCGGTCGTCGATCGCGGTCAGCTCCAGGCCGCCGCCGCCGGGCGCAAGTGGATGGACGGGGTGATCTTCGACGTCACCGAGCTGCGCCGCGCCGAGGAAGCGCTGCGCCGGCAGGAGGTCGAGCTGGCGCGCGTGCAGGAGCTGCGTGCCTCGCGCCTGCGAATCGTGGCCGCCGCCGACGCCGCTCGGCGGCGCATCGAGCGCGACCTCCACGACGGCGCCCAGCAGCGCCTGGTCAACGCCCGCCTGCGGCTCAGCCTGGCCCGCCGGCGACTGCGGGACCGACGCCGTCGACGGCCAGCGGCTGCTCGCCGAGATGGACGAGGAGCTCCTGGCCGCCCTGCGCGAGCTGCGCGAGCTCGCGCGCGGGATCCATCCGGCCACGCTGTCCGAGCGCGGCCTGCGGGTCGCGGTCGAGGCGCTGGCGGCACGCAGCCCGGTGCCGGTCGAGGTCGACGCCGTGCCCGACGGGCGCTTCGCCGCCGGTGTGGAGGCGGCCGCCTACTTCACCGTGGCCGAGGCGCTGACCAACGTGGCCAAGTACGCCGGCGACGCGTGCGCCGCCGTACGGCTGTCCGTCGAGGACGACTGCCTCGTCGTCGAGGTGCGCGACGACGGCGTGGGCGGCGCGGACGCCGGCTGCGGCACCGGGCTCACCGGTCTGGCCGACCGCGTCGGCGCGCAGGGCGGGGCGCTTTCGGTGGCCAGCCCGGCGGGCGTGGGCACGGAGATCCGGGCCGTCATCCCGCTCAACGGCGCCGCCTGAGGTCGGGCTGGGCGGGGCATGCGGTCGGGTCGGCGCGAAGGCGGGCCCTCGATACCCTGGAGGCAGATGTCCGACCTCACGCACCTCGACGAGCGTGGCCGTGCCCGGATGGTCGACGTGGGCGCCAAGCCGGTCACCGCCCGCCGGGCCGTGGCCCGCGCGATCGTGCGCATGACGCCGGAGACCGCGGCCCGCGTCGCCGCGGGCGACGCGCCCAAGGGCGACGTCATCTCGACCGCGCGGATCGCCGGCATCCAGGCCGCCAAGCGCACCGGCGAGCTGATCCCGCTGTGCCATCCGCTGGCCCTCGACCAGGTCGACGTCGAGGCGCGGATCGACGCCGAGGCGGGAACCGTGACGTTGACCGCGGACGCACGCGTCAGCGCCCGGACCGGCGTGGAGATGGAGGCCCTGACCGCGGCCAGCGTGGCCGCGCTGACCGTCTACGACATGGTCAAGGGCATCGAGCGCGGCGTCGAGATCGCCTCTGTCGTGCTCGTCGAGAAGTCCGGCGGGCGCAGCGGGACGTGGCGCCGCGACGACTGACCCGGCGGGTGGTCTCCTGCGACCCCATGCGATCCCCACGAGACCACTCGCGGCGGTCGGCCTCCCCCTTCGGTGCCTGGCCCGGATCGCCGCTGACCTCCCGGTGCAGCACCCCTGGCTATCGTGACCGGCGTGCGCACCGCCGTCCTGACCATCTCCACGTCCGTGGCTCGCCGCGAGAACGAGGACGAGGCGGGGCCGCTGCTCGCCCACCTGGCCGAGGAGGCCGGCGCGGAGGTCGAGTCGATGGAGGTCATCCCCGACGACTTCGGGCTGATCGAGGACCGGCTGCACCACTACGTCGACGACGACTTCACGTTCGTCTTCACCACCGGCGGCACCGGCCTGACGCAGGACGACGTGACGCCCGAGGCGACCAAGGCGGTGATCGAGCGCGACGCGCCCGGCATCGCCGAGGCGATGCGCGCCGAGAGCCTGCGCCACACCCCGATGGGCATGCTCGCCCGCGGGATGTCCGGCATCGCCCATCGCACGCTGATCGTGAACTTCCCCGGCAACCCGAAGGCGATCGCCCAGCTGTTCCCGGTGCTCGCGCCGACGCTGGCCCACGCCGCCGAGACCCTCGTGCGCGACGGTGGCCGCGCCGGCAGCGACAGCCATTGAGCTCGACGGCCTGACGCGCCGCTACGGCGAGCGGGTCGCGCTCCAGGACGTCAGCCTGACCCTGGCCACCGGCGCCACGCTCGTCGTCTTCGGGCCCAACGGCGCCGGCAAGTCGACGCTGCTGCGCGTGCTGGCCACGCTGCTGCGCCCGCACGCCGGGGTCGCGCGGCTGCTCGGCCACGACGTGGTCGACGACGGCTGGGCGGTGCGCGGGCGCCTCGGGCTGCTCGGCCACGCCCCGCTGCTGTACCGCGACCTCAGCGGGCGCGACAACCTGCGCTACCACGCCCGCCTGCACGGCGTGTCGTTCGATCGCGTCGAGGCGCTGATCGACCAGGTCGGCCTGCGCCTGCGTGCGGCAGACCGCGTGCACACCTACTCGCGCGGCATGGTCCAGCGCCTGGCCGTGTGCCGCGCCGTCCTCCACGAACCCGAGGTGCTGCTGCTCGACGAGCCGCGCGCCAACCTCGACCCCGCCGCGGCCGAGCTCGTCGAGCCGCTGATCGGCGCCGCGCCCGGGCGCACGCGCGTGATCACGAGCCACGACCCCGCCGGCGGGCTGGCCGAGGCCGACCTCGCGCTCGGCCTGCGCGGCGGTCGCACCGCGCTGCTGGACCGAGCCGACCGGATCGAGCCGGCCCAGATCGGGGCGCTGTACCGATGACGCCGGCGCGCCCGCTCCCCCGACCGACGGCGCTGCCCGCGGCGGCGCCGGCGGCCGGTGGCCCGCCGCGCGTCGTCCCGCTGCGCGCCGCGGTCGGCGCGCTGCTGCGCAAGGAGCTCGGGCTGGAGCTGCGCGCCCCGCAGGCCGTGCCGGCGATGGTCCTGTTCAGCGTCACCACGCTGGTCGTCTTCCACTTCGCGCTGCAGCGCGGCCAGGTCTCCGGGAGACCTCGCGGCCGGCGTGCTGTGGGTGACGCTGCTGTTCGCGGCCATGCTGGCCACCGCGCGCCTGTTCGTGGCCGACCACGAGGAGGGCGGCCTGGACGGCTTCCTGCTCGCGCCCACCGACCGCACAGCGCTGCTCGTGGCCAAGGCGATCTCGCTGCTGGCCTTCCTCGTCGTGCTCGAGCTGGTGGCCGTTCCCGCCTACGCGCTGCTGCTGCTCGGCCCGACCCCCGGCGTGGAGGCGTTCGCTCAGCTCGCGGGCGTGCTCGATGCTGGCCGACGTCGGCATCGCGCTGACCGGCACGCTGGTCGGCGCGATCGCCGTGCAGACCCGCGCGCGCGACCTGATCGTGCCGCTGCTCGCCCTGCCGCTGCTCATCCCGGTGATCATCGCCGCGGCGCGCGCGACGACGCCGTTGGTCCTCGAGGCCTCGGGACGTGGCGTGGAAGTACGCTGGCTGGTGCTGCTCGCGCTCTATGATGCGCTCTTCGGGCTGCTGGCCTACGCGTTGTTCGACTACTTGATCGAAGACTGAGCCGCCCTGCGCAGATGCTGTACGGAACCCGCCTGCGACTGCTCTCGATCGCCACGCTCGTCCTGCTGACGGGCGGCCTGGCCCTGGCCTTCTTCTACGCGCCGATGGACGCCGACCAGGGCTTCATGCAGAAGATCTTCTACGTCCACGTGCCGCTGGCCATCGTCGCTCTGTGCGGCTTCGTGTTCGGCGGGATCTGCGCCATCCAGCACCTGCGCACGCGCGAGTCGCGTCACGACCTGCGCTCCTACGTGGCGATCCACCTGAGCCTGATCCTCGGCGTGGCCGTGCTCGTCACCGGCTCGATCTGGGCCAAGGCGAGCTGGGGCCACTGGTTCGTGTGGGACGAGCCGACGCTCGTCTCGTTCCTGATCGTCTTCCTGCTCTACGCGACCTACCAGCCGATGCGCTTCAGCATCGAGGACCCCGAGCGCCAGGCGCGCTACGCCAGCGTGTTCGCGATCACCGCAGGCGCGTTCGTGCCACTGAACTTCGCCGCCGTGCGGATGGCCGAGGCCTACACGCACCCGCGCGTGTTCGCCACCGCCGACGGCGGGCTGCCGGCGCGCATGCAGCTGGCGTTCCTGGTCATGCTCTTCGCCGTGACGCTGCTGTACGTGACCCTGTACCGCTACGAGATGACCTCCAAGAACACGTCGGCCAAGCTGCGCTCGCTGCGTCGCAAGCTGGCCGGCGACGACGCGATCGCCCCCACCGGCCGCAGCGCCGCCCCGAGCGTGCCCACCACGTGACCGACACCCTGCCGGACAACACCGGCTACGTCGCCGCCGCCTACATCGTGTTCTTCGCGCTCGTGCTCGTCTACCTGCTCATCATGGCCGCCAAGCTGTCGCGCTTCGAGCGCGAGCTGGCCGAGCTCAACGAGCTCGCTGACCGCCACGCCCACACCGGCGCGCCGGACGAAGCGCACCACCGCGAGGGAGCCGCCGCCCGATGAGCGAGCTGCTGTCGCTCGGCATCTCACACAAGACCGCGCCCGTGGCCGTGCGCGAGCGGGTGGCGCTGGACGAGCGAGCGACGGAGCGGCTGCTGCGCGACCTCGTGGCCCGCGACGAGATCCACGAGGCGGTGGCGATCTCGACGTGCAACCGCACCGAGCTCTACCTCGTCGCCCGCGACCCGGTGGCGGCTGAGGTCGAGCTGCTCAGCCGCCTGGCCGTGCACGCCGACCTCCAGCCGACCGAGCTCGCATCCGTCTTCTACTCGTCGCGCAACTGCGACGCCGCGCGCCAGCTCTACCGCGTGACCGGGGGGCTGGACTCGATGATCGTCGGCGAGGCCGAGGTGCAGGGCCAGGTCAAGCGCGCCTACGAGCTCGCACTCGGAGTGGGCACGACCGGCCCGCTGACCAACCGCCTGTTCCGGGCCGCGCTGCAGGCCGGCAAGCGCGTGCGCTCGGAGACCGCCATCGGCCGCGAGCGCACGAGCGTGGCCACCGTCGCCGTCGACCTCGCCCGCACCGTGGTCGGCGACCTCGCGCGACGCAGCGTGATCGTCATCGGGGCCGGCGAGACGAGCGAGCTGACCGCCCGCGCGCTGTCCGAGCAGGGCGTCAGGACGATCTTCATCGCCAACCGCCATGCCGATCGCGCGCGCTCGCTGGCCGAGCGCTTCGGCGGCGACGTGGGCTCGCTGGAGGAGCTGCCCGTGCGGCTGGAGGAGGCCGACATCGTCGTCGCCTCGACGGCGTCCCCGCATCCCATCGTCGGCGCCGAGGAGCTCGAGCTCGTCATGCGGGCGCGCCGTCGGCGCCCGTTGATGCTGATCGACCTCGCCGTCCCGCGCGACATCGAGCCCGGCTGCGGCGACCTCGAGGGCGTCGCGCTGTACGACATCGACGATCTGCAGGCCGTGGTGGCGCGCAACCTCGAGGTCCGCGAGAGCGAGCGCCGCGGGGCCGAGGCGATCGTCGAGGAGGAGATCCAGCGCTTCGCGCGCTGGATGGCCCAGCTCGACGTGACGCCCACCATCGCCGCGCTGCGCGAGCACGGCGCCGGCATCGTCGACCAGGTGCTGGCCGAGAACGCCGAGCGCTGGGAGTCGGCCTCGCCACGCGACCTGGCCCGGATCGAGGCCGTCGCGCGCGCGGTCATGCAGCGCCTCCTGCACGAGCCGACGATCCGCCTGAAGACGCCGGCCGAGGCGCACGCCCACGGGCGTCAGCAGCTGCTGCTCGAGCTGTTCGGCCTCGAGGAGGGCTCCGCGGCCGCCGACCCACCGGCCGTCGACGCTCCGGCGGACAACGTCCGCCACCTCAAGCGCCGGGCGTGAGGATCGGGACCCGCGGCAGCGCCCTGGCGCTCGCCCAGGCGGGCCAGGTGGCCGACGCGCTGGGTGGCCGAGCTCGTCACGATCACGACGTCGGGCGACCGCGACCGCGCGCGCGGCGACAAGGAGCGCTGGGTGCGCGAGATCGACGCCGCGCTGCTGCGCGGCGACGTCGACCTGGCCGTGCACTCGGCCAAGGACGTCCCCGCGCGCCTGGCCGAGGGGATCGCGATCGTCGCCGTGCCGTCGCGAGCCGATCCCCGAGACGCGCTGTGCGGCGCCGGCGGGCTGTCGGCGCTGGCCGAGCGCGCCCGGGTGGGGACGAGCTCCGTGCGCCGTGCCGCCCAGCTGCGCGCGCTGCGCGCAGACCTCGAGGTGGTCGAGCTGCGCGGCAACGTCGACACGCGGCTGCGACGGCTGGCCGACGGCGCCTACGACGCGATCGTGCTCGCGCGGGCGGGGCTCGAGCGCCTCGGCCGCGCCGAGGAGGCGACCGCTACGCTGGACGAGATGGTCCCTGCCGCGGGCCAGGGTGCGCTGGCCGTGACCGCTCGGGCCGGCGATGAGCGCGCCGCCGAGGCGGCGGCGCGGATCGCCGACGCCGACGCGCTCGCCTGCCTGACCGCCGAGCGCGCGCTCGTGCGCGCGCTGGGGGCGGACTGTCACACGCCGATGGGCGCGCACGCGACACGCGCCCCCGGCGGCGGGCTCCAGCTGCGCGCATTCGCCGGGCGCCCCGACGGGTCGATGTGGCTCAGCGACGAGCTGCGCGGCGACGACCCCGAGACGCTGGGCGACGACATGGCCCAGCGTCTGCGCGCCGCCGGAGCCGACGAGGTCCTGGGACGGTGAGCGGGCGGGCGTTCCTGGTCGGCGCCGGGCCCGGCGACCCCGGGCTGCTCACCGCCCGGGCGCTCGAGCTCATCGCGACCGCGGACGTGATCCTCCACGACCGCCTGATCCCGCTCGACGCGCTGGCGGGTGCGCGCGCGGGCGCCGAGGTCGTCGACGTGGGCAAGATCGGCGGCGGCGAGCAGGTGCCCCAGGAGGAGACGACGCGGCTGCTGGTCCAGCACGCGCTGGCCGGGCGCAGCGTCGTGCGCCTGAAGGGCGGCGACCCCTACGTGTTCGGGCGCGGCGGGGAGGAGGCGCTGGCCTGCCGGGCCGCCGGCGTCCCCTTCGAGGTCGTCCCCGGCGTCACCGCCGGCGTGGCCGCGCCCGCCCGCGCCGGGATCCCGGTCACCCAGCGAGGCATGGCCAGCGCCGTGGCCTTCGTCACGGGCCACGAGGACCCGGCCAAGCCCGAGACCGCGATCGACTGGCCGGCGCTCGCCGCCTTCCCGGGCACGCTCGTCTTCTACATGGGGGTGCGCCAGCTCCCGCGGATCGCCGAGCAGCTGGTCGCGGCCGGGCGCGACGCCGACGAGCCGGCCGCCGTGGTCGAGCGCGGGACGCTGCCCGACCAGCGCACGACGCGCGCGCCGCTGCGTGCGATCGCGCAGGCGGCGGCGGAGGCCGGCGCACGCGCACCCGCGATCACCGTCGTCGGCGCGGTGGCGGCGTTGCGCGACGAGCTGGCCGAGCCGGTCGACCGCCCGCTGGCCGGGGTCAGCGTCGCGGTCACGCGCGCCCGTGCGCAGGCCAGCGAGCTGGCCGCGCGGCTGCGCGAGCTCGGCGCCGCGGTCATCGAGGCGCCGACCATCAGGATCGAGCCGGTGGCGGCCGAGGTCCCCGACCTCTCGGCCTACGACCTGCTGTGCGTCACCAGCCCGAACGGCGCACACGAGCTGATGCGACGCGTGCGCGACGCGCGCGCGCTGGCCGGCCCGGCGATCGCGGTGATCGGCCCCGGGACGGCGCGCGCGCTGCGCGAGCACGGGGTGCAGCCCGACATCGTCCCGGCGCGGTCGGTGGCCGAGGGCCTGATCGAGGCGCTGGCCGGCGCTGCGCCGCGCCGCGTGCTGATCGCCCGCGCGCAGGAGGGGCGCGATCTGGTGCCCGACGCGCTGCGCGAGCGCGGCGCGCAGGTCGATCTGCTCGTCCTCTATCGCACGGTGGCCGAGACGCTCGACGACGCCGCGCGCGAGGCGGCGCTCGGCGCCGACGTGGCCACCTTCACCTCGGCTTCGTCGGCGCGCTTCTTCCACCAGGCTGCGGGCACGCTGAGCGGCCCACGGCTCGTGTCGATCGGCCCGGCGACGAGCGCGGCGCTGCGCGAGCTGGGCTATGAGCCCGACGTCGAGGCCGCCGACCACACGCCGGCTGGCCTGGTGGCCGCGCTCCTCGGCGACGTGGCCGCGCGGCGCCGCGGCTGATCGGGCTCCGG
Organism: uncultured Actinomycetes bacterium; assembly: GCA_963787065.1. GTDB lineage: Bacteria > Actinomycetota > Thermoleophilia > Solirubrobacterales > Solirubrobacteraceae > JAOPZW01. The sequence continues at coordinate 90,580 of CAWBBQ010000037.1, forward strand.
CTCACCGTCCGAGGGCTCGACCTCGTCGACGTCCTCCGCAGGTGCCATCGAGCGCGCGATCGGGAACCAGTTGGGACGGTCGTCATGGACCGGCCGCTCGTCGAAGTACGGGCGCGACTCGGCGCCGAAGCGCATCGCGAGCAGCGCGAGGATCCCGAAGATCAGCGTCGGGAGGCCCATCGCCGTCAGCAGCCCGACCATTCCCCGACGATACGACGCGCGCGGCGGAAGTCAAACCGACGCGGCGCGCGCTGTCAGACCGTTCAGCTCGCGGCGGGCGGGTCGCCCTCGGTGGGGATGCCCGGCATCGCCTCGGGCCCGCGCTGCGGTTCATCCTCGCCGTCGGGAGCCCGCTCGGGCGGGCCCATCGGCTCGTCCTCGGGCTGGTCGGGCGGCAGCCCGGACGGCGCCTCGGCGGTCGGCGGGGCGGAGCGTTCGGCCATGGACCCGCGCTACCCGTCGGGCGAGGCGCTCACGCGCGACGCGCGCCCATCCCCCACGTCCCGGCGCGACCGGTTCGGCGTGAATAGACTCGCGCGACATGGCGCCGGTCATCACCTTCCTCACCGACTACGGCCACGACGACGACTTCGTCGGCGTCTGCCACGGCGTGATGACGGGGATCGCGCCCGACGCGCGGATCATCGACGTCACCCACGGTATCCCCCGCCACGACGTCCGCTCGGGCGCGATCGTGCTGCGGCGGTCGCTGCCGTACATGCCGGCGGGCGTGCACGTCGCCGTGGTCGACCCCGACGTCGGCGGCCAGCGCCGCGCCGTCGCGCTGCGCACGGAGCAGGAGGACCGGATCCTCGTCGGCCCCGACAACGGACTGCTCATGCCGGCGGCCGAGCGCTTCGGCGGCGTGGCCGAGGCGGTCGAGGTGAGCCGCTCCAAGCACCGCCTCGAGCCCGCCTCGGCGACCTTCCACGGTCGCGACCTGTTCAGCCCGGTCGGCGCCCAGCTCGCCGCCGGCGCCCCGCTGGCCGAGGCCGGCGAGCCGATCGAGGCCGACAGCCTGGTCGAGCTGACGATGCCCGAGGCGCGCGCGGAGAACGGACAGCTCCTGGCCCACGCCATGGCCTTCGACCGCTTCGGCAACGTGATGCTCGACGTCGAGCACGACGGCGTCGCGGGCAGCGGCCTGCGCCTCGGCTTCCCGGTCGTGGTCAACGACGAGGACGCCCACTACGCGACAACCTTCGCCGACGTCCCGGCCGGCTCGCTGCTGCTCTACGAGGACGCCTACCGCTGGCTGGCGCTGGCCGTCAACCGCGGCTCGGCGGCCGACCTCCTCGGCCTGTCGCTCGACGCCGAGGTGCGCATCCGTCCCGCGTGAGCGGGCTCGGCGCGCCGCGGCTGCACCTGCGCCGGACGGGCTCGACCAACGATCGCGCTCGCGCGTTGGCCGCCGCCGGCGCGCCGCACGGGACGCTCGTCACGGCCGGGGAGCAGACGGCTGGTCGCGGCCGCCAGGGTCGCGCGTGGTCGGCGCCGCCCGGCGCCGCGCTGCTGATGTCGCTCGTCCTGCGCGATCCGCCGCGGCTGCTGCCGCTCGCCGCCGCCGTCGCCGTCGCCGAGGTCGTCGGCCCGTCGGCGCAGATCAAGTGGCCCAACGACGTGCTCGTGGACGGGGGCAAGGTCGCCGGCGTCCTGGCCGAGAGCCGCCCACAGGAGGGCTGGGCCGTGCTCGGCATCGGCCTCAACGTGGCCGTCTCGCTCGACGACCTGCCATCCGGCGTGCGCGCCCGGGCGGCGACGATGGGGCTCGCGCCGCGCGACGTCGAGATGGTGCTCGCCCGGCTGCTCGACGCTCTCGGGCGCGCGCTGAGGCTCGACCCGCCCGACCTGCTGGCCGCGTGGGCGGCGCGCGACGCGCTGCGCGGCGAGGACGTGACGTGGGCTCGGGGACGCGGGCGCGCGGCCGGAGTCGACGGCGACGGCCGCCTCGTCGTCGACCTGCCCGGCGGGGGCCGCACGACGCTCGACGCAGGCGAGGTCCATCTGGCCGTCGCCGGCGGTGGGCATGGCCGGTAGGCGGCTGATCCGCGCTGTCGTCGAGACCGCGAGAGCGTCCCGGCCGACGGCCGGGACGCTCGCACGAGGTGTGGCGCGGGTCACGCGCCACGCGACGACGGCTGCGCCGTTCAGTACTTGTACTTGAGGTCCACCGAGCAGGTGACGTTGGCGCGGTTACGCGCGCTCTCGCGCACGCCGTTGCACTGCACGGACGCGTGCTGTCCACCCCGGATGTTGATCACGTCGTCCTCCGCGCGACACCAGTCCGTGTTGTCGCAGCTCACGTCGCGGTGCCAGATCTCGGTCCCCGAGTTGAGGAAGGCGCGCGTGCGCGAGTTGAGCGTGACGCGGTGGCCGCGGTACACCTGCGTGCCGATGCGCGACTCGGGCGCGGCCTCGCACACCTGGAGATGCGCCGGACAGGTCACGGTCACCGTGCATCCGTCGATGTAATGGCCCCAGGCGCCGTACTCGCCGGCCACGCCGGTCTTGTTCGGCGTCTTGCAGGTAGCGATCACGCCGCTGCCGTAGTCGTTCGTCGTGGTCCTCGCGTTCGGATCGTCTGCCGCCGCAGGCTGGGCGACGGCGCCGAGCGCGACGAGCGCCCCGACCGTACACAGCGTGGACATGGTCTTCCGCATGGATGCTCCTCTGGTGGTCGTCTGTCCGAGATGTGTGACCGCGCGCACGGTGGACGACGCGATCATCGGCTGGACGCCGCAGCCCCGCGATCCCCCCTAGGGATGGAGCGCACCCCCACACCCGGACGGCCCGTGACGGCGGTCCGCCGGGACGCGTTCCCCGGGGGAGTAGAGTGGTTGCCCGGGTCACGACGCCGCGACGAGAGGAGCGCTGAGCCATGCCGGCCGAGGACACGCCCCACGAAGTCGCCGACGACGACGCGATCCGCTCGCTCGTCAAGCGCCTGTCGCGACCGCACCCCTCCGGCGGCCGGGTGATCGAACGCGCAGCGATCCTGGCCGAGGGCGCCGACTCGTCGGCCGTCCTGACATGGATCGCCGCCCACGCCGGACAGCCCGAGGCACAGGCGCCCGTGAGCGCCGGGCGTGGACTCCACAGCGCGCGCACGGGCGACGGCGCCAACGGCGACGTCGATCGCCGCACGCCGCGGCGCTACGTGCTGCCACACGACGCGCTCTCCTGAACGGCGCGGTCGCGCAGCCGACGCCGGAGCGGCGCGCCCTCGCCTTCGATACCACGATTTGACGGAAACCCACCGGTTTCCGTCATCTGGTGCGGTTATGCCGCCGCTTCGCTCGGCGAGGCGCCGGTGGGCGTGGAGTCGGCGCCGTCGGAGCCCTCCGAGGAGGCGGCAGACGCGGCGCTCCGCCGCCGGCGCTTGGGCGGCGGCTCGGCGTCGCCCTCGGCGGCCTCGGCGCTCGGCTCGTCGGCGGCCTCGGCGCTCGGCTCGTCGGTGACCGGCTTCGCGCGGCGCCGGCGCTTGGGCGTGGGCGTGGGCGGCGACGTCTCCGCGGCCTCAGCCGGGACCGGCGCCCCGAGCTCCTCGAGCGCATCCCCGGGCGGCGCGTCGGCCGGCGGCGCGGCGGTCCGCCGGCGCCGGCGCGGCTTCGGCTCGGGCGCGGGCTCCTGGGGCTCGGCTTCGCGCTCCTGGCCCGGCGCCGACCGGTCGTCATCCGACACCGGGGCCGGCGAGGGCTCCGGCTCCACCGCCTCCTTGGCCCGCCGGCGCCGACGGCGCGGCTTGGGCGCCGCGGTCGTCTCCCCGGCCGCCTCGGCGTCGTCGGGCGGCATGTCCGCCGCCGCCGCCACCGCGGCCTCGACCGCCGCGGCCGCGTCCAGCGTCGCGTTCTCCCCGGTCGCCAGCGCGCCCGCCGTCGGCGCGGCGGCGACCGCCGTCGCCTCGGGATCGGCGCCCTTCTTGCGCCGGCGTCGCGAGCGCCGGCCCTTGCCCTTGGGGAAGTTGCGCAGCAGCTCGCGCGACAGCGCGCTCGGCTTGCGGGCCATCCGCGTGCGCGCCCCGCGGAGGACCTCCTCGGCCTCGGGCGTGTGCGCAACCGCGGCCGCGAGCAGCGCCGCGCTCAGCCGGCGATCGTGCTTGCGGGCGGCGTGGACGAGCCGGCGCGCGTTGCGTGCATGGGCGCCGCCGCTGGAGTTGACGAGCAGTCCGAGCAGGCGCTTGGTCTCGGGCCAGCGCTGGACGGCGTACTCCTCGTGGACGTCGCGCGTGTACTCGGCCAGGCGCCAGATCCAGGCGTTGGCCTGGTCGCGCCGGCCGATCCGCTTCTCGGCCAGCGCCTGCAGCATGACCTTCGTGCCCTCGCGCCGCTCGTCGCGGGCCCACGTGCCGATGACGTCGATCGACAGGTCGAAGGCCTCGGCGTCCTTGGCCGCCGCGATCTCCTGCAGCGCGCGCAGTCGCAGCTGTGAGTTGCGGTTGCGCTCGACCGCGGTGAGCAGGAAGCGGCGCTTGAGCTCGCCGGTGCGGTCGAAGTGCAGCATGGCCCGCGCCCGGCGCCAGCCGCTGGGGGCCACGCGGGCACCGGCCAGGGCCGCCCACATGTGCTGCTCGCCGTAGTCGAGGTGCTCGACGGCGATCCGCCACAGCTCGCGCTCGAAGACCTCGTGGCGGCGCTCCTCGTCCGCGGTCACCGGGATCACGCGGCGCTCGACGCGCACGCGGCGGCCGCGACCGCGGCGCACGGGCCCGACGACGATCGCCCCGCCGCGGTAGACGTCGCGGTCGAGCAGCGAGTGCAGCGTGACGACGGGGTCGTCGTGCTTGGTGGCCGGGTGGACGAAGTCGACGACGACGCCCGCCTCCTTGCCCGGATGGCGGCGCGTGACGCGGCCCACGCGCTGCTGGTAGATGCGCTTGGAGGCCGTCGGCGCGAGGTGCATGCAGACCGTCGCACGCGGTGAGTTCCAGCCCTCGGCCAGGAGCTGGGCGTTGACCAGCACGTCGATGTCGCCGTGCTCGTAGCGCGCGAGGATCTCGGCCAGCTCGCGCTTGGGCGTCTCGCCCGAGACGGCCTCGGCCTTCATGCCCAGCTCACGGAACGCCTCGGCGACGTTGTAGGCGTGGCGCACGCCGGCGGCGTAGATCACGCCCGGGACGCCGTTGAAGCGTGTCCGGTAGAGGTCGGCGATGGCCATGTTGAACGGGAGCTGGTCCAGCAGCTCGGCCAGCATCTCCTGGTCGAACTCGACGTCCACGTCGCCGCGGCGCAGCGGGACCTTGGCGATCGTGCGCACGCCGGGCCCGGGCGGGATGCGCAGGTCGCGCAGCGGCGCGATGACCCCCCGTCGCGCGGCCTGGGCGAGGTCGAAGCGCGACGTCTGGGTGGGGAAGAGGTCGGTGACGTGGCGGGCGATGAGCGCGCCCGTCGCCGTCATGCCGATGAAGATCGGGCCCGTCCAGGCGCGGATCGCCGCCGACGTCTTCTCGCCCAGGGCGGTGTGCGCCTCGTCGCAGATGACGATCGTGTAGGCGTCGGAGATGCGCCCCGCGTTGCGCACGAACCACTGGTAGGTCTCGACCGTCACGGGGCCGACCACGTCGGCCCCCGCGCCGTTGTGGGTGCCCGCGCCATCGAGCAGCGGCGGCATGGCGCGATCGCCGTAGCCGCGGTCGCGCAGCTCGCCGTTGAACTGGTCGACGAGGTTGCGACGGTGCGTGAGGATCAGGATGCCGCCGGTGCGCGAGGCCTCGACGAAGCCCATCGCCGCCACCGTCTTGCCCGCTCCCGTCGCGTGCTCGAACCAGAAGCGCTTGTGCGCGTTGGGGTCCTCGACGTCGACGATGTCCTCGTCGACGTCGAGGTCCTCGTCCTCCTCGTAGGCCTCGGCCTCCGGCGGCTCGTACGGCTCGGGCTCAGGCTCGGGCTCGGCATACGAGGCCGGCTCGGGAAGGTCGTCGTCGTCCTCGTCTTCGTCGTCCTCGTCGTCGTCGTCCTCGTCGTCGTCGAGGTCGACATCGACCGCCGCGTCCGGTTCGTCGTCCTCGTCCTCGTCGACGTCCTCGTCGACGGCGAGCACGGGGGCTGCGGCGGGCGCCGGGACGTCACCGTTGCGCTGGGCCTCGGCCAGCAGCGCGGTCAGCGTGCCCGACAGCGCGTCGACCTGATGCGGGTTGAGCGTCGTGCCGTCGGCCAGCCGCGGCTCGTCCTCGCTGAGCAGTCGCTCGAGGCCGAGCAGCAGGGAGTACCGCCGTCGCCAGCGCGTGGACGGCACGCTGGCGCCGGCGTCCAGCTCGGCGAGCGCCGCATCGAGCGCCTGGCGGCGCCCGCTGCCGGGCGCGAGCGCGACCGCGAGGTCCTCGTCCGCATAGACGAACGGCTCCAGCGTGAAGCGCTCCGCGCGCTCGACGGCGTTCGGATCGACGATGGGTGCGGCCGTGGGGGCCGCCGACGTGGAATCAGCCATGAACCGGCTTACGTGTGGAACTGAAGGAGTCGCGCTGGACCGAAGCGCGTCTCTCGTGAAGAGCTCCCGGGGCTCCCGGGTGGCGGCGAGGGTGCACGCGGCAGCAACACCGCCCCTCGCCCTCAGAGGCTCAGGATACCGCACCGACTCGCCGGGGCGTGCCCGTGTGGCACGCTGTCGCCGTGTCCCTCCGCAGGCTCGCAGTCGCCGCCGCGGCGTTCGCCCTGGTGGCGGTGGTGGCCGTCGGCATCCGGCAGGCGTCGCAGGGCGCCACGGCGCCGCCCGATGCGCAGGCGCTCACCCGCCGGGAGATCGCCCGGCGACTGGCCGGGGCCCCGCCCGCCCTGGGCGCGCTGCACCGCCAGGCCAACGAGATCCTGCCCGGCGCGCGCGCGGCGCTCGACCAGCGCCTGGCCGAGCTGAAGGGCCATCCGGCGGTGGTCAACATCTGGGCCGCCTGGTGCGGGCCGTGCCGCGAGGAGCTGCCCGTGCTGCAGCGGATCTCTCTCGACATGGGCAAGCAGGTGGCCTTCGTCGGCGTCGACCTGCGCGACAACCGCGAGAGCGCGGCGAGGCTGCTCGCGAAGTTCCCGCTGCCCTACCCCAGCTACGAGGACCCCGACGGCGAGGTCTACAACGCCCAGCGCCTGCAGGGCGTCCCCAGCACCCTGTTCTACGACCGCCGCGGCCGCCAGACCTTCGTCCACCAGGGCCCGTACTTCGAGGCCGCCGACCTCGAGGCCGACATCCGCCGCTACGCCATCGGCGAGGGCGCGTGATCGACGTCCGCCCGGCCCAGGGCCAGGCTGAGGTGGACGCGGCGCTGGCCCTGCGCCACGAGGTCTTCGTCGTCGAGCAGCACGTGCCGCTGGACGACGATGTGGACGGGCGGGACGCACAGGCGCTGCACCTCGTCGGGGTGCAGGACGGCCGCGTCGTGGCCACGTGCCGCGTCCTGAACGACGGCGACACGGCGAAGCTCGGGCGCATGGCGGTGGCCGTGGCCGTCCGGCGGCGCGGCATCGCCTCCCGCCTGCTGGCCGCGGCCGAGGAGCACGCTCGGACGACCGGCGCGCGGCGCATCGCCCTGGCCGCCCAGACCGAGGCGCTGGGGCTGTACGAGCGCGCCGGCTACGCCGCGCTGGGCGAGCGCTTCCTCGATGCGGGGATCGAGCACCTGATGATGGACAAGCGCCTGCGCTGACGGCCCGCCCCGCCCGCCCCGCGGGCTTCTACCCTGTCGGCGTGCCCCACGTGCGCGTCGACCCACTGACCGGGCTGAAGTCGATCGTCACGCCGGCCCGGGCGACGCGACCCGGCGGCGGTCTCAGCGCCGAGCCGTGTCCGCCGATCGACCCCGAGGGCGACCCCTTCCTCGAGGGTCACGAGGATCGCACGCCGCCGGAGGTCTACGCGCTGCGCCGAAACGGCAGCGCTCCCGATACCCCGGGCTGGCTCGTGCGCGTCGTGCCCAACCTCTACCCGGCGCTCGACATCGAGGCCGACGAGCCGCCGGTGCAGGCCAAGCCCGACCTGTTCACCGCCACCCCGGCCCGCGGCGCGCACGAGGTCGTGGTCAACGCGCCCGACCCGGTCGCCTCGCTGTGCGAGCTCGAGGTCGAGCAGGTGGCCACGGCCGTCGACGTGTGGCGCGCGCGCATGCGCGCGCACGCCGAGTCGGCCTACGTCCACCTGATCGTCAACGAGCGCCGCGAGGCCGGCGCCTCGCTGCCGCACACCCACGCCCAGATCTACGCGCTGGACTTCGTGCCCGCCGCCGTCGCGCGCGAGCGCGAGCGCTTCGCCGCGTATGCCCAGCGCACCATGGGCGCCAACCTCCTCCAGGACCTCGTCCAGGAGGAGGTCAGGCTCCGCGAGCGGGTCGTCGCCATCGACGACGAGGCGGTCCTGATGGCGCCCTACGGCGCGCGCTTCCCCTACCAGCTCATGCTCGCCCCGCGGCGCCCCCGCATGCGCTTCGAGGACGACGGCCCGACCGGCGCCGCCCTGCTGCACGACGGCCTGCGGCGCCTGGCCCGCCGGCTCGGGGCCAGCCCGCCGCTCAACCTATGGGTCCGCACCGCGCCGCGCGGGGCCGACCACTTCTGCTGGCGGATCGACGTCGTCCCGCGGCTGACCCACATAGCCGGCCTCGAGCTCGGCACCGGCGTGCACCTCAACATCGTCGCCCCCGAGCAGGCGGCCGCCGACCTGCGCGACTGATGGCCGTCGTCACGCTGACGATCCTGGCCGCCACCGCGGCGGGCGTCGGCGCCGAGCGCCGCTGGGGCGACCGCACGCGGGCGGCCACCGGACGGCTGCTGGACTGGATGCTCTACCTCGTCCTGCCGCCCGTCTCGTTCTTCATCGTCGCGCGCCTCGAGGTGACCGCGGGCGTCGGCGCCGGGCTCGCCTTCGGCTTGGCCGTCGCACTGATCGTGGGCGGGTTGGCGTGGGTCGTCGGCGAGCGGCTGCTGGCGCTGCCGCGCCCGACCACGGGCGCGCTCATGTCGGTCTCGATGCAGGGCAACACCGGCTATCTCGGGCTGCCGCTCGTGGCCACACTGCTCGGCACCGACCAGCTCGGTCCGGCCATCGCCTACGACGTCGTGGTCTCCAGCCCGGTCATGTACGGCCTCGGCTTCGCCATCGGGGCCACCATGGGCACCCGCGTCGGAACCGGGGCCGGCGCGCGCCTGCGGGCCTATCTGGTGCGCAACCCGGTGCTGTTCGCGCTGCTGCTCGCCCTCCTCGCGCCCGACGCGCTCGCCCCGCAGGCGGGCGGTCGACGTGGCCGAGGTGCTCGCCGTCGCGCTGCTTCCCGTCGGCTTCTTCGTGCTCGGCGTCAACCTGATGCACGAGCGCGAGGACGGCGCGCTGGACTTCCCGCCACGGATGAGCCCGCCGCTCGCCGCGGCCCTGGGCCTGCGGCTGCTCGCCGCGCCCGCCCTGATGCTGGCGGCCAGCACCCTGATCCTGCGCGTCCCCGACGCGTACCTGCTGCAGGCCGGCATGCCGACCGCGATCAACATCCTCATCGCCGGGCACGTCTACGGGCTCGATCTGCGGCTGATGGCGCACGCGATCGCGTGGAGCACGGCGATCGTGGTGACCGTGGCGATCGCCGTGGCCGTGCTCTGATGCGCGCGCTCGTGCAGCGCGTGAGCCGCGCGGCGGTGCGGGTCGACGGCGAGACCGTCGCCGCGATCGGCCCGGGGCTGCTCGTGCTGCTCGGCATCACGCACGACGACACGCCGGCCGACGCCGACCGGCTGGCCGACAAGGTCCGCGCGCTGCGCGTCTTCGAGGACGGCGACGGGCGCATGAACGAGTCGCTCGGTCGAGCGCGAGGTGCTGTGCGTCAGCCAGTTCACGCTCTACGGCGACGCGCGCCGCGGCAACCGCCCGAGCTTCGTCGCCGCCGCGCGCCCCGAGCAGGCCGAGCCGCTCTACGAGCGCTTCTGCGAGCGGACTGGGCGCAGCGCGCGGCGTCTTCGGCGCGCGCATGGAGGTCGAGCTGGTCAACGACGGCCCGGTCACGCTGCTGCTCGAGCAGCCGTAGCGACCGGCTCCCAGACCGCCGGCGCCTTCGGCGATGCGCGGCCAGGGCACCGAAGGCAGGCCAACCGGTCAGCCGGGGGCGACTGCTACCGAATAGCGTCGCCAACCGCCCTCTCACCGCTCCCAACCCGGCGCAGCGAAGGGCTCTTCCTCCTCGCTGCCCTGGCCCGCACCCTCGCCGAAGCTCGCGGCGAGGCCTGCCACACCGCGTATCCACGCCCCGCTGCACTACCGTTCGCGCGCGTGCCCCCCGAAGAACGCGTCGTCCCCCGCTTCGCCGCCGAGCCGCCGCAGGACCAGCTTCCCTACGGCGGCTGGGCCGAGCGCCTGCAGGAGGAGTTCCTGGCCGCGTGCCTGCGCGTGGACACCGAGGGAGAGGTCCTCGGCGAGCCCGGCGAGATCACCTGGTACCCCGACCGCACGTGGCACGGGCGCACGTTCGTGCCGGCCACCGCGATGACGTCGGCCGGGCTCGAGCTCTACGGCTTCGTGAGCTTCGCCCACGGCGGCGACCACGAGGACCCCGACGACTTCTACGCCGTCGCGGACTTCACGGCAGAGACGGCCGAGGCGAACCCCGACTGGCGGATCGACCTGACCGACGAGGTCATCGGCACGTGGCGCGGCGAGCGCGGCAAGGCGGCGGCCATGACGCTCGTCTGGGGCCGGCCGCTGGTCGAAGGCGCCGTCGTCGTCACCGCCGAGCTGTCGGACCTGACCGTCGACCAGTCGCCGCTGCTCGAGGGCCGCTTCACGCTGATCGCGCCCGACGACTACCGCGGCGCGACGCTCGAGGTGCGGCTGTTCGATCGCCGCGGGGACGAGGTCGCGCGCGAGTCGCTGTACACCGACGATGGCGAGGACGACGAGGAGTAGTGGAACCACTGAGCACCGCGGTGGAGCTCGAGGACGCCATCCGCACGCGCCGCACGCACAAGGCCTACGGGGCGCAGCCCGATCGACCGGGCGACGCTCGACGAGCTCTTCGAGCTGGCCCGCTGGGCGCCCAACCACGAGCTGACCAACCCGTGGCGCTTCCGCGTGCTCGGCCCGGACGCGCTCGAGCGCCTGAAGCAGGCCGCCGGCCCGGAGGCCGCGGCCAAGCTCGACCGCGCGCCCACGCTGGTCGCGGTGTCGGTGGCCCAGCGCCGGCGAGGACCCGGTCCGCGACGAGGAGGACCTGTGCGCCACCGCCGTCGCCGCCTACATCGTGCTGCTCGCCGCCCACGGCCGCGGGCTGGCCGGCTACTGGCGCACGCCGGCGGTCCTGCGCACCGACGCGGGTCGCGCGGCGCTCGGCGCGCGGCGACGAGCGCGTCATCGGCCTGCTGCACCTCGGCCCGCCGCGCCAGGAGCGCGAGGCACCCGAGCGCGCGCCGACCGAGACCGTCGTCACGTACCTGGACTGACGCGCGCCACGCGTCCGCCGGTGACCTCCACGAGCTGGGCGGGGACGATCGCGAAGACGTCGCGCGGCGTGCCGGCGGCGGCCCAGACGAGGTCGTAGCGCAGCAGGTCCTCGTCGATCACCGTCTCGATCGTCGCGCGCGTGGCCGACGGGCGGCACGCCGCCGATCGCGATACCCGGTCGCGCTCGCGCACGTAGTCGGCGTCGGCCTTCGTCGCGCCGAAGCGCGCCTCGTCGACGCGGTTGGCGCCGCTGGCCACCACGAGCAGCGGGTCGGCGCCGACGCGGAACACGAGCGACTTGCAGATCTGGCCGACCTCGCAGCCGACGGCGGCCGCGGCCTGGGCGGCGGTGTGCGTGCCCTCGGGGAACCGGCGGATCTCCGGCGTCAGGCCGGCGCCGTGCAGGACGGCGGTGACGCGGTCGACCGCGCTCACGCCGCCGCGGTCGGGACGCGGCTGGCGATCTCCTCGTCGGTCAGCGGGTAGTGGCAGGCGGCGATGTTGCCGCCCTCCTTGACCTCGAGCAGCGGCTCGTCGACGTTGCAGTGGCCGTCGCGGGCCTTGGGGCAGCGCGTGTGGAAGCGGCAGGCCGGCGGCGGGTTGGTGGGCGACGGCACGTCGCCGCTGAGGACCTGGCGCTGCTTCTCGCGGGCCAGGCGCGGGTCGGGCACCGGCACGGCGCTGAGCAGCGCGCCGGTGTACGGGTGGCGCGGGTGGTCGAAGAGCTCGTCGGCCTGCGCGAGCTCGACGATCTTGCCCAGGTACATCACGGCGATCCGGTCGCACACGTGGCGCACGACGCTCAGGTCGTGGGCGATGAAGATGATCGTCAGCCCGAGGTCGTCCTGGAGCTGCTCGAGCAGGTTGATGATCTGGGCCTGGATCGAGACGTCGAGCGCCGACACCGGCTCGTCGGCCACGATGAGCTTCGGCTTCAGCGCGATCGCCCGGGCCACGCCGATGCGCTGGCGCTGACCGCCGGAGAACTCGTGCGGGAAGCGGTTGTAGTGCTCCGGGTTGAGGCCGACGGTGTCCATGAGCCCCTGGACGAGCCTGCGCCGCTTGTCCTCGTCGCGCTCGATCTCGTGGATGATGAACGGCTCGCCGATGATCGAGCCGACCGTCTTGCGCGGGTTCAGCGACGAGTACGGGTCCTGGAAGATCATCTGCATGTCGCGCCGCAGCGGCTTGAGCTCGCGTCGCGAGGTGTGCGCGATGTCGTCGCCGCGATAGCGGATCACGCCTGAGGTCGGCTCGAGCAGGCGCGTCAGCAGGCGCGCCGTGGTCGACTTGCCGCAGCCCGACTCCCCGACGAGGCCGAGCGTCTCCCCCTCGATGACGTCGAAGTCGACGCCGTCCACCGCGCGGACGGCGCCGACCTGGCGCTGCAGGAGGATCCCCTGCTTGAGCGGGAAGTGCTTGACGAGGTCGCGGACCTCGATCAGCGGCGCGCCGTCGGCGGCGCTCATCGAGCTGCCTCCTGGTCGACGGCCTCCTCGGGCAGCGTGACCGTCTGCTTGGCCTGGTCGGGCGTCGCCCCGTGCTGGAGCTTGGCCCACAGGGCGCGGCGCGTCTGGGCCGGGCAGCAGGCAGGCGACCTGGTGGTGGCCGTGACCGGCGCCGTCGACCGTGGCCAGCTGCGGGTCGATCCTGCGATGCGCGTCGCGCACGTAGGGGCAGCGCGGGTGGAACGCGCAGCCGGGCGGCTTGACGATCAGCGACGGCGGGCGGCCGGGGATCGGCACGAGCGGCTCGTCGCGCGGGAGGTCCAGGCGCGGGATCGAGCGCAGCAGGCCCCACGTGTACGGGTGCTCGGGCCCGGCGAAGACCGTGTCCTTGTCGGCGTACTCGACGACCCGGCCGGCGTACATGACCGCGATGTCGTCGGCGACCTCGGCGACGACGCCGAGGTCGTGAGTGATCATCACGATCGCCGTGTCGAGCTCGCTCTGCAGGCGCTCGATGAGGTCGAGGATCTGCGCCTGCACGGTGACGTCGAGCGCCGTCGTCGGCTCGTCGGCGATCAGCAGCTTGGGCTCGTTGATGAGCGCCATGGCGATCATCACGCGCTGGCGCATGCCGCCGGAGAACTCGTGCGGGTAGGAGTCGACGCGGCGCCGCGGCTCGGGCAGCCCGACCAGGCCGAGCATCTCGACCGCGCGGTCCAGCGCGCGCGCCTTGGGGACGTCGTCGCGGTGGGCGCGGACGGCCTCCACGAGCTGGTCGCCGATCCGGTAGAAGGGATGCAGCGACGACAGCGGGTCCTGGAAGATCATCGCGATGTCGTCGCCGCGCAGCCGGCGCATGTCCTCGTCGGAGGCTTCGAGCAGGTCCTGTCCGTCGAACCTGATCGAGCCGGAGATCTCCGCGTGGCCGGCGAAGCGCGTCAGGCCCATCACGGTCAGCGACGAGACGCTCTTGCCCGAGCCCGACTCGCCCACGATGCCCAGCGCCTGGCCGCGCTCGATCGAGTACGAGACCCCGTCGACGGCCTTGACGATGCCGTCGTCGGTCTTGAAGTGGACCTTGAGGTCGCGAACCTCGAGCAGGGCCATGGTCAGTGGTTCCGTCCGTGAGTACGTGTGCCGTCCAGGCGACCGCCGGCGCCGTCTGGCAAGGACGCAGCGAGGGTGCAAGGGCGGAGCCCTTGCCCCGAGTGAGGACCCAGCCAGGCGGTGATCGGCGGTTGGCTGGCGGTGCGCGTATTTGCGGACGGGACCACTAGTACCTCACCCGGGGGTCGAGGAACGCGTAGATCACGTCGACGACCAGGTTGAGCAGGATGATGAAGAACGCACCCATGAGCACGGTGCCCTGCACGATCGGCAGATCGCTCTTCTGGATCGAGTCGTAGGCCAGCCGCCCGACGCCGGGGATGTTGAAGACGGTCTCGGTGAGGATCGCGCCGCCGAGCAGCGCGCCGAGGTCGAGGCCGAGGATCGTCACGATCGGCGTGATCGCCGCCCGCACGCCGTGGCGCATCACCACCGTGCGCTCGCGCAGGCCCTTGGCGCGCGCGGTGCGGATGTAGTCCTCGGAGACGACCTCGAGCAGGTTGCCCCGCATGAAGCGAGCGTAGATCGCCGCGTAGGCCGCGGCCAGCACGAGCCAGGGCAGGATCAGCGCGGCGATGACCGTCGCCGGGTCGGTGAAGATGTTGCCCTGCGAGGGGTAGGCGCCCTGGCCCTGGAAGATCCCGAACCGTCCGATGTCCTTCGAGAAGAGGAACAGCGAGACGAGCCCGAGCCAGTAGACGGGGGCGGAGATGGCGACGAGCGCGCCGCCCATCAGCAGCCGGTCGCTCCAGCGCCCGCGCCGGATGGCCGAGACGATGCCGACCGGGATGCCGATGAGCAGCCACACGAGCATGGCGCCCAGGGCCAGCGCCGCCGTCGCGGGCAGGCGGTCGAGGATCAGCCCGCGCACCTCGGCGTTGTTCTGGTAGCTGAAGCCGAAGTCGAAGTGCAGGAACAGCCGCTCGATGTACTTCAGGTACTGGATGTACCACGGCCGGTCCAGGCCGAGCGACTCGCGGATCGAGGCGACGAGCTCGGGGCTGGGCTGGCGGCCGGCGCGCAGCAGCGCGGGGTCGGCCGACGGCAGCGTGTAGAAGATCACGAACGTCAGCAGGCTGATGACGAGCAGCAGCACGACCATCCACGACAGCCGGCGAACGATGAACGTGAGCATGGGGGAGGTTTCGAGACGGCGGGCCGCCCCGCCGCCCACGAGGGGCGGCGGGGCGAATCAGCCGGTGTCGTCTAGCGCGACGGGCTCTCCTACTTGATCGAGGAGAAGTTCATGTCGGGCGTCGTGGCGTAGCCGCTGACCACCATGTTCACGTTCTTGGACGCGACCTGGACCTGGTTGTCCCAGCTGTAGGGGATCGCCGGCGCCTGCTCGGCGATCATCTTGTTGATGTCCGCCCAGGCCTTGTTGCGCTCCGGGCCGACCGGGATCACCGACGCCTTCTTCATGGCGTCGTTGATGGCCGGGACGTCGAGCTGCGGCCAGTTGACGTTGCCCTGCTGGAGGATGTTGTTGCCGTTGAACGTCGCGTCCAGCATCGACTGGGCGTCGGTGAAGTCCTTGCCCCACTGGACGTTCGGGCAGATGGCCACCTTCGCCGAGGGCACGCCGCAGAACTTCGTGTAGAGCGTGTCCTGGGGGACGATGCGGAAGTTGAGCTTGAAGCCCAGGGTCGTCATCTGCCCCTGGAAGATCTCGGCCACCTTCTTGCCGGGGTCGGCGTTGGTGGCGACGACGAGGATCTCCTCATTGCCCGTCCACTTGCCGTTGCCGTCGATCGGCAGATCCGCGTTCTCCTCCTTCGCCGCCAGCATGTACTTCTTGGCCAGGGCCGCATCGCCCTTGGGGTTCTTCAGGTAGTCGAGGTGCTGGTTCTGCTTCAGCCCGCCTGCCTCCTCGAACCCGGGGAAGTTCGGCGGGAGCCAGCCGTTGGCCACGTTGCCGATCAGGCTGCCGCCGCGCGCCAGCAGCAGCGAGTCGCGGTTGGACGCGGCGATGATCGCCTTGCGGATGTTGATGTTGTCGAACGGCTCGACCGTCGTGTTGAACGCGATGTAGCGCACCAGGCCACCCGGGACGGCCAGGACCTGGCCCTTGTTGCGCTGCACCGCGGACCGCAGCACCTGGACCGGAGGCTGGCCGGCGTCGCAGCAGATCGCGTTCTGTCCGCTCAGCGCCCGCCGGGAGGCGACGCCGAGGTCTTCGTTGCCCTCCTCGATGCGATAGCCGTCGAGGTAGGCGGGGCGGAAGTCGGTCGCCTTGTCCCAGTTCGGGTTGCGGACGACCTCGATCAGCTTGCCCTGCGTGCGGCCGGTGATCTTGCCCTGCGCGTCGTTCTTGACCATGTACGGGCCGGTGAAGGCGACGTGCTCCTCGTAGGTCGACGGCTGCTTGCGGTCGAACTCCTGGGCGTACTCCTTGGGCACCGGCGTCGTGATCGGCATCACGAGCGCCTGGCTGATCAGGGGCGCGGTCGCCTCCTTCAGCTTGAACTGGATCGTGTAGTCGTCGGGCGTGGTGATGCCCGAGATCGGCTTGTAGCTCCCGGTGTTGGGCTCCGAGGGCGTGCCCTCGATCGAGTTGAAGTACGTGCCCGCGTAGCCGCTCGGCACCTGCTTGGTGAACGCGCGCTCGAAGGCGTACTTGATGTCGGCGGCCTTGACCTCGCGGTCGACCGGCGGCGAGTACTTGATGCCGCGCTTGATCTTCACGGTCAGCGTCTTGTTGTCCGACGAGATCTCCGGCTCACCTTCGGCGATGTCGGGGATCGGCTTGATCGCGTCGTCGGGCTTGAACCCGTACAGCGTCCGGTTGGTCGAGTACGCCACCAGGTAACCGAACGAGTAGTAGGTCTGGCCGGGATCGAGATAGTCGATGTCGGCGGCGGCCAGGAAGGTGACCGTCCCACCCTGCTTGCCCGGCTTCAGCTTGGAGCCGTCGGGGATGGCGCCCGTGCTGCCGGCGGCCCGCTCCTCGCCGCCGCCGCCACCGCTGCTGCCTGAATCGTCGTCTCCGCCGCAGGCCGCGACGGAGAGGGCGAGCGCGGACATCACGCTCGCCAGGGTCCAGCGAAACGACCTCCTCATGGGTGCTCCTCCTTGAAGCTGAACGTCGTGCACTTTCCTCTGGGCGCGCTCAGCGCCCTGTCTTCGGGTTCAACGCGTCCTGCAGTCCGTCGCCCACGAGGTTGAAGGCCAGGACGGTGAGCAGGAGCGCGAGGCCCGGGAAGGTCATGAACCACCAGGCGATGTCGAACACGCCGGTGGCCTCGGCGATCATCGCCCCCCAGCTCGACGTCGGGGGCTGCACCCCGACCCCGAGGAAGGACAGCGCCGCCTCGAAGAGGATGTTCTGGGGGATGATCAGCGTCGTGTAGACGATGATCGGCGCGACCAGGTTGGGGAGGATGTGGCGGAAGATGATCCGCGCGTCGGAGGCGCCGAGCGACCTGGCCGCCTCGACGAACTCCTTCTCCCGCAGCGACAGCACCTGGCCGCGGATGATGCGGGCGATGTAGGGCCAGCCCGCCAGGAAGATGACGAAGATGACCACGGGCAGGCCGGGCTGGATCAGCGCGCCGCGATCGTTCTTGAGCAGCAGCCAGAGCACGATCCCGATCGCCAGCGGGATCGCCCACGCCAGGGCGCCGAGCGCGAGGTCGCCGGGCCGCGGGCGCTGCGTGCCCTCGGCCGGGGCCCGCAGGCCGCGCCACGCGACGGTCACCCCCGCGCCGGCCAGCGCCAGCAGCACGAGGATCTGGCCGATCCGGTCGTAGTTCATCTGGATGCAGCCGTCCCCGAACGAGCAGGCCGCGCCGAGGCCCAGGGCGAGCAGCAGCACCGGGAAGGCCAGCATCACGTCCATCGACCGCGACAGCATGGTGTCGACCCAGCCGCGGTAGTAGCCGGCGATCATCCCGACGGTCACGCCGACGACGACGATCAGCGAGGTCGCGATGAGCGCCACCTCGAGCGAGATGCGCGCTCCGTAGACCGTGCGGCTGAAGACGTCGCGTCCCAGCTTGTCCGTGCCGAGCAGCGGGAACTCGGTCCACTGCGGCCCGGCGTCGGCTGGGTCGGCGATGTCGGCGAACAGCTCCGGGTTCTGGACGTCGGGCCCGCGGGCGCCGAAGAGCTTGACGATCAAGGGCGCCAGCAGCGCGACGAGGACGAGCAGGACGATGAAGCCGAGGGCGACGAGGGCGACGCGATCCCGGCGCAGGCGGCGCCAGAACAACTGCAGCGGGGACCGCGCGGCGACCTCGGCCGACGTCTCGACAGGCTGGTCGACGACGGGCCCGCCGGTGTCCGACAGCAGGTCGGCCGCGCCGCTGCTCAGGGCCTTCCGCCAGTCATGTCGCACCTCTCGATGATGATGTGGGACTTCCCCTCTCCCAGGGCGCCCGGCGGGGACCGGGCAGCCCGTGACTGTACCTCCTCTGCCCCGAATCGGGGTCCGTTACTCGGCCGTCGAATCGCGAGGAAATGGACCGCATTGCGCGCTATTGGACCCTTGGGACAACGGTGCGCCCCGCCGGTTCGACACCGTGTCGAGTTCGGCGCGCGTCGCGCGGCTCCTGCGTGATCGGATACGGGCGGGCGGGTGTGCAGGTGATCTGTGGAGGTGATCATTTTCCGGCGTCGGAGCGGTCGTAATCGACATGAGACCCTCACCGACGGACCCCGACGCGGCCGTCGCCGCGGCTCGCGCGGGCGACGAGGCCGCGTTCGCGACGCTGGTCGAGCGCCACCGCCGCGAGCTGCAGGTGCACTGCTATCGCATGCTCGGCTCGCTGGACGAGGCGGAGGACCTGACGCAGGAGACGTTCCTGCGCGCGTGGCGCAGGCGCGCGACGTTCGCAGGGACGGTCCACGTTCCGCGCCTGGCTGTACCGGATCGCGACGAACGCGTGCCTCGACGCGCTCGCGCGCCGGCCGCGGCGCCTCACGTCACCCGAGGTCCCGTGGCTGCAGCCATATCCGGACGAGCTGCTGGAGGGCGTGGCCGCCGACGAGGCGGAGCCCGACGCCGTGGTCGTGGCCAGGGAGACGATCGAGCTCGCGTTCATGGTCGCGATCCAGCACCTGCCGCCGCGATCGCGGGCGGTGCTGATCCTGCGCGACGTGCTCGGATGGTCGGCCAAGGAGACCGCCGCGCTGCTGCAGACCAGCGTGCCTGCGGCGAACAGCGCGCTCCAGCGCGCCCGGGCGGCGCTGAAGGAGCACCTGCCCGAGCGCCGCCTGGAGTGGTCGGCGGCAGCGGACGCCACGGCGGAGCAGCGCGCGCTCGTGCAGCGCTACATCGACGCGACCGAGCGCGGCGACGCCGACGCACTGGCCGCGACGCTGCGCGAGGACGCGCGCTTCTCGATGCCGCCGCAGCCCGGCCTGTACGACGGCCGCGACACGATCATGGCCATGTGGAAGGAGGGCGGCTTCAGCACCGACGAGCTGGGCCGGTTCCGGTGCCTCACCACCTCGGCCAACCGGCAGCCCGCCGTGGCGTGCTACGTGCAGCGGCCGGGCGAGCCCGCGTTCTCGGCGCTGGCGCTCGACGTCCTGCGCATCGAGGCCGGCGAGATCGCCGAGGTGATGACGTTCGACTCGTCGGTGTTCCCCGCCTTCGGCCTGCCGCCGACGCTCTGATGGACGCGTTCTCGCGCCGGCGCCTGAGCGTCGCCCCCGGGGGCGAGCGAGTCGCCGGCGCAGCCGGCTGGCCGGATGCGCTCGTGGTCGTCGAGCGCGGCGAGGTGGAGCTCGTGTGCCGCGGCGGCACGCACGCCCGCTTCGCGCGCGGCGACATCGTCTGGCTGAGCGGGCTGGGGCTGCGCGCAGCTGCGCAACCCGGGACACGAGCTCGCGGTGCTCGTGGCGATCTCCCGCCGCGATGAGTTCTGGCGCCGACGACCGTCACATGGGTCACCGAACTGATCGAGGTGACGAACGTGACGACCCAACATCGCATACGACAAGGCCGGCCGCAGGGAATGGATCGGCCTGGCGGTGATCGCCCTGCCGTGCCTGCTCTACTCGATGGACCTCACGGTCCTGAACCTCGCGGTCCCGGCCATCGCCCGGGACCTCCAGCCCAGCAGCGTCGAGCTGCTCTGGATCGTCGACATCTACGGCTTCCTGGTCGCGGGCTCGCTGATCACGATGGGCACGCTGGGCGACCGGATCGGCCGGCGGCGGCTGCTGATGATCGGCGCCGCCGCGTTCGGCGCCGCGTCGGTGCTGGCCGCGTTCTCGACCAGCGCGGGCATGCTCATCGCCGCCCGCGCGCTGCTCGGCGTGGCCGGCGCGACGCTGGCGCCGTCGACGCTCTCGCTGATCTTCAACATGTTCCGGGACCCCGGCGAGCGCAAGCTCGCGATCGGGGTATGGATCGCCAGCTTCTCGGCCGGCGCCGCCGTGGGCCCGCTGGTCGGCGGGGCGCTGCTCGAGCTGTTCTGGTGGGGCTCGGTGTTCCTCGCCGGCGTGCCCGTGATGGTGCTGCTGCTGGTGGTCGGGCCGCGGCTGCTGCCCGAGTCCAGGGATCCCGATCGCCGGCCGGCTCGACCTGCTCAGCGCCGCGCTGTCGCTCGTCGCGGTGCTGGCCGTGATCTACGGGCTCAAGCGGTTCGCCGAGGGCGGGCTGGCGTGGTGGCCGGCGCTCGTCGATGGCGACGGGCCTCGCCGTGGGCGCCGCGTTCGTGCGCCGCCAGGGGCGGCTGGCCGACCCGCTGATCGACCTCGACCTGTTCCGCATCCGTACGTTCAGCGCCGGCCTGGCCGCCAACACGATGGGCTTCTTCGCGGCCTTCGGCCTGTTCATCTTCGTCTCGCAGTACCTGCAGATCGTGCTCGGGCTCTCGCCGCTGGAGGCCGGCCTGTGGTCGCTGCCGTCGTCGGCCGGCTTCATCGCCGGCGCCATGGTCGTGCCGATGGCGCTGCACGGCGTCCGGCCGGCGTACGTGATCGGCGGCGGACTGGCGCTGGCGAGCATGGGCTTCGTCCTGATCAGCCAGGCCGACGGGCTCGACCTCGTCGTGGCCGGCTCGGTCGTCTTCTCGCTCGGCCTGTCCCCGGTGGCCGGGATGGCGACCGAGCTGATCGTGGGCGCGGCGCCGCCCGAGCGGTCGGGTGCGGCATCGGCCATCTCCGAGACCAGCTCGGAGCTCGGCGGCGCGCTGGGCATCGCGGTGCTCGGCAGCATCGGGACGGCCGTCTACCGCGGCCGGATGGAGGACGCCGTGCCTTCGGGCGTGCCGGGTACCGGCGGCGGAGGCCGCCCGCGAGACGGCCGGTGGCGCGGCGACGGCGAGCGAGGAGCTTCCGCAGGGGCTCGGGACCGCGCTGCTCGACGCCGGGCGCGAGGCGTTCGACGGCCTCGCTGCAGGCCGCGGCGGTGACCAGCGCGATCGTGACGGCGGTCGCCGCCGCACTCGCCCTCGTGCTGCTGCGCCACGCCCGGACCGGAGCGCCGCCTGCGGCGAGCGGCGCGGGCGGCGAGCCGGCCGTCGCGGGCGCCGCGGCGTGAACCGGCGCGCTCGCCCTGGTTCAGCCGCCGACCACGGCCATGGCCCGCAGCGGCCCGCCGCTGCCGCCCTCGATCTTCATCGGCAGCGCCACGACGTGGAAGCCGTCGGGCGGCACCGCGTCGAGCGCGGCGACGTTCTCGAAGACCGGGACCTGGGCGGCGCCCAGCACGCGATGGGCCTCGAAGGCGGTCGACTGGCCGCGGTCGATGCTCGCGGTGTCGATGCCGACCGCGCGCACGCTGCGGCGGCTGGAAAGCCAGCGCGCGGCCTCCTCGGCCAGGCCCGGGAAGTGCAGGTTGGGGACGGCGGCGGGGCCGCGCTCGGCGGTCCCGAGATAGCGCTCGGCGTCGGGCCAGCGGCTCGCCCAGCCGGTCCGCAGCAGGACGATCGAGCCGTCGGCGATCCGGCCGTTGACGCGCTCCCATCTGGTCAGGTCGGCGACGCTGATGAGGTGGTCGCGGTCGGCGTCGGCCTGGGCACGGACGTCGACGTTGACCGCCGGCCCGGCCAGGCGGCGCAGCGGGACCTGGTCGGCGGAGTCGCCGCCGCGCGAGAAGTGGATCGGGGCGTCGAGGTGCGTGCCGCCGTGCTCGGCGGCCGCGAAGTCGTTGGCGGCGTAGAAGTAGCCGCCTTCGGTCTCGCCCTCGGCCACCTTGGTCAGCGTGAAGCGCGTGGCCGTCGGCCAGTAGATGGTGTCCGCATTGAACGGATGGCTGAGGTCGACGAGACGATCGCGCGCGAGGTCGACCGTGGCCGAGCCACCGCCGCCATCCCGAGCCGCCGGACCGCCGATGGTCCCCGCCGCCGCGCCCGCCGCCGCCGCCACGATGGCCACGGCTCCGATGAGCACCCGTCGCATGGTGTCCTCCCGGTGTCCTGGAACCCCGCCGGCGCCGCTGGCGGCCCCTGGCGGCCTGGCGTGAACCTATCGCGCGGACCGGCGCCCGCGCCGCCCGCGATCACTCACGATCGCGAGCGGCGGGAGCCCGTCCCAGGCGCGTCGCTACTGCCAGACGCTCACGATCACCGCCACCACGAGCAGCTTCGCCAGCCAGTCGCAGGCGTGCAGCGCGGCGAGCTTGAAGGGCGTGTTCTCCCAGATCATCGCCCCCGTCCAGAGCACCAGCGGGAACGCGATCCACAGCGCCAGGCCGAGCGCCAGGCCACCGGCCCACTGGTCGATCTCGGCCCGCACGGCCAGGCCCGCGACCAACGCGGCGAGGACCAGACTGCGAAGCAACTCGACGGCCAGCTTCCAGGGCGGTGGCCACTCGCCCGCGGCCGCCGCGGCACTCACCTCGGCCAGCTGCTCGCCGAACACGGTGTAGTACGTCGAGCTGAGGACGAACGCCGCGACCATGGCGGCGAGGACGGCCAGGAGGTTGACGTCAGGCATCGATCCCGGCCCCCTCGAGCTGCGTCTTGAGCGCGGCCAGGCGCTCGCGCCACAAGGCCTTCATCCGCTCGGCGTGCTCGGCGTCGGCGAGCCGCGCGTGCTCCAGCGCCGCGGTGCTCTTGGCCTCGCCCTTGGCCTGGAAGGTCACGTTGACCCGCGTGTCGCCATCGCCCCAGTCGAAGCGGGCCGACCTCGGCCTGAGGGCCGTGCGCTCGCGCAGGCCGCCGTCGGGCAGCCAGCGCGCGCGCTGCGACTCGTCCACGAACGCCTCGTAGAGCCGCTGCACCGGCACCGACACCGTCTTCTGCGCGGTGACCGCGAAGCCGTCGGGGTGCTCGCCGACGGCGCGCAGGCCGCGGGCGCGCTCGTAGCTGACGGTCACCGCCTGCGCCCCCCAGGCCAGCGGCTCGATGCCCTGCTGCTCGGCGACCCAGCGCGCGATCTCGCGGTGCGGACGCTCGTGGGCGCCCCACTCGTCGAGCAGGTCGAACCACTCCTCCCACCCGCGGCCCGTCCGGCGCCGGATCGCCTCGTCGGACGTGGCCAGCACGGGCTCTTCGGTCGCGGTGGGCTCCCGGGCGGCCAGCAGCGCCGCGCGCGCCGCCGTGTAGCTCTCGCTCGTCTTCCCCATGCGGGAGCGGACGAGGCGCTTGAACGATCTCTGCTTGGTCATCTGGTGTCCTCTCGGAGGCGGTGACCCGTGACTCACGCTCACGTGCCCCGCCGGAAAGGGCATCTCAGACCGGCGTCCCGAGGGCTCGAGCCCCCTTTGCCCCCGCTTGAGCCGGCGGCGTGAGCGCCGGAATCGAAGGTTGGGCGCGGGACGGCGCCTGGGGACAAGCGTATCGCCACCGAGACGTCGAGTGAAGCGAAAACCCTCGCCGCAATCGGCCCCCGATCGCGACTGCCATGCTGCCGGCATGCCGGACGGCCTGCCCATCCACGCCGACGACGTTGCCGCGCAGCGACGCGACTTCGGCGAGATCGCCGCGAGCCGCCGACGGCTGGGCGCCGCGGCCGGCGCCAAGCGACTCGGCGTCGCGCTGATCGAGATCGACCCGGGCGGGCGCTCGACCCCGCCGCACTGCCACGCGGATGAGGACGAGGCGTTCCTGGTGCTGGCCGGCGGCGGACTCAGCTATCAGACGTCGGGGCCCGGGGACGTGCGCACGTACGCGATCGGCGTCGACGACCTGCTCTGGCATCCCGCCAACGAGGACGCGCACACGCTGATCGCCGGCGAGGACGGTCTCACCGTGCTCGTCGCCGCCGAGGGCTCGCGCACGAACATCACCTACCTGCCGCGGACCGGGCAGTTCTGGCTCGGCCCGCGCTGGTCGCCCGCCGACACCGCGCACCCCTTCACCGCCGATGCCGCGCTCGGCCCGCTGGAGCTGCCCGAGCCGAGCGCCGAGCGACCGCCGACGATCCGCAACCTCGCCGACCTGCCGCTGCACGAAGGGCGCGACGGGCGGCTCGCCTACGCGACGCGCGACCTGCGCGACGTGGGCGCCGACAAGCTCGTGCTCGCCCAGGACGCGATGCCCCCGGACACGCACAACACCGATCTCCACTTCCATTCCGCGCGCGAGGAGGCGTGGTACGTCCGCAGCGGGAGCGGTCTCGCCCGCCTTGGCGAGGACGCGCACCCGCTGCGCGCCGGCTCGTTCTGGCTGTGCCGCGAGAACACCGGGGTCGGGCATCGCATCGAGGTCGGCCGCGACGGGATGGCGCTCGTGACGATGGGCGACCTGATCCCGGGCGACGTGTGCGTGTATCCCGAGAAGCGGACGTTCAAGCCGGCCCGCGGGCTCGAGCTCCCCTACTGAGCCGCGGCCGGGCCGACGTTGGTCGGCCGCGTGACCGACTCTGGAAAGATCACGGGCAAGTACCTTCGACGCGCACGCCACGTGCGACGCTCGTCACCCTCTGCCCCGATAGCTCAGCTGGATAGAGCGACTCCCTCCTAAGGAGTAGGCCGCAGGTTCGAATCCTGCTCGGGGCGTTGCGGCTGCCCGTCGCCCGTATCAGCCCCGCGCGGGCAGTTGGCGCGTGCCGATGCCACGGAGCGGGAAGATTGCACCCGTCGTTCTCATTCATCTGCTGGGAGGCACTCCGTGACCACACGTACCATCGCCATCGTCGCGTTCGTCATCGCGGTCGTCGTCCTGATCCTCATCCTCATGTAGCGGGCGCGCCGCGGCGGCGCGGGGCGGCTACGAGGACGACCAGCGCTTGGGCTCGCGCTTCGGGCGCTGGCCTAGCTGGGTGCGGGCGGCCCGGCGGCGAAGCAGCGCCTCCAGGCGCTCCTGTCGCGCCTGGCCGCCCGGCTTCGCGCGCGGGTCCGGCTCCGATCGCGTCCAACGGTCGGGCGGGCGCGGCATCGGAGGGTTATAGCGGTCCGATGTGCCGATTTGAAGTGCTTCGGGAATCTTTACCTGTCCGGCCGCGCCGCCTTCAGGCGGCCCGGTCGGGCCGCTGCGGGTAGACGTCGTCGATCGTGGCCAGTGGCTCGTAGGGCGCGGCGGCCGCCTCGCGGATCCGCTCGGCGCCGCCGGCCAGGCGGTCGAGGATGGCCACGACCCCCACGATCTCGTGGCCGGCCGAGCGCACCGCGTCGATCGCCTCCAGCGTCGAGCCGCCGGTGGTGACGACGTCCTCGACGATCAGGCAGCGATCCTCGGGCTCGAGCTGCGGCCCTTCGATGCGGCGCTGGAGCCCGTGCCGCTTGACGTCCTTGCGCACGAAGAAGGCCTTGACGTCGGCGCCACCGGCGAGCGCCGCGCAGGCCGGGGCGTCGGCGCCCATGGTCAGGCCGCCGACGGCGGTCGCGTCCCACGCGCGTGCGCGCGCGGCGACGAGCTCGGCCAGCGCCGCGAAGCCCGCGGGTCGCAGGATCGCGCGCTTGGCGTCGACGTAGTACTGCGCCGTCTTACCGCTGGTCAGCACGACCTCGCCGATCACGAGCGCGTGGCTGCGCAGCTCGTCGATCAGTCGTTCGCGGGCCCCCATTCGGCCGTACTCTATCCGCGTGTTCGAAGGCCTCCTGCGCGCGGCCGCCCGGGTCGCGAGCGCCGTCGTGCTGGTCAGCTTCGCGCTCTTCGCCCTCGACGAGACGCGCGAGGCCTCGGCCCGCTCGGCGGCCGAGGTGGCCGGTCGGGAGGCGGCGCGGCGCCCGGTGCCGACGGCCGGGCAGGAGCGCGCGCGCGAGCAGGCGCACGGCGCCGTCCGCGAGGCGATCGACGACGCCAACGACGTCCTGCTCGCGCCGTTCGCCTTCGCCGAGCCGTCCGGCGGCCCCTGGGCCCGGCGCGGCGTGCCCGCGCTGGTCGCGCTGGTCGTCTACGGCGCCGGGCTGTCGTTCCTGGCCCGCTTCGGCCACGGGCGGGCATGACGAGCACCGACCCCGGCGGCCCGCGGTTCGGCAGCGGCCCGGCGTTCGGGGTCGGCGTCGAGGACGAGCTGCTGATCGTCGACGAGGCGACTCTCGCCCTGGCGCCCGGCGCCGTCGAGCTGCTGCACCGGCTCGACGTGCCCGACGACGAGGGCCGGGCCAAGCCCGACACCTACGCGGCGATGATCGAGCTCACCACGCCGGTCTGCGAGGGCGGCGCGGCCGCCGCGGCAGCGCTGAGCGCCATGCGGGCCCGCGTGCGGGCCGCCGGCGCGACGGTGCTCGGCGCCGGCATCCACCCCGACGGGCGGCTGTTCGACGCCGAGCACTTCCCGGCCGAGCGCTACCAGGTCGTCCTCGAGCTGGTCCGCGGGCTGCTGCGCCGCACCCCGACCGCGGCCATCCACGTGCACGTCGGGATGCCCGACGCCGCCACGGCGATGCGGTCGTTCAACGGCCTGCGCGGCCACCTGCCGGCGCTCGGCGCGCTGGCCGCCAACTCGCCGATGTGGCACGGGCGCGACTCGGGCCTGGCCAGCGCGCGGTCGGTGCTGTTCCGTGGCTATCGCAGCGCGGAGATCCCGCGCGCCTTCGAGCACTACGACGACTACGCCGAGGCGACCGCTGCCGCCGTGACGGCCGGCGGCCTGCCCGACTACACATTCCTGTGGTGGGACGTCCGGCCCCACCCGCGGCTGGGCACCGTCGAGGTCCGCGCCATGGACGGCCAGTCCGCGCTGGCGTCGATCGCCGGGCTGTCGGCGCTCGTCCAGGCGCTGGCCCGGCGCGAGGCCGATCGCGATGGCCCGTGGGCGCCGCGCGAGGAGCTCGTCGAGGCGAGCTTCGCCGCTCACCGCGATGGCCTCGACGCGCGCCTGCCGCTCGACGGCGGCCTGCGCCCGGCCCGCGAGGTGATCGCGGCCACGCTCGCCGTGGCCCGCCCCTACGCGCGCGAGCTGGGGACCGAGGACGCGCTGGACGAGGTCGAGCGGATCGTGGCCGAGGGCAACGGCGCCGACCGCCAGCGCGCCGCCCGCGCCCGCGGCGGGATGCCGGCGGTCCTGGAGCTGCTGGCCCGGGAGAGCGGGACGCCCTACCGGTAGACGTCGACCATGTCGCCGCCCTGCAGCCAGCCGTAGATCGACACCGCGTCGGACATCGGCACTCGCAGGCAGCCGTGGCTGGCGGGGTACACGGGGACCGAGGCGTAGCCGTGGATCGCGTAGCCGCGGATGAAGTAGCTGGAGAAGTACATCGCCTTGGCGTTGTAGCCCGGCGACTTGCGGTAGACGCGGTAGCTGCCCAGGATCGTCGGCGTGGCCGGCGCGCCCGTGCTCGTGGGGTAGATGCGCTCGACCTTCGAGCCCCGGATCAGCGCGATCACCTGGCGCGAGAGGTCGGCCTCGACGTGCTTGCCGTGGGAGGGGAAGCGCACGCGGAAGCGGCCGCCGCCCCGGGCCAGGCGCGAGAACACCGCGCCGCTGGCCACGTCGGTGCGCGTCATGCCGGTCACCTTGCGAAAGGCGAGCACGGCGCGCGCCGTGCGCGCGTCGTAGCGCCCGGTGCGCCCGGTGACGTAGCCGCGCGCGGCGAGCCGGCGCTGGAGCAGGCGCACGAGCGGGCCGCGGGCGCCGGGCCGGGCGCTGGGGGCGAGGATCCTGACCTGCGCGCGCTTGGCCACGAGCGTCTTGACCTCCGGCGTCGCGGTGTGGGTCGCGCGCACGACGACCCGGCCGGTGCGTCCCGAGGTGAAGGGCACGAGCGCGAAGCCGGCGCGACCCGAGCGCGACGGCGCGAGCGCGACCGGGACCTGCGACAGCCGGCGCCCGCCCCGGTAGAACGACACCGTCGCCGTCTGGCCGGCCACATAGGGGCTCATGACGACGCGCACCCGCCACGTCCTGCCGGTCAGCGCCGAGGCGCGTCCGCCGCTTTTGCTGACCTGCTCCGTGGTCAGACTGAGCTTGGGGCTCGCGGGCGGCGCCTGGGCGGCCGCGGCCGCGGGAACGGCCAGCGCGCTCGCGCCGGCCGTGAGGATCAGGATCGATGACCGGCGCATGCTTGCGGCGGCAATCTACCCGCAAACGCAGGGAACTAACGCGCCATGTCGACGGGCTGCTCAGGTGGCGGGAGCCGGCGCGGGCGCGGCCGGGCGCGGGGCCCACAGCCGCTGGACGCCCAGCGCGAGCAGCGCGGTGAGGGCGAGCGAGCCGACGATCAGCACTGCGATCTCCCACGTCCAGTCCTGCGAGGCCCCGAAGGCGACGGAGTTGTTCAGGCAGTGCAGCGCGACGCACGGATACAGCGAGCCGGTGCGGTCGTAGAGGACGCACAGCGCGAAGCCGAAGAAAGCCAGCGGGACCAGGAACGCGGGGTCGGACGAGCCGGCGTGGATCGATCCGAACACCAGCCCGGTGAGCACCGCGGCCGGCCACTTGCCGCGCCAGTTGCGCAGCGCAGTGAAGAAGTAGCCGCGGAAGAAGAACTCCTCCGCAACCGGTGCCACGACGCAGACCAGGACGGCCACGGAGACCATGGCCAGCGTGCTCTCGTCGACGCCGAGCTCCTCGGGGAGCTGGTCGTCCGCCGGGTCCAAGCCCAGCACGGTGACGAACACGCCGGTGAAGACCCAGAACGACACCCAGGTCAGCGCGATGAGCCCGATGGCCCGCCCGATCCGCGTCGGGCGCAGCCCGAAGTGCGACGGTCGGGGCCGCGGGCCCGTCATGCGCGCGAACAGCAGCGCGGCGCCGATCAGGCACAGGTCCTGCCAGATCGTCCCGAGGATGCTGACCACCGGCGGCGGGTCCTGGAAGTCGGCGCCCAGCGCGGCCGCGAGCCCGCCGATGATCGCCGCGCCCACGAGCGCCCCGGCGAAGCCCGTGATGAGCGCGGCCACCGACGACCACGGCCGCCACGGTGGCGTGCGCCGTGGCTCGACGCCGGCGGGCAGCTCGGGGGCGCTGAGGAAGGTCTCGTCGGGTGGGGCGGGCGGAGCGGTCATGACATCGATTCGGGCCGGTCGGCCACGAACGGGTGGCCCACCAGGGTACGGATGAGCCCTACGCCGCGAGCAGGCCCGCGAGCGTGCGCATCGTCCGCACGCCGGGCGGGGCGGGCTCGCCGTCACGCGCGACGAGCACCGGCGTGATCCCCGCCGCCCGGGCGCCCTCGACGTCCGCCTCGAGGTCGTCGCCCACGTGCACGGCGT
This sequence comes from uncultured Actinomycetes bacterium, assembly GCA_963787065.1. Classification (GTDB taxonomy): domain Bacteria; phylum Actinomycetota; class Thermoleophilia; order Solirubrobacterales; family Solirubrobacteraceae; genus JAOPZW01. The sequence goes on from CAWBBQ010000037.1 coordinate 120,023, forward strand.
CGCCGGGCCTCGCGCCGGCCAGCCCGAGCGCGTGCTCGAAGATCCGCCGGTCGGGCTTGGCCACGCCGAGCTCGGCCGACGTCACCACCGCGTCGACGAGCGCCCGCAGGCCGGTGCGCTCGAGCACGTCGTGCAGGGAGACGTCCCAGTTGCTGACCACGACGATGGCCGCGCCGCGGGCGCGCAGCTCGCTCAGCACGCCGGGCACCTCGGGGTAGGGCCGGAAGCGGATCGCCGCGAGCATCGCCTCCTGGACGTCGCCTACGGGCAGCGCGATTCCAAGGTCGGCGCGGATGATCCCCGCGCAGCGCAGGCGCAGGTCCTTCAGGCCGGCGAAGTCGCCCGCGTCGTCGTGGTTGGCGCGGTAGTACGCCATTTCGGCGAGCATCGCCCGGCGCGCGTCGGCCTCGCTCACCGAGACGCCGCGCGCGCGGAGCTCGTCGACGAGGTGGGGCCAGGGGCGCTCGAGCTCGACCAGCGTGCCCAGCGCGTCGACGAGCACGGCGCTCATGCCACCCAATGCCAGGTCGCGAACACCGCGGTGGCCGCGACCAGGCCGGCGGCCGACGGCCCGAGCACGGCGACGCGACGCAGGCGGCCGCCCTCGGCCAGCCACAGGCCGAGCCACATGAACAGCGGGAACAGCACGGCCAGGAAGCGCGGCAGCGACATGAGCGGCTGCGGCTCGACCGGGTAGGACAGTGGCAGCGCCAGCGCGCACACCACGTAGGCCCCGTAGGCGGCCGGAAGGCGACGCAGCACGCCGACGACGGCGGGCAGCGCGACGAGCAGGCAGGCGAAGAGCACCAGGTTGCTGCGCGCGGCCGGGTCGCGCAGGTCGTGCGCCCCGTCCCACGCGGCCACGGCGCCGTCCCACGCGCCGACGAACGGGCCGGCGAAGTGACGGAACCAGACCTCCTGCGCGTGCATCGGGGCCAGCGGGTCACCACCGGCGAGCGCGAGCGAGGCCGAGAAGCCGGCCACGCCGACGGGCACCAGCGCGATCCACGCCGCATCGCGCAGGCGCAGGGCACGTCCGCGCTCGCGCCGGCCGGCCCACCACAGCAGCGCGAGTGGCACGACGAGCAGCACGCCCGCGCTGCGCGTCGACGCGGCGAGCATGCCCGCCGCGCCCGCCCACGCCCAGCGGTCGGTCCGCGCCGCGTACAGGCAGCCCACCGACAGGGCCAGGTAGAGCGCCTCGCTGTAGACGGCGGAGAAGAACACCGCGCCGGGGAACAGCGCCAGCGCCCACACGGTCGGGCCGGCGGCCGGCCCGCCGAGCTCGAGCTCGGTCAGCCGATGCAGGAGCACGAGCGCCAGCGCGAAGCAGGCCAGCGAGACGAGCGCGCCGGCCACGATCGGCGAGCCCACGACCCAGCTCGCGGCCCGGACGAGCAGCGGGTACAGCGGGAAGAAGGCCGTCCGACGCACGTCGTCGGGCGGATAGCCGTCGTTGGCGATGGCCAGGTACCAGACGCTGTCCCAGCGCGCCAGCGGCGCGACGAGCGCGTCGCCGACCGGCCCGAACGGGCGCGTGACCGCACCCGGGTCGAAGGTCCCGACGCGCGCCGACAGCCCCCACAGCGCCGCGGCCGCGACGCCCGCCGCCCACACGATCAGCCGCGAGACCCACAGCGCGTGCCACGCCGACAGCGTCGCCCTGCGGCCGCGCGCGCGCGAGCGCGCGGGTGCCGTGGCCCACGTGTCCGCCCAGACCGCCGCTTGGGTACCGTCACGCCGCATGTCTGCCCTCATCCTGGCAGTCGCGCTGGTCCCCGAGCGCTACGGGAACGAGGTCTCGGCCGCGGTGACGCTGGTCCTCACGCTCGTGGCCGTGGCGCTCGTCCACCGCGCCATGTCCGGCCGCGCGCGGCAGCTGGCCAGCGCGATGTCGGGCGGCGAGCTGAGCCCGGTGGTCGACACGCGGCTGCGCTTCCTGCGCCGGGCGCTGCAGGCCGTGATCGTCATCATCGGCCTCGCGCTCGCCCTGGCCCAGGTCAGCCAGCTCGACCGGCTGGCGGGCACGGTGCTCGCCTCGAGCGCGATCGCCGCGGCGGTGATCGGCTTCGCCGCGCGCCAGGTGCTGGCCAACGCGATCGCGGGCCTGGTCATCGCCATCACGCAGCCGCTGCGGATCGGCGACCTCGTGACCTTCGAGGAGCAGACGGGCACGGTCGAGGACATCTCGCTGACCTACACGTGGCTGCGCATGAGCAGCCAGGCGCGCCTGATCATCCCCAACGAGCGGCTCGCGGCCGGCGTGCTGCGCAACGACTCGATCCGCTCGCAGACGGTCGCGCTCGAGGTGTCGGTGTGGCTGGCGCCCGACGCCGAGGAGACGCGCGCGCTCGAGGTGCTCGAGACCCTCGACGACGCGCGCTCGGTGCTCGTGGCCGAGGTCACCGAGACGGGCGTGCGCGTGCTCGTGGCCGGGCCGCCCGTGGCCCCGGCCGAGCGCCTGGCCGGCGAGGCGCGGCTGCGACGTGACGCGCTGGCCGCGCTGCGCGAAGCCGGGATCGCGCGCGCGGGGACGGGGTAGAACACCCGTCTGGGGGGCGAGAGGGTCCGGCCGCGTCATGGCGAACCCTTGACTACCCTGGGTCACCTGCATGTCGCGTAGAGAGCGCCAGCGACGCCGCCGCCGCAGCTCAGGCGGCTCGTCTCGGATCGTCTTCTGGTTCCTCGGCGTCGTCGCCGCGGCGGTCGTCCTCGGCGCCGGCGGGGTCATCGGGTGGGTCATCAGCATGGCCACCTCCGCGCCCGAGCTGAAGACCGACCAGCCGATCGAGATCGGCGCCACCTCGCGCGTCTACGCCGCCGACGGCACGCGACTCGGCTTCATCCAGGCCGACGAGCTGCGCACGCCGGTGTCCTCCAGGGACATCCCCCAGAACATCAAGGACGCCACCGTCGCGGTCGAGGATCGCCGCTTCTTCCAGCACGAGGGCGTCGACTTCGAGGGCGTCGTGCGCGCGGCGCTGAACAACCTCGAGAACCGCGACGAGATCCAGGGCGGCTCGACGCTGACCATGCAGCTCGTGCGCAACCTCTACACGGGCGAGCGCGACCGCACGCTGAAGCGCAAGATCCACGAGGCCAGGCAGGCCGAGGAGCTCGAGAACCTGCACCCGGGCGTCGAGGGCAAGAAGTGGATCCTCACCAAGTACCTCAACAGCGTGCCCTTCGGGACGGTCGGCGGCCAGACGGCCGTGGGCATCCAGGCCGCCGCTCGCACCTTCTTCGACAAGCCCGCGGCGGAGCTCAAGCTGCGCGAGGCCGCGCTGCTGGCCGGCCTGCCCCAGGCGCCGTCGGACTACAACCCGTTCCTCAACCGCGAGGGCGCGCTGCGCCGGCGCAACGACGTCCTGCGGCGGATGGCCGACCAGGGCTACATCAAGCCGATCACCGCGGAGCGCACGAGCCGCATGGGCCTTGGCGTCAAGCGCAACCGCTACTACACGTCGCGCCGCGAGAGCTACGTCTTCGACTTCGTCAAGCAGGAGCTGATCGACCGCTACGGCGCGAACACCGTGCGCCGCGGCGGCCTGCGGATCGACACGACGATCGACCTGCGGCTGCAGAAGCTGGCCCGCAGGGCGATGGAGGGCAACCTCGGCGCGCCCGGGCGCTCGGCCTCGATCGTCACCATCGACCCGCGCACGGGCTACATCAAGGCGATGGCCTCGTCGTCGAGCTACGGCGACTCGAAGTTCAACCTCGCCGCCCAGGGCCACCGCCAGGCCGGCTCGACGTTCAAGGTCATGGTCCTGATGGCCGCGCTGCGCCGCGGCGTCGACCCGACCACGACGACCTACACGTCCAAGCCGCTGCAGAAGGGCTGGCTGCCGGCCGCGCCCGACTACTCGGTCAAGACGTACTCCAACGACTATCCCGGCCGCATGAACCTCGTGCGCGCGACGTTGCGCTCGGACAACTCGGTCTACGCGCAGCTCGACGCTGACGTCGGCCCGCGCGCGGTGCGCGACACGGCCTACGACATGGGCATCAAGTCGCGCCTGAACGCCTACCCGGCCGAGGGCCTGGGCGGGCTCACGCGGGGCGTCTCTCCGCTGGAGATGGCCAACGCCTACGCGACGATCGCCTCGGGCGGCTGGCGCAACCGGCCGCTCGCGGTCAAGAAGGTCCGCTTCCCCGACGGCAAGGTCGACAACCTGGGCAAGCCGCGCCGCCATCGCGCGTTCACCGACGGCGTGACCTACGAGGCGACCAAGATCCTCGAGCAGAACGTCAAGAGCGGGACCGGCTTCCCCAACGCGGCCGCGATCGGCTGCCCGGCGGCGGGCAAGACGGGCACCACCGACGCCTACACCGACGCGTGGTTCGTGGGCTACACGCCGCGGCTGTCGACCTCCGTGTGGCTCGGCCACGCGACCTCGCGCGAGGAGATGCCGGGCGTGACCGGCGGCACGATCCCGGCCAAGATCTGGGGCCAGTACATGAAGCAGGCGCGCGGGAAGTTCTGCGACGGCTTCGCGCAGCCGAAGACGCGCGTTCAACGCGCAGCCGTTCAGCGGCAGCTACGCGGGCGGCGGCGGGCCGAGCGACCGGTTACATCCCGACGGCGCCGGTCGTGCCCGGGCCTGCGCCGCCGATGGCGGCGGCGGCTCGCCCGCGCCGGGCACCGGCGGCGCGGGCGACGGGCGGGACAACCGCGGCGGCAACCGCGGCGGTGGCGGGGGCGGCGGCGACTCGGCGGCGGCGGCGGAGGCGACTCCGGCGGCGGTGGCGGGGGCGACTCCGCGGGTGGCACCGGCGGCCAGGGCTTCAGCCCGGGCGACTACGAGTCCGGCGCCCGGTTAGCGCGTCGCGCGACCCGTTGCGCAACCGCCCGGAAGGCCGCCCGGCCCCTGCTACGCTCGGAACGGAATGGCTAAGGAAGAGAAGGTCGAGTTCGAGGGCGAGGTCGTCGAGGCCCTCCCCAACGCGATGTTCCGCGTGAAGCTCGACAACGATCACGTCGTCCTCGGGCACGTCGCCGGCAAGATGCGCCGCTTCCGCATCCGCATCCTGCCCGGTGACCGCGTGCGCGTCGAGCTGTCGCCCTACGACCTCGACCGCGCGCGCATCGTCTACCGCCACCGGTAGTTGTCCGGGGATCGGCCGGCCGGCGGCGAGCTGTCGCTGATCGCCGCCTTCGAGGAGCTGCTGACCGCAGCGCTCGGAGCGGATCGTGCGCTGGCTCGGCGACGACGCCGCCGTCGTCCGCGCGCGGGCGCTCGCAGGTCACGAGCGTCGACGCGATGGTCGACGGCGTGCACTTCCGCCTCGACCATCCGCGCGTGACGCCCGCCGACGCCGGTCACCGCGCGCTGGCCGCGGCGCTGTCCGACCTCGCCGCGATGGGCGCCGACCCGGGCGAGGCGTACGTCGTGCTCGGCGTGCCCGAAGGGCTTCGGCCCCGAAGCGGTGCTCGACACCGTGCGCGCGATGGAGGCGCTGGCCGAGCGCACGGGCACGACGATCGCCGGCGGCGACCTCGTGCGCGCGCCGGCGCTGACGATCTCCGTGACCGTGGTCGGCTGGGCCGACGACGAGGCCCAGCTCGTCGGCCGCGACGGCGCCCGCCCCGGCGACCGGATCGGCGTCACCGGTCCGCTGGGGGCCAGCGCGGCCGGTCTGGCGATCCTCGAGGGCCGCGCCGAGGGGCCCGACGCGCTCGTGGCCGCCCACCTGCGGCCGCTGCCGCGGCTGGATGCGGGGCACGCGCTGGGCCGCGCCGGAGCCCACGCGCTGATCGACCTGTCCGACGGGCTGGCCACCGACGCCGCGCACATCGCGCGGCGCAGCGGCGTGCGGCTCGCGATCGACCTCGACGCGCTGCCGCTGGCCGACGGCGTGGCGGGAGTGGCCTCCGCCCTGGGCCTGGAGGGATGCGAGCTCGCCGCGACCGGCGGCGAGGACTACGAGCTGTGCGCCTGCGTGGCCCCGGAGGGCGCCGGCGTGGCCGGCATCACGTGGATCGGCGAGGTGGTCGCCGGGCCGCCCGGCGTCGCGTTCAGCCGCGCGGGGGAGCCGCGCCGTCTCGCCGGATACGAGCACCGGGTCGGGTGACCGCGGGCGTGGGCACGAGCGCCTGCCGCGTGCCCGGGTGACGCAGAAGCGCCTCGGCCACGGCGCCGGCGTCGATGGTGTACGCGGCGCTCTCGATTCGCTGCTTGATCTGAGTGATGTGCATGGCTCGCATGGACGGGTCGTTGGGGGGTTGAGGGGTGCGCCCGTCTGTGTGCCCTTGTATCGGGCGGCCCGAACCCTGCGCTTGACCCATCTGGCCGTCTGTCCTATGCACCTCGCGACGAGCCTAGCCCACGGCGCGACGAACGGCGCCATCCGTCCGACGAATGTCCGCGCGGGCGGGCGGGCCGCCCCCGCGACCGCCGAGAAGCAACGTTTCCGGCGCCTATGACCCGCTCAACGTCGATCTCGGGTGCATCCGCCGGCGTTTGGCCAGTCTCCCTCCTCGGTGCCCTGGCGGAATCGCCGCAAGCGCACGCAGCCAGCCGCGAAATCCTCCTATCGCCGCAGCGCCGACTCCGTCCCGCCCAGTGACCCCGGCCCCGCGTAGGTCAGCGGCCCGCGGACGGTGATCTTCGGCTCGGCGTCGGCCGGGGGCGGCGGGCGGGTGCGCCACGCGAGCACCGTCGCGGCGACCGCGCAGCCGGCGACGAGGCTCCAGAACAGCCAGTCGACCGGCGAGACGTGGCCACCGGCGACGAGCAGCAGCGCCGACCACACGGCGTCCACCGGGCCGAACCCGAGCTGCCCGGCCAGGATCAGCCCGCCGATCGCGAACGGCAGCAGCGAGGCGGCGACGAGGCCCAGCGCGAGCCCACGGCGCAGGCGCACGCCGGGCGCCGCGAGCACGAGCCACAGGTGCGCGGCCGGGACCATGAAGGCGGCGGCGAACGGGTTTACGATCCACAGCACGACGGCCAGCCCGCACCACGCCAGCAGCAGCGCGGCGCCGGCGCCGGCCCCGTCCAGCCCGCGACGGCCGCCGGCCAGGCGCAGGATCAACGGCCGGCCGGCGATGCCCAGGATGAACACGAGCACGGTGGCGATCAGCCCCGCGCGGCCCGCGCCGTCGATCGGGATCGCGCCGGCGGGCACCGGCGAAGACGGGGTGGCGACAAGCAGCCCGGTCAGCCCGAGCACGGTGGCGAATGCGGAGGCGAGCCCGAGCGGCGCGGCGGCGGCGGCGATCCAGCCCAGCCACGGGCTCACGGGCTGCTTGCGCCGCCGGGCGCGAGCGAAGCCGTCGATCGTGACGAACAGCGGGGCCAGCAGCAGCGCGCCGACGAGCAGCCGCACGGCCCAGGCGGGCAGCACCTTGCGCAGCGTGACCACGTCGCGCGTCGCGCTCGCCCGCAGGTCGCGGCCCCCGTCCAGCGCGACGATGCTGCGCAGCGCGGCGCGCCCGAACGCCTCCAGGCGGCCGGGATCGACCGCCGCGGCGGCCGGTGGCGGACGCTCGCCCGACGTCGACAGGAGCACGGCTGGCAGCCCGGCCTGCACGAGCGGTCCCTGCTCGCTCAGCGTGCCAGGGAAGGCCAGCCGCGTCCACTGCGTGGCCAGCGCCGGGCGAGCCCGGCGCCGGTGCCCACCTCCGCGCGCACCGCCTCCTCGACCGTGCGCCGCACGGCGAGCGGCCCGAGCTGCGCGCCGTCCGACCAGCTGACCCCGAAGGGGCGCTGCGGCGGACCGCCCATGTCGCCGAGCACGACGACGGCGTCGGTCGGGCCGCCGAGGCGCCGGACCAGGTCTCGCGCGCCGGCCGCGCCGCCGCTGCCGCCGCTGGTGGAGACGAAGGTCACGGTGCGCCGCAGGCGTCCGCCGGCCACCACCCGCGCGAGCTCGAGCAGCATCGCCGTGCCCGACAGCTCGGCCGTCGCGCCGCTCTCGGCGGCGTCACGATGGGCGACCACGACGAGCCCGGAGCCGGGCCGGCCGACCTGTCGCCCGATGACCGTGGTGAGCCTTCGCTCGCCATCGATCGTCTCGCCGTCGAAGCTCGGCGTGCTCACGGCGTACCCGGGCAGCCCGCGCAGCGTCTCGGCGACCCGATCGGCCAGCATCTGGTCGGCCGCGTCGCCGGCGCGCCGGGCCGGGAACGCCTGGGCCAGGGCGGTCAGCTCGCGGCTGACGCGGAGGCCCGGAGACGGCGTCCGGGGCCAGCGTCGTGGTGATCGGGGCCGGGCGGTCCTGCAGCGAGAAGGCGCAGACGATCACGGCCAGCAGGACGGGAATGAGCGCGGCCCGGTAGATGCGGGCGTCGAGCATCGAACACGGCAGGCTAGAGGGTGACGGCGCGTACCCTGTGATGGGAGACCGGATGCTCGACCGTGCGCCCACGCATCCTGCTCGTCGACGACGAGCAGTCGATCCAGACGCTGCTCAGCTACCCACTGCGCAAGGACGGCTACGAGGTCGTGCAGGCCGGCGACGGGCGCGAGGCGCTCGCCCGCTTCGGCGAGTCGACGTTCGACCTCGTCGTCCTCGACGTGATGATGCCGCGCCTCGACGGCCTCGAGGTCTGCCGGCGGCTGCGCGCGCGGAGCTCGGTGCCGATCATCATGCTCACCGCCAAGTCCGAGGAGATCGACAAGGTGCTCGGCCTCGAGCTGGGCGCCGACGACTACATCACCAAGCCGTTCTCGCTGCGCGAGTTCCGCAGCCGCGTCAAGGCCGCCCTGCGCCGCGGCGGGATGGCGCGCCGCGAGCCGGTCACCGACGAGGACCCGCTCGACGTCCACGAGCTGCGCGTCGACTTCGCCAAGCGCAGCGTCCGCGTGCGCGGCGAGGAGGTGCAGACGACCTACGTCGAGTTCGAGATCCTCACCGCCCTGGCCACCAACCCGGGTCGCGTCTGGACGCGCGACCTGCTGCTCACCCGCATCTGGGGCGACAGCGCCTACCGGGACCCGCGGACGATCGACGTCCACATCCGCCACCTGCGCGAGAAGCTCGAGAGCGACGCCAAGGACCCGGAGTACCTCTTCACCGTGCGCGGCGTCGGCTATCGCTTCCGCGACACGGAGGACTGCGCCAGCGCAGGACCCGTCCGCTGCGATCCCTGACCCTCCGCCTCGCGCTCCCGTTCTGCGCGATCCTCCTCGCAGCCATCGCCGCGGTCTACCTCGCCGTGGCCCCTTCGCTGGAGTCCAGCCTGCGCGACCAGCGCCTCGACACGCTGGCCACCGCCGCGCAGCGCTTCAGCCCGCCGATCCGCCGCGCGCTCGACAACGCCGCCGACGTCGCCGTGCTCGACAACCGCGTCCGCCGGGCCGCCGACTTCTCCGGGGCGCGCGTGACCCTGCTCGGCGTGATCGCGCACCGACCGTGGCCCGGAGCTCGAGATCCGGTCGGACTCGACAGCCGCGGTCGACATCGCCGACCTGCGCTTCCGCGTGGCCGACCGCGCCGCGGTCTCGGGCGAGATCGAGCGCGGCACCGAGATGGGTGACAGCGGGCGCGTGGCCGAGGCAGCGATGCCGTTGCGCATCCGCCCGCCCGGGTTCGCCGCAGGCCAGCGTCTACTACATCGCGGTCTTCTCGCAGCCGCTGCAGGACATCCGCGCCGGCGTCAGCCTGATCCGCGGGCGGATCCTCGTCGCGGGCGCGATCGCGCTGCTGTTCGCGGTGGTCGCGGGCTGGCTCGTGGCCAGCTCGGTCAGCCGCCGCGTGCGACGCATGGAGCAGGCCGCCGCGCGCGTGGCCCACGGCGACTTCGGCGCGTCCTTCGAGCGCGGCAGCCGACGACGAGCTCGGCCGCCTGGCCACGACCCTCGACCACATGCAGCGCCAGCTCGCCGAGCTCGAGGTCGCGCGCAGCCGCTTCATCGCCACCGCCTCGCACGAGCTGCGCACGCCGATCTTCTCGATCGGGGGCTTCCTCGAGCTGCTGCGCGACGAGGACCTCGACGACGACACGCGCGACATGTTCATCCGCCAGCTCCACGAGCAGGTCGAGCGCCTCGGCCGGCTGGCCACCGACCTGCTCGATCTCTCACGCCTGGAGGCCGGGTCCGTCGAGCTGCGCCCCGAGCGCGCCGACGTGGCCGAGGTGGCGCGCTCGGTCGTGGCCGAGTTCGCGCCCGCCCTGGTCGCGCACGAGTCGAGCGTCGAGCTCCGGCTCGACGAGCCTGGCATCGAGGCGGTCTGCGATCCGGAGCGGGTGGCCCAGATCATGCGTATCCTCATCGACAACGCCCTGAGCCACACCCCGGCCGGCACGGATGTCGTCGTGGCGGCTGCGCAGCGCGACGGGCGGGTCCGCGTGTCCGTCACCGACTCCGGCACGGGCATCAGCTCAGCCGCCATGTCGCGCATCTTCGAGCCCTTCTTCACCTCCGACGACGTCCAGGGATCAGGCCTCGGCCTGGCCATCGCCCACGAGCTGGCGGAGCGGATGGCCGGCCGGCTGACGGCCGACAGCCGTCCCGGGCGCACCACCTTCGCGCTGGAGCTGCCGCGATGACCCCCCGCGGGCCAGCCTCGTGGCCGCTCTGGCCGCGGCCACCGCGCTGCTGGTCGGCTGCGGCGGCCGTGGCGACGACTCGACCGTCTCGCGCACGCAGACGACGCGCGTCGAGGTGCTGCAGGACGCGCCGACCCCGCAGGGCGGGCCGCGCTTCGACCCGGCGGGCATCTACCGGCGCGAGTCGCCGGGCGTCGTCACCGTCATCTCCAGCGGCCTGTCGGGCGCGGGGTCGGGCGGCAACGCCGGCCTGGGCTCGGGCTTCGTCATCTCGGGCTCCGCGGCGAGATCGTCACGAACGCCCACGTCGTGACCAGCGGCGAGGGCGCCGCGATCCGCAAGGCCGAGCAGGTCTACGTGCGCTTCCAGGACGGCAACCAGGTCTCGGCCGACGTCGTCGGCTTCGACCCCTTCACCGACGTCGCTCTGCTGAAGATCTCGCCCCGCGGCCTGACGCTGCGCCCGCTGCCGCTCGGCTCGGCCGGCGACCTGGAGGTCGGCTCGCCGGTGGCCGCGATCGGCAGCCCGTTCGGTGAGGAGCAGTCCCTGTCGGTCGGCGTGATCTCCGCGCTCGACCGCTCGATCCAGTCGCTCACGGGCTTTGACACCACGGGCGCGATCCAGACCGACGCGGCGATCAACCACGGCAACTCGGGCGGTCCGCTGCTCGACGCCCGCGGCCGCGTGCTGGGGATCAACGCCCAGATCCAGACGAGCACCGGCGAGGGCAGCGGCGTCGGATTCGCCGTGTCGGTCGACACCGTCAAGCGCTCCCTGCGCCAGCTGCGCAGCGAAGGGGAGGTGCGCTACGCCTACATGGGCGTGTCCACGTCGCCGCTCTACCCGCAGCTCGCCGACCACTTCGACCTGCCGGTCAAGGCGGGGACGTGGGTGCAGGAGGTCACGCCGGGGGGCCCGGCCGAACGCGCCGGCCTGCGCGGGGGCGAGCGCGAGGAGCGCTTCCAGGATCGCCTCTACCGCGACGGCGGGGACGTGATCGTGTCGCTCGACGGCCGTGCCGCTGCGCGAGGACACGGACCTGTCGGAGACGATCAGCCAGCTGTCGCCCGGCAGTAGGTCCGGCTGCAGATCGTGCGCGACGGCGAGCGAAGGTCGCTGCGCGTGCGCCTCGGGCAGCGCCCGCTGGACGCGCCCCGCGCCGGCTGACCAGCACGGCAGACCGCGACGCGAGTACATTGCCCCCTCGTGCTGCAGCCTGTCGCCGTCGGCTCCAAGCTCCTGGCCGACTACACGCATCTCGTCGGGCGCGACCTGGTCGAGGAGATCCGCGTGCTGGCCGCGCCGCTGGAGGGCGCGCGCGTCGTCCACGTGTCGGCCACCGCCTTCGGCGGCGGCGTCAGCGAGATCCTCTACACGCTCGTGCCGCTCATGAAGGACGTCGGGCTCGAGGTCGAGTGGCAGGTCATCTACGGCCGCGAGGAGTTCTTCAACGCGACCAAGCTCATGCACAACGCGCTGCAGGGCGCGCCCGAGGACCTGTCCGCCGAGCAGTGGGACTGCTGGCGGCGCTACAACGAGATGAACGCGCGCGAGCTCGTCGGCGGCTGGGACGTCTGCCTCGTCCACGACCCCCAGCCGGCGGCGCTGCACCAGCTCGTGCCCGAGAAGTCGCGCGGCTGGGTATGGCGATGCCACATCGACACGTCGAGCCCCAACCCCGACACGATGGGCCGGCTCCTGCCCTACCTCGCCGACTACCCGCAGACGCTGTTCCACATGGACAGCTACGTCCCGTCCGGGATGAACGGCAACGTCAACGTCGTACCGCCCGCCATCGACCCGCTGGCCCCCAAGAACATGGCGCTGTCGCCCGAGGACGCAGCCTACGTCTGCCAGCAGTTCGGGATCGACGTCGACCGCCCGATGATGGCCCAGATCTCGCGGTTCGACCCGTGGAAGGACCCGCTCGGCGTGATCGACGCCTACCGTCTGGTCAAGGACGCGTTCCCCTCGGTCCAGCTCGCCCTGGTCGGGTCGATGGCCTCCGACGACCCGGAGGGCTGGGACTACTTCAACGCCACCGTGGCCCACGCCGACGGCGACCCGGACATCCACATCCTCAACAACTTCAACAACGTGGGATCGATCGAGGTCAACGCGTTCCAGTCGCAGTCCGACGTGCTGATCCAGAAGTCGACGCGCGAGGGCTTCGGGCTGACCGTCACCGAGGCGATCTGGAAGGGCCGGCCGTTCATCGGCGGCAACGTCGGCGGCATCCCACTGCAGATCGAGAACGGCGTGAGCGGCTACCTCGTCGACAGCGTCGAGGGCTGCGCGGCGCGCACGCTCGACATCCTCAGGGACCCCGCGCTGGGCAAGGCGCTGGGACGCCGCGGCAAGGAGCACGTGCGCCAGCACTTCCTGACGCCCCGCTATCTGCGCGACTACCTGCGCATCTTCACCGAACTCCTGGAGCCGGCGTGACCGACCCTTCCCGTCCCCTCGTCCTCGTCTCCAACCGCGGTCCCGTGACCTTCCAGGACGACGGCTCGGTCAAGCGCGGCACCGGCGGCCTCGTCACGGCGCTCACCGGCCTGGCCTCGCACCGCGACGCCATCTGGATCGCCAGCGCGCTGACCGAGGGCGACACGGCCAAGGCGCAGGAGGCCGGCGGCGAGCCGTTCACCGTCAAGTCGCCGGCCGGTGGCGAATACCACGTGCGCCTCGTGGCCTCCGATCAGGAGGCCTACGACCGCTTCTACAACATCTTCGCCAACCCGATGCTGTGGTTCATCCAGCACTACCTGTGGGACCTGTCCAACGCCCCGGACATCCGGCGCAACGAGATCGAGGCGTTCGAGTACGGCTACAACGTCGTCAACGAGGACCTGGCCCACGCGGTCATCGAGGAGATCGAAGGCGACGACGAGCCCGTGGTGATGGTCCACGACTATCACCTCTACACGCTGCCCGGGCTCGTGCGGCGCGCGCGGCCCGACGTGTTCCTGCACCACTTCATCCACATCCCGTGGACGCAGTCGGACGCATGGCGGGTGCTGCCCAACCGCATCCGCGAGGAGATCTACGCGGGCCTGCTGGCCAACGACATCATCGGCTTCCACACATCCTCCTACAAGCGCAACTTCCTGCAGTGCTGCCGGGACCTCATGGGTCTCGACGTCGACTTCGAGGCCGGAGTCGTGCGCTACGACGACCGCGAGGTCTGGGTGCGGAGCTACCCGCTGCCGATCGACCAGGAGGCCATCAAGGGGGTTGCCGCCTCCGACGGCGTGCATGAGCAGGAGCGGGAGCTGCTGCGTCGCCGGCGCGAGCACCTCGTGCTGCGCGTCGACCGCGCCGACCTGTCCAAGAACGTCCTGCGCGGCTTCAGCGCGTTCGACATGTTCCTCGAGCAGCATCCCGAGTTCAGCGAGAACGTGACGTTCATCGCCCAGCTCATGCCCTCGCGCACCGACGTGCCCGAGTACGCCGAGTACCTCGAGCGCATCGAGGCGCTGGTCGCCGTGGTCAACCACCGCCACGGCACCCCGGACTGGATGCCGATCAACCTCAAGCTGCGCGACAACCTCGAGGAGGCCGTCGCGTCCTACAAGCACTACGACGTGCTGCTCGTCAACGCGATGTTCGACGGCATGAACCTGGTGGCCAAGGAGGGCCCGATGGTCAACGAGCGCGCCGGCGTGTCGATCCTGTCGGAGAACACCGGCGCCCACGAGGAGCTCGGCGAGTACGCGCTGTCGGTCAATCCGTTCGACATCCAGGAGCTCGCCGACTCGATCCACGCCGCGCTGACCATGAGCGGCGACGAGCGCGATCGCCGGCTGGCCGGGCTCAAGGCGATCGTCACCGCGCGCGACCCCGGCGACTGGATCGACGAGCAGCTCGCCGACATCAAGAAGAAGGCGGGGGCGGTGTAGGCGGGTCCGGGGGGTCTCACGGGATCCCGAACTCGGTGTCCGGGGAGTTGTGGGATGGCGCGAGCGGCGCGGGCGCGGAGGGCGTGCGTCGGCGCGGGGTGGGCGGGGTGCGGAGGCGGCCGGCGTGGGTGCGGCCGGCGCGGGTGCGTGCCGGCTGGTGCGGAGGCGGCCGGCGCGCGTGCGGTCGGCGCGGGCCGTGCCGGCGCGGGCTGCGCCGCCCGCGTGGGTGGCTCGGGTGAGCGGCCCGTGCGGGACGACCGACGCACGGCGGCACGGCGCCGGACCCTCGCCGTGCGCGTTTCTCGCGCGCGCGTGGCCCGCCTGGGTCATCCGCGATGGCGGGCTCCGGCCGGGGCGCTTCGCGGCCTCGGGTTCGGGCTCGCGGCCCGACCCGAGCTGCGGCACCGGATCGGCAGCGGAGCCGGCGGGCGGCGCGACCGGCCTCGCGCCCGCATCCGGCGCCGTGGGAGGGGCCGGCGAGAGCCGCGGCCAGAGCACGACGAGGGCCACCGCAGCGGGCAGCGCGGCGAGTCGGGCGACGTTGGCCCAGCGGATGCGGCGCAGCGGCGAATCCGGCTCGCATGCGGGTGCTAGGCCCCGGCCGAGGGGATTCGCCCCCTGCTATCGTGCGCCGCCGCCCGGGAAGGCCGGGCGCGACTCCCATGGCTGCCCAAGACCCCGTCTACGACCTCATGCTGCTGCTCGACACGGCAGCCGACGCCGACCGGCGCGCGCAGATCCTCTCCAACGTGGAGACGACGATCGGCAAGACGGGCACCGTCATCGGCAAGCACGACTGGGGCGTGCGCGCGACGGCGTACGAGATCCGCAAGAAGACCGACGCCGACTACCACCTGATCCAGTTCCACGCGCCGGCCGAGCTGCTGGCCGGCCTGCAGCGCACCCTGCGGATCACCGACGGCGTCCTGCGCTTCCGGATCATCAAGCTCGACCCCGGCACCCCGCCTCCTCCGCGGCCCGATCGGCCGCCGGCGGCGGAGACCGAGGCTCCCTCCGCGGCCTAGCGCGAGCGCGCGGGCTCCGGCCGGTGCGCCGGGGTTGACGTCGACCCGAGTTCGGGTAGTCCCCGCTCGGCATCGGCACAGGGAGGCAGCAATGCAGCGCCGGATCAGGCTCGCCGCACTGGTGGCGACCATCGCGTTCCTCGCGGGAGGCGCCTCGCCGGCGCACGCCCAGGACTCCGAGGTCGTGTCGCTGCTGCGCGACCTCGTGCGCGTCAACACCTCCAACCCGCCGGGCAACGAGGCGCTGGTCGCCGAGCTGCTGCGCCCGCGCCTGGAGGCGCTCGGCTTCCGGGTCGAGATCGTGCCCACGCCCACGGCGGGCAAGTCGCACCTGATCGCCCGGCTGCCCGCCACCGCGCCGACCGCGAAGCCGCTCCTGCTCGCCGGCCACGCGGACGTCGTCGGCGTCGAGCGGCCGCTGTGGACGCTCGATCCGTTCGCGGGCGCGATCCGCGGCGACCGCATCTACGGCCGCGGAGCGATGGACTTCAAGGGCGGGCTCGCGGCGTTCACGGTGGCGGCGATGCGGCTGGCGCGCGAGGGCGGACCGCGCAACCGCGACCTGATCCTGCTCGCCGAGGCCGACGAGGAGGGCGGGGAGTACGGGACGACCTGGCTGGCCGAGAACCACTGGCCGAAGATCGACGCGGGCGAGCTCGATCAACGAGGGCGGCTGGATCTTCGCCGACGGCAAGGGCGGCGCGAAGCTGATGGGGATCACGACGATCGACAAGAACTCGCTGTCGGTCAGGTTCCGCACGCGCGGCACCTCGACGCACTCCTCGCGTCCGCTTGCCGACAGCGCGCTGCGGCGCCTCGTGCGGGCGCTGAACCGGGTCGAGCGCTACGACACCGCGCCGCGCATCACGCCGACCGCGCGAACCTACCTGCGCACCTGGGCGAGGGTGTCGAGCGCGGGGATCGCACGGCGGCTGCGGGCGATCACCACCACCCGCGACCCGCGCGAGCGCCGGCGCCTGGCCGACGAGCTGCAGCGCGGCCGCTTCGGCGAGCTCTACGACGGGCTGCTGCGCAACATCTTCGTCCCCACGATCGTCGACGGCGGCTTCCGGGCCAACGTGCTGCCCGGCACGGCCGAGGCGACGGTGAACATGCGCATGCTGCCCGGGCAGACGTCCGCGCCCGCTGATCCGCGAGCTGCGCCGAGTCGTGGCCGACGCGGGGGTGAGGATCACGCCGATCGTCACGGGTGACGCGACCGTGGAGGAGACGCTCGACGCGTTCGACAAGCGCGCCGGCCAGGCGCCCACGACGCTCGACACCGCCCTGTACCGCACGATCGCGCGCGAGGGCCGGCGCCAGTGGCCGGGCGTGCGCGTCACCCCGGCGCTGTTCGAGGCCGGGACCGACGCGACGCCGTGGCGCACGCGCGGCATCCCGGTCTACGGGATCTACCCGTACCCGATCAGCCACGGCGACCTCATGGCCATGCACGGCAACGACGAGCGCGTCCCGATCGCCGGGCTCGAGCAGGGGACCGACATGCTCACCCGCGTGCTGCGCCGGACGCTCGGTGCGCGGTAGTCCTCGCAGGCGTGGCGTCAGACGTCACGCCTTCGCCACGACCCAGGAACAAATCAGCGGAGATACCGGCGTGTGCCGGGGAGCCCTCCGAACCCCGGTCTAGACTCGGCCGCACCGATCTTCCGAACGCCCCGTTCGCCCCCGAAAGGAGCCGCTCGCACATGGCTGCGACGAACATCAACCGGGTCATCATCACCGGCAACCTGACGTCCGACCCCGAGCTGCGCTCGCTGCCCAGCGGCACCTCGGTCTGCAAGCTGCGCGTCGCGTGCAACACGCGCCGCAAGGACAACTCGACCAACGAGTGGGTCGACAAGCCCAACTACTTCGACGTCACGGTCTGGGGGGCGCAGGGCGAGAACTGCGCGCGCTACCTCTCCAAGGGCCGCCCCGTCGCCGTCGACGGGCGCCTGGAGTGGCGCGAGTGGGAGACGCCCGAGGGCCAGAAGCGCCAGGCGATCGACATCATCGCCGACTCGGTGCAGTTCCTCTCCAGCCCGCGCGACGACGGCGGCGCCGCCAACGGCTTCAGCGCCCGCTCCGACATCCCCGTCGACACGAACGACTTCGCCGCCGCCCCCGCCGGTGGCGGCAGCGACGCCGGCGGCAGCACCAGCGCGGCCGACGACGACATCCCGTTCTAGGCGACGCGGCGCGGTCGCCACCAGCCTCGAGCGCCCGGGAACGCCCGGGCGCTCGATGGTTCTGCGCCGGGCACGCCGCGCCCGACGACCCCCACGGCGGTCGAGCTGTCACAATGGTCTTCGCGCGCCTCCGGCGCGCGCTCCTGTGTTGACGACGCATCCGAGGACCTGACGTGGCCAAGCAGCGCAACCGCAAGCCCGCACGACGGCGGGACAAGAAGGGTGGGCCCGGCAGCGGCCGGCGCAAGCCCTGCCTGTTCTGCAAGGACAAGATCGAGCAGGTCGACTACAAGGACATCGGCACGCTGCGACGGTACATCTCCGAGCGCGGCAAGATCCGGTCCCGGCGGATCACGGGCGCCTGCCGGCGCCACCAGAGCCAGGTCGCCACGGCGGTCAAGCGCGCCCGCGAGGTCGCCCTGCTGCCGTACGTGAGCGAGACCCAGGAGCGCAGCGGCGGCCGCGGTGATCGCGACCGCGACCGCGATCGGGACCGGGACCGGGACCGCTAGCCGTGCCTGAGGCCATCCTCCTCAAGGACGTCGAGGGCGTCGGCGAGAAGGGGACCGTCGTCGACGTCTCCAAGGGCTACCTGCGCAACTTCCTGATCCCGCGCAAGCTGGCCCAGCCCGCGACGCGCGGTGCCATCCAGGCCGCTCAGCAGCGGGTCGAGGCCGAGGAGCGCGCCCGCGTCCAGGCCCAGTCGCGCTCCCAGGAGGACGCCGAGCTGCTCAACCGCACGGTGCTGACCATCGCCCAGCAGGCCGGCGACGACGGCCGGCTGTTCGGCTCGGTCACGACGCAGGACATCGCCGACGCCATCCGCGAGGCGCGCAACATCACCGTCGATCGTCGCCGCATCCACCTCGACGAGCCGATCCGCCACGTCGGCACGTACATGGTCGTCGTGGAGATCGACGACGGCGTGAGCTCGACGGTCAAGACGATCGTCACCGAGCAGTAGCCACCGGCGAGCCGCAGCGTCCGCGCCGCGCGGCGCGGTTCGTGCCGAGCCTGCGCAGGCCAGCGACGAATCAACCCCTGTTTCCGGCAACCCCCCGTGCATGCCGCCGGGCCGCGCTGTTGAATCGGTCGCGTCGCATGAGCGCCCCACCCGTCACCAACGGCCACGCTCCGCCCGCCGGCGTCGCGCCGCCGCACTCGATCGAGGCCGAGCAGGCCGTGCTCGGCGCGATCCTGCTGTCCGACCGCACGCACTACGCCTACATCATCGAGGAGCAGCTGCGGGCCGAGGACTTCTACCGCGAGCGCCACCGCACGGTGTTCGAGTCGATGCTCGCGCTGTTCACGGCCGGCGAGCCGATCGACGTGCTCACCGTCATCGAGCACCTGCGCTCGCGCGGGCAAGCTCGACGATGCGGGCGGCCAGGCCGAGATCGACTCGATGACGGCCGCCGCGCCGAGCGTCGGCTCGCTGCGCCAGTACGGGCGGATCGTCAAGGATCGCTCGCTGCTGCGCCGGGTGCTGACCGCCACATACGAGATCCAGGCCAGCGTCCACGGGCACGAGGGCGAGCCGCGCGACCTCGTCGAGCGCGCCGAGCGGACGATCCTCGAGGTCGCCCACGACGACCGCCAGAAGGAGTTCCGCAAGGTCGGCGACGTCCTGCACACCGAGATCGGCAAGTGGCAGAAGCTGTCGGCCGAGGGCCAGAGCCTGACCGGCACGCCGTCCGGCTTCGCCGACCTCGACGCGATCACCGGCGGCTTCCAGCCCGGCAACCTGATCGTCATCGCGGCCCGGCCGTCGATGGGCAAGTCGGCGCTGGTCACCAACATGGCCGAGAACGTCGCGCTGCACAAGGACCGCCCGCGGCCCGTCGCGCTGTTCAGCCTGGAGATGTCCGAGGCCGAGCTCGCCCAGCGCTTCATCGCCTCGCAGGCGTCGATCAAGGGCGACGATCTGCGCAAGGGCCGGCTCAAGGACGAGACCAAGTGGAAGCGCGTGCTGCGCGTGGCCGCCGAGTACGACGCCGCGCCGCTGTACGTCGACGACTCGTCCGACATCGGGATCCTCGACGTGCGCGCCAAGGCGCGCCGGCTGCACCAGCAGTCGCCCGACGGGCTCGGGCTGGTCATCGTCGACTACCTGCAGCTCATGCGCGCCGACGCGCGCATCGAGAACCGCGTCCAGCAGGTGGGCGAGATGAGCCGCGGGCTGAAGATCCTCGCGCGCGAGCTCGAGGTCCCGGTCATCGCGCTGTCGCAGCTCAGCCGCGGCGTCGAGTCGCGCACGGACAAGCGCCCGATGCTCTCCGACCTGCGCGAGTGCGTGACCGGCGACACGCTCGTGGTGCTCGCCGACGGCCGGCGCGTCCCCATCCGGGAGCTCGTCGGCACGACGGCCCGACGTGCTGGCATGTCGGCGACGACGACCGCATCGTCAGCGCGCGCAGCGACACGGTCTGGTCGGTCGGGCGGCGCGAGGTCTTCACGATGCGGCTCGCCTCCGGTCGCGCGCTGCGCGCGACGGCCGAGCATCGCGTCCTACGCCGGCGCGGCTGGCAGACGCTCGGCGAGCTCGTCCCCGGCGATCGCGTGGCCCTCGCGCGGCAGCTCCCCGAGCCGGCGCGACCGATCCGCTGGCCGGACGACCGCGTCGTCGCTGCTCGGTCACCTCATCGGCGACGGCAGCTACCTCGACCGGCCAGCCGATGCGGTACACGACCGCGTCGCGAGGCCAACAGCGCGGCGGTCGCCGGCGCGGCGGAGCGCGAGTTCGGCGCTCGCGTCCGGCGCTACGCGGGTCGCGGCAACTGGCATCAGCTGCTCATCGCCGGCAACGGCCACCGCTGGCATCCCGCGGGCGTCAATGCGTGGCTCCGCGAGCTCGGCATCTTCGGCCAGCGCTCGCACGAGAAGCGCCTGCCCGCGGAGGCCTTCCGGCTGCGGGACGCGCAGGTCGCGCTGCTCTTGCGCCACCTGTGGGCGACGGACGGGTGCATGTGGTCGGGGCTGCGGCGCAGCGACGATCGCCAGGTCAAGCGGGTCTTCTTCGCGACCGCCAGCCGCAGGCTCGCCGCGGACGTGGCGGCGCTGCTGTTGCGGGTCGGCATCGTCGCTCGCCTGCGCTCGACGACGCACGCCCGGGCGGCGGCCGGTCCACCACGTCGACGTCTCGGGCGTCGACGCCTAGTCGCCGGTTCCTCGACACGCGTTGGGGCGTTCGGGCCCGCGCGTCGAGCAGGCGCGCGCCTTGAGCGCCGCCCTCGCGCCGAGGCACGGCCAACACGAACGTCGACACCGCTGCCGCCGCAGGTCTGGTCGGCCGTGCGCAAGCGATGGCGGAGCGCGGCGTCTCGCCAGCGCGCGATGGCGGCCCTGCGCGGGACGTCCTACGGCGGCACCGCTCACTTCGCGTTCGCGCCCTCGCGCGCCGTGGTCGCCGACTACGCGCCGCTCCTCGATGAACCCGCGCTCGCCGCCGCGCCGAGAGCGACCTGTTCTGGGACCGCGTCGTCGCGCATCGAGCCGGGCGGGCTCGAGGAGGTCTACGACCTGACGGTGCCCGGCCCCTCCTACTGGCTGGCCGACGGCATCGTCACCCACAACTCCGGGCCAGATCGAGCAGGACGCCGACCTCGTCATGTTCATCTACCGCGACGAGTACTACAACACGGAGACGACCGACCGACCGGGCGACGCCGAACTCATCATCGCCAAGCACCGCAACGGCGGTCTGGGCGACGTGCCGCTGACCTTCCAGAACGAGTACCCGCGGTTCCTCGGGCTCCAGCGCGCCGCATGAGCAGCGACCACAGCCCTGCCCGTTCGGCCTCTGCGACGGCAGCGGCTTCGTCGTCGACGAGCGACGCACGCGCCAGCGACTGCCGCTGCCGCCCGCAGCGCGTCAGCGGCGCCGGCGCGCGCGCTGAGCGGCGTCATCCCGCGCAAGTACCGCGGCGTGTCGTTCGACCGCCCGCCGGTGACCGAGATGCCCGCGCCGCAGGTCGCGGCCGTGCGGCGCTTCGTCAGCCGCATCGACGAGAACCTCGACGCCGGCCGCGGGCTGTGGTTCTCGGCTCGGTCGGGACCGGCAAGACGACGCTGGCGATGCTCGTCTCGCGCCACGCGCTCGAGGCCGGCCGCAGCGTGGCGATCTACTCGCTGCCGCGGCTGCTGGCCGAGATCCGCACGACGTTCGACGACGACCGCGGCGGCTCCTACGTCGACTTCCTCGACCGCCTGGCCGCCGTCGACCTCCTGCACATCGACGACGTCGGCGCCGAGAAGACGAGCGCCTGGGTGCTCGAGCAGCTCTACGCGATCGTCAACGCGCGCTACGAGGACGAGCGCTCGGTGATCATCACGACGAACCTCGAGCGCGACGAGCTCGCCGAGCAGATCAACGAGCGCACGGTGTCGCGGCTGGAGGAGATGTGCGAGCTCCTGCCGCTGTGGGGGCCGAGGACGCGCGCAGCGTTGTCGGCTGCTCGGCCTGAAGACTTCAGCGGACATGCCAGGAATCTGCATCGTCGGCGCCCAGTGGGGCGACGAGGGCAAGGGCAAGGTCGTCGACCTGCTCGCCGAGCGCGCCGACGCGATCGTGCGCTTCCAGGGCGGCAACAACGCCGGCCACACGATCATCCGCGACGGCAGATGTTCAAGTTCCACCTGATCCCGGCGGGCATCCTCTACCCCGGCAAGCGCTGCGTCATCGGCAACGGCGTCGTCATCGACCCGCGCGTGCTGACCGACGAGATCGACGCCTGCGGGCCACGGGATCGACACCAGCGGGCTGCGCGTCAGCGCCAACGCGCACGTGATCATGCCCTACCACCTGCTGCTCGACAACGCGGGCGAGGCGAAGCTCGGCAAGCTCGCAGATCGGCACGACGCGGCGCGGCATCGGCCCGTGCTACGCCGACAAGGCCGCGCGCCTGGGCATCCGCATGCAGGACCTGCTCGACGAGAAGATCCTCAAGAAGAAGATCACGGCGGCGCTCGACCCCAAGCGGCTGAGCCTGCGCCCCTACGCGAGGACCCGTCGCTGGACCTGCAGTCGATGACCGAGGACTACCTCACCTACGGCCACCGCCTCGAGCGCCACATCGCCGACACCGCGACGATCGTCTCGGACGCGCTGGACGGCGGCCAGCTCGTCGTCTTCGAGGGCGCGCAGGGCGCGCTGCTCGACATCGACCACGGCACCTATCCGTTCGTCACCTCGTCCAACCCGGTCGCGGGCGCGGCGTGCGTCGGCGCCGGCGTCGGCCCGAAGGACATCGACGAGGTCTGGGGGATCGCCAAGGCCTACGTCACGCGCGTCGGCTCCGGTCCGTTTCCGACCGAGCTCCACGACGAGGTCGGCGCGGAGATCCGCCGCCGCGGCGGCGAGTTCGGCACGACGACCGGGCGCCCGCGGCGCACCGGCTGGCTCGACATCCCCGCGCTGCGCTACGCCTCGCGCATCAACGGGCTGACCGCGCTGGCGATCACGAAGCTCGACGTGCTCACCGGCTTCGAGAAGATCAAGGTCTGCACGGCCTACGCAGCAAGGACGAGGCGACGTTCAACGACTTCCCCTACCACCAGTCGGTGCTGCACCACGCCAGCGGCGAGTACATCGAGCTGGCCGGCTGGCGCGAGGACATCAGCGAGGCGCGCGGCGAGCACGAGCTGCCGCCAGCGCGCGCGACTACCTGCGCTTCATCGCCGACTAGGTCAGCGTGCCGGTCGTGCTCGTCGGCGTCGGCCCCGGGCGCGAGCAGATCATCTGGACCGGCGACGGCGCGGCCACGCTGGCCGCCGCGTAGCCGGCACCCGCGCACCCCGCTCGGGCCCCCCCATCCCGACTTCCGGGGCACGGACCAACGAATGGTCATTGCCCGCGCCCGGCGCACCCGCCATCTGTCGTGCATCGTCGGCCGCCCACCGGTCTGGGGGGACACGAGGGCGGCCCGTGCTCGTGCGCTCGCCGCGTGTGTGGTCCGTTCCCGGGCCGAGCGCAGCGGGCCACGCAATTCCCCGTCCGCCGCGTGGCTCACCCGTGACCCGGGCTACGCCGTCGTCATCGACGACGCCGGCGGGAGGCGGTCACGGGCTCGCCCGCCAGCGCCGCCACGACGCGCGCGCCGGCCTGGCCGTCGCCGTAGAGCTCGGGCCGGTCGGCCGGGGGCTCGCGCCAGCGCGGCGAGCGCGGCGTCGGGGTCGAGATCGACGAGCACGTTCCAGCCCGCCTGCACGGTCTCGACCCACTCCGTCGTGTCGCGCAGCGTCACGCACGGCACGCCGGCGAGGTAGGCCTCCTTCTGCACCCCGCCCGAGTCGGTCAGCACGGCGCGCGCGCGGCTGAGCAGCGAGGTGAAAGCGAGGTAGCCGAGCGGCGGCGCAGGACGTGCCGGCGGCTCGAGCTCGCCGAGCCAGCCGGCTGCCTCCAGGCGCGCGCGCGTGCGCGGGTGCAGCGGCAGCACGACCGGGAGCGGCAGGCCGAGCAGCAGGTCGACGAGCAGGCGCAGGCGCGCGGGGTCGTCGACGGTGCCGGCGCGATGCGCGGTGACGAGCACGTACTCGCCGGGCGCGACGCCCGCGCGGCGCAGCGGCGCGTCGTCGGCACGCGCGCGCGGCGGGAACAGGAGCGCGACGTCGACCATGACGTCGCCGACGATCTCGACGTCGCCGGCCACGCGCTCGCGCGCGAGGTTCTCGCCGCGGTCGGCGACGGGCAGAGCAGCAGGTCCGACAGTGGTCGGTCAGGACGCGGTTGAGCTCCTCGGGCATCGCGCGGTCGAACGAGCGCATGCCCGCCTCGACGTGGGCGACGGGGACGCGCGCCTGCGCCGCGGCCAGCGCGCCGGCGAGCGTCGAGTTCGTGTCGCCGTAGACGAGCACGGCATCGGCCGCTCGTCGGCGAGCAGCTCGCCGAGCGCGGCGAGCATGCGCGCGGTCTGCTCGGTGTTCGTGCCACCGCGGATGCCGAGCTCGAGCTCGGGCCGCGGGACGCCGAGCTCCTGGACGAAGATCGTCGACAGCTCGTCGTCGTAGTGCTGGCCGGTGTGCACGAGCAGCTCGTCGTGCGCGGCGCGCAGGGGCCGGAGACGGCCGCCGCCTTGACGAACTGCGGACGGTTGCCGATGACCGTGACGACGCGCACTCAGCGGGCGGCCGCGCCGAGCTGTGCTCGATCTGCGCGCGCACGCGGCTCGCGGCCTCGAGGCCAGCGGGCCGGGCGCGTCGGGCACGGGGCGCCCGTCGATCGCGCGCACGGGCAGCACCTCGCGCGCCGAGGAGGCGAGGAACGCCTCGCGCACGCCGGCGAGGTCGTCCGCGCGTCGTGCCGCTCGTCGCCTCGGACACCTCCAGCAGCCGCCGGCGGGTGATCGAGTCGAGGATGCGGTCCGACAGCGGCGGCGTGTTCAGCCTCGCCGTCCAGCGAGTAGAAGAACGACGAGGTCGGCGCCTCGAGGACGCGCCCGTGCGGGGTGACGAGCAGCGCCTCGTCGGCGCCCTGCTCCTCGGCCAGCCGCGACGCGAGCATGTTGGCCGCGTAGGACAGCGACTTGACGCCGTCGAGCACGCGCGTCGGCGCGTACGTGATCGTCTGCAGCGCGATCGTGTCCGGCAGCCGCGGCAGCGGCTCGAGGAACCCGATCCGCCGGCCGCCGCGGGTGACCACGAGCCGCAGCGCGCCGTCGGCGGGCCGCCTCGCCTCGAGCAGCGCCTCGACGTCGGCGCGCAGGCGGCCTCGTCGAACGGCAGGCGCAGGTTCGCCGCCGGCGCCCCATCCGCGCGAGGTGCTCGTCCAGCGCGAACGGCCGGCCGTCGTAGAGGCGGATGACCTCGAAGACGCCGTCGCCGCGCAGCAGGCCGTCGTCGGTGGCCGGGACGAGGACCTCGTCGGCCTCCATCAGCTCACCGTCGTAGATCGCCAACATGATTCGCAGGCTACCCGCGGGCGCGCTCGCCCCGCGGCTCCCCCGCCCAGCCGTCCGCCCGCCAGCAGACGAGGTCGACCTCGACCAGCGCGCCGGCCGCCAGGCCGGTGGTCCCGACGCACGTCCGGCTCGGCAGCCGCTCGGCGAACCACGGCTCATACGCGGCATTGAACGCGGTGTAGTCCTCCCAGCGCAGCAGGTAGGCGCGCACCATCACCGTGTCCGCCAGCGCGCCGCCGGCCAGCTTGACGACGCGCTCGAGGTTGCGCATGACCTGATCGGTCTGCTCGGCGATCCCACCGGCGACGAGCCGGCCCTCGAGGTCGGTCGGCATCTGCCCGGTCACGTACAGGGTCGGCCCGGCCGCGGTCGCATGCGCGAACGGCGCCACGCGGGGCGGGACGCCCTGGTGCGGCGAGAACGTCCACGTCGAGATCACGACGCGAGGCTCGCCGAATGGACCGGCGCGGACATGGCCGAGGGGTCGCGCACGCGGCGAGTCACGCTAACAGGCGGTCGACCTCCCGGGTCAACCTCCGCGAAGCAGGTCCTCCGGGGGCCGGATCGACATCCGAGAGCCGCATCTCACCGTCGGTGATCCGGTACACCGAGACGAAGCGCCGGGTCGTGGCAGTTGCCCGACGGCGTGATCGTGAAATTGCCGATCAGGCCGTCGCGCACGCGTGTCCTGAAGATCTCGCGGCGGACCGACGCACGCGTGCCATCCGATCGCGCGATCGCGTCGAGGAGCACCTCGGTGGCCTGGGCCGCGTAGATGGAGTACAGGTCGGGCCGGCCTCCGACCGCGCGGGCGAGGCGCCGCACGAAGCGCCGACCACGCCTCGGCAGCCGCTCGGTCGGCAAGCCGGCGACGCTGACGTACATGCCGTCGGACGCGCTCCCCAGGGCCTTTATCGCGTCGTCGAACGCGAAGCCGTCCGAGGCGACGAAGCGCGTGCGCGCGGGCAGCACCCGCCGCAGCGCCCTGAGGACCCTCGTGCTCGCGGGGTCGAGCACCCCGGCGAGGAAGACGGTGTCGGGCCGCGCGGCCCGGACGCGGCGAACTATACGCTCGACGGAGGTCCAGTCGGCCACCCCGGCGATGTCGATTCCCAGGGCGGTGGGCGGCGATCGTGAAGCTCGCCGCGATGCCGACGCCGTAGGCGTGCGGTTCGCGCAGCACGAAGGCCCGGCGCGCGCCGAGGCGCCGGGCGAGCGTCGCATCCGCCGCCGCCTGGACGTCGTCGGGCGGGATGACGCGCGCGTAGCTGCGAACACCGCGGGCGGCGTATCGCTCGGGCTCCGACGGTCGGGTGCCCGGGCCGCCGCGCGTCAACCCGATGTAGGTGTTCGAAGGGCTGATCAGCGCGGACGGGCTCTCGCGTGCCGTTGAGGATCGGCAGGGCCGCCAGCGCGCAGCCGGAGGTGAACGGCCCCACGACCGCGACGAGGCTCGGGTTGCGCGCGTACATCCGCGCGTTGGCGCGGCACTTTCCGATCCCGAGCGACCGAGGGTCGGCCACCGAGTCGTCACACGCCTGAAAGGCGATCGCATGACGCCCCGCGCGGAACCGTCGATCGCGCAGCGTCTGCCGGATCGCCTCGCTCGCAGGGTACGGCGGCGACCGCGTTCGGGCCCTGCAACGGCAGGGATGAGGCGATCAGGAGCCGCGGGTTGTCGCCGGGCCGTTGGGAGACGGGGTAATACGAGGACGTCGCCAGCGGGCGAACCGTGGACCCGCGCCCGCTCGCCGCGGCGGGCTCGGCCGGCGGCGCGCCGGCGCCTTGGGTCGCGGTCACCCACACCGCGCCACCGGCCACCGTCAGGTCGTTGAGGCCATGCGCCACGGGAAGGATGCGCGGCGTGGCGCCGTCCGGGTCGATCCGCGCGAGCGTGCCGTCGCCGTTGGCCACCCACACGGCGCCCGCGCCGACGGCCAGGCGCTGTGGATATCGCTCGACCCCGATCCGGACGCCTGCTGGTCCTGGAGCGAGTTGGCGCGGCCGCGGTGTCGATCCGCGTGACGGTCGCCGTGTTGCCGTTGAGGACCCAGACGGCGCCGAGGCCGGCGGCGACCGAGATCGGGTACGGGACATCGACGCCGCGGCGGCCGGCGATCGCGATGCGGACCGGCGGGCGACGGCCGTGCGAATCGAGCCTGAGCACGCTCGCCGACCGCCGCTCAGCAGCCAGACCGCGCCGCCGAACACGGTGACGTCGTTGAGCCTGCTGTGCAGGTCGATCCGGCGCCCGCGCCCGGTGCGCGTGTCGACCCGCGTCACGCGCGTCGATCCGTCGGTCACCCAGTACGACCCGTCGCCTGCGGCCAGCGCCCACGGGCCCTGCGGGCCCTCCAGGACCGGACCGGCCGGCGGTGGCCTGGGCAAGCGCACACGACGGACGACCGCCGCGTAGCCAGGACGGAGCTCGAGCAGCTGGTGGCGCCGGACGTCGACGGTCCACAGCGCGCCGCCGGCGGCTGCGACCGCGCCGACCCTTCCGCCCGGGGCGATCACCTCGGCCGCCGCCCGCCGGCGCAGATCGATGCCGGTCACGGTTCCCGCGCGCTCGCTCGCCGCCCACGCCCTGGCGCGCGAGGAGGCGATCCCGTCGGGCTCGCCGGGCACGCGCACGGAGCCGAGCACGGCACCGTTCGACGGGTCGATCGCCCCCACGTCGCCGTCGGGGAGCAGCGATGTCGCCGTGGTCGAACCGCCGCCGCCTCCGCCGGCGAGCAGTACGACGGCGATGGCGGCCCCGACCAGCAGCGCGCCTCCGGTGAGGATGAGGGCGATGGGCGCTCGGCGAGCAACGCGCTCACGACGCCGCGGGACGCGCCAGCCGGCGTGCACCGGGGCCAGCGACGGATCCTGGCGCAGGATCGCGGCCTGCAGGTCGCGCAGCGCCGGACCGGGTTCGACGCCGAGCCCGTCGATGAGCGCCTGGCGCCCGTGCCCGTAGACCGCCAGAAAAACGGCCAAACGGCCGGCTCGGTAGAGCGCGAGCATGAGCTGGGCGCGGAGGCGCTCGCGCGTCGGGTGACCGCCTGACCAGGCCCTCGAGCTCCGGGACGAGCGTGTGATCGTGGCCGAGGCCAAGCTCCGAGAAAACCCCCCCCGGGGAAAAAAAAAAAAAAAAAAAAAAAAAAAAAAAAAAAAAAAAAAAAAAAAAAAAAAAAAAAAAAAAAAAAAAAAAAAAAAAAAAAAAAAAAAAAAAAAAAAAAAAAAAAAAAAAAAAAAAAAAAAAAAAAAAAAAAAAAAAAAAAAAAAAAAAAAAAAAAAAAAAAAAAAAAAAAAAAAAAAAAAAAAAAAAAAAAAAAAAAAAAAAAAAAAAAAAAAAAAAAAAAAAAAAAAAAAAAAAAAAAAAAAAAAAAAAAAAAAAAAAAAAAAAAAAAAAAAAAAAAAAAAAAAAAAAAAAAAAAAAAAAAAAAAAAAAAAAAAAAAAAAAAAAAAAAAAAAAAAAAAAAAAAAAAAAAAAAAAAAAAAAAAAAAAAAAAAAAAAAAAAAAAAAAAAAAAAAAAAAAAAAAAAAAAAAAAAAAAAAAAAAAAAAAAAAAAAAAAAAAAAAAAAAAAAAAAAAAAAAAAAAAAAAAAAAAAAAAAAAAAAAAAAAAAAAAAAAAAAAAAAAAAAAAAAAAAAAAAAAAAAAAAAAAAAAAAAAAAAAAAAAAAAAAAAAAAAAAAAAAAAAAAAAAAAAAAAAAAAAAAAAAAAAAAAAAAAAAAAAAAAAAAAAAAAAAAAAAAAAAAAAAAAAAAAAAAAAAAAAAAAAAAAAAAAAAAAAAAAAAAAAAAAAAAAAAAAAAAAAAAAAAAAAAAAAAAAAAAAAAAAAAAAAAAAAAAAAAAAAAAAAAAAAAAAAAAAAAAAAAAAAAAAAAAAAAAAAAAAAAAAAAAAAAAAAAAAAAAAAAAAAAAAAAAAAAAAAAAAAAAAAAAAAAAAAAAAAAAAAAAAAAAAAAAAAAAAAAAAAAAAAAAAAAAAAAAAAAAAAAAAAAAAAAAAAAAAAAAAAAAAAAAAAAAAAAAAAAAAAAAAAAAAAAAAAAAAAAAAAAAAAAAAAAAAAAAAAAAAAAAAAAAAAAAAAAAAAAAAAAAAAAAAAAAAAAAAAAAAAAAAAAAAAAAAAAAAAAAAAAAAAAAAAAAAAAAAAAAAAAAAAAAAAAAAAAAAAAAAAAAAAAAAAAAAAAAAAAAAAAAAAAAAAAAAAAAAAAAAAAAAAAAAAAAAAAAAAAAAAAAAAAAAAAAAAAAAAAAAAAAAAAAAAAAAATCCGGCCTCGCTCACGGCTTCACGTAGACGGAGACGTGAGCGGGGCTGACGGCCGTGAACGGTTCTCTCGGCCACCCGGCCTCAGCGGTCCTGCAACGTCAGGCCCGCGAGGCGCGCCATGAGGTCGAGCTCGGCGGGCCACGCGTAGCGGAACTCCACGGGGAGACGCCTCGACCCTGGCCGTCGACGAGGTAGAAGTGCTGGGAGCTGAACCGCTGCGTGACGACGTCGTACACGTCGAACGAGAAGCCCTCGCGATCGGCGCGGAAGGGGATCACCGTCTGTCCGGGCGGAAGGCTCTGAAGCGCCGGCACGCCGTTCTCGATGACGAACCGCCCGCCGCTGCGAAGGTGCGCGGCGGCGTTCTCGAAGCACGCGACCTGCGCATCCTGCGTCACCAGGTTGGAGATCGTGTTGAACACCAGGTAGACGACGGAGAACTCACCGTCGACCCGGGTGCGCGCGAAGTCGCCGAGCACGACCTCGATGTCCTGAGCGCCCGGCTTGGCCCGCAGCCGGGAGAGCATGGCCTCGGAGTTGTCGATGCCGGCGACGCGCACGCCGCGCTCGTTGTAGATACATTGTTTTTTATATTTTTTTTTTTTTTTTTTTGTGGGGGGGGGGAAAAAAAAAAAAAAAAAAAAAAAAAAAAAAAAAAAAAAAAAAACGGCCAGCAGTTCGATCTGGTCGGGAGTGGTGTCCACTGGCGAGAACACGAGCGTGTCGAAGCCATCGTCCACGAAGCCGGTGAGCGTCTCGACCCAGAAGACGGCTGGCCCGGCGAGTGGTTTCTTCGGCGAGATAGCCGACCGGGCTGGGACGCGTCGCGACGGTGCCGACTGTTCGCCTATGAGGCCCTGGATGTTCATGATCCGTCGGATCGAACCTGGGTCGTGGCTCGCCTCCTCGGCCGCGGCGTTGATTAGCTCGTTGTTCGGCGCGCATTCTCGTCACGGCGTCGGCGCTTGCCCAGCGACAGCAGCCAGCTGTCCGCCTTACAGGCCCGACGAGGCTCCAGCATCCGCGGTCTTCAACGCTCTGAGCCAAATGCCGATCGGATGCACGGGTCGCCGGCCGGGGCACGCGTCCTCGAGCTGGTAGTGCTTCCCGTCGAACGACACCGAACGGCTGGATCGGATCACAGCAGCCTGATCACGTCGATCGCCTCTTCTAGCGCCTCCATGGCCTCGCCCGGCGTTCGCACGCGGCCCGCCGGAGTTGGCGCGATCACGTCCGGAAAACCGCCGGCCCCGAGGCCGAGCTCGAAGCGCCCGCCGCTCAGGACGTCGAGTGAAGCGGCGGCCTTGGCCATCACGGCGGGCGGGCGCAACGGCAGATTCGCGACGTCGGTGAAGATCGAAATGCGCTTGGTCTTGCGCTACCAGGGCCGGGATCAGCGGCCAGCTGTCGACGGAAGTGCCCCTGGTAGGGGTGATCTCTGGATCCCGACGAGCTCGAGATCGGTCTGGTCGGCCACGCGCACCAGCTCGCGGGTGCGATCGAGAGTCTCGGCGCCGGTGCCGATCAAAATCCGAACTAACCAGCGCCCCACCGTCTCCGTGGTTTTTGGGGGGGGTGTTTTTTTTTTTTTTTTTTTTTTTAAAAAAAAAAAAAAAAAAAAAAAAAAAAAAAAAAAAAAAAAAAAAAAAAAAAAAAAAAAAAAAAAAAAAAAAAAAAAAAAAAAAAAAAAAAAAAAAAAAAAAAAAAAAAAAAAAAAAAAAAAAGGCGAGGCCCCCGACCATCTGCACGCACGGGCCTTGGGGGGGGGGGGGGGGGGGGGGGGGGGGGGGGGGGGGGGGGGGGGGGGGGGGGGGGGGGGGGGGGGGGGGGGGGGGGGGGGGGGGGGGGGGGGGGGGGGGGGGGGGGGGGGGGGGGGGAAAAAAAAAAAAAAAAAAAAAAAAAAAAAAAAAAAAAAAAAAAAAAGGCGAGGCGGTGATGGACGGCGGTCATCGCTGCGCGGTCACTCGTAGTGCAGCGCGTCGAGGACGTTCAGCCGCGAGGCGCGGCGGGCCGGGATGATCGCCGCCGCCGAGCCCGGCGAGGATGGCGACGACCGTGAAGGCCACGAGCTCCGGGATCGGGATCGAGATCGCGATGTCGTACTGCGACAGCGCCTGGGTCACCAGCAGCGCGAGGAAGATGCCGAGCGGGAGCCCCAGCGCGGCGCCGATCAGCGCGGTGATGACGCTCTCGTGGCGGATCATCCGGCGCGCCTGGCGGCGCGTCATCCCGATCGTCCGCAGCATCCCGAGCTCGCGCGTGCGCTCGAACACGGTGAGCACGAGCGTGTTGACCATCCCGAACAGGCTCACGACGACCGAGAACGCCAGCAGCACGTAGAGGAAGTTCAGGAAGCTGGCGAAGCCCTCCGTGTAGTCGTTCGCGAAGGCGGCGCCGGTGTGCACCGCGGCGTCGCTGAAGTCGGCCGCCGCCGCGGTCAGCGCCTGGTTCGGCGTCCGCTCCGGCGTCGAGGAAGGTGAACTGGTTCTTGGGCTGGGGGAACGACCTCGTCGAACGCCTGCTGGGCGATGGTGATCGAGCCGAGCATCTGCTCGATCTCGGGCGGGTCGTAGATGCCGCGGACGACGACCGCCAGCTTGTCACCGGACGCGGTCTGGATCGAGAGCGGGTCGCCGACCGCCAGGTCCTGGTCGTCGGCGTAGGTCTGCGTCACGAGCGCGCCGTCGGTGCCGAGCTGGGCGACCGCCGCGTCGGAGCCGTCGGTCCAGTCGAACTTGTAGAAGCGCGCGATCGTCGCCGGGTCGACGCCGGTGACGTCCTTCTCCTCGCCGGCCACGAGCGCCTTGTCGACGCGGACGTGCGAGGCGGTGTTCACGCCGGGCACGCGCGCGAGCGCGTCGCCCTCGGCGGCCTCGAACGGCACGCCGTCGTTGCCGTTGAGGATGTAGGCGGCCGTGACCTGGTCGGTCACGGCGGACTCGACCGTGGTGCGCAGTCCGGCGCCCAGCACCGCGACGACGGTGACGAGGGTGAGTCCGATCATCAGCGCGGCGGCGGTCGAGGCGGTGCGGCTGGGGTTGCGCACGGAGTTCGCGCTGGCGAGGTCGCCGGCGACGCCGCCGCTGCGGCGCGCCGGGAGGCCCACGAGGCGGGTCAGCGGCTTGACCATGTGCGGGGCCGCGAGGGCCACGCCCACGAAGAGCGCCAGGATCCCGATGCCGAGCAGCAGGACGACCGCCAGCGTGCCCAGCCCGCTCGCGAAGATGCCGACGGAGATGGCGGCCACGGACGCCGCGATCACGACGACGGCCGTCTTGAGCGAGTGGGCGGCGAAGCGCGAGGGCGGGAGCGTCGAGCCCTCGCGGACCGCCGCGATCGGCGGCACCCGCGTGGCGCGCAGCGCCGGCATGATGCTCGCCAGCAGCGTGATCACGGTGCCGAGCGCGAGCGAGACGAGGACCGTCCGCAGCGCGAACACCATCCCGGCCTCCGGGAGGTCGCCGCCGAGCGCGGTCAGCAGCTTGGCGAGCCCGAACCCGGCGAAGAGCCCGATCACCGAGGCCAGCAGCCCGATCACCAGGCCCTCGATCACGACCGAGCGCATGACCTGCTTGCGCGAGGCCCCGAGCGTCCGCAGCGTCGCGAACTCACGCGTGCGCTGGGCGACGGTGATCGACAGGGTGTTGAAGATCACGAACGCGCCCACGAACAGCGCGATCGCGCCGAAGCCCAGCAGGAAGTAGCGGATGGCGTTGACGATGACGTTGGTCTCCTTGGCGTCCGCCGCGGCCTGCTGCTCGGAGTCCTTGACCTCCAGGCTCGCGGGGACCAGCGGCTGGACGGCGCGGACGAGCTCGTCCGACGACGTGCCCTCCTTGGCGGCGATCGAGATGCCGTCGAAGCGGCCTTCCTTGTCCAGCAGCGTCTGGGCGGTGGGCAGGTCCCAGATCGCCATCGTGGCGCCGCCGAGCGAGTCGACCCCGCCGAAGGTGGCGATGCCGGTCACCTCGTAGCGGTGCTTGGCTCCGAGCGTGGACACGGTGACCGTGTCGCCGACCTTGAAGTTCTCGCCGGCCGCCGTGTCGGCGTCGAGCGCGACCTGCCTCGGTCCCTCGGGCCACTGGCCGGTCTTGAGCTTCAGCGGGCTGAACTGCGGCAGCGACGCGTCGTTGCCGAGCCCGAACTGGGGCGCGCCGCCGGAGCCGACGGCCTTGCCGTCGCGGCCGAAGATCTCGGCCTGGTTGGACGCGATCGGCGCGATCGTGCCGCCGGCCGCCTCGACCTCGGGCAGCGCCCGCACCTGCGCGAGCAGCGACTCGGGAACCGTCGCGGCCCCGCTCTGGGAGCCCTTGACGATCTCCTTGCCGGCGATCACCGCGTCGGTCTGCTCGTACGACGCGCCGAAGATGCCGTCGAAGGCCTTCTGGATCGTGTCGGTGAGGACGAGCGTGCCGCTGACCATCGTCACGCCGATCACGACGGCGAACGCCGTCAGCAGGGCGCGGACCTTGCGGCCCGCGAGGCCCTTCAGCGCGACGGCGATCATCGCTCGGTCATCTCCTCGAGCGTCGCGAGGATCTCGTGCGCGGTGGAGCGGCCGAGGTCGCGGACGATGTTCCCGTCGGCGAGGAACAGCACGCGGTCGGCGATCGCCGCGGCGTGCGCGTCGTGCGTGACCATCACGGTCGTCTGGCCGAGCGAGTCGACCGAGTCGCGCAGCAGCGCGAGGATCTCGCCGCCGGTGGTCGAGTCGAGGTTGCCCGTCGGCTCGTCGGCGAACATCACGCTCGGACGCGACACGAGCGCGCGCGCGACGGCCACGCGCTGCTGCTGGCCGCCCGAGAGCTCGGACGGGCGGTGCGTGAGGCGATCGCCGAGCCCGACCTTCTCGACCAGCTCGTCGAGCCACTCCTGGTCGGGCTTGCCGCCGGCCAGCTTGAGCGGCAGCACGATGTTCTCGGCCGCCGTGAGCATCGGCAGCAGGTTGAAGAACTGGAAGATGAACCCGATGTGGTCGCGGCGCAGCTTGGTCAGCTCCGTGTCGTCGAGACCGCCGATGTCGATGCCGGCGACCACGACCTCGCCCGACGGACGGCTTGTCCAGGCCGGCGAGGATGTGCATCAGCGTCGACTTGCCCGAGCCCGACGGGCCCATGACCGCGGTCAGCCGGCCCTTGGCGATGTCGACGGAGACGCCGCGCAGCGCGTCGACCGCCGTGTCGCCCTCGCCGTAGCGGCGCACGATGTCGGTGCCCTTGACGACCGCGCCCCGCGGACCGCCGTTGACCCGGGATCCGGGACTGCGTCGGGGAACTGGTGGACATCCATGGCGCGGTCCTCCGTCGTCGGGAGCGGTGCGGCGCGCTTCGAGGGTCGTTCGGGCTGCACACGCGCCGGGCCGGCGCCGCGACGCTCCGAAGTCTCGCCACGCCGACACTAGTCCGGTTCGCGCTGGGATGAGAGCTAGACCCGAGTCGGTTGCACCCAGTGCGTCGGAGAGCTGCGCGCGCGAGTCGATTTCCAGCTTGCGGTAGACGTTCGTCGGGTGGACCTCGCACCGTCTTCGGGGTTACGAAGAGGGTCTGGGCGATCTCCCGGTTCGTAGGGCCTTCGGCCGCCAGTTCGGCGACGCGCCGATCGCTGGGCGTGAGCGACTCGACGCCTCGCAGGGCGATCCGTCGTGGCCGCGCACCGGTTGCGCGAAGCTCGGTCTTGCTCGCGACCGGGATGGCCGCGCTGGTAGCCGGAGTCCTCTTCGTCGTCGCGGCGACGTGGCTTCCGAGTCTCGCGCTGTTCCTCGCCGGCGGGCTGGTCGCCGGCGCGGGCGCGGGCCTGCTGTTCAAGGGCGGCGTCGTCACCGTGTCGGGCCTCGCGGCGCCCAAGCGCCGAGCCGAGGCCCTCGCGGGCTTCTTCCTGACCGGCTACATCGGCATCTCCGTGCCGGTGCTCGGGCTCGGCGTGCTCGAGCAGTGGGTCGAGCCGAAGGTCGCCCTGCTCGCCTTCGCGGGACTGCTGCTCGCCGGGCTGGCGACGTCGGCGCGATCGCTGCTCGACGGCAACCCGCCTGCGGGTGCGGGCGGGCATCGTGGCGACCGTCGCGTCGCCCAGAAGTGGCCGCGCAGGGCGCCTACGTCCGCCCATTATTGAAACTAGGCGTTTCGTTTTGTATTGTTCTAGCCAGTACTTCGATCACATGAAAGAGGAACGACTGATGCCAAAGACACAACTCAAGACCGCTCAGCTCGGGGCGACCGGCCTCGAGATCACCCGCATCGGCTTCGGTGCCTGGGCGATCGGCGGAGGCGGCTGGGAGGCCGGCTGGGGCCCGCAGGACGATGACGAGTCCGTCGCCGCGATCCTCCACGCGCTCGAGCAGGGGGTCAACTGGATCGACACCGCCGCCGCCTACGGCTTCGGCCATTCGGAGCGCATCGTCGGCCGCGCGCTCGAAGGGGTGGCCGAGCGCCCCTACGTGTTCACCAAGGGCTCGCTGCTCGAGGGGGCCGGCCGGCGAATCGTCCACAACCTCAAGCGCGACTCGTCTGATCCGCGAGGCGGAGGCCAGCCTCGAGCGGCTGGGGGTCGACGCGATCGACCTCTACCAGATCCACTGGCCCGACCCCGCGGCGGACATCGAGGAGGGGTGGTCAGCGCTGGCCGAGCTGAAGGAGCGCGGGCTGGTGCGCCACATCGGCGTGTCGAACTTCGACGTCGACCAGCTTCGCCGCATCCAGCAGATCGCGCCCGTCGAGACCCTGCAGCCGCCGTACTCGCTCGTCGCGCGCGAGGTCGAGGACGAGATCCTGCCGTTCGCCGAGCGCGAGGGGATCGGCGTGATCGCCTACTCGCCGATGGGCTCGGGCCTGCTGACGGGACGCATGACCCGCGAACGGATCGAGAACCTGCCCGACGACGACTGGCGCAAGCACGACGAGCGGTTCCGGGAGCCCGAGCTCTCGCGGCACCTGGCGCAGGTCGAGCGCCTGGAGGCCGTCGCCGAGCGCTACGACACCACGCCCGGGGCGGTCGCGGTCGCGTGGGCGCTGCGCAATCCGGCCGTCGACGGCGCGATCGTCGGCTTCCGCCGCCCCGACCAGGTCGACCCGATCCTCGACCGCCGCCGGCCTCGACCTCACCGCCGAGGACATCGAGCAGATCGAGAGGGGCGAACGATGAGCACCATCGGATTCGTCGGCCTCGGGACGATGGGCGGCCGGATCGCCGGCCGCCTGCTCGCCTCTGGCCATCAGGTGCACGGAACCAACCGCACGGTCGCGAAGGCGCAGCCGCTGATCGACGGCGGCCTCCGTTGGCAGCCGACGCCGCGGGCCGTCGCCGCCGCCGTCGACGTCGTGTTCAGCATGGTGAGCGACGATGCCGCGCTCGATGCGATCACCGCCGGGCCGGACGGCATCCTTGCCGGGCTGACGCCCGGGAAGGTTTACATCGACATGAGCACCGTCAGCCCCGAAGTCAGCGTCGAGCTCGCCGAGCGAGTGCGATCGATCGGCGCCCGGATGCTCGACGGCCCGGTCTCGGGCAGCGTTCCGCAGGCCGAGACCGGGACGCTCACCATCATGGTGGGCGGCGAGGAGGCTGCCTTCCGGCTTGTCCAGCCCGTGCTCCGCGAGCTCGGCCAGACAGTGACTCGCGTCGGTGGAAACGGCCACGGCCTGCTGCTCAAGCTGGCGATCAACATCAGCCTCGCAGTCCAGACGCTGGCCTTCAGCGAAGGGCTGCTGCTGGCCGAGCGCGGCGGCATCGATCCCCGACTCGCCGCGCGGGTCATGAGCACGAGCGCGATCGGCTCACCGATGCTCCGGACGCGCGTTCCCCTCCTGCTCGACCTACCGGAGCGCGCGTGGTTCGACGTGGAGCTCATGCAGAAGGACGTTCGCCTCGCGCTGCAGGCGGCGCGGGGCCTCGACGTCCCGCTTCCATCGGCCGCGACCGCGGACGACATGCTGGCCAAGGCCCGCGAGCTCGGCTACGGCGGGCGCGACATCGCGGCGCTGCACGAGGTCCTCGCTCGCCTCGACGAGACCGTCCCGGCGCCCGCACCGCGATAGGCCACGACGGTGAACGGCGCGGCGACAACGAACACCCCGAGGCGCGGGCGGCCGCGCAGCGAGAAGGCCCGCCGCGCGATCCTGGCGGCGGCCGCCGAGCTCCTCCTGAACCGCGGTCCGGGGGCGGTGACCATGGACGCGGTCGCCGAAAGGGCCGGCGTCAGCAAGGCCACGATCTACCGCTGGTGGCCGTCCAAGGAGATGCTGGCCCTGGACGCCCTGCTCGACTGGTCGGCCGCCGTCGTCCCAACCCGCGACACGGGCACACTGCGGGGAGACCTGCTCGCGCTCGTCCGGCCCTGGGTGCGCGAGATCCGGCGCGGGCCGTTTGGGCGCATCGTCGCCGGCTTCATCCTCGAGGCGCAGTCCGACCCGGAGTTCGCCGACGCCTACCGCACCCACTTCGTCGAGCCTCGCCGCGATGCGATGCGAGCAGCGTTCGCGCGGGCGGTGGAGCGCCGGGAGGTGCCGGCGGACCTCGACGTCGAAGTCGCGCTGGACCTGATCTACGGCGCCGTCTACCACCGGCTCCTGCACGGCCACGCCCCGCTGACCGACGGAGTCGCGCAGGCGGTCGTCGATCTCGCCCTGGCCGGGATCCTCGGCCGCCGCGGAGGCCGAGCCAAATGACGGCTGTCGCCGCCAGTCGCGCGGTCGGCCCGATCACACGAGTGCTCGCCCGGCTCGGAGCCGGTGTGTCCGCGTTGCGCAGCGGTCCCCCGCACGGGACCGGGATGGCCATCCTCGATGCCAGCTCGGACTTCCAGCGCGCGCGTCGGGCCTACCTTGCCGCGCGCCTCGTCCGCTGGCTCACGCCGGGGCGACCGGGGAGCGGCCACCCACGCGCCCTGGACGGCGTCTCGGCACTGTCCTGGCATGCGTCTCGCCTGCGCGTCATCCCGTTACTCGACGTGGTGGGAACCGTGGACGCAACGCACGACTTCGACGCGCGCTTCCGGCCGGCGGCTCCCCGCCTCGCCGCCCGATGGCAGCGCGTGGCGCTCGCCCATCGCCAAGCTCGGCCGCTGCCGCCCATCTCGGTGATACAGCGCCCCGAGGGCTATTACGTGATCGACGGCCGCCATCGTGTCTCGGTCGCACGGGCGCTTCGTCGCCGCGACATCGACGCGTGGGTGAGCGCGGGCCAGGGCGCCGCGGCAGCAGGCCGCGGCGCCCGGAGCCGGCCGGTCGTCACCGGACCGACCGCGCCGCCTTGAGGATCAGGCTCGTCGTCGCGGTGGGCTGAGAGATCGGGCCACGCGCTGACGTTCGGGCCACTATTGGGCCAGAGCATCCGGGCCCGTCACTGCGAGGCACAGCCCGGATCTGGCTCTACGTCGAAGCACCGCAGGCATGAAAAAGCCCGGCTGAGCTGGGCGGTCGCGAGTGCCCCCGCAAGGAATCGAACCTTGAACCTTCGGATTAAGAGTCCGCTGCTCTGCCAGTTGAGCTACAGGGGCGTGCGGCGGTGATGGTAGCGGCTACTGCTGGGGCTCCGGCGTGCCCGCCTGGGCCACGTTGTCGAGCTGGGTCTTGGCCAGCGTGATCTGCTGGCGGACGTCCTTGCGCTGGGCCTTGGGGGCCAACTCGACCGCCTTGTCGGCGGCCAGCGTGCTCTTGCGGTCCTGCTTGGCCGCGTGCGCGAGCACCGAGAGCTGGGCGTAGATCTGGTAGGTCGGGTCGCGGTTGTCGATCACGACCTCCATCGCCCGCACGGCCTCGTCGTACTGCTGCAGGCCGGTCACGCCATAGGCCTGGACCATCTGGTTGGCCACGGTGGCGTCGGGCTTGTCGGGCACCAGCGCCAGGTGGCGCTGCCAGGCGGCGGTCGCCTTGCGCAGCTCGGCCTTGCCCTTGGTCGTGTAGGCCTGCGCGTTGTTGTCGTAGTTCGCGCCCGTGGTCGCGGCCTGGAAGCGCAGGCTGGCCAGCTGGGCCCAGGCGCGCGCGTCCTGCGGGTTGGTCCGCGTGCGCTTCTGCAGCGTCTCGACGCGCTTGTTGAACGCCTCGTCGGCGTCCGTGCCGCCGGAGTTGCCCTGGATCGCGTCGACCAGGCCGCCGCTCGTGTTGCCCCCGATGCCGAACAGCACGAGGCCGCCGCCCATGAGGATGGCCAGCGAGAGGTAGATGACCTGGATCGTGCGGCGTCGTCCGCGGCCGCGAAGGTCGAACAGCATGGCCCTCAGGATACGGCGGGGTCGTCATCCGTGTCCCAGCGGCTC
Organism: uncultured Actinomycetes bacterium; assembly: GCA_963787065.1. Taxonomy (GTDB): domain Bacteria; phylum Actinomycetota; class Thermoleophilia; order Solirubrobacterales; family Solirubrobacteraceae; genus JAOPZW01. The sequence goes on from CAWBBQ010000037.1 coordinate 160,033, forward strand.
TCGCCCGCCTCGCGGCGGCGCTCGAAGATGCGCGCGAGCAGCACGCTGAGCTCGAACAGGATGACGAGCGGGCCCATGGCGATGAGCATCGTCACCGGGTCCGGCGTCGGGGTGGCCACGGCGGCGATCACGGCCAGGGCGAGGATGATGTACCCGCGGTTGGCGGCGAGCTGGCGCGCGCTGACCACTCCGAGCCGCGTCACGGCCAGGACGCCCACCGGGATCTGGAAGAGGAACCCGATGACCGCCATCAGGACGATCGAGAACTTGTAGTAGTCCGCGGCGCGGATGAGGATGTCGAACGAGTCGTCGTTGAAGTTCTGCAGGAACCCGATCGCGCGTGGCAGCGCCACGAAGTAGCCGAAGGTCACGCCGCACAAGAACAGGATGGGCACGCCGAGCATCAACGGGATCGCCACCTTGCGCTCCTGGGCACTGAACGCCGGCAGCACGAAGGCGTAGCCCTGGTAGAGCAGGAACGGCAGCGACAGGAGCAGCGCCGCATACGCCGACAGCGTGAACGTGGTGACGAACGGCTCGGTCACCCCAAGCGTGATCGGCTGGCGCCCCTTGTTCGTGGGCACCGCCTCGAACGCGGCCGCGTTCGCATTGGCCGCGTCGCGCAGCGCGATGCGCGCCGCGCGCAGCTGTGCCTCCTCGGTGGCGCTGAGCCGCTCGCCCGCGCCGACGCTGGCCAGCAGGCGCTCGACCGAGCGCAACGCCTTGACCGTCGCCTCCTGGGCCTGCCCGCTGCGCGCCTGGTACTGGGCGGCCTGCTCGAGCGGGTCCTGGCTGCGGCGCTGGTCGCCGTCGAGGTTCTGGGTCGTCTGCAGCGGCCGGTTGACGGTCCGCAGCAGCCAGTCGTTCTGCCAGTAGCAGAACGAGAACGCCACCATGAACACGGCGAGGCACAGGATCAGCCGCGTGCGCAGCTCGTCGAGGTGCTCGACCAGGCTCAGCCGATCCTCGTGGCCGACCGGCCGGAGACGGCTCATGGGCGGGCGGCGCTCAGGAGTCCGAGCGCGTGGTGGCGCGGTCCTCCGGGCGCGGCTCGCCCGTCACGACCTCGGGCCCGGAGGCCGGCGGGGGGTCCAGCTCGCGACGCTTGCGCTCCTCCGCGGAGACCTCGTCGTCGTCCTCGTCGTCGCGGTCCTTGCCCGTGATCGACTCCTTGAACTCGCGCATTCCCGAGCCGAGCTGCCGCCCCAGACCGGGCAGCCGCTTGGGCCCGAAGATGACCAGGATGATCAGCAGGACGATCCCCAGCTCGAGGGGTCCGATGCTCGGCATGCGCACAGCGTAGCGGGGGTTAGCCCACCCGCCGCCGATGAGCGGCAACGCGCCAGTTCCAACAGACGTCGATCAGGCCCTCAAGAGCGGGGGCCATGGTGGCCGATGAAGTGGCCACAGGAACAGCGCATGATGAGCCCGCAGCCCGACAACCAGCCCTACGTCCGCCGCGTCGTCCTGCCCTCGGGCAAGACGATCGAGGTCGTGTACTTCGGGGAGCACCCCGAGGCGCCGGTCACCGAGCCGATCGACAGCCTGCACATCTGCGGGTCGTGCGACTCCGAGCTCGTGTACCCGGTGGACTGGGACGAGGCCGGCGAGACCCACTGGGAGGTCATGCTGCGCTGCCCGAACTGCGAGTGGACGGGCACCGGCGTGTTCGAGCAGGACATCGTCGAGCGCTTCGACGAGGAGCTCGACCGCGGCACCGAGGCGCTGGTCCGCGACCTCAAGTGCCTGATGCAGGCCAACATGGAGGACGAGATCGAGCGCTTCGTCTCGGCCCTCCACGCCGACCACATCGTCCCCGAGGACTTCTAGGCGCCGCACCCCGTTTGGGGGTTCGCCGATCCGGCCATCCCGGTAAGTGGGATGGCGATCGATCAGGACACGCAGGCCCGCCTCGATGCGCTGATCGCGCAGGGCGAGGGCAAGGGCTGCGTCAACCTCTCCGAGTTCAGCGAGCTGATGCAGGAGGCGCAGCTCGACGACGCGGCCACGCACGACGTCCACGACCAGCTCGAGTCGCGCGGCCTCGAGCTCTCAGCGACGACTGCGGGCGCACCGACGTCGCCGAGCTGCGCTACGACAACGACGACGTCTCGCTCGTCACCACCGACGCGCTGCAGATGTTCCTCAACGAGCTGCGCCACTACCCGCTGCTCAGCGCGAAGGAGGAGACCGAGCTGGCCAAGCGCATCGAGCGCGGCGACCTCGAGGCCAAGGAGCGGCTGATCAACGCCAACCTGCGGCTCGTCGTCTCGCTGGCCAAGCGCTACCCGACCTACGACCTGACGCTGCTCGACCTCATCCAGGAGGGCATCTTCGGGCTCGTCCGCGCGGCCGAGAAGTTCGACTGGCGCAAGGGCTACAAGTTCTCCACCTACGCGACGTTCTGGATCCGGCAGGCCATCCAGCGCGGCCTCGAGAGCCGCGCCCGCACGATCCGCATCCCGTCGCACGTCGGCATCCGCCAGCGCAAGCTCGCCCAGGCCCAGGCCGACCTCCAGGCCAAGCTGGGGCGCGACCCGACGGACGAGGAGCTCGCGGAGGCGACCGACATGAAGCTGTCGCATCTGCGCGAGGCGCGCGAGGCGATGCGCACCGTGGTCAGCCTCGACCGCCCCGTGGGCGGCGCCGACGGGGACGCGGAGACGCCGTTCGGCGCGCTGCTGCCCGCCGAGGGCGACAGCGTCGACGAGGAGGTCGCCGTCTCGATGGAGCACGCCGCCGTGCGCCGCGCGCTGGAGCAGCTGCCCGAGCGCCAGCGCGACGTCGTGCGGATGCGCTACGGCATCGACGGCGACGACCCCAAGCGCCTGAGCGAGACCGGCCGCGCGCTCGGGATATCCGCCGAGCGCGTGCGCCAGATCGAGTCCGACGCGCTGCGCCGGCTGGCCGAGGTGCGCGAGCTGCAGGGCCTGCGCACCGCGGCCTGAGCACGGCACTCGCGGCGCCCTGGGCAGCCGGACGCCGGCCCGGAGCTGCGTTCACGCCGGCCGCTGTGCGGCTCGCCCCGCGCCTCCGTCGCTGGTCGGAGATCGGCCGGGCAGGATCAGACCTTTGGAGGACCACTTCGCGGGACGTGCGGGCGATGACGGGCGCGGGCGACGCTCGGAGACTGGTCCCATGACCGCTCAGCCCACCATCCAGGACCCACGAACGACACCGATGCCGGCGCGACGGCGGCGCCGGACCGCCGCCGCGAGCATCGCCGCGCTGACGGGCGCGGCGGTGTTCGCCATGACGGTCCCGGCCGCCGGCGCGGACGCACAGGCGCGGGAGACGCCTCGCCCCGTCGAGCACCGGCTGCAGGCCATCCTCGACCGCGCCGTGAAGGCGCCCGAGACCAGCTTCCCGGGTGTGGCGCTCCACGTCCGCCGGCCCGGGCACGGGACCTGGTCGGGTGCCGCGGGCAAGGCGAGCATCGACCCGGCCACGCGGATGCGAGCCGGCGATCGCTTCCGTGCCGGCAGCATCATGAAGCCGTTCGTCGCCGCCGCGACCATGCAGCTCGTCGAGGAGGGCAAGATCGCCCTCGACGATCCGCTTGTCGCCGTGCTGCCCCCGCGCGTGACCGCGCGGTTCCCCGACGCCGACCGGATCACGGTGCGCATGCTGCTCAACCACACGAGCGGGATCGGCGAGTACTCCGATGCGCGCCATCGGCGCGAGATCCTCGCGAGCCCGCAGCGACGGTGGAAGGTGAGCGAGCTCCTCGACCGCGCGGCCGCGCAGCCGCGATCCGGGGCGCCCGGCCAGCGCCACGCGTACTCGAACACGAACTACAACCTGCTCGGCCTGGCCCTCGAGCAGGCGACCGGCAAGCCATGGCGAGCAGTCGTCCGCGAACGCGTCATCCAGCCACTACATCTCGGGCACACCTCGCTGCCGCAGCCGGGCCACGTGCCGAGCGGGCGTGACATCGCCCACGGATACGAGCTCGTCAACGGCCGGCCGCGCGATCTCACCGCCGTCGACTCCTCGATGGCCGGCGCCGCCGGAGGCAACGCCCTGCTCACCACGACCAAGGACCTGTCGCGGTTCCTCCGCGCGCTGCTGGCCGGCAAGCTGTTCCAGCGACAGGACACCCTGGAGGAGATGCGCACGTTCGTGGCGGCGGAGAAGAACCCCAACGGGCTGGTCGGCTACGGGCTCGGCCTGGAGCGCTACGTCCTGCCCGGCGGCGTCGAGATCCTGGGCCACATGGGCACGGCGGCCGGCTACCGCGCCTACATGTTCCACCTGCCCGCGCACGACATCGACATCGCGATGGTCACCAACACCCCAGGCGACCCCACGCCCGTGCTCATGCCCGCCCTGAAGCTCCTGGTCGCCGAAGCGTCCTGAAGCGACGGCCGGGCCGCCGCCGTCTCCGCCCTTCGGCGGAGACGGCGGCCCCGACGTTCTCCGGCGCGACGCTACGCGTAGCGCGCGACGACCCCGTTGGCCACCAGATCGAGCGCCGCGCGCTGGCCGGCGGGTAGGTCGCCCGGCAGCCCGGCGATGGCCTCGTCGACCATGGCCAGCGCCCGGCGTCGCGCCTCCTCCAGCGCGCCCGTGGCCTGGATCCGGTCGCACACCCGCTCTGCGTGGGCGGCGTCGCGGACCGCGCGCGGGTCGAGCGCCCGCAGCTCGGGGTCGCGCTCGCGGGCGATGATGAACGGCAGCGTGATGGTGCCGTCCAGCAGGTCGGTGCCGCGGTGCTTGCCGGTGCGCTCGGCCGGCCCGGAGACGTCGAGCACGTCGTCCAGGAGCTGGAAGGCCAGGCCGATCCGGCGGCCGAACGCGCCGAGCGCGTCGGCGTCGCCGTCCGCCTCGAGCGCGCCGAGCCGGCAGGCGGCCTCGAACAGCCGCGCGGTCTTCAGCTCGCAGCGGTGCAGGTAGCGCTCCACGGCGACGTCGGCGTCCCACGCGTCGGCACGCTGGCGCAGCTCGCCCTCGGCCAGCGCCCGGCTGGCGCGCGACAGGACGCTGATCTCGTCGGGACGCCGGTTGCGCACGAGCTCGGCGAAGGCGCGCGCGAACAGCAGGTCACCGGTCGCCGTCGCCGCCTGGCGCCCGCCGCTGGCCACGACGGTCGGCACGCCGCGGCGCAGCGCGGCACCGTCGAGGACGTCGTCGTGGACGAGCGTCGCGCTGTGGACGAGCTCCACGGCGACGGCCGCCCGGACCAGCCCGTCGCCGTCGTGGTCACCGGCCGCGATGAAGACGAGCAGCGGCCGCAGGCGCTTGCCGCCCGCGGCGATCGTCGCGCCGGCGTGGACGCCGAGCGCCTCGCCGTGGTCGCTGGCCAGCTCGGTCAGCCGTCCCTCGACGCGTGCCAGTAGCTCCGGGACGTGGTCGCCGGCGACCCGGATGACCTCGGTGACCGGGGCCGGGGACGAGTTCGCCATCACGCCCGCGTCCCCGAGTGGATGGCGATGATCCCCCCGGCGGTGAGGATCCAGCGGATGTCGCGCAGCCCGGCGCGGTGCATCGACGCCGCCAGCCCCTCCGGGGCGGGGAACCGGCGGACCGAGCTGGGAAGGTAGCTGTAGGCCACGGCCTCGCCCGTCAGGCGCCCGATGAGCGGAACGACGCGATCGAACCACACACGAAAGAACGTCGACAGCGGCGGGCGCTGCGGCGTGGTGATCTCGAGCACGACGACGCGGCCCCCCGGGCGCACGACGCGGGCCATCTCGGCCAGGCCGCGGTCGAGGTCGGAGAAGTTGCGTGCCCCGAAGCCCACCGTGGCCGCGTCGAAGCTGGCGTCGGGATAGGGCAGCTCGAGCGCGTTGCCCCACTCGAACGCGATCCCCGGCGCCTTGCGACGCGCTTGGACGAGCATCTCCTGCGAGAAGTCCGAGCCGACGACCACCCCGCCGGGCATCACGCGGCGCGCGAGCTCGACGGCCAGGTCGCCCGTGCCGGTGGCCACGTCGAGCGCGCGGTCACCTGGGCCGACGACCGCCATGTCGGCAGCGCGCGCGCGCCAGCGATGGTGCAGGCCGGCCGTCATGACCGAGTTCATGACGTCGTAGAACGAGGCGATGCGATCGAACATCGCCCGGACCTGCGGCTCCTCGAGGGTGCCGCTCGCCGGCGCGCCCCCGCTCGGCACGATGGGGGCTACTCGCCCTCGCCCTTGAGCTGGCCGAGGAAGGTGACCATCGCGTCGAACTTCTCCGGCGAGTCCTGCTGGAGCTGAGCGAACGAGGGCATCGGCGAGGTGGGGTTGATGAGCGTCCGCGAGATCGCCTGGGCCGGCAGTCGGTCGGCGATGTCGGTCAGCTCGGGCCCCGGGCCCTCGTTGCCGTTCTCGCCGATCTGATGGCACGCCAGGCAGCCCGACTGCGCCACGACCTGCTTGCCCTGCTCGAACTCGGTGACCACCTGCCCGCCCTGGGCCTGGATCCGCTGCGGCGTCTCCATGTCGATCTCGGTCGGGGCGCCGGCCGCGGCGCCGAGGTAGGTCAGGTAGCCCATCGCGGCGATCGTGAAGATGCCCGCCGTCGTGGCGATCGGGCGCCGCTCGGGGCGCCGCTCCGGGCCGCGGTCGTAGAACGGCAGCAGGAACAGCAGGATCATGCAGATCGTCGGCACGCCGATCGTGGCCAGCGGGACGAACTCGGGCGGCTTGATGACGCGCAGCACCTCGAACAGGAAGAAGAAGTACCACTCGGGGCGCGGCGTGTACGTCGTGGTCGTCGGATCGGCCTTCGGGCCCAGCTCGGCGCCGAGCACGATCGACATCACGATGATGACGACCATGACGACGCACATCATCAGCGCGTCCTTGGCCACCGCGTACGGGAAGAACGGCTTGCCCTGCGACTTCAGGATCGAGTACTCGCGGAGGTACTCCTCCTTCTCGACCTTGTTCACGTGCGCTCCTCGCGCTGATCGGCGCGCTGCTCGGGCTTCAGCCACGGCGGGGCCGTGGTGCCAAGCCGGGCCACCAGGTACAGGTGCGCGCCGATCAGCGCGGCGATCAGGCCGGGCACGAGCAGCATGTGGATCGAGTAGAAGCGCGACAGCGTCGTCGCCCCGAACTCGGGGCCGGCCCTCAGGAAGTCGCCGAGGTAGGGGCCGACGAGCGGGCCGCTGGCCGTGATGTTGTTGGCCACGATCGTCGCCCAGTAGGAGCGCTGGTCGAACGGCAGCAGGTAGCCGGTGAGGCCCATGACGAACGTCAGGATCACCAGCACGACGCCGATCACCCAGTTGAGCTCGCGCGGGTACTTGTACGCGCCGAAGAAGAACGTCCTGCCCATGTGCAGGAAGATCAGGACGATCATCACCGTCGAGCCCCACTTGTGCATGCCGCGCACGAACTCGCCGAGGAAGACCTCGTTGGTGATGAAGCGCGCCGACTCGTACGCGCGCGTGGGCGACGGGTCGTAGTACATGGCCAGGAAGACACCCGTGATCGCCTGGTTGAGGAAGGCGAACATCGTGGCCGAGCCCAGCGTGTAGAACCAGTTGGTGCCCTTGGGCACCTTGCGGAACATCATCCAGCGGGCGCCACCGCTGAGCGACGTGCGCTCGTCGACCCAGTCGACCACGGTGGCGGTGGACTCGGTCGCCACCTCCTTGGGATCGACCTTGCCGTTGCCCTCGCCCGGCCGCCTGGGCGCGGGGTTGAGCTTGCGCGGGAGCGGCGGGAGGGGGAGCTTGAGCTTGGGCATGGCTTACGTGCCCTCGATCTTTCGGATGGTCGGACGCGAGGGGTAGATGTACTGGCCGATGCCGTCCAGGGGCTCGCCCGGGTCGCGCGGCGAGAAGCGCTTGAGCTCGCGGTTGACCGAGAAGCGCGGGCCGATCAGGAGCTCGCCGTTGCGCTCGCGCGTGTAGAAGCGGTCCAGCGGGCGCACCGGCGGCCCGCCGTCGACCTCGCCGCGGAAGTTGTAGACGCCGCCGTGGCACGGGCAGATGAAGCGCCCGGCGGCCTCGACGAACCGCACGGGGCAGCCGAGGTGCATGCACCGGTGCGACATGGCGATGTAGCTGTTGTACTCGTCGGCCGGCTCGGTGTCGATCTGCGGGTTGCGCTGGCGCACGTAGACCGTCGTCTTGCCCGCCTGGCCGATGCCCGGCACCGCTGTGATGACCTTCGGGATGTAGGTGTCCGCGTTGAACTGGTCGGTCGGCCCCACCGATTGGAACGGCTGCTCGTACTTCTCGAAGACCGGCCCGAGCGCGAAGCCGAGCGACGGCAGCAGGATCGCCGACGTGGCCACCGCGCCGGCGACGTGGACGGTGCCGGTCATGAAGCGGCGGCGCGTGACCGTCTCGCCCTCGAAGGCGCCGGGAATCTCCCGGTCGACGGTGTACTTGGACTTGGGGACTCTGCGGTCTGCCATCTGAGGGGGCGCGAACCTTAGCGACCTCAAAGTCTACGGGCGAGCAGCGCTGAGAAGGGCTCTGCGGTCAGCGCTCGGGCGCCACATCACCGGCGACGCGGCGCGCCGCCGCGCGCAGCCCCTCGGCCGCCCGTGGAGCGCCCCCGCGGGCCGCCGCCTTGGCCTCGGCCAGCGCGCCGTCGCCGGCCCAGCCGACGGCCGCGGCGCCTGCCTCCCACGCCGCGTCGGCCAGTTCCGGGCGGCCCTCGGCATGGGCCTGTGCGGACAGCGCGATGACGTCGGCCAGCTCGGCCACCGCCGCGAGGTCGCCGAGCGCGGCCAGGCGCGCTAGGCCCAGGGCGTAGAGGTGGTCGCCGGCCAGCAGGACGAGGTCGGGATCGTCGTCCTTCAGCAGGCGCGGCCGGCCGTAGTGCAGGAGATAGCCCTCGCGGATCGCCTCGACGACGAACGCGACGTCATCGCGCCGACCTTCCGCCCGTGGGCCGGCGGCGGCCAGGGTGCCGAGCGCGGGGTCGTCGGCGCCCGCCTCGGGGACGGCCTCGCGGAGCGCGCCCGCGAGCAGACCGCCCTCGGCGCGCAGCGTCGCGTGCAGGCGGCCGAGCGTCGCGGACGTGGCCGGGGCGGCCGGCCGGCCGTCGTCCACGGGCGCGCGCATCATCAGAGCGCGGCGAACGCGGCCGCGGCCGCCTCGACCGTGCGCTCGACGTGCTCGGGACCGTGGGCCAGGGACGGGAACCACGCCTCGAACTGCGACGGCGGCGGGTACACGCCACGCGCCAGCAGTCCGCGGCACCAGGAGGCGTGGGCGGCCAGGTCGCAGGCCTGCGCGCCGGCCAGGTCGCCGACCGGCGCGGCGGAGAAGAAGACGGTGAGCAGGCCGGGAGCGCTGGGCACCTGGACGGGCACCGAGGCCGCCGCCGCGGCCTCGCGCAGCCCGCCGGCCAGCGCCTCGGTGATCGACCCGAGCCGGCGATAGGCGTCGTCGTCGAGCATTCGCAGCGTGGCCAGGCCGGCGGCGACGGCGAGCGGGTTGCCGCTCAGCGTGCCCGCCTGGTAGACGTCGCCGGCCGGCGCGATCCGCTCCATGAGCGCGCGCGGGCCGCCGTAGGCCGCAGCGGGCAGGCCGCCGCCGATGACCTTGCCGAGCACGGTGAGGTCGGGCGCGACGCCGGTGAGCTCCTGCGCGCCGCCGCGCGACAGCCGAAAGCCGGTGATGACCTCATCGAAGACGAGCAGCGCGCCGGTCGCCGTTGCGCGCTCGCGCAGCAGATCGAGGAACCCCTCGGCCGGCGGGACGAGCCCCATGTTGGCCGCGTAGGGCTCGCACAGGATCGCGGCCAGCTCGTGACGCTCGGTCGCCTCGCGCACCGCGTCGGCGTCGTTCCAGGCGACGACGACGGTGGCGGCCGTCGCCGCCACCGGCACCCCCGGGCTGGCCGGGATCGCCTGTGTGGCCAGGCCGCTGCCGGCCTGCGCCAGCAGGCCGTCGACGTGGCCGTGGTAGGCGCCGGCGAACTTGAGGATCTTCTCGCGGCCGGTGACCGCGCGAGCCAGGCGGATGGCGCTCATCGCCGCCTCGGTGCCCGACGAGGTCATGCGCAGCATGGCCACGCCGGGGATCCGTCGCGCGACCTCGTCGGCGAGCTCGACCTCGCCGGCCGTGGGCGCGCCGAACGTGGTGCCGCGCTCGGCCGCCTCGATCACCGCGGCCAGGACCTCGGGGTGGGCGTGGCCGTGGACGAGCGGGCCCCACGAGCACACCCAGTCCACGTAGCGGTTGCCGTCGACGTCGGACAGCTCCGCGCCGCGGGCACGCTCCACGAAGATCGGGTCGCGGCCGATCGCGCGCATGGCGCGCACGGGGGAGTTGACGCCGCCGGGCAGTCGCTCGACGGCGCGGGCGTAGAGCTCGGCCGAGCGCGTGTCGCGCAGCGAGGCGGTGGACGAGGTGGTCACTGGGCGCCGGCGTGCGCGCGTTCCCAGTCACGGAAGTCGTCCGTGAAGTACAGGAGGCGGACCTTCTTGAACTCGGTCGAGCTGTAGAGCGTCGCGCGATCGCTGATCTCCGGGAACGCGCCGGCGATCGCGTCGAGGATCGCGTCGCACTCCTCCTTGGAGCGGCCGTGGGCCATGGTGAAGATCTGGTAGGGCCAGTCCTCGTAGGTCGGGCGCTGGTAGCAGTGGCTGATGCCGCGGAAGGCGGCCATCCGCGGCCCGAGGTCGAGGATCGCCTGGTCGGGCACGCGCCAGACGCCCATGCCGTTGGCCGAGAAGCCGGCGCGGCGGTGGAAGAGGATCGCGGCCACGCGGCGCAGCAGGCCGCGGTCGACCATCCCCAGCAGGTGCTCCACGAGCGCGTCGACGCTCATGCCCAGCTGCTCGGCGGCCGCCGCGTAGGGCTCGGGGACGACCGGCAGGTCGCCCTGGGTGGCACGGATGACGGCGCGGTCGAGCTCGTCGTAGGGCTGGCGGTCGAGCTCGGCGGGAGCGACGGCCTCGCCGGGCGAGGCGAGCCGCTCGGTGTCGCCCTCCATCTCGAGGTCCATGCGGATCTTGAACAGCTTCAGCGTCGGCAGCTGGCGGATCGACTCGGCCCCGGTCAGCTCCTGCAGGACGTCGAGGGTCCCCTGCAGGCCGAGCTTCGAGTCCTCCTCGACGGCGATCGTGAACCACATGTTGAACTCGTGGTTGCGCAGGTAGTTGTGGCTGACGCCGGGGTGCGAGTTGATGATCCGGGCCGGCCCCCACGGGTGCTCGGGGTCGACCTTGGCCGCGACCAGCATCGACCCGTACCCCAGGGCGCGCGTGTCGTAGATCGGCGTGACCTGGCGGATGATCCGGTCGCGGATCAGCTCGCCCACGCGGTTGAGCACGCGCTGCTCGTCGACCGCCAGGGCACGGGCCACCGCGGCGTACGGGCGCGGCTCGATCGGGAACGCGCCCTGCATCGCGTTGAGCAGGCTCCGGTCGAAGTCGTCCAGCGGGACCGCAGCGCCATCCTTGCGGCTGCGGATCTTGGGCGTGGCGGTCAGGTCTGAAGCCATCGGGCGGCATCCTTGGCGTGGTAGGTGATGACGATGTCGGCGCCGGCGCGGCGAATCGCGGTCAGCGTCTCCAGGACGGCTGCGCGCTCGTCGATCGAGCCGGCCGCGGCCGCCGCCTTGACCATCGCGTACTCGCCGCTGACGTTGTACGCGGCGACCGGCATGCGGGTAGCGTCCTTGACTCGGCGGATCACGTCGAGGTAAGGGAGCGCAGGCTTGACCATGACGACATCGGCGCCCTCCTGCACGTCGAGCGCGACTTCGCGCAGCGCCTCGTCGCCGTTGGCCGGGTCCATCTGGTAGCCGCGACGGTCGCCGAAGGCCGGCGCCGAGTCGGCCGCCTCGCGGAACGGCCCGTAGAAGGCGGAGGCGAACTTCGCGCTGTAGGCCATGATCGGCACGTCGGCCAGGCCCTCCTCGTCCAGCGCCGACGCGGATCACCCCGACGCGGCCGTCCATCATGTCGCTGGGCGCGATCACGTCGGCGCCGGCACGCGCCTGGCTGGTCGCCGTCCGGGCCAGCAGCTCGAGCGAGCCGTCGTTGTCGACCGCGCCGTCGTCGCGCAGCAGGCCGCAGTGGCCGTGGCTCGTGTACTCGCACAGGCACAGGTCAGCGATCACGAGCAGGTCGGGGTGGGCGTCCTTGATGGCCCGCGTGGCGAGCTGGACGATGCCCTCGTCGTCCCAGGCGCCCGATCCCTCGTCGTCCTTGTCGGCCGGGATGCCGAACAGCAGCACGCCGGGCAGCCCGAGCGCGCGCGCCTCGCCCGCCTCGGCGACGGCCTGCGAGATCGACAGGCGCTCCACGCCGGGCATCGTCCCGATCGGCGCGCGCCCGCCGCGCTCCTCCAGGCCGGCCTCGACGAACAGCGGCAGGACGAGGTCGGCGGCCTGCAGGCGCGTCTCGCGCACGAGGTCGCGCAGCACCGGGGTGCGACGCAGGCGGCGCAGGCGCGTGTGCGGAAAGGCCACGCGCCCATGGTATCTGCGGGCTCCCCGCGCCTGGCCGGATGGCCGATCGGGTCACCCAGGGCGCATGGCCTCCCAGTCCTCGGCGGTCAGCGCGTAGATCTCGTGGTCCTCCCACGTGCCGTTGATCTTCAGGTAGCGCAGGGCACGCCCCTCGCGCCGGAAGCCCGCCTTCTCGGCCACGCGCACCGACCTGGCGTTACGCGGGATGATCGCGGGCTGGACCCGGTGCAGGCCGACCTCCTCGAAGGCGTAGCGCAGCGCGAGCCGGACCGCCCGCGTGGCGTGGCCGCGGTTGCCGGCGCGATGGTCGATCCAGTAGCCCAGCGTGGCGTTCTGCCATGGGCCGCGGACCACGTTGGCCAGCGCGACGCGCCCGATCAGCCGGTCGCCCTCGTCCATGGCCAGCACGGCGAACGAGTAGGCGGTGCCGGCCGACCATGCGCGCTGGTCGAGCTCGAGCTCCAGGCGCTGGCCGGCCTGCGTGAAGAAGCTGTCCTCGCGCCGGGGGTCCCACGGGCGGGTGTGCTCGCGGTTGTCGCGGCGCAGCGCGAGCTGCTCGTCGGCGTCCTCGGTCGCGGTCGGGCGGATCGCCGTCGGCGGCGCCTCGAGGCGCAGGCGCGGCGCGCTCACGACAGCCGCCCGACCGCAGCGCGCGCGACGGCCATGTAGGCGAGGGCGAGCGCGGCCAGGTGCGCGGCGCTCGCACCCAGCGACGGCCCACCGCCGTTCAGCGCGCCGTCGATGGCCTGCAGCGCCGGGCGGAACGGGAACAGGGACGAGACCGCGCGGCTGGCGTCGAGCAGCGGGCCGGCCACCGCGCCGGCGGGGACGAGGGCCAGGAAGGCGATCGGCAGCGCGAGGAGGAAGGCGAGCAGCGAGGCCGCACGCACCTCGCGAGCGAGCGCTCCGATGGCCACGCCGAGCGTTCCGAAGGCCAGCGCGCCGAGCGCGAGCGCCGGCAGCCAGCGGGCGAAGCGCCCCCACTCCAGCTCGACGAACAGCCCGATCCCGCACAGCAACGCGAGGCTGACCAGGAAGGCGCACGCCGCGCTGAGCGCAACCTTCTCCCCGAGCAGCGCCGTCCGCGACACGAGCCCGCGCACGAGCCGGCCGAAGGCGTGGTCCTCGCGCTCGAGGGCCAGCAGCCCGGCGGCCAGCAGGACCGTGACGAACATGAGCGAGATGGTCACCGACACGGCGATGGCGAAGGCGCTGAGCGACGTGCGCCGGCCGGACAGGACCGTGCGGCGCAGGGCGAGCGGCTGGCCGACCGAGTCGAGCACCGCGCCGGACAGGCCGAGGTTGTCGATCGCCACGCCGGCGAAGTCGGCCACCCGGCGCACGCCACGAGCCTCCGGCGAGCCCGGAGGCAGCCGTCGCAGCGCGTCTCGCAGCAGGGCCTGCGAGCGCTGCAGGCCGAGCACGTCGAAGCGCTGTCCCAGCACGGAGAAGCCGCCACCCTGCAGGAGGATGTCCAGGTAGCGCCCGGCGAGCTGGGTGAGCTGGCGCGACAGCGCCCCGTTGGCGTCGGCCAGCCGCGCCTTGATCGTCGACTCGACGATCTGCGCCTTCAGGGGGTCCTCGAGCGTGTAGGCCACCTCGAGCGTCGGGCGCGCCGCCGACCCGGACAGGTTGAGCGCGGACTGCAACCGCCGGGTCACGTCCTCGGGCACGATCAGCGCGCCGAGGACCTCTCCCGAGCGGACCTTGGCCAGCGCCCCATCGCGTGAGCCGACCGTCACCGGGTCGACCGCGTCGAGCAGCCGGTCGGCATAGCGCGAGGTGTCGATCCGCTGAGCGCCGAGCGCCAGCGTCTGCTCCTCGCGCGGGACGAGGTTGGCGATCGCGACCTTCGGGCGCTCGGGCCCGCGCGAGAGGGCCAGGCCGATGAGCAGCGAGATGACCACGGGGTAGGCCACGAGGACGGCCACCAGCAGCGGCGAGCGGCGCAGGATCTGCAGGTCCTTGAGCAGCAGCCAGCGCATCTCGTGGATCAGTGGCCGCGCTCGTGCAGGAAGCGCACGAAGGCCGACTCGAAGTCCCGGTGATCGCCGCCGACGACACGCTCGAGCTCGGCTGCCGTTCCCGTGAACAGCACCTCGCCGTCGGCGAGCACGAGGACGCGGTCGGCGTAGCGCTCGGCCTCCCCCACGTCGTGCGTGGAGAAGACGACCGCGCGGCCACGCTCGGCCAGGCCGCCCACGTAGGCCCACAGCCGCTCGCGCTGGCGCGGGTCCAGCGCCGCCGACGGCTCGTCGAGCAGCAGCACCGGCGGGTCGGCCAGCAGGCCGACGGCGATGTTGACCCGCTGGCGGTTGCCGCCCGAGAGCCGGCCGAGCTCGTCGCCGGAGCGGTCGGCCAGGTCGATCTGCTCGAGCATCCGCGCCACGGCGGCGGCCGGGTCGTCGACGCGCTCCAGACGGGCGAACAGCCTCAGGTTCTCCGCCACCGAGAGCTTCGAGTAGACCGCGGGCTGCTGGGGCACCCAGCCGACCTCGCGCGGCGGTCGGCTGACCGTGCCGGCGTCAGCGGACTGGAGGCCGGCCACGATCGACAGCAGCGTCGTCTTGCCCGCGCCGTTGGGGCCGATGACGGCCACGACCTCGCCGGCGGCGGCCGCGAAGCTCACGTCGCGTAGCGCGTCGCGGCGCCCGAAGCGCTTGACCACGCCCGTGGCGGCGATCGCCGGCGCGGCGGCGCTCACTCCTCGCGGGCTCCCGGGGGACGGGCACCGGCGTACAGCTCGGTGCCGCAGCGCCGGCAGAAGCCGTCGTCGGGCCCGGCCGGCGCGCCGCACTCGGCGCAGCGGGTCATGGGCGAAGGGATCGACTCGGCGCCGACCATGGCCAGCGGGCTCGCCGTCCCCCACGGCTCGAGCACGAGATGCTCGCGCAGGTAGACGACGGTCTCGCGCAGCACGGCGGCGGTGGGCAGCGCGACGAGCGCGCCGAGGATGCCGTACAGCTCACCCCCGAGCAGCAGCGCGAAGATGACGAGCAGCGGGTTGATGCGCAGCGCGTGGCCGAAGACCATCGGCGCGACGATGTGCCCCTCGATCTGTTGCAGGCCGACGAACAGCAGCGCGACCCAGACAGCGGTCAGCGGGTCCTGGAACAGCGCGATGAGGATCGGCGGGGCGGCGCCGAGGAACGGGCCCACGTACGGGATCAGCTCCATGAGCCCGAAGAAGGCCCCGAAGCCCAGCGCGTACGTCTTGCCCTCGGGGAAGATGCCCAGGGCCCCGAACAGGTACAGCCCGACCCCGGCCCCGGTGCCCATGGCCAGGCTGAACAGGAGCTGCCCGCGCACGTAGCCGGCCACCGCGCGCGTCACCCGCCGCGGGAAGTCGTCCGCGCGCGTGCCGTCGCCGGGCGGCATGACCGCGCGCGCCGCGGCGCCGATGCGCTCGCCGTAGACGAGCATGTAGATGGCCAGCACGACGACCAGGATCAGCCCGAAGCCGGCGGTGATCAGCCGCTCGAGCAGGTCGGTGCCGAACGAGACGACCTGGTCGGTCCCGCCGATGACCCGGTCCTGCAGCGTCCCCAGCGCCGTCTCGCCCTGGCGCTTGACCTCGATGTCGATCCCGCGGCGGTCGAACTCGGCCTGGACGTCGGCCAGGCTCTCGTTGGCCGAGTCCACGATCGAGGGCACGTCGGCGCGGAAGGCCGAGAACTGGTCGGCGATCGGGTTGGCCAGGACGGCGCCGGCCGCGGCCAGCGTGAGCAGGAAGCCCGCGAGGACGACGAAGATGGCGATGCCGCGCGGCAGGCGGGCCCGCTGCACGGCGCTGACCAGCGGGGTCAGGATCAGCGCGATCACCCCGGCCGTGAGGAACAGCAGCAGCACGATCCCGGACGCGCGCGCGACGGCGTAGAGCAGCAGCGCGGCCAGCGGGACGGTGACGAGCTGGATCCAGCGCGGGACGACGACGGGGCCCGGGCGCGCGCGGCCGCGGCTGCTGCGGCGGAAGCTGCCCGGTGTCCGTCCGTTCGCTCATCGGCCCCGTGCGCGAGAGTATGCGCCGTGCCCGACGCCCCCGCGACCATCCTCTTCGTCGGCGACCTCGTCGGCGGTCTCGGCCGGCGGACGCTGCTCGGGCTGCTGCCGGGGCTGCGCGAGCGCCACGGCCCGACGTTCGTCGTCGTCAACGCCGAGAACGTGGCCGGCGGGCTCGGCATCACCCCGAAGATCGCCGACGAGCTGTTCCGCTCCGGCGTCGACGCGATCACGTTGGGCAACCACGCCTACCACCGGCGCGAGATCTACGACTACCTCGACGAGCAGGAGCGCATCGTGCGCCCGGCCAACTACCTGCGCGCCCAGCCCGGGCGCGGCTGGTGCATCGTCGAGCGCGACGGCGTGCGCCTCGGGGTCGTCAACCTGTCGGGCAACCTGTACCTGCGCGCCGGGCGGCCTGCGTTCGTCGAGATCGAGTCGGTGCTCGCCCGCCTCGACGGGGCCGTCGACCACGTGCTCGTCGACATGCACGCCGAGGCCACGAGCGAGAAGGTCGGGCTCGGCTGGTTCCTGGACGGGCGCGTGAGCGCCGTGGTCGGGACCCACACGCACGTCCCCACCAACGACGCGCGCGTGCTGCCCGGCGGCACCGCCTACATCACCGACGTCGGCATGACGGGACCGCGCGGCGGCGTGATCGGCGTCAAGAAGGAGCAGGCCATCGAGTCGCTGCGCACCCAGATGTCCGTGCGCTTCGAGACGTCGGCCGAGGACCCGTGGCTGAACGGCGTCGTGATCAGGTGCTCGTCGGCCATGCGCGCCGACGCGATCGAGCCGGTGCTCGAGCCGTGGACGCCGAGCAGCGCGACCATCACGGGCCCGTAGAACCACACGACGTACAGGTAGAACCAGTGCGTCACGCCGAGCTGGAGGGCGATGAGCACAGCCGCGGCGAGCGCGGCGAGGCCGATGACGTCGCGCCGGCGGGGCACGAAGGCCACGGCGACGGCCAGCAGGACGCCGGCGACCTGGACCACGGCCTGGGCGGTCGTCCAGTCGCGCAGGCCCCAGATGCTGAACGGCGATCCGCGCGAGGCCTGGAAGCCGAGCGTGCGGTCGTAGAACGTGGCCAGGTCGCCGTAGCGCAGGACGACGAGCGCGCTGACGGCGAGCACGGCGCCGAAGGCCAGCACGAAGCGCACGCGGCCGCGCCCGTGGGCGATGAACAGCGGCCCGAGGGCCAGCGGCGCGAACTTGGCCATCCCGGCCAGCGCGACGAGCGCGCCGCGGCTCGCCGGTGACGCAGCGGCGGCGATCGCGGCGAGGACGAGCGCGGCCACGAGACCGTCGTTGACGTTCGTGTTCATCGCGTAGAGCGTGAACGGGAACGCCGCCCAGGCGTAGGCCAGCACGATGCCGAGGTCGCGGCCGCGCAGCCGGCGGCCGATCACGAACAGCAGCGCCAGGCAGGCCAGGTCGAAGGCGATCGCGGCGCCGTGGGCGGCGGGCAGGTCGTCCCAGCGCCCGCTCCAGCCCAGCGTCTGCTCGAACGGCACGTACGCGGCGTAGTTGACCGGGCCGTAGGTGTCGCCGTGCTCGTTGTCCTTGGGGAACTCGCCCCACAGCTCGCGGCCGTCGGCCATCCGGTCGGCGCCGATCACGCCCGCGTAGCCGACGTCGATGACGTTCGATTCAGGACGTTCAGGGCCACGCGGAAGCCGACCAGGAAGACGAGCGCCACCGCCATCCAGCGCACGGGCACGGACAGCCGCAGGCGCGCGGGCGCACGCGCCCGCCGCCGCAGCCCGATCCACATCATGCGCACGAGCAGGTAGACGAGCAGCGGGTAGACGATCGGGACCGAGACGCCGATCTGCGCGTCGTTGAAGAACGCGACCGAGACGCCGAAGCCCGCCAGCACGAGCACGTCGAGGTGCAGCATCCGCAACGGCCGGCGCGGGTCGACGAACGGGACGAGGAACAGGACGGTGAGCGGGATCCAGACCCACGGCGAGTTGACCTTGCGGCCGAAGGCGCCCGGGTAGCCGCGGGCCATCGTCCACGCCACCTGCGCGCCGGTCCACGCCTCGGTGACGCGACCGCTGGCGTCGTCGACGTAGAGCTGGGCGATCTCCTTGGCCGGCTTGTCGCGTGTGAACAGGCTGACCTGCCAGCGCCCGGGGCCCTTCGTGTAGACGTTGGGGAACGAGCCACGGCTGCGCGCGCGCTCGCGCCGCAGCTTCGGGTGCGCGCTCGGCGATGCGCTGCACCTGCTCGCCGGTGAGGCGCCGGCCCTCGGGCGCGACGTCCATCCGCGGCACGGGGACGGCCGTGTTCGGGTCGGTCGTTCTCTTGGTGCTCGTGCTCGTGGCCGTCGTCGTGGCCTGCTGCGCCGGTGCGGACACGGGCGCCGCGAGGGCCAGCAGCACCGCCAGGGCGACCGCGACGGCGGCCGCGGCGCGCTTGGGGGTGTCCCCGAGCATCGGCGTTCCAGGGTACTCAGCCGACCGCGAAATGGCTCCGCACCATCGGCGCCACATCGGCGATCGACCACTGGCGCGGGGCCTCGCCGCCGGGCGGCTTGACCCCGCAGAAGGCCAGTGCGCCGAGCGAGTCGCTGCGGTGCAGCGAGCCGTGGCTGCCCGCGCCCACGTGGTCGACGCCGCCCCAGTCGGGGAACTCCCAGGCCGGGGCGGCGGACATGCAGCACGTCGCCGGAGGTCGGGCAGGTCAACGCGGCCCAGACGCGCGCGAGCGCGTCGGGGTAGGCGGGGGTGCGCAGGACGCCGTCGCTCACGCGGCCGTCGATCACCTCAGCGGCCCGTCGATCGACCAGCGCCCGCCGCGCTCGTCGCGGACGTCGCCGCCGGGTACGAAGCGCAGCTCGCCGGCCTCTCCGCGGATCGCGCCCTCGCGCGGCGCCGGGCGCCACATCACCAGGTCGACGCCCTCGATGCCTGCGGCGGCATCGACGATCCGCGGCACGAGCGCCTCACGGCCCTCGGTCAGCAGCGCGTAGACCATGGCCGAGCGCTGGGCCGGGCACAGCGCGATCTCGGCGTCGTCGTGACCGGCCGCGCTTGGCGGCAGCAGCGCGAACTCGTCGAACGCGCCGCCGAGCTCGATGCGCCGCTCGACGGCGGCATGCGAATGGTCGGCCACGACGATCACGGCGTGCTCGTCGAGGAACGCCTCGGTGCCGCCGCCGGCGTGGAACAGGCGCTCGAGCTGGCGGTCGGCTTCGGCGATCGAGGTGACCTGCGCGTGCGGGCCGTGGCGATGGGAGTGGCCGTCGTTGTCGGGCAGCGACAGCAGTAGGAAGTCGAACAGGTCGTGCTCGACGAGGTGCGCGCCGACGCAGCCGGCGTGCTGGTCGCGGATGCCCGGCAGCCCCATCTGCGAGCGGCAGCCGGTCTCTCGCGTGGCGAAGATGTCGGCGTAGTAGAGCTCGCGCGGTCCCATGACCGGACGCCGCATGACCGCCGAGGCCAGGCGCGTGAGCGCGGTCTCGCGCGAGATCTGGTGCTCGTGGCGGCCGCGGTAGATCAGGTACGTCGTGCACGCCGTACGCGGGCCGGCGTCGTCGAGCGTCTCGAACACCGTCTCCACGTCGGGCGGCCAGGTGCTCGGCGTTCATGTTGTAGATCGTGTCGGTGAGCTGGCGGGTGATGCCGAAGCGCCGCGACGCGCTGAAGCTCGACCCGTACTCGACGTAGCGCCGCTCCGCGCGGCTGTACCAGTTCATCGACGGGATCAGGTGGCGGTCCTGGCGCGCGCCGGTGGCGATCGTCGCCGCGCACACCGGCGTGACCGACGGGAACGCCGCGCAGCAGGCGTCGACATAGGTGCCGCGCTCCATCACCGCCTTGAACGCGGGCGCCTGCCCGGTGCGCACGGCGCGCTCGAGCATCGCCGGCTTGAGGCCGTCGACGACGGCGAGGACCAGCTTCGGGGGCTTGGCGGGCGGCGCGCTCACGCAGACTCAGCGCAGGATGCGCAGACCGGCGTACTTCTCGCCCGACCGGCGGCGGCCGCCGGCGATGAGCCACACGAGGAAGGCGATGGCCAGCACGCTCACCGGCGGAACGAGGATCGACAGCGCGGCGAGCACGAGCGCGACGCCCTCGGCGTAGACGGGCAGGGCGGCGGCCGCCTCGGTGTCCAGTCGCGCGCGCGTGCGCGGTGAACAGGTCGCGCACCGCGGCGCCGGCCAGCGACCGCGCACAGCAGCCCGCCGATCAGGCCCGGCCACCACACCGCGTGGCGATCGTCGAGCGTGCCCGCGAACAGCAGCGCGCCCAGGCCGACGCCAATGCCCGACAGCGCCGCGGCGCCGGCCGGCGTGTCCAGCCGCGCGCGCAGCACGAGGCTCAGCGCCATGGCGACGCCCACCGCGAGCAGGAACACCGGCGCCTCGAGGAAGGAGAACTCGGTGCCCTCGAAGTCGATGCCGACGTCGCCGATGGCCAACCCGCCGGCGAGCGAGCGTCGGCAGGAACGGGCGGACGCCCGTGGCGGCGCTCAGACCGACGCCCTGGAGGATGTCGAGGAGGAGCTTCATGTCTAGGGGGTCCGGTAGCGTGAGGCCGGCATGACTGTAGAGGACAGCGGCCCGCCCTCCCGCCCGCCGTCCGGTCGCCCCTCTGGCCAGCGCCCGCCCGCTCCGCCGCGGCCCGCTCGCCCGGCCTCTCGCGACCTCGAGCGCTACGCGGCGCTGTTCGCCTCGCGCACGAAGGTCATGAAGTCCTCGGCCATGCGCGACCTGATGGCCATCACCGAGCGTCCCGAGGTCATCTCGCTGGCCGGCGGGCTGCCCGACACCTCGACCTTCCCGGCCGAGTCGCTCGCCGCGCTGACGGCCAAGATGGCGGCAACCGGCGCGGCGCGCGCGCTGCAGTACGCCCCGACCGAGGGGATGGCGCAGACGAAGGAGTGCATCGCCGAGGTGATGGCCGCCGAGGACACGCCGGTCGACCCCGAGGACGTGCTCGTCACGACCGGCGGCCAGCAGGTCATCGACCTCGTGTGCAAGACGCTGATCGACCCCGGCGACGTGATCGTGGCCGAGGCGCCGACCTACCCAGGCGCGCGTCCCGACGTTCATGTCCTACCAGGCCGACGTCGTGCAGATCGCCATGGACGACGACGGCATGCGCGTGGACGAGCTCGAGGAGGCGCTCGACCGCCTCGACACCGAGGGCCGGCGCCCGAAGTTCATCTACACGATCCCCAACTTCCAGAACCCGGCCGGCGTGACGCTGTCGCTGGCCCGCCGCCGGCGGCTCGTCGAGGTCGCCCACGAGCGCGAGCTGCTCGTCCTGGAGGACAACCCGTACGGGCTGCTGCGCTACGAGGGCGAGCCGCTGCCCACGCTGCACTCGCTCGACCACGGCGAGTTCGTGATCTACCTGGGCACGTTCTCGAAGATCCTGTCGCCGGGGATCCGCCTGGGCTGGACCACGGCGCCCGCGCCGGTGCTCGAGAAGATGAACCTCGGCAAGCAGGGCGCCGACCTGTGCTCGTCGGCGTTCTCGCAGATGTTCGTGGCCTCCTACTTCGAGCACGACCGCTGGGCCGACTACCTGCACGCGCTGCGGGACGTCTACCGCCGCCGGCGCGACACGATGCTCGACGCGCTCGGCGAGCACTTCCCGCGCGAGGCGTCGTGGACGCGCCCGCAGGGCGGGCTGTTCATCTGGGCCACGCTGCCCGAGTACATCGACACCACCGATCTGCTGGCCGCCGCGCTGTCGCACAACGTCGCCTTCGTGCCGGGCCGTGCGGCGTACCTCGACGGCCGCGGCGGGTCGTCGATGCGGCTGAACTTCTCCGGCGTGAGCGAGACCGCGATCCGCGAGGGCATCCGCCGCA
Source organism: uncultured Actinomycetes bacterium (assembly GCA_963787065.1). Classification (GTDB taxonomy): domain Bacteria; phylum Actinomycetota; class Thermoleophilia; order Solirubrobacterales; family Solirubrobacteraceae; genus JAOPZW01. The sequence goes on from CAWBBQ010000037.1 coordinate 182,237, forward strand.
TCGGCGAGGTCGTGCGCGAGCAGGTCGACCTCTACGGCACGCTCACCGGCTCAGCGCCCGCGTCCGAGCCGGCGGCCGACTCGACGGACCGGCCGGCGCCCGACCCCGCCCTGGCCGACGTGCTCCACCTCCCGCCGCGCCCGCCGCGCGACCGTCGCTCCGACGCCCGATGAGCCGCGTCGCGGTGCTCAAGGGCGGCGGCTCGCTCGAGCGCCAGGTGTCGCTGCGCTCGGGCGCCCAGGTCGAGGACTCGCTCGCGCGGCTCGGGCACGAGGTCGTGGCCATCGACGTCGGCCACGACCTCGTCGCGAGGCTGCGCTCGACCGGCCCGGACGTCGCGTTCGTGGCCATGCACGGGCGCGACGGCGAGGACGGCACCGTCCAGGAGCTGCTCGAGATCCTCGGGATCCCGTACACGGCGTCGGGCGTCTCGGCGTGCATGCGCTGCGCCGACAAGGTGCTGGCCAAGCACGCGATGCGCGACGCGGGCCTGCCCACGCCCGACTTCTACTCGTTCACCGAGACGGCGTTCAAGGAGCTGGGGGCAGCCGAGGCGCTGGGGACCATCGAGGAGCGCCTCGAGTTCCCGATCGTCGTCAAGCCCGCCGACCAGGGCAGCGCGCTCGGCGTGAAGTTCGCGCGCGCGCCGGCCGACGTGCCGCCGGCGCTGGTGGCGGCGTTCTCCTACTCGCACAAGGTGCTGCTCGAGCGCCACGTGCACGGGCGCGAGCTGGCGGTGTCCGTCCTCGGCGACGAGGCGCTGCCGATCGTCGAGGCCGTGCCGCGCGAGGAGGACTTCTACGACTTCTCGGCGCGCTACACGATCGGCCGCACGGCGTTCGTCTGCCCGGCCGAGCTCGACGAGGCGCTGACCGAGCGCGCGCAGGGGCTGGCGCTCGACGTGTTCCGGCTGCTGGGCTGCCGCGGCTTCGCCCGCGTGGACCTGATGCTCGAGCCGGCGAGTGGCGAGCTCTACGTTCTCGAGGTCAACGCGATCCCCGGGCTGACCGAGACGAGCCTGATGCCGCAGGCCGCCGAGGCGGCGGGCATCGACTTCGACCGGCTGATCGAGCGCATCGTCGAGATGGCGCTCCAGCCGGCCTGACCAGACTCAGCCGTCGCCCTTGAAGTCCTCGGGCGTGACCTGGTCGAGGAACTCCTTGAAGCGGTCGACGACCTCCTCGGTGTCCTCGACCTCGTGCTCGAACTCGATCGCCGACTCGGCGATCACGTCCTCGGCGGCGAAGATCGGGGCGCCGGAGCGCACGGCCAGCGCGAGCGCGTCGCTCGGGCGCGAGTCGATCTCCATCTCGCGGCCGTTGATGGCCAGGGTGATCGACGCGAAGAAGGTGTTGTCGCGCAGCTCGGTGACGGAGACCTGCGTACAGCGCACCTCCAGCTCGCCGAGCATGTCGACCATCAGGTCGTGGGTCATGGGCCGGGGCGTGGTCGCGCCCTGGAGCTTCATGAGGATCGCCGCCGCCTCGGGATGACCGATCCAGATGGGCAGGAACTTGTTGCTGTCGGTGGTCTTGAGCAGCACGATCGGCTGCTTGCCGACCATGTCGAAGCTCACACCGTAGATGACCATCTCCTGCACGGACCGCTCCCTGAGGTTGCTCCCGGGACGGCCAAGTATAGGGTCCCCGCCCCGGCGGCCAGACGGGCTGCCCGGGCACCGCCGGCGGGTTCTCACGGACGCCGCCGGCCCGCCATGTGACCGGGCCCGTGTCCGCTCCGTAACACGCGCGGCGCGCCGCGGTCCCACGCCGTGGACGCAGATCCGGCACGCGAACCGGGTCGCCAATCGGAGAGGAACACGGCATGGCCGCGACTCAGGCAGGACGCGCGCCACGCGTGGGGGCGGCGGCGGTCATCATCGCGCTCGGGCTTCTGCTCGGCGCGCTCGACGACCGAGCACAGGCGGCGTCGTCCAAGGGATGCGCGGGCGGCGGCTTCTCGCTGCTGCTGCCCGGTGGCGCGATGAGCGGCGAGCAGGACGGCACGGCGGTGCCGGCCGCCGCCGTCGGCAGCTCGTTCCTCGTGCGCGGCAGGTTCGTCGAGTTCACCGTCGATGCGGCGACGCTCGGAGTGACGAACTACACGATGACCGGGGCGGCCAACGAGCTCGACATGACCGGCGGCCGCAGGACGACGGTGTTCGCCGCCAAGACGCCCGACCTGCGCGGGGCGCGCCTGACCGGCGACCTGACCGTCGAGTCGCGCGCGGAGGACCTCGTCATCGCGCGCGCGGGCGCGGGCGTCTCGATCAAGGTCCAGGCCAAGGACTGCGCGCAGGGCGGGATCTTCCAGATGGAGCCCGAGCGCAGCGACGGGAGCGCGACGACGTTCACGCACGCGCTGGCAGACGGCGTCTTCTACTTCGACAACCCGTTCTTCCGCGCGCGCCTCGGCCAGGTGCTCAACGGCGTCGAGGTCACGGCGCGGGTCAACTTCGCCAACGACGTCTCGCCGGACTTCGTCGGGCGCGACAGCGCGCAGGTCGCCGAGCGCGTGTCCCAGAACGGCCGCCAGTCCGTGTGGAGCGTGGCCAGCGGCGGGCGGATGGGCGGGGTGCTCGGCGAGGACGCGGTCGAGGTCGCTCCACCGGCCACGGACTGCGTGCAGGACTGCCAGGCCCAGAACCAGGTCCGCGGGCGCTTCGTGGTGCTCGGCTTCCCGTTCCCGGTGCCGCTGGCCAGCCGCCTGGCCCCGCTGCAGGTGACGCCGCCCGGGGCGGGCGCGGCGGTCGGCTCGTCCTCGACGCGGGCCGTGCGCAGCCTGCGCGTGCCCGGGCGCCTGCGCCTGGCCACCCTGCGTCGTCGCGGCCTGCGCCTCGACATCGGGCTGCCGACCGGGGCGCGCGTCGTGCGCATCGCGGTGTTCCGCCTCCGCGATGGCGCGGTCACCGGCCGCCCGCTCGCGGTGAGCTACCGCACGGCGCCGCGCGCCGCCCGGCGGCTGCGCGTGCGCCTCGGGCGGTCTGTCGTGCGCCGGCTGCGGCCGGGGGCGTACGTGGCGGAGGTGCGCGCCGGGCGGACGAGGGCGCACCTCGGAGGCGCGGTGACGCTGCGCTTCACGGTCACACGCTGAGGCCCGCGGACCGTTCCTCGCGGGGCCGGCGCGCGCGCCGGCCCCCCGTGACGGCACGGGCAGCCTCACCCGTCGAGCCAGGTGATCCCGTACCTCTCCGAGACCTCCGCGTACGCGGCCGGGCCGATCGAGCCGTCGCGCTCGGCCGCGGCGAGCTCGCGGAAGAAGCCCTCGAACCCGGCCGGCGAGACCATCGTGAGGAAGCGGCCCGTCCGCGGCACCACGCGCCGGTGGGCGTGCGAGACGCCGCGGGGCGCGAACACGACAGCACCCGGACCGACGTCGAACTCCTCCTCGCCGCAGCGGAAGACGTGCTCGCCCTCGAACACGACGAACAGCTCGTCCTCGTGCTCGTGGACGTGGAGCGGCGTGTCGAGCGGCGCTATCTCCTCGACGATCGAGAAGGCGCCGGCCGTCGTGTCCGCCGAGGCCTTGATCAGGAACTCGGCGTCGCTGAAGCGCAGGCGCTCGCCACCGTCGGCATCGAGCGAGTAGCCGCTAGCTCGCTCCACCATCACTCCCCGCGATGGGCAGTCCAGGACTCGTACCGGTCGTGCCTCGGCGTCCGGGTTGCGTGATCGGCAGGTCATCCGATAGAACGCGGAGCCTGACGATTAGCAGGGCGGTGCCAAACATCAGGTCGGAGCGACCTGCCGAGACGCGCGATTTCTTCGTGGAGCTGCTCGGTTTCGACGTGGCGATGGACATGGGCTGGGTCGTGACCCTCGCGTCACCGATCAACCCCTCCGTCCAGGTGACCATCATCGGCAACGACGACATGGCCGCCCCGGGCATCTCGGTAGGGGTGGCTGACGTCGATGCCGTGTACGCCAAGGCCGTGGTGCAGGGCTTCGAGATTGTCTACCCCCTCCGCGACGAGGAGTGGGGAGTCCGGCGCTTCATGCTCCGCGAGCCTAGCGGCACGGTCGTCAACGTCGTGTCGCACCGCTCCGACTGAGCGCCGGGCCGGCGAATCACGCTGCGAGTCGAAGCCGGGGCTCGTGCACCGCGAGCCGGTCTATCAGCTTGGCGAGAGGGGCGAACAGGAAACAGGGTGGGCCCTACGGCCGCCCAGTGCCTCCATAGCGCTTCCATGGACAGAACGGGCGCCGCAACACATGCGCCGGGGCGGCGCAGAACCCACGCGATCTGCGGGGGTCTCCGTGAGTGGGCGATCCAGGACTCGAACCTGGGACCTCTTCCTTATCAGAGAAGCGCTCTAACCGACTGAGCTAATCGCCCGTGCGGACGCGCAGTCTAGCGAGTGGTTAACGGACCGGACGAGGGCGGAGGTTGCGGGCCAGCGCGAGCGCAGCGGCGGCGCTGTCGAACGTCAACTCGACCTTGTAGCCGGTCCCGCGCGGGCGCACGCGCACCTCGGTGCCGAGGGCGGCGCCGAGGGTGTCGGCGATCTCGGCGATCGCCGCCTGCTGGTCGGGATGCAGCGTGGTGCGGCCGCGGCCGGACGGACGCCGGGCGCCCTGGTTGGCCTCGCGGGCGCGGTCCTCGAGCACGCGTACCGACCAGCCGCCGTCAGCGGCGGCGCGCGCGAGGCGGCGGCGGTCGGCGTGGTCGTCGGCGAGCAGCAGCGCGCGCCCGTGGCCCTCGCTGAGACGCCCCGCCTCGACCAGCGCGAGAGCCTCGTCGGGCAGGTCCAGCAGCCGCAGCAGGTTCGAGATCGCCACGCGGCTGCGCCCGACGCGGCGCCCGACCTCCTCACGGGTCAGCTCGAGCTCCTCGACGAGTGCTGCGACGGCACGCGCCTCCTCGATCGGGTTGAGGTCCTCGCGGGCCATGTTCTCGACGAGGGCGATCTCCAGCGACGCGCTGTCCTCCCGGCGCTGAACGAGCGCGGGCATGGTCTGCAGCCCGGCGAGCTGGGCGGCCCGCCAGCGACGCTCGCCGGCCACGAGCTCGTACAGCCCCCCGGGGCTGGGCCGGAGGAGCACGGGCTGCAGCACGCCGCGCTCGGCGAGCGAGCCCGCCAGCGCCTGGAGCGCGTCGTCGTCGAAGCGCTTGCGCGGCTGGGCCGGGTTGGGACGGATCAGCTCGACGGCGATCTCGCGCAGCTCGGCCGCGTCCTCGTCGGCCTCGGAGACCGACAGGATCGCCGCCAGCCCCCGTCCCATTCCACGTTCCGCCATGTCGAGCCCCGATCGTCCGTCAGCCGCGCGCCGCGACCTCGCGCGCCAGTGAGAAGTACGCGTCCGACCCTGCGCAGTGCGGGTCGTGGTGGATGACCGGCCGGCCGAAGCTCGGGGCCTCGCCGATCCGGACGTTGCGCGGGATGACCGTGTCGAACACGAGCGCGGGGAAGTGCTTGCGGACCTCGGCCTCGACGTCGCGCGCCAGCCGTGTGCGCCCGTCGTGCATGGTCAGCAGCATCCCGGCCACGGCCAGGCGCGGGTTGAGCTCGCGCTGGATCAGCTCGAGCGTGTCGAGCAGCCCGGCGAGCCCCTCGAGCGCGAAGTACTCGGTCTGTACGGGCACGATCACGCGGTCGGCGGCCACCAGCGCGTTGACCGTCAGCGGTCCGAGCGACGGCGGGCAGTCGAGCAGCGTGAACGCGAAGCGGTCGCGCACGGACACGAGCGCGTCACGCAGGAGCGTCTCGGAGCCCGCCTGGCGGGGCAGCTCGACCGACGCGCCTGCCAGGTCGGGATGCGCGGGCAGCAGGACGAGGTTGTCGATGCCGGTCTGCACCATCGCCTCTTCCGCGGTCGCCGCTCCCGTCAGCACGTCGTAGACGTTCGGCGCGCGGTCCTTGGCAACCCCCAGCGCGACCGTGGCGTTGGCCTGCGCGTCGATGTCGACGAGCAGAGTCGACGGGCCCGCCTCGGCGATGCAGGCGGCGACGTTGACCGCCGTGGTGGTCTTCCCCACCCCGCCCTTCTGGTTCGTGATCGCGTAGACCGTGCCCATCGAGCCGACCACGCTACCGGCGCGTGCGGTCGAACCGCACCCGCCGATCGTTCGGGCACGAATCGGACGGTCAACCTCGAGTCGAGGCTCCGAGCGGGCGCTTGCGGGCCATTCCGGGCCGCCGCGGGAAGCCGTCCGGCGTCGGACGCAGCTTCATGCTCAGGTAGAGGTTGCGATGATCGAGGCCCGGAGGAGGCTCGACCGGCCGGACGGCGGGCGCCGACATACCCAAGCGCGTCCGCTGCCGCCGCTCGCGTCCGCCTCCTCGTCGGGCTCGCGCCGGCCCTTCCATGCCACGAGCTGGCCGCCCGGGCCGCAGCAGCGGCGCCGCGTACTCGACGAGCACGTTCAGCGGCGCGAGGGCGCGGGCGGTGACGATGTCGTGCAGGCCGAGGCCGGCCTCCCAGGCCTCGGCTCGGGCGGGCACGACCTCGACGTTGCGCAGGCCCGCCGCGGCCGCCGCCCGGTCGAGGAACGCGCACTTGCGCCCCACGCTCTCGACCACGGCGACGCGCGCGTCGGGCAGCGCCACGGCCAGCACGAGACCGGGGAAGCCCGCGCCCGAGCCGAGGTCGGCGACCGCGGGCCGCGTCGCGCACCGCGTCGACCTCGAGCGCCGCGAGCGAGTCGGCCACGTGGACCTCGACGCCGCGGGTCCGGGTCGCGCACCGAGGTGATCGACGCGGGCTCGTCGGCCACGAGCTCGAGCAGCGTCGCGAGCCGGCCGACCGCAGCGGCAGGCAGGCGATGGCGCTCGACCAACTCGAGCAGCCGGCGCTGGACCGGCGACCCGACTCATCGCCCCCGAGGTTCCACGTGAAACGGTCCGGCGTGCAGCGTCCGGCCCGACGTAGGGCGCGGGGGCGACGACCAGGTGACGGTCGGGCTCGTCGCCCTCGGAGTACGTCTCGACGTCGCCCCGATCGCGCAGGTACTCGTGCAGCAACTTGCGCTCGCTCGCCGTCATCGCGTCGAGCGCGACCGGTCGGTCGTAGCGCAGCGCATCATCGGCGGCCTGGTCGGCCTGCCGGTGCAGCGCCTCCTCGCGCCGGGCGCGATAGCCCTCGGCGTCGATGACGATGCGCTGGCGCTCGCCGTCCGAGCGATGCACGGTCATCCGGTAGGCGAGGTGCTGGACGGCCTCGATCGTCTGTCCGTGGCGGCCGATGAACAGCCCGAGGTCGTCGCCGTGAAGCGTCCCGGTCACCGTGTCGCCGCTCGTCTCCACCTCCACCACGGCGTCGACCCCGATCGCCTCGACCATGCGCTCGAGCAGCTCGCGCACGAGCTCCGCGGTGTCGCGCTCGGCGGCCATCAACGCCGGCGCCCGGAGCGCTTCTTCTTGCGCCGCGGCGGTGGCGGCGGCGCCGACGTCCGGCGCGGGACCTCGGCCGGCGCCGCGCCGTCGCGCTCCTGCCCGCGCGCTCGCGGCCTTCGCTCGGGAGCGGGGGTCGCCGCTCTGGCGCCGGCCGGCGTCGCGGCGGCCGCGGCGGCCGCTGCGACGGGATGGCCGACCGTCTTGCGGATGACGTACTGCTGGCCGATCGTCCACAGGTTCGTCGTGATCCAGTAGACGAGCAGGCCGGCAGGGAAGCTGATGATGAAGGGCACGAACACGAACGGCAGGGCCATCATGATGCGCCGCTGCATCGGGATCAGCCGAGACGGCCATGACGACGCTCGAGAACAGCTGCGACCCGACGTAGATCACGAGCAGCACGATCAGCACCGTGCCCGTCGCCTTGTCGGTGATGTCGGGGATGAAGAAGAACTGCGAGTCGCCCGTCGACCCGCACGGCTTGGGGTCGGCCGTGCCCGCCGGGTTCAGGCGCGGGCAGATGTCCAGGCGCAGGTCGTCCTGGAGCATGTAGAAGAGCGCGATGAACACCGGCATCTGCAGCACCAGGGGCAGGCAGGCGCCGAACGGGTTGACCTTGTGCTCCTGGTAGAACTTCATCGTCTCCTGCTGGAGACGCTGCTTGTCGTCCTTGTACTTCGCCTGCAGCTCCTTGATCTGCGGCTGCAGGCGCTGCAGCGCCTGCATCGACTTGAGCTGCTTGTAGGTCAGCGGCACGAGCGCCGCGCGGACGACGACGGTCAGCGCGATGATCGACAGGCCCCAGCCGAAGCCGACCGTGCCGTGGAAGAAGACGAGCACGCTCTCGAACACGTCGATCAGCGGCTGCAGGATGTTGGCGATCGGCGTCATTCAGGCGTGAGCGTGCGGAGGCGTTGTCGGCGCTGGGCGCGGGAGTGAAGAGACGCTGGTCGTCGACCGGGTCGAAGCCGCCATGGCTGAACGGGTTGCAGCGCAGCAGGCGCCAGGCAGCCAGCACCAGCCCGCGCAGTATGCCGTAGCGGCGGATCGCCTGCACCGCATAGGCCGAGCACGTCGGCTCGTACCTGCAGCGGCGCGGCAGCGCAGGCGAGATCACCCGCTGGTAGACGACGATCGGGGCGGTGGCCACACGCCGGGCGAGCGCGCTCACCGTGCCGGGCCCTCGCCGAGCGCCTTGCCGACGAGCTCGGCCAGCTCGCGCGCCATCCCCTCCAGCCCTTCGCGATGCGCGAGCTCACGCGCGTCGGGGCGGGCGACGACGACCACGTCATGGTCGGCAGGCATGCGATCGGACTCGGCCGCGAACGCCTCGCGCAGCAGCCGCTTGACCCGGTTGCGGTCGATCGGCGCCGCCCACCTTGCGCGAGACCGACAGGCCGAGCCGCGGGCCGTCGACCGCCGCGGCGGCCCCGCGCGGGAAGGCGTAGAGGACCAGGTAGCGGTTGCCCACCGACCGGCCCTGGCGGTACACGCGCTCGAACTCGGCGCTGCGGGACAAGCGACCGCGTCGCGGACGGCCGCGCGGCGCGGTGGAGCGCGGCAGGTCGCCGGCCGGGACCGTCAGACGGTCAGTCGCTGGCGGCCCTTCGAGCGGCGGCGCTTGATGGTCAGGCGGCCGGCGCGCGTGCGCATGCGAGCGCGGAACCCGTGCGTGCGGGCGCGCTTGCGCTTCTTGGGCTGGTAGGTGCGCTTCATGGCAGTCCGAGCGGGTCGAAGGCGGCGGGCCAGTCTAGCGCGCGGCACCTCTCCACACTCCCGTCCACACGCGCTGCACAGCCATGGGCACAGCGCCCGGACGGAATTCGTCCGCGTTTTGCGGCGTGCCCTCGCGGGGCCGCTGCGGGCGTCGAATCGGGGCCGGACCGCGTTGCTATGATCGCGCCGCCGGCCGCCTCGCGGTCCCCCTCCCAGCCGTTGCCTGGAGCCTCTTCCTCACGGGGAGTCGCGCTCCTCCGTGCCGTGATCCACGACCCCGACGACCCCGACCCCGAGAGCACCTGGAGACGCATCGACGGGGAGCTGCGGCGGACCGTTGCGCCGGACACGTACGAGATCTGGCTCGCGCCGCTGCGGGTCGTCGCCGTGCGTGGCTGCGAGGTCGAGGTGCATGCGCCGCCGAAGCTGCGCGCCTGGATCGCCGATCGCTTCGCGCGCGTCCTGACGCCGCCGCGGCCAGCATGCTGGGCCACGGCGCGACCGTCGACGTCCGTCCCGCCGGGCCGCGCCGACCCGCGGCGCGGGCGAGAGCCGCGGCGCGGTGGCGCGAGCGGGAGCCTGCCGCGGGCCAGGACGACGCCGGCGCCGCCACCGACCTGAATCCCAAGTACACGTTCGAGCAGTTCGTCATCGGCGACGCCAACCGGTTCGCGCACGCCGCCGCGCTGGCGGTCGCCGAGCTGCCCGGCCAGGCCTACAACCCGCTGTTCGTCTACGGGCCCCCGGGCGTCGGCAAGACGCACCTGCTGCACTCGATCGGCAACTACGTGCGCGCGTCCGACAGCGGGCTCACCGTCCGCTACACGACCGTCGAGACGTTCACCAACCAGTTCGTCGCCGCCATCCACGGCGGCTCGATCGAGCGCTTCAAGGGCCGCTTCCGGCGCAACGACGTCCTGCTCATCGACGACGTCCAGTTCCTCGCGTCGAAGGTCAAGACCGAGGAGGAGTTCTTCCACACGTTCAACGCGCTCTACGAGGCGGGCAGCCAGCTCGTGCTCACCTCCGACCGCCTGCCGCGCGACCTCGAGGCGCTCGAGGACCGCCTGCGCGAGCGCTTTGAGTCGGGGCTGGTGACCGCCATCGCGCCGCCCGATCTCGCCACCCGCCGCACCGTGTTGCGCAAGCGCGTTCAACACGACGAGATCGCGCTGGCCGACGACGACGTCCTCACCGCCATCGCCGAGCGCATGCCGATGAACGTCCGCGCGCTCGAGGGCGCGCTCATCCGGGTCGTCGCCTTCGCGTCGCTCACCGGGCGCAAGCTCGACACCACGCTCGCCGGCGAGGTCCTCGACGACCTCTACCCGCGCGGGCGGCCGGGCCCCGGCGCGCGCGCCGTCGCTCCCACCATCGAGACGATCCAGGACCTCACGGCCGAGACCTTCGGCCTGACGCGCGACGAGCTCCTGTCCCACAGCCGGCGGGCCAACCTGGCCTGGCCGCGCCAGATCGCCATGTACCTCGCGCGCAAGCACACGGGCGAGACGCTGCCCGCGATCGCCGCGCGCTTCGGCGGGCGCAACCACACGACGGTCCTGCACGCGTGCCGCCGAGCGGCCGAGCGGCTGGCCGGCGACCCCGAGGCCTACGAGGCCGTTCGCCTCTTGACCGAACGCCTCGGACGTCCGCGGTGACGACCGCCGTGACTGACAGACTCCGAGGGCCTCGCCCACGTCCCCTGTGCGTCACCTGCCCGCAAGGAGCGGGTTCTCCAAGACCTGTGCACACATCCACAGCCCCTATGACCTCTATCCCTTCCATGAGGTGCTCACCGTGAAGCTGTCGACGTCGACGCAAGCGCTGCTCGCCGAGCTGCAGACGGTGTCGCGCGTCGCCTCGACGCGCAGCGCGGTGCAGGCGCTGTCCGGCGTGCAGATCGAGGCGAGCGCGCGAGGGCGGCGGGCGCGGTCGAGCTGCGGGCCACCGATATGGAGGTCGGGCTGCGCGTCCCGCTCGACGCGCGCGTCGAACGCAAGGGAACGGTCGTGCTCCCGGCCCGGCTGCTGCTCGACGTCGTCCGCACGCTGCCCGCCGGCGACGTGTCGATCGAGCTGCGCCCGACCGAGCAGGACGTCGAGATCATGGCCGGGCACGGCGCGCTTCCACATCCGCACCCTGCGCGGGGAGGACTTCCCGCCGCTGCCCGAGCCGGGCGGCGACCAGGTCGTCTCGATGCCCGCGCCGGCCTTCGTCGACACGATCGCGCGCGTGTCGCGCTCGGCCTCGCGCGACGAGACGCGCCCGATCCTGACCGGCATCCTCGTGTCGGCGTCGGGCGACGAGCTGCGCATGGTGGCCACCGACTCCTACCGGCTGAGCGTCAAGGAGACGCGCCTGGAGGCGTCGCTCGACGCGGGCTTCGAGGCCAACGTGCCGGCCCGCGCGCTCGACGAGCTCGGGCGCCTGGTGCGCGACGAGGTCGCGGAGATCCGGATCGGCGTGCGCGCCAACCAGGTCGTCTTCGAGGTCGGCGGCGTCGCGCTGTCGAGCCGGCTGATCGACGGGCAGTTCCCCAACTACCGCCAGCTGCTGCCCGAGGGCTACGAGCACGAGCTGACCGTCGCCCGCGACGAGCTGCTGGAGGTCGTGCGCCGGGTCAGCCTGATGGCCCAGAAGAACGCGCCGCTGCGGCTCAGCTTCAGCGAGGGCGAGGTGCGCGTCTCGGCCCAGACCCCGGACGTCGGCGAGGCGAGCGAGCCGTTGCCCGTGCCGTTCGCCGGCGAACCGTTCGAGATCGGCTTCAACCCCGACTTCCTGATCGTCGGCCTGGAGAGCGCCGGCGCCGACGAGGTCGTCCTCAAGCTCATCAGCCCGCTGCGCCCCGGCCTGCTCGAGGCCGCCGACGGCAGCGGCTTCCTCTACCTGATCATGCCCATCAGGCTGAACGTGTGAGGGGTGCGGCGAGCCGCGATGGTCGTCACCCGCCTGCGCCTGCGCGACTTTCGCTCGTACGCGAGCGCCGACGTCGGGCTCGGTGAGCGGCTGACCGTCGTGCACGGCCCCAACGGCGCGGGCAAGACGAACCTCCTCGAGGCGCTGTACTTCGGCTGCACGGGGCGCTCGTGCCGGACGACGAACGAGCGCGAGGTGGTGCGCTTCGACGCGCCGGCCGCGCGCGTCGAGGTCGACACGCGCGACCGCGACGGCGAGCACGAGCTCAGCGTGGGCTTCGTCCCCGGTGAGGCCAAGCGCCTGCGCGTCGACGGCGCCCCGGTCGAGCGACTGCTCGAATCGCCGGCCCGCCCGCTGGTCAGCGTCTTCCTGCCCGACCGGCTCGAGCTCGTCAAGGGCCCGCCCGCGCTCCGGCGCGCGCATCTCGACCAGCTCGTCGCGGCGCTGTGGCCCGGCCGCGCCGCCACCCGCCGCGCCTACGGGCAGGCGCTGGCCCAGCGCAACGCGCTGCTGCATCGCGTCCGCGCCTGGAGCCGGCTCGCGCGACTCGTTCGCCGCGTGGGACCTCGAGCTCGCCCGCCACGCGGTCGCCCTGCGCGACGACCGCGCCGCCGCCGTGGCGCGGCTGCAGCGACGGCTTCGCCGCGGTCGCCGGCGAGCTCGGCCTGGCCGGCGCCGCCACGCTGCGCTACCGCGCCGCGTTCGGAGGCGCAGACCCCGGAGGCGCTCGCCGCCGAGCTGGCGGAGCGCTTGGCGGGCGACCTCGAGCGCGGCTTCACCGGGCACGGCCCGCATCGCGACGAGCTCGCGCTGACGCGCGACGGGCGCGAGCTGCGCGTCTACGGGTCGCAGGGCGAGCAGCGCGTGGCCCTGCTGGCGCTGCTGCTGGCCGAGCGCGGCGTCCTGCGGGAGGAGCGCCCGCTGCGCCGCTGCTGCTCCTGGACGACGTGATGAGCGAGCTCGACGCGGTCCGCCGCCGGCTGCTCGTCCAGCGGCTCGCCGACGGTGGCCAGGGCGTGATCACGACCACCGACCTGGCCCACGTCCCGGGCGCCGACGATGCGGGCGTCGTACGTCTCGAGGTCCGCGACGGGGCCGTGGCGGCCGACCACGGCGGCCACGGCGCGCTGCGGGAGGCGCGAGCGGCGTGAGGCTGAGGCGACGCGAGCCCAGCGGGCTGCAGGAGCCACGGGCGGCGTGAGGCGACGCGAGGCCAGGCAGCTCGGCCCCGCCGTCGCCGCGCTCGCGCAGCGGCTCGCCCCGGCCACTCCGCTGGCCGACATCCAGCGCGTCTGGCCGGAGGCGGTGGGCGAGGCGGTGGCGGCCGAGGCGGAGCCCACCGGCGAGCACGACGGCGTCGTCGTCGTGACCTGCGCGTCCGCGGTCTGGGCGCAGGAGCTCGACCTCATGGCCCCGGCGCTCGATCGAGCGCCTGAACGCCGTCCTCGGCGCGGACTCGGTGCGCTCGCTGCGCTGCCGTTGCACCCCCGCCCAGGCGTGGTCCCGAGCGTCCGCGCAGCCGTGATGGTTTTGGATGCATTTGCAGGCACTTTTGTTGCTGTTGCGGCCGTCTGGGATCAGCGGTCGGTCTGCTATCCTGAACGTAGGAAATCGCTCGATCCCCGGCCGGGATTCAGCTAGCCCGGAGCCGGGGCTTTTCACGTCGTTCGGAGGCACATGGCGCAGGACAAGCAGAACAGGACCTACGACGCTCAGGACATCACCGTCCTCGAGGGCCTGGAGGCGGTACGCAAGCGGCCGGGCATGTACATCGGGTCCACCGGCCTGCGCGGGCTGCACCACCTCGTGTACGAGGTGGTCGACAACTCGGTGGACGAGGCGCTCGCGGGCCACGCGACGAGGGTCGACGTCACGATCCGCCCCGACAACACGGTCACCGTCGTCGACGACGGCCGCGGGATTCCCGTGTCGGTCATGGAGAAGGAGGGCCGGCCGGCCGTCGAGGTCGTCCTCACGGTGCTGCACGCAGGCGGCAAGTTCGGCGACGGCGGCGGCTACAAGGTGTCCGGCGGCCTGCACGGCGTCGGGGTCTCGGTCGTCAACGCGCTCAGCGAGCGCCTCACCGTCGACGTCCGCCGTGACGGCTTCACGTGGTCGCAGGACTACGAGCGCGGCGTGCCCGTGAGCGACCTGCGGAAGGGCGACCCGAGCCGCGAGACCGGCACGACGATCACCTTCCTGCCCGACGACGACGTCTTCGAGGACGCTCGCCTTCGACGCGTCGATCCTCGAGCAGCGCCTGCGCGAGACGGCGTTCCTGACGCGCGGCCTGCGGATCTCGCTGACCGACGAGCGCAGCGCCGGCAGCCACGTCGAGTTCCAGTACGAGGGCGGCATCGAGGACTTCGTCCGCTACCTCAACGAGGGCAAGGACCCGGTGCAGAAGAAGGTCGTCTTCTTCGAGGGCGAGAGCTCAGAGGGTGCGGTCGAGGTCGCGCTGCAGTGGAACTCCTCCTACCAGGAGTCCGTCCACTCGTTCGCCAACAACATCAACACGCACGAGGGCGGCTCGCACATGTCGGGCTTCCGCTCGGCGCTGACGCGCACGCTCAATCGCTACGCGCGCGAGAAGGGCGAGTTGAAGGAGAAGGACGACAACCTCTCGGGCGAGGACGTTCGCGAGGGCCTGACCGCGGTCATCTCGGCCAAGCTCCAGGACCCGCAGTTCGAGGGCCAGACGAAGACCAAGCTCGGCAACCCGGGCATGGAGGGGTTCGTCGCGTCGATCGTCAACCAGAAGCTCGCCGAGTTCCTCGAGGAGAACCCGCCCGAGGCGCGCCAGATCATCCGCAAGGCGGTGTCGGCCTCGCAGGCCCGTGCCGCGGCGCGCAAGGCGCGCGACCTCACGCGCCGCAAGAGCGCGCTGGAGAACTCGCGACTGCCGGGCAAGCTGGCCGACTGCTCGGTCAAGGACCCGTCGCTGAGCGAGATCTTCGTCGTCGAGGGCGACTCCGCCGGCGGCTCGGCCAAGCAGGGCCGCGACCGCAACACGCAGGCGGTGCTGCCGTTGCGCGGCAAGATCCTCAACGTCGAGCGCGCGCGCATCGACAAGGTGCTGCGCAACGAGGAGGTCCAGGCGCTGATCACCGCGATCGGGACTGGCGTGCGCGACGAGTTCGACCTCGAGCGCGCCCGCTACCACAAGGTGATCCTGATGACGGACGCCGACGTCGACGGCGCCCACATCCGCACGCTGATCCTCACGCTGCTCTTCCGCGAGATGGTCGAGCTGATCGAGGCGGGCTACGTCTACATCGCCAAGCCGCCGCTGTACAAGCTCAAGCAGGGCAAGCAGGAGCGCTACATCGAGAAGGAGGGCGAGCTCGAGGACGTCCTGCTCTCCGACAAGTTCGAGAAGTTCGCGATCTTCGACCGCTACAACAAGGCGTTCAAGCTGACCGAGGCCCGCTGGCAGCGGTTCACGCGCAATCGCAAGCAGTACGAGGGCTGGGCGAGTGCGCTGCGGGCCGAGCACGGCCACGACCTCGTGCGCTTCCTGGAGGAGTCCTCGCTGCTCGACGAACAGGTCGACAGCGCCGAGACGGCGATCGCCGTGATCACGCGCGAGGGCGACGAGGGCGCGGTGTTCAGCACCGAGCTGCTCGAGGACGACGGCGAGGTCCTGCGCGTCATGGCCATCGAGGCCAAGACCGGCCTGGCCCAGACACATCGCATCCGCCGCGACCTGTTCGCCTCGCAGGAGTACCGCAGCTTCCTCAACGTGCATGCGGCGCTCGTCGAGTTGGCCGGCGTGCCACCGTTCGCCGTCGCGCTGGGCGACAAGAGCGCCGACGCGCTGTCGTTCGAAGCGCTGCGGGACACCGTCCTGGAGGTCGCGCGGCGCGGCATCAACGTGCAGCGCTTCAAGGGCCTGGGCGAGATGAACGCCGAGCAGCTGCGCGAGACGACGATGGACCCCGAGTCGCGCACGCTGCAGCAGGTCACGATGGAGGACGCGGCCGAGGCCGACCGCCTGTTCTCGATGCTGATGGGCGAGGTCGTCGAGTTCCGGCGCAAGTTCATCGAGGACAACGCGCTGGCGGCGCAGATCGACGTCTGATGAGTCGTCCAGGAGGAGGTGGCGTAGGTGGCGGGCACCGGGATCATCGGCGGCGGCAACATCGAGCCGCGTGCCCTCGAGGACGAGATGCGCTCGGCGTACCTCGACTACGCCATGTCGGTCATCGTCGGGCGCGCGCTGCCCGACGTCCGCGACGGGCTCAAGCCGGTCCACCGGCGCGTGCTGTTCTCGATGTCGGAGAACGGCCTGACGCCGGCGCGCGGGTACGTCAAGGCCGCGAGCATCGTCGGCGACGTGATGGGTCGCTACCACCCGCACGGGGACTCGGCGATCTACGACACGCTGGTGCGAATGGCGCAGGAGTTCTCCCTGCGCTACCCGCTGGTCGACGGCCAGGGCAACTTCGGCTCGATCGACGACGACCCGGCCGCGGCCATGCGCTACACCGAGGCGCGGCTCACGCGGCTGGCCATGGAGATGGTGCGCGACCTCGACCAGGACACGGTCGACTTCGTCCCCAACTACGACGGGCGCCGGCAGGAGCCGCTCGTCCTGCCCTCGCGGTTCCCCAACCTGCTGGTCAACGGGTCGTCGGGGATCGCCGTGGGCATGGCCACCAACATCCCGCCGCACAACCTGCGCGAGGTGACCGACGCGGTCGTGGCCTACATCGACGACCCGACCAGCTCGGTCGAGACGCTGATGAGGCACGTCAAGGGCCCCGACTTCCCGACCGGGGGCACGATCCTCGGGCGCGCGGGGATCCGCGACGCGTACGAGACCGGTCGCGGGCGCGTGCGCGTGCGCGCGCGCGCCCACATCGAGCCGATCACCCAGGGCAAGGAGGCGATCATCGTCACCGAGCTGCCCTACCAGGTGAAGAAGGGCGGCGACGGCGGGCTGATCCAGAAGATCGCCGACCTCGTCCACGACAAGAAGATCCCGGACATCACCGACCTGCGCGACGAGTCCGACCGCAACGGCATGCGCCTGGTCATCGAGCTCAAGCGCGACGCGCTGCCCAAGGTCGTCCTCAACCAGCTCTACAAGCACACGTCGATGCAGTCGACGTTCGGCGTGAACATGGTCGCGCTGGTCGACGGCGTGCCCAAGACGCTGTCGCTGCGCGAGGTCATCCACGCCTACGTCGCCCACCAGCGCGAGATCATCGTCCGGCGCACGAAGCACGAGCTGCGTGTCCTCGAAGCGCGCGTCCACATCCTCGAGGGCCTGCTCATCGCGCTGGACCACCTCGACGAGATCATCGAGCTGATCCGGGCCTCGCGCGATCGCGAGTCGGCGCGCGGCCAGCTCGTCGATCGCTTCGAGCTGACGGTGGTGCAGGCCTCGGCGATCCTCGACCTGCGCCTGGCCCAGCTCACCGCGCTGGAGTCCGACTCGATCAAGCAGGAGCACGCCGACAAGACCGAGCGCATCCGCGAGCTGCGCGAGATCCTCGGCGACGAGTCGCGCGTGCTCGGGCTGATCAAGGAGGAGCTGCAGGAGATCGCCGACCGCTTCGCCGACGAGCGCCGCACCGAGATCACGGCCAGCGAGGACGAGATCGACATCGAGGACCTGATCGCCGACCAGCAGATGGTCATCACGATCACGAAGTCGGGCTACATCAAGTCGTTGCCGCTGGCCACGTACCGCAAGCAGCACCGCGGCGGGGTCGGCGTGACCGGGATGGACATGAAGGACGGCGACTACATCGAGCACCTCTTCGTGTGCTCGTCGCACGACTACCTGCTGTTCTTCTCCAACCGCGGCAAGGTCTACCGCTCGAAGGTCTACGAGCTGCCCGAGGCCTCGCGCACGGCCAAGGGCCGTGCGCTGGTCAACGTGCTGCCGCTGCGCGACGGCGAGCGGATCCAGTCGGTGCTCTCGACCCGCGATTTCGCGGAGGCCGAGTACCTCGTCTTCGCGACCAAGAACGGCACCGTCAAGAAGACGCGCTTCGGCGACTACAACACGCCGATCAAGGCCGACGGCATCATCGCGATCGGGATCCGCGAGGACGACGAGCTTGTCGCCGTGCGCCGGGTCGACCCCGGCGAGGAGATCCTGATCGTGTCCAAGGAGGGCCTGGCGGTCCGCTTCGCGGAGGACGAGGCGCGCTCGATGGGCCGGCCCGCCGGCGGCGTGCGCGGCATGAACATCACGGGCAAGGGCAACGAGGTCCTGGCCATGGACGTCGCGCGCGACGACCAGGAGATGCTCGTGGTCACGGAGAACGGCTTCGGCAAGCGCACGCCCGTGAGCGAGTACCGCAAGACCTCGCGCGGCGCCAAGGGTGTGCAGACGATCAAGTTCTCCGAGAAGCGTGGCGGTCTCGCCGCTGCGCTGGTGGTCCGACCGCACCAGGAGCTCGTCTTCATCTCGCAGGAGGGGATGGTCCAGCGCACGAACGTCCGCGGCATCCGCCAGACCGGTCGCGCGGCCCAGGGCGTGACGCTGATGAGCGTGCGCGACGACGACCGCGTGTCGGCGGTGGCGCTCGTGGTCGAGTCCGAGGCGGCGACGGCGGCGCAGGTCACCGACGCCGCGCTGGCCGAGGGCCCGGTCGAGCTGTCGGCCGACAGCGGCGACGTCGAGGGCCGGGTGGGCGACGGTCACCGCGCCGGCGACGGGGAGGGGGACGCTGCCACCGAGGGCGATGCGAGCGACCGGAGCGACGACCCGCGGGCCGCTGGTGGGGGCGACGGCGCCTCGCCGAACGGCCACGGAGGCTGAGCTCGGCGGCCGCATCGCGCAGCTTTGGGGACGTCGCCCCCGGGTGCTACCTTTCCGATCACCAGAGAAAGGAGGTGGTCCGTATCGGTAGTTCGAGTTCTTGCGGGACCCTGGAGGTGGCCGGCCGCTGAGGTCGGAAGGGCTGGATCCGTCCAGCGAATCCACACCGGGCCACCCCCTCGTGCGACGCCGGATTGGTCCCACCGGCCTCTGAAACGTCGCGCGTAGGGCCGCATTCCAGTCAGGCAGTTGCGAAGGGCGCCGTGCGTCAGCCGGCGCCCTTCGTCGTTCTTGCGGGGGCGTCGCGGCACCGGCGCGTGGCCCGCGGTGTGGGCGTGGGCGCGGGCATCGTGCCAGGAGCGGCCAACGGAGGGGCCATCACGCGGTCCGGCAGATACCCACGCATGGGGTGGGTCTGCGCCGGATGGCGAGGCGCCCTCAGGCCACAGGCCCGCGCAGCGGGGTGCGGCGCGCCGCTCAGGCCGCGTCGGCCAGCGCCACGGCGGCGGGCAGCCACTGGCGCCAGGCGGCGGGGATCGTCGGGCTGGCGACGTGGATGAACACGTGCGGGCTCGGCGCGCGCGGGGTGCGGCGCGGGTGCATGTTGGCCTGGGCGGGGAGGTGGTCGCCCTTGCGGCGGTTACACGGCGCGCACGAGGCGACGATGTTGTCCCAGCTCGAGTCCCCGCCCTTCGAGCGCGGGATGACGTGGTCGACGGTGAGGCTCGATCGCGAGCCGCAGTACTGGCACGCCCAGCCGTCGCGCGCGAAGACGGCGCGGCGGGTGATCTTGCGCCGGTGGGTGTCGCGGGGCACCTTGACGTAGCTGACCAGCCGGATGACCACGGGCCGCGGCATCGCGGTGTGCTCCGAGCGCAGCTCCCAGGTCGCGTGCTCGAGCAGCTCGGCCTTGGACTTCAGCAGCAGGACGGCCGCGCGCCGGACCGTGCAGACGTTGATCGGCTCGAAGGTCGCGTTGAGGACGAGCACCCGGCCACCATCACGTCCGCGCGGCCGGTGCTCGATGACCGGCGCGGACGACACTGGGCCTGGTGGTGTTTGGCTCCCCATGGCGGCTTTCCTGGGCGGAGAGTGTAGCGGTGCGAGGCGCGGATCTGCCTAGGCCGCCGGGTAGCTGCCCAGCAGCCGCACCTCCTCGCAATGGCGGCGCAGCGCGGCGATCGCGCCGGCCACCGCGTCGTCGTCGTCGCTGCCCTCCATGTCGACGTGGAAGACGTAGTGGCCCAGCGGCCCGGGGCGCGGGCGCGACTCGATCCGCACGAGGTTGACGCCGCGGAAGGCGAACTCGCTCAGGCAGCGCACGAGCCACCCCGGGCTCTGGTCGCCGGCGCCCGCGAACACCACCGAGGTCTTCCACGCCGCCCCCGCCTCGCCGGCGACCGGCGACGTGCCGCTCGCCGCCAGCCAGACGAACCGCGTCGCGTTGTGCGGGTCGTCGTCGACGCCCTCGCGCAGCACGCGGCAGCCGTACAGCGTCGCGGCCGCGCGCGGTCCGAGGGCGGCCCACGCCTCGTCCGCGCCGGCCACGCTGCGCACGGCGTCGGCCGTCGACGTCGCCGCCCGCGCCACGGCGTTGGGCACCTCGGCGCGCAGGAAGCGGGCGCACTGCCCCAGCGGCTGCGGGTGTGACACGACGACCTCGATCGCCTCGAGCGCGAGCTCGTCGCGGGCGATCAGGCAGTTGCGGATGTCGAGCACCGTCTCGCCCACGATCGCCACGCCGCCGGCGTCGAGGGCCAGCGCGTCGAGCGTCGCGCTCACCCCGCCCTCGACCGAGTTCTCGATCGGCACGAGCGCCCGGTCGACGGCGCGGTCCTCGACCGCCATCACCGTCTCGTGGATCGAGGCGAAGGGGACGAGCTCGGCGCCGTCGTCGTCGACGGCCGCGCGCACCGCCTCCTCGCTGAACGTGCCCGGCCGGGCCCAGGTAGCCGAGGCGCATCAGCGCCGCTGCTCGGCGCGGTCGGGCACCTCGCCGGCCAGGGCGACGCGGACGGCCTCCTGCTCCTCGGGCGACAGCTCGAGCTGACCCTGGCCCTCGATGACCTGCTTGGCGTACAGCCGGGCCTGGTCGCGGTGGTGGATCGAGGACACGACGATGCCCGAGCCGCGCGCGTCGAGCAGCGCGATCGAGGTCGACTGCCGGCCGGACATCTCGTTGTAGGCGTCGTAGCGGACGAGCCCGTGGTACGCCACCGCGCCCTGGAGCTGGTCCTCGGCGGCGGCCAGGCGGCTCTGGAGCCCGGCGGCCAGGTCCTCGACGTACGCGTGCAGCGAGCGGAAGTCGCGGTCGAGCGTGGCGGCGTGCGCGGCCAGGTCGCGCGGGGCGCCCTCGCCGATCACCGTGCGCTGGTCGGCGCGCAGGCGCGACAGCCTCCGGCTCAGGACGAACACCCCGACGAGCGCGAGCAGGGCGACCGCGCACGCGGCGAGGGCGACGATCCCGGTGGTGGTGTCCAGCGCGTCCACGGCTCGGAAGGATAGGCCGCCGGCGGGCGCTACTCCTCGTGCCCCAGGCGTCGGTCAGCGCGTGAAGATGACGGTGTAGCGCTGGCGGTTGTTGTCGGTCTTCTCCTCGCCGCGCACGGCGGCCACGACGACCTCGGCGGTCACCGCCTGGCCGATCGGCGGCGCGGCGCCCAGCGGGATCTCGACCTCGGCGGGCGAGCCCGCCTTGGTCTGCGTGACCGTCTTGCGCGCGGTGATCGGGTTGTTGCCCCCGCGCACGGTGACGGTGACGCGCACGTTGCGCTCGTCGTTCTCGCCCTGGTTCTCGAAGCCCACGGTGAACGTCGCGCCGCCGCTGCCCACGGCGACCCGGTTGACCGCCGGCGACGGCTGCAGCGTGGTGTCGCCGACCGCCACGCTGCTCAGCCCGTGGCCGTGCGTGCCCGGCGCGACCTCCCGGGTGGAGCTGCCCGTGCCCTCCCCGCCGAGGCGGCTGGCCACCGTGTCCGGGCTCAGCCACGAGATGTCGCTCATGAACTGGCTGTCGGCGATCCGCTGGCCCTGGATCCCGTTGTCGTCGAGCACCTGCTTGATCAGCGGCGCGACGCGCAGGTCGTAGACCACGTCGGAGGCGAGGAAGGCCTGCATCTGGCCGGCGATGCGCTCGATCGCCTGCTCGGCCGGCTGCCCGCGGCCCAGCGCGGCGGGCAGCGCGTCGGCGATCTTGCGCAGCCCGCCGGAGCGCAGCCCGAGCACGAGCTGGAGGTTGCGGTCGGCGTCTCGCATGTCGTCGGGCGGATCGAAGCCGCGTGCGCGGTCGAGGTCCTCGTCGGCGGCCAGGCGAAGCTCGTTGACCTGGACCTGCAGGTCGCTGGGCTGCTGCGAGCCGCTGGACAGGACCTGGAAGAAGGCTCGGCCTACGTCCCGGTCGGAGTCGGTGACGACCGCGGTGACGTCGCGGTTGTAGTCCTTCAGGGCGTTCTCGCGGCGGCTGTCGGTGCAGCCCTTGACGCCGAGGACGATCAGGACCAGCAGCAGGACGCCGACCCCGACCGCGACCCCCTGGCGGACGAGCAGCGTCCTCCGATCGGCCGACCCGCGCGGGGGCTGGGGATCACGCGGGCCCCCGCTCCCTCCGCGCCGGCGCGGAGGCCGGGCTGGTCGAGACGCGGCCCGTGTGGGCTCGTCACCCTCGTCGAAGAACGACACCTATGGCTCCTTGCGGTTCGCCACCGGGCCAGTATGACCGGCCCGACCGACACTGACCCCCGTGCAAGTTTGGCGTCAGCACAGGACGGCAGGCCTTCGGCGGCGAACCTGGGAGGTGGTGAGGACCGCCGACGAGCACACCGACGAGCACGTCGCCGCGCGCCCGTCGCCGGGCGATCGCGCCGGCGGGCTGGTGCTCGACCGCTACCGGCTCGTGCGGCGGCTGGGGGCGGGCGGGTTCGGCGTCGTGTGGCTGGCGCACGACGAGCGCCTCGACCGCGCGGTGGCGGTCAAGCGCATCGCCGTCCACGACGCGGCCGTCGGCCCGCGAGCGCAGCGCGAGGCGAAGGCCGCCGCGCGGCTGTCGCACCCCGGGATCGTCGCGCTCTACGAGTCGGGTCGCGACGCCGACGCCGTCTACCTCGTCTCCGAGCTCGTCCGCGGGCCCGACGCTCGGCGAGCTGATCGACGAGGGCGCGCTGTCGGACCGCGACGTGCTGCGCGTCGGCGTGGTCCTGTGCGACGCGCTGGCCCACGCCCACGGTCGCGGCGTCGTGCACCGCGACGTCAAGCCGGGCAACGTGATCGTCCCCCAGCGCCCCCAGGACGGCGCCGGACTGGCCAAGCTGACCGACTTCGGCGTCGCGTGGATCGCCGGCGAGGACGTCCTCACGCGGACCGGCGACGTCGTCGGGCACGCTGGCCTACATGGCGCCCGAGCAGGCGGAGGGCCGGCCGGCGGGCGCCGAGGCCGACCTCTACGCGCTGGCCCTCGTGCTCTACGAGGCGCTGGCCGGCGTCAATCCGGTGCGTGGCCGTGGGGCCGCCTCGACCGCGCGTCGCGTCGGGGCCCGGCTGCCGCCGCTCGGCCGCCTGCGACGCGACCTCCCGCTCGCCCCTCTGCGCCGCGATCGACCGCGCGGTGCTGTCACGACCCGAGCAGCGCGGGACGCTGGCCGAGCTGCGCGCCGTCCTGGCCGAGGGTGTCCCGAGCGCCGACGCGGACGTGGGGACGATCGCCGCCAGCCCGCTGGAGAGCCTGGCCGACGCGCGCCCGCGCACGCGGCTGCCCATGACCGTCCGCCTGCCGGCGGGCCTGGCGGCGGGCGTGCTCGCCACCGCGGCGGTCGGGTGGCTGGCCCCCGCCTCGACGCCCGCGGCCGTGGTCCCCGCACCGGCCGCCGGGGTGGCCGCGACGGTAGCGGTCGCCGCGTTGCCGCGCCTGGGGTGGCTGCTCGTCGCGCTCGCGCTCGTCGCGTGGCTGGCCGCCGGCGGGCAGCCGGGCGTGGCCGCGATCGTCGGCGCGGCGGCGCTGCCCACGGCGATCCTGCTGCGCCGGGCCGGGCCGCTGTGGTCGCGTGCCGGCGCTCGCCGTGGCCTGCGCCGTGCCGGCCCTGGCCGGTGCGTGGCCGGCCGTGGCCGGCCAGGTCGCGCGGCCCTGGCGGCGGGCGGCGCTCGGCGCGCTCGGCGCCTGGTGGCTGGTGCTCGCCGAGGCGCTGGCCGGTGAGCGGCTGGCGCTCGGAGCGCCGGACGCGGCGGCGGGCTTCGACGACGGCAGAGGCGGCGTGGCGCGACGTGCTCGTCCCCGCCGTCACCGGCACGGCGCCGGTCGTCGCCGGCGTCTGGGCGCTGGCCGCGCTGATCCTGCCCTACCTCGTGCGCGGGCGGGTGCTCGCGCTCGACGTCGTGGCGGCCACCGCGTGGGCGGCCGGGCTCGGCTCGGCGACCCAGGCGGTGGCCCCCGGGATGCGCGGCCTGGTGGCCGGGGCGGTCGCCGCGGGGGGCGTCGCGCTGGCGGCGCGAGCGTCACGGGGCGAGACGGCACCGCGTTCTGCCTCGTAGCATCAGTTCTCGCCCGTCCGCGTTCGACCACGCCCTCGGCGGGCAGGTCCCACCCCACATGAGCGTTCTGCGCAACCTCGAGGAGAAGCTCTCCGACCTCGTCGAAGGCACCTTCGGGCGTGTCTTCCGGACGCAGGTGCGCCCGGTCGAGATCGCCCGCAAGCTGGCGCGCGAGATGGACGAGCACAAGACCGTCTCGGTCTCGCGCACCTACGTCCCCAACGAGTACGCGGTCTGGCTGTCGCCCGACGACCGCGAGCGCTTCGCCGGAGTCGAGCACGAGGTGATCGACGAGCTGAGCGCCTACCTGCTCGAGCACGCCCGACGCGAGCGGCTGGCGCTGATCAGCCGCCCTCAGATCGAGTTCCGCACCGACGAGCGCCTGTCGCTGGGCGAGTTCGGCATCCAGGCGCGGCTCGTGCGCGCCGAGCCGGAGGCCGAGCAGGCCCACCAGGGCGATCACGGGCACACGATGGTCTACTCGAGCGCGGGGCGGGTCCAGGAGGAGCTGCACGAGGCGCGCTCGGCGCGCCGCGGCCGGGCGGTGGTCGTCGCCCAGGGCAAGCGCATGGCCGTCGGCCCCGGCGGCGCGGTCATCGGCCGCAGCCGCGAGTGCGACATCGTGCTCGACGACTCCAACGTCTCGCGCCGTCACGCCGAGATCCGCCCGGCCGGCGGCGACGGGTGGACGATCGCCGACCTCGGCTCGACCAACGGCGTGAAGGTCAACGGCCGAACGATCCAGTCGTCGCCGCTGCGACCGGGCGACGAGGTCGCGGTGGGCACCGTCGACGTGCGCTTCGAGGTCGAGTAGATGCTCGAGCCGATCTCGGTCGCCCTGCAGTTCGGCTTCCTGGCCGTCCTCTACCTGTTCCTGCTGTGGGTCTCGCGCAGCGCGCTGCGCGACCTGCGGCGCACGGGGCAGGCGCGGGCCAGCGTGGCCGGGCCGGTCGTCGGCGCGGCGCCCGACGCCACCGGCCTGCACCCCGCCTCCCAGTCGCCGGGCGCCGACGGCGCCGAGCCGCGGCTCGTGGTCGAGCGGGCGCCGGGCCACACGCCCGGCATGGAGTACGACGTCGGGGAGGGCGCCGTGCTCGGCCGCGGCGACCAGGCGGAGATCCGCCTGGAGGACCCGTTCGCCTCCTCCCAGCACGCGCGGCTGCTGCGCCAGGGCGGCATCGTCGTGCTCGAGGACATGGGCTCGACCAACGGCACCTACCTCAACGAGGAGCTCCTGAGCGGGCCCGCGCCGCTGCACCCGGGCGATCGGGTGCGGATCGGCGACAGCGAGTTCACCTACGTCGATCGCTGATGCTGCGGGTCGCCGACCACTTCGAGCGCTCAGACACCGGCCGCCAGCGCCGGGGCAACGAGGACGCCTTCTACGCCCGCGCGCCGCTGTTCGCGGTGGCCGACGGGATGGGCGGCGCGCAAGCCGGCGAGGTCGCCTCGGGCCTGGCCGTCGAGGTCGTCGAGCGCGGGCTGCCCGAGGACGGCGGCAGCACCGAGGAGCGCCTGCGGCGCATCGTCGGCGAGGCCAATGCGCGCATCAACGCGGTCGCCCGGGCCGACCAGCAGCGCGCCGGGATGGGCACCACGCTGACGCTCGTCTACGTCGGCGAGGCCGAGCTCGCCGTCGCCCACGTCGGCGACAGCCGCCTGTACCGCCTGCGCGACGGCGTCTTCGAGCGTCTCACCGACGACCACTCGCTGGTCGAGGAGCTCGTGCGCCAGGGCAAGATCACCCCGGAGGAGGCCGACGAGCATCCGCAGCGATCGATCATCACCCGCGCGCTCGGTCCCGAGACCGCCGTCGAGCCCGACTCTCACACCTGGCCCGCTCGGGACGGCGACGTCTACCTGATCTGCAGCGACGGGCTGACCTCGATGGTCCCCGAGGCGCGCGTCGGCGAGCTCATCCGCGGCTCGGCCACCCTGGGCGAGGCCGGGCGCACGCTGATCGACGCGGCCAACGCGGCCGGCGGGCGCGACAACATCACCGTCGTCCTGTTCGTGCTCGAGGAGGTCGGCGCGGCGGCCGGAGGCGCCCCGACCTCGGAGCACCCCGCCGTCGACGCCGCGCAGGCGGGCGCGGGCCCGGCCACGGCGGTCGCCGCGCCGCCGCACGCGCCGGAGGGACGAGCCGAGTCGCCCGGCGACGAGGCCGCCGCGCAGCGCCGCCCGCGCGCCCCGCGCCCGCCGGCGCCGGATGGACGAGCCGAGCCTCCGCGCCGGCGCCGGCGCCGGCTGCGCGTGCCCGCCGGCCTGGTCGCATCGATCGTCCTGCTCGCGATCGTGCTGCTGTGCGGCTGGTACGCGTCGCAGACCGTGTACTTCGTCGGCTCGAACGAGGACGGCTTCGTCACGGTCTACCGCGGGCTGCCCTACGACCTGCCGGCGGGCCTGGACCTGTACAGCGTCAACTACGTCTCGGGCGTGCCGATCCGCGACCTGTCGCCGCGCCAGCGCGGCACGGTGACCGAGCACGAGCTGCGCGCGCGCGACGACGCGCACGACCTCGTGCGCCAGATGGAGACCGGGGAGCTGGCCGGCCGGTGAACGCCCGCAACCGCGAGCTGCTGGCGCTCGTGCCGGCGTCGCTGCTGGTGACCGGCGGGTTCACCGCAGTGTTCATCGAGCGCGACGAGGTGCTGTCCGACCTGTCGCTGACCTTCGGGGCGGTCTTCCTGGGGCTGTGCCTGATCGCGCACCTCGTGCTGCGCTTCACGCTGCCCAACGCCGACCCCTACCTGTTCCCGCTGTACGCGGTGCTGGCGTGCTTCGGGCTGGTGATGATCTACCGGATCGACGAGACCCTGGCCCGCGAGCAGGCGCAGTGGTTCGTCCTCGGGCTGATCCTGTTCGCGGCGACGATCGTCCTGCTGCGCGACTACCAGGTGCTCGAGCGCTACCGCTACACGATCGCCGCGGCCGGCATCCTGCTGCTGCTGCTCCCGCGCGTGCCGGGAATCGGGCAGAGCGTCAACGGCGCGTACCTCGGGGTCAAGCTCGGCCCGCTGTCGTTCCAGCCGGCCGAGTTCGCCAAGATCGCGATCATCATCTTCCTGGCCAGCTACCTGCGCGACACGCGCCAGCTGCTGGTCATCGGCGCCCGTCGCTTCGCCGGCGTCACCCTGCCGCCGCTCAAGCACTTCGGCCCGCTGCTGCTCGTCTGGGGCGCGGCGATGGCGATGCTGTTCTTCATCCAGGACATCGGCTCGTCGCTGATGTTCTACGGCGGCTTCCTGGCCGTCGTCTACGTGGCCACCAACCGGCTGTCGTTCGTGACCATCGGGCTGGCGCTGTTCGCCGCCGGGTCGTGGGCGCTCTACCAGGTGCGCCCGACCATCCAGAACCGCGTCGACGCCTGGCTTCACCCGTTCGACGACGACCTCTACGACCGCATCGGCGGCAGCTATCAGGTCGCCCAGTCGCTGTTCGCCCAAGCCGACGGTGGGATGTTCGGCCAGGGCTTCGGCCAGGCGCTGCTCACCGTCGGCGCGGGCGAGGACCGCGCGCAGCTCCTGCCCGCCGCACAGACCGACCTGATCTACGCCGTCATCACCAACGAGCTCGGGCTGCTCGGCGCCGCGGCTGTGCTGTGCACCTACCTGCTGGCCATCGAGCGGGGCTTCAAGATCGCCACGCTCGCGCGCGACTCGTTCTCCAAGCTGCTGGCCACCGGCCTGACCGCCGTCTTCGCGCTGCAGGTGTTCGTGATCGTCGGCGGGGTGACCAAGGTGATCCCGCTGACCGGCGTGACCCTGCCCTTCATCTCCTACGGCGGGTCGTCGATCCTGGCCAACTTCGTGCTGCTGGCTCTGCTGCTGCTCGTCTCCGAGCGTGCGCGCCGCGAGGCGGCCGAGGGGTGAGGCCGCGGTGAACACCCCGATCGCCCGCCTCTACGTCGTCGTGCTCGCCCTGTTCGCGGTGCTCGTCGTGGCCACCTCTTGGAACACGGTGTTCCGCGCCGAGGCGCTGCAGGACAACCCCAAGAACCGCCGCGAGCTGCTCGAGCAGCAGCGCATCCGCCGCGGCGTCATCCGCGCCGCCGACGACTCGCTGCTGGCCCGCAGCGTGCGCCGGCCCGACGACACGTACTCGCGCAGGTATCCCGACGACGCGCTGTTCGCCCACGCCGTCGGCTACTCGTTCACGCGCTTCGGGCGCTCGGGCCTCGAGCAGTCGCGCAACGACGCGCTGACCGGGACGGGCAGCGAGCTCGGCGGGCTGTTCGATCGACTCAGCGGCAGCGAGCCCGAGGGCGACGACGTGCGCACCACGCTGGACCCCGGCGCCCAGCGCGCAGCGCTGCAGGGCCTGGCCGGGCGCAAGGGGGCAGTCGTCGCGCTGGACCCCCAGACCGGCGCGGTCAAGGCGATGGCCTCCACGCCGGGCTATGACCCCAACGCGGTGGCCGACGGGCGCACGTTCTCCCGGCTCAACCGCGACGACGACGCGCCGCTGCTGAACCGCACGACCCAGTCGGGCTATCCGCCGGGCTCGACCTTCAAGGTGGTGACCGCGATCGCGGCCATGGACAGCGGGCGCTACGAGCCGGACTCGACGGTCAGCGGGCGCAACAACAAGCCGATCTCCGGCGTGCCGCTGCAGAACTTCGGGGGCGCGAGCTTCGGCGACATCACGCTCACCGAGGCCCTGACGAAGTCCGTCAACACGGCATGGGCCGAGGTCGGGGAGAAGCTCGGGCCGGAGGTCATGGAGCGCTACATGGAACGTCTCGGCTTCGGCGATGCCGCGCGCGTCGACCTGCCCGAGTCCGAGCGGCGGGCCAGCGGCGTGTTCCGCGGTGGCCGGCCGATCCCCGTCACGAGCCGCTTCGTCGACGTCGGCCGCATGGCCATCGGGCAGGACCTGCTCAACGTCACCCCGCTGCAGATGGCCATGGTCGCCGCCGCGGTGGCCAACGGCGGGCGCCTGATGGAGCCGCACCTCACCGACCGGGTCGTCGACCGCGACGGGCGCACCGTCGACCGCGTCCAGCCCCGCGAGTTGTCGCAGGTGATGAGCGAGTCGAGCGCGAACGAGGTCGGGGACATGATGGCCAACGTCGTCGCCGAGGGGTCGGGCACCGCCGCCGCGCTGGAGGGCATCGACGTCGCCGGCAAGACGGGCACGGCCGAGGTCGACCGCCCGTGCGGGCCCAACCAGGTGTGGTTCATCGCCTTCGCCCCGCGCAATGACCCGAAGGTCGCCGTCGCCACGACGGTCGAGTGCACGGACGGCACCGGCGGCGTGATCGCCGCGCCGATCGCCAAGCGGGTCATGCAGGAGCTGCTGAGATGAGCCTGGCCTCCGAGACGATCGTCGACGGCCGCTACCGCGTGCTCACGCGCATCGGCTCGGGCGGCATGGCCGACGTCTACGCCGCCGAGGACCTGCAGCTCGGGCGTCAGGTGGCGCTGAAGGTCCTGCACGAGCGCTTCGCCGCCGACCGCGAGTTCGTCGAGCGCTTCCGCCGCGAGGCCTCGAGCGCCGCCGGCCTGCAGCATCAGCACGTCGTCTCGGTCTACGACCGCGGCAGCTGGGACGGGACGTACTACATCGCGATGGAGTACCTGCGCGGGCGCTCGCTCAAGGAGGTCGTCACTGGAGCACGCGCCGCTGCATCCCGAGGACGCCATCGACCTGACGATCCAGGTGCTGCGGGCGGCCCGCTTCGCCCACCGGCGCGGGATCATCCACCGCGACCTCAAGCCCCACAACGTCATCGTCGACGAGGAGGGCCGCGCCAAGGTCACCGACTTCGGGATCGCGCGGGCCGGGGCCTCGGACATGACGCAGACCGGCTCGATCATGGGCACGGCGCAGTACCTGTCGCCCGAGCAGGCGCAGGGCCACCCGGTCAGCGAGGAGTCCGACCTCTACTCGATCGGGGTCATCCTCTACGAGCTGCTCACCGGCCGCGTGCCCTTCGAGGGCGAGAGCGCGGTGACGATCGCCCTCAAGCACGTCAACGAGACGCCGCGCGTGCCCAGCGCCTACAACGCCGAGGTCACGCCCGAGCTCGAGGCCGTGGTCATGCGCGCCCTGGAGAAGGACGTGCGCCGCCGCTTCCACGACGCCGACGAGTTCATCGCCGCGCTCGAGCACGCGCGCGGCGGGGCGGTCGGGCCGGGGACGGTCGTCGAGACCGTCTACGCGGCGCCCGACCCGCTGGCCGAGGAGCGCGGCCCGCGGCGCTGGTGGATCTGGGCGCTGGCCGTGCTCGCTCTGGCCGGCGCCGTGGCGGCCGGCGTGCTGCTGCTGGGCGGCGGCGGTGACACGCAGCGGGTGCCCAACGTCGTCGGGGCCGACCAGGCCTCGGCCGAGACGCGCCTGCGCCAGGACGGCTTCTCGACCGACGCCGTGCGCAAGACCTCCGAGCAGCCGGAGGGCGAGGTCATCGGCTCGGACCCGTCGCCCGGCGAGGAGGCCGAGCAGGGCTCGACGGTCGTGCTCACCGTGTCCGGCGGGCCGGGCACGGCGTCCGTGCCCGCCGTCGAGGACCTGTCGCGCCAGCGGGCGCGGTCGCGGCTGCGCGACGCCGGCTTCGAGATCGAGGAGCGCGAGGAGAGCTCGGACGAGGTCGCCGCCGGGCGGGCGATCCGCACGAGCCCGCCCGAGGGCTCCCAGCAGGAGAAGGGCACGACGATCACGCTGCTGCTGTCCACCGGCCCGGAGCAGGTCGAGGTCCCGGGCGTCGAGGGCGACAGCTTCGACGAGGCCAAGTCGACGCTCGAGTCGGCCGGCTTCGTGGTCAAGCGCAACGACCAGGTCACCGACGACGAGGAGCCCGGCACGGTCCTCAAGCAGACCCCGGCCAGCGGCCAGACCGTCGACAAGGGCTCGACGGTCACGCTCGCCGTGGCCAAGGAGCCGCAGCACCGTGGAGGTGCCGGACGTGACCGGCGAGACGCAGAGCGACGCGGTGCAGCGGCTGTCGCAGGAGGGCTTCGAGATCCAGACGCAGGAGCGCGCGGTCGACTCGCCCGAGGGCGACGGCGTGGTGGTCGAGCAGGACCCGGCCGACGGGCGCGCCGAGCGCGGCTCGACGGTGACGATCGTCGTGGGCGCGTTCGATCCGGCGGCGAGCCCGGAGGGCACGACGACGGCGCCCGGCAGCGGGGCGACGCCCCGACAACGCCGGGGGCCACACCGTGAGGGTGGCCGTGCTGGCCGGCGGCCGCTCGTCCGAGCACGAGGTCTCGCTGCAGTCCGGCGCCGGGGTCGCGCCAGGGGCTGGCCGAGGCCGGCCACGAAGTCCTCTGGGTGCTGCTGGCGCGCGACGGCACGTGGTGGCACGAGGGCGAGGAGGTCGCGCTGTGGCCGGGGCGCGGCCTGCTCGGCGCCGACGTCGTGTTCCCGGCGCTGCACGGCGCCTTCGGCGAGGACGGCACGGTGCAGGGGCTGCTCGAGCTGCTCGACGCCGCCTACGTCGGGTCGGACGTGCTGTCGAGCGCCGTGTGCATGGACAAGGTCCTGTTCAAGCAGCTCATGGCGCGCGCCGGCCTGCCGCAGGTCGGCTTCGTGGGCGTCGACGAGGACATCGCGCGACGGCGCCGAGGACGCATCGCGCAGCTCGGCCTGCCGTGCTGGGTCAAGCCCGCGCGGATGGGCTCGTCGGTGGGGATCGCCCGCGTCGACGAGCCGGCCGCGGTGCCGGACGCGCTCGCGGGCGCGTTCGCCCATGATCCGCGCGTGATCGTCGAGGCCGAGTGCGACCGGCGTGGAGGTCGAGTGCTCGGTGCTCGGGCACACCGCCGACCCGCGGGCCAGCGAGCCGGGGGAGATCGTCCTGCTGCGCGGCGGGGGCTGGTACGACTTCGAGGCCAAGTACGCCGACGGCGGCATGGAGCTAGTCGTCCCCGCGCGCATCTCGGCGGCCGCGCGCGAGCGGGTCCTCGAGCTGGCCGTCCGCGCGTTCCGGCTGGCCGGCTGCAGCGGGCTGGCCCGCGCCGACTTCTTCGTCGACGGCGACGAGGTGCTGCTCAACGAGCTCAACACGATGCCCGGCTTCACGCAGACGAGCGTCTACGGGAAGCTGTGGGACGCCAGCGGGCTGCCCTACCCAGAGCTCGTCGACCGCCTGGTGGCGATCGCCGCCGAGCGCCACGCGACCCAGCGCGCGCACCGCTTCTGAGGTGAACGCTCACACGGCCATCGCCGGCTGGCTGCCCGCCACCTCCTGCAGGACCATGTCGCGGCCGGCCACCATCGCCCGCAGCTTGGCGTAGGCCATCGTGCGGCTGAAGTAGCCCAGGCCGCAGTCGGTCATCACGCACAGCCGGTCGGCGGGGACGACGTCGAGCCCGCGGCGGATCCGCTGTGCGACCACGTCGGGCGACTCGACCTGCGTGTCCTTGGACTCGATCACCCCGATGCCCAGGACCTTGTCCTGCGGGAACTCGCGGAACGCGTCGATCTCGGCGAAGTCGCGGTGGGTGAACTCGAGGTGGACGATGTCGGCCGAGCTCTGGTGGAAGAGCGGCATCATGTCGGCCGCCTTGTTCTCCCAGACGTCGGTCTGGCCGTCCACGCTGCCGTAGCAGACGTGCCACAGCTTGGTCATCGTCACGCCCTCGAACATCCGGTTCTGCACGTCGATCTGCCAGGTGTCCTGCGTGTAGGGCGGCAGCACGTCGATGAGCTGGACCGCCTCCAGGCCCATCTCCTGCAGGTACAGCAGCTCCTGGTTGAGCGCCGCCGCGAGGTCCATCGAGAGGGCGACCTGATCGCCGCCGTAGTGCTCGTCGTGCACGATCACGCTGCCCTGGGCCGGGCCGAGCAGGCTGAACTTGAACGGGCGGTCGGTGGCCTGCTGCAGCGCCCACACGACGCCCTCGAAGATCGGGCGGACCCAGGTGATCTTGCTCGTGACCCGGGGCTTGTAGAACGGCCTGTACTTGACCCCGTCGCCGGGCGGCCCGTAGAGCTCGAACCCGCCGAGGTTCTCGGGGATGAAGTGGAAGATCGGCTCGAGCTGGAAGCCGGGCGCCTCCCACTCGAAGTACTGATGGCCGTCGGTGAGGATGTCCAGGCCGGCGTGCTCCTGCTCGCGCACGCAGAGCTTGATCGCGTCCTCGTACGTCACGCGCAGCTCGTGGCTGCGATAGACGGGCTCGTTCAGGGTGCCGAAGACGCGGCCGCGCAACCAGTGCGGTCGGGGCAGCGCTCCGACGGTCGACGTCGGAAGCAGGACTTCCTGGCCACGGATCTGCATGGCTTCCTCCTCTGGAGGGGATTGGTTTGGCGGCGTCGGGTCACTCCAGGCCGACCACGACGTCGAGGACCTGCCGGAGCGATGGGTTGACCTCGTCCTCGAGCACGCGCGCGGCCGGCAGCGGCACCGCGCCGCCGCAGACCCGCGACACGGGCGCGTCGAGGTCGTCGAAGCCCTCCTGGCCGACGATGGCCGCCAGCGACGCGCTCCAGCCGAGCTGTCCCGGGCCCTCCTCGACGATGACGAGCCGGCTCGTCCTGGCCACCGAGGCGAGCACGGTGGCGGCGTCGAGCGGCACGAGCGAGCGCAGGTCGATGACCTCGGCCTCGATTCCGCGCTCGGCCAGGGCGTCGGCGGCCTGCAGGCACAGCGGGACGGTGAAGGCCAGCCCGACGAGCGTCACGTCGCTGCCGGCGCGCACGACGGCGGCCTCCCCGAGGGCCACGACGTGGTCGCCGTCGGGCACCTCGCCGGTCAGCGGGTACAGGCCCTTGTGCTCGAACACGACAACGGGGTCGTCGTCGCGGATCGCGCCGGCGAGCAGCCCCTTCATGTCGGCCGCGGTCGACGGGCACGCGACCTTCACGCCGGGCACGCACATCGCCCAGCTCTCGACGGACTGGCTGTGCTGGGCGCCGAAGCCCAGCCGCCCGCCGCCATTCGAGCCGCGCACGACGAGCGGCAGCGTGACCTGGCCGCCGGTCATGTAGCGGGTCTTGGCGATCTCGTTGGCCAGCGGGTCCCAGCAGGTGGCGTAGAAGTCGGAGAACATGATCTCCGCCACGGGGCGCAGGCCGCCCATGGCCGCGCCCATGGCGCTGCCCACGATGGCCTGCTCGGAGATCGGCGTGTCCCAGATGCGCTCGGGGCCGAAGCGGTCGCGCAGCCCCTTGGTCGTCTTGAACACGCCGCCCGGGCCGATGTCCTCCCCGAGCAGCACGACGCGCTCGTCGCGCTCCATCTCCTGCGCGAGCGCAGCGGCGATCGACTCGCGGCCGGTCAGCTGCGCCATCGGCTGGTCCCGTCGGCCCACACGTCGGTCCACGCCTCCCCGGCCGCCGGGCGCGGCGCCGCGAGCGCTCGCGCGGCCGCCTCGTCGACCCGGCTCCTGGCCTCCTCCTCGGCGGCGTCGAGGTCCTGAGCCTCGGCGCCGCGCTCGAGCAGCGCGGCGCGGAAGCGCACGATCGGGTCGCGCCGCTGCCAGTCCTCGACCTCCTCGGCCGGCCGGTAGGCCGCGGGGTCGGCCAGGGAATGGCCCCCGAGCCGGTAGGTCAGGGCCTCGAGCAGCGCCGGCCCGCCACCGCCGCGCGCGCGCTCCACGTGCTCGCCGACGACGGCTTGTACCGCCTCGACGTCATTGCCGTCGACCACGATCGGCTCCAGGCCGTAGGCCGCGGCGCGATCGGCGGCCGGGCGCGGGACGGCCGTGACGTCCGCGATCGGCGTGTACTCCATGTAGAGGTTGTTCTCGCAGACGAAGATCACCGGGAGCGTCCACACGGCGGCCAGGTTCAGCGCCTCGTGGAAGGCGCCGATGTTCGTCGCGCCGTCGCCGAAGAAGCACACGGTGACCTGTCCCGTGCCGCGGAGCTTCTGCGCCCAGGCCAGCCCGCAGGCGATCGGCAGGTGCCCGCCGACGATCGCGTACGACCCGTAGTAGCCGTGCTCGACGCTGGTGATGTGCATGGAGCCGCCCTTGCCGCCGCACACGCCGCCCGCACGGCCCAGCAGCTCGCGCAGGATCGCCTCGGGATCGGCGCCCCGGGCCAGCGCGTGGGCGTGGCCGCGGTAGGTGCCGATCGAGGCGTCGCCCTCGCGCAGCGGCGCCGCGGCGCCGACGGACACGGCCTCCTGGCCGTTGGCCAGGTGCCCGGGCCCGTGCACCTCGCCGTCCTGCCACAGCGCGCGGGCCTTCTCGGCCATCCGCCGTGCCAGCAGCATGCCGCGGTACAGCTCGAGCGACCGCGTGCCGGCGGCCTGCGTGCGTGCCGGTCCCTGGACCGCGCTGGAAGGAGGAAGTGACATCGCGATGGCGACGAGCGAGCCCGGCCGGGCGGACGCTAACAGCGCCCGCACCGCCGGGCTTTGGCGCTCAGCCCACAAATCCGCGGCGGCCGTTGGCCGGCGCGGATAGGCCGCCGGTCAGCTCTGGCGCAGCCGGAACAGCCGAATCTCGGCGACCTCCACCGAGCGCTCCTCGGGCGGGAGCTTGGTGATCCACACGAGGTAGTAGCGGTAGCGCCTGCCGGCCGAGTTGAAGCGAACGCGGACGCGCGAGTCCTCCTGGTCCAGCGAGCCCAGGCGGGTGAAGTCCTCGAGCTTGGTCGGCGTCGGCCCGTTCGGGGCCGCGTAGACCGTCCCGCGCCACTCGGGCGTGGGCGAGACGACCTCCATGACGCGCGCCGCGACGCTGGGCTTGGCGTCGACGAAGACGCCGACCCCGGGCTTGTTGTTCAACGTGCCGCCGTCGTACTGCTCGGTCGACCACGTCGACTGGCGGTCCTGGTCGACGACGGCCTTGGCCTCGTCGGCGTGCTCGCCGTCGCCGCCGAACGGGTCGAAGTCCTTGGCGCGGCTCTGTCCGAGCGAGACCTGCACGAGCCCGGGGGCCGGCGGGAGTGACGTTGCGGCTGCCGGTGCCGCGCTCGGTGCGGTCGGTGGCCATGATGACGAGCGTGACCGCGGTCGCCGCGCCGATCAGGGCGAGCAGGACCACGATCCGCACCGGGTGCAGCATCCGCATCGGCAGCCGCCGTCGGGCCTGCGGCGGGAGCGTGCGCAGCACGGCGGTGGCCTCGCCCGTGGCCTGCCCCGAGCGCGCCGCCTCGATGCCCAGCACGTCCTCGAGGTCCTCGATCAGCTCGCCGTCGGTGGCGTATCTTCGGTCGAGGTCCTTGGCCGTGGCGCGATCGACCACGGCGGCCAGCGCGCTCGACACCTCCGGGCGGCGCAGCTGGACGTCGGGCAACTCCTCGCGCACGTGCTTCATGGCCACGGAGACCTGGTTCTCCCCGCGGAAGGGGACGTCGCCGGTGAGCATCTCGAACAGCACGACGCCGAGCGAGTACAGGTCGGACTGCGGGCCGACGTCGTGGCCGAGGGCCTGCTCGGGCGAGACGTAGTCGGTCGTGCCGAGCACGCGCCCGTCGGCGGTGAGGCCCTCCTCGGTCAGCGAGCGGGCGATGCCGAAGTCGGTGACCTTGGCCGTGCCCTCGCCGTCGATGAGGACGTTCTGGGGCTTGACGTCACGATGGACGATGTGGCGCTCGTGGGCGGCCTCGAGCGCCCGGGCGATCTCGATCGCGTAGGCCACCGCCTCGGGGACGGGGAGCCGGCGGGAGCGCCGGATGCGGTCCTTGAGCGTATCGCCCTCGACGTACTCGAAGACGATGTAGGGGATGGCGACCGGCTCGCGCAGCCCGGGCTCGTCGGCCGGCTCGGCCTCGCCGGCGTCGATGACGCCCACGACGTGCGGGTGGTTGAGCTGGGCGACCGAGCGGGCCTCGCGCCGGAAGCGCTCGATCTGGTCGGCGTCGGCGGCGATCTCGCGGTGCAGGAGCTTGATCGCGACCTGGCGCTCGAGCACCGTGTCGAAGGCGCGGAACACGGTCGACATGCCGCCCGCGCCGACCTGCGCGTCGAGGCGATAACGGCCAGAGAGCAGCGTGCCGACCGGCGAGCTCATGCCTCTATTGTGCGGATGTGGGCGCCGTTCATGTGTCGTACTACACGGACCCGGCGTGTCCGTGGTCTTGGGCGGCCGAGCCCGGGCTGCGCCGGCTGCAGGTGGAATTCGGCGAGCAGCTCGACATCACCTACGTCATGGGCGGGTTGGCGCGCGAGTTCCGCAGGCCGCTGGAGACGATGCGCCACGTGATGGACGCGGCCGAGGCCAGCGGCATGCCGGTCGATCCGCGGCTGTGGCTCGATGCCCCACCGCGGTCGTCCTACCCGGCCTGCCAGGCGGTCAAGGCCGCCGCCGAGCAGGACCTCGACGGGCCGTACCTGCGCGTCGTCCGCGAGGGGCTGATGGTCGACCGCCGCACGCTCGACTCGCCCGACGCGCTGATCGACGCCGCTCGGCGCGTGCCCGGGATGGACGTCGAGCGCTTCGCCATCGACCTGCGCTCCAACGCGATCACCGAGTCGTTCGGAGCCGACCTCGAACGGGTGCGCGCGGCCGCGCCGCACACGCACACCGAGGGCCGCCACCGCGTGCCGTTCCCGTCCTTCGAGTTCCGCGCGGCCGCGGGCGGCGAGGACGCCGCACCGGCCGGCGTCTACGACTCGGGCGACGTCGAGCAACTGCGCCGCGCGGCGATCGCCGCCGGCGCGGCCGCGGGCGACGGGCTGTCCGGGCGCCGAGGAGCTGGTGCGGCGCTTCGGCCGGCTGGCCACGCCCGAGGTCGCGGCGGCATCCGACCTGCCGGGCCCGCGCGCGGCGGCCGAGCTGTGGCGGCTGGCCACCGAATGGCGCGTGCGCCCGGAGCGGGCGCTGATCGGCGAGCTGTGGTCGCCGGCGTGAGCGGACTCGACAGCGTGCGATCGCGGTCAGTCGGCGGCGAGGAACAGCGCCTCGTGCGGGCGCAGCGCCCGGCGAAGCTGGCGCTTGAGCCGGGCGTGGAGCTGGCACACGCGGCTCTCGCTGACGCCGAGCGTGCGACCGGCCTCGGCCAGCGTGAGGCGCTTGCACGTAGAGCAGGATCGCGACGTCGTGCTCGCGGTCGGGAAGCTCGGCGACGGCCTCGACGAGCCGCACGCGAGCGTCCTCGGCCACGAGCGCGCGCAGCGGGATCGGTCTCCGCGTCGTCGTCGACGAGCGACTCGATGCGCTCCTGCGCCCAGCCGTCGTCGACGAGCGCGACGACGTTCAGCGAGCCGACACTGCCGCGGTCGACGTCGCCTCGGCGACGGGTGAGCTCGGCCGGTTCGATCGACAGCGCATCGGCCACCTCGCGCGTCGTCGGCGGGCGCCCGTGCACGGCGCCGAACTCCTCGATGACGCGGTCGATGTCGCGCTGCCAGCGCCGGACGGAGCGCGGCGCCCAGTCCTGACGGCGCAGCTCGTCGAGCACGGCCCCGTGGACGCGGGTCCAGGCGTACTGCTCGAGGCTGGCGCCTTTGCGCGGGTCGTAGCGCTCGATGGCGTGCAGGAGCGCCTCCAGCCCCGCCGAGATCAGGTCCTCGACGTCGACGAACGCCGGCGCCTCGCGCAGCTTGCGGTAGGCGACCTGCTTGGCCAGCGGCGCATGGGTGAGCAGCAGACGGTCGCGCAGCGCGCGGTCTCCGGTGCGGCGGTACTCGCGCCACAGGGCGAGCGAAGGCATGGCGCGGCCATCGGCCGCCCGCGGGCCGTGCGCGAGCAGCGGGCCGCTGCGCGCGGACGGGTGTTCAACGGCGGCGCAGCGGCGCGCACAGCAGGTCGGCCAGCAGCCGCGGATCGCGCCGCACGCGGGCGGCGCCGTCGGCCGTCGGCCGCCTCGCGAGCTCGACGTCCTCGGCGCGCTGGAGCCGGCGCAGCCGGCCGTCGGCGATCAGAGCCTCGTCGACGGCGCCGAGGCGTCCCTCGAACGTCGTGTACACGGGCGTGCCCAGCGCGACCGCCTCGCGGTTCATCGTCCCGCCGGCGCTGACCACGAGGTCGGCCAGCGCGATCAGCGACTGGGCGTCGATCGCGCGCTCGGGGACGACGAAGCCGCCCAAGCGCAGCAGCTCCGCGCGCTGCTCCGGGGTGCGCGGCAGCACCACGACCTGGCCCTGGCTCGCGCAGGCGCTCCAGGGCGGCGGCGAACAGCGGGTTCTCGAAGCGGTGGTAGAGCGACACCGCGGGCGGCGTGCGCACGACGGCCAGCGGGACGTCCGCCCGCAGGCGGAGCTCGTCGAGCACGGCGCGGTCGGCCGCGAAGTCGGCGAGGTAGTACTCCTCCTTGAGCCCCGGGTAGGGCTCGAGCTTGCCGCGCGCCCCGTAACGGTCCAGGCGCTGGGCCGGGATCACGTCGGGAACGACGACGGCCTGCGACAGCCGGCAGTTGATCGTGTGCTGGACGGTCGCCCACTCGTAGTCGAACATCGTCGAGCGCGGGATGCCGAGCGCGGCGGCGGCGATCGTCACGTCGTTGGAGCCGTGGCCGAGGGCGAGATCGAAGCGGCCGCGGTGGCGCTGGATGCCGATCGCCCAGCGCGCGAGCGCTGCGCTGCGCGACGCCAGCCCGGCCGCCTTGGCCGTCAGACGGCCGCCGCGATGGTGGCCGACCACGTGGACGTCGAGCCCGAAGCGCTCGGCCAGCCCGACCGTCTGGGCGAAGTCGCGGGCGGTGATCCGCACCTCCGCACCGCGCTCGCGCAGGGCCGCGATCACCGGGCGCAGGACGAGCACGTGGGGGCTGTTGGTGAGGTCGATCCAGACGCGCACGGAGCACGGGCGACCGTTCGCTGCCGCCTGGGAGGTCGCCCGTGGCGGGAGCGTAGATGAACCGAGCCAGTACCCTCCGACCCTTCGATGACCCCTGAGCTGCTGCCCATCGCGTCCATCACCGACCCGCTCGTCGAGTTCGCCACCAACGTCGTCGGCGACCTCGGGCTCGTCGGGATCTTCGTGCTCATGCTGTTCGAGAGCGCGTGCATCCCGATCCCCAGCGAGGCGACGATGCTGTTCGCCGGCTTCAACGTCCACAAGGGCGAGTACAGCCTGCTGGCCGTGACCCTCGTCGGGTCGTTCGCCAACCTCGTCGGCTCGTGGCTGGCCTACGCGATCGGCTGGTACGGGCGCGTCGACATCCTCGAGAAGCACGGGCGCAAGCTGCACATCAAGCCCTCGCACCTGGCCTGGGCCGACCGCTGGTTCGAGCGCCACGGCGACGCGACGGTGTTCTTCACGCGCATGCTGCCGATCATCCGCACGTTCATCTCGCTGCCCGCCGGCGTCGCGCGGATGCCCTTCTGGCGCTTCACGGTGCTGACGTTCGTGGGCTGCGTGCCGTGGGTCTTCATGCTCGCCTTCATCGGCCAGCAGGTCGGCGAGCGTGGGAGTCCTGGAAGGACTCGCTGCATTACTTCGACTACGCCGTCGCGGCCGCGATCGTGATCGGCGCGGATCTACCTGTTCGTGCGCCACCGGCGCGACCGCGGGCGCCGGCCCGAGGCCGCCGCGGATGCCCCGCCGGCCTGAGGCGGGCCTGCCGCTGCGCCACGCGCTGGCCCTCGGCGCGCTGCACGGGCCGGCCGAGCTGCTGCCCGTGTCCTCGTCGGCCCACACGACGCTCGTCCCGTGGCTGCTGCGCTGGCCCTACCCGGACCTCGATCCCGAGCTGCGCAAGGCCTTCGAGATCGCGCTGCACGCCGGCACGGCGGTCGCGCTGCTCGTCGGCCTGCGCGAGGAGGTCGCCGGCGCGGCACGCGACTTCGACCGGCGCCGGCTGACGCTCGTGGTCGGCTCGTTCGTCCCGCCGGCCGTGGTCGGGCTGGCCCTCGAGCGGCCGATCGAGCGGCGCCTGGGGACCCCGCCGACGATCGCCGTCGGGCTGGCCCTCGGGGCGATGGCGATGGCGCTGGCCGATGCCCGCGGGCCGCGGCGGCGCACGCGCGACCAGGCGACGGCGATCGACGCCGTCGCGCTCGGCGTGGCCCAGGCATGCGCGCTGTTCCCCGGCGTGTCGCGCAACGGGGCCACGCTGACCGCGGCGCGCGCGCGCGGCTTTCGCCGCGCCGACGCCAACGCGCTGTCGCGCCACGTCGCCCTGCCCGTGATCGTGGGCGCCACGGCCCTGAAGGGCGTGCGCCTGGCCCGCCGCGGGCTCCCGGCCGGGATGGCCGCCGCGTTCGCGGCCGGGGTCGCCGCCGCGTTCGCCTCGACGCTGCTGTCGGTGCGGCTGATCCGCGCCGTGGAGCGCGACCGCTCGCTCGCGCCGTTCTCCGTCTATCGCGTGGCGCTCGCCGCGCTCGTCCTGCGCCGCGCGCTCAGATGACCTCCTCGACCACGCTGATGCCGGTCCCGTCGTGGGACTCCCAGCGCCACGTCTCGCTCAGGCGCAGGCGCCCGTCGTCGAGCAGCTGCACCCGGGACTCGCAGCGGCCGGTCGCCGTCGTGCCATCGGTGCGCAGCTGGGCATAGCGGAAGCTCAGCGCGTCGCCCTCGCGCGTGCCCACGAGGAACCCGAGCCGGATCGCGCCGCCGCGTAGCGGGCGTGAACCACGCCGTCCTCCTCGGCGTACTCGAACAGCGTCTCCGCGCCGACGTCGCCGCCGTCCACCTGACCGGTCGACTGGAACCGGCGCCCGTCGAGCGATGGCGCTGCCATGCCTGGAACAATGACGCCGATGAGCGATGCGTACGCCGCCGCCGGCGTCGACCAGGGCCAGGCGGACCGCGCCGTCGACGCGCTCGTCGGCGTCCTGCGCACGATCGAGCTGGATCGCCCGTCGGCCTCGGTCCTGGCCAGCGGCCACTACGCCAGCGTGCTGCGCGTCGCGCCGAACCTCGGCATCGCGCTGTCGACGGACGGCGTCGGCTCGAAGATCGTCGTCGCCGAGCAGGCCGACCGGCTGGAGACGGTCGGCATCGACTGCATCGCCATGAACGTCAACGACGTCGTCTGCGTCGGCGCCGAGCCGATCGCGATGCTCGACTACCTCGCCGTCGAGCAGGCCGACCCCGACGCGCTGGCTCGGATCGCCGAGGGCCTGCGGGTCGGCGCGCAGGCGGCCAACGTCGAGATCCCCGGCGGTGAGCTGGCCGTGCTGCCCGAGCTCATCCGCGGCCATCCCTCGCCGCACGGCTTCGACCTGTGCGGCACGGCGATCGGCACCGTCGCGCTCGACGCGCTCGTCACCGGGGCCGACGCCGTGCCGGGCGACGCGCTGATCGGGCTGCCCTCGAGCGGCCTGCACTCCAACGGCTACACACTGGCCCGCCACGCGCTGCTCGAGCTCGGCGAGCTGAGCCTCGACGCCCGCCCGCCCGAGCTGTCGGGTGCCTCGGTGGCCGACGCGCTGCTCGAGCCGACGGTGATCTACGTCCGCGCCGTGCTGGACCTGCTGCGCTCGGGCGTCCCCGTCCACGGCCTGGCGCACATCACGGGCGGCGGCGTCCGCAACCTGCTGCGCCTCGGCGGCGATCGGATCGGCTTCGACGTCGAGGCGCCTCTGCCCGCGGCGGCGGTCTTCGAGCTCATCGCCCGGCTCGGCGCCGTGCCGGCGGCAGAGATGTGGGAGGTCTTCAACATGGGCTGCGGGTTCGTCGCCGTCGTGCCCGGCGGGCGCGCCGACGAGGCGGTGGCCCTGCTCGGCTCCCGCCATCCGGGCGCGGCCCGGATCGGCACGGTGACGGGTGACGCCGGCCGGGTCACCGTGGCGGGGGCCGTGACCTTCGCCTGACGCGGCCACAGCCGGTGTCAGATCTTGCAATCGAGCACCTGGTGCTTGATTTCAAATCTGACCCCGTTGACGCGGTAGGAGAGGTGCGTCACGACTCGGTGCCCCACACCGGCAGCGGCTCCGATGTCGCAGGTGACTTCGCCCATCTCGTTTCGATCCTCTCCGCTCGCGATGCACACAGGTTCGACGACCCGCCGCTCGCCGTCCACGGCCGAATATCAGCGATCGATGCCGGATCGTCCAGGGGCACGGCGGCGCGCGGCCGTGCGTCAGAAGACCTCCGGGCACCACGGTGCGCGAGTACCCGTGAACGCGAGCGAGGTCGCGGCCAGGGCGCCCGCGCGCAGCTCGCGCACCCGTCCGGCCGCGGCGAGGGCGGCGAGCGTCGGGCCGCCGAGGTAAGCGGCGCCCAGGTCGATCGCCGACAGGGCGAGGTCGGCGGGCGCGCCCGTCCGCTCGCAGGTGGCGCCGGTGGCGTCGGCCGCCAGGCGCCAGCGTCCGCTGTTCCACGGGCAGAAGCCGTCGTCGACGTCGAGCACGACCTCGACCGGGGCCGCGTACGTCCGGCGGGCCAGCGCCGTACCGGCGTCGACGACCCGCACCCACAGGTTCTCCGTCAGCCGCACCCGGGGGCGCTCCGGCAGCGACACGAACCAGTCCGGCGGCTCGTCGGGCGGCGCGGCCTCCCAGGTCACGCGCCACGTGAGGTCCAGGCCGGCGAGATAGGCCCACAGCGCCGAGGTCGCGCCGGGTGAGCGCGCGAACAGCTCGCGGACCACCACCGTGCCGCCCGGCGGCCCGCTGCCCGCGCCTTCGTCGCGGACGGCGTACAGCGCGTAGCCGTCGGCACGGCCGTCTGCGTCCTCGCGCACGACGGCGCGCAGCGGCCTCGCTCCGGCGCGACGGTGGGGAGGGTCATGCACGCGCCGCGTCCACCAGCTCTCGCCGCGGCTCAGGTGGCCGACCCGTCCGCGGCGCAGAGCGTCGTAGAGCGGGGCCGCGCGCGGGATCGCCTCGCTCGGCGCGAGCAGCACGAGGCGACCCGGGGCGGAGGGCGCGTCGTGGCGCACGCGCGCCCCCGTGGTGGCGATCGACACGTCCGCCGCGCGCGCGGCGAGGCCGTAGCCGAAGCGCCCGTAGATCCCGGGCTCGGACGCCCACAGGGCGGCGATCGGCTCGCCGCGCTCGTGGACGTCGTCGAGTTGGCGGCGCATCAATCGTGTGAGCAGCCCGCGGCGGCGATGAGTGGGCAGCACCCCGACGTCGGTCACGCACGCCGCGTCGACCACCGCGCCCGGCACGCTGAGCTCGCGCGTGTACGCCGAGGTGGTGGCGACGATCGCTGCGTCGTCGAGCACGGCCAGGCTGCGTGCCGGCTCGAACAGCGCGGTCGTCAGCGCGCGGTCGTCGACCTGGGGGTCGTCGTGGAACGCCGCCTGGCACGCTCGCGTGAACGCGGGCTCCTCGCCGGCGCTGACCGGTCGCAGCTCCATGGCCTCGGAAGGTGCCGCGGGCCACCGCGAACGCCGTCGCCGACGCTACTCTGTGCGGATGCGCCGACGTCTGCGCTCGGCGGCCCTCCCCCTGCATCGGCACTCTTTCTCGCAGCTGGCTTTGGACGGGGCGCTGGTCGCGGCCGCCTACTTCCTCAGCTTCCGCCTGCGCTTCGACGCGGGCGTCCCCGAGAAGTACGACCGCCTGTTCGACGCGACGATCGTGCCGATCGTCATCGCCTCGATGGTCGTGTTCGTGCTCCTGCGCCTCGAGGTCAAGCAGTGGCGCTACACCGGCCATCGCGACTACGTGTCGGTGGTCGAGGCCGTCGGCCTGGCCACGGTCGCCGCGG
This sequence comes from uncultured Actinomycetes bacterium, assembly GCA_963787065.1. Classification (GTDB taxonomy): domain Bacteria; phylum Actinomycetota; class Thermoleophilia; order Solirubrobacterales; family Solirubrobacteraceae; genus JAOPZW01. The sequence continues at coordinate 226,941 of CAWBBQ010000037.1, forward strand.
CCGGCTACATCTCGGTCGTCCATCCCGTCACGGTCCCGTCGCGCACGGGCGAGGTCGCGGTCACCGCGCCCACCGGCGTGCTCGCGCTGTTCTTCCTGCTCACGCTGGCGCTCGTCGGCGGCGCGCGCTTCGTGACCCGGGTGGCCTACGAGCGACCGCTGGGCGGCTTTCGCCCCCCGCCCGGCGCGCGTCGGGTGCTGATCGTCGGCGCCGGCGAGGGTGGCCGGCTCGTCCTGCGCGAGATCCTGCGCAATCCCCAGCTCGGCCTGGCGCCGGTCGGCTTCGTGGACGACGACCCGCTCAAGCAGGGCATCCGGGTCGAGGGCGTGCGCGTGCTCGGGACGACCGAGCACCTCGGGCGGATCCTCGACGAGGCGGAGCCCGACGACCTCACGATCGCGATCCCCTCGGCCCCGGGCACCCTGCGCGCACGGGTCGTCCGCGAGGGTCGCCGGCGCGGGATCCCGGTCCGCACGCTGCCCACCGTGTTCGAGCTGCTGCAGGCCGGGCAGGGCACCGTGGTGCGCCAGGTGCGTGACGTGCAGGTCGAGGACATCCTCGGCCGCGAGCCGGTGCGCATGGAGGTCGATCGGCTCGGCGCCTACCTGTCTGGCGAGGTCGTGGTCGTGACCGGCGCGGGCGGGTCGATCGGCTCGGAGCTGTCTCGCCAGATCGCCCGCGTGGCGCCGCGCCGGCTCGTGCTCATCGACCACGCCGAGGACAACCTGTTCCGCATCCAGCGTGAGCTCGAGGACGACCGCCACGTCCATCCCTCCGTGCTGGCCGCAGTGCTCGCCGACTGCAAGGAGGGCGAGCGGATGCGCGAGGTCTTCGCCGAGCACCGGCCGACCGCCGTCTTCCACGCCGCCGCCTACAAGCACGTCGGGCTCATGGAGCTCAACCCGGTGGAGGCGGTGCGCAACAACGCGCTGGCCACGCGGCTGATGGCCCACATCGCCGGCGAGGCCGGCGTCGGGCGCTTCGTGCTCGTGTCGACCGACAAGGCGGTGCAGCCGGCGACGGTGATGGGCGCGTCCAAGGCGCTGGCCGAGGTCGCCGTCGAGGCGGCCGCGCAGCGCTGGCCGGAGACCGAGTTCTCGACCGTCCGCTTCGGCAACGTGCTCGGCTCGTCGGGATCGGTCGTGCCGATCTTCCGGCGCCAGATCGCCCTCGGCGGCCCGGTCACCGTCACCGACGAGCGCATGACCCGCTACTTCATGACGATCCCCGAGGCGGTGCAGCTCATCATCCGCGCGGGGTCGCTCGGGCGCGGCGGCGAGGTGTTCGTGCTCGAGATGGGCGAGCCCGTTCCGATCATGCAGCTCGCCCGCGACATGATCGAGCTCTCGGGGCTGACGGATCGCGACATCGCGATCGAGGTGATCGGGCGCCGGCCGGGGGAGAAGCTGCACGAGGATCTGTTCAACCCCAACGAGCGCCCGCAGCCGACGCCGGCGGAGAAGATCATGCTCGCCCAGCGCGAGCCACTCGATCCGGCCTTCGCGGAGGCGATGTTCGACGAGATCGGGCTGCTCGTGCTCGAGGGCGACGCGGCCGGGCTGGCTGCGCGCGTCAGCGAGCTGTCCGCCGCCCGTCCGGCGGCGATCGAGCCGACCGGTGAGGCGCCCGCCGTACGGTCCGTTCCCTAGCATGGACCTCTTCATGTCGACGGCCCTCATCGCAGCCCTCTCGCTGCAGGACAAGGCTGAGCAATACGGCGCGTACGCCGGCATCGCCGCGGTCCTCGGCCTCGGGGATCCTGTCACTGCTGTACTTCGCCCAGGCGCGCGAGGTCAAGCGCCTGCGCGAGTGGGCGGGCCGCGCCCCCGAGCGCGCCGCCGAGCTCGAGGCGCGTGTGACGGCCCAGGCCGAGGAGCGCCGCGCCGAGCCTGCCCCCGGCGTCACCGCGACTCCGGCTCCGGGGGGCGGCTGGGCGGCGGCCACCAACGGCGCGGGGCCCGTCGCCCCGCAGGCGCCGGAGCCGGGCGCGCCCGTGGTCGGTGTCCCGGCCTCGCAGCGTGGCGTACCCGCCGGCGCACCCGGGGTGCCCGCCAGCGTTCCGACCGCCGCGACCGCCGCGGTGACCGCGGCCGGCGCGCGCGCGGCGGCGGCCACGGCCACGCCCGGTGGTCCGGGGGCGGGCGCGCCGACGTCGTTCTCGGGCGCGCGGGTCCCGAGGCCCGCGGCTGCGCCCGCCCCCGGGCCGGCCGCGGCCGCAGCGCCGCCGCCGGCTCCCGCGCCCGCCGCCGCGACGACCGTGGCGCCGCCCGCCGCGCCGGCGACCGCGGGAGCGAACGGAGGCGGCGCCGCCGCCCCGCCCCGACCGCTGCCGAGCCGCCCCGGCCGAGCCGCCGCCGGCCGAGCCGCCGCGGGCGGCCCCGCCGGACGCCGAGCCGCCCGCGCCGACGCCGACTCCGGAGCCGGCGCTCGCCAGCGCCGGCTCGTCGAAGCCGCCGCACCAGATCCGCACGGCGGCTGCGCCCGCCCGCGCGAGCTCCGCGCAGGCCACCGTTCCGCCGCGCACGATCCCGCCCCGCACGGCCGCCGCGCTACGCGAGCGGCCGTCGTCGCGCGGCGCGGGCGGGGGAGGCCGGTCGCGGCGCGCGCTCGTGCTGGCGGCCGGCGGGATGGCGGCGATGGTCGCGGTCGTCGTCGTGCTCGGCATCACGCTGACCGGCGGCGACGACGCGCCGGCCCGGAGGCCGAACACCGTCGCGCCGCCCGCCGCCTCGACACCAGCCGACGGCGGGACGCCGGCGACGGGGACGGACACGCGAGTCGACCGGGGCGACGTCACGGTCGCCGTGCTCAACGGGACGACGGTCACCGGACTGGCCCGCGGGGCTTCGGACAAGCTCACGAAGGCCGGGTTCAAGCCGGGCGTGGTCACGAACGACACCACGAACCAGGCGCGCTCGGCCACCGCCGTCCTGTACTCGCAGGGCAACCGCGCCGCTGCGCTCGACGTCGCCCGGGTCGTCAGCGTCGCCCGCGACGCCGTCCAGCCGATCGACCAGGGCACGCGCCTGCTCGCCGGCGAGGACGCCGACGTGGTCGTCAGCGTCGGGGCCGACCAGTCGCAGTGAGATGACCGGCTCCGGACCCGACAGGGCCGCGCGGGACCCGGATCCGATCATCAGTGGATGATCCACCTGGCCCGCCACGGGCAGACGGCCTACAACGCGGAGGGCCGCTTCCAGGGCCACCTGCCGGTGCCGCTGGATGCCACGGGCCGCGAGCAGGCGGTGGCGCTGGCCGAGGCCGCCGCCCAGGTGCGGATCACCACCCTGTGGTGCAGCCCGCTCCTGCGCGCCGCCGAGACCGCCGAGGTGGTGGCACGCCGCATCGGGCTGGCCGCGCGCGTCGATCCGCGCTTCGCCGAGACGGACACGGGGGACTGGACCGGTCGCTCGTTCGCCGAGGTCCGTGCCGAGGACCCGGACGGCTTCCGGCGCTTCGAGGTCTCCGATCCCGACTTCCGCTACCCGGGTGGCGAGTCGTTCGCCGAGCAGTCGGATCGGGTCGCCGACGGCCTCGCCGACCTGCGCCGGCGCGCGGACGCGCTGCCGGCGCTCGTCGTATGCCATCGCGGGGTCATCCGACTGGCGCTCGCCGCCGCCGAGGGCGACCCGCGGGCGGGCGGGCGCGAGATCCCCAACGCGGCGCTGGTGACGCTGTGACGCGCGTCGTCGGGGTGGTCTTCGCCGCGCTCGTCGTCGCCACCTTCGCCGCGTTCTTCGTCGCGCAGCGGCTCAAGGCGGCCCCGTCGGTCGTCGGCGAGTTCCGCCGCAGCCCGTTCTTCTCGCCCAACCGCGACGGGCGCTTCGACCGCGCCGTGGTTCGCTTCGAGCTGCGCGAGAGCGACCGCGTGACGCTCGCCGTGGTCGACGCCGACGGCGACGAGGTGCGTGAGCTGATCAGCGCGACCCGCTACCTGCCCTTCCGCGAGGTCCGCACGAAGTGGGACGGTCTCGACGACGACGGCGAGCGCGTGGCCGACGGGCGCTACCGCTATCGGATCACGCTGCAGGAGCAGGGTCGCAACATCATCGTCCCGCAGTCCGTTCGCCTGGACACCACGCCGCCGCGACCGCGCGTGCTGTCGATCGGCCCGGTGGCCGACCGCGTGCCGCGACCCGAGCTGCTGCCCGTGCCGGGCGGCGGCGACGCCGAGGTCCGGTTGCAGGCCCCGGGACGGCGCAAGCGCATCATGCTGTTCAAGACGGCGCCGGGCCCGGCCCGGCTCGTGCTCGAACAGGCGCTCGACGACGACGCCGACGAATGGCGCTGGGACGGGCGCACGCCGTCCGGCCGCCCGGTGTCGCCGGGGGCGTATCTGGTCGCGCTGCAGACGCGCGACCAGGCGGGCAACATCGCCACCTCGGCGCGGCTGGACCGGCGCGGCCTGCCCGTCGCCGCCTACGGCGAGCGCCTGCCCGGACGCGGCGGCATCAGCGTCCGCTACCTCGGTGTGCAGCCGCCCGTGCGGCCCACCGACGCCGGGGAGCCCGTGACCTTCGGGGTCGACGCGCGCGGGGCGCGCTGGCGCTGGAGCGTGCGTCGCGTGGGCTCGCGCGAGGTCGTGCGGCGCGGCCGCGAGGCGCGAACGCGCGGCGGCGTGTTCCGCCTCACCGCCCCCGGGCGCGAGTCCGGCGTGTACCTGCTCGAGGTGCGCACGCGCACGCGCGAGGTCACGGTCCCGTTCGCCGTCCAGGGCGACGAGCGGCGCCCCGTCCTCGTGGTGCTGCCGCTCATGACCTGGCAGGGGCGCAACCCGATCGACGACGACGGCGACGGGCGCCCCAACCTGCTCGACCGCGGCCTGCCCGCGCGCGTCGCCCGCGTGCTCGCCGGCGACGGGCTGCCCGCCGGCTTCGCCCGTCGCGAGGCGCCGCTGCTGGCCTGGCTGGCGCGCAGCGGCCGGCGCTTCGACGTGACCACCGACGTCGCGCTTGCGCGCGGCGACGGGCGCCTGGAGTCCTACCGCGGCATCGTCCTGCCGGCCGACGCGCGCTGGCTGCCGCGCGAGCTGCAGGAGCGACTGCGCCGCCACGTTCGCCGCGGGCGCACGCTCCTGTCGTTGGGGACCGACTCGCTGCGCCGCCAGGTCGAGCTGACGCCGCGCGGCCGGCTCGTCGAGCCGTCCCCGCCCGCCCCCACCGACCTGTTCGGCGGGCGTCCGGCGCCCGTGCAGCGCGTCGCCGAGCCGGTCACGCTGACCGAGGCGCGCGACTCGATCGAGCTGTTCGCCGGCACCGACGGCCTGTTCCCGGGCTGGACGTCGCTCGAGCCGCTGCAGGGCGTCGGCGGCCAGGCGCGCCTCGCCTCGGCCGCGGTCACCGGCGCCGGTCGCCCGGCGATCAGCGCGGTCCGCTTCGGCCGCGGGCTCGTGCTGCGCTACGGGCTGCCCGAGCTGCCGGTCACGCTGACCCGGGACGAGACCGACCCGACCACCGCCCTGATGGCGCGCACGTGGACGCTTCTGTCCCGCTGATCGCCGTCGCGCTGCTCGCGGCAGCGTCGCTCGTGGCGCCCGGTCCGCGCGCCCGCGCGTGGGCGATGCTCGGCGCGCTGGCCATCGCGCCGGTCATCCTCCTCTTCCACATCGACGACAGCGAGCAGGTCCAGAGCGTCCTGGACCGCCCCGCGCTCGCCGTCGGCCGTCGGGGCCGCGGGCCTGGTCGCCGTCGGCCTGCTCGCCTGGCTCGTGGCGCGGCGACCGGTGGTGCTGCCCGTGCTCGCCGTCGCCGCGCTGCCCTTCCGCGTGCCGATCGCGGTCGGGGGCGCGACCGCGAACCTGCTCATCCCGCTCTACGCGGTGGTGGCCGCGGGCGTGCTGGCCCACGCCCTCCCGCGCCTGGGAGACGGCGGGGACGTACCGGCCGAGCGCCGGCCCGGGCCGCTGGAGTGGGCGCTGGCCATCGCGCTCGCCGTCTACGCGGCGCAGTCCGCGTACTCCGTCGACTTCGACCGTGCCCTGGAGAACGTCGTCTTCTTCTACGTGCCGTTCGCGCTGCTGTTCGCGTTGATCAGTCGCGTCGAGTGGACCCGGCGGCTCACCGCCGCATGCCTCGTCGCGCTCGTCGCGCTCGCCCTCGCCTTCGCCGGCATCGGCTTCGTGGAGTACGCGACCCGTCACCTGCTCCTCAACCCGAAGGTCATCGCCTCCAACCAGCTCGAGGACGCCTTCCGGGTCAACTCGCTGTTCTTCGACCCGAACATCTACGGGCGTTTCCTGGTGCTGACCATGGTCCTGCTCACCGGCTGGCTGCTGTGGGCCGGGCGCTGGCGCGCCGTGGCCGCCGGCGCCGTCCTGCTCGCGGTCCTGTGGGGCGGGCTCGTGCTGACGCTCTCGCAGTCGAGCTTCACGGCGCTGCTCGTCGGGCTCGCCGTCCTCGGGGCGCTGCGCTGGAGCGTGCGCCGCGCGCTCGCCCTGGCCGCGGTGTCCGTCGCGCTGGCCGCAGCGTTCGTGGCGGTCGCGCCCGGGCTGCTGCGGATCGACCTGGGCAGCGCGCAATCGGCCGACAGCGCGACGAGCGGGCGCTACGAGCTCGTGCAGGGCGGCGTGAAGCTGTTCACGCAGCGCCCGCTCGAGGGCTGGGGGTCGGGCGCGTTCGCTCGCCAGTACCGCCGCGCCGAGGACGTCTCGGCCGAGCGGGCGACGTCGGCGTCGCACACGATCCCGGTCACGGTCGCCGCCGAGCAGGGCGCCGGCGGGCTGCTCGTCTACCTCGTGCTGGTCGGCTGCGCCCTGTGGCGCCTGTTCGTTGGGGTGCGCGGCGACCCGGTCCGCGCGGCCGTCGCCGCCGCGTTCGCCGCCCTCGTGGCGCACACGATGCTCTACGCGGCCTTCCTCGAGGACCCGATGGCGTGGATGCTGCTGGCCGTGGGCACGGCGCTCGCGGCGCGCCCGCACCCGACCGGCGATCACGGCCGCCGCCGTCGTGCCGCCGCGTGAAGACCCGCAGCCGGCGCCCGCGCCGGCGTGACCGGGGTGGCCGCCGCGAGCATCCGCGCGGTGCGCACTCCGCGCGTCGAGCTGATGGTCGCCGGTGGGCTGGCGCTGGCCGCCATCGTGGCCTGGGCGCTCGTGCCCACCTATCCGAACTACGACACGTACTACCACCTCGTCTGGGGCCGCGAGATCCTCGACGGCGCACGCCCGACCTTCGAGGCCTACGCCGCGCCCACCCAGCACCCGCTGTACCTCGCGCTGTGCACCGTCGTGGGCCTGGTCGGCGACGATGCCGACCGCCTGCTCGTGCTCGTCGGCGCGCTCTCGCTCGTCGCGCTGGGGTGGGCGACCTACCGCGTCGGCGAGGCGGTGTTCGGGCGCTGGCCCGGGCTGCTGGCCGCCGCCTTCGTCGGCTCGAGCTTCGCCTTCCTGCTCTACGCCGCGCGCGCCTACGTCGACGTCCCGTTCCTGGCGCTCGTGCTGTGGGCCGCGGCGCTCGAGGCGCGCGCGCCGCGCCGCGGGGCGGCGGTGATGGCCCTGCTCGCGGTGGCCGGGCTGCTGCGGCCCGAGGCGTGGGTGCTCGCCGGCGCCTACTTGCTGTGGTGCTGGCCGCGACGCGCGACGCGCGGCCGCGCGGGCCTGCTCGCCCTCGCCGCGGTCGGGCCCGTCGTGTGGGCCCTGGTCGACCTCTGGGTCACCGGCGACCCGCTGTACTCGCTGCACGCGACGAGCGATCTGGCCGAGGAGCTCAACCGCAACCGCGGGCTGGGCGACGTTCCCGGCTCCTTCGTGACCTTCCTCGTCGACACGGCGCGCCCGCCGGTGGCGGCCGCCGCGGTCGGCGGGGCGCTGCTGGCCTGGCGGCTGCGGGCCGGGCGCTCGCTGCACGTCCCGGCGGCGCTGTTCGGCGCCGGCGCCCTCACGTTCCTGGCCAGCGCGCTGGCCGGGCTGTCGGTGCTGCCGCGCTATCTGACCGTCCCGTCGGTCGCGGTCTGCCTGCTCGGCGGCTACGGCGTGCTCGGCTTCACGACGCTGCCCCCGGGCCGCGCGCGGACGCTGTGGGCACGGGCGGCGATCGGCGCCGCGGTCGTCGGCGCGGCCTTCGTCGCGATCAGGGCGCCGGTGGTCAACCGGCTGATCGCCGAGCTGCGCTTCATCCGCGGCACGCATGTGGAGCTGGTCTCGATCCTGCGCGACCCGGCGGTGCAGCGCGCGCTGCCGTGCGGAACGCTGACCTTCCCCAACTACCGCCTCGTGCCCGACGCGCGCTGGATCCTCGATCTGCCGGCGCCGCGCGTCGGCGCCCGCAGCGCGCGGCGGCGCGACCGCGGCGTGGCCATGTTCGTCGTCGGCGCCAAGGAGCTCGAGCGCTACGGCTTCGCCGCCGGCGCCAGCCCGTCGACGAACGCTCCTGACCCGGGATTCGTGCCGGTGGCGCGCAACGCGCGCTATGCGGCGTACGCGGCGTGCGGGTGAGTCCGTCGGACGCGTCGAGATCATCGTCATGCGGGTCATGGGCGCACAACGTTGCGTCTCGGGCTAATCCGCGCGCGTCGTCTGCGCCCCGAGGTCGATCCCCAGCGTCCCCAGCCGCTCCCACAGCGGCGCGTTCTGGCGGCGCGCGGTCTGCTCGAGCGCCCAGTCGCGCAGCGCGGTGTCGGGGCGCATCCGCGCGCCCGCGTGCTCGCGCAGCGCGGCGGCGAACGCGGGCGCGTCGTCGGCCACGGTCACGGCTTCGGCCCACGTGCTCACGCCCGCCAGCCGCGGGGTGATCGTGCGGCGCCCGACGCGGGCGTACTTGATGATCCGGTAGGGCAGCGCCGCGTCGTTGAACTCCTCGACCTTGAACGGGACGATCCCGACGTCGGCGGTCAGGATCAACCGCGCCGCCGCCTCGTCGTCGACGGCGCCGAGGAAGACGAGGCCCGGCAGTGCGCGGCAGGCGGCGAAGTCGTGGTCGCCGGCGCACTCGTCCTCGTGGACCGCGCCGGCGAACAGCAGCACGAGCTCGTCGCCGAGCTCCTCGGCCACCGCGCGCACGAGCGCCCAGTCCGTGCGCCGGCCGACGTGACCGAGCGACACGGCCACCACGCTACCGCCCTCCGGCGCCGGGAACGCGTCGGCCGACAGCGGGACGAGCTCGGCCTCGCGGCCCTCGGCGCGCTCGAGGCGCACGAGCTCGTCGGACACGGCCACGGTCAGGGAGGCGCGCTCGGCGGCGCGACGGTGCAGCACGTCGAGGCGCTCGCGCAGCTTCGGCGACGCGTCGTAGGCGCGCTCGTAGCGGTCCCAGCGCCAGTACCACAGCTCGCAGTCCTCGCCGGCCGCCGCGATCACCGCACGGGCGAGCTGGTACTGCAGCGCGTGGAAGATGACGACGACCCTCGGGGTGCCCGCGCGGCGCTCCAGCGTTCGCACGAGGCGGCGTCCCTGCCGGGCGGCGAGGCCGTCTCCGATGGCGGGCGGCAGCCGCCCGAAGGCGCCGTACGGCAGCCGCGCCGGATCGACGGCGATGACGCCCCGCGCGCTGACCAGGTCCTCGGCCTGGTCGCGCAGGATGAAGCGCTCGAGCGGGGCGGGCAGCAGCAGCACGCAGATCGGGTTGCGCGCGGTCGGGTCGGTCGGTCCCACGGCGGGGCAGGCTAGTGGGCCACGCCGGCACGCATCCCGCGGATCGTGCCCGGCCCGGTGGATACCGTCCCCGCCCGTGGCGAGCCCCTTCAAGCGCCTCGTCGCCTCCGGGGCGGCCTACCAGGCGTCGAGCCTGGTCGCGGCGGCTCTGGCCCTGTTCACGTTGCCGCTCTACACGCGCTACCTGACGCGCGCCGAGCTCGGCTACGCCGAGACCCTGCTCACGGCGATCATCCTGGTCAGCATCCTGCTGCGCGCCGGGGTCGGCGAGGCGTTCGTGCGCTTCTACTTCGATCACGACGACGCCGCTCGCCGCGACCGCCTGGCCCGGACCGCCACCGCGTTCGTGCTGGTCACGACGACGACCGTGTCGCTCGTCGCGGTGGCCCTGGCCGAGCCCCTGAGCCAGGCGCTGCTGGGCACGAGCGATGCCACGCTGCTGGCCTGCGCGGTGCTCGGGCTGTGGGCGTTCACCAACCTCGAGATGGCCTATGCGCTGCTGCGCGTCGACGAGCGCCGGCGGGCCTACCTCGCCGCCTCGCTGGCCAACGTGCTGCTGACCGTCACGCTCACCGTGACGTTCGTCGTCGTCCTCGACTGGGGCGCGCGCGGCTACGTGCTGGGCAACTACGCCGCCTCGACGGTCGTGCTCGCCGGGCTGTGGGCGCTGGGCCTGCGCGGTCGCGTCGGCATGTCGCTGCGGGGGACGACGACCCTGGCGCCGCTGCTGCGCTTCGGCGCGCCGACCGTGCCCGCCGACGCGGCGGTCTTCGCGCTGAACGTGGTCGACCGCGCGTACCTGCTGCGCGCCGACAGCCCCGCCGCCGCCGGCCTCTACGCGGTGGCGGTCAAGCTGGCCACGGCGGTGATCGTCACGGTCCGCGCGTTCCAGCTCGCATGGCCGCCGCTGGCCTACTCGATCGCCGACGACCACCGCGCGCTGACGCTGTATGCGCGCGTGACCACGGCCTACGTGGTGGTGACCGGACTGGTGGTGGCGGGCATCGCGCTGCTCGGTCGCTGGGTCGTGCGGCTGCTGGCCGCCGAGGACTTCTTCGCCGCGCACGAGGCGCTGCCGTGGGTCGCGCTGGGGTGGGCCCTGTACGGGCTGTTCCTCGTTTTCGTGACGATCGCCGGCCGGGCCAAGGTCACCACGCGCACGCTCCCCGCCGCCGCCGCCGGCCTGGCGGTCAACGTCGTCGGCCTGGTCGTGCTCGTCGACCCGCTCGGGATCGCCGGGGCGGGCATCGCGCTGTGCGCCGCCTACCTGGCGATGCTCATCGTCGTGCACGCGCTCACCCGACGCCTGTTCCCCGTGCCGTTCGAGTGGGCCCGGCTGGCGGCGGCGATCGCCGTCCTCGGCGGCGTGACCGTGGCCGGCGAGCTGCTGCTGCCCACCGCCGGCCTCGGCGGATTCGCGAGCCGGGCGCTCGTGCTCGCCGCCCTCCCGCCGCTGCTCGTCGCCGCCCGCGTCGTGACGCCGGGCGAGCTCGCCGGCCTCCGCGCCGTGCGGCGTCGGTAGTGGGTCGCGCGACCCGCTAGAGCCGGCGGCCGCGGTTGTGCTCGACCGCGGCCTCGCGCAGGCCCTCGCCGTGGTCGGGGCGCAGCGTCGCGGTCACGTGGCGCCAGTAGCGGCGCGGGCTGTGGCCCGGCACGAAGAGGGCGGCGACCGATCGCACCGCGTAGGCCCACGCGGTGAGCACGCGCACGGCTCTCGCCGCCTCGGGCGAGTGGTGCTTGCGCATGTAGCGGTCGCGGTTGCGCGACAGCTCGACGATCCGCCGCTCGGGCACCATGCCCGTCGAGAGCTGCTCGTGGTGCACGGCCACCGCACCGGGGACGTAGAGCGTCGAGCGGCCGGCCTCGCGCAGGCGCTTGCAGAAGTCGACCTCGTCGGAGTAGACGAAGAACGCCGGGTCGAACCAGCCGATCGCGCGTGCCGCGTCGACGCGAACCAGCAGCGCGGCCGACTGCGCCCAGTCGACCTCGCGCACGCGCTCCCCGCGGCTCTGCACGGTCAGGCGGCGGTGCAGGAACAGCGCGCCGACCAGCGCCGTCAACGGGGTCGGGAAGCGCCACGCGCTCGGCTGCAGCGTGCCGTCCGGGCGCAGCAGCCGGGCCCCGGCGGCCGCGGCATCGGGTCGCTGCTCGAGCGCGGCGCGCAGCGCGGCGACCGCGCCGGGCAGGAGCTCGGAGTCCTCGTTGAGCAGCAGGGCGTAGCGGCCGCGGGCGCGCTGCAGCAGCTCGGTGTCGTTCTCGCCCTTGCCGCGCCGCCTCCCGAGCGCGATCACGTCGGCGACGACCGGGTGACGCCGGGCGGCGCCGGCCGAGCCGTCCTGCGAGGCGTTGTCGAGCACGAGCACCTCGCTCTCGAACGGCAGCGTCGCGCGCTCCCGGGCGATCGCGTCCAGGCAGCGAACGAGCAGCTCGCGCTGCTCCGTGTTGACCACGCAGAAGGAGACCTCCACACCCACGACGGCCCTATTGTCGCCCGTGGTGCGCGTCCACGTCGTCGACCCCTCGGCCTACACGCCGCCCTATGACCATGCCCTGTGCGCCGCCCTCGCCGGCGCGGGCGCCGGCGTGCGCCTGGTCACGAGCGCGTTCGCCCACGGCCCCGTCCCGCGGGCCGCGGGCTACGAGGTCGACGAGCGCTTCTACCGCGGCGTTCCCGGCGGGCGCCTGCGCGTCCCGGCCAAGCTCGCGCGTCACCTGCCCGACATGCTGTCGGCCGCCCGCGCCGCGCGCGCGGCCGATGTCGTGCACTTCCAATGGCTGGCCGTCCAGCCGCTCGACGTGCGCCTGCTGAGCGCATTCCGCCGCCCGCTCGTGCTCACCGCGCACGACGTCCTGCCGCGCGAGCCGCGCCGCGGCCAGCTCGCCGCCCAGCGCCGCCTCTACGACCGTGTCGACGCGGTCGTCGTGCACTCCGAGCACGGCCGCGCGCGGCTCGTCGACGTGCTCGGCGTGGACCGGGCCAGGGTCGAGGTGATACCCCACGGCGTCCTGGCCAGCGCCGACGCCGGCGACGGCGAGCTGCCGCCAGAGCTGGCCGGCGTCCCCGGGCCCGTCGTCCTGTTCTTCGGGCTGCTGCGCCCCTACAAGGGCCTCGACGTGCTGCTCCAGGCGTGGCGCGGGATCGCCGGCGCCGAGCTGTGGGTGGTCGGGATGCCGCGCATGGACACGACCGCGCTGCACGCCGCGGCGCCGCCCGGCGTGCGCTTCGTCGAGCGCTTCGTGAGCGAGCCTCAGGTCGGCGCGCTCTTCCGCCGCGCCGACCTCGCCGTGCTGCCCTACCGCGAGATCGACCAGTCCGGGGTGCTGTTCACCGCGCTCGGCGCGGGGACGCCGCTGCTGCTCAGCGCGGTCGGCGGGTTCCCGGAGGTGGCAGCCGCGGGCGCCGCGGAGCTCGTCCCGCCCGGTGATCCCGACGCGCTGCGCGGCGCTCTGAGCCGGCTGCTCGGCGACCCCGCTGCCCGGGCCCGCCTGGCCGACGGCGCGCGCCGCGCGGCGGCCGAGCGCTACGGCTGGGAGGAGATCGCCCGCCGGCACCTCGAGCTCTATGGCAGGCTCGTCAGGTGAGCGCGTGGCGGCAGACGAACCGCGACGGGTGGGACGAGCGCGTCGCGATCCAGGTGCGCGACGGCGCGGTCGGGCGCGTGCCCGAGGGCACGCCCGCGCTGCCGCTCATGTACTCGCTGCGCGCCGCGCACGCCCGATGACGCGCGCCGTGTTCTGGGCGAGCGCCGGGGCGCTCGTCTACGCGCAGCTCGGCTACCCGCTGCTGCTCGCCGCCCTGGCTCGCCTCCGCGGGCGCCGGGAGGCGCCCGCGCCCGCGCCGCCGGCGCCGGCGGCGGAGCCGCTCGTGTCGCTCGTCATCGCCGCCCACCGCGAGGGCGAGGTGATCGCCGGCAAGGTGCGAAACGCGCTCGCGCTGGACTGGCCGCGCGACCGCCTGGAGGTCATCGTCGCCTGCGACGGCTCGCCCGACGACACGGCGGCCCGGGCCCGCGCCGCGGGCGCCGACGTCGTGCTCGACCTGCCGTGGCGCGGCAAGGTGCGCGCACAGGACGCCGCCGTGGCCCGCGCGCGCGGCGACCTGCTCGCCTTCTCCGACGCCAACGCCCTGTGGGAGGCGGACGCGCTGCGCGCGCTGGCCGCACGCTTCGCCGATCCCGACGTGGGCTACGCGTGCGGCCGGGTCGGCTTCGTGGGGGAGGGCGGAACGAACCAGGAGGGCCTCTACTGGCGCTACGAGATGGCCCTGCGCGCGCTCGAGTCGCGGCTCGGTTCGGTCACCGCGGGCAACGGCGCGATCTACGCCGTGCGCCGCGAGGCCTACCTCCGCGTGGACCCGGTGATGGGCCACGACCTGTCGCTGCCCTTCAACCTCGTCAAGCGCGGCTGGCGCGCCGTCTACGAGGACGGGGCGCGGGCCAGCGAGAAGATGGTCCCGACCGTCGAGGGCGAGTTCACCCGCAAGCGCCGGATGATGAGCCATGCCTGGCCGATCGTCCTGCGCGGCGGCCTGCTGTCGCTGCGCGGCTACCCGCCGCTGTACGCGCTGATGATCGTCTCGCATCGCGCGCTGCGCTACGCCGGGCCGCTGCTGCACGTGCTCGCGCTGCTCTCCGCCCTGCGCCTGGTGCGCCGCGGGCGCGTGTACCGGCTCGCCGCCGGCGCGCAGGTCGGCGTGCTCGCCGCCGCGGCCGCGGGCGGCCGCGTCCCCGCGCGTCCGCTGCTCGTCGCGCGCTACTACGTGCTCACCACCGCCTCGATCGCCGCCGGCCTGTGGGACCACCTGCGCCACGGCACCCCCGTGGGCTGGGCGCCGCCGGAGGGGACGCGCTGATGCTGAGGCGTCTGTTCGACGTCGTCGTGGCCGGCTGCGCGCTGGCCGTGCTGTCGCCCTTCCTGGCGCTGGCCATGCTGGCCATCCGGCTCGAGTCGCCGGGCAGCCCGATCTACCGCCAGCGGCGCGTCGGCCGCGACGGCCGCCCGTTCGACGTGCTCAAGCTGCGCACGATGGTCACCGGGGCCGAGCACGCCGGCGCCGGCCTCGCCGTCTCGCAGGGCGACACGCGGATCACCCGAATCGGGCGCCTGCTGCGGCGCACCTCGCTCGACGAGGTGCCGAACCTGGTCAATGTGCTGCGCGGCGAGATGTCGATCATCGGCCCGCGCCCGACCGTGCCGGTGCAGGTCGACCGCTACACCGAGCGCCAGCGCGGCCGGCTGGCGGTCAAGCCGGGGATCACCGGTTGGGCGCAGGTCAACGGCCGCACGGAGCTGCCCTGGGACGAGCGCATCGAGCTCGACCTCTGGTACATCGAGCATCGCTCGCTGCGCCTCGACGTCGAGATCCTGCGCCGCACGGTGCGCATGGTCCTCGGCGGCCAGGGCCTGTACCGCGGCGAGGCGCCGGCCTGGCGCGACCCGCCGCCGCCGGCCTGACGCTCAGCGCCCGACGGCGTAGCCCTGCATGCCCCGCGGATTCGCGGCGGCCCGAAGGGTGCCGTCGGGCTCGCGCGCCACGGCGCTCAACCGCCCCAGCGACCACGGCTCGGCCACGACCACGTCGTGGCCGCGGTCGCGCAGGCCTTCGACGACGGCCGGGTCCCAGCGCGCTTCGACCTCGACCACGCCCGGCCGCACCGCGCGCGGCCAGAACGAGCTCGGGAAATGGCCGGTCTGGAAGGCCGGCGCGTCGATCGCCTCCTGCAGGTTCATCCCGAAGTGCACGTGGTTGAGCAGCAGCTGCAGCGACCACTGGTCCTGCTGGTCGCCGCCCGGCGTCCCGAAGGCGATCGCGCCTTCGCCGTCGCGCAGCGCGAGCGACGGCGACAGCGTCGTCCGCGGGCGCCGTCCGCCGGCCAGCGACGACGGCAGGCCCTCCTCGAGCCAGAACATCTGACCGCGGGTGCCCAGGCAGAACCCGAGCGCCGGGATCGCCGGCGAGGACTGCAGCCAGCCGCCGCTCGGCGTGCAGGCGACGAGGTTGCCGAAGCGGTCGGCCACGTCGAGGTGGCAGGTGTCACCCAGCGTGGGCTCGCCCGAGCCGATCGCCGCCGCCGCGGCCCCGCCGCCGGCCGGCATCCGCCCCTCGACGCCGCCCGGCCGTCCGGGACGCAACTCGCGGGACGCGCGCTCGCCGATCAGCGCGCGGCGCTCGTCGGCATAGCCGGCGCTGAGCAGCGCCTCGAGCGGCACGGAATCCGGATCGGCGTCGCCGTAGAACGCCTCGCGATCGGCGAAGGCGAGCTTGAGCGCCTCGACCACCGTGTGCACGTACGCGCCGGAGTCGCGCCCGATCGCCTCCAGCGGCAAGCCGTCGAGCAGCGCCAGCGCCTGCAGCAGCAGCGGGCCCTGGCCCCACGCGGCCGTCTTGCAGATCTCCAGCCCGGCGTAACGCCCCCGCACCGGCGGCTCGATCGTCGCCGACCATCCCGCCATGTCCTCGCCCGAGAGCAGCCCGGCGTGGCGACGCCCGGACGAGTCGAGCACCTCGTGCGCCGACGTCCAGGCGACGATCTCCTCGGCCACCCAGCCGCGCAGCCAGGCGTCGCGCGCGTGCTCGATCTGCGCGTCGCGATCGCCGCCGGCCAGCACCGCCTCACGCACGATCCGTGCGTACGTCTCGGCCAGCACCGGGTTGCGATGCATCGTCCTCGGCGCGGGCGCCTGCCCACCGGGCAGCCACAGCTCGGCCGACGTCGTCCACTCATCGCGGAACAGGTCCGCGACGCCGTCGATCGTGGTCGTGATGCGCTCGAGCACCGGGTAGCCGCGCGACGCGTACTCGATCGCGTACGACAGCACCTCGCCGAGGCGCAGCGTGCCGAAGTCGCGCAGCAGCAGCATCCAGGCGTCGAAGGCGCCGGGCACGCAGGCGGGGAGCAGGCCGGTGCCGGGCACGAGGTCGAGGCCGAGCTCGTCGCGCAGCAGCGCGATGCTCGCCGCCGCCGGGGCGACGCCCTGGCCGCAGACGACGAGCGGCTCCCCGCGCTCGGCGCTCCACAGCACGATCGGCAGGTCGCCGCCGGGGCCGTTCAGATGCGGCTCGACGACCTGCAGGACGAATCCGCCGGCCACCGCGGCGTCGAACGCGTTGCCGCCCTTCTCGAGCACGGCCATGGCCGACGCCGAGGCCAGCCAGTGGGTGGAGGCGGCCATCCCGAACGATCCCGCCAGCTCCGGGCGCGTGGTGAACGAGGCGCTCATGCGGACGCTCGTCTTGACCTTGCCGGCGGGCGTCGAACGCCTACGGGATGAGCTCGGGCGCCTTGTCGGTGTACCGCTCGCGGAAGCTGCGCATGACGTCCATCGAGGCCGTCGTGAGCTTGTCGCAGGTCAGCGACTTCGTCCAACCGACGAGCGCGTACTGCGTGGGCATGTCGGTGTTGTTCTGGAACACGAGCGTGTGGTAGCCCGGCGAGTCGTTCAACGGCTCCTGCGCCAGCCGCTGCAGCTTGGCGACCTCGCCCGGCGGTGTGCCCGGCTTGTACTGGTACAGGATGCGTCCGTGCTCGAGGCTGTGAACCCAGTTCTCCTTGGCCGGCTCGTTGCCCGGCGCGTACACGCCGTCCTGCGCGGGCACCGGATTGTGGGGCCCTGACGTCGGCGGATTGGTCTTGTACGTGACCCGGCGATCGGTGTGATCGCGTCCCTCGGACCTGGAGCTGGTGAACGTGCATCCCGCTGCCCGGGCGTCGGCGACCAGGTCGGCGCCGGCGCCGGACGAGCCGCCCTCCTCGCCGCCGGCCATGGTCACCAGGGCGATCGCCGCCGCCGCGGCGATGGCGACGAGCGCGCCGCCGCCGATCTGCAGCCGCCGCCGTCGCGATTGGGCCCGCGTGGCCGCCTGCTCGGCGGCCAGCCGCTCCTGGCGGCGCCGCTCCTTCTCCTGCTGGCGATGGGACATAGGAAGCGGAAGGGTAGGACACGCACGGCTGGCTGCGCGAAGGCGCCGGATCGCAGGAGTACGTTTCGCCCATACGCAAAGGGGGAGGAAAGTTCCGGCCGAACGGGCTACAGTTGGCCGCGTACGCGACGATCCCGCCATGAGGGCGAGGCCGCCGCTTCACGGAAGCGACATATTTGGGGGCAATGCTGATGACGCAGGCCAGGAATGGGCCGCGCGAGGGGGACGTGCCGCTGCGCGTGATCGTCGCCGACGACGACGCGCTCGTACGAAGGGTCGTGCGGGATGCGCTGCAGCGCGCCGGGATCGTGGTGATCGCCGAGGCCGGCGGTGGCCGCGAGGCGATCGAGCTCACGCTGTACTACAAGCCGGACGTGGTCCTCATGGACCTCGTGATGCCGGGCATCGACGGGATCGCGGCGACGCGCGAGATCATCGCCGCGCTGCCCGAGACCAAGGTCGTGATGCTGTCGTCCTCCGACGACGACGAGCTCGGCCTGCTCTCGCTGCGCATCGGGGCCAGCGGCTACCTGACCAAGGCCGTGGACGTCGACTCGCTGCCCCGCGCGCTGCGCGCGGTCGGCGCCGGCGAGCTGCTCGTGCCGCGGCGGCTGACCGGCGCGCTGGTCGAGGCCGTTCGCCGGATGCGCGAGGACGGCACCGGCCTGCGCCCGGTCCGCAGCCCGCTGACCGCACGCGAGTGGGAGGTCCTCGATCTCCTGTGCCAGGGGCTCACGACAGAGGACATCGCCGACACGCTCGTGCTCTCGGCCGAGACGGTCCGCTCGCACGTCAAGAGCGTGCTGCGCAAGCTCGGCGTGAGCTCGCGCCAGGAGGCCATCGCCGCGGCGCAGCGCCTGCGCAGCGGGATGTTCTCCGAGAGCACCGCCGCCGCCTGAAGGGCGCCGCGAGAAACCGGGCGCCCGCCCGCCCCGCGCCTGGCGCGCCTATCGGGGCGATCATCGCGAGAACGATGATCGCCCCGCCTCGTGGCGCCGGCCTCGCGGAAGGCTCCGGCGCCGGAGGAAGCTGGCGCTAGGCGCAGATCGCGGGCGGCGCGGACACGCTCTGGCGCGCGGCACGGCGCGCGGTGGCCGGCGCGCACTCGAGCTCGACCAGGCTCTTGCGCAGCGCGCCGCGGGCGCGGTGGTGCAGGCCGTGCACCGAGCTCTCGGTCCGGCCCATGCGCTGCGCGATCTCCGTCGGCGACAGGCCGACGAGGTGACGCATGACGACGACCTGGCGCTGGTCGTCGGGCAGCTCGCCGAGCGCCTCGCGCAGCGAGCGGCCGTGCTCCGATGCGCTGGGGTCGGTGTGGAGGCTGGCCGGGCGCGGGTCCTCCGTCGGCATCGGCCGGCGCGCGCGCAGGTGGTCGACGGCCACGTTGCGGGCGACCCGCAGGATCCAGGCCGAGAACGGGACGTCGCGCGGCTCGTACCGCGGCAGCACCGTGAGCAGCTTGGTGAAGACGTGCTGCGTGAGGTCCTCGGCCTCGTGCTCGTCGCGCACGATGCTCGTCACGTAGCCGTACACGTTGTCGGCGTAGCGGACATAGAGGAATCGCAACGCCTCGGCGTCGCCCTCCTTGGCTCGGTTGACGGCCACGTCGACGAGCGCGCGGTCGTTGCGGTCGTCGAGTGTGGCTCGGCGCTGAAAGCGCCCCGAGGTCACACCACCACCGGCGCCGTCCGCGGCGCGGAAGTCGATGACGCCCATATTTCCCCCAAAATTGCCTCAATGCGGTCCGCCCCACATCCCCGGGGCCGGACGCGCTGGTTTCCGTACGCGTCGAATGTCCCGCTTCGGCGGCGCGTTCGGAAGGTGAGATCTCTGCCTCTGCGCGATCGCGCAGCGCGAGCGCGCGCTTCCCGCAGGCGCTGGGGTCAGGCGGCGGCGGTCGGCCGGCCGTAGACGAACGGGAGGTCGGGCTCGATGTCGCGCAGTCGCGGGGCGGCGGCGTCGCGGGCCGAGACGCTCAGCTCGAGCCCCTCGGGCCAGGCGATGGCCACGTCGGGGTCGTCATGGGCGAAGCCGCGCTCGATCGAGCCGTCGTAGTAGGACGAGCACTTGTACATCACGTCGGCCGTCTCGCTGAGCACGACGAACCCGTGCGCGAAGCCGATGGGGCAGTACAGCTGGCGCAGGTTCTCGTCGTCCAGGCGGTGTCCCTCCCACGCGCCGAACGTCGGCGACCCGCGGCGCAGGTCGACCACGACGTCGAGGATCGCCCCGCGCGAGCAGCGCACGAGCTTGGCCATCCCGCCGCCCACCTGGAAGTGCATCCCGCGCAGCACCCCGATCGCCGACCGGGAGTGGTTGTCCTGGACGAACTCCTCGCCGATCCCGATCTCGGCGTAGCGCTCGCGCCGGTAGCTCTCCTGCAGGAACCCGCGCTCGTCGCCGTGCACGACAGGCTGGATGAGGACCGGGCCCTGCAGCCGCGTGTCAAGCCGCTCCATGGTGCGACGCCTCCCGTCGGGGATCGGGACGAACCGGCTCCAGCTCGAACGCGCGGTCCGCGCGGTCGGCGACGAGGCGCGCGATGGCCAGGCACGACGTCGCCGCGGGCGACGGCGCGTTGCGCACGTGCAGCGCGCGACCGGTCGCCGAGAAGACGAAGTCGTCGACCAGCGCCCCGTCGCGCGCCACCGCCTGCGCGCGGACCCCGCTCGGCCCGGGCACGACGTCATCGGAGGTCAGCTCCGGAACATAGCGCTGCGCGGCACGCACGAACGCACGGCGGCTCGTCGCGTAGCCGATCTCGCTCAGGCCGGTCCGCCAGAAGCGCCGGCCCATGCGCCACGTGCCCGGCCAGCGGAAGGTGTCCGCGAGGTCGACCGGCCGAATGCGCCGCAGCGAGTAGCCGTCCCGCGCCCCGGCCATCAGGGCCGTCGGGCCGACGAGCACGTCGCCGCCGATGTGGCGGGTCAGATGGACGCCCAGGAACGGCAGCGCCGGGTCGGGGACCGGGTAGATCAGCGAGCGCACGAGCCCGCGGCGCTCGGGGCGCAGGCGCAGGTAGGCACCGCGGAAGGGGACGATGCGCGGCTCCGCCGGCGCGCCCGCGGCGACCGCCAGCCGGTCGGACCAGGCGCCGGCGCAGAACACCGCATGGCGGGCGACGAGCTCGCCGCGCCGGGTGCGCAGCACGACCTCGCGCGCCCGCGCGTCGACGTCGAGCACGTCGCAGCCCAGCGCCAGCAGGCCACCGCGCTCGGACACCTCGCCGGCCAGCGCCCGGGCCACGGCCGGGAAGTCGACGATCCCCGTGGCCGGCGAGTGCAGCGCGGCGATTCCGGCGGCGTGCGGCTCGAGCTCGCGCAGCTCGCCCGCGGTCAGGCGCCGCAGCCCGGGCACGCCGTTGGCCCGCCCGCGGCGCTCGAGCTCGCCCAGGCCGGGCAGGTCGCGCGCGTCGACGGCGACGATGACCTTGCCGCAGCGCTGCGCCGCCACGCCGCGGGCGGCGCAGAACGCGTACAGGTCGCGCGCGCCCTCGACGCACAGCCGGGCCTTGAGCGAACCCGGCGTGTAGTAGACGCCGGCGTGGACCACGCCGCTGTTGTGGCCGGTCTGGTGCGCGCCGACGCGCTCCTCGCGCTCGACGACCGTCAGGCGCAGGCCCGGATGGCGTTCGAGCAGCTCGCGGGCGACGGCCAGCCCGAGGATCCCGGCGCCGACCAGGGCGAGGTCGCACGAGCCGTCCAGCCCGCCGTCGGTGGTCGGCATCACCGCGCCGATGATGCCAGAAGCCCCGCCCGCGGCCGGCGTCAGGACACCGCCACCACGGAGTCCGCGCCGATCGTCAGGCGCATGCCGCGGGGGAGGTGGAAGTCGCGCACCAGGCGGGCTCGGGGGCCGATGATGCTCGACGTCAGGCGCGCGCCGGGGTAGCGGATCTCGGCCCCGGCGAGCACGAGCGAGTGCTCGATCTCCGCCCCCTCGATCAGCACGTCCTCGCCGATCGACGTCGACGGGCCGATGTAGGCGTCGGTCAGGTGGGCTCCAGGGCCGATGACGGCGGGGCCGCGCACCAGCGTGGACTCGAGTCTCGCGGTCGGGTGGATGAGCGCCGCGCCCTGGACCTCGGACCCGACCAGCGTCGCCCGCGTCGTGTCGCCCGCGACCAGGCCCTCGAGGATCATGCGGTTGGCGTGCAGCAGCCCGTCGTCGCCGCCGGTGCACGCGCGACATCCGCGGACCTCGCCCACCCGCACGCGCCTCGAGCCGGCCACGAGCGCGTCGGCCACCGTCTCGACCGTGCCGTCCGAGCCGTCGAGGTCGCGCGCCACGGCGACGGCGGCGTCCTGCCCCAGGACGCACGCGGCCACCTCGGTCACCGAGCTCGCGGCGGGCGGCAGCAGGCGCAGGACGGCGCCGTCGATGTCGTCCGCGCTGACCTCTCCGAGCACGCCGTCGAGCGGTGCGCGCAGCAGCGCGTCGGCCGGCTCGACGACGAGCGCGCGCGCGTCGAGCGCCTGATCGTCGACGTGGTCGGCGAAGCGGACAGCCAGATCAGGCGTGCCACGGCCGAGAAGCTCGCCGAGCGCGTCACGCAGCGCGCCGTCGGCCAGCACGGTGGCCTCGCGCACGCCCGCGGCTCGCAGCGCGTCGAGCGTGTGCAGCACGACCGGGCGGTTGGCGAGCGGGACCAGCGGCCGGGCGTGCACGCCGAGCGTCCGCCAGCGGTCGGCCTCGACGGGTGCGCCGGTCAGGATGAGCGCCTTGGTGACCCCGGACATGCACGGTTAACGCACGCGGCGCGAGCGTCCTGCCGTCGACTGCGACGGAGAAACGGACGAGCGTCGCGCGCCAACCCGCACTCGGGCACCACGCAAGTTGTGCGCCGGACCGCGCGTTGGTCGGTCGTGAACATGCCTGCCCTCTGCGTCGCCGTGCAGGCGGACAGTCCGCCCTTGCACGCCAAGTCCACCACCCTCCTGGAGTCCGTCGGCTGGTCGGTCGTCGACGATGGCGATCCCGTCCGCGACGCCACCGTGCTCGTGTTCGGCGAGCGCCCGCCGGACGCCGAGGCGGTCAAGGCGCTGCGCGAGCAGCACCCCGCCGCCCACGTCATCGCGGTGGTGCCTTCCGGACGCCCGCCCGGCGAGCTGCGCAAGCTGCTGCGGGCCGGCGCTGACGCCGTGCTCTTCGACGCCCAGGCCGAGGCGTGCCTGCCCCTGACCGTCCGTGCCGTGTGCGAGGGCCAGATCGTGGTCCCGCGTACGCTGCGCCGGCACGTCGCGCGCCAGGCGCTGTCGCACCGCGAGAAGCAGATCCTGCGACTCGTCGTGCGCGGCTGGACCAATCGCCAGATCGCCGACGAGATGTTCCTGGCCGAGAGCACGGTGAAGACGCACCTGTCGTCCGCGTTCGCCAAGCTCGACACGCACTCGCGCGCCGAGGTCACCGAGCTCATCCTCGACCCCGACGAGGGTCGTGGGCTCGGGATCCTCGCGCTCGACGCCGACCCCGCCACGCGCGTTGCCTGAGGCGTCGGTGTTGCCCGCTATCTCCATCCTGACCGCCCGAGGTGACCGTGCCCGCTGAACCACGTCCGTCCATCGCGTGGGGGGCGAGGCGCTCGCCGCTGCGCGTGGCGATCGTCGTCGACCATCTGACCGCCGCTCACGGCATCCTCGCCGCGGTCCGCCGCGTCGACGGCCTGAACCCGGTCGGCGTCCTCGACGGCCGTCGCCCGATCGGCGCCGAGCTGCGACGCCTGGCGCCCAACGTCGTGGTCGTCGACGACATGACGCACGGCGGCGACCAGCTCGCGCGGCTGCGCGAGGCGATCGAACAGGCCGCCTCCGCGACCCGCGTGCTGCTCAGCGCGCAGGAGGATGCCGGAGCCATCGAGCACGCGCTCGAGGCCGGCGCCGACGCGGTCATCTGCCGCGCGCTGCCGGCGGCGACGATCGGCACCGTGCTGCACGAGGTCGCCCGCGGTCACGTCATCCAGCGCCCGCGCCCCGTGCGCAGGGCCGCGCTGACCATCGACAGCCCGCTCACGTCGCGCGAGCACGAGATCCTGACGCTGGCCGCCGAGGGCCTGACCAACGCGCGCATCGCCGCCGAGCTGCAGATCACCCACCAGACCGTGAAGTTCCACCTCTCCAACGCCTATCGCAAGCTGGGCGCGGCCAACCGCACGGAGGCCAGCCGCTACCTGCACCGGCGCCCGGAGCGGCTCATCCCCGGGACGCCCGACGAAAGCCTGCTCGCCTCCGCCTGACGCCGGCCGTGTTTCGGTTCCGGGTCGTCCAGGGGACGACGCGCGGGAGCGGGGCTCGGGGGCCTCGCGCCCAAGGAGGCGACATGAAGGCACTGACCTGGCACGGCAAGCGCGACGTCCGCGTGGACAGCGTGCCCGACCCGACGATCGAGCAGCCCACCGACGCGATCATCCGCATCACGTCCTCGGGCATCTGCGGCTCCGACCTGCACCTGTACGAGGTGCTCGGCCCGTTCATCGCCGAGGGCGACATCCTGGGCCACGAGCCGATGGGGGTGGTCGAGGAGGTCGGGGACGAGGTCACCGAGCTGTCGAAGGGCGATCGCGTCGTCGTCCCCTTCAACATCTCGTGCGGGACGTGCTTCATGTGCGGCCAGGGGCTGCAATCCCAGTGCGAGACGACCCAGGTCCGCGAGCAGGGCATGGGCGCCGCGCTGTTCGGCTACACCAAGCTCTACGGCGCGGTCCCCGGCGGCCAGGCCGAGTACCTGCGGGTGCCGTTCGGCAACACGCTGCCGATCAAGGTCCCCGACGGGCCGCCCGACGACCGCTTCGTCTACCTGTCCGACGTGCTGCCGACCGCGTGGCAGGCCGTCGAGTACGCGCAGGTTCCCGATGGCGGCACCGTCGCGGTGCTCGGCCTCGGGCCGATCGGCGACATGTCGGCGCGGATCGCGACACACCGCGGCCTTCGCGTGATCGGCGTCGACCTCGTGCCCGAGCGCCTGGCGCGCGTGCAGGGCCCGCGGGATCGAGGTGCTCGACCTCAACGAGCACAAGGACGACCTGGCCGACACGATCCGCGAGATGACCGACGGCCGCGGGCCCGACTCGGTGATCGACGCGGTGGGCATGGAGGCGCACGGGGCGCCGGGGGCCAAGCTGGCGCAGCAGATGACCTCGCTGCTTCCCGACTCGATCGCGGCCCAGCTCATGCAGAAGGCCGGCATGGACCGCCTGCACGCGTTCTACCTGGCCATCGACGTCGTGCGCCGCGGCGGGACGATCTCGTTGATCGGCGTCTACGGCGGCATGGCCGACCCGCTGCCGATGCTGACCCTGTTCGACAAGCAGATCCAGCTGCGGATGGGCCAGGCCAACGTCAAGCGCTGGGTCGACGACATCATGCCGCTGCTGGCCGACGGCGACCCGCTCGGCGTCGAGGGCTTCGCGACGCACCGCATCCCGCTGACCGAGGCGCCGCACGGGTACGAGATCTTCCAGAAGAAGCAGGACGGCGCGATCAAGGTGCTGCTGCAGCCCTGACCGACCGCTTCGCCGGCGACGAATCTGACGCTCGCCGGACGTCTCTCGTGGGGGCGCCGCGTGATATCACGTCCCCGTGACCACGAAGACCGCCAGCCAGACCGACCTCGATCGCCTCGCGGTCGACACCATCCGGACGCTGTCCATGGACGCCGTCCAGGCCGCGAACTCGGGCCATCCCGGCCTGCCGATGGGCATGGCGCCGGCCGCCTACCTGCTCTTCGCGCGCATCATGGAGCACAACCCGCGCGACCCGCAGTGGCCCGACCGCGATCGCTTCGTGCTCAGCGCCGGCCACGGCTCGATGCTGCTCTACGCCTGCCTGCACCTGTCGGGCTACGACCTGCCGATGGAGGAGCTCAAGCGCTTCCGCCAGTGGGGCTCGCTGACGCCCGGCCATCCCGAGCGCGATCGCGTGCACGTGACGCCGGGCGTCGAGGTGACCACCGGCCCGCTCGGGCAGGGCTTCGCCAACGGCGTCGGCATGGCGATGGCCGAGCGCTTCCTGCGCGAGCACTACGGCGCCGAGGTGCAGGACCACCGGATCTTCGCGATCTGCTCCGACGGCGACCTCATGGAGGGCGTGGCCGCCGAGGCGGCGTCGCTGGCCGGCCATCTCGGCCTCGGGCGGATCACGCTACCTCTACGACGACAACCGCATCTCGCTCGACGGCCCGACCGAGTGGAGCTACGAGGGCGAGGACGTCACCAAGCGCTTCGAGGCCTACCGCTGGCACGTCCAGATGGTCGAGGACGCCAACGACCTCAACGCGCTCGAGGTGGCGGTCGACAACGCGATGCGCGAGGAGGAGCGCCCGTCGCTGATCCGCGTGCGGTCGATCATCGGCTGGCCGTCGCCCAACAAGCAGAACACGAGCAAGGCGCACGGCTCGCCGCTCGGCGAGGACGAGGTCCGCGCGACCAAGGAGGTCATGGGCTGGGACCCCGACGCGCACTTCGTCGTCCCCGACGAGGTCCGCGAGCGCTTCAGCGCCGTCGCCCGCGGCGGCGCGCTGCAGGGCGAGTGGGAGCAGCGCTTCCGCGCCTGGCGCGAGGCGGACCCCGACCGCGCGCGCGAGTGGGACGCCGCGTGGGACGGACGCCCGCTGCCCGGCGTGGCCGACGCGCTGCGCTCGATCGACTGGGGCAAGGACAAGCTCGCCACTCGCTCGGCCGGGCAGAAGGCGATGGCCGCCTTCGGCGACCTCGTCCCGACGATGGTCGGCGGCGCCGCCGACCTCAGCGAGTCGACCAAGACCGAGTTCCCCGGCGGCGACGACGAGCGCTTCACGCGCGAGCGCCCCGGGCGCAACGTGTTCTGGGGCGTGCGCGAGCACGGCATGGGCGCCGCGGTCAACGGCCTGGCCGCCCACGGCGGCATCGTGCGGCCGTACGGCTCGACGTTCCTGCAGTTCGCCGACTACATGCGCGGCGCCGTGCGCCTGTCGGCGCTGACCGGCCTGCCCGACGACGTGGGTCTACACGCACGACTCCGTCGGCCTGGGCGAGGACGGCCCCACGCACCAGCCCGTCGAGCACGTCGCCGCGCTGCGCGCGATCCCCGGGCTGATCGTCATCCGCCCCGGCGATCCCAACGAGACGGCGGCGGCGTGGCGGGCGATCCTCGAGGACATCGACACGCCGGTCGCCCTGATCCTCTCGCGCCAGGACCTGCCCGTGCAGGCCGGCGCCTCGGTCGAGGGCGTGGCCCGCGGCGCCTACGTGCTGCGCGACTCGGAGGACGCCGACGTCGTGCTCGTCGGGACCGGCTCGGAGCTGTGGGTGGCGATGTCGGCGGCCGACCAGCTCGACGGCGACGGCATCAGCGCGCGCGTCGTGTCGATGCCGAGCTGGGAGCTGTTCGCCGCCCAGGACGAGGCCTACCGCGACAGCCGTGCTGCCGCCCGGCATGCCGTCGGTGTCGGTCGAGGCCGGCGTGACGATGGGCTGGGAGCGCTGGGTCGACCGCGCGATCGGCATCAACCGCTTCGGCGCCTCGGCGCCCGGGGCCGAGGTGCTCGAGCGGCTGGGCATCACGCCGGACGCGGTGGCCGGCGCGGCCAGCGAGCTGGTCGCGCTCGTTCGCTCCTCGACGCGGAACGCGCGCGTCAGCCCGAGCGCGGCGCGGCCACGGTGACGTGGATCGCGCCGGGCTCGCGCACCCAGGCGATCATGTTCAGCGCGGTCAGGCGGTCGAGCATGAACTGGAAGGCCTGGGCCTGCGCGCCGCGAGCGGTAGTCGCGCGCGATGTCGAACGACCAGCCCGTCGTGTGCAGCGAGTAGTTGGGCGTCGCCTCGCGGTTGCGGGCCACGAGCACGCGCTGGTAGCGGCGGTCGCGGACGCGTGCTGGTGACGACCAGCGGCCGCGTGCGGGCGATCGACGCGGGTGCCCGCGCCGATCACCTCCAGCACGCGCAGCGCCTGCGGGTGCAGCGCGCGGTACAGCCGCCGCGAGGCGCCGACGCGGCCGGCCAGCTCGCCCATCCGCGGGTCGATGGCCAGCCCGAAGCCGGCCAGCGACGACCGGCGCAGCGCGCGCAGCTCGCCCGTGGCGCGGGCGCGCGTGACCGCCGCCGGGTCGCGCGTAGGTCGGCGTCCGCCCGCGCGGGTGCAGCAGCTCCTCGGCCGAGTTCTTGCGCGAGTGCAGGTCGGCCCGGCGCGCCAGCTCGCCGGGGTCGCGGCGGAACAGCCGCATGATCCTGCGCGCGGCCATGACCCGCCACAGGTAGGTCGAGGAGTCGTCGCCGAGCGCGGCCAGCCGCCGCCAGGCGGGCGCGTGGCGCAGCGGCGTGGAGTCGAAGAAGAGCTGGGCGTAGGGGATGTCGTCGTCGCCGTAGGCGCCGAGCGCGCTCTGCAGGTTGCCGATCCCCATGTGGTAGGAGGCGATGGCCAGGTCGTCGCGGCCCAGGGCCCGGCGGGCGATCCTCAGGTAGCGCGCGGTCGCGGCCAGCGCCTTGGCCGGGTCGAAGCGCTCGTCGATCCGCCGTCGCTGGCGCTCGCGCGCGGCCACGCGGCGGCCGCGGACGATCCCGCGGGTCAGCTTCTCGCTGGCCCGCACGTCGACGCGCAGGCCGAGCAGGTCGGTCCCCGTCTGGGCGAGGATCTGGGTCAGGCCGGCGGCGCCCTCGAGGTCGTCGGAGGCCCGGGCATCGGCTCGGCCGGCGCTCTCCAGCAGGACGATCGCCTCGAGCGTGCCGGCGTCGATGTCGCCCTGGCGTGCGGCGCGCTCGATCAGCGGGCGCCAGCGCGCCGTGCGGGCCGCCGAGACGATCGCCCCGCCCGGGCTCTTGGCGTAGAGCACGTGGCTGAGGCCGTCGGCCGCGCGGCGCTCGAGCTCGTCGCGGCGGTCGGCGTCCCAGGCCAGCGGGTCCTCGGTCGTCTCCGTGTCGCCCGCGCCAGGGGCCAGCGTGCGCGGCTGCCCGGCATCGCCGTCGCTGAGCACGACGGCGAGCGCGATCGCCGCGATCGCCACGAGCCCGAGCACCGCCGCCAGCCGCCGCATCCGGACCAGAGCCTAGGGTCATCGGCCATGCGGGTGCTCCGCTCCGCCGACCTGCCCGCGCGCATCGCGCTGGACGACGACCTGCTGATCGAGGGCGACAACGCCGACGTCCTGCCGCGGCTGCCGGACGGCGCCTTCGACGTCGTCTACGTCGACCCGCCGTTCAACACCGGCCGCGTCCAGCGCCGCGAGCGGCTGCGGGTCGTTCGCGACGACGAGGGCGATCGCGCCGGCTTCGCCGGCCATCGCTATCGCAGCGAGTCGCTCGGGGCGCTTGGCTTCGACGACAGCTTCGACGACTACCTCGCCTTCCTGATGCCGCGCCTGGCCGACGCGCGCCGCGTGCTGGCCGAGCACGGCACGCTCTACGTGCACCTCGACCCGCGCGAGTCGCACTACGTCAAGGTCGCGCTCGACGGGCTGTTCGGGCGCGACTGCTTCCTCAACGAGCTCGTCTGGGCCTACGACTACGGGGGCCGGCCTCGCCGGCGCTGGCCGCCCAAGCACGACACGATCCTCGTCTACGTCAAGGATCCGGCCCGCTACCACTTCGACGACGACGAGGTCGACCGCGAGCCGTACATGGCGCCCGGGCTCGTCACGCCGGAGAAGGCGGCGCGCGGCAAGCGGCCGTCGGACACGTGGTGGCACACGATCGTGCCGACCAACGGCAGCGAGCGCACCGGCTACCCGACGCAGAAGCCCGAGGGGATCGTGCGCCGGATGGTGGCCGCGTCCTCGCGGCCCGGCGGCTGGTGCCTGGACTTCTTCGCGGGGTCGGGAACGCTCGGGGCGGCGGCGCGGGCGCTCGACCGTCGCTGGGTGCTCGTCGACTGCAGCGCCGAGGCGATCGCCGTGGCCGCCCGGCGCCTGGGTGAGGAGCGGCTCAGCCCGCCGCAGTTTCCTGGCAGCGCGAGCACAGCCCCCAGAAGATGACCTCGGCCTCGTCGATGGCGAAGCCGGCGGCGTCGGACGGCTCGAGGCACGGCGCCTCGCCGGTCACGCAGTCGACGTCCTCGGCGACGCCGCACGAGCGGCACACCGTGTGGTGGTGGTTGTCGCCGACGCGCGTCTCGAAGCGCGCGGGGCTGCCCGCCCATTCGATCCGCCGCAACAGCCCGACCTGGGTGAGCGCGTGGAGGCTGTCGTACACGGCCTGGACCGACACGCTGCCCAGGTGCTCGCGGGTGTGACCGGCGATGGCGTCGACGTCGGGATGGCCGTCGAGGTCGGCGACCGCTCGGTAGACCGCCAGGCGTGGGGCGGTCACGCGCAGGTTGCGGCGGCGAAGCTCGGCGGCGAGCGCATCGGGCGTCGACACGGGCGCGGACGCTACCAGGCGATGCGCCGGATCTCAGGCGTCGTCCGTCGCGATGTGGGCAGATTTCGGGCGGCGAGTGGGTACCAGTGCTCCGATCCCGCTGCGTTCGGGCGGCGGGTCGGGGAGAGAGATCGGAGGGCCGCATGACCGCCAACGCCACCACCGCGCCCGAAGGCGGGCGCCGCAAGAAACGCCTCGTCGGGCAGCTCTGGTTCTGGGTGCTGATCGCGATCGCGGGCGGCATCCTGTTCGGGCTCGTCGCCCCGACCCCGGCCACGGAGGCCAAGTGGCTCGCCGACGCGTTCATCCAGCTCATCAAGACGGTGACCGGTCCGGTGATCTTCGTGACCGTGGTCATCGGCATCGCCTCGCTGGGCAACCTGGCCCGCGCGGGCGGCCTGGCCGCGCGTGCGCTGGCCTACTTCCTGGCCGCCACCGTCGTGGCCCTCACGCTCGGCCTGCTGGCCGGCAACATCGTCAAGCCCGGCGGCGGCTTCGAGGGCGACGCGACGGCCGAGGGCCGCGAGGCGGCCAAGGAGTCGATCTCCGAGGCGCCCGACGACCCCGGCATCGTCGCCTTCATCACCGAGGACCTGCTGCCCACGAGCTTCGTCGGGCCGTTCGTCGACAACGCGATCCTGCAGGTGCTGGTGCTGGCCATCCTCACCGCGGTGGCCGTGTCGATGCTCGCCGCCGAGCAGCGCAAGCGCGTGGTCCGCGGCTTCGAGACCGCCTCGCGGATCATCTTCGGGATGATCCGGCTGATCATGTGGGTCGCCCCGCTCGGCGCGTTCGGCGGCATGGCCTACACGGTGGCGCAGTTCGGTAGCGCATCGCTGGAGAGCCTGGCGCTGCTCATGATCACCTTCTGGGGCACGTGCGCGATCTTCGTGTTCTTGGTGCTCGGGCTCGTGGCCCGGATCAGCGGCTTCAGCATCCTGCGCATGATCCGCCTGATCAAGGACGAGCTGCTGATCATCGTCGGCACGTCCTCGTCGGAGACCGTGCTACCGCGCCTGCTGGCCAAGCTCGAAGCGGCCGGCGCCTCGCGCCAGACGGTCGGCGTGGTCATCCCCACCGGCTACTCGTTCAACCTCGATGGCACGTGCATCTACCTGACGCTCGGCGCGCTGTTCATCGTCCAGGCCGCGGGCCAGGACATCTCGCTCGGCACGCAGGTCGCGCTCGCCGCGCTGATGGTGCTGACCAGCAAGGGCGCGGCCGGAATCACCGGCGCAGGGCTCGTCACGCTGACCGCCTCGCTGCAGGCCTTCGGCGGCACGTTCTTCTCGGCCGAGAGCATCGCCGTCGGCATCGCGCTCGTCGTCGGGATCGACCGCATCATGAGCGAGGGCCGCGCGCTGACCAACGCGATCGGCAACTCGGTGGCCACGATGGTCATCGCCGGCTGGCAGGGCGAGCGCGACGACGAGCACTTCCAGCGGGTGCTCGCCCACCCAGAGCTCGTCGACGAGGAGGTCGAGCGGGCGCTGCGCGGTGACAGCGACGACCATGAAGCCGACGAGCAGCCTCGCTTCGAGCGCGACGGCGAGTCCCGCGTGGA
Organism: uncultured Actinomycetes bacterium; assembly: GCA_963787065.1. Taxonomy (GTDB): domain Bacteria; phylum Actinomycetota; class Thermoleophilia; order Solirubrobacterales; family Solirubrobacteraceae; genus JAOPZW01. Next base: position 258,335 of record CAWBBQ010000037.1, read on the forward strand.
GCTCCCGGCCGGCGTCAGCGGGAGCGGGTCGGGCGCGCGCCGCTGACCCGCGCTTGCGCGGAGGGCGCGGCTCGCGCCCTCCGCGCGGCTCGCTAGCCTGCGCGCCGTGGGCCTCTACGACTGGCTGCTGTTCCTCCACGTCGCGGCTGCGTTCATCCTCGTCTCGGCGCTGGTGCTGCTCGGGGTCGTCATCCTCGGGACGCGCGGGGATGCGGCCGGGCGTGCAGGCGCGCTGCTGAGCCTGTCGCCGCTGGCGTTGCTGCTGTGGGACATCGGCGGCCTGACCGTGCTCGTATTCGGCGTATGGCTCGCGCTCAACGTCGACGGCTACGAGCTGTGGGACCCGTGGATCGTGGCCGCCATCCTGCTGTGGCTCGTGGCCGCGGCGTGCGGCGGCAACCTGCGCCGGATGTTCGCCGAGGCCACCGGCGCGCCTGCCCGGGCGCCTGCGCTCTACGGCCTGATGGCCGCGGCGTCGGCCGTCCTGCTCGTCCTGATGGTCTTCAAGCCGGGGGCATGATGATGCTCGCGGCGCTGCGACCCGACGACTGGAACCTGCCGCTGCTCGTGCACGTCGCGGGCGCGATGGTGCTCGTCGGCTTCCTCGTCGCCGCCGCGGCCGGCTTCGCCCGCGCGGCGGGGCCGGGCGAGTCGGGCGACGCGGCGGTCCTCACGCGCTTCGGGTTCCGCACGCTGCTGCTCGGCGCGCTGCCGGCGTGGATCGTCATGCGCCTCGGAGGCGAGTGGCTCGCCTCGACCGAGGAGCTGGCCGAGCCGACCTGGCTGAACATCGGCTACATCGTCACCGACCCTTCCCTCCTCGTCCTGCTCGCCGCTGCGGTCGTCGCCCAGCGCGCCGCGCGCCGGACCCAGGCCGGTGGCGCGCCCAGCCGCGCGGCCCCGGTGCTCACGGTGCTGCTGATCGCGGCGTTCGTCGTCGTGATGTGGGCGATGACGGCGAAGCCGGGGTGATTGCGCGGGCGCGGCGTTCTCCGCGTGCGCTTCGCGCCGGGGGCCGGCCGAGGCGGCGAGGGGAGGGAGTCGCCGGTGCGGGGGGGTTGGGCCGACGGCGTTTGACCCGTTTCCCCTCGGTGCGCTGGCCGGCTCCCGCCGCAAGCGTCCGCGGACGAAACCCGCAGCACACCGCCCACCGGTAGCCTCGCTCCCCAATGACCGCCCCGCCGATCTGCCCGTCCTGTGGCCAGCCCGCGTCGACCGCGCTGGCCGGCCCGGAGCATGGCTGGGAGTGCCGCAACGAGGCGTGCCCGGAGTTCGGGCAGGCGATCGAGGCCGACGAGCCCGAGCGCCCCGAACCGCGGACGCCCTAGCCGCCGCGCTGAAGCGCCGCCGGGGGCGCGCAGGTCAGTCGACGAGCGCCACGGCCTTGCCCGCGAAGGCCCGCGCGTCGAGCGCGTCGAGCGCCTCGTTGAGACCGTCCCAGCTCGCGCGCGAGCCGATCTCGACGCGCAGCCGGCCGTCGGCGACCAGGTGCAGCAGCACGGCCAGCCGGCGCCCGGCGTCGTGCTCGTGGCGGCCGGAGAAGTAGGTGCGCAGCGTCGCCTCGTCGTGGCCGAAGGCGAGGAAGTCGATCGGCGTCGGCTCGCGTGAGCTGTTGCCGTAGCTGACCACGGTGCCGCCGGGCGCCACGCGCTCGATCGCCGCGCGCAGGGTGTCGCCGCCCACCGCCTCGAGCACGAGGTCGAACGGGCCGTCCACGGCGTCGGCCGCGCCGACGACCTCGACGCCGGCGATCTCCGCCAGCGCCTCGCCGCGACGGGCGGCCACGGCCGCCACCCGCGCGCCGCCGAGCGCGGCGAGCTGGACGGCCAGATGGCCGACGCCGCCCGAGGCCCCGGTGACGAGCACGCGGGCGCCGAGCAGCGGGCCGCCCTGGCGCACGAGCCCGAGCGCGGTCGTCCCGGCCATCGGCAGCGCCGCGGCCTGCGCGAGGTCGACGTCGTCGGGGATGGTGGCCAGCCGGTGGGCGAGGGCGGCGACCGACTCGGCCCAGCCCTCCCAGTCGACGAGCCCGGCCACGCGCGCGCCGGCCGCCGGGCCGGAGCCGTCGGCCGCCGCCTGCACGACCTCGCCGGCGAAGTCCTGCCCCGGGCGCCAGCCGTCGCCGCGCATGCGCAGCAGGGTCAGCTCGCCGCGGTTGACCGCGAAGGCGCCGACCGCGACGAGTGCCTCGTTCGGCGCGGCCTCGGGCGGCTCGACCTCCCGGCGCTCGGTCCACGTCGGTCCCTCCGGGGTGGCCACGATCGCGCGCATCGCGGGATCGTACGCAGCGACGCCAACAGCCCGATCGGCGCGGGCGCGGCTGCTAACGTCCCGCGGCCCATGGCCTCGGGGCTCGCCTGCCGCATCTGCTCCGGCGACCTGGAGCTCCTCGTCCGCGGCCACGGCGCCAGCCTGACGGCGGGCGACCTGTCGCCGTCCCAGCACCTTCCCAGCCGTCACGGCGACCTGCTCGCCTGCCGCGAGTGCGGGGCCGTTCAGCAACCGCGGCTGCCCAGCGGCGCCCAGCTGCACGACCTCTACCGCGAGATGCGCGACGACGCCTACCTCGACGAGGAGGCCGGCCGCCGGGCGACGGGCGCGCGGCTGCTGGACCTGATCGGGCCCCACGTCGCCGGCGGGCGGCTGCTCGACGTCGGCTGCGGTCCCGGGCTGCTGCTCGACGAGGCACGGCGCCGCGGCTTTCACACGATCGGGCTTGAGCTCTCGCGCGAGTCGGCCCAGCACGCGCGCGAGGCGCTCGGCCTCGACGTCCGCGAGCTCGCGCTCGAGGACTACGAGGACACCGGCGGCGGCTTCGACGTCGTCGTCCTGGCCGACGTGCTCGAGCACCTCGACGATCCGGTGGCGGGCATCGACCGGTGCGCGGCGCTGCTGCGCCCGGGCGGCGTGCTGTGCGTGGTCACGCCCGACCCGGCCTCGCTCACCGCTCGGCTGGCCGGCCGTCGCTGGTGGGGCTACGTCCCCGCCCACACGTGCCTGGTGCCGCGCGCGACGCTGCGCGAGCTGCTCGCCGCCCGCGGCCTCGTCGCCTCCACCGACGTGCCGCTGGTGCGCACGTTCTCGGGGCGGCGCTGGGTGGGCGGGCTGGCCGAGCGCCTGCCCGGGCCGCTCGGCGGGCCCGTCGACGCGCTCGCGCGGCGGTTGCCCGAGGGCGCGTCGCTGAGCCTGTCGCTCGGCGACGAGCGCGTCGTCCTCGCCCACCGGGTCGAGGTTCGCCGCCCGCCGGCGCCGCTCATTCGGCCGCGCGGCGGTCCCGCCACCGTGCACGTCGTCCTGCCGGCCTACAACGCGGTGCGCACGATCCCCGACGTGGTCGAGGAGATGCCGGTCGACGCGGCCGATGCCGCGCTGCTCGTCGACGACGCGAGCCCTGACGCGACGGCCGACATCGCGCTCGAGCACGGCTTCGACGTGCTGCGCGTCCCGTCCAACCGCGGCTACGGCGCGAGCCAGAAGACCGGCTACGCGATGGCGGTGCGGGGCGGGGCCGACGTGGTTGTCATGGTCCACGCCGACAACCAGTACGACCCGTCGCTCGTGCCGCGCATGGTCGAGCCGATCCTCGACGGGCGGGCCGACATGGTCATCGGGTCGCGGCTGCTCGAGGACCGCGCGATCGCCGGCGGGATGCCGCGCTGGAAGTGGCTGGGCAACCGCCTGCTGACCGAGATCGAGAACCGCGGGTTCGGCGTGCGCTTCTCGGAGTACCACACCGGCTACCGGGCGTTCTCCGCGCCGCTGCTGCGGTCGATCCCGTTCCTGCGCAACTCCGACGAGTTCGTCTTCGACCAGCAGATCTTCGCCCAGGTCATCGGGACGGGCGCGCGCGTGGTCGAGATCCCGATCCCGACGCGCTACTTCCGCGAGGCGTCGAGCGTCGACTTCATGACGAGCATGCGCTACGCGCGCCAGACGCTGTGGGTGCTCGCTCGCTACCGGGCCGACCGGCGCGGCCGGCGCTGGGCGCTGCTGCGCCGTCCGGCCGCGTGGCGCCGGCCGCCGTCGCCGTGAGCGCCGCCGTCCGCACCGCCCCGGAGCCCGCGCTGCCCGGCGGCGCGGGCCCACGCCGCCGCGCCCTGTGGCTGGTCGGAGCCGTCGGCCTGATCCTGGCCGCGACGCTCGTCCTGCGCCTGGCCTACATGGACGCGACGCCGGGCTATCAGCTCGTCCACGACGCGAAGGACTACGACGGCCACGCGCAGTCGATCGCCATTGGCGAGGGCTACTCGGACACGCTGGCCTACGGCCGCCCGACGGCGTTCCGCCCGCCCGGCTACCCCTACTTCCTGGCCGGCGTGTACCGGCTCGCGGGCGTCGAGCGCGCCCCCGCCGTGGAGCGCATCCGCGCCGCGCGGACGGCCGGCGCGATCGTGGGGACGGCGATCGTCGCGCTCATCGGGCTGCTCGCCGCCCAGCTCTGGGGCGCGCGGCTCGCGCTGCTGGCCATGGGGCTGGCCGCGGTCTACGTGCCCCTGATCCTGGTCGGCGAGGCGGTAATGTCCGAGCCGCTGTTCGTCGTCTTCGCGCTCGCCGCGCTGTCGGCGGCGGTCGCCGGGCGCCGGTCGGCCGGTGCAAGCCGGCTGGGATGGGCCGTGCTCGTCGGCGTCCTCGCCGGCCTGGCCATCCTCACGCGCGCCAACGCGCTGATCCTGCTGCTGCCGCTGGCCTTCGCACTGTGGGACGCGCGCTCGCGGTGGTCGCCGCGCGCGCTGGCCGCCCCGGCCGTGCTCGTGCTCGCGGCGGTGCTCGTCGTCACGCCGTGGACGATCCGCAACGCCCGCGCGCTCGACGCCTTCGTGCCGGTCTCGACGCAGTTCGGCTCCGCCTTGGCGGGCACCTACAACGACGAGGCGCGCAACGATCGTGAGAACCCGGCCTCGTGGCGCAGCCTGCGCGGCGTTCCCGAGTACGCCGACATCATGGCCAACATCCGCCAGACGCCGGAACCTGAGATCGAGCGGCGGCTGCGCGAGCGAGCGCAGCGGTACATCGCCGACCACCCGACCTACGTCGCCGTCGTGGCCTGGTGGACGACGCGGCGGACGCTCGACCTCGCCGGCCGCGACTGGTCCCGCCACACGGCCACGACGATCAGCGTCCCGCGCGCCTGGGCCGATCGCGGCGTGCTGTGCTTCTGGGCCTTCGCGCTGCTCGCGCTGGCCGGCGCGGCGACCCGCCGCGCGCGCCGCACGCCATGGTTCGTGTGGGCCTTTCCCGCCCTGATGTTCCTCAGCGTCGTGTTCCTCGTGGTCGAGACGCCGCGCTACCGCACCCCGCTCGATCCGTTCATCGTGATGCTCGCCGCGCTGGCGCTGGCCGCCGCCGGCGAGCGCGTGCGCCGGGCTCGCGGCTAGTAGCGAGCGTCAGTGTCACTGGAGGCATCAGGCCTGTCGCGGGCCTGATGTAGTGTTGCTGCACGCCCGGCGCGCGCATCGCCGCGGCGAGCGGTCCCGATGGCCAACCCGGCTCCCCACCCCGACGAGCCGCCCGGCGACGAAGCCGCGGCGCTCGACCCGACGCACGGCATCGGGGAGCGGCTGGCCCGGCTGCGCGGCGGCCGCGGGGTCAAGGTCTCCGGCCTGGCGCGCGAGATCGGCGTCTCGCCCAGCCTGATCAGCCAGATCGAGCGCGGGCAGTCGCGGCCGTCGGTGTCCACGCTGTTCGCCATGGCCCAGGCGCTCGACGTGCCCGTCGACGCGTTCTTCCGCGACACCCCGCCGGACGCCGCCGCCGCGGCGTCCGTCGCGCGCGTGCGCGAGCCGGAGGTCGATGACGGCGCCCGCCGCGCCCCCGGGGGCGCCGAAGCCGCGCCTGAGCGCGGCCGCGGGCGGCGCCGCTATCTCGTCACGCGCGCCGAGCGCGACGTGCTCGAGATCGAGGGCGGCGTGCGCTGGGAGAGCCTGACCCCGACGCCCCTGGACGAGCTCGAGTTCCTCGAGCTCGTGTACGAGGCCCACGCCGAGTCCAGCCCGCGCCTTTACCGCCACCCGGGCCAGGAGATCGCGCTCGTGCTCTCCGGGCGGCTGGACATCCATGTCGGCTTCGAGCGCTACGAGCTCGGGCCGGGCGACAGCATCCACTTCCCCTCGTCGCTGCCGCACCGCTACGTCAACCCGACCGACGAGGTGGCGCGCGCGGTGACCGTGATCCTCCACGACGGCGACCGCGGCCCGGCGCCGGACCGGAGGGTGTAGCTGCGCATCGACGTCCACAACCACGCCATCCCGGAGCAGGCCATCGCGCTGCTCAACGGGGACGACGTGTACGGGGCCGAGGTGCGGGACGGGGTGTGGCGGCGGGGCGTGCACGTCTCGCATCCCGTGGGGGCGTCGTTCCGTGACCCGGACGCCAAGCTCTCCGAGCTCGAGCAGCGCGAGCTCGAGGGCGCCGTCGTGTCCGTCTCGCCGACGCTCTTCAACTATCACGTCGACCCCGAGGCGGGCGAGAAGCTGGCGCGCGCCGTCAACGACGGGCTGGCCGAGATGGCCGCCGCCCATCCGGAGCGCCTGCGCTGGATGGCCACGGTGCCGCTGCAGGCGCCCGAACGTGCGGTCGCCGTGCTCGACGATGCGGTCGCCGCGGGCGCCGTGGGCGTCGAGGTCGGGACCTCGGCCGGGCCCGATCGCCGGCTGGACGACGCGGCGCTCGAGCCGTTCTGGTCGGCGGCCGAGGGTCACGGCCTGCCCGTCATGCTGCACCCGGCCTACACGAACCCTCACCCGGGGCTGCGGGACTTCTACCTCGACAACGTCATCGGCTTCCCGTTGGAGACGACGATGGCCATCGAGCGCCTGATCTGCGCGGGGACGCTCGATCGCCACCCCGCGCTGCGCGTCGTCCTCCTGCACGCGGGCGGCTTCTTCCCCTGGCAGGCCGGCCGGCTGCGCCACGCCCGCACCGTGCGTCCCGAGCTGGCCCAGGCCCCGCCCGACCCGTACGCCTACGTCGGCCAGGTCCTGTTCGACCCGATCACGCACGACGCCGACGCGCTGCGCTTCCTCGTGGCCAGGGTCGGGGCGCAGAACCTCGTCATGGGCACCGATCTCCCCTTCGACATGGCCACGCCCGGGCCGATGGCCGCGCTGCGCGCGGCGTGCGACGAGGAGACCGTCGCGGCGATCGCCGAGCACAACCCCGCCGCGCTCTACGGCTTTGAGGCCTGACTCCGCGGCGACGGCGGATCGAGCCCCGGCATGTGACGAAATGCGCATTCGCCGCGTGGCGCACGGCGTCGTCACCGGCCTGGCACGGGCATAGCGTCAGCCTCGTCCAAGCCTCTCAGGAGCAGATCATGGCCCAGATCCCGTGTCCGCAGTGCGGCCGCCTGGCTCGCATCGTCGATCGTTTCACCCTGACCGCCACCGGTGGCCCCGTCGAGCACCTGAAGCTGAGCTGCCCGGGCGGCCACGTGCTCACGCCGCTCGTCGACGACCTGTGGCCGCGGCGTCTGCAGCGCGGGCGGATCGAGCCGGTCGAGCGCACCGAGCCGGCCGACGAGTTGCGCTTCGCCCGCCGCGCGTAGCCGCGCACGATCGTGGCCCCCACGGCGGGTAGGGTGTCGCCGTGCCCAACAGCGAGATCACGCTCTCGACCGGGGACCGCCGCGAGGTCGAAGGCACGCCGACGGAGGTCGAGGCGATGATCGTCGGGGCGTCGCGTGGCGCCATCATGCAGCTCGCCTGGCTCACCGACGCGCTCAGCGGCGAGCGCATCGCCATCAACCCCGACCATCTCGTCGCGCTGCGCGCCGCCGAGCCACCGACCGGGGCCTCGCTGGACGCCTGAGCCTGCGTCGGCGCGCGGGCGGGTCAGCCGCGTGCGCGCCGCAGCCGGGCGGCCGCGCCGGTGGCGATCCGCTCGAGCTCGGCCAGACGGCGCGCATCGCCGCGCCCGAGGTACATCTTGCGCCGGTAGAGCGCGAGTCGCTGCGAGGCGTGGTCGGCGAGCGCCTGCAGCTCGGCCAGGGTGGGCTCCGGCGACATGGCGGCGAGCGCGGCTACAGGCCGCGCCGGCGCGCGTCGGCGTCCAGCTTGCGCGCCATCTCCTCGGGCTCCATGCTCCGCTGCAGCTCCTCGATCCGCTCGTCCTGGTGCCGGGCGTGGCGGTACAGCGCGTCCTGCAAACCCTCGACCATCTCCTCCAGGCGCCCCACCCGCGCGTTGAGCGCATCGACACCCTCGTCGCGGGGCTCGGCCGCGACCGTTGGCTCGGGATCCTCGCGTCTGCCGGGCTGCATCATGGCGCCGACGCGGTGCAGCAGCCCCGAATGCTCTCGGGTCATGGGGCCCGCTCTCTCCTGCCACTTCATGGTCGGACCTCCTGGATCTCGAGTCGTACGTCCAGGCTACTCCTCGGGTGCAGCCGGCTCCGCCGGTCAGGGCCAGACGGTGACGCGCGTCTCGTCGGCCAGCACAAAGCACAGCGAGTCGGTCGTCATCCCCGCGCCGGCGAGATGCGACAGCTCGGCGGTCAGCAGCGCGATCGTGTCGGGGTGAGGTCGCATCCGGCTCGCGAGGTAGCCGGCGACCTGCGACGGGCCGCCGGTGAACACCGGTGCGGCCGTCTCGCCGCTGAGCAGCATCGGCGGCCGCGAGCCCGAATCGGCGCGAGCGTAGATATCCATCCGTGCAGTGTCCGTCATTCGGGCCTCGCGCGTCAGCTTGCGCTCGTGAGGCTGCGCCCGGACCGCAGGCGCAGACCGACGAGCGGGAAGATCAGGGTCGACAGGATCGCGGCGCCGACGAGCGCCGCCGCGGTGGTGCTGCGCATCCGCCCGGCGTCGACGGCGATCGTCGTGATCGCCACCACGAGCGGCAGCTGCGTCGCCGAGAACAGCGCGAGCGCCAGGCGGTCCCGGCCGTCCAGCTGGCGGCGGTAGAGGAGCAGCGCGGGCAGGCCGCGCACGAGCAGGAACAGCGCGAGGAACATCGCCACCTCGGCCAGCTCGGACGGGCCGGCCAGCACGGCATCGAGGTCGAATCGCATGCCGCTGACGACGAAGAAGAACGGGACGAGGAAGCCGTAGCCGACGGCGGCGACCTTGGAGTCGAAGCTGGCCAGGTCGCGATCGCCCATCACCCGGCGCGTGATGATCCCGGCCGCAAAGCCGCCGAGCAGCGCGTCGAGGCCCAGGTCGGAGGCCAGGGCCACGAGCGCGAAGATCAGGGCGACGGTGAGCCGCACGGCGAGCTGCGCGCTGGACTCGACCGTCCGTTCGAGGTGATGCCAGCCGGCCGCCGACGAGCGCACCGCCACCTTCGCGGCCAGGACGGCGACGGCGACGAAGGCCAGCAGCACGGCGACGTTGTGCAGCGGGCTGTGCAGCGACAGGACGAGCGTCACGAGCAGGATCGGCCCGAACTCGCCGACGGCCCCGGCCCCGAGCAGGTAGGTGCCGAAGCGCGAGCGCAACTCGCCGGCGTCGTCGAGGATCGGGATCAGCGTCCCGATCGCGGTCGTGGCCATCGCCGAGCCCGTGTACAGGAGCGAGACGACGACACCGGCCCAGGCGAGCACGCCACCGATCGAAAAGGCCAGCGCCAGCGTCAGCAGCCAGCCGAGCACCCCGAGGCGCAGCGGCCGTCCCCGGATGCGCTCGAGCTCGATCTCGTAGCCGGCGAAGAAGAACAGCATGCCCAGGCCGAGGCCCGCGAAGAACTCGATGAACGCGTCCGGCTCGGCCAGCCCGAGCCCCTGCGGCCCGACGACGATCCCCAGCACCACCTCGGCCACGACCACCGGGATCGCCACGCGCGCCCCGAGCAGCGTCACCGCCCAGGCCGCGGCAGCGGCAACGAGCGTGACGACGAGGAAGGAGACCGCGTCGACGCCGATGGCCCCTCCCGTCACGCGCCGATGCTAGACCGCCGGCGCGCACCACGGCCGCCTGCTTAGGATGCGCAATGTCCGATTCGACCTACGTGGTGACGCCGCCCGGAAGCGGCCCGACGATCCAGGGCCCGGCCGGCGGCCCGCTGACCTTCAAGTGCCGCGGTGAGCAGACGGGCGGGCGCCTGACCGCGCTGGAGAACCTCATCGCCCCCGGCGACGGCCCGCCGCTGCACGTCCACGCCAACGAGGACGAGGCCTGGTACGTGCTCGAGGGCTCGCTGCGCTTCCGGCTGGGCGACGAGCACGCCGACGCGCCGACCGGGACTTTCGTGTTCGTGCCGCGCGGCACGCCGCACTGCTTCCAGAACCCCGGCGACACACCGACTCGGATCCTCGTCCTGTTCACCCCGGCCGGCATGGAGCGCTTCTTCGACCGCTTCGCGGCGCTGCCCGCCGGCCCGCCCGATCCGGCGGCCTTCGGCGCGCTTGGCGAGGCCGTCGGGATGCAGGTGGTCGGCCCGCCGCTGAGGGCGGCGCAGGGCGCTCACGCCGGCGAGTGACCCACTCCGGCGGCCGGACGAGATCTGCGGCCATCCCCCGGCGCCACCGACGCGTAGGCGGCCACGAAGCCCTCGCGCCAGCTGGGGTGGCGCGGCGTCCATCCCAGCTCGCGCTTGGCCTTGGCGTTCGACGCGCCGCGGGAGTCCGTTCCCATCATGACCGCGGCCTCGCCCGCGAACAGTCGCGCGACCCAGCGAGGGAAGTGGCGCGGCGGCTTGGCGCCGAGCACGTTCGCGAGCACCGGCAGCCACTCGCGCACCGGAGCGGGCTCGTCGTCGACGATGTTGTAGATGCCGGCTCCGTCATGCTCGAGTGCGAGCACGGTCGCCGCGGCGGCGTCGTCGAGGTGGATGAACGAGGAGACGCCGGCGCCGTCGCCGACGATCGGGAACTGCCGCTTGCGCACTGGCTCGAGCAGACCGTCGTTGGGGGCGCCGTAGAAGCCGCCGTAGCGAAGCGCGATGCCGCCGGCGTCAGTGACCGCCTGGTCGAGGTGGCGCATCGCTTCGTTGGTCTCGCGCGTCGTCGGCACCGGGGCGGGGTCGAGCGGATCGTCCTCGGTCTTGACCGGACCGCCCTCGCGCGCGTAGCGAAAGCTGGCGAAGCTCTGGGCAACGAGCCGGCGCACGCCGGCATCGCGCGCGGCGGCCAGCAGCGCGTCCGTGCCCTCGGTCCGAAGCCGGTTGGTGGGCGCGAAGCTACGGTCGAAGTTCCTCGAGAAGCGCATATCCGCCAGCGCGGTCGCCTGATGGACGATCGCGTCGGGCTCGGCCTCGAGGACTGCCGCGCGAACCGCGCCCGCGTCGAGCAGATCGAGCGCGATCGGCTGCGCGCCGAGCGCCCGCAGACGTTCGGCGTTCCCGCGCGATCTGAAGGTGCCGATCACCTCGTGGCCTCGATCGATCAACTGGGGGACGAGCCGGGTGCCGATGGCACCGCTCGCCCCAGCGACGAAGACTCGCATCGTCCTCTCCTTTCATCCTCTGGTCACATCGGCCCGGATCTGGCGGGTCTAGTCAGATGACCCCACGCGACGGAGCGAATGTGACCGATGGACGAGCGCGAGTGGCTGGCGGAACGATTCGAGGAGCACCGGACGCGGCTGCGAGCGGTGGCCTACCGGATGCTCGGCTCGCTGAGCGAGGCGGACGACGCCGTCCAGGAGGCCTGGCTGCGGCTCAGTCGCTCGAACGCCGGCGAGGTCGACAACCTCGGCGCATGGCTGACCACCGTGGTCGGGCGCGTGTCGCTGAACATGCTGCGCTCGCGCCGGGCGCGACGCGAGGAGTCGCTGGGCGTGCACATGCCCGAGCCGATCGTGGACCGAGCGGACGGCACCGACCCCGAGCACGAGGCGCTGCTGGCCGACTCCGTCGGGCTCGCGTTGCTCGTCGTGCTGCGAGACGCTCGCTCCGGCCGAGCGGCTCGCGTTCGTGCTGCACGACATGTTCGCCGTGCCCTTTGACGAGATCGCGCCGATCGTCGACCGCTCCCCCGAGGCGGCCCGCCAGCTCGCCAGCCGCGCGCGTCGCCGCATCCGGGGGCGAGAACACGGCTCCCGACGCCGACCTCGACACGCAGCGCGAGGTCGTCGACGCCTTCCTGGCGGCCGCGCGCGACGGCGACTTCGACGCGCTCCTGGCCGTGCTCGACCCGGACGTCGTGCTGCGAGCCGACCTCGGTCCCGCCCCCGCGGGCGGATCGCGCGAGGTCCGCGGGGCGGACGCGGTCGCCGGCCAGGCGCTCACGTTCTCGCGGCTCGGCCTGGTCGTCCGGCCGGCGCTCGTCAACGGCGCCGTCGGGGCCGTCACGACGCTCGACGGAGAGCCGTTCTCGGTCGGCGGCTTCACGGTCAGGGGCGGGCAGGATCGTCGGGATCGACATCCTCGCCGACCCCGCTCGCCTGCGCCGCCTCGACCTGACGATCCTCGACGGGTGATGTGGAGCTAAGGGGACTCGAACCCCTGGTCCGCCGTGGCTCAGTGGAGGAGCGCCTTCAACCCGATCAGAAACCCTCCAATGAGCGCGACCACGGCCGCCTGGAAGAGCGCCGCCGGCCATCCCTCGCAACGGACGCGGGCGGCGCAGAACCCGTAGAAGGCGGTGAGTGGGAGCCCCGACCACTTGGCGATATCAAAGGCGGTCTCGGTCTCCATTGCCCCGACAGCCGCGAGCGCGAAGAAGATCGCGGGGAAGCTAGCCCCGAAGATCACGGCCACGACGTTCGTCGCGATCTCGCGGAAGCGCGCGCGATCTACCCGCCGGCGCGTCCTGAGCTCCGCCCCGACGAACTCACTGTAGAGCTCGGTAAGCCCGACGGCGACGCCAGTTCCGACGAGCGTTCCGGCCATCACGGCGGCGTCTGGCTCCTCGTGCTCCAGCGCAACGGTCAGCGCGAGTCCGATGATCGCGCCATAGATGAGGCGCGAGTACTGACCGGACCCGAGGTGGTCGTAAACGGCGCTCGGCATCGGGGGCAGTATCAGGGTTCGCCGGCGAGCCGGCGCGGTCGCACCGTCCTGCAGCGACAATAGGCTGCCGGGCCATTACAGAGATTCTCTTTGGGCTCGACACCGCCGAGCGGGAGCGTGTCACCGCGCTACGGTCGCAGGGGCGTTTCTTCTGGCTCGACGTCTCGCTCAGCGAGACGAGCCGTGATGATCTGGTCAAGGCCCTGGGGATACCTGAGCGTGCCCTCCGGGCTCTGTTCGGTCCGGGCGACGCCTACGCGTCACGGACGTTGCACGCCGACGGAGAGTCAATCGTCTTTCGGCTCCGCTGCCATGTCGAGTCGGAGATGCGGCCCGACCAGGCCGCCTATCGCCTGCGACCGCTCCAGGTCCAAGTCCTGGTCACGGGCGACTACCTGTTGACGCTTCACCAGGAGCGGATCTCGCTTCCTGCGGTCGTCGCTCCGGATCTGCCGGAGGGGCGGAGCAAGCGATACATCGTCTACTCGGTGCTCGACGCGATGCTCGCGAGCACCTTCGCGGCGCTCGCGGAGTTGGAGTTGATGCTTGACACCCTTGCCGCCGCGTCGACCGACGGCGGCGGCGGACGCCTGCCGAGAGCGACGCTGCGCCAGGCCGGCGCCAGGCTCGCGTCGATGAGGCGCTGGGTAGGGACCGAGCAAGCCGTCCTCGAGCGCGTCGGCGTGGAGATCGGAGCGCTCCGCGGGTTCGACGTGGACGACGAGCCCTACTTCGACCGTCTGAATGAGCAGGTCAACCACCTGCTGGCGTCGATCGATGCGGCCGCGAACGCCATGGGGATGCTGTTGGATCTGCAGCTGAACGAGCGGGCCTACGTGGTAAGCGTCGTGGCGACGATCTTCGTGCCGCTCACGTTCCTCACCGGGTTCTTCGGCATGAACTTCGGGTGGATGGTCGACCAGATCGACGGTCAGATCGCCTTCTGGCTGATCGGGCTTTCTGCTTCCCATCGCGGCAGGCGTGGTGTCTTGGCGTCTCTTGGTACGCCGGTTTCTCATCGGCGACGACGGGCAGCCAAGACGCCGCTGAAGGCTCGCTATGGGGCGGAGCCGAGCCGCCTACGCAGGCTGCTGCTCCGCGGCGTCCGCGGCGGCGATGCGAGCTCTTCTGCCGGCCGTGAGCTCCTCAGCGACGATCTGAAGGCCCGACGCGATCGGGACGCCGATGATCGCCCCGACCAACCCGAACAGCGCCCCGAAGGCCAGGACGCTGGCCAGCACGGTGAAGCCGGCGACTCCGGCCGCCTTTCCGATGATCGTCGGCTGCAGGATGTTGTTCTCGATCTGCTGATAGACCACGATCACGATCGCGAAGACGATCAGGGCTCAAGGCTGACCGACAGCGCGACGAGCCCGACGATGAAGCCGGCGATCGTGGCGCCGACGTTTGGGATGAGGTCGAGGATGCTCGCGATCACCGCGACGGCGAGCGGGTACGGAAGACCGAGGATCACCGCGGTGACGCCGTAGACCGTGCCGCAGACTACGGAGATCGCCAGGTTGCCGAGCATGTACCGCGAGGTCGTGTTGATGATCCGGTCCGTGACCCGCAGGTAGCGCTCCCGCCTCCCCCGGTACAGCAGGCCACCGGTCCAGTCGCGGAGGCGTGCTTCGTCGATCGGCCCGAAAAGCGTTAGGAAGACGACCGAGAAGCCGAGCGTGACCGCCCCGAAGGCCGAGAGCCCGACATCGGCAACGCCGGCCGACGCCTTGGCCACACCCTTCGTGATCTCGCTCGCGTGCTCGCTCAAGGTGTCGAGCGAGTCGCTCCCGCCGTTGACGACGCTGCCCAGATCGCTGCGCCTGGCCTTGTCCACGATCTCGGGCAGGTCGTCGCTGAAGTCGCGCACGGCGCCGCCGATCGCCTGCGCCAGCACGCTCAGGACCGCGGCGATGACGAGCACGATCCCCAGGACGAGCACCGTGGAGCACTGTGCCCGGCTCCAGCGGAGGCGCCGCTCCATTGCCGCCACAACCGGCGAAAGAACGGCGACGCTGAAGATCGAGACGAAGATGACGAGAAGCACGTCCGCGATCGACGCCACCGCCCAAGCGCTGGCGACAGCGCCGGCGACCAGCAGCATCGTCCGGATCGATATCGAGACCTCGACCTCGGGGCGACCGGTGCCGCTCGTCCCCGAGGAGGACTGTGCCGCGGTCATGTGGGTGTTCATAGCGCCCTCAGCGGATGACGTCGCCGCCGATCACGCAAAACGCGTGACGACAGATCACACGTGTCGCGCGGAGCATCGCTCGCGACAACAAACCACCCGTTGGAGGTCATCATGAGTGAACACGCCGCTACACCGCAGTTTGAAGTGCCCGGCATTCCGTCCTTGCGCGACAGTGCGCGCAAGCTCACCGGCTACTGGTGGGCCCTGCTCGTCGCCGGGATCGCATGGGTTGCCGGTGCGCTGGTCATCCTCCAATTCGATCACGCGTCTGTGACCACGGTCGGCGTTCTCGTCGGGCTGATGTTCCTGGGCGTCGGTATCGAGAACATCGCGCTGGCGAGGTTGAACGTGCCGATGCGCTGGGCCTGGGCGCTCTTCGGCGGTCTTTTCCTCGTTTCGGCCGGAGTCTGCTTCGCCAACCCCACCGACACCTTCGCCGGCCTGGCCGACATGCTCGGCTTTCTTTTCCTGATCGTCGGCGTGTGGTGGATGGTTCGCGCGTTCCTCGAGCGTGCGATCAACCCACTCTGGTGGATGGGGCTCATCTCCGGGATCCTGCTGACAGGGCTTGCCTTCTGGACCTCGGGCCAGTTCTTCATCCACAAGGCGTACGTGCTCCTGGTCTTCGCCGGGATCTGGGCGCTGATGCAGGGCATCACGAGCATCGTGCGCGCATTTCAGATTCGCACGCTGCACGAGCACCTGTAAGAGACGCGATGCGCGGATCCGGGGCGGACGGCAGTGCGTCTGCCGCCGCCCCGGCGTGCGCCGCAGGCCCCTCGAGCTGAGCGCCGACGGCCGCCGAGTCTCAGCGCCGCATCGCTCCGGGTGCGACCAGCCCGAGCTCGCGCGCGCGCGCGACGGCCTCGCTGCGCGTGTGCGCGTCGAGCTTGGCGTAGATGTGGCGCATGTGCGTACGCACGGTGTTGGTGGAAACGACCAGGTCGGACGCGATCGCCGCTGCGGTCAGGTTGCTCGGCAGGTACCTGACGACGCGCAGCTCCGCGTCGCTCAACGCGTCGCGCAAGGGCGCCGCCGGTCCGCGCGGAGGCGTCCCGCGGCCGGCCAGCATGTCGAGGATCGTCGCGACCAGCGTCGCGTGGGCGGTCCGGTGTTTGGGGTGGCGCTCGAGCAGCTCGCGGCTCGGCCAAAGCATGAAGGGCAGCACCAGGGCTTCGGGCTCGGCGAGCTCGAGCGCTGCCTCGAGCGACTCCTCCGCCCCGCCCCGGTCGCCGAGAAGATCGCGGGCCGTCGCGTCGAGCAGCAGTGCCTCGACGCGCGCCCATCGCTCGTACAGCGCCGGCGCAGAACCGTCGATCACAGGCGCCAGCGCCTCGACCGCCTGTTCCGGGTTGTCCTGTTCGAGCGCCAGCGCCCCGAGCGCAATGCGCACCCCGGCGCGGTTGCGCTGTTCCGGGCTCAAACCAGCGAGCGCTGCTTGCGCCGTCTTCGTGTCGCCCATCCGCACCCGTAGCTGGAGAGCCCGGCCGCGGACGTCGACCGTGAACACGTGCTTGCTGGCGAGCAGCCGTTCCAGGCCCTGCGCGCGCGCGAACTCCGCCAGAGCTTCGCCGAAGCGACCCTCGCCGAACCGGAGCATGCCGCGGGCGTGTTGCAGCACGACCTCGGTCCCCGGGTCCGCTGCCGCGCGTAGCGATTCCTCTGCGCGAGCGAGATGGCGCTCGGCTTCGGCGAAGCGCCCCATCCGCACGAGCGCCATGCCGGCCATCGCAAACGCTCCGGTCGTCATCGACTGGCTGCTCCAACCGTGCTCCTCGGCAATCGCCAGTGCCCGCTCGCTCAGCTCAAGCGCGAGCGGCAGCGGCTGCCCGGTCAGCGGCGCCGCGATTGCGAGGTGCGCGAGGCAGCCGACCTCGATGAACGGCCGCGAGAGCCGGCGCGTGCGGATCACGGCGTCCTCGAGGTGCTCCCGTGCGTCGTCGGGACGACCAGCCCACAGCTCCGCGATGCCGAGGTTCATGAGCGTGAGTGCCCAGTACTCGGGCCGCACGGGCAGCTCGCTGGCCTCTGCCGTAGCGCCGAGTGCTGCGTCCAGTCCGCTCATGGCGTCCTTGGCCTTGGGCAGATCGTTGCGCCTGCGGGCGAGCTCGACCTCGATGACGGCCAAATACACCTGGAAGACGCGCCGTCTCTCTGCCGGCACTGCCGTCGCGAGGCGCCGAGCGACGTGCAACTGGGCGGCGGCCTCGTCGAGCAGGCCGTGGAGAATGTTGTCGATTGCAAGCGCAGCCGCGAGACTTCCGTCGCCCAGATGGGCATCGGGCGGAAACACCCCAAGCAGGGCGTGGAGCGTGTCGCCGCGCCCGTCCATCGTGAGCGTGAGGTAGTTGTCCACGACGAGGCGCGCAGCCGGTGCCCACTCACCGGCTGCTTGATAGTGGCTGACGGCTTCGACGACGTCACGCCGCTGTTCGTGCCAGGCGGCCGCGGCGTGGTGCAGCGACGGGATTGTCGCCGGCGCGACGCGCCGCAGTTCGAGGCGCAACAGCTCGGCGAACAGGTGGTGGTAGCGAAACGAGGTTCGGGCGGCGTCGAGTGCGGTGACGAAGGCGTTCTGGTGCTCGAGCCGCTGCAGGGTGGCCTCGGCGCCGGTGCCGCCGGTGAGTGCATCGGCCAGCGGGCCGCTCACGCGCTCGAGAATCGACGTGCGCAAGAGCAGGTCGCGCACCTCCGGCGGCTGGCGCTCCAGCACCTCGGCGAGGAGGTAGCCCGCCACGGTCCGCTCGCTGCCCGAGAACTCGGACACAAAGCGCTCCGGGTCCGGATGCGTGGTCAGCGAGATCGCCGCCAGGCGCAAACCGGCCGGCCATCCCTCGGTGCGTTCCTGCAGGGAGTCGAGCCCGGTATTCGACAGAATGACTCCGCTGGCGCGGAGCAGGGAGCGGGTTTCGTCGAGCGAGAAGCGCAGGTCGGGCCCGCGCAGTTCGGCCAGCTCGCCCACGAGCCTCAGGCGGTGCAGGCCGAGCGTCGGCTCCTCGCGTGTCGCGAGCACGACCCGCAGCCGTGCCGGCAGCCGCCTGAGCAGCATCTCTAGCCACACGAGCGCGTCGCCGGAGGCAAGCTCGTGCAGGTCGTCGATCACCAACGCGAGCGGCTCCTCGAGCCGCTCGAGCTGCGCCAGGAGTCGCTCCAGCACCACCGCGCCTGCGAACTGCGGCGCCGGGCTGACCCGCTCGATGACCTCATCGCCGGCCGCATCGGCGACCGCGCCGATCACGTGAAGCCAGAACCGTTGCGCATCACGCTCGCCGCGCTCGACCGTGACCCAGGCGACGGCCGCGTCCGTCTCCGCGGCCCACGAGCGCAGCAGAACGGTCTTCCCGCTTCCGGCCGGGGCACAGACGAGTGTCACGCTGCCAGGAGCGGCCGCTGACAGCCGCTCGAAGAGAACGGGTCGGGAAACGAACCGATCGGCTGAGGATCGAGGCTGCTGCTGAGTCGGGGCCACTCCCGAGAACGACCCTCGCAGAAATCGCGGCCGCGGCCAACCGAGTCGCCTCAATCACACGAAGTTTGTGATGACCGCTCACACGCGTCGGCGGGAGCCTTGTCGCGTTCCAAAACCCACTCAACGGAAGGAAGCACCCATGAGCTCCAACTACTTCTCACCCGACAACGTCCTGGTCGTCACCTTCGGCGAAGACGCGGAGAAGGACCAGAACGCCTACCAGGCGCTCACCGACCTCAAGCAGCTCGATTCGCAGGGCCAGATCGAGATCGCCGGCGCTGCCGTCGTCGGGCGCGACCCCGACGGTCGCGTCGACGTCAAGAGCGAGGTCGGCGACGCCCCCTACGCCGGCACCGCGAGCGGCGGCATCATCGGCCTGCTCATCGGGATCATCGGCGGCCCCCTCGGCGTGCTGATCGGTGGCACGTACGGCATGCTCGTCGGATCGCTCTTCGACATCGACGACGTCGAGACGACCGAGTCGGTCCTCAGCGAGATCTCGAAGCAGGTCCAGCCGACGCGCACGGCACTCCTGGCGCAGGTCACCGAGCAGAGCCCCGACGTCATCGACACCGCGATGGCGCGCCTGGGCGGCCAGGTCATGCGTCGGCCGGTCTTGGACGTCGAGCAGGAGATCGCGGCGGCGCAGGACGCGCAGCGCAAGGCCGAACGCGAGGCCCGCAACGAACTGCACAGGGCTCGCGTCGAGAAGACCAAGGTGGACGCACACGCCAAGGTCGAGGAGCTGAAGTCGAAGCTCACCCGCAGCAAGGCCGGCGCGACCGCCTAGACGGAACCGCAATGCACCGTCCGGCGCCGGCTCAGCCCGGCGCCGGACAGGTGCAGCACTCGCAAACCGCCTGCAACCCGCGAAAATCCGCGCACTGCAGGGGTTCTTCGGATGGAGCTAGGGGGACTCGAACCCCCGACCTCCTGGGTGCGATCCAGGCGCTCTCCCAACTGAGCTATAGCCCCGGGGCCCGAAGTGTAGCCCGCCCCGCGCGTGGGAGACGTCGAAGACGGCCTCGGGCGCCGGTACTCTGCGGTCCAAGCGGCATGAGCTTCCGCAACCGCCTCACGCTGTTCTTCGTCCTCATCGTGGTCGTTCCCATGGTGTCGGTCGCGTTCGTCCTGTTCCGGCTGATCGCCGACAACGAGAGCGGCAAGGCCGATGCCCGCGTCGGGCGCGCGCACGGAGACGGCGATCCAGCTCTACCGGGAGACCGTCGCCGAGGCTCGACGCGCCGCCCGGCGGATCGCCACCGACGTGCCGCTGGCCACGGCCGTGCGCCGCGGCGACACCGTCGCGCTGCGTCGCCGCGCCACGGAGCTGCTCAGCGCGGAGAGACGTCGAGCGGGTGGTCATCGCCCGCGGCAACCGCGCGCTGGTCGACGTGGGCAACGCGGCGGCCACGTTCCCGGCCTCGCTCACGCTCGTCGACGAGAACGACCGCAACTTCGGGCGTCTGCAGGTCTCCGTGCAGACGCCGTCCGGCTACGCGTCGCAGGTCAAGCGGATCACCGAGCTCGAGGTCGTCGTCGCACGCGACGGCGCCAGCGTGCTGGCCAGCACGCTGCCGGGCGCGGGACGCGTCGACATCGCCGACGACCCGGGCAGCGTGACGGTCGGTGACCGCGACTACCGCACGGCGTCGTTCGTCGAGCCCGGCTTCCTCGACGCGCGTGTGAGGGTCGGCGTGCTGTCGCCCAAGGACCAGCTCTCGCGCGACGTGCAGCAGAGCCGGGTCCTGGCGGGCGGGATCCTGGCCGGCTTCTTCATCCTCGCCTTCACCTTCGCGGTGCTCGTGTCGCGCTCGCTGCAGCGCCAGATGGGCAACTTCCTGCTGGCCGCCCGCCGCCTCGGCGGCGGCGACTTCTCGGAGGAGGTGCCGACCACCGGCCGCGACGAGTTCGCCATGCTCGGCGAGGAGTTCAACAAGATGTCGCGCGAGCTCGAGGACCGCCTCGAGGAGCTCAACCAGGAGCGCGCGCGGCTGCAGATGGCCATGCGGCGGATCGGCGAGACGTTCGCGTCCAACCTCGATCGCGAGGCGCTGCTGGAGATCGTCGTGGGCACGGCCGTCGACGGCATCGAGGCCGACGCGGGCCGGGCCTCGGTGCGCCCGACGTTCACCGATCCGCTCGAGCAGGTGGCGATCAGCGGCGACGTCCACGGCCTCAAGGAGGCGATCCGGGCGGCCGAGGCCCAGGTGCTGGAGACCGGCGAGGAGAGCTCGGCCGAGGTCGACGACGTCAGCGCGCTGTCGCACCCGCTGCGCCGCGACGAGCAGCAGGCGCGCGTTTCCGGCGTGGTGACCATCGCGCGCCACGGGCAGACGTTCACGCCCAGCGAGCGCGAGCTGTTCCATTACCTCGCGGGCCACGCCTCGGTGGCGATCGAGAACGTCGGCCTGCACCGGACCGTTGAGCGGCAGGCGGTCACCGACGAGCTCACCGGGCTGTTCAACCGCCGCCGGTTCGAGGAGGCGATGTCCAGCGAGGTCGAGCGGGCCAAGCGCTTCGGGCACCAGATCGGGCTCGTCCTGCTCGACATCGACGACTTCAAGATGGTCAACGACACCTACGGCCACCAGCAGGGCGACGCCGTCCTGCGCGAGGTCGCGCGCGTGCTGCGTGAGTCCTCGCGCGAGATCGACGAGCCTGCCCGCTACGGCGGTGAGGAGCTCGCGGTCGTGCTGCCCCACACCGACCTCGACGGCGCCTACAACCTGGCCGAGCGCGTGCGCACCGAGATCGAGGCCCTCGACCTCGACCTGCTGGACGGGATCGGGAGCATTCAGGTCACCGCCAGCTTCGGTGTCGCGACCCTCCCGGGCTCGGCCGACGACGCCCGTGCGCTGTTCCGCGCGGCCGACGACGCGCTCTATCGGGCCAAGCACGCAGGGAAGAACCGCACCGAGCGGGCAGAGCGC
Source organism: uncultured Actinomycetes bacterium (assembly GCA_963787065.1). GTDB lineage: Bacteria > Actinomycetota > Thermoleophilia > Solirubrobacterales > Solirubrobacteraceae > JAOPZW01. The sequence continues at coordinate 279,815 of CAWBBQ010000037.1, forward strand.
TCGCCCCGCCTGCAGGGCGGGTAACGTGTGTCGCCGATGGGACTGCTCGACGACGCCATCCGCCAGCACCTCGAGCTCAAGCGCCGCCACGGGGCGGACCCCTCGGAAGTCGCCCGGCAGGAGCACGAGGCCCTCGGGCCACCGCGCCACGGGACGGCGGCCGAGGAGGCCGAGCTCGCCGACCCCGACGGTCTCGCCGCCGACGAGGCCGAGCTGCACGGAAACGGGGACGAGCTGCTCGCGCCGGAGCCGTACCCGGAGGCGGAGCTCTCGCCGGGGCCGGTCGAGCCGACGCGCGTGCCCGAGTTCGAGCCGGAGCGCGCCGCGCCCGCCGGCGAATCTGCGGACGAGGTCGCCGACCAGCCCGCCGCGGCCGAGTCCGCCCCGGCGCCCCCGCCGGACGAGCTCGACCAGCCGACGCAGGTCTACGACCCCGGCGACGACTTCCCGGCCACGGGCCCCGACGCCGACCCCGACCCCGACCCCGACCGCGAGGCGCCGGCTGAGGCGGCCGACCCCCGACCGGCCCGCGAGCCCGCGGCGCCGGACGGCCGGGACGCCGGCGAAGAGCCCGGCGGCGAGCCCTCCGAGGAGGACGTGCTCGAGGAGACGCCGGAGTTCCTCCAGGAGACGCCCGAGCACGACCGGCTCTGGTTCGAGCAGAAGCCGCCCCGCGACTTCGACTTCTAGCTCACCAGCGCGATGGCCTACGCGCTGACCTGGCTGGACGTGTTCACCGCGCGTCCGCTGACCGGCAACGGCCTGGCCGTGGTCCACGGCGCCGACGCGATCGACGACGCGGCGATGCTGGCCTTCGCCCGCGAGACGCGGCTGTCGGAGACGACCTTCGTGCAGTCGGCCGAGCGAGCCCGGGGCCGACTACCGCACCCGCATCTGGATGACGACCCGCGAGCTCCGCTTCGCCGGCCACCCGTCGCTGGGGACGGCGATCGCCGTGGCGCGATCGCGCGGCGAGCGCGAGGCGAGCTACGTGCAGCAGACGCAGGCCGGCCTGCAGCCGATCGACGTCGAGATCGGCATGCGCGCCGACCGCGCCTCGATGCTTCAGGAGCCGGCCACGTTCGGCGCCGAGGTCGACCCCGGCCGCGTGTTCCAGGCGCTCGGTCTGACCGAGGCCGACGGCCACCCCGAGCTGCCGCCGCAGGTCGTCGGCACCGGGATCGACCACCTCGTGGTCCTGCTCGCCGACCCGGCCGCGCTCGATCGTTCGCGCCCCGATCCCGCTGCGCTGCGTGAGCTGCTGGGCGAGCTCGGTTGCGTCTGCGCCTATCCGGCGGTGGCCGAGCCCGACGCCGAGCGCGCCCGTGCGCGCGGCTTCTTCCTGAACGACGCGGGCGTGGTCGAGGACCCGGCCACCGGCTCGGCCGCCGGACCGCTGATGGCCTACCTGCACGCGCGCACGGGCGTCGCTCGGCTGACCGTCGAGCAGGGCGTGGCCATGGGTCGCGCGAGCGAGCTGCGCTGCGAGGCGGGCGAGCGCGTCCGCGTCGGGGGCGACGCCGTGGTGATCCTCGAGGGCCGCCTCGAGCTTTAGCGCGGAGCCGTCGTCCAGGCGTCCACCCGGCTGAAGATCGTTCGGGCCACGCCGAATACGGAAGCGAACCCGGGTGGCGCCTTGTGTTGGGGAACGGGAGGCGCCCAGGCCCGATCGGGCGCGCCTCCGGGGGCCGGAGGCGCGCCCGAATGTTCTTCCTCTCCGCGGTCGTCGCCGGCTCAGATGTAGCCGCGCATCCGCGCGGCCTCGATCACCCGCTCGATTCCCAGCTCGAAGGCGGCGACCCGCAGCGGGACGTCGTCCTGCTGCGCGCGGGCCGCGACCTCGCCGTAGGCGCGGCGCATGGTCACCGAGAGCTTCTCGTTGACCTCGTCCTCCTCCCAGCGGAAGTGCTGGAGGTTCTGGACCCACTCGTAGTAGGAGACGACGACGCCGCCGGCGTTGGCCATCACGTCGGGGACGACGAGCACCCCCTTGTCGTTCAGGATGTCGTCCGCTCGCGGCGTGGTCGGGCTGTTGGCGCCCTCGATCACCGCGCGGGCGCTGATGCTCGCGGCGTTGTCGGCGTGGATCATCCCGCCCAGGGCAGCGGGGATCAGCACCTCGCAGTCGAGCCCGAGCAGCTCGTCGGGCTCGATCGCGTCGACGCCGGGGAACTCGGTGATCCGGCCGCCCTGGTCGATGTGGTGGTGCAGCGCGTGGGGGTCGAGCCCCTTCGGCGCATGGATCGCGCCGAACGCGTCGGACACACCGACGACGCTGGCGCCGAGGTCGGCCACGATCCGCGCGGCCCACGAGCCGACGTTGCCAAAGCCCTGGACCACGACCCGCATCTCGGACAGCTCGAGCCCCAGCGAGGGGGCCGCCTCCTGCAGGCAGATGATCACGCCGCGCCCCGTGGCCGCCTCGCGCCCGTACGAGCCGCCGAGCGAGATCGGCTTGCCGGTGACGATCGCCGGCGTGTGGCCGTGCAGCTTGCCGTACTCGTCCATCATCCAGGCCATCACCTGGGCGTTCGTGTTGACGTCGGGCGCGGGGATGTCGCGCGTCGGGCCGAGCACCTTCTCGATCTTGTCGATGAACGAGCGCGTGATCCTCTGCACCTCGGCCGGCTCCAGCGTCGTCGGGTCGCAGTTGATCCCGCCCTTGGCCCCGCCAAAGGGCAGCCCGACGATCGCCGTCTTCCACGACATCAGCGCGGCCAGGGCCCGGACCTCGTCGAGATCGACCTCCGGGTGGAAGCGGACGCCGCCCTTGTACGGCCCCCGGGCGGCGTTGTGCTGCACCCGATAGCCGGAGTAGACGTGGATCCGACCGTCGGTCTGGCGGAGCGGGATCTGGACCTGGACCTCGCGGTAGTTGGACTGCAGGACCAATCTGACGTCGTCGTCCAAGCTCAGGCGGTCGGCCGCCAGGTCGAAGTAGTGCGAGACGATCTCGTAGTTGGAGACCTCCGCCGCGTGCGTGTCCGGCGCCCGGTTGACGGTCCTCGGTGACTTGTCGGGATGCGACGTCGTGGCCATCCGCCTGCGCTCCTGTGTTTGGGGACTGCGGCGACTATCTCACGCGCGCCCGCAGGCGGGAGGATGTTGGCGTGAAGCTCGACCACCTCTTCCGCCCGCTCACGATCGGCCCGGTGGAGCTCCCGTGTCGGATCGTGTCGACCGCGCATCAGACGACGCTGGTCGCGGACCACCTGCCGACCGAGGACTTCGTCGCCTACCAGCGCGCCCGGGCCGTGGGCGGCGCCGGACTGATCGTGATGGAAGCGGTGGCCATCGCGCCGGCGGGCCTGCTCACCGCGCACACGATCGGCGGCTACCTCGACGGGATGGTGGCCGCCTACGAGCGCGTGGCGCGGGCCGTGCGCGACGAGGGCACGAGGCTGTTCGTCCAGCTCTTCCACGGCGGGCGCGAGCTGATCACGGCGGCGCCGCGGCCGGTCGCCGTGTCCGCCTCGGCGCTGCCCAGCCACCGCTACCACACCGAGCCGCGCGCGCTGAGCACGGCCGAGGTGCAGGAGACGATCGCTGCCTAGGCGCATTGCGCGGCGATCGCTGCGCGGGCCGGGCTGGACCGGCATCGAGGTCACGGCCGCGCACGGCTACCTCGGCGAGCAGTTCTTCACGCCCGAGTCCAACCGGCGCGAGGATCGCTTCGGCGAGCCCGCGCGCTTCATGGTCGAGGTGCTGCAGGCCGTGCGCGATGCGGCGCCCGGGCTGGCCTTGGGCGTGCGGCTGAGCGCCGACTCGGCGGCGGCCCGCGCCGTGGCCGGCGACCTCGCTCCGCTCGTCGACTTCGTCCACGTCGCGGTGGGAAACTCGGCGACCTTCGACGGCTGCTCGTGGATCGTCGCGCCCCCGCCGGCCCCGCAACCTGATCGCCGACCTGACCGGCCCGTTCCGGCTCGGGCCGCCGCTGATCGCCACGACTCGCGTGGTCGAGCCCGCCGACGCCGAAGCGATCGTCGCGCGCGGGGCGGCGGACGCGGTGGGCATGAACCGCGCGCTGATCGCCTCGCCGCCCGCCGCGCCACCCCAGCGCCGCTACACTCGGCCCGCGCGGGGCCATAGCTCAGCTGGGAGAGCGCCTGCTTTGCAAGCAGGAGGTCGCCGGTTCGATCCCGGCTGGCTCCACTGGGAAATGCCTGCAGTGGAGCCAGTTGCAGCTCGCGCGACGGGAGTCTTGACGGTCCGTGTTCCACAGCTGTGTTCCCTATCGGCCCCTAGGGCATGCACCGAGCACAAACCGAAGGGCTAAGCGACGGCGCTCGCTCGACCGGCGTGGTGGGCGCGGGAGCGAGTATCTAGCGGGCCATGAGCGCGAACGTCCGAGCGAGACGACGCCACGATTTTCAGACGAGGCGGACGACGGGTCTGATGCAATTTTTCCCTGCACAATCGGGCCTACACTTGGTCGCACGGTGCCAGGCCGGAAATGTCGCAGTTTGCGGCTGTTTCCGTCGCCATTGGGCTACGACGGGGGGTGTCGTCCCACGAGCCGGGGGAAAGGAGGGCGGGCGTAGCCTCCGCTTTGACCTGACGAGTCGAAGCTGATGGAGGTACGCCCGCATGGCGAGAGTAGCCCCGAGCGAGCGGTTTCGCCGCGAGCTCGATGACGTATTGGCCGGCGTCGACGGCGAGCTCGATCCGGTGGAGCGGATCGGTCGGCTGGGCGCGCGGCTGATCCTGCAGCAGGCGCTCGAGGACGAGGTGACGCGAGTTCCTCGGCCGCGCCCGCTACGAGCGCGCGATCGATCCGGTGAGCCACCGCAACGGGTACGAGCCGCGGAGGGTCGTGACGACCGCGGGGCCGGTCGAGCTCGAGCGCCCGCGTGTGCGCAACGCGCAGCGAGCTGGGCTTCGAGAGCCGGATCCTCGGCAGGCACGTCGCGCGCACCTACGCGCTGGAGTCGCTGGTCATCTGCTCGTTCCTGCGCGGGCTGTCGGTGCGCGACGTCGAGGCGGCGCTGGAGGAGACCTTCGAGGAGCCGGTCATCGGCAAGTCGACCGTCGCCCGGGTCTGCCAGGACACGCGCGAGCGCTACCGGCGCTGGTGCGAGCGCCGGCTCGACGAGCACGACCTCGTCTACCTGTTCCTCGACGCCCTCTACCTGAAGCTGCGCCCCGACGACGAGCCCGCCGAGGGCGTGCTGGTCGCCTGGGGCGTCACGCTGGAGGGCCGCAAGGTGCTGCTCGGGCTCGCCCTCGGCAGCCGCGAGAGCTACGAGAACTGGCTCGCGTTCGGGCGCGACCTGATCGACCGCGGGCTGCAGCGCCGCCGGCGCTGATCGTCGCCGACGGCGCGCCCGGGCTGTGGAAGGCCGCGCGCGAGCTGTGGCCGACCGCCGAGGAACAGCGCTGCACCGTGCACGCGCTGCGCAACGTCACCGCCAAGCTGCCCGAGCGCCACCACCGCGAGCTCAAGGCGCGCTGGTGGCGGCGTCTTCGACGACGCCGCCTCACCCGCCGACGCGCGCCGCGGCCTGCAGGCGATCGTCGCCGACTACCGGGCCGCCTACCCGTCGGCGATGGCCGTCATCACCGACAACCTCGACGCGCTCGTCGCGCACCTGCGCTGGCCGACCGAGCACCGCAAGCGGATCCGCAGCACGAATCTGCTCGAGCGCACCTTCGTCGAGGTCCGCCGCCGCACCAAGGTGATCGGGCGCTTCCCCGGCGAGACCAGCGCCCTGAGCCTGATCTGGGCCGTGCTGGAGCTCTCCAGCCGCGGCTGGCGCGGCGTCGTCATGACCCCCGCGCAGCGTCGCCGAGATCGAACGCCTCCGCCGCGGCGACCGCACCGCCACGACCACCACCGAGGAGGTGGTCGCCGCCTAGCATCCACACACGAGCGGAAGCTGCGCCCGCCACTTTCACCCGGACGACGGGACGCCACCCACTACGGCCCGGTAATCACGCCAACGGTAACCAGTGTCGCGCGCCCCGCGCCAAGCGCACAGCTGCCGGTCTTATTGCCGCAGCACGGCGGTCATCGCCTGGTGCGGTCGTCGTAGACGTCGAGCACGCCATCGAGTGCGCTGATCTGAAACAGCCGGACCAGTGGCCCGTGGGGTAGGCAGGCGATCGCCATCGGGACGTCCGTTTCGCGATTGCCCGTTGGGCGCGGAGCGACGCGCCCAGGCCGCTGGAGTCCATGAACGTGACTGCGCAGAGGTCCACCACGACGGCTGTCGCGTCCGTCTCGCCAGCTTCGTAGAGGTGGCCGGTCAGCTGGCCGGCCGTCACCATGTCGATCTCGCCGTGGGCGCGAACGATGCGCACGCCGCTCACGTCGAGCGACTCGATGTCGAACGGCGGATCGTGGTCGGTATGGAGCTGCGACGGCATCGGTTTGTGCGCCCGCCCGTGGTGCAGACACTACGCCGAATCGAGCACGTATAGCGCGACATCGACGCCCATCGGTACCCGGCGGCCCGAGCCCAGCACGCGCAACGGCACCCGTCCGGCAGCGGATCGTCACAGGGCCGGTCCTAGCGGATCAACGGCCCGGGCTCAAGCGCTGGAGAAGTGGGCGGTAGGCGATCGCTCATGCCGACGGCCGCCTCGCGCGATTTCCGAGCCCGAGGCCACCATGCTGGCCAATCATGCTCACGTGCTCTTCGATCGGGGACGTTCAGCGTGCTCGAGCAGGGCGCGGTGGTGAGGCTTCTCGGCGAGGTCGACCTGTGAACGGTAAGCAACTGCAAGCGGCGCTCGCGCGTTACCGCTGGGGACCGTGACGCGTCCACTTGGCTCGGGCATAGGCGGCGGATCAACAAGTCGCGCGGGCGCCGGATGGGGCCGAGCGGGCAGTAGTTGGACGGCGACCGCGATCGTGGTCAGCGGTGCTCCCGTGCCGTCCATGCCAACGTGAGAGGCGTTCGGCCGGCGCGGACGGCACGGAGGAGCCGGGGAGGCGCTCCTGCGGCCATCCGGCTCGCCTCGGTCACCGCAGTCAAGCCGGCGCCGGTGTCGTCGCTCGTCGGCGGGCTCTGGTCCCGCCTCGAGTGGCTCGTCGCGAGCGGCGGCGAGCTGGGCTAAGCTAAGCGGACGACGGGCGCCCGAGGGAAGCGCGCGTCAGTGGCCGACCGCGGCGCGCAGTCCCTGGGCGCCAATGCGGCCCGTAACGCTCGAGTGCGTCTGGGGGACCGCGCACGGCGCTCCGAGCTTGTAGACGAACCGGCGGCGCGCCTCGTGGTAGGAGCGGTCGGCGCCGAAGAAGCACTCGTGGGAACGGGCGAGCTCCTCGCTGCGGTACACGCTGAGCGGCTTGATCTGCTCGTCCAGCGCGCGGCGGTGGCGCTTGTCCTCGAGCCAGTGCGGCAGGTCGGGGTGGCGCGCGAGGCGCGCCGCGAGCCCGCCGAGCTGAGCGCGGAAGGCCTCCAGCGTGTCACCGAAGGCTGAGTCGATGAGGCCGATCTCGATCGCGCGGCGCGTCCCGATCGCGGAGAACGTCCCCGTGAGGTCGGCCGTCATCCCCTCGCCGACCCGGCGCGGAAGCACGTAGGTCCAGTACTCCGAGCCGTACAGGCCGCCCATGTGCTGGTAGTAGGGGTTGAGCACGACGTCCTCGCGCGCGACCACGTGGTCGGCGGCGAGCGCGAACGGCACGCCGCCGGCGGCCGCGTCACCCGACAGGGCCGCGATGACGAGATGCGAGTCGGTCTCGATGATCTCGCGGACGACGTCATCGATCGCGTGCAGGTTGAACCAGGACTCCTCGGCGGGATCCTCGGCCGCCTCGATGACGTTCAGATGGATGCCGTTGGAGAAGAAGTCCGAGCCGCCCAGGAGGACGATCACGTTGGTCTGGCGGCGGGAGCGGGCGTACAGGTACGCCTCGCGCAGGCGGCGGCACTGCTCGGTGCTCATCGCGCCGTTGTAGAAGTCGAAGTGCAGGTAGCCGACCCCGGCGTCCTCCTCGTACCAGATGTCGCGGTACGTCTGGCCGGCCGGGATCGGCGCGTGCAGCGGCGCGGGAAGCTCGGGCGCGCCGACCACGTGGCCCGATAGCGCGAGCGCCCGGGCCGCCGGCAGCTTGAAGAAGCTCTGGCCGTCCGTGTCCTGGCGCTTGAGGTGTGTGATCCACACGGCGCCGTCGACCGTGGCGCGGCAGATGGCGCCGTGGCGCTGCGCGATGATCTCGCCGGGGCGGCCGCGCAGGCCCTCCTCGCGATGGACTCCGAAGAGATGGAACGCTGTGCCCGTGACGGTGTCCAGCACGCCGGGGTGGCCCTCGGCGGCGCGGATCTTGCGGACCACCGCCGAGGTGGCGTCGGTGGACCAGTCGATCGCGCGGTAGTCCTGCTTCATGGGCGGCCGCAGCCGGCCCCTGACCGCCGGGTCGTCGTAGTCGAGCGGCTGCGGTGAGAAGCCCTCGTCGGCGAGCTTGCCCATCGCCTCGACGAGCGCCTCGATCGCGGCGCGGCGGACCTCGTGGCGGTACAGGCTGCTCTTGCCCACCGAGCGGGTACGGAAGTTTCGCGTGGCCCAGATGTCGCCGGCGTCGGCATCGGCCGCGGCCTCGAGGACCGTGACGCCCCACTCGGCCATGCCGTCCTCGATGGCCCAGTCCAGCGAGGAGGGGCCGCGGTCACCCGTGGGACCGGGGTGGACGACGAGGCAACGATGGTTGGCCCAGATCGACTCCGGGATGAACCTCTTGAGGATCGGACAGACGATGACCTCGGGCCGGTCGGCATCCACGGCGGCCTCCATCGCCTCGCCGGAGTCGACCACCGCGACCGTCACCTCGTGGCCGAGCTCGGTGATCGCGATCTGCGCACGCTGGCTGAGGCTGTTGTGCGCCGACACGAGGAACAGGACGCGGAGGCCGCGAGTGGTGCGGTGCGCCGGGGCATCACCACGGAGCGGATTGGGGCTGCGACGAAGGACGTCGCTCAGTCTCGGCGAAGGGTTCATGGCTGCGGTGATCGGCGGCTTGCCGGTCGCCTTGAGCGGTCAGTGGCTGCAGGCTCGCGTGCGTGCGCGCGGCTATGGAGGCAGCGCCGCGCCCGCGATGGCCTTGCGGACTTTCGTCGGTTTGGACGCGTTTCCGCTCAAGCTCGCCCGGGCCCGGTCGATGACCACGAGCATGTTTCGTGGGGCATCGCACCATGACGGCCCGCCGGCGCCCGCTCGCTTGCGCGACCGGCTGCCACGCGGGCAGACGCTGCCCCGCGCCTCCTGGGTGCGCCGTCACCGCTGGATGACGGCCGTGGCGTGGGCGCACGTGCCGGCGCTGTTCGCCTTCGGCCTCATCACGGGTCACTCGGTCGCGCACAGCGGCCTGGACGTGACGCCCGTCGCCCTGTTCGCGCTGCTCGCCGGCCGCCAGGGGCTGACCCGCCGCGCGCGGGCGGCGATGGTGTGCGTGGCGCTGCTGACCTCGTCGAGCCTGCTCGTCCATCTCTGGGGCGGCCAGACCGAAGGGCACTTCCACTTCTTCGTGATGGTCACCTTGCTGGCGACCTACGAGGAGTGGTTCCCCTACCTCCTGGCCTTCGTCTACGTGCTCGTGCACCACGGCCTGATGGGTGCACTCGACGCCGCGTCGGTCTTCAACCATCCCGCCGCGCAGGAGCATCCGTGGCGCTGGGCAGCGGTGCACGCCCTGTTCATCAGCGCCCTGGGCGTCGTCAACGTCGTGTCGTGGCGTCTGAACGAGGGAGCTCGAGACGCGACGCGCGCGAGCGACCTCCGGTTCCGCTCGGCGTTCGAGGACGCGCCGACCGGAATGGCGCTGGTGGGCCTCGACGGCACGATGCAGCGCGTCAACGCGGCGCTGTGCGCGGCGACGGGGCGAGCTGAGGAGACTCTGCTGGGGACGGCGCTCCACGACCTGACCCCGGAGGCGGATCGCGACGATGCGCTCTGGCCGCCGAATGCCGGCGGCGAGCAGGAGCGGCGCTTCGCTCGCGCCGACGGCAGTGTCGGCTGGGGTCTGTGGCAGCACTCGCTGGTGCGCGACCACGGCGGCGCACCCGCCTACTGGGTGTGCCACATGCGCGACATCTCTCAGCGCAAGCGCGCCGAGCGCCAGCTCGAGTACCAGGCGCACCACGACCCGCTCACCGGCCTGCCCAACCGGGCGCTGTTCCTGCAGCGCGTGCACGAGCTGATCGACCGCGGCGACGGCGAGAGTCGCAGTGCTCTTCGTCGACTTCGACAACTTCAAGGTCATCAACGACTCACTCGGCCACGGAGCCGGCGACCGTCTGCTGGAGGTCGTCGCCGACCGGCTGCGGCGCGTGCTGCGCCCCGACGATCGTGATCGCTCGCTTCGGCGGCGACGAGTTCGCGGTTCTGATCGCCGACGCCGGCGCCGGCGAGGCAGCCGCGCGACGCGTCGCCGAGCGCCTCGCCAGCGCCTTGCGCGCGCCGGTCGAGCTCGACGGACAGCAGCGCTTCGTGACGGCCAGCTTCGGCGTCCGCAGCGCATGTGCGCAAAGCGCCGAGCCGGAGGAGCTGCTGCGCGACGCCGACGCGGCCATGTACCGCGCCAAGGAGCTCGGCAAGGCTCGCTGCGAGGTCTTCGACGCCTCGATGCACGAGCGCGCCGTCGAGCGCCTGGACCTCGAGGGCGGCCTGCGCCGCGCGGTCGAGCGCGAGGAGCTGCACCTGCTCTACCAGCCGCAGGTGGACATGGCGAGCGGACAGATCGTCGGAGTCGAGGCGCTGATTCGGTGGCAGCATCCAGAGCGCGGTCTCGTCGTTCCGCCCGTGTTCATCCCGATCGCCGAGCAGACCGGGCTCATCGTTCCGATCGGCGCCTGGGTGCTCCACGAGGCGTGCGGCCAGGCGGCGGCGTGGGCGCGCCAGGCGGGCGGCGACTCACGGTTTCGGTGAACGTCTCGCCGCGCCAGCTCGCCGACGGCGATTTTCCGAGCGACGGTGGAGGCCGCGCTCGCCGCGCACGGCCTCGAGCCGGGGCTCCTCTGCCTCGAGATCACCGAGAGCGCCGTGATGGCTGATCCGGACGCGGCCGCGGCCGCCCTGGCCGAGCTGAAGGCGCTCGGCGTCCGGCTCGCCATCGACGACTTCGGCGACCGGCTACTCGTCACTCGGCGCAGCTGAAGGCGCTGCTGCCCGTCGACACGATCAAGATCGACAAGTCGTTCGTCGACGGCATCACCCAGGCCGGCCAGGACCATGCGATCGTCGACGCCGTCCTGCGACTGGCATCCGGCCTTGGGCTGGCCGCCATCGCCGAGGGCGTGGAGACCGCCGAGCAGGCACAGGAGCTCCTGGCGCTGGGCTGCGGCCTCTCACAGGGCTTCTACTACGCGCGGCCGCAGTCCGTCGCCGATCTGGAGCGGATGCTCGAGATCGACGCGCTCGGCGAGCTGGTCTTCTAACTGAGCCGCCCGCGGCGCCCGAACCGGGAGCGACGCCCCGGCGTGGACACGGTCGCTACGTCGCGTGGGACCGCAACCGAAGCCACGGTGGCCAGGGGCGATTGCCCGCGCGCTGCCACCGATGCGCTTGTCGCCCGCCAGCCGATTCTCGACGGCCACCTGCAGATGGCGCGATGGGAGCTGCGCTTCCGCGCGCTGGGGTGGAACGCGCCGCGTACCGGACGGCTCGCCTGCGGCGTCCTGATGTTCCCGACTCAGCGGATCCAACCCTCTGCCGGGCCACGTGGACCGTGCAGAAATCGGCCTACCTATGCCATATTGACCGCATCGCAGCGTGACTGTTGATCCGCTCGGCCGACCCGGGGGCTCAAGCGAGCGATCAGAGGTCGGTCCGGCGGGCGACGTCGCGCGGAACGCGTCCGTGAGCAAGGCGGCGTCGCTGTGCTGGGCGCGGTGGTGGAGGTAGCGGGCGGTGTCTGGATGTGGGCGTGTCCCATCCAGGTCTGGACCTGGACGAGGGAGGCCTTGTTGACGGCCATGGAGCCGAAGAAGTGGCGCCAGGGAGTGGAAGGGCAGCGTGCGGAGGCCGGCGCGTCGGGTGGCGTCGACGAAGCGGCGGCGGAGGACGCTTCCGTCGAGGTGGCCGCCGAGCGGAGAGGCGAGGACGGGGTCGTCTTCGGCGGTCGTGAGTTCGGGATGGTGAGCGCGGCGAGCCGGTAGGCGACCTCGCCGACCATGGGGACGACGCGGACCTTCCCGGACTTGGGGCTGACGATCTGGCCGTAGGAGAGGTTGGCGCGGACGCGGATGGCCTGGCCGGAGAAGTCGATGTCGCGCCAGCGCAGCGCCAGCAGCTCGCCTCGCCGGAGGCCGGTGAGCGCGGCGGTGAGGTAGATGGCGGCGTCCTGGTCGTCTGCGGCGCAGCGGACGATGGCGTCGATCTCCTCGCGGCTATAGATGTCGTAGTCGCCGGAGTAGCGGTGGGTGGCGCTCGACGCTGTCGATCGGGTTGGCGGTGATGAGCTCGCGACACTGGGCGTATCTCAGGATCGCGCCCAAGACCAAGAGCACCTTGCCGGCGGTGCGCGTGCGCTCGTAGTTGGCGTGCCAGCGCTCGATGTGCCGGCGAGCGATCGCGCGCACCTCGAGCTCGCCGAAGGTGGGCAGCAGATGGCCGTTGACGACGTAGCGGTAGTCCTTAAGCGTCGAGCGCTTCAGGCCGCGCTTGCGCTCGCCGTGCTCGAGCCACTCGGCCGCCACGTGGCGAAGGTCCGGCCGTGGCGCCGCCGCCCGTCGGTCGTGGTGCGCGCCGCCGCGGCGAGGATCGTCTACAGCCGGTCGGTCGCCTCGGCCGGCGTGAGGTAGGACGGGTCGGACTTGGGGCCGTTGGCCGCCCGCCACACCGGTGCGCCGCGGGGTGTGCGCCTGCCGCTGTCCTTGACCCACGCGGGGCCGAGGATCGTCTGATGGCGCCCGTCGGCGTCGCGCCACAGCGCGTGCCAGCGCCGCCCGCCGTCGCGATCGACGATCTGCAGATGCCCCGTCGGCCGCACCGAGCCGCTCATCGCCGACCCTCGCGACTGGCGATCCGCCTGTGTTCCCAATTGTGTTCCCAAATCGTCCGAGACAACCCGATGTAAGGGTCCTCAGACGGTGGGATGTCCCCGTATCTATCGGGAGTCGACCAGCGCCGGGCTAGTTTGCAAGCAGGAGGTCACCGGTTCGATCCCGGTTGGCTCCATGTTCGGAAGCCCCGAATCTCTCGGGGCTTTCTGCTGTCAGGACCGCCCCCGGCCGTTTCCTCTTCGGGGCTTGGAAACGGCGCGTACTCGTTGAGGGGGGCTGTACGTTCGGCGTAGGGTCGTCTTGGCATGAGCGCGAGTGCACCGCCGCTGGTGGGACGCGAGGCGGAGTTGCTGGTGCTCGAGCGGGTGTTCGAGGAGACTGGCGCGGGGCGGTCGCGGGTGGTGGGGATCACGGGTGAGCCGGGGATCGGCAAGTCGCGGCTGCTGGGTGAGGTGGGCCGCCGGGCGGCGGAGCGAGGGCACCTGGTGGTCGCGGGCCGGGCGGCGGAGCTTGAGCGCGACGTTCCCTTTGCGCTGTGGGTGCAGGCGCTCGACGATGAGGTCGTCCGCGTCGGGGGCGAGGCGCTGGGCGGTCTGGGCGATGAGCGACTGGCGGATCTGGCGGTGGCGCTGCCCGCGGTGGGCCGCCTGACGGGCGTGGAGCCGACGGTCACCGGGGAGCGTCACCGGGTGGCGCGGGCGGTACGCGGGCTGCTCGAGCGGCTGGCTGCGGCCCGACCGGTGACCGTGCTGCTCGATGATGTGCATTGGAGCGACCCGGCGTCGCTCGAGGTGATCGGCTGCTGCTGCACCGGCTGCCGGAGGGTGCCGTGCTGCTCGCGCTGGCCGCCCGGGCGGGCCGCGCCCCGGCCGTAGAGGACGCGTTGCATGCGGCGGCGCGTCATGACGGCGCGGATGTGCTGGAGCTTGGACCGCTGTCGCAGGAGGCGGTCGATGCGCTGTTGGCGGCCGTCGGTGGCCACGGCGGCGCGAAAGCGCCTGTTCTTCGACAGCGGCGGCAACCCGTTCTTCTTGCAGGCGTTGAGGGCGTGGGCTCCGCGGCGCCCGGCCGGCGAGCGGCGCCCGGCGCCACGGGCGTGCCGCGCGGCGGTGGTGGCCGCGCTGGCTGGCGAGATCTCCGCGCTGGAGCCGAGTGCGCGCCTGCTTGGTTCAGGGCGCGGCGGTGGCCGGCGACCCGTTTGAATCCTCGATCGCGGCGGCGGCGGCCGGCATGGGTGAGGAGGATGCGCTGAGGGCTCTCGATGCCGTGCTGGCCGCCGATCTGGTCCGGCCCACCGACCAGCCCTGGCGCTTTGGCTTCCGTCATCCGCTGGTGCGCCGCGCGGTGTACGAGACGGCCGGCGGTGGCTGGAGGCTGGCCGCGCATGCGCGGGCGGCGGAGGCGCTGGCGGCGCGGGGAGCGACGGCCGTGGAGCGGGCGCATCACGTCGAGCGCGCGCGGCGCAGCCGGGCGACACGGTCGCCGCCGAACTGCTCGCGCTGGCGGCGAGCAGACGGCGCTGGCTGCTCCGGCGACGGCGGCCGGCTGGTACGGGGCGGCGCTGCGGCTGCTGCCCGAGGTGCCCGAGCACGATGGGCGGCGCCTGGCGCTGCTGCGCGCCCAGGCGCTGGCGCTGGCGGCGGCGGGGAGGGCCGTCGAGGCGCGCGACGTGCTCCGCCGGGTGCTCGCCATGATCCCGGCCGAGGCGGCCGCCGAGCGGGTCGCGGTCGCCGTGGTGCTGGGCGAGCTGGAGGCGCTGTGGACCAACAACGCGCAGGAGGCGCGCCGGCTGCTGGAGGCAGAGCGAGCCGCGCTCGGCGACGGCGAGCCCGGGCTGTCGGCCGCGCTGACGCTCGTGCTTGCCCGCGAGCGCGCCGTGCACGGCGATCACGCCGCCGCGGAGGCGCTCGCCGATGAGGCCCAGGCCTCGGCCGCGCGTCGCCGGCGATCCGGCGCTCGAAGCGGAGGCCGCAGCGACGGCGGCCGACGAGGCGCACTGCCGCCTGCGCCGCGACGACCCGCTACGCGCTCGCCGCGGTGGACCTCAAGATCGCTCGAGCGGGGGCGCTGGTGGACGCGCTCGACGACGAGCGGGCGGCGGAGCGGCCGCAGATGCTGTTCTGGCTCGCGGTCGCGCGGGTACTTCACCGGCAGCTTCGAGCCCGCGCGCGCCGCGGCGGAGCGGGGGCTGCGGGTGGCGCGGCGAAGCGGACAGGGCCTGTATGCCCCCGCGTTCGTGTGTGCTGCGCGGCTGGGTGGACGCCGAGCTGGGCCGGCTCGACGCGGCCGAGGCCGACGAGGAGGAGGCGCTCGAGAGCGCGCTGCTGTCCGGCAACGTCCAGGTCGCGTACTGGACGTCGATCGCGCTAAGCCGGACGGCGCTGGCGCGCGGCGAGGATCGACGCGGCGCTCGACCACGGCCAGGCCGCGTGGGAGAGGATCGGCACCATCGAGTACTCGCAGGCCGGCTACACGGTTGCCGACGCCCGGCTGGCCGCCGGCGATCCGCAGGGCGCGCTTGCCGCGCTGGAGGCCTTCGGCTGGGTGCAGCCCGCGCTGTGGACGCTCGACCGCGTCAAGGCGGCCGAGGTCGCCGTGCGCGTCCTGCTCGCGCTCGGGCGGGTGGAGGAGGCCGAGGCGTGGGCAAAGCGGGCGCCGGGCGAGGGCGGCGGTCGACGCGCCGGGGTGTTCGGCGCCATCATCGCCCACGCCGACGCCGGCGTCCTGCTCGCCCAGGGACGTCGCGCCGCGGGCAGCCGCGGTCGCGCTGGACGGCGCCGCCGCGGCCGACCAGGGCGACGCGCCGCTGTGGGCCGGCCGCTGCCGCACATTGGCCGGGGCGGCGCTGGCCGCGGACGGCCGCGCCGAGGACGCGCGCGTGGAGTTGCGCCGTGCGGCCACCGAACTCGAGGCGCGCGGGGCGTGGGGCTATCGCGACGACGCGTTGCGCGTGCTGCGTCGCCTGGGCGAGCGACCGCGTCCGGCGACGCGCTCCGCGCCCGGACAGCCTGACGGACCGCGGCGCCTGAGCGCCCTGACCCCGCGCGAGCGCGAAGTGGCCGCGCTGGTGGCCGACGGGCAGACCAACGCCCAGATCGCCGCTCCGCCTCCGCCTGAGCGAGAGCACCGTGGAGAAGCACGTATCCCGCGTGCTGGCCAAGCTCGGGCTGAGCTCGCGCGCCGGCGTGGTGCGACTGCTCGCCCCCGAGCGCGCTTCTCTGGCCTGAGCCGCGGCGTTCCCCGATGCGCGGCGGCTTGCGTCGCGAATCGCGAACGGAAGTGTGGGGTGCGTGACGCGCTAGGTGGGGGGTGCGGTGGCGGGCATCCGCCATACCGCCCGCGGGGCGTGTCGGCGACCGTCAGGGCATGCACCTCAGATCACATCCGAGCCTCGGGCGGGAGACGCTCGAGCACGTCAGCTCGACCGACGGCACGCCGATCGCAGTCTGGAGAGCGGTGATGGCCCGCCGCTCGTGCTGGTCCATGGCGCCGCGGCCGACCACAGCCGCTGGGCGCCGGTGCTGCCGGCCCTCCAGGAGCGCTTCACCGTCCTGGCGATCGACCGCCGCGGCCGGGGCCGCAGCGGCGATGTGGTCCGCTACGCGTTCGAGCGCGAGTTCGAGGACGTCGCTGCGGTCGTCGACTGGGCCGGCGAGCAGGTCAGCGTGCTGGGCCACTCCTCACGGAGGCGTCTGCGCGCTCGAAGCGGCCCGGCTCACCGAGGGGATCGGCCGGCTCGTGCTCTATGAGGCGCCGATGGGTTTCGTGCAGTCCCCGCCCTGGGTCGTCGATCGTCTTCAGGCGCTGCTCGATGCTGACGAGCGCGACGAACTGCTCGCGCTGTTCATGCGCGAGGTGGCCGGCCTGCCCGCCGAGGAGATCGAGCTGCTGCGATCGCTGCCGGCCTGGGAGGCCCGGCTCGCCGCCGCCCACACGATCCCCCGCGAGGAGCGTGCAAACCGGGAGTACGTCTTCGACGCCGATCGCTTCCGGGCGCTTCACGTGCCGACGCTGCTGCTCGCAGGCGGCGACAGCCCCGTCGCCTTCCGGGCGGCCGGCACGGCGGTGCGAGAGGCGCTGCACGACTGCCGCATCGCCGTCATGCCGGGCCAGCGGCACGCCGCGATGGACACCGGCACCGACATGTTCGTCGCCGAGGTCCTGCGCTTCCTCGCGCCCGCCTGGATGACCTCATGACCGGCGTCACGGACACCCGCGGCCGTCGCGCGGCCGAGGCCAACCCGCTGACCCCTCGAGGAGAGCGAAGCATGACCACCACCGCCCCCGACCGCACGGACGCACTCGCCGAGCGCCTCTTCGGCGCCACCATCGGCGCCCTCGAGCTGTTCTCGATCTGCCTCGGCGCCGAGCTCGGCCTCTACCGCTGCCCTGGTCGAGCACGGGCCGCTGGCCGCCCCCGACCTCGCCGCCCGCGCGGGCATCGCGCCGCGCTACGCCCAGGAGTGGCTCGAGCAGCAGGCCGTCGCCGGCCTGCTCGACGTGGAAGGCCCCGCCGCCGCCGAGGCGCGCCGCTATCGGCTCGCCCCCGACCACGCCCGCGTACTCGCCGACTCCGACGACCCGGCCCACGTCGCGCCGTTCGCGCACATGCTGGCCGGGATCGGCGGCGTGCTGCCTCAAGTCGCTGACGCCTACCGCACCGGCGGCGGCGTCCCCTACCCCGCCTACGGCCACGCCTTCCGCCACGGCCAGGGGCACATCAACCGGCCCGCGTTCACGCACGAACTGCCCAGCGACTGGCTCGCGGCGATGCCCGACGTGGTCGCCCGGCTGGAAGGTGCCCCGCACCCACGTGTGGCCGACATCGGCTGCGGCCAGGGATGGTCGACCCTCGCGATCGCCGGCGCCTTCCTCGACGCCCGGGTCGACGGGCTCGACCTCGACGAGGCCTCGATCGCCGACGCCCGCAGGCACGCCGCAGACGCCGGCCTGGACGGGCGCGTGCGCTTCATCGAGGCCGACGCCAGTCGGCTGGCGGAAACCGGCCCCTACGACCTCGTGCTGATCCTCGAATCCCTGCACGACCTCACCCGCCCCACCGAAGCCCTGATCGCCGCGCGCGCGGCGCTGGCCGAGGGCGGCACCGTGCTCGTCGTCGACGAGCGCGTGGCCGACGCCTTCACGGCCCCGGGCGACGAGGTCGAGCGGATGATGTACGGCTGGAGCGTCACGCACTGCCTGCCGACCCAGATGGCCGAGCAGCCCTCGGCCGCGCTCGGCACCGCCCTGCGCGCCGACACCGTGCGGACCCTCGCCGCCGAGGCCGGCTACGCCCGGTTCGAGGTGCTGCGGGTCGAGAACGACTTCTTCCGCCTCTATCGGCTCGACCCCTGACTCCTGCCAGCGAAGGCAATCCACCCACCGGTCCGGGGGCCGGCCCACCGATCGGGCCGGCCCCCGGACCCCACCCAGACAACCCGCCAAACGACCAAGGAGGACCACGATGGCCACCACAACCCACACAGCGCACGCCGCCCAGATCCGCATCCGCAAGGCGAGCATCGGCGACGTCCCGCGGATCGCGAGCACGCTCGCTCGAGCATTCTTCGACGACCCGGTGTTCCGCTGGGCCTACCCCGACGACGACCGTCGACGCGAGGTGCTCCCCGGCGTCTTCGCGGTGTTCACCGAGGCGTTCCAGCGCCACGACCAGATCTACCACGCGAGCCAGCTCGCCGGCGCCGCGCTGTGGGCTCCCCCCGGACAGGCGCCGGTCGACGCCGAGCATGCCGACGACTTCAACCGGCGCCTCGAGCAGGCGGCCGGAGCGGACGGAGAGCGCTTCTTCGAGGTCGCCGGGCTGGTCGACGAACACCTTCCTCACGGCTCCCACTACTACCTGCAGCTCCTCGGGGTCGAGCCTGAGAGCCAGGGCCGCGGCATCGGCTCCGCGCTGCTCGCCCACATCCTCGAGCGCTGCGACCGCGACGGCGTGCCCGCCTACCTCGACGCCACCAGCCCCCACAACAAGCGGCTCTACGAGCGGCATGGCTTCCGGGCCAGCGACGAGTTCGCACCCACCGGGGGGCCGCCGCTGTGGCCGATGTGGCGCGAACCCGGCCGCACGCCACCCGCCCGGCCCCCTACTTGAGCTGCATGATGGCCAACGCGTTGCGGTGCGGATCGACGATCCAGGCCATCAGCGCGAACCCCAGGTCCACGACCCCGTCGTCGGTCTTGAGCCCCGGCATGTCGTACTCCTGGATCTCGACGCCGCGAGACCGCAGCTCGGTGAGCTCAGCGGCCAGGTCGTCCACCCGCCAGCCCGCCTGGGTCTGCTCGTCAGCCGTGCCCGTGGTGCTCTTGGTGACGGCGAGACGGCTCTCCCCGCCGCACTCGTAGACGATCTCCTCGTCGTTCTCGACCAGGATCTCGAGGCCGAGCTTTCCGGCGTAGAACTCCTTGGACGACTCCAGATCGGTGGCCAGCAGGACGACGTCGATGGGATGGTCTCCGAGCATGCGCTCTCCTTCTCTTCGGTGGTGGGGTGGGAGGAAGACAATCGCTCATACGGCAACCGCGGCGACCGCGGCCCGCAACGATGGCACCGGGTCGGCTCCGGCCGGCAGCACGCCGACCGGCGTGCCGTCGGATCGCGCGAGCAGCGCCGCGCCTCCGGGGGCGCCGACCGCGCGCGCGGCGATCGGATCCCAGGAGCCGGACACCGATCGGCGGGTATGCGAGCGCTTCGCGCGCGGCGCCGGCTCTGAGGGCTGTCCCGGGGCGGCCTCGGCCTGTCGATCGTGAAGGCGATCGCCGAGGCCCCCGGCGGCCGGGTCGACCTGCGCAGCGAACGCGGCCGCGGCACGACGGTCGTCGTGGCACTCGACGCCCAGCCGGTGCCTGCGCCGCCGGCCGGCCGGCCTGGCCCGGTCGCCCGCCGAACCCGCGCCGCTGCTCCCCGTCGTCACCTAGAGTGCCCGCGTGGCCAGCGCTGGGGCGAGCGACGGGCGCCGAGGACCCGGCGCCCGGGGGCTGGGTCGTACGTGGTCGCGCGTCGCCCCTTCGGCGCAGGCCTGGCGCGGCGCGACGATCGGCGTGGTCGCCGTCACGCTCGGCCTCTGGGTGTGGTTCGTCGTCGACCTCGTCACGCCCGCGTCGGTCCTCGCCCCGCTCCTTGTCGGCGTGGGCCTGGTCGTGGTCGCGGCGGTCGTGGGCGCCGTGGTGGCCGGCATCGTGCGCCTCGTGCGCGTGCGCCTCGTGCCCGGGCACGTGATCTGCGCGGTCGTGGCCGCGCTGCCGCTGCTCAATCTCATGACCAGGGTGGGGCTCTCGTCGCGTGCCCAGCTGCTGCTGATCGGGCTCGTCGTGGCCGCGTCGGCGCTGGCCGGCGGTGCGATTGCGGCGCTGCGCGCGCGCGGCCTCGGCGCTCGGCCGCCGCTCGGCCGCGCCGCGGTCGTGGCGAGCCTGGCCGCCGGCGTGGGCACGCTGCTCGGGGGCGCGGCGCTGCTGGCGTGGGACGGACCCGCGGCCGCACGCGCCCCCACCTCGGCGCGCTCGCCCGCCCTGGGCCTCCCGGATCCCTCCGCGCCCGGCGTGCTGCCCGTGCGCCGCCTCACCTACGGCGCGGGGACCGATCGCCACCGGCGCGAGTTCGCCGCCGGGGCGACGTTGCGCACACGGACCGTCGACGGGACGCGGCTGCTGCCCGGCTGGTCCGGCCTGACCGGCCGCGCACGCGAGGCGTTCTGGGGCTTCGGGCCCGACGGGCTCCCGCTCAACGCGCGCGTCTGGTACCCGGACGCGCCCGGCCGCCACCCGCTCGTGCTCATCGTCCACGGCGACCACCTCGCGTCGGACTTCTCCGACGAGGGCTACGCGTACCTCGGCGAGCGGCTGGCCAGCCGCGGCTACGTCGTCGCATCGATCGACGAGAACTTCCTCAACACGTCCGTCGGTGACCTGTCGGCGCTTGGCGTGTCGCGCTTCGCCCTGCAGGACGAGATGCCGGCCCGCGCTTGGCTGGCGCTCGAGCACCTGCGGCTGTGGCGAAGCTGGAGCGAGCAGCCCGGCCACCGCTTCTTCGGGCGCGTCGACGTGGGTGACGTCGGGCTCGTCGGGCACTCGCGGGGCGGCGAGGCGGTCGCGCTGGCCAGCGTGTTCAATCGCCTGGAGGCGTTTCCCGAGGACCGCGCCCAGCGCTTCGACTACGGCTTCGGCATCCGCGCCGTGGCCGCGCTCGCGCCGACCGACGACACGTATCGCCCGGGCGGGCGACCGGTTCGCCTGCGCGGCGTCGACCTGCTCGTCATGGGCGGCTCGCTCGACGCCGACGTGCTGAGCTTCGAGGGCACGAACCAGGTCCGCCGCGCACGCCTCGGGGCGGATCGGTTCGCGGCCGCGGTCTACGTGCACCGGGCCAACCATGGCCAGTTCAACTCGACCTGGGGACGCTACGACACGGGCTCGGGGGCGGCGCGGAGGCTGCTGGCCACCGGCGCCCTGCTGCCGGCGGCGCAGCAGCGGCGGATCGCCCGCGTGTTCGTCTCGGGCTTCCTCGACGCGACGCTCAAGGGTCGGCGCGGGTACCTGCCGCTGTTCCGCGACCCGGGCGCCGGAGCGCGCTGGCTGCCGCGCACGGCCCGTGTCGCGCAGGTCGCGGGCGCGGGCACCCGCCTGCTGGTCACCGCCGACGAGGATCGGGACCCGCGCACGACGAGCTTGGCGGGCGGTGTCGCGAGCGGGACCGGGCTGGCCGAGTGGCGCGAGGAGCGGATCCCGCTGCGGGCCGGGCCGTCGCCGTTCCGCGCCGTGCGGCTCGGCTGGAACCGCCGCGCTCCTGGCCGGGCCGCCGCGTACTCGGTCGGGCTCGGATCGCCCGGCGTCGCGGTCGGCGAGCGCGGCGAGGTCGTGTTCTCGCTGGCCGACGTCGAGCCGGCGGCGGGTCCGATCGACCTCACGGTGGAGGTGAGCGATGGCGACGGCACGGTCGTGACGCGACCGCTCAGCGCCTCCGCGCCGCTCGAGCCCCAGTTCGTCTCGCGTCGCTTGAAGGTCGGCGCCGCGCAGCCCGGCCCGTCCGGCGAGCCGGTCTTCCAGAGCTTCGACGTGGCGATGGCCGATCTCGCCGCGGCCGACGGCGCGTTCGACCCGAAACGGGTTCGTAGCGTGCGCTTCGTGTTCGACCGGACGCGGTCGGGACGCCTGCTCCTGGACGACGTCGGCGTCCGCCCTACGCCCCTGAACGGGGAGCGTTGAACGCCAACTTTCCGGCGGCCGGACCTCGCGCCAGGTCGAGCGGAGGGACGTGCAGATTTACGCAACCGCACGTGCGTCTTCTGCTCTGACGGGGGGACCTTGGTCCTAAGCACAGTGGTGGACAACCCGGTCCACCAAGGAGGACTCCCCCGTGCAACGCAAGGAAGCAAGCGCCGCGACGCCGTCGCGCGCGCGTGGCCATCGGCCCGACCGAGGACTGGTCGCCAGACGATTGATCTGCTCGGGCCGTCGGCGTCATGCCGCGCTGACCGTCTCGGTGGCCCTGGTCGGCGCCGTGGCCGCAGCCGCTCCCGCTCAGGCGGCGGTCACGACGCCCAATGCGTCGATGGAGTACATGCAGCAGGTGAACCTGCTGATCCTCGGGGGCTACCCCGCGAACACGGAGCTGTCGATCACGGCCACTCGCGCCGGGACGCCGCTCGACACCGTGAATGTCAGCAGCGGCAACGGCGACGTGGAGATCAACCACGGTGGCGGTGGTGCTGTCCCGGCAGGCGACTGTTGGAGCAGCGGCAAGGCTCCGGCTCTGCGCAACGGCGACGTCATCTCGGTCGCATGGTCGCGCGAGACTGGTGGTCCTCTCAACCCGGTGGTCGAGACGTTCACCGACACCCTGACGGTGCGCGGCATGAGCATCACGACGGACATTCAGAACGATTTCCTGGGTGCCTCGGGTACTGGCCAGCCGGGCGATGTTCTGGACCTGGAGTTCCGCGGCAAGGACGTGGAGAGCGCCGACCGCCTGGCGGCTAGCGTCACGGTCGATGCACTCGGCAACTGGACGTATACGAACGAGAATCCGCCCAACCAGCCCTACGAGAACGGCGGCCTGACTCTGATTCAGGGCGCCATCACGCAGGGCGCCGTCGTGGAGCCGAGCATCTGCGGCGACACGCCGGGCACCTTCGTTCCGGTCGTCAACCCGCCGACTCCGCGTCCTCTCGACACGGACGGCGATGGCATCCGCAACACGCTCGACAACTGCCCGAACGCCGCCAACGCCAACCAGCGCGACAACGACGACGACGGCGTGGGCGATGCCTGCGATGCCACTCCGAACGTCACCAACCCCGCGCCTCCGGCTCGGGTCGTCGAGCGCGTCGTAAACAACGCGGTCGTCCAGCAGGTCCCTGTCGCGGGAGCGGTCGCCGGTGTCAAGGCGGGCTCGACCGCGCCGGCGAAGCTGTCGCTCGGCCGGCTCACCATGGGCCGCACGATCGCCCGCGGCGCGGTGCGTGCCAACGGGCTGCGTGCGGCGATGAGCCTGCAGGCCGGTACGAAGGTGCTCCGCGTCCGGATCTACCGCAAGAACGCGGGCGGCACCCGGTCGCTGGTCGCCGAGCGCTTCCTGTCGCCGGCCGCGAGCGGGCTGTACCGGATGCGCCTGAAGGACCGCAAGCTGCGCCAGGTGCTGACGCCTGGCAGCTACGAGGCGCAGGTGACCCCGGGTCGCAGCCGCCTGTCGCTCGGGAAGACCGCGAAGCTCACCTTCCGGGTGATCCCGTAGGCACAAGACCGCCCATCCCCGCAGGACCGCAGCCCGGGCTCTCGAGCCCGGGCAGCGGTCGTGCGGCGAGCGGCGGCGTTCGGCCGATGAGCGGCGCGCCGAATCCCCTGAGCGGCCCCGCCGTCAAGAGCAGTGTCAGATGTCTGCCACGAACGGAGTCGCGCGCGAGACGAACGGTCGCCGAACCGTTCAGTACCCGTATGCGCAGACTCCTCGTGCCCATGGTCGTCGTTGTTGCGGCGCTGGCAGCGCCCACGGCGGCGTCCGCGGCCGACCCGGTCGCCGATTTCACCATCAATCCGACCAACCCGACCACGAACACGCGGGTGACGTTCCGGTCGACCTCGACGGACGCCGACAACGACATCATCCAGCGCAGCTGGGACTTCAACGGGGACGGCGCGTTCGAGGAGCCCAACGAGCGCACGGTCCGTGGGTTCTTCAGGGTCGCGGGCGTGTACACGATCACCCACCGGGTCACGGACGCCACCGGCGGGTCGAGCTCGGTGAGCAAGACGATCACGGTGACGACCCCGCCCCCGCCCCCGCCGCCCCCGGCCCCACCGCCACCACCGTCGCCGCCGCCCGCGCCGTCGGCCTCTGCGCCCCCGACCGTGAACGTCGTGCCGGCCGCCCGCGTGGCGGGCACCGTCTCGGCGAGTTTCGCCCCGCGGCTGCTCGCGCCGTTCCCCGTCGTGCGCATCCAGGGCAAGGTGATCCCCACTGGCGCGGCGATCCGGCGCTTCACCGTGAAGGCTCCGGGCGGCGCTCGGGTCCGCGTGGTCTGCAGCGGCCGCAGCTGCCCGAAGCGCGGGACGCTCGTCAAGCGCGCGCGCAAGGCGACGATCCTGCGCTTCATCGGCATCGAGCGGCACCTGCGGGTGGGCACGGTCATCGAGGTCTTCGTCAATCGCAAGTCCCGCATGGGCAAGTACACGCGGATCGAGATCAAGCGCAACGCAGCGCCGGCGCGCCAGGACCTGTGCGTGGTGTCGATGCGCCGCAGCCCGAGCTCCTGCCCGTCGTCATGAGGCCGGTCCGCGTCGTCACGCTCGTCCTGTGGGTCGTCCTGGCCGCCTGGCTGGGC
Source organism: uncultured Actinomycetes bacterium (assembly GCA_963787065.1). Taxonomy (GTDB): domain Bacteria; phylum Actinomycetota; class Thermoleophilia; order Solirubrobacterales; family Solirubrobacteraceae; genus JAOPZW01. The sequence continues at coordinate 304,590 of CAWBBQ010000037.1, forward strand.
GGCACGCTGCTCATGGGCGGCTCCCCGGCGAGCTCGACCGCACCGCCGAGCGTCGCCGCGGCCCCGGCCCAGGACGTCGCGGCCACCGCGAGCGCCGACGTTGACGCCGCCGCGCGCCTGGCCGAGGAGGACCCTGCTGCCATCCGCGAGGCCGAGGAGGCCGCCGCCGCCGTGCGCAAGGCCCAGGAGACGGCCAAGCGCCGCGCCGCCGAGCGGGCTGCCGAGCGCCGCCGCGCCCGGCGTCGCGCCGCCACGCGCCGGGCGGCGCGGATCCGCGCCGCGGCTCGCCGCCGCGCTGCCGCCAACCGTCGCGCCGCGTTCACGCCGACCACGACCGCCCCCGAGACGACGACCACGACGACGACCCCGGTGCCGCCGACCACGACGCAGGTCGCGCCCGCGCCTGCCCCCGCGCCTGCCCCGGCGCCCGCGCCGGCTCCGGCCCCCAGGCCGCAGCCGAAGCCCGCGCCGCCCACCATCACCTTCGACGACGCCGGCTGAGAACGAGCGCGCGCGGCTGTACCTGGACGGCGCGCCCGTCAGTCCAGCGAGGAGTCGCTGACCTCGTAGAGGCCGAAGGGCAGGGGCTCGCCCACCTGCCAGGAGCACTCGAACTGCGAACGCTCGCCGGCCCGGCGCGTGCGTTCGAGCGCGCCGCGGCCCAGCGCGAGCTGGCCGGGCTCCCAGCGGGCGAGTGCTGCGGGAACGTCGAAGCCCTCGGCGACCATCGCCTCGCCGAGCTTCCACGCGTCCTCGGCGGCCTTGGCCGAGCCGACCGCGGCGTGCGGGCGCAGAGCGAACGCCGCGTCGCCGACGAGCGCCGCGCGGGCGAACGCCATGCGCGGCACCTCGATGTCGACGACGACCTGCACGAACGGCTCGTCCGTCGCCCGGACGAGCTCGGCCAGCGGCGGCGGGAGCATCGCCTCGGCGTCGGCGCGCAACGCCGCCAGCGGCACGTCGGCCACCGCGCCCGGAGCGAGCGACGTGGCTCGCAGCGTGCCGTCGCGGTCGGTCATCAGCGCATCGAGCGCCTCGCCCTCGGCCACGTTGCGGTACCAGAGCCAGTTCGTCAGCCGGCGGCCCGGCTGCACCGACCCGTCCGGGCCGGGGATCGGGTAGGTGAGAACGTGGCCGTGCGGCAGCAGGTGGTAGGTGATGGCCCCGAGCAGCGTCTCCGCCGTCGGCCCGGAGAGGTCGTCCTCGACGACGGCCCCGCGCCAGGCCACGTAGCCGGCGTAGCGCGGCTGGACCTCGGGCAGCAGCAGACGCCGCCCGACCGACCCGATGCCATCCGCGCACACGAGCAGGTCGCAGTGCCGCGTCTCGCCGCCCGAAAGCTCGACGGTCACGCCGTCGTCCTGCACCTCGAACCCGACCATCTCGCTGCCCAGGTGGTGGTGCTCGGGATCGAAGCAGTCCCGCAGATCGCGGTACAGCGCGTCGTAGGAGCTGAGGCGGTACCGGCACTGCTGCTCGTGGGTGATCGCACCGCGCTCGTCGAGGTAGCGCAGCCGGCGCACGGCGGCGCTCATCTCCGCCAGCGGGCGGACGTCGTGCTCGCGCCACCAGCGGACGGTGCTCGGGTGCAGGACGATCCCGGCGCCCCGGCCCTCGAGCGGGACCGGCGAGCGCTCGAGCACGTCAACCTCGCACCCGACCTCCCGCAGGACGAGCCCCGCCGTCAGGCCCCCGAGCGAGCCGCCCGCGACGAGGACCCGCGGCCCGGTGCGGCGGCCGTGCTCGACCCCGCGCAGGGCGTCATGCGGCCGGCCCTCCATCGCGGGACCGAACATTAGCAATGCTTCCGATGCTGGCAGTAGCATTCAGCAGTGCTTGCGGACGATCCGGTCTCCTGGGGGTCCCGCTGAGCGGTCCGTACGACCTCGCGATCCGCGGCGGGGAGGTTGTCGAACCGGACGCGCGCCGCCGGGCCGACGTGTACGTCCGCGACGGGCGGATCGCCGAGGTGGGCACCGAGCGCCGCGCGGCCGCCGACGAGGTCGATGCCTCAGGACTGCTCATCATGCCGGGGATGGTCGATGCGCACGTGCACTTCATGGACCCTGGCGACCCGGAGCGCGAGGACTTCCCGCAGGCGAGCGCGGCCGCCGCGCGCGCCGGCGTGACCACGGTCGTCGAGCACACCCACGTCGCCCCGGTCGTCGCCGCCGGCGACCTCGAGGACAAGCGCCGGCACCTCGCCGACCGCTCGCGCGTCGACTTCGCGCTGGCGGCGCACGCCTGGCCCGACCGTCTCGACGAGGTCGAGGCGGTGTGGCGAGCGGGCGCCTGCTTCATCAAGGCGTTCACCTGTACGACCCACGGGGTGCCCGGGTTCAGCGCCGCCGACCTGCACGCCCTGCTGCGGCGCGTGGCCGCGTGCGACGCGGTCTGCCTGGTGCACGCCGAGGAGCAGACGCTGCTCGATCGCGCGGAGCGAGAGCTGCGCGCGGCCGGCCGCACCGATCCCGGCGTGGTCCCCGAGTGGCGCAACCGCGCGGCCGAGCTGACGGCGCTCGCCACCACGGCGACGCTGGCCCGGGAGACGGGCGCGCGCGTCGTCGCCGCTCACGTGAGCCACCCCGCCGCGCTGGCCATCCTCCGACGCGAACGCGCCGCCGGCGCGCCGATGACGGTCGAGAGCTGCCCGCAGTACCTCGGGCTCCTCGAGCGCGAGGTGCTCGAACGCGGCGCCTTCCGCAAGTTCACGCCGCCCGCTCGCGCTCGCAGCACGGAGGACCTCGACGCCATGTGGGCGGCGCTGGCCGGCGGCGACATCGACTTCATCTCCAGCGACCATGCCCCGGCCACCGCCGCCCAGAAGCGCGACGGCTCGATCTGGGACGTGCACTTCGGCCTCCCGGGCGTCGACACGACGTTCTCGGTCCTGCTCGATGGCGCCCACGCCGGCCGCCTGTCCTATCAGCGCGTCGTGGCCGTCTACGCTGAGGCGCCGGCACGCACGTACGGGCTCTTCCCGCGCAAGGGGAGCCTGCGTCCCGGCGCCGACGCCGATCTGGTGCTCGTCGACCCCGGAACACGCTGGGCGGTTCGCGACGAGGACGTGCTGTCCAAGGCCGGCTGGTCGCCCTTCGCCGGCCGGACGCTCACCGGGCGAGCGGTACGCACGTACGTGCGCGGAGTGCTCGCGGCCGAGGACGGCCGTGTCATGGCCGAGCCCGGCAGCGGACGCTTCGTGATGGGGGCTGGGGCCGAGGGTGCGGGTTGAGCCGAGCGGCGAACGCGGGTCGCGCGGACCCACGATGGAGGCCGCGCGCCCGCCCGGACCCCCACCGCGCGCGTTACCCTCGACGCCATGGGCCCCTCCCCGCGCGACGTGGCCACAGGCGAGATCGGCGAGCGGATCGTCTCCGGCCGGCTGCCGGGCGGGACGGTGCTCGACGAGCGCGCGCTGGCCGCTGAGGTCGGCGTCGGCGCCCCCGAGGTGCGCGAGGCGCTGTGCGTGCTCGAGCGCGACGGCTTCGTGCGCGAGCACGACGACGGCGGCTTCGCGGTCTCCGAGCTCGACGAGATCGAGCTGCGCGAGACCTACCCGGTGGTGCTGCTGCTCGAGGGCATGGCCGTGCGCTCAACGCCCGAGTTCGACCCGGAGGCGATCGCGCGGCTGCGCGAGATCAACGCCGACATGGAGCGCGACGCCGACGAGCCGGCCGCGTCGGCGACGCACGACTTCGACTTCCACGCGGTGCTCGTCGCGCGCTGCGGCAACGAGCAGCTGCTGAGCACGCTGCGCCCGCTGAAGCGGCGGCTGCTGCGCTACGAGCTGGCCTACATGGCCGTGCCGCGCAACGTCGGGCGCTCGGTGCGCCAGCACACGGAGATCGCTGACGCGCTCGAGCGCGGCGACCGCGACGCGGCGGCCGCCGCCGTGGAGGCGAACTTCCGCGACTCGATGCCGCGCCTGCTGGACCAGTTCGCCTCCTGAGCGTCTCCCAGCCCGCTACCGCCGGCGCCCGGCGCGGAAGCCGCGGTCGAGCAGCACCCGCGCCTGGCGGGCGGGGTCGGGCGAGTGCAGCAGCACGACGCCCAGTCGGCGGCCGTTGCGCCGCGCGGCGACGACCAGGCAGCGGCCCGCCTGGCGCGTGTAGCCGGTCTTGATCCCGAGCACGCCGGGATAGCCGCTGTGCAGCAGCGGGTTGTGGTTGGTCAGGTGCAGCCGGCCGCCCTTGATCGGGAACGGCAGCACCGCGCGCCGGCGCTTGACGATCCGGGCCAGGCGCGGCTCGTCGAGCACCGCGCGCGCCATCCCGGCCAGGTCGGTGGCGCACGAGCGGTTGCCCTCGTCGGGTAGGCCGCTCGGCGTCGAGAAGCGCGTGCAGCCCATCCCCAGCGCGCGCGCGTGGTCGTTCATGCGAGCGACGAAGCCGGCCACGGTCCTGCTCACGCGCTGGGCCAGGGCGATGGCCGCGTCGTTGCCCGACGGCAGCAGCAGGCCGTTGAGCATCGTCTCGAGCTTCACGCGCTTGCCGCGCGGCAGCACGCCGACGCCCGATCCGCGGTAGGCGAGCGCCTCCTTGGTGATGCGTACCTTGGCGTCCGGCGCGGCGCGCCGCACGATGACCAGCGCGGTCATCATCTTGGTCAGGGAGGCGATCGGCAGCACGCGGTCGGGCAGCCGGCGCCAGAGCACCTCGCCCGTGTCGAGGTCGAAGAGCAGGCCGCTGCGGGGCTCGTCGCGGAAGCGCTGGTGGATCGTGTCCTGCGTGGCGGCGAGCTCGAGCCGCAGCGGCGGCCGGCCCGGGTCGGCGGCCTCGACCGGCCCGTTGGCGACCTGCAGCGGCGCGACCACGGGCGGGCGCGGGGCCGCCGCGGCCCGGGGCTCGCGGGCGGCCTCGCCGCCGCCGCAACCCGGCAGCACCCCGGCCATGGCCACGAGCGCGAGCGTCGCGAGCCTGCGCATGGACTCAGTACAGCGGAAAGCGCGGCTGGTCGTAGTCGCGCTGGGCGCGGCTGGCGAACAGCTTCACGGCGAGCAGCCCGAACAGGAAGCCGCCGATGTGGGCGAAGTAGGCCACGCCGCCCCCGCCGCCGGTCGGGTCGGCGTAGTCCAGGTAGCCGAACAGCACCTGCTGGCCGAACCAGATGACCAGGAAGAACATGGCCGGGATCTGGATGAAGGTGAAGAACACGAACAGGAACACGAGCGTCAGCACGCGCGCCCGCGGATAGAGCAGCAGGTAGCCGCCGAGCACGGCGGCCACGGCCCCGGACGCGCCGATCGACGGGACGGTGGCGTCCAGGTCGACCGCCGTCTGCAGGGCGATCGCGGCGATCCCGCCGAGCACGTAGAAGAGCACGAACTTGATGGGGCCCATGGCGTCCTCGATGTTGTTGCCGAAAACCCACAGGAAGAGCATGTTGCCGCCGATGTGCAGCAGGCCGCCGTGCATGAACATCGACGACAGAGCGGTGAACCACGTCGGCGGCTGGGGCTCGGCCGATCCGCTCACGCCCGCCTGACCCTCGCACAGCACGCGGCCCGCCTCGGTCACGATGTCGCACTCCGAGCCCGGGTTCGTGAGCTCGTAGGGGATCACCCCGTAGTCGACGACGACGGAGGCCGCGGGACCGCTGAACAGGCTGCCGCCGTTGCGGATGCTGAGGAAGAAGATGACGACGTTGGCGATGATCAGCGCGATCGTCACCACCGGCGGGCGCCGGGTCGGGATGTTGTCCTTCAGCGGGAACACGGCGCTGCGGCCAGGGTACCCGCGAGCGCGGGCGCGTCAGGCGCCGGCGGCCAGCGGGCCGTGGCCCGGCTCCTGCTGGGCCACATGCTGGTCGGCGTGATAGCTCGAGCGCACGAGCGGACCGGCGGCGACGTGCTCGAAGCCGAGGTCGTAGGCCGCGCGCGCCAGCGCGTCGAACTCGTCGGGGCGCCAGTAGCGAACGACGGGCAGGTGCTGCTCGGTCGGGCGCAGGTACTGCCCGACGGTCAGGACCTGGACGCCGTGGTCGCGCAGGGCCGCGAACGCCTCGACCATCTCGTCGTGCGTCTCGCCCAGGCCGACCATCAGCCCGGACTTCGTCGTCACCTCATCGCCGCCCATCTCCTTGGCGTTGCGCAGCACGCGGCACGAGCGCTCGAAGCGCGACCCGCGCCGCGCCACGGGGTACAGCCGCGGGACGACCTCGACGTTGTGGTTGAAGACGTCGGGGCGCTCGGCGATGACCTTGGCCAGCGGCATCTCCTGGCCGCGGAAGTCCGGCGTCAGGACCTCCACCTTGCAGGCCGGGGCCTGGTGGCGGATCTGGCGGATGACCCCGACGAACGCGCCCGCCCCGTAGTCGGGCAGGTCGTCGCGGTCGACGCTGGTGATGACCGCGTGGCGCAGGCCCATCTTGGCCACCGACCGCGCGACGCGGGCGGGCTCGAGCGGGTCGTTCCACGTCGGCTTGCCCGTGCGCACGTTGCAGAAGCCGCAGCGGCGCGTGCACGTGTCGCCGAGGATCATGAACGTGGCCGTGCCGCGCTCCCAGCACTCGCCCACGTTCGGGCACGCGGCCTCCTGGCAGACCGTGTGCAGGTTCTCCGAGCGGATCAGCCGGTTGAGCTCGCGATAGCGCGGGCTGCCCGGGGCCGGGACCTTGAACCACGCCGGCTTGCGCTCGCGCAGCGGCACGACATCGGGGCCCAGGACGCTGAGCACGTCCATCCCGCCCGGGTTGGCGCGGGAGCGGGTCCGGTGCTCGCGGGGCGTGACGTCGGCGCTCACCCCTGTGAGGCTACAGATCCGGCGAGCGGTGCCGGGGTGGGCACGGCGGGTCGGCGAGGCGCTACAAACCAGGTGTGCTCGCCGTGCTCGCCACCGCCGTGCTGGCCGCCGTTCCGGCGGCCCCCGCCGACTCCATCCGCCCGCCGATCGTGCTGCGCCCGATCCCCTTCGGCGCGCGGCGCAAGCGCGAGATGGCGGCCTACGCGCGCCGCCACTACGGGCTGTCGACGGCGCGGCTGCGCTCCCCCCGGGTGATCGTCGAGCACCTGACGGTCAACGATTCGATCGAGGCGACGTTCAACACGTTTGCGCCTGACGTGCCCGACCCCGAGCTGCACGAGCTGCCCGGGACGTGCGCGCACTTCGTGATCGGCCGCAACGGGACGATCGTGCAGTTCGTCCCGCTGGCGCTCATGTGCCGCCATGCGGTCGGGCTGAACTGGACGGCGTTCGGGATCGAGCACGTCGGCTTCCGCGACGGTGACGTGCTCGGCAACCCGCGCCAGCTGCGCGCGTCGCTCGCTCTCACGCGCTGGCTGCGCTGCCGCTCTCAGATCGCGGTCGACGACGTCATCGGCCACAACGAGAGCCTGAGCTCGCCCCACCATCGCGAGCGCGTGGCGCGCCTGCGTCGCCAGACCCATGGCGACTGGCGCGCCTCGTCCATGCGCGCCTACCGGGCCAGGCTGAGGACGCTGCCCTGCCCGGCCAGCGCCGCCTCGAGCCGCGCGCGCGACATCAACCGTTGACGGCGGCCCATGGCCTGGGCCAGCGCGTGGGCCATGCGCTTGCGGAAGCACGCGAGGTGCGGGCCGTCGTCGCGCTGGGCGGCGACGGAGGTCATGCGCACGTCGGGCAGCCCGCATGCCACGACCCAGTCGAACGGGGCCAGGTCGTTGTCGACGTTCACCGCGAAGCCGTGCTTGCTCACCCCCTGCGAGACGTGCAGGCCGATCGAGGCGATCTTGTCGGGCCCGGTCCACACGCCCGTCCACGCGATGCCCTCGGCGCTGCGCCCGCGCGCGGCGACGCCCTCCTCGGCCAGCGCGGCGACGATCGAGCTCTCGAGCGTGGCCACGAAGCCCATGACGTCGTCGACGCCGACGATCGGGTAGCCCACGAGCTGGCCCGGGCCGTGGTAGGTGACCTTGCCGCCGCGGTCGACGGTGACGATGTCGATCCCGCGCTCGCGGTACCACGCCTCGCCCATGCCCAGCTCGCCCGCCTGCGAGCGGCGCCCGCGCGTGTAGACGGGCGGGTGCTCGAGCAGCAGCAGCGTGTCGGGGATCGCGTCGGCCTGGCGCGCCGCCCGCACGCGCTCCTGGAGGTCGTGGGCCTCGTGGTAGTCCACGAGGCCGAGGTGGACGGTCCACAGCTCGTCGGTCACGCGTCGATGATGGCAGAGCGGGGTATCGGGCCCTCCATGCCGAAGACGCTGATCTTCCGCAAGCTCGACGGCGAGGCCGACCGCATCCTCGACGCCTTCGCCCAGCGCACGGGGCTGGGCGAGCGCGCCGGCGACGAACGGCGGATCTTCGAGTTCGAGGGC
>CAWBBQ010000038.1:0-235792 GCA_963787065.1 uncultured Actinomycetes bacterium
AGCAGGGACTTCCGGGTGATTAATTCAATGGCGTTCTGTCTGAACCTCCGCATGGACATGTTGGCGGATATTTGGGTTACGGAGATTGTTGACCGCATCGCCGGATGACTGGCGATGCGAAGATTTCGGCGCTAACCGGTCAGGCCCGATGGGTGGGTAGCGGGGTGGCGGATACTTTTTCAGTCGAGGCGGCTGGCATGGTGGTGAATGTAGTTGTGTAGTCAGGTTATTCGTTAGTCCGGGGCAATGTCGGGTCGTTGTTAGAGACGGGCGTAAGCCCGCTCATCGGCCAACGCGGGATTGAAAGTTCCGGATACTTTCTGTTGGCCTGTGGCGTACAGGTCGGGCGCGGCGGTGTTCCATCGCGCCGAGAGCATCCCGGAACCTGCGACATGAAGGTTGCTACACCCGTTGTGCCCCAACATGTTTGCACAGTGAAATTGCATAGGGCTTTGCGAGCTTCTGTGCGCATCTGCCCAAAAGGCCTTAGGCAGCACGAGGGTGCCATAAATAACGGTACGCGCAGCGTAAAAAAGCCGTTTAAACGACGCATGGTCCACCATTACACGAGTAGGCCTTGAAGTATGGAGCAAAAGCCAGGACTCCTGCGGCAGATTTGTTGTGCCAAATACTCGAGGGTCCGTTCCCGTGGGGATCGGTGGCCATCACAGCGGGCATCAGTGACGTTCAACGCCGGTGGCTGCGGTTGTGGCGCAGCTGGCCGCTGTGGGGCGTTGTGGGCTGGATCTGCGTGCAAGTTGGGTTGTCAGGTCTGGTTGGGCCATGGGCGGCGGTCATTATCTCGACGGCGGTCTGCCTCGGCTGCGGTGGCGTGGCCGCAGTTCGTGCCGGCGAAAGCCGTCATCGCGTTGGCACTGCCCCCATGCGCGAACGTCGACCCCCTGACGTTAAGGAATCTGACTGGTGGGACCCGTTGCGGCACAACGACTCGCTCTTCAGTATTGTTTTCTAATCTTGTTGTCCCGCAATGGATTTGACGGTTGTCCGGAGCCATAGCATGACCAGCTTTATCGTATCGATTCGGTCTTCGCCGCCTCGATCGCATGCTCGGGCCTGTGGTCTTTATGGCCGTCCCCGCGTTGCCTGTTGCCGGCATGGTGGTGCCAGACGTTAAGCGAGCACGTCGTCGGTAGTGGCGTGCTGAGTACTCGGTGGAGCCAATGGGTCGCCGGTGACGAGTCGGTGATGGTGACGTCGATGGGCCGGCTTCGCCTGCGTCTCGATGATCCGAGAACCTCATGGACGATGTCGGCGACGGCGGCCCTGATGTGGTCGCCCAGGGCACGTAGTTCGGTGCCGTAGCTACCGGTGATGTCGAGGCGCACGCCGCGCAGCAGACGGTCATCGCGATCGTCGAAGGTGAAGGTGATGGCGGTGGGTCGGCACAGGAAGCGCCGCCGCAGTTCGCGGGCCAGGATGGCGCGCAGGGCGTGGTCACTGACGTAGATCGATCCCTGGGCGGTGTCGCCGGGGAGAGCCTCGGCGTGCAGGGGCCAGCCGTGCCGGGGGTGGCACGCACTGCGGCCAACACGCTGTCGCTGATGGCGTCCCAGCCGGGTTCGGGCGCCGCCCGCAGGAAGGAGGCGGCCCGGAATAGGAGCGAATCGGGTTCTGTTACTGCCACCTCCTGAGTCGAATGCGAAGTGTTGCGGTCGCACGGTAGCGACGGCCCGGCACCGCGTCAGGGCTGAGCTGCAGCACCTGGGCGATCTCGGGGAAGGTCATCAGCTCGACTTCGCGCATTACCCATGTTGCGCGTTGGCGGGCGGGTAGTTCGGTTAACGCCTCATCGAGCGCGTCAAGGAATGCAGCATTTGATGCCGCAGTGAACGGATCGGTCAGCCCCGTAGCGTTCGGGAGTGCCTCGGGGAGCTGGTCATCGATGGGCTGTGCACGTTCGACCCGTCGGGTGTCGACGATCTTGCGGGAACAGATGGCGAAGAGCCAGGTCTTCACGGAAGAAGCGCCCCGGAATGATCCAGGTGGCGCCAAGCGGCGACGAAGGTTTCCTGAACGACGTCAGCGACATCGCTCTCGGTGCTGAGCATCCGTCGGGCATAGCGGTAAAGCTGCGGTCCGTAGCGGTAAACGATGACTTCGAAGGCTTCCCGATCACCGAGGATGGCGGCGGTGCGCAGTACATCGTCGCGGGCGTCGGCAAGGCCGATCTCGCTTCGCGCAATCACCCCCGCTCCTTACGGCTAGGTCCGTGGCCGCGGTGCCTTTTCACTATCCGGGGCGCTACAACCTCGAAAGGCGCGTTTTACAGCTGTGACGTGGATCACACACGGAGGTCATCCGGTTTAGTACCCGTCGTCGCGACTACACCGGTGTACGCAACCAGACAATCAGGAGTTGACCGACAATGACCAGCCCCTATCATTCGCAGCCCCCGTCAAGGACGTATTCACCCCACAGCGTGGGCCGGCGTTGGTGAGCTCCCAAGGCAACACCTCGATTGCCGACACCGTGGTCTCCAAGATCGCCGGCATCGCCACCCGCGAAGTCAGCGGCGTTTACGACCTCGGCGGCGGGGCCTCCCGAATGGGCGGGCCTGCTGCGCGAGCGTATCCCCGGTGCCAGCACGAACCAAGCGCAGGGCGTGTCGGTGGAGGTCGGAGAGAAGCAGGCCGCCGTCGATCTCGACATCGTCGCCGACTACGGGGTTTCCATCGCCGATCTCGCGTCGGGAATCCGGCGCAATGTAATCGCCGCGGTTGAGCGCATGACCGGCCTGGAGGTCACCGAAGTCAACATCAACGTCAACGACGTTCATCTCGACGACGGCAGTGACGACGACGACCGGCCGGACCCCCCTCACGCGTCCAGTCCCCACAATAAGCCGCAGGAAGACCCACGCGACCGGCAACAGGTGAAGAGGCGACAGGTGACTGAGCAGGCCGACCGTATCGTCCAGGTAGTGCTCGCGGTGCCCGGGGTCGCGCCCTGCACGCCGGCATGTTCGGCGAGGTGGCTACCTACTTACCGGGCCGCCGGGTCGCGGGAGTGCGAGTCGGAACCGACGTGATCGATGTCCACGTCAGCCTGGTGTTCGATGCACCGGTCCGAGCCACCGCCGCGAGCATCCGCCGCGCGCTGCACCCGCTGACCGCACTGCCGGTCAACGTCACGGTGGAAGACGTGGTTCCGGCCGCCCACACCGAGCGCGCCACCGGGCCCGCGGGGTGCGCCTTGATCACGTCCCCAGCCGTGACGCGATCGGGAATGGGCGGCCGCCCGCCGCGCCGCCGCGCGTGCCCATCATCCCGACGTAGGCGGTGACCCCGACGCCTTCGTGGCCGCGTTGACCGCGATCGACGCGGCGTACGGGCATGTCCGGGAACCAGGCGATCCCCGGGTGGCGGTGATTGTGGTGGTGCGCCGGGCCCGGTGGCGGCGAGTCGCCGCCACCGTCACTAAAGCTCTGCGCCGCGCCGTTTCTACCCGCCGTCGCTACGCCCAGTTGTAACCCATTCAGCCAAGAGGTCGACTCGCAGTGCCGTCCGCTCTTTCCAGGAGGTTCCAATGACCACATCGACCCTCGGCTTGCTGGCCGGATTGCTCCTCGGTATCGCGTTCGCAGCCGGCGGATTCGGCGGTCTGATCGTCGCGCTGCTGCTCGGTGCGGCCGGATACCTCATCGGCGGCCAGCGTGACGGCGAGATCGACCTGTCCGGGGTCTTCAAGGGACGTGGCCGTGGCTAACGAGGTCAACAACACGGACCTGGAGTCGCGCGCCGACACCGCTCGCTGGGTGCCGCCGTCCTCGCCCGCAGAAGACATCGGGCAGCGCGGGACGCTGAAGATCGGCGACAAGGTAGCCCAGCGGCTCGCCGTGCATGCCGCGGTCAGCACCCCTGGAGTGTGTCGCCACGCCGCCGGGCTCGACAGAATCACGGGCCGAGACCTGCCGGCCGCGCAGCTGGACATCTCCGCGAACCGCGCTGTGGCGCAGCTGAAGGTGGCTATCGCCTGGCCTCATCCGCTGGCCGAGGTGGCCCGCGCGGTCCAACGCAACGTCGCCCACGCTTTGAGCGCGCTGGCCGGATTGGACGTGGATCGAGTTGACGTCGAGGTCACCCACGTCAGCGTCGCCGACACCAACGGTGCACCCGGGAGGGTGCAATGAGCAACCGCGCCGACCCTGCCCCGGGCGTCCTGCCGGCTGCCGGACGTCAGCCGTCCGCAGTGCCCGCCGCCGCCCCCGCCGGAGCATTTCTCGCACTAGTGCTGTTGGGCGTCGGAGTCGTCGCGCTGCGCGACACCGCGGTGGCGCTGCAGTGGCTGCACGGAACACCGTGGATCGGCGCGGTGATCGACCGGATCGACGGTATGACCTTTGCGTGGTGGGTGATTCCCGCCGGCGTCACCGCCCTTGCCGTGGGCACGGTCCTGGTGATCTCGGCGTTGCGCCCGCCCCGTAAGACTGCCTTGGCCGTGAAAGCGAAGTCTTCGGTGTGGATTTCACCGTGGGAGCTCGCCGGGGTGAGCACTTTTGCGGCCAACTCGGTCCCCGGCGTCTTCGACGCCCGCACCGCGGCGACGCAGCGAAAACTCGCCGTATCGGCCCGGGTTACCGACGCGAAGACCGTAGACGCCAAGACCGCCGAGATCGACGCCGCGGTGCGCTCGGCGATCCAGTTCCTTGCCGACCCACCGAAAATCACCGTCCACATCGCCGGGGGTCCCGCATCATGACGAGCACGGCGACCGCACTGGACCGCGTCGTGGTCTTCATCGTCGGCGGGGTCCTCGTCGCGGTCGGCGTCGGTGCCCTGATCTGGCACACCGGCGTGTTCACCGGGCTCCCGCAGGCGATCACCGTCCCAGGCGTCGTCGAGGCGATGGACACGTGGTGGTGGCCGTGGGCGATCGCCGGCGTCGGCTTGCTGTGCGTCGGGCTGGCGCTGCGCTGGCTGGCAGCACACCGGCCGATGGGCAAGGCCGCCCCGATCCGACTGCACGACGCCGGGGACGTCGGCACCATCACCATCGACCCGGCCGCGGTGGCCACCGCGGCCGCAGACACCCTGCAACGACACCCGGCGGTGCGTGACGCAAAGGGCAAGGCCATCACCGACCGCGGCACCCGCACCATCGAATTGGCCGTCACCGCAGCCCATCCCGACGAACTCACCGCGGTGATCACCGCGATCGACGAGGCCTGCGAGCACATCGCCCACGCCGCCGGCGATGCCCCGCTGAGTGTCCGCGCCACCCTGCACATCAAGGGCGGCCGTGAGCTGACTCGCCAGCGGCTGCGCTGAACAAATCGGTCCGCCGGCCGAGGGCGGCCCTCGGTGGCGGGGAACACCAAATCAACGTGGCGTCACACCGACGCCCCGAACAGAGGATTACGCAGTGATCGGAACCATCATCGGCGCCGTGGTCGTCGGATTGATCATCGGTGCCCTGGCGCGACTCGTGATGCCAGGTAAACAAAGCATCGGCGTCATCATGACCACCGTGCTCGGCGCCGCCGGGTCACTGATTGGGACGTGGCTGAGCTACAAGATGGGCTACAGCAACGAAAACGGCGGCTTCAAGGTCATTCCGTTCCTGGTAGGAATCATCGTCGCCGTCGTACTGATCGCGGCCTACCTCGGAATCACCGGCCGCCGTCGCTCCGTCCGCTGAAGTGAGTCGCCGCCAAACTAATCACGCCTTGGCGGTTGATGAGCTCAGCGCAGCAGCCGAGAGGTAACTACTTCCGTGGAGAGGTAAAGCAGTCGCGCCAGGCTCAACGCCAGCAGACGTGGTGTAAAAGGACTTCGGCGGGACGCACTGAGGTCATGTCGACGCCTGCCTGACCGACCAGACCCGCAGGCGCCCTTGGTCATGATTCACACCCCCGCCGGTGGCTCAGGTTCGGGCAGAGCGCTTGACCCATATGCATAGCTAGTTCGGCACCGGTTTGGCGGCGCACGCCGACAACCTGAGCGTGCCGACGTGCCTCAGTAATAGCAGCCCAAAACAGGTCGGGCGTGCAATGATCGCCAAAAAGCGCCGGTCGCAACCCTTTTCCGGATGGCAGAGGGCCCGGCTCGATCCAGATCGACCAGTTTGTCGGTTTTTCTCTGTTTCCGAGAGCGCTGTGCGGGTAGCCCTTGACGCACAGGTCAATTTGCCAGGCATAAGCCCGTTCAGTTCGTAGCGCTTCGAACTGTCGCGCGCCTTGCGGCCTCTGATCTGAAATTGAAACGAAGGGAAGCACATGACTCAATCCAGCGATCCCCCCATCTTCGGTGAGGTGCAGCCGGTGCCGGGCGGTAATCCGGCAAGGGGTCCCCAACACGACGCGCAGCGTGGACTGGGCGCGCAGCGTGAGATGCCCTCTACGACCGACGTCGCGAAAGATCAGGCCGCTGAGGTAGCGAATACGGCACGCGATGCAGGCAAGCACGTGGCCGGCGTGGCGGGCGAGCAGGCCGGGCAGGTGGCCTCCGAAACGACGCAGCAGGTCAAGCAGCTGGTGGCGCAGACCCGAGGTGAACTCACCGAGCAAGCCGCGAGTCAGCAGCAACGGGTTGCGCGTGGTCTGCGCTCGCTCAGCAAGGAACTGAGCTGCGATGGCCCACGGGTCCGAGCAAGCCGGTATGGCCACCGACCTCGTCCAGCAAGCCAGTGATCGCACCAACGCCGTGGCGTCCTGGTTGGAGCAACGCGAGCCGGGACACGTCGTGGATGAGGTCACCCGCTTCGCCCGGCAACGCCCCGGAACGTTCCTAGCCCTTGCCGCCGGTGCTGGCCTACTTGTCGGCCGTCTCGGCCGCAGCCTGAAAGCGGCCAACGACGACAGCAACGACGGCGCCCCACCGCAGGGTCCGACCAACACCTCAAACACCGGGATGGACGACACCAGCCGCCAGGGTTATGCCGCGCCCGCCCCGCTACCTCCGGCCCCGACCTACCCCGCCCCCACAGGGCTACGCCCCAGCGGCGGATATGAACCAGAACGCGGCTACCAGCAACCGCCGCCAGCGCCGAGCTACCCGCCAGGCTACTCGCCGCAGGCACCGGGATACCCCCCGCCACCGAGCTATCCGCCGCCGACGGCCCCGGGTTACCCCCAGGGACCCGGCGGGCGGGATCTCGCCCCATGAGTGCTCCCTACGGCGGCCCAGATGATCCCGACGCGCCGGCGCCGTCGCTGGGTGAGCTGTTCGGGGAGATCAGCACCGACCTTTCCGAACTCGTGCGCCAAGAGCTGGCGCTGGCCAAGGCCGAAGCGACGCAGACCGCGACTCGCGCCGGCAAAGGCGTCGGCATGCTCGTTGGTGCCGCTCTGAGCGGATACTTCGTGCTGCTGTTCCTGTCGGTGGCCGGCTGGTGGGGTCTAGGCAACGTCATCGGGCGCGCCTGGTCGGCGTTGGTGGTGGTGCTCGTATGGGCGATCATCGCCGCGGTGCTGGCCATGATGGGACGCAATTTTTTGGCTGCGGTCAAGGGACTGCCGCGAACTACAGACACTGTCAAGCGCATCCCCGATGCGCTCACCCCACGACCTGAGGAAACCCGATGACCAGCAGCAATGATCCCGACCATATCCGCGCCGAAATTGAGCGCACCCGTAGCCGTCTCAGCTCCAACGTTGACACCCTCGCCTACGAAGCCAAGCCGAGCACGATGGCCAAACGCCAGGTGGGCAAAGTGAGCGGTGCAGTCAGCGGGCTGCGGGAACGGGTGATGGGCTCCGCCCACGACAGCACCGCGGCCCTCAGCGACTCCGCGCAATCGGCGGTGTCTTCGGCGACCGAGGCCGCGCAGTCCGCGCCCACCGCTGTGCGCAAACAGGCGCAAGGCAACCCCCTGGCCGCGGGGCTCATCGCTTTCGGTGCCGGGCTGGTGGTGGCCGCGTTGATCCCGGCAAGTGAGAAGGAACAACAGGTCGCCGTGGCGGTGGAGGACAAGGCACAGCCACTGCAGCAGGAAGTGACCGATATAGCCAAGGACGCGGCGCAGAACTTGAAGGAGCCCGCGCAGCAGGCTGCCCAGGCTGTCAAGGACACTGCCACCGAAGCGGCCAGCACCGTCAAAGAGGAAGCCACCTCCGCCGGCCAAGACGTCCAAGACCACGCCCAGGACGCCAAACACACCGTGCAGGACCACCGAGGCTGAATCAGCGTCGTACGGCGGCGAGCCCCAGGTCAACGATCCGGCGACCTATCCGGCCTGCGCGCGAAGAGCGCCGACCATGACGAGCTGTCCGCGTTCTTCGCCGCGTGGGCTGAGGCGAATGGCACCAGGCGTAGACAGCTGAGTGATAGCCGGTTTTGGGTCCCACAATATCGACGTCGATATTGGCTTCATGGAAGGCCGCGTGACACCGCAGCACGGCTTCACGGCTGGCGCCGGCCTGGAGGTTCGTGATTCCCGCATCGTCGTCGGATCTGATATGCGCACCTTGGTAACGGGTGTGTTCGCCGCCGGAGATGTTGCGCTGGCCCGCCATGCCGTCGCGGGACGGAATCTGGCCATCGAACACTGGCAGGACGCGCTCGACCAAGGAGCGGTTGCGGGAACCTCGGCCGCCGGAGAGAGCGCGATATGGGATGGGGTGCCAGGCTTTTGGAGCACGATCGGCGAGGCCACTATCAAGTACCACGCCTGGGGCGATGGCTACCAACGCAGCCGGATGCTGAGCCGTTCCGACGGCTTCACGGTGTGGTACGAGGCTGATGGCGCGGTTGTGGGCGTCCTCACCCACAACTCCGACGACGATTACGAGCTCGGCGAACGGCTTATCGCAGAGCGGCGGCCTGCGCCCGTGCCAATGGAGTAACACTCGGCGGACAAAACCCGTCGCGCCACCTCAGGCGACGCGCTACGCTGGCTGCCCGCCGGCGTGCAGTTCCGCCTGCGGACCCGCTGGCCCACAAGCGCCGTCCGGGGCACGGCTGCGTCGGCTCCCATGGCGGGGCGGGCACGCTCATCCGCGAGTTACACTGTGCGTCAACCGCTTACGCGGTCATCTCGGATTACGTTGCTGCGGTTGCGGTGTCGCGAACTTCACCGCTGGCGCCATGCAGTCGTGGGGACGTCGTGCCCTACAACCGCTTCCGCTCTTGGCGTCACCGTTGGCGCGGTGTCATCGGATGCATTGTTGCTCAACGTCGTACCGCCATACCGCACGCCTCCTTTCCTGAACTATGCTGCAGTCCAAACCGTTTCCGGTACACCGGTTTTTGGCGCTCCGCGCCGGGGTCGGTGGGGGCTAGGAATGACGGTGTCCCGCAAGCGGGCGAACCTGCGGGGCACAGGTTGGGGGTAGGACGCCGACCACATCGAGCCGTTCATCATCGTCGACCCGGGTGATCATGGTCGGCCCCGGCCCGGGCACGGTTCCGGTTCTTCTCTGACCCGCCCGCCGCCCTCAGCGCATGGATCCGGTCGAGAGCCGCCATGCACGGGCGTCCAAGGCTGCAGCGAAGATAACGGCTTGCACGATCGGCGGATCGGTCTCCCGGCAGCGAGTACGCAAATGCATGGTTCGCGCCGTGGCTACCTCGTTGATCGCGGAAAGTGGGCGAGGAGAAATACCGTCGCATCGTTTGTGCATCGCTCGTGTTCCCAGCGGGTATGCCGATCGATGTTCGGCTCCAACTCAGGAGGACACAGAAGATGGCGGTTGATGTGGTGGTCGTCGGCGCCGGGTTGGCTGGCCTAGCCGCCGCCGGTCATTTGCAGCGTAGCGGGCTGCAGGTCGTAGTCTGCGAGGCCGCCGATGATGTGGGCGGCCGCATCCGCACTGACGTGGTCGACGGTTTTCGTTTCGACCGCGGATTTCAGGTGATCCTGCCGGCATATCCGGAGCTGCGGCGACAGGTTGATCTGACGGCGTTGGCGCTGCAGCCGTTCACACGCGGAGTGATCGCCGGGGCCGCGGATGAGCGACTGTGGCTGGCGGGCCCCTGGCACGGGCGGTCCGCAGTGGCTGGCGCTGCGAGGTTCGTGACGCGTCGTCCCGCCGATCCCGTGGCCCTTGCGGCGCTGTCGTTGCGCGACGCACTGGCACCGGACAAGTCCGTCCGTCGACCTACTGCGCGCACCACCGCACTAGAGTTGGCGCGGTGGAAGATTTCTAATCGCCGTGGCCATCACCGTGCCCGACATCAACCAGGTCCTGCGGCGCATGAACGGGCGCGTGCTGCCGCTCGGCTGGTGGCACTACCTGCGTCGCCGCCGGATCGTCGACCGCGTGCGCGTCGGCTTCCTCGGCGTCAAGCCCGAGTACCAGCACACGGGCGTGGCCGCGGCGCTGTACGTCGAGCACTTCGACGAGTCGGCGCGCTCGCCGATCAAGTGGGGCGAGATGGGCTGGATCCTGGAGAGCAACCGCGCCATGAACCGCGGCATGGAGGCCATGAACGGCCGGATCGTCAAGCGCTACCGGCTGTTCGAGCGGGCTGCTTGACGTGCGGCGCGCGGGCGGCGCGGTCCGCCCGCAGGGATAGACTCGCTGCGGATGGACGATCCACGTCACGACGGCCCGCGCTTCTCCGCCGACCGACCGCGAGGTCGAGGAGGTCGACGCGCTGCCCGTGCTCGACGAGTCCGGCTCCGCCGGCCCGCTCGAGCGCACGCGACCGCCCGGCCAGGTCGTCGCGCGCCAGGCCGCGGCCGTGGCGGCGACGTCGTTCGCCGCGGGCGTGGCCACGGTGGCCGTGGTCCGCGCGCGCAAGATCCGCCGGGCGCGCCGCCGCGCGCGAGCGATGCCGCCGATCGTCGCGTCGCGCTCGTTCCTGGTCGACGTCCACCTGCTCGGCCCGCGGGACTGAGCCCGCTGCTCGGGTCGCTAGCCGACCCCCGACCAAGGTCGCATTCGCGTGTGCGAGGTCTGCGCTGGGCGCGGGCCCGCGCGCGGGGCATCATGACATCGACCCCCGCGGAAGGCCGGAGGGTGAGCTTGGGAGGTGGCCTCGACAGGCCGCACGATCTCGTGCCACGGGAGGGCATGATCGAGCGGCCGGGGAGCAGGGCCCGCGGGAGGCGGGCTCTGTCCCCGAGGCCATCACCGAAGCTCCGGGAGCCTCCGGCCATCCGCTGTTGCGCGGTCGGTCGGCCGGCCCGTCAGCGCGTCCACCCCTGAGAGCGCGGCGGGCCGGTCGAGCCGCGCACCGTCAGCGTCACCGGCACGCGCTGCACGCGCGCCACGCGCCCGCCGGCCATCTTCGCGGCGAGCGTCTCGAAGGCCAGCGCGCCGAGCGCGGCGCCGTCGGCCGCGACCGTGGTCAGCGGCGGCTCGAGCACCCGCGCGAGGTCGAGGTCGTCGAAGCCGGCCACGGACACGTCGTGCGGGATCCGCAGGCCGAGCTCGCGAGCGGCCAGGTACACGCCGCCGGCGAGGATGTCGTCGTCGGCGAACACGGCCGTGGGCGGGTCGTCGACGTCCAGCAGGCGATGCGCGGCGACCTGCGCGTCGTCGAAGGTGATCAGCGAGGCGGCGCGCGGCATCGTGGCCGGGTCGAGCCCGGCGCCCTCGAGCGCGACGGCGATGCGCTGCGCGCGCAGGCGGAACGTCTGGCTCTGGACCTCGGAGGCGAGGTGGGCGATGTGCCGGTGGCCGAGCGCGAGCAGGTGGCCCATGACCGCGTCGGTGCCCGCCTCGACGTCGAGGCGCACCGACGGGTGCCCGGCGATCTCGGCGTCGATGACGACGATCCGCTCGCCGCGCGCCCCGCGCCGGCCGCGCGGCGGCTCGATGCCGAAGAACAGGAAGCCGTCGACCGGCCCGCCGCGCAGCGCCTCGTAGGAGCTGATCTCCCAGGCGCGATCGTTGGCCGTGTCGATCAGGACGACCGCGTAGCCGGCCTCCCAGGCGGCGGCCTGGGCGCCCCGCATCACGAGCCCGAAGAACGGATGGGTGACGTCGGGCACGACGAGGCACACGCTGCGCGCGGCGCCCAGCCGCAGCGCTCGCGCCGCCGCGTTGGGCCGGTAGCCGAGCTCGGCCGCCGCGCGCCGCACCGTCTCCTCGGTGGCCGCCGACACGCGCCCGCGCGCTTTGCCCGACATGACGAGCGACACCGTCGACTGCGACACGCCCGCGCGCCGCGCCGACGTCGACGCTCGTCACCCGGCTGCTGTCGGGGGTCCCGGCGATGGCCACATGACAGCACGGCGGGTCGGGAGGCGGTTCGGGCTGCGATCGCTTGTGGGCCTCGAACTGCAGCGTCGAGTGGGGAGGTGGCCCTCGGGCGGGGGTTGCGTCAGGTCTCACCATGGCGTGGTCGTCGCGGTCAGGGTGGCCCGATCGGTGCCCTGCACGCCATGCGTGCACCGAGCCTCTCATCGCCGTCGAGGGTGGCGCGACCGATCCGGGTCCTGCCGCCATGCGTGCACCGAGCCTCGGACGGATCTCGGGGCTGATCGACGTTCGCCTCGGTGCCCTGGCCGGCCGCCGCTGGCGATGGGCGAAGCCGTCATCGTTCGCGGCCGCTGACGGGCGGCGGCTCGACCTGAGGCCGGGTCTATCTGACCTCGCTTGACTCGCTCGGATCATACGTATGATACATCCTACGTATGACGCGTCCCGCCTCATTCCCACCGCGCTCCGCCCGCCGCGCCGACCCCACGCCGCGGCGCTGCTCGCCGCCGCGCTGACGCGGTCGCCGCGCTCGCCGCGCTGGCCATCGGCAGCGGCCTCGTCGTCGACGGGCGCGGCCGCCGCGCGCCGAACGACGCGTCGCGCTCGTCGTCGACGCCGGCGCCCGCCCCGACGCAGCGCTCGCCAGCGCCGCGCCGCCGCGGCGCGCACCGAGCGCTCGGGCGCGGCGACCGTCGCGGTGCGGCTGCCGCGGACCGCGGCCGAGGCGGCCACCGACGTGCGCTACTTCGCCGCCCAGGGCTTCGACACGGTGGTCGCCGTCGGCCCGCTGGCCCGCCGCGCCGCCGGCGCGCCGGCCCGCCGCTTCCGACGCGCGCGGTCACGCCGCCGGCGGTCCCGCCGCACGCTGCGCTGACGCCAAGCGCCGGCCCGGCGCCGCGGACGCTGTCGCGGCATCGTCCCGCAACGTGCGGGCACGCCGGCGCCCCGCCGTCGGGCCTGCGGCGTAGCGTTGCGGCGATGGTCGAGGTTCGTCGCGAGGTCCGGCCCGCGTGGGTCTTCCGTCTGCCCGGCGTCGGGCGCGACGGCGATCCTGCGCCGCCGCGGCCGGGTGCTCGAGCGCCTCCTGCACGTCGAGGGCACGCCGCGCCATCGTCCGAGTCGCGCAGCCGAGCGCCGACACGGTCGTGTTCGGCGCCTGGGCCGAGGACGCCGGCGTGGCCGAGGAGGCGATCGCGCGGATGCGCTTCGCGTTCGGCGTCGACGACGACCTGCGCCCGTTCTACGAGCGCTTCCGGTTCGACCCGCTGATCGGCCCGTCGCTGCGGCGCCGCCCGTGGCTGCGCCCGGCGCGCCGTCCCGACCCGTTCGAGGCGCTGGCCTGGGCGATCTGCGAGCAGCTCATCGAGCTCGACCGCGCGCGTCGTCATCCAGCGGCGGATCGTCGCCCGCCTCGGGCGCCGCTGCGCCGAGACCGGCCTGCGCGACCTGCCCACGCCCGAGCGCCTGGCCGGCACCGCGCCCGCGCTGCTGCAGAGCCTCGACCTGTCGGCCGGCCGCGCGATCGCGCTGCGCCGCGCCGCGCGCGAGGTCGCCACGGGCCGCGCCGACCTGCGCGCCGCCGACCACGAGCGCGGCTGGCGGCGCCTGCGGGCGATCCCCGGCATCGGCGCGCTGGACGGTCGAGATGCTCGCCCTGCACGGCCAGGGCCGCTACGACCAGGTCCCGGCCGGCGACCTCGGCCTGCTCAAGTTCGCCGGCCGTGCCCTGACCGGCAACCCGCGCGCGCGGGCGACCGAGGACGAGGTCCGGGCGCTGTTCGCGCCCTACGACGGCTGGGCCGGCCTGGCCGCCGTCCACGCGCTGCGCCCGGGGCACCGCCGGCTACACGCCCTCGCCGGGCAGGAACTCGTTCGTCGAGCGCGCGCGACGCGTCGGCCCGGTTGCGCAGCAGCCGGTTGCGCGACATCCAGGTCGCGTAGCGCATTCCACTCGGCGACGTTCATCCAGCCGACCGGCTTGCTCGTGTCGGACGGGAAGAAGGCGGGCAGCGTGGCCTTCACGCTCGCCGTCTGCAGGCGCGGCTCGAGGTCGCGGTTGGCGCGCAGCAGCGGGTCGACGCCGGCTGCTCGGGTCCTTGCGCAACGCCTGCGTGCCCTGCCCGAGCGCGCGCATGAAGCGCCTGATCCGCGCGCCGTTCTCCCGCACGTCGGACTCGCGGGCGACGACGATCAGCTCGTTGTAGGTGGGCACGCCGGCGCTCTCCATGCGGATCACCTCGGGGCGCTTGTCCTGCAGGCGGAGCTGGATCGCCTCGTAGTTCCAGAACGCGCCGAGCGTCGCGTCGACCCGGCCCGAGAGCATCGCCGGCACGAGGTTGAAGCCGACGTTGACCTCGCGCACCGACGAGGGCTCGACGCCGGCCTGCTCGAGGATCGCCTTGAGGTAGGCCGACTGGTAGGGGATCCCGGCCGTCCCGACGGTCTTGCCCTTCAGCTCCTCGGGCGAGGAGATCGCGCGCTTGCCGATCGAGACGACCGAGGTCAGCGGCGTCTGCACGAGCGCGCCGACGGCCACGAGCTTCTGGCCCTGGTCGCGTGCGAGCAGCAGCTCGGGCTCGTAGGAGATGGCGAGGTCGACGCGACCGGCGGCCAGCAGCTTGAGCGGCGTGGCGGGGTCCGACGGCGCCTGGATGTCGAGGTCGATCCCGGCGCGGTCGAACGCCCCCGTGCCCTGGGCGGCGTAGATGCCGGCGTGGTCGGCGTTGGGGAAGTAGTCGAGCATCAGGCGCACCGACTGGCGCGCGGCCGGCCCGGTGGGCTCGGTCCTTCTCGCCGCAGGCGGCGAGCGCCAGCGCGGCGAGGAGGGCGAGCACGGCGATGAGCGGGCGGCGGGTCACGAGCGATCGGGTCCTTCCGGTTGGCGGTGCGCCCAGGGCACGAGCCGGCGCTCGGCCAGGGCGAGGGCGGAGAAGAGGGCCACGGCGAACGCGGCCAGCAGGACGACGGCGGCGTAGGCGCGCGGCGTCTGGAGCTGGGGGATGGCCTGCAGCATGAGGTGGCCGAGCCCCTCGCTCGAGCCGGCGTACTCGGCGAACACGGCGCCGATGACGGCGACGGCGACGGCGATCTTGGCGCCGCTGAGCGCGGCGGGCAGCGCCGCCGGCGCCTCGGCGTAGCGGAAGGCCTGCCAGCGCGAGGCGTCGAGCGTGCGCAGCAGCTTGAGCTGGTCGGGGTCGACGGCGGCCAGCGCGTCGAGCGTGGTGACGACGACCGGGAAGAAGCAGACGAGCGCGATGATCGCCAGCTTGGGCAGGATCCCGAAGCCGAACCAGACGACGAGCAGCGGCGCGATGATGACGATCGGCACGGCCTGGGAGGCGACGAGCAGCGGGTAGGTGCCGCGGCGCAGGGTGGTCGAGAAGTGCAGCGCGACGGCCAGCCCGAAGCCGAGCACGAGCGCGAGCAGCACCCCGAGGCCGACCTCCTGGGCGGTGACGAGCAGGTTGTCGGCCAAGCAGGGCGCGGTCGCGCCACAGCGCCTCGCCGATCTCGGTCGGCGCGGGCAGGATGAAGTCGTCGACGCGCGCCGAGCCGGGCGTAGGCCTCCCAGACGCCGAGCAGGCCGGCGGCGAGCAGCACCGGGGCCACCACGTCGCCCACGCGCGACCGCCGCCGCGAAGGCCCGAACCTCATGCGCGCAGCGCCTCCAGCGCGCGCTCGCGCAGCGCGATCAGCGCCGGCGCGGTGGCCGACCGCGGGCGCGGCAGGCCGACGTCGAGCTCGGCCACGACGCGGCCCGGACGGGGGGACAGGACGACGATGCGGTCGGCCAGCAGCACGGCCTCCTCGACGTCGTGGGTGACGAGCAGCACGGTGCGCGGCCTCGCGCTGCAGCGCGGCCGCCAGCCACTCCTGCATCTCGCGGCGCGTGAGCGCGTCGAGCGCGCCGAACGGCTCGTCGAGGCACAGCACGGGCTTGCCCGGCCAGCAGCGTGCGCAGGAAGGCGACGCGCTGGCGCATGCCGCCCGACAGCTCGTGCGGGCGGGCGCGCTCGAAGCCCTCCAGGCCGAAGGCGGCGAACAGCGGGTGGGCCCGCGCGCGCGCCTCGGCGCGCCCGGCGCCGGCGACCCGCACGGCCAGCGCGGCGTTGTCGATCGCGCTCAGCCACGGCAGCAGCAGGTCGCGCTGGGGCATGAGCACGGCCGGGCCGGCGGTCACCGTGCCGCGGTCGGGCGCCTGCAGGCCGCAGACGAGCTCGAGCAGCGTCGTCTTGCCGCAACCGCTGGGCCCGACGACGGCGACGATCTGCCCGGCGGCGACGTCGAGCGAGACCTCGGCCAGCGCGGGCACCGCCCGGCCCGCTGCGCGGCCGGCGAAGGCGCGGCTGACCCCGGCGAGGTGGATCTCGCCGGCGCTGCTGTCGCTCTCCCAAACGTGTCGAGGCTCCGGTACGGGAGCCTCGATCCTGGTCTGCATCGCTCCCTCCGCGGGCATTACCCCACAGGTTCGAAGGGTCGGCGCCGGGTCGATGGGCGCCCTCTCAGCCGGCCTCCGCCAGCCCCCCTGTTGTCACGTCAGGCGACGGATCCTAGCGCGCCACTACCGCGCCCGCTCGGCCAGCGCCGCCCGATCGCTGCGCGAGTCGGACACCGCGACGCGCCGCCCGGTCGTCGGGTCGGTGCCGGCGAGCTGGATGCGCGGGCGCGGGCCGTACTCGCCCTCGCGCACCAGGCGATGGCCGCGTCCGGCCAGCGCGGCGAGCTGCGCGGGTCGACGCGCGCGTCCTCGATGTTCAGCGACTGGCCGCCCTGGTTGTCGAGCCGCTCGGCGTCGACCGAGCGCGCGAGGTCGAGGCCGTAGTCGACGGTGTTGACGACCTGCAGCAGCATGCCCATGATGATCCGCGCGCCGCCCGCACCGCCGGCCACGAGCGCAGGCCGGCCGTCGGAGTCCACGACGATCGTCGGGGACATCGACGAGCGCGGGCGCTTGCCCGGCGCGGGCTGGTTGGCCGTGCCGGGGTCGCCGAAGTCGGTCAGCTCGTTGTTGAGCAGGAAGCCGGTCCCGGGGGCGATCGACCGCGCTGCCGAACTCCTGCTCGATCGTGCAGGTCAGGGCGACCGCGTTGCCGCGGCGATCGATGACCGACACGTGCGTGGTGCTGCCGTCCGGGTTGCGATCGCCGGTGTCGATGCCCGCGGCGGCACCGCGCGCCGCGGCCGTCGAGGCGAACGTGCCGGCGCGGAAGGTGCCCGCGCGGTTGAGGTCGATCTGCGCGCGCCGCGAGCGTCGCGTAGGCCTTGGAGAGCAGCTGCTCGACGGGCTGGCGCACGAACGCCGGGTCGGCCAGGTAGCGCGTTGCGGTCGGCCCAGGCGATCTTCTGCGCCTCGGCGATCAGGTGGTCGGCCAGCGCCGAGGACTGCCCGGCGCTGCGCAGGTCGTAGCCCTCGAGGATGTTGAGCATCTCCTGGATGGCCACGCCGCCGGAGGTCGGCGGCGGGAAGCCGAGCACCGTGCGCCCGCGGTAGCTGCCGACCAGCGGGTCGCGCCAGATCGCCCGGTAGGCGGCGAAGTCCTTCAGCGCGAGCAGCCCGCCGTCGCGCGTCTGCGGCCGCGGCGAGCGCATGTCGCGCGACGATCCGCCGCGCGATCGTGCCCTCGTAGAACGCGTCGCGGCCGCCGCGCATGATGCGCCGCAGGGTTGCCGCGAGCTCGGGCTGGCGCAGCGTCGTGCCCGCCTTGATCGGCTGCCCGCCGGGCAGGAAGACGGCCGCCGTGGCCGGGAACCTGGCGAGCCGGTCGGCCTCCAGCGCTGGCCGCGCCCTGCATCGACAGCGGCACGCGGATGCCGACGCGCGCCAGCCGCTCGGCCGGCGCGATCGCCTCGGCCAGGGTCAGCGTGCCGTAGCGGCGCAGCGCGGCGTCCAGGCCCGCGACCACGCCGGGGACGCCGACCGTCAGGTGGCCGGTGAAGTCCTTGTGCAGCCCGGGCGCGGCGAACGTCGTGGCCGTGGTCGCCGCGCCCGCCGTCTCGCGGAAGTCGAGCGCGCGCACGCTGCCGGCGCGGCTGCGGTAGAGCATGAAGCCGCCGCCGCCGATGCCGCACGACTGCGGCCGCGCCGCGTTGAGCGCGAAGACGGTCGCCGCGGCGGCGTCGATCGCGTTGCCGCCCGACTCGAGCACCGACGCGCCCGACGCGCGAGGCGGCGGGCGACTCGGTCGCGATCACGCCGCGCGTCGAGCTGACCGCGGGGTGCAGGCGCGAGCCCTCCTTGGCCTGCGCGGACGAGCGGGACCGCGAGGAGGGCGAGGAGCGATGAGGACGAGCAGCAGGAGCCGGCGCATGGCGGCATCCTGACCCGCGAGCGTGGCCCATGACCCCTCGCGCTCAGCGCCCGGACATCGGCCGGGTGAGCGCCTTGACGAACTCCTCGAGCTGGCCCGTCGTCCAGCACTCGAACGCCTCGCAGTGGCGCTCGTAGGAGGCGATCACGCTGTCGCCGTAGTTCCAGTACAGGCGCGGCTCGGGGTTCAGCCAGAACGTGCGCCCGGCGCGCGCGGCGACGCGCGGCGAAGATGTCCGAGCGCGGGTCGCGGCCGTTGGTGCGCGCGTCGCCGAGCACGATGACGGTGGCGCGCGGGTGCAGGTCGTCCTCGACGAGCGCGGCGAACTCGCTCCACACCCGCCCGTAGTCGGTGTAGCCGCTGATGTCGGCCACGCCGGCGTCGTGGGCGATCGCCTCGCTGACCGCCTTGAAGTCGCGCTCGCGCTCGAAGACGTCGGTCACCTCGCTGATGCGCTCGATGAACACGAACGAGCGCATCTTGCGGAACGAGTCGTGCAGCGCGTGCAGGACGGACAGGAAGAACACGCTGGCGCTCGTCACCGAGGTCGAGACGTCGCACAGCACGTAGATCTCCGGCCGCCGCGGGCGGACGGGGCGGTACTTGAGCACGACGGGCACGCCGCCGGTCTCCAGCGAGGCGCGCATCGTGCGGCGCACGTCGACGTGGGCGTGGCGCTTGCGCCCGCGGCTCTCCTGGCCCTGCGTCTTCAGCCGCCGCTTGAGCTGGGCGACCACGCGGTGCACGGCGGCGAGATCCTGCAGCGGGCCGGAGGGCAGCGCGCGGTCGAGCTCGTTCAGCGGGCGCGCCGGCGGCAGCGACTCCGTGCGCTCGATCTGCGCGCGCTCGAGCTCCTGGCGCAGCAGCGCCTCGAAGCGGCGGATCGCGTCGCGCGGCAGGCCCTCGGCGCGCGGGTCGTCGCGGTCGAGGTCGGGCTGCGGCTCGGGTCGCAGGCCGAGCGCGCGGCGGATGCGCTGGACGTCGACGCCGACGACCCCGGAGC
This sequence comes from uncultured Actinomycetes bacterium, assembly GCA_963787065.1. Lineage (GTDB taxonomy): Bacteria > Actinomycetota > Thermoleophilia > Solirubrobacterales > Solirubrobacteraceae > JAOPZW01. The sequence continues at coordinate 19,421 of CAWBBQ010000038.1, forward strand.
CCTCGCCCTGGCGGCCGAAGGCGGCGATGGCCATCCGGGCCAGGTCGCGCATCAGGCCCTCGCGGCCCTCGCGCAGCGCCCGCGCGATCTCCTGGCGCAGCGTCTCGAGGTCGAGCTCGGCGCCCGCCGCGTCGATGCCCCCGCCCTCGGCCACGCCCTCGCGCACGGCCGGCGAGCTCGGCCGCGCGGAAGAAGAAGCGGTCGAAGACGAGGTCGTAGATCCGGCGGTCCTCCTGGGACTTGGCCAGCGTGGCGGCGAGGCCCTCCTTGAAGTCCTCGGGCACCGTCCACGGCACCTCGCGCAGGATGGCGAAGGCGTCGAGCAGCTCGCTCGTGCCCACCGCGACGCCCTCGCCGCGCAGCTCCTCGCCGAACTCGAGCAGGTGCGCGGCGAGCCCGGGCGGCGCGTCCTCCGGCGCGGTCGCTCCGTAGAGCGCCGCCCTACGACTCGACGGTCGATCCGGCGGGCGTGGCATGTCCGAGCTTGAGCCCGACGCGCTCGGCCACGACGTCGAGGTCGGTGCGGTGCTTGACGATGATCGACAGCGTGTCGGTGAACACGCGCCCGTCGATGTCGTCGGCGCCGAGCAGCAGCAGGGCGCGCGCCCAGTCGATCGGACTCGGCGATCGAGGGCGGCTTCTTGAGGTCGAGCTCGCGCACCATGGCGACGACCTCGACGAGCTTGCGGGCGATCGTCGCGTCGAGGTCGGGGGCGTGCAGCCGGACGATCTCGAGCTCGTGCTCGAGCGCGGGGTAGTCGAGCCACAGGTACAGGCAGCGGCGCTTGAGCGCCTCGGTCAGCTCGCGCGTGTTGTTCGACGTGAGCAGGACGATCGGGCGCGTGCGGGCCTCGAAGCGGCCGAGCTCGGGGATCGAGATCTGGAAGTCGCTCAGCAGCTCGAGCAGCATCGCCTCGAACTCCTGGTCGGTCTTGTCGATCTCGTCGATGAGCAGGACGACGGGCTGCTCGGCGGCGATCGCGCTCATCAGCGGGCGCTGGAGCAGGAACTCCTCGCCGAAGATGTCGTCCTGGACCTGCTGCCAGCCGGCGCCGTCGGCCTCGGCCTGGATGCGCAGGAGCTGCTTGCGGTAGTTCCACTCGTACAGCGCCTTGGCCTCGTCCAGGCCCTCGTAGCACTGCAGGCGCACGAGGTCGCGCTCCAGGTAGCGCGCGAGCGAGCGCGCCAGCTCGGTCTTGCCCACGCCGGCCGGGCCCTCGACGAGGATCGGCTTGCCGAGCTTGGCGGCGAGGTAGGAGACGAGCGCCGTCGACTCGCCGGGCAGGTAGCCGACCGACCGCAGCCCGGCGGTGACCTCCTCGATGCTGTTGGGGATGTCGAGCATGAGCGAGCAATGATGACAAGCGCGCGGCTCGTTCTCGACCGCCACCGCCGCGGCGCGCGCCGCTATCGCGGCGGCGGCCGGTACTCGGCGGGCTCGTCGAACGAGAGTTGGCCGTCGTCGCCGTCGGGCGGGCGCGACCCGGGCCGGGCCACCGTCGGGTCCTCATCGGCGGGCTGCGCGCGCGGCTCGACCGGCGCCTCCGCGGTGGGTGCGGCCGGCGCGCGGGCCGGCGGCTCCGCGGGGCCGGGCGCGGGCTCGGTGGGCGCGGTCGCCGGCGCGTCGTCGACCGGCGGCTCGGGCGTGTGGGCGGCGCGGATCCGGTAGCCGGCGTAGGCGAGCAGCGCGCCGAGCAGGAAGGCGATGAAGATCCCCCACTCGACGCCCACCGAGGTGCTGATCGGCCCCTCGCGGCGACCGTCGGGCTTGTCGAGCTGGCGGTAGAAGATCAGGAACATGACCCACAGCCCCGCGGCCATGATCACCGTCCCGTCGCCGCCGGGCAGGTGGAACGCCTTGCGCTGGCCGCGCGCCCACAGCAGCGCGAGCACGCCCGCGGCGACGACGAAGATCGCCGCTTCGACGAACGAGTAGACCTGCAGGGCGCTCTTGGAGTCGTCCAGCGACACGGGCCGGTTGCGCACGACCGCGAAGCCCGTCTCCTGGTACCAGGGCAGCAGCATCGAGAACAGCAGCGCGATCGCCGCCACGGCGGCCAGGCGCTGGAACTGGGTCAGCTCGCGCCACGTCGCGCCGATGCGGCCCGCCGCGCCGCGGGCCCGCTCGGCCGGCGGCCGCTGCCGGTGGTGCACGCGCGTCGGGTCGTCCGGGCCCGGCCCCGCGCTCATGCGGGCCGGCCGGCCGCCGCGCGGATGCGGTCGGACACGGGCTCGGCGTCGCGCCCGCGCGACGCGGCGAAGCTCTCCGGTGGTCCCGCCGGGACCCACGTCGTCGGCGCCTGCGCCATGCTGGCGCATTCTATGCGCCACCGCTACGGATCCCACTTCCACCAGTTCGCCGACCTCACGCTGCCCGCCGGCGACGGCCCGTTCCCCGTCGCCGTGGTCCTGCACGCCGGCTTCTGGCGCGAGCAGTACACGCTCGAGCTCGGCGAGGACCTGGCCCGCGACCTGACCCGCCGCGGCTGGGCGGCGTGGAACGTCGAGTTCCGCCGCATCGGCCCGCTCGGCCACGGCGGCTACCCGGCGACGCTCGAGGACGTCGGCGCGGCGATCGACGCGCTCGCCGGCCTCGACGCCCCGCTCGACCTCGAGCGCGTGGTGACCGTGGGCCAGTCGGCCGGCGGGCAGCTCGCCCTGTGGGCGGCGGCGCGCCCGCAGCCCGACCGTGCGCGTGGCCGGCGCGGTGGCCCAGGGCGGCGTGCTCGACCTGCGCGAGGCCGAGCGCCTCGGCGTGGGCGACGGCGCGGCGCGCGACCTGCTCGGCGGCGCGCCGGACGAGGTCCCCGACCGCTACGCCGACGCCTCGCCGATCGAGCGCGTGCCGATCGGCGTGCCGCAGCTCGTCGTGCACGGCGAGGACGACGAGACGGTGCCACCCGAGATCGCCCGCCGTTACGTCGAGGCGGCCCGGGCGGCCGGCGACGACGTGACGTTCGTGCTGCGCCCGGGCGACGGCCACGGCGTGCACCTCGACCCTGCCGAGCCCGCGTGGGCGGCCGTGGTGGAGTGGCTCAGCGCTTCCGCTGAGCGAGCGCGCCGCGCTCCGGCCGGGACCGACATCCGGTATAGAACGCGTCCGCGCCACCGGGCGCCCGCTATAGAGCGTTCTTGCATATATTGCCGCCCCCGATGGCACTCAGACGCTTTCTCTTCTCCGCCGAGGGTGCGCCGTACATCCTCGTCCCGTTCATCCCGATCGCGGTCATCCTCGAGCTGATCCACGCCGATCCGGTGATCGTCTTCTTCGCCTCGGCGCTGGGCGTGATCCCGACGGCGGCGCTGATGGGCCGCGCCACCGAGGAGCTGGCCGAGCGCTCGGGCCCGGGCATCGGCGGCCTGCTCAACGTCACCTTCGGCAACGCGCCCGAGCTGATCATCGCCCTGTTCGCGCTGAACGCCGGGCTCCACGAGGTCGTCAAGGCGTCGATCATCGGCTCGATCATGGGCAACGCGCTGCTCGTGCTCGGCGCCGCGGCGTTCGTCGGCGGCCTGAAGCGCGAGCGCCAGCACTTCGACGCCACGGCGGCGACCGCGCAGTCGGCGATGCTCCTGCTCGCCGCCGCCGCGATGGTCATGCCCGCCGTGTTCGAGCTGGTCGAGGGCACCGGCCTGCCCGGCCCCGACGAGGAGCGCATCAACTACGACCAGACCGTCGAGAGCCTCTCCTACGCCGTCGCGCTCGTGCTCATCGGCACCTACGTGGCCGGGCTGCTCTTCTCGCTGAAGACCCATCGCGACCTGTTCAACCCGGTCGCCGGGACCGAGGACGACCCAGACCCGATCAAGCACGGCGACGACGAGCCGTGGACCGTCCGCAAGTCGGTGGTCATGCTCGCGATCGCCGGCCTCGCCGTCGGCCTGATGTCGGAGATCCTCGTCGGCTCGATCACCGAGGCCTCGGAGTCCGTCGGCCTGAGCGAGTTCTTCATCGGCGTGATCGTCGTGGCCATCGTCGGCAACGCGGCCGAGCACTGGGTCGCGGTGCTCGTGGCCTGGAAGGACAAGATGGACCTGGCCGTCAACATCGCGATCGGCTCGGCCGCCCAGATCGCGCTGTTCGTGGCTCCGGTGCTCGTGCTCTGCTCGCTGTTCATCGGCCCGCACCCGATGGCGCTCGTGTTCAACGGGTTCGAGCTGGCCGGCGTCTGTCCTGGCGATCCTCATCGCCAGCCACGTGACCAACGAGGGCGAGACGACGTGGTTCGAGGGCCTGCAGCTGCTGGCGCTCTACGCGGTGCTCGGCCTGGCGTTCTTCTTCGCCTGAGCGGCCCGAGCGCGAGCGCGCCGGCGCGTAGACTCGGCGCGCATGACCGAGCCCGGACACACTCGCGGTCGGGACGTGGAGCGGCGGGCGCTACATGCACTTCGGCGAGCCGCTGGACGACGAGCGGCTCGCCGCGCTGCTGGCGCCCGACGAGGCGATCTCGACGCTGATCACCGCCGACGCCTACGGCGCCGGCGAGGCCGACGCGCTGCTCGGCCGCGCGCTGCAGGGCGTGGCGCGCGAGCGCTTCAGCCTGGTCGGGGCGATCGGGCACGACTTCTACACGGGCGAGCGCGAGGGCGCCAAGGGCTTCCCGCGCTTCACCGATCCGCGCCTGCGCGGCCCCGACGGCTACGCCGACTACGTGCGGATGGCGGCCGAGCGCTCGCTCGAGCGGATCGGCGCCGACGCCTTCGACCTGCTGCTGCTGCACAACCCCGACCGCACGGGCTACACGAGCCCGGTCGTGTGGGAGGCGCTGGCGGCCCTGCGCGACGACGGCCTGACCGCGCGCGCTCGGCGTGGCCCCGGGCCCGGCCAACGGCTTCACGCTCGACCTCATCGACTGCTTCGAGCGCTTCGGCGCGCTGATCGACTGGGCGATGGTGATCCTCAACCCGCTCGAGCCGTGGCCCGGCGAGCTCGTCCTGCCCGCCGCGCGCGAGCACGACGTGCGCCTGATCACGCGCGTCGTCGACTACGGCGGGCTGTTCTGGGACGACGTCCGGCCCGGCCACGCGTTCGCGCCCCGCGACCACCGCGGCTTCCGCCCGGCGGGCTGGATCGAGGCCGGCTGCGAGCGGCTGGAGCGCCTGCGCCCGATCGCCGAGCGCCACGGGCTGACGCCGATGGGCCTGGCCTGCCAGTGGAACCTCGCCCACGAGCCGGTGGCCTGCGTCGTGCCGACGCTGATCCAGGAGCCGGGCGCGGGCGCGCGGACGATCGAGTCCAAGCGCGACGAGCTCGCCGCCGTGCCCGCGCGCGTGCTGCTCGACGCCGACGAGGTCGCCGGAGATCCGGGCGATCGGCGACAACACCGGCTCCATGGCCCTCAAGGGCGCCTCGCCGCAGTTCGACGGGCGAGCCGCAGCCCGACCGCTGGCCGCTGGACGGCGAGCTGCGCGAGCTCGCCACGCGCTGGGCCATCGACCCCCAGCGCGACCTCACGACCCAGGCCGCCTGACCGCCGGCGCGCCCCTCAGCGCAGCTCGTCCGGGTCCTCGTCGGGCTCGAGCTCCTCGTCCTCCTCGGCCTCGTCGTCCTCCGCCGGCGCGCTCGTCGCGCCCGGGTGGTGGCGGACCTCGAAGCGCTCGATGAGCTCGTCGCGCGCGCGCTCGTCGAGCGGGACGTCGTCGCCCAGCAGCACCCAGTCGCCGCCCTCGGCGCCCCTCCTCGAACAGCTCGGGGTCGACCTCGGGCGCGTCGTCGACGACGATCAGCACCTCCGTCTCCGGGTGGAAGTAGGTCCCGGGACGGTTGACGAGGTCCTCGAGGTCGAAGCGGCGCAGGGCGGGCATGGCCCGGGCTTTCTACATGAGCCCGGGGCGCGGTGCCACCGCGATGGCCGCGGGTTGACCTGCGGGCCCGTCCCGGTAGGCTGGGAGGCGCGTTGACTGACCAGTCAATCGCCCACCCGCGAGCAGGAGGACGCGATGGTCGACTTCACCCTCACCGACGAGCAGAAGGCGCTGCGCGAGCTCGCCCACGACTTCGCCGCCAAGGAGATCCGCCCGGTGGCCTGGGAGTACGACCGCGACGCCACGTGGCCGCAGGAGCTGGTCGAGAAGGCGTGGGAGGTCGGGCTGATGAACTACCACGTCCCCGAGGCCTACGGTGGCCCCGCGCTGTCCTGCCTCGATGGCTGCGTGGTCCAGGAGGAGCTGTCGTGGGGCTGCTCGGGGATCCAGACCTCGCTCGGCGCCAACGGCCTGGCTGCCGCGCCCGTGCTGGTCGCCGGCTCGGAGGAGACCAAGCGCCACTACCTCGGCATGCTGACCGAGGCGCCGAAGCTCGCCTCCTTCTGCCTGACCGAGCCCGACGCCGGCTCCGACGTCTCGGGGATGCGGACGCGCGCGGTGCGCAAGGGCGACCGCTGGGTCATCAACGGCCAGAAGTGCTTCATCACCAACGGCGGGCACGCCGACTGGTTCACGGTCTACGCCAAGACCGACCCGGCCGCCGGGCACAAGGGCATCTCGGCCTTCGTGGTCGACCGCGACGACACCGTCGTGGTCGACAAGAAGGAGGACAAGATGGGCCAGCGGGCGTCGAACACGGCGACGATCACCTTCAACGACACCGAGGTGCCGGCCGCCAACCTGCTCGGCCAGGAGAACGCGGGCTTCAAGATCGCGATGGCCGTGCTGGACCGCACGCGCCCCGGGGTCGCCGCGATGGCCGTCGGCATCGCCCGTGCCGCCTTCGAGTTCGCCGTCGCCTACGCGCGCGAGCGTGTGCAGTTCGGCGTGCCGATCGGCATGCACCAGGGGATCGGGTTCATGATCGCCGACATGGCCACCGAGATCGAGGCCTCGCGGCTGCTGACCTGGCAGTCGGCCGCCGTGCTCGACCAGGGCAGGCGCAACACGCTGCAGTCCTCGCACGCCAAGCGCTTCGCCGCCGACACCGCGATGAAGGTCACGACCGACGCGGTCCAGGTCTACGGCGGCTACGGCTTCATCCGCGACTACCCCGTGGAGAAGCTGATGCGCGACGCCAAGATCATGCAGCTCTACGAGGGCACGTCGCAGATCCAGCGGCTGGTCATCGCGCGCGAGGTCCTGATGCCGCGCGACGCCTCGGCGCCGCGCGGCGGTGGCCGCGTAGCGTCCCCCCGTGGGACGCGTCCGCGCGAGCATCGAGGTCGGAGGGCCTGGCCAGCGACGCCGAGACGCTGTGGTACGACCACCGGCGGTGGCCGACGTTCGTCGACGGGCTCAAGCACGTCGCGCGCGTCGAGGGCGACTGGCCGCGTGCCGGCGCGCGAGTCGTGTGGGACTCCACGCCGGAGGGTCCCGGCCGCGTGCTGCTGACCGTCGAGGCCTTCGAGCCGCGCGCCGGCCAGACCGTCGACGCTCGAGGACGACCGCGTTCGCGGCACCCAGCGCGTCGCAGTTCCATCCCCCACGAGCGCGGCGTGACGGTCGCGATCGAGCGCGACTACGAGCCCAAGGACCCGCGGCTGCGCCCCGCGCTCGCCGACCTGCCTGTTCGTGCGCCGCCCCCAGCGCGATGCGCTCGAGCGCACGCTGCGGCGGTTCGCCGCCGAGCTGGCCGCCGAGCGCGACCCGGGAATCTGAGTCGTGCCGCGGTAGCCTGCCCGGCGTCCACCACCAAGGAGAGCCGTCCAGACCATGTTCGTCTTCAAGGCCGCCGTCGTCGGCGCCGGCACCATGGGCGGCCAGATCGCCCAGACGATCGCCGCCGCGGGGATCCCCGTCGTCCTCAAGGACGTCGAGGACGACCTCGTCCAGGCCGGCCTGATCGAGGCGCGCAACGTCACCCAGGGCCAGCTCGTCCAAGCAGGTCGAGAAGGGCCGGCTGGACGAGGAGGAGGCCGAGCGCCAGCTCGAGCAGGTCATCGGCCGCATCGACGGCACGACGAGCTACCACGCCTTCGGCGACGTGGACTTCGTCATCGAGGCCGTGCCCGAGCGCCTCGAGCTCAAGCAGGCCGTGTTCGCAGAGCTCGACGTGGCCACGCCCGGCCACGCCGTCCTGGCCTCCAACACGTCGGCGCTGTCGATCACCGAGATCGGCGAGGCGACCTCGCGCCCCGACCGCGTCGTCGGCTTCCACTACTTCTACCCGGCCGCCGTCATGCGGCTCATCGAGGTCGTCGAGGGCGACGACACGTCGCCGGAGGCGATGGCCACCGCGGTCAGCCTTCGCGCAGGCCATCCGCAAGACCCCGATCACGTGCGCCGAGGTCCCCGGCTTCGTCGTCAACCGCGTGCTCAACGCGGCGATGAGCGAGGTCTGGCGCGTGCAGGAGGAGAAGGGCTGGTCGATCAAGGCGATCGACGCGGCGGTGACCGAGTCCAAGATCGCGCCGATGGGGCCCTTCTTCCTCGCCGACCTGCTCGGCCTGGACACCGTCCTGCACGTGGCCGAGCACCTCGACGCCTCCTATCCCGGGCGCATGTACGTCCACGAGGGCCTGCGCGCCCGGGTGGCCGAGGGCAAGCTCGGCGCCAAGACCGGGGGCGAGGGCTTCTACCGCGACGGCGAGCCGCAGGTGCCGGGCGACGCCGACCCCGACCCCGACGAGCTCGCCGACCGCTTCAACCTGCGCGCGCTCGTCGAGTGCCTGGCGCTCGTCGAGGAGGGCGTGTGCTCGACGCGCGAGGTCGACCTGGGGATGATGGCCGGCACGGGGCTGGTGCCGCCGCCGCTGGCGCGCGCCGACGCCGCCGGGCTGGACGCCGTGCTCGAGCGGCTCGAGCGCGCCGGCCGAGGAGTGGGGCGAGCGCTTCGAGCCGCCGCCGCTGCTGCGCCGGCTCGTGGCCCAGGGCCGCACCGGACCGCCCGCCGGCCAGGGCGTGTTCAGCCTACAAGCGCCCGGACGAGGGCTTCGACCAGCCCGAGACGCTCCAGCTCGAGACGCGCGACGACGTCGCCATCGTGTGGCTCGACAACCCGCCGGCCAACTCGATCTCGGCTCAGCTCGTCGACGATCTCGCCCGCGTCTGGGAGCACGTCCGCGACGGCGGTGAGGTGCGAGCGCTCGTCCTCGCCTCGGCCAACCCGCAGCTGTTCTGCGCCGGCGCGGACATCAAGGGCTTCACCGCGCAGATGGGGTCGGGCGACGGGCGCGGAGCTTCGCTGCGCGCATGCACGCGCTGGGGCGCGATCTCGAGCGCTCCGGCGTGGTGACGATCGCCGCGGTCAACGGGCTGGCCGTCGGCGGCGGGTGCGAGCTGGCGATGGCCTGCGACATCCGCGTGGCCGCGCAGTCGGCGCGCTTCGGCCAGCCCGAGATCAGCCTCGGCATCATGCCCGGCTTCGGCGGCACCCAGCGCCTGCCGCGACTCGTGGGCACGAACAAGGCGCTCGAGATGAACCTGACCGGCGAGCCGATCGGGGCCGACGAGGCCTACGAGTTCGGCCTCGTCAACCGCGTCGTCCCCGACCACGAGCTGCTCGACGCCGCGCTCGCCTGGGCGCGCAAGCTCGCCGAGCAGGCGCCGCACGCCGTGCGCGCGATCAAGCAGGTCGGCGCCGACGCGGGGCTCGACGACGGGCTTGCAGGCCGAGCAGCGCGCGTTCGTCGAGGTGTTCGCCACCGACGACGCGCGCGAGGGCGTCGCGGCCTTCCTCGAGAAGCGCCAGGCCGCGCTGGCGCGGGACCTGACGCCGCCGTGGCGGTCGCCGGGGTGCAGCGCCTGGCCGAGCTCGTGCGCGGCGCCGGCTCGGTCGTCGCGCTGACCGGGGCCGGGATCTCGGTGCCCGTCGGGGATCCCCGACTTCCGCTCGCCGGGGACCGGGCTGTGGGCCAACGTGGACCCGATGGAGGTCGCCCACATCGACGCCTGGCGCGCCGACCCCGAGCGCTTCTGGCGGTTCTACGGCCACCGCTTCGGAGTTCTCGAGGGCAAGCAGCCGAACGCCGCACACCACGCGCTGGTGGCGCTCGAACGCCGCGGGCACCTGCGCGCGGTGGTCACCCAGAACATCGACCGCCTGCACGCCAAGGCGGGCACGCGCGAGCTCGTCGAGGTCCACGGGTCGATCGAGACGTCGTCGTGCCTGGCCTGCGGCGCGCGCCATCCGCTGGCCGAGGTGCGCGCGCGGCTCGAGGCCGACCGAGCGCGGGATCCCGCGCTGCGACTGCGGGCGGCCGCTGAAGCCCGACGTGGTGCTGTTCGGCGAGTGGCTGTCGGAGGCCGCCCTCGATCGCGCGTTCGCGCTGGCCGCCGAGGCCGACCTGCTGCTGTGCGTCGGGAGCTCGCTCGAGGTCCACCCGATCGCCGCCCTGCCCGGCATGACGCACGCGGCGGGCGGCGACGTGGCCGTCGTCACCCAGGGGCCGACGCCGTGGGACGATCGCGCGGCGGTGCGGCTCGAGGGCGACGTGGTGGCCGAGCTGCAGGCGCTCGTCCGCGCCCTCGACCCCGAGTAGGCCCGACCGCCGAACGGGTACGCCTGCGCTCATGGCGCACGTTCACCAGGCGACCGTGCTCGAGCCGCGCGAGCCGGACGGCGACGTCCGCCGGCCGTCGCGGCCGCCCGACGTCCCGCGTGCGCTGGTCACCGCCTCGGAGCTGGGGTGGCGCTTCCTGGTCGTCGTCGCCGCCGTGGTCGTGCTCGCCTACGCGTTGTGGCAGGTGCGTCTCGTCGCCCTGCCGGCGTTCATCGCGCTGCTCATCGCCACGCTGCTCGTGCCGCCGGCCGCCGCGCTCGTGAGCCGCGGCCTGTCGCGCGGCCTGGCCACGGCCATCGTCTTCGTCACCGCGCTGCTCGTGGTCTTCGGCCTCGGCTCGCTCGTCGTGCCGCCGTTCGTCTCCGAGCTCGGCGTGCTGTTCGACACCGTGACCGGCGGCGCGCGGGAGCTCGGCGCGCTGGTCGCCTCGGGGCCGTTCGGGATCACCGAGGCCGAGGTGCAGCGCGCGGTCGACTCCGCCTCCGAGCGCCTGCAGGCGTCCAGCGGCGAGATCGCCTCCGGCGTGCTGAGCGGCGCGATGATCTTCGGCCAGATCGTGGCCGCGACGCTGCTCACCGTCGTGCTCGTGTTCTTCTTCGTCAAGGACGGCGCGCGGCTGTGGAGCTGGGTCGTGCGCGCTGTTCCCGCGACGCGCCCGCGCGCGCGTCGACGAGGCGGGGGACGCGGGCTGGTCGGTGCTCAGCGCCTACGTGCGCGGCGTGGTCCTCGTGGCCACCGTCGACGCCGTGTTCATCGGGATCGGCATGACGCTCGTCGGCATGCCGCTCGTCCTGCCGCTGGCCGTGCTGACCTTCGTGGCCGCGTTCGTGCCGATCATCGGCGCGGTCGTCGCCGGCTCGGCGGCGGTGCTGATCGCGCTCGTCTCCAACGGCGCCGGCGCCGCGCTGGTCGTGCTCGGCATCGTGCTGCTCGTCCAGCAGCTCGAGGGCAACGTGCTGTACCCGCTGATCATGCGTCGCACGATGGAGATGCACCCGGTGGCCACGCTCATGGTCGTCGGCGCGGGCGGCGTGCTGGCCGGGATCATCGGCGCGCTGGTGGCGATCCCGATCGCCGCGGTGACGGCGACGACGATCCCGATCCTGCGCGGCTCGTCGCCGCCGGACGCCCTGGACCCGGAGGACTGAGCCGGGCCGGCCCGGGGCCCTGGGCCGGAGCGCTACTCGCCCGCGTGGGCGTCGCTGGCCGGCTCGGCCTTCGCCTTCAGCGCGTACTTGGAGGGCGTGGTCAGCACCTGCGGGTTGTCGATCTCGCCCAGGCGCTGCATGAGCTTGTCCCACTGGTTGGGCTTGAGCGCCGCGCTGAACTGGGCGCCGAGCTTGAGGTCGGCGCCGAACATCGGCCTCCAGCCCACGTGGATGTGGTCGTGGTGGTCGGCCATCGACATCGTGTTGTCCGCGCCGTCGAAGGTCATCAGCGAGATGATCTGGTCGGGCTTCATCTGGCCCTGCAGGGTCAGCAGCTTGCGGACGGTGAGCTCGGTGACCGAGCCGGCGCCCTGGTGGCCGACGATCGGCACGCCGTTGATCGCGGCGATGTCGAGCGCGGTGCCGGTCGAGTGATGGCTCACGTTGCCCGACGCGGTCAGGTAGCCGTGGCCGCACTGCAGCGAGCTGACCGTCGGCTTCAGGCCGCTGACGGCGAGGAACTCGAGCGTGGCCAGCACGCGGCGGTCGATGATCCCGGCCTGGATGTCGCGGCGGCCGCACTCGTAGACCTGGACGTTGGGATTCTCGAGCACCCGGCGCTGCAGCTCCTCCTTGCTCATGAGCAGGATCTGCCCGATCGACGCGGCCTTGGCGTCCTGGCCGACGAGCGGGTTGCGGCCCGCGGCGCGGTAGATCGCCGTCGACTCGAGCAGCTTCCAGCCGTCGAGGATCGGCTTGGGGTCGACGCGCGGGGCGCCGCGTCCGGCGGGGCGGATCTCGAACTTGGTGTGGGGCGCGGTCTTGTCGTCCGTCGTGCCGATGCGGCCCAGGATCGTGCCCGCGATGACCTTCGAGCCGACGCGCAGCTCGCGCAGGACGACGTCCTCGCGGTCCAGGCCGTAGATCTCGGTGAAGAAGGACTTGAAGGTCGAGAAGCCGGGGATGACCGCGCCGCTGCGGAAGAGCTGCTCCTCGCCGCCGTTCTCGAAGGACTGCGGGCGGTAGGGGTTGGCGAACAGGCGCTCCTTCTCGACCGACGGCGTGGCCGCGGCTGCGGCCGGCGAGAGCGCGGCGCCCGCGGGCGTCAGCGTCGGCGCGGCCTGCGCGGCGGCGTCCGAGAGCTGGCGGCCGGCGCTGGCGGGGGCGGTCGGAGTCGGGTCGCGGTCGCCCTTCTTGGTCAGCTTCAGCTCGTCGTTCACCTGCTGCTTGGACACCGTGCGCTGCTTGGGCACCGGGTACAGGTGGGCGAGCTTCTTGAGGTGGCCGTAGGTGTACGTGTTGCCGTAGGCGTCGCGGAGCTGGATGAACCGGCCCAGGCGGTCGCTCTCGCCCATCTTCACGATCTTCCCGTCCTGGACGGCGATCACCGGCGAGCCGGCCTTGGCGTAGATGTTGACCGCGCGGCGCGCGGCGTCCGACTCGACCGGCACGGTCGCGCCCTTCTTCCTGGCCACGCGCGCCTCGCGCTCGGTCAGGTCGTCGGCGTAGCGCGCCTTGGCGTGGACGGGGAAGTGGCCCTGGGTCAGGCCGGTCAGCGAGCCGACGAGGTCGTTGGGCAGGCCGCTGATCAGCCGCGCGCGCATGAGCACGGAGTCGACGTACCAGTCGGCGTGGTTGTAGGCGAAGATCGCGCGGTTGATGTCCTCCTCGGCGCCCGCGGCCTTGAGGTAGCGCGCGGCGGCGAAGATCGCGTCGACCGGGTTGTAGGGGTCGCGGCGCCCGTCGTGGTTGGCGTCGGTGCCGTACATCTCCCACGTCGCGGGCATGAACTGCATCCAGCCCAGCGCGCCGGCGGAGGACACGTTGAGGTTGCGCCCGTAGTCGGTCTCGATCTCGTTGATCGCGGCGAGGATCTCCCAGCGGACGCCGTACTCGACGCCGGCGGCCTGGTAGATCGGCAGCAGGAACGGCGGGATCCGGAACTTCTCGATGAAGAAGTTGGGGACGCCGGGCTGCGCCGCCCCGGGGACGGCGAGCGCGAAGGTCGGGTTGGCCGGCGTGGGCGTGCCGTCGGCGCGGCGCTCGGGGCGCTGGCCGGTCGTGTCCTCCATGCCGTGGTCGCGCTTGCGCCGCTGCGCGGGCGTCATGCGCTCCTTCACCGTGCCGTCGTCGGCGCGCTCGGCCTCGACCCGCGTCGTGAGCGGCGCGCGCTGGCGCCGCGCGGCGGCGCGGCGGCGGGCGGTGGTCGCCGCCGCGGCCGTCGTCGTCGCGCTCGCGCCGGGGGCGGAGGAGGACGACGGCCCGGAGGAGGACGGGCTCGACGGTCCGTCGGACCCGCGGTCCTCCGAGCCCGGCTCCTCCGAGCGCGGGCTCTCGTTCGGGGTCGTGTCCGTCGGGTCGGGATCGGTCGGGTCGGGATCGGTCGAGCCGGGACCCGGCTCGGTGAGGTCCGGCGGCGTGGTCGTCGGGCGGTCGGGGACCGGGTCCGGATCGGGCACGGTGACCGGATCGGGATCGGGGGCGGGGACGGGATCGGGATCTGGATCGGGGGCGGGGGCGGGGGCCGGATCGGCGACAGGCCCGATGACGGCGACCTCGGTGCCGTCTGCAGTGGTGACGGTGGCGGGAATCTCGCCTTCTCCCGTCCACGTGTGCTCGGAGCCGTCGGCGAGCTTCAGGACAATGGTCTGTGCCGACGCCGGCAGGACCGCGCCGCCGAAGCCGGCCAGGAACAGGCCGGCGATGGCCAGCCCGGCGAGCAACTGACGCCTCATCCCGCGCGGGCGCGCGATGGAGCGATCGGCGCGGCGGGCGGCCGTGTCAGGGGCGCCCGACGGGCGGTCGTGCGCTGGAGAGGTGTTGGGCCTGCGTGGCAAAGGTTCGTGGGCGCCGCTTGGCGAGCTCGGACACCGTGGTCATCGGCCGTCACGGCGTCCAGCTTGACCACTCAAACCTATCCGGGGCCTCTTTTCGCCGTGGGAATCCGTGAACATGCGTGCGGAATCCTGCACACTCAGGCTCAACTTGAGAGTGAGATACCATCTGGATCCGCAGGTTGGCGCGGGCGCTGCGCTACCGTTTTGGCCATGCACGACGACCTCGGCGCCGACGGGCTGCGCCAGCGCCTGGCCAAGTCCGGGGAGGACGCGCTCGGGCGATTCGCCCAGGATCTCCTCGAGAACCCGCTCGTCACCGGTGCCCTGTCGCGCGCGTTCGAGGCGCGCGAGAAGGCCGCCCAGGCCCAGGAGGCGGCCATGGGGGCCCTCAACATCCCCTCGGCCAGCGACATCGAGCGCCTCACCCGCCGCATCCGCCAGGTCTCGCAGCGGCTCGAGGGCATCGAGGACGGCGTCGACCGCCTCGACGGGCGGCTCGCCGCACTGAACGCCAACCCTGGCTTGGAGGGCCGCCTGACCGCGATCGACGAGCAGCTCGCGGCGATCGCGCGCGAGCTCGACGCGATCCAGCAGGCACTCCCCGGCACGGCCGCGCCCGTGCCCCGCAACCAGGAGCGCCTCGAGGTCAGCGAGGAGTAGCCGCGCCTCCGGCCAGCGCGGCCAGCGCGGCCAGCGCCGCGCGGCCGAGGCGCACGCCGGCCGCATCGATGGCGTCCGCGTCGAGCCGCTCACCGGCGCGCTCCGTCACCGCCAGCAGCGAACCGGCGCGCACGCCGCGCCGTCGCGCGACCGCGAACAGGGCCGCCGTCTCGAGGTCGCGCGCCACGGCGCCGGCCGCGCGCCACGCGTCGCGGCGCTCGTCGCCCGCGTCGCCCTCGTCGTAGTAGAGGTCTCCGCAGCCCACGCGGCCGGCGTGGTCGGCCTGCGCGGCGAGGGCGTCGGCCAGCGCGACGTCGCCGGCCACGACGTCGCCCGCGCCGAGCGCGCGGCTGCAGCCGTCGCCGGCCAGCGCCTCGCGCACCGCGACGAGGTCGCCGAGACGCGCGCCGTCGCCCAGCGCCGCGCACGTCCCGACCCGGACGGCGACCTCCACGCCGAGCGCGCTCAGCTCGTCCAGGACGATCGCGGCGCTGGGCCCGCCCAGGCCCGTGCTCTGCACGGTCAGCAGCTCGCCGTCGATCGCCGTGCCCGTGTAGCCCCAGAGCCCGCGGTGGTGGTTGAACATGCGCGCGGGCTCGTCGAACAGCGCCTGGGCCAGGGCCAGCGCCCGGCCGGGGTCGCCGGGCAGCAGCGCGCGCTCGGCCAGCGCCGCCGTCGGGCGCAGGTGGATCGGGTCGCGCCGCACGGCGGGCGAGGATACGACTGCCGGCCGAACCGAGTGTCGTCACCCGGCAACGGTTGAAGTTGACAGGTGATGGGTGGGCCGAGTACGACTTGCGCCACCAACACGGCATCAGGTCGGGAAGTGGGCGGGAAACCGCCCGCAAGGCGCCGCCGGTCGAGAGACGAGCGCCGCCGACCGACGTCGCGGGACGTTAAGCCCGCGAGCGGCGGGATCCTCGTGAGAGGACCCGCCGCTGACTATTTCGGGGGTCTCCGCGCCGCCCGTCACAGCCTTTGCGCCGCGATGGAGCCCGATCGGCCCGCCCTCGATGTTGCGTGGGCGTCGCGGCGCCCGCCTTCCGGCGCAAACCCACGGCATGCGTGGGGTTCTGCCGGCCGGTGGGTCCATCCTCCCCTCGGTGCTCTGGCCGCGAGCTCCGCCGGCTCTCGCCGCGACCGGTGATCCCCGGGTCGCCGGCTTCCTAGACTCGGTGCCATGGACCTCGTCGAGCGCGTCGCCGCCACGGGCCTGCTGCCGCCCGGTGCGCCGGTGGTCGTGCTGCTGTCCGGCGGTCGCGACTCGGTGTGCCTGCTCGACGTCGCAGTGACGCTGTCCGGCGCCGAGGCGGTGCGCGCCCTGCACGTCAACTACGGGCTGCGCGACGCCGCCGCCGGCGATGAGGCGCACTGCGCCGCGATGTGCGCCGCGCAGGGCGTGCCGCTGGCGATCGAGCGCGCCGGTCGGCCGAGCGACGCGCCCGGCAACCTGCAGGCCTGGGCGCGCGACGTCCGCCTGGCCGCCGGGGCGCGCCTGGCCGGCGCGCACGACGCGCGCCTGGCCGTCGCCCACACCGCCACCGACCAGGCCGAGACGATCCTCTACCGGCTGGCCGCCTCGCCCGGGCGTCGCGCCCTGCTGGGCATGGAGGCGCGCAGCGGGCGGCTCGTGCGCCCGCTTCTCGGCCTCACGCGGCACGACACCGCGGCATGGTGCCGCGCTCGCGGGCTCGCGTGGCGCGACGACGCGACGAACGAGAGCGACAGGTACGCGCGCGGGCGGGTGCGCGCCGGGCTCGTGCCCGCGCTGCGCGACATCCACCCCGCCGCCGAGCGCAACGTCGTGCGCACGGCCGAGCTGCTGCGCGACGAGGCCGAGGTGCTCGACATCGTCGTGGACACCGCGCTGGCCGGCCGCGATCGGATCGCCGTCGGCCATCTCGCCGCGCTGCCGCGAGCGCTCGCGCGGCTCATCCTGCGCCGCCTGGCCGAGACGGCGACCGGCGAGCTGTGCGCGCGCGCCACCGGGCGGCTGGACGACGTGCTCGCGCTCGGCGACGGCGCGCTCGACCTCGGCGCCGGCGCCCGCGCGATCGTCGAGGACGGCGTCCTGCGCTGCGAGCGCACGCCGCCGCTGCCCGTGGCGCGCACATAGACTGCCCGGCCCATGCGCGATCCCGAGATCGGCGAGATCCTCGTCCAGCCGGACGAGCTCAAGGAGCGCGTCCGATCCCTCGGCCAGGCGGTCAGCTCGGAGTACGCCGGGCGCGACCTGCTCCTCATCGGCGTGCTCAAGGGCGCGGTGTTCTTCCTGGCCGACCTCATGCGCCAGATCTCGCTGCCATGCGAGGTCGACTTCATGGCCGTCTCGTCCTACGGCTCGGCCACCGACTCCAGCGGCGTCGTGCGCATCCTCAAGGACCTCGACGTGCCGATCGAGGGTCGCGACGTCCTGATCGTCGAGGACATCGTCGACTCGGGCCTCACGCTGCAGTACCTGATGCGCAACCTCGGCGCCCGCAACCCCGCCTCGCTCGAGGTCTGCGCGCTGCTGACCAAGCCCGAGCGGCGCAAGGTCGAGCTGCCGATCCGCTTCGTCGGCTTCGAGATCCCCGACCGCTTCGCGATCGGCTACGGGCTCGATCACGCCGAGAAATACCGAAATCTTCCGTACGTCGCTGCGTTGGTGCAGTAGAGGCGCCGCCGGCGATCCGCCGCCGCGCGCCTCGCGTACATGCCCGAGAACACCCGTCCACACCGGCAGAAGGCCTCGACCAACCGACGGGGAGAGCATGGGAACGCTGGTACGCTCTCCCTCTTGCCGGTCCTTGTCACACAAGGCGCTGGAGGCGCCGTCATCTGGCCATGAGCAGGTTCTTCAAGAGCGCGGCATTCCCGATTCTGATCGTCGTGGTGCTGGCGTTCTTCGCACAGAAGCTCATCAGCCCGGGCACGCAGGAGCAGCCCCCGTCGTACGGCGACTTCATCGCCCAGCTCCAGGCCGGGCAGATCAAGACGGTCGACCTGAAGACGAAGGACAACACCCTCACGGTGAAGCTCCGCAGCGGGCAGGAGTACGAGACCGGCTACCCGCCCGAGGCGGCCGACCGGCTCGACACGCCGCCTGCAGGCGGCCAAGCAGACGCCAGAAGATCCAGGACTACGACGTCGAGGGCCGCAAGAGCAACGGCTGGCTGTCGCTGCTCACCTACGTCCTGCCCTTCCTGATCTTCATCGGCTTCTGGATCTTCCTGATGAACCAGGTCCAGGGCGGCGGCTCCAAGGTCATGTCGTTCGGCAAGTCGCGCGCCAAGCGGCTGTCGGTCGACTCGCCGAAGATCACCTTCCGCGACGTGGCCGGGGTCGACGAGGCCGTCGAGGAGCTGCACGAGATCAAGGAGTTCCTCGAGAACCCGAAGAAGTTCCAGGCGCTCGGCGCCCGCATCCCCAAGGGCGTGCTGCTCTACGGGCCCCCGGGCACCGGCAAGACGCTGCTGGCCCGCGCGGTGGCCGGCGAGGCGGGCGTGCCGTTCTTCTCGATCTCGGGCTCGGACTTCGTCGAGATGTTCGTCGGGGTCGGCGCCTCGCGCGTGCGTGACCTCTTCGAGCAGGCCAAGCAGAACTCGCCCTGCATCATCTTCATGGACGAGATCGACGCCGTCGGGCGCCACCGCGGCGCCGGGCTGGGCGGCGGTCACGACGAGCGCGAGCAGACGCTGAACCAGCTGCTGGTCGAGATGGACGGCTTCGAGATGAAGGACAACATCATCCTCATCGCCGCCACCAACCGCCCGGACATCCTCGACCCCGCCCTGCTGCGCCCGGGCCGCTTCGACCGCCAGATCGTCGTCGACCGCCCCGACCGCAAGGGCCGCGCCAAGATCCTCGAGGTCCACACCCGCGGCAAGCCGCTGGGCAAGGAGATCGACGTCGACACGCTGGCCGGCCAGACGCCCGGCTTCACCGGCGCCGACCTGTCGAACCTGGTCAACGAGGCCGCGCTCCTGTCCGCCCGCAACGGCAAGCGTGAGATCACGCAGGTCGAGCTGGAGGAGGGGATCATGCGCGTGATCGCCGGCCCGGAGAAGAAGACCCGGGTCATGGGCGAGAAGGAGCGCCTGATCACCGCCTACCACGAGATGGGCCACGCGATCGTCGGGCACTTCCTCGAGCACTCCGACCCGGTCCACAAGATCTCGATCATCAGCCGCGGCCAGGCGCTCGGCTACACGATCTCGATGCCGCAGGAGGACAAGTTCCTGACCACGCGCGCGGAGCTCACCGACAACATGTCGATGACGCTGGGCGGCCGCGCGGCCGAGGAGATCGTGTTCGGCGAGATCACCACGGGCGCGTCGAACGACCTCGAGAAGGTCACGGCCACGGCCAAGCAGATGGTCATGCGCTTCGGCATGAGCGAGCGGCTCGGCCCGCGCGTGTTCGGCCACGACCACGGCCAGCCCTTCCTGGGCCGCGAGTTCTCCTCCGAGCCCGACTACTCCGACGAGATCGCCCGCGAGATCGACGACGAGATCCGCCGGATCGTCGAGAGCGCCCACCAGCGCGCGAAGGACATCCTCACCGAGCGCCGCGAGGCGCTGACCACGATCTCCGAGATCCTGCTCAAGCGCGAGACGATCGAGAAGGGCGAGTTCGAGGGACTGCTCGCGGGCAAGGCCGAGGAGGAGGTCTTCGGACCCGGAGGAGTCCGCCAGCCCGCCCGACGTGCCCGGCGAGCCGGCGCCCGAGCGCCCCAGCCGCGACCAGCCGCGCCCGCTGCCCCGCCCGGGGCTGGCCGGCGGCGGCGTCGAGGCGCGCGGCCTCGACCTGCCCGAGAAGCCCGAGCTGGCGTAGCGGCCGGCCGTCGTTCCCGCTTCGCCCCGGGCCCGCGATGTGCGGGCCCGGCGCCGTCGTGGGGGTGCGAAGCCGGGGCGCGAGTGGCCAGATAGCGTCCGGCGGATGCAGCAGACCGCGCCGCAGGCCGGGCCCGAGGTCGACGCGCATGCAGTGGTCCTGCGCGTCGCCGATCCCGGCCGCGAGCTGGCCGGGGTGCGCCTGCTCGTCGACCGGGCGCTGCGCATCGACGCGACGGACTTCGCGCGGGACGCGGTGGGCTGGCGTCTGCGGGTCCCGCGCCCGCCGGTCGCGCGGTTCGAGTACCGGCTCGAGCTGCGCCGGCCCGACGGGTGGGCCGAGGCGGTCCCGGACCCCGCCAACGCCGACCGTGTGGCGAGCGCCTTCGGGGAGCGCTCGGTCGTCCGCTTCCCCGGTTACCGCGAGCCCGAATGGCTCGGCGAGCCCGGCGTCCCGGGAGCGACCCGCTCGCTCCGGGTGCGCGCGCACGGTCTCGTGCCGGCGGTCCCCGTGCGCCTGTGGAGCCCGGCCGCGGCCGAGCCGGACGAGCCGCTGCCGCTGCTCGTCGTCCACGACGGCAGCGCCTACGACGAGCTGTCCGCGCTGACGAGCTTCGCCGCGGTGGCCGTCGGCTCCGGCCGCCTGCCGCCGCATCGGCTCGCGCTGCTGGACGGCCCCGACCGCGACGAGTGGTACTCGGCGTCGGCCCGCTACGCGCGGGCGCTGGCCGTCGACGTCCTCGCCGCGGTGCGCGCCGCGGTCGCCGTCGAGGGCCGCGTGGTCGGGATCGGCGCGAGCCTCGGCGCGCTGGCCATGCTCCACGCGCAGCGCCGCCACCCGGGGGTCTTCGGCGCCCTGTTCCTTCAGTCGGGGTCGTACTTCCATCCGCGCTTCGACGCGCACGAGTCGCGGCTTCCGTCGCTACGGGCGGATCGTCCGCTTCGTGCGCGCGACGCTGCGCGAGCGCTGGCCGGACGTGGCGCCGGTGCCGGTGACGCATGACCTGCGGAAGCTCGGAGGAGAACGTGCGCAACAATCGGCTGATGGCCGAGGCGCTCGTCCGGCGGGGCTACGCGACCGCCTGCACGAGACCGCCGACCGGCACGACCACACGGCGTGGCGCGACGCGCTGCATCCGCACCTGACCGAGCCTGCGGCGGCCGCATGGGCGCGGTGGGCCGAGCGCGTGACCGGGACCGACCACACGATCGGGCTGCTGCTCGGCACCGAGGAGGACTGGCCGCGCGCGTTCGAGGCGCTCGTCGGCCGGCTCGGGCCGGTCGCCGGCGACGACGGCGCCCGCCACCGGCTGGCGGTCGAGCGCATCACGATGGAGCCGTTCAACCTGCGCTACCGCCCGCGCTACGAGCTCGTCGTCGACCGCCTCGCCTACTGGTACTTCCTGCCGCGCGAGTGGCTGAAGAAGGTCGCGCTGATGGACGACGTGTACCTGCTCAACTCGCCGTTCACGTTCCAGTCGATGGAGAAGCACACCGCGTACTGCGCGATGATGCGGCTCGGGCTGAAGGTGCCCGAGACGGTTCTCGTGCCGCACAAGAACCCGCCGGCCAACGAGCGCTTTGCCTACACGGCGGCGAGGTACAACCTGCCCTTCGACCTCGATGCCGTCGCCGCCGAGGTCGGCTACCCGCTGTTCATGAAGCCCTACGACGGCGGCCAGTGGATCGGGGTGAGCCGGATCCGCGACGCGGACGAGCTGCACCGCGCCTATGACGCCTCGGGCAAGCGGCTCATGCACCTGCAGGCGTCGGTCGAGGACTACGACGTCTTCGCCCGCGCGCTGTCGATCGGGGCCGAGACGATGGTCATGCGCTTCCGCCCCGAAGAGCCCTGCACGACCGCTACAGCGTCGAGCACGACTTCCTGACGCCCGCGGCCGGCGACGAGGCGGTGACGATCTCACGGCTCGTCAACGCCTTCTTCCGCTGGGAGTTCAACTCCTGCGAGACGCTCGTGCGTGGCTCCGAGGTGTTCCCGATCGACTACGCCAACGCGTCGCCGGACGTGGCCATCACGTCCCTGCACTACTACTTCCCGTGGGCGATCAGCGCGCTGGTCAAGTGGTCGGCGTTCTGCCTGGTGACCGGCCGCGCGCCGCGGCTCGACCTCGACACGCGCCGCTACTTCGAGATCGGCGACCGCGAGGACCTGTCCTACGAGGAGAAGCTGGCGGCCTACCGCCGGCTGGCCGACGAGTACCTCGAGACCGAGCGCTACCAGGACTTCTGCGCCAGCCGGCTGGCCGACTTCGACGCGATCGCCCTGGAGTTCTTCGCCTCGCGCGAGCTCGACGACCTGCTCGTCGAGACGGTCCGCTCGAGCCTATCCGGCCACACGAGCACGAGCAGTTCATCGCGCACTTCCGCGGTCTCGTCGGGCTGTGGGTGCGCGACCAGGGCGGGTCGCCGGCCTGGGTGGCGTAGCTCGGACACGCGTCCGGGCGGCAAGCCGCCGTTGGGGCATCGGCCCGTACCGGGTTCGCGGCGAGGGCGAAGCAGTGCTGGACCGCGCCCTCGGGGTCGCAGCACTTGACACGGAAGTGAGTAGTCACTCACACTAAGCGTCGCGCATGGCGACGACGCCGCCCCAAGCCCCGCCTCTCGCGCCGACGAACGGCGCCGCCAGATCATCGAGATCGCGGTGTCGGAGTTCGCCCGCACGGGCTACTTCGGGACCTCGACCGAGACGATCGCGCGGCTCGCCGGGATCTCGCACGCGTACCTGTTCCGGCTGTTCGGCACGAAGAAGGACCTCTTCCTGGCGTGCGCCGAGCGGACGTGCGAGCGAACGCTCGCGACGTTCCGCGCGGCGGCCGAGCGCTGGCACGCCGAGCCACGCGCAGCCGACCGTGCTCGCCGCCATGGGCATGGCCTACCGCGAGCATGCTCGAGGACCGCGAGCTGCTCCAGCTCCAGATGCAGCTCTGGGCGGCGTGCTCGGATCCCGACATCCGCGACCGTCGCACGCGCGCACTACGGCGAGGTCATCGAGGAGGTCGAGCGCCTCTCGGGCGCCGACCCCGACGCGCTGCGCGCGTTCTTCGCCCGGGGCATGCTGCTGAACGTCGCGGCCGCGATGTCCCTCGACGACCTCGCCGGCCGGGAGGAATGGGTGTCGCGCCTACTGCCTCACCTCGAGACACCGGAAGGAGCCGTGACGCCGTGACCGCTCTCGCCCGCCTCGCCCTGCGCCGCACGCGCGTCCTGCTGATCCTCGGCGCCGTCCTGTTCGTGGCCGGCGGCGCCTTCGGCGGGCCCGTGGCCGGCGAGCTGAGCGCGGAGGACGCCGACTTCCAGGACCCGCAGGCCGAGGCGGTGGCCGGCGACGAGCGCATCCAGCGGGCCACCGGCGGTCGCAGCAGCCTCGGGCTCGTCGGCCTCTGAGGCGACGCGGGCGCACGTGCGCAGCGACCCGGCCGCCCAGGCCCGCCTGCGCACGCTGCAGCGCGACGCTGGCCGCCGACCCCGGCGTCGACCGCACGGTGAGCTGGCTGGACGCGCGCGACCCGGCCTTCCTGTCGCGCGACGGCACCCAGGCCGTGGTCGCGGCCTCGTTCGCGGACGGCGCCGACGAGCTCGAGGTCGTCGACCGGCTGCGCGAGCGCCACGGCGGCGACGGCGTGACCTTCGGCGGGCGCGACGTGATCAACCCCGAGATCGGCGAGACGGTGTCGGAGGACCTCGCGCGAGCCGAGCTGCTCGCCTTCCCGATCCTCTTCCTGCTCTCGCTGTGGGTCTTCCGCGGCGCGGTGGCCGCGCTGCTGCCGCCGCTGATCGGCGCGCTGTCGATCGTCGGCACGTTCCTGCTCATGCGGTTCGTCAACTCCGAGCTCACCGGGCTGTCGATCTACGCCCTGAACCTCGTGACCGGCATCGGGCTGGGCCTGGCCATCGACTACGGGCTGTTCATCGTCTCGCGCTACCGCGAGGAGGCTGGCACGGCTCGGCTTCGGCCCGGAGGCGCTCGTGCGCACGCTGCAGACCGCGGGACGCACCGTGCTGTTCAGCGCGCTGACCGTGGCCGCGGCGATGGCCGCGCTGATCGTCTTCCCGCTGCGCTTCCTGTACTCGATGGGCATCGGCGGGGTGATCGTCACGCTCGTGGCGGCCACGGTCGCGCTGACCGTCCTGCCCGCCATCCTCGCCGCCCTGGGCCCGCGCGTGAACGCGCTGTCGCCCAAGCGCTGGCGGCGCAGCGCCGAGGCCAGCGCGCGCCCGGGCACGGGCGGCTGGTACCGCCTCGCCCAGGGCGTCATGCGACGGCCGGGCCTGGTCGCCGCGACCACCGCGCTGGCGCTGATCGTCGTCGGGCTGCCGTTCCTGCGCGTCGACTTCGTCAGCGCCGACTTCCGCCAGCTCCCGCAGGGCTCGGAGGCGCGCCAGGTCTCGGCCACGCTCGAGCGCGACTTCGGCGCGTTCGCCTCCGACCCGATCCAGGTCGTGGCCACCGCGAGGCCCGCCGACGACGGCGACCTCGCCGCGTACGCGCAGCGGATCGCGGCGATCCCGGGCGCCGGCCGCGTCTCGCCGCCGCAGCGCCTGAGCGCCGACACGGTCGAGATCGACGTGCTGCCGCCGGGCGACGCGCTGTCGGCGGCCAACCGGGACGTGCTCGACGCGGTCCGCGCGCTGCCCGCGCCGGTGCCCGTCGCCGTCACCGGGCGCGGCGGCCCGCTTCACCGACCAGCAGTCGAGCCTGGCCGCCGGCCTGCCGCTCGCTCTCGGCCTGCTCGCGGTCACCACGTTCACGATCCTGTTCCTGATGACCGGCTCGGTCGTGCTGCCGATCAAGGCGCTGCTCATGAACCTGCTCACGCTCAGCGCGACGTTCGGGATCCTCGTGCTCATCTTCCAGGACGGCAACCTCGAGGGGCTGCTCGACTTCCAGAGCCCGGGCGGCCTGGAGTCCACGCAGCCGATCCTGCTGTTCGCGATCGCCTTCGGGCTGGCCACCGACTACGGCGTCTTCCTGCTCTCGCGGATCAAGGAGGCGCGCGACAGCGGCATGGACAACCGCGAGTCCGTCGCCTTCGGGGTCGAGCGCACCGGCCGGATCGTCACCGCCGCGGCGCTGCTGTTCTGCGTGGCCATCGGCGCCTTCGCCACCTCCGGGGTGGTGCTCATCAAGCAGGTCGGCATCGGCACCGCGCTCGCCGTGGCCATCGACGCGACGATCATCCGCGGGCTGCTCGTGCCCGCCCTGATGGCGCTGCTCGGGCGCTGGAACTGGTGGGCGCCGCGACCGCTGCGGCGACTGCACGAGCGGATGGGGATCGACGAGGGCGGGCCGCAGCGGGCGGCCGCGTGAGCGCCGCCCTCGATGCCCGCGACGCGCTCGACGCGGTCGCGGCGGGCGGTCCGACCGGCCGCTGCCGGCCCGGGCAGCGAGCTGATCCGCCGCGAGCTGCTCGACGCCCTGCGCGCGCTCGGCGCATCGCCACGGCGGGTGATCGTCGAGGCCGACGAGCCGCTCGTCGTCACCACGCCTTCCGCCGGCCGAGCTGCCCGAGGTGCTCACGCCCGAGCAGGCCGCTGCGCTGCTGCAGGTCGACGAGGACGCCGTGCTCGCCCTCGCCGCCGAGGGGACGCTGCCCGGGCGGGGAATCGGCGACCAGTGGCGCTTCGCGCGCGCCGCGCTCGTGGCCTGGCCGGCCGAGCCCGAGCACCGCGCCGGCTGAGCGCGCCTCGACCACGCCTAGGATGCGGCGGTGGCTCCGGCCTTCCGCATCATGGGCATCGTCAACGTGACGCCCGACTCGTTCTCCGACGGGGGCGAGTGGTTCGAGCGCGCGGCGGCGATCGACCACGGTCGCCGGCTCGTGGCCGAGGGCGCGTCGATCCTCGACGTCGGCGGTGAGTCGACTCGGCCCTACGCCGACCCGGTCTCCGTCGAGGAGGAGCTCGAGCGCGTCGTGCCCGTGATCGAGGCGCTCGTCCCGACCGGCGCCCAGCTCAGCATCGACACGATGAAGCTCGCGGTGGCCCGCGCCGCCGTGGAGGCCGGGGCGACGTTCGTCAACGACGTCACCGCCTTCCGCCACGAGCCCGAGATGGCGGCTCTGGTCGCCCAGCGCGGCTGCGACTGCTGCCTCATGCACATGCTCGGCGACCCCCGGACCATGCAGGAGGACCCCCGCTACGACGACGTGGTCTCCGAGGTCAAGGCCTTCCTGGAGGAGCGCGCGGCCCACGCCGTCGCCGCGGGCATCGACGAGGCGCGGATCATGCTCGACCCGGGCATCGGCTTCGGCAAGACGGTCGAGCACAACCTCGAGCTGCTGCGGCGCCTGGACGAGATCGTCGCGCTCGGGTTCCCGATCGTCTTCGGCACGTCGCGCAAGGGCTTCCTCGGGCACCTCACCGGTCGTGAGGATCCCCACGAGCGCGTCGCCGCGACGGTGGCCACCAACGTGCTCGCGCTCGAGCGCGGGGCCCGGGTCTTCCGTGTCCACGACGTCCCGGCCAGCGTCGATGCGCTGAAGGTCGCTGCTGCTACGTTGGCCGCCCATGGCGCCTGATCGGGACGACGACCTCGAGGACCTCGAGGACGACTACGACGACGAGGAGCGCCCGCAGACCGAGGTGACGATCGAGGTCACGGGGCTGTCGCTCTACACCCACCACGGCGTCACCGAGGCCGAGCGCGAGGTGGGCCAGCGGCTCGTGCTCGACCTGCGCCTGGAGGTCGGCGAGTGCGACGCGACCGTGACCGACCTGGTCGACGACACCGTCGACTACGGCGTGGTGTGCCAGCACGTCGCGCTCGTCGCCCAGCAGCGCAGCTACAAGACGCTCGAGCGGCTGTGCTCGGCGATCGCCGACCGCCTGCTCGCCGACTTCGACGCCGAGGAGGTGTGGGTCAAGGCGACCAAGCCCGAGCCGCCGATCCCGCTGGCCGTCGAGTCCGTGTCGGTCGAGGTCTGGCGCCAGGCCGGCGCGTGACCGCCGGCGCGCTCACCGCGTTCGACCGCGGCACCGCGGTCACGCCGCTCGGCGACGGCGCCTGGGCGGCGACCTGCGACCCCGCCTGGTGGGTCACGCGCGGGCCCAACGGCGGCTACCTGGCCGCGATCGTGCTGCGCGCGATGACCGCCGAGCTGGACGACCCGGCGCGCGACCCGCGCTCGCTGACGTGCCACTACCTGCGCCCGCCCGGCGAGGGCCCGATGCGCATCGAGGTGACGATCGAGCGCAGCGGGCGCTCGGCGAGCACGCTGAGCGCGCGGCTGCTCCAGGAGGGCAAGCTGTGCGTGCTCGCCGTCGCCGCCTTCGCCCGCGACATGCCCGGCCCGGCCGGGTACGCGGCCACGCCGCCCGAGGTCCCGGGGCCGGAGGATCTCGCGCCCGTCGCCAACGCCCTGGGACTGGCCATCTTCGAGAACTTCGAGGTGCGGCCGGCGCTCGGCGGCCCGCCGTTCGCGGGGCCGGAGGGCGGCGAGGCACGAACCGGCGGCTGGCTGCGCTTCGCCGAGCCGCGCCCTCTGGATGCCGTCGCGCTGGCCATGTACGCCGACGCCTGGATGCCGTCGCCGTGGGTCGTGCTGGCCGAGCCCGTGGCCGCGCCCACGCTCGACCTCACGGTCCACTTCCGCGCCCCACGCGCCGCCGCCGCCGTAGGGCCGGCCGAGCCCGTGCTCGCCGAGTTCCGCTCGACCACCGCCGCCGGCGGGTTCTTCGAGGAGGACGGGTGCCTGTGGTCGCGCGAGGGCGTGCTGCTCGCCCACAGCCGCCAGCTCGCGCTGCTGACCGCGCCCGGCCCCGCGCGCCCGTGACGGGCCACCTCGGCCTGGGCTCGAACGTCGGCGACCGCCGCGCGAACCTGCAGGCCGCGGTCGACGCGATGCCGGGCCACGGCGTGCTGGTGCTCGCCGCCTCCTCGGTCTACGACACCGATCCGGTCGGCCTCGTCCTCGACCAGCCGGCCTTCCTCAACGCCTGCGTGCGCATCGAGACGCAGCTCGGCCCCGAGGACCTGCTCGACGCCTGCAAGGCGATCGAACGCGACCTGGGACGCGACCGCGAGGGCGGGATCCGACACGGGCCGCGGCCGATCGACGTCGACGTGCTGCTTCTGGGCGACGTCGAGCACGCCTCGCAGCGCCTGCGCCTGCCCCACGAGGAGGTCACGCGACGGCGCTTCGTGCTCATCCCGCTGCTCGAGCTCGACTTCGACCTGACCACGCCGGACGGCGCGCGCCTGTCCGACCGGCTCGCCGCCCTGCCGCTCGACGAGGGCGTGCGCCGCGCGGGCCCGCCACTGTCACTGCCGGACCGCCGCTGACGACGGCCCGCGGCGCTCACGCCACGAGCCCGCCAGCCATGAGTGGTCCCGTCCGCAAGTATGCGCACCGCCAGTCGACCGCCGATCACCGCCTGGCGGCGTCCTCGACCCGTGAAACGCCTAGAGGCATTCCTGCGGGTCTGCGTCCTTGCCAGCCGGCGCCGGCGACCGCCTGGACGGCGCACCTACTCACGAACGGAACCACGCGGCCGGCAGCAGCCCGGGGCGGGTTCCGCCGGGCTGGGGCCCGAACACGTCGCGGGCGTGGTCCTGCGCGGGGCGCCCGTCCAGGAACGGCGACAGGTCGCCGATCGTGGCCAGCAGCCGCGTGGTCGCGGCGATCTGCAGGTCGGCGGCGTTGGGGCGCCCGCCGCCCAGGACGCCGCGGGCGATCCAGCCGTCGACGCGATCGAGGTGGCGGGGCAGCGCGCGCAGGTCGGCCCGGACCGTGCCATCGTCCGCGTCCTCGATCGCCGTCTCGAGGCGGGCCACCGCCGGCGCCAGCGCGCGCACGGCGAGGGCCGGCAGCCGCCGCCCGGAGCCGGCCGCGTAGGACCACAGCGCACCGGGATCGCGGCGGACCGACGCCCACAGCAGCCGCCACGCGAGCGGCTGGAGGACCTCGTCGGCCCACTCCTCGGCGCGCCCCACGAGCGCCAGCGCCTCGCCGCCGGCCGGGAACAGCGCGGGCTCGGGCGCGAGCTCGTCGAGCCGGCGCAGGATCGCGCGTGCGCCGGTCACGGGCTCGCCGTCGTGGATCCGCATGACCGGGACGGTGGGCCCGCCCAAGCGCACGACCCGCAGCGCGACGCGCAGCGGCGCGGGCGCGGCCCGCTCGAAGGCCAGGCCCTTGAGCTCGAGCGCGCGCTCGGCGGCCGCGCACGGCGGCGAGCCGGGGACGACGCGGAGCTCGATGCCCACGGGCGCAACCCTAGACTGCCCGCCAATGCTGCTCGTCGTCGACGTGGGCAACACCCAGACGCACTTCGGCACCTACCGCGACGAGGAGCTGGTCGAGCACTGGCGCTTCGCCACGGTGCGCGAGTCGACGGCCGACGAGCTCGGCGCGGCGCTGCGTAGCCTGCTCGAGCTGCGTGGCGTCACGCTGGCCGACCTGAGCGCCTCGATCGTGTCGTCGACGGTCCCCCAGCTCGGCCCCGAATGGGCGACGATGGCCGCGCGCTACCTCGACCACGACATGGTCGTCGTCGGGCCCGGCACGCGCACCGGCATGGCGATCCGCTACGACAACCCGCGCGAGATCGGCGCCGATCGCCTGGTCAACGCGGTTGCCGCGTTCGAGAAGGTCAAGGGCGCGTGCATCGTCGTCGACTTCGGCACGGCGATCACCTACGACCCGGTGTCCGCGAGCGGCGAGTACCTCGGCGGGATCATCACGCCCGGCGTGGAGATCTCGATCGAGGCGCTGACCGCGCGCGCGGCCGCGTTGCCGCGGATCGACATCTCCCCGCCGCGCTCGCTGATCGGCAAGACGACGATCGACGCGATCCGCAGCGGCGTCGTCTACGGCTTCGCCGGGCAGGTCGACGCGATCGTGCGCCGCCTGCGCGCCGAGCTGGGCGAGGAGACCGAGACGATCGCCACCGGCGGGCTGGCCGCCCGCATCGTCCCGTTCACCGAGACGATCGACGAGGTCGACGAGCTGCTCACGCTGACCGGGCTGCGGCTGCTGTGGGAGCGCAATCGGTAGCCGCGGCGGCGTCGAACCGATTACGGTGGTCAGAGCGACCCCCAAGGAGGAATCATGACCCTGCAGATCGGCGACACGGCACCCGACTTCGAGGCGGAGACGACGGAGGGCAGGATCAGCTTCCACGACTGGATCGGCGACTCCTGGGCGGTGCTCTTCTCGCACCCCAAGGACTTCACCCCGGTGTGCACGACCGAGCTTGGCTACATGGCCAAGATCAAGCCCGAGTTCGACAGCAGGGACGTCAAGATCATCGGGCTGTCGGTCGACCCGGTGGACCGCCACAACGACTGGGCCAAGGACATCGAGGAGACCCAGGGCCACGCGCCCAACTACCCGACGATCGCCGACTCCGACTTCAACGTCTCCAAGCTCTACGGCATGCTGCCGGCGAGCACCGAGGGCGACCCGACCAAGCGCACGCCGGCCGACAACCAGACCGTGCGCAACGTCTTCGTCATCGGCCCGGACAAGAAGGTCAAGCTCGTGCTCGTCTACCCGATGACGACCGGGCGCAACTTCGACGAGGTGCTGCGCGTGATCGACTCCCTGCAGCTCACGGCCAAGCACAAGGTGGCGACGCCCGTGAACTGGCAGCAGGGGGAGAACGTGATCATCGCCGGCTCGGTCTCCGACGAGGACGCGAAGAAGACCTATCCGGACGGCTGGGAGGCGCCGCGGCCCTACATCCGCATCGTGCCACAGCCACGCTGAGCGTCCACCGGCGAGCGACAGGAGGGCTACCCTCACGCCCGTGCCCGCGCAGCTCACCGATCCCTGGCGAATCGGCTCCGTGGCGATCCCCAACCGCGTCGTGCTCGCGCCGCTGGCCGGGATCGGCAACTGGTTCGTGCGCCTGCAGGCCAAGCGCTACGGCGCCGGCCTGGCCGTGTCGGAGATGGTGTCGAGCTTCGCCATCCACCACCGCAACGCCAAGACGGTGGGCGAGATGCTGCGCATCCACCCCGACGAGCGCGCGGCCGGGCATGGTCCGGTCGCCGTGCAGCTCTTCGGCCAGGACCCGGAGGTCATGCGCTCGGCCGCGGCCACCGTGGCCGAGGCCGGGGCCGACCTGATCGACCTGAACATGGGCTGCCCGGTGCCCAAGGTGTGCAAGACGGGCGCCGGAGCCGCGCTCATCGAGGACCCGGACACGGCCGTGGCGGTCGCGCGCGCGGCGCGCGAGGGCGGCGGGCTGCCGGTCACCGTGAAGCTGCGCTCGGGCTCGCGCCCGGGGGACACCGGCGGCGTGGCGCTCGCCCATCGGCTCGTCGACGAGTCCGGCGTCAGCGCGATCGGCTTCCATCCGCGGTCGGCGGCCGTGCACCACAGGGGCCGCCCCGACTACGACCTGGCGGCCGAGCTCGTGCGCTCGTTGCCCGTCCCGGTGATCCTGAGCGGCGGGCTGCGCAGCGCCGTCCGGGTGCGCGAGGCCTTCGAGCACACGGGCGCGGCGGCGGTCATGCTCGCGCGCGGCGCGCTCGGCAACCCGTGGCTGTTCGCCGAGGTGCTCGGCGAGCGCGAGGAGCCGCCGGCCGCCGACGAGGTCCTGGCCGAGCTTCGGTGGGTCATGCAGCGCGCCGTCGAGCACCTCGGCCCGGCGCGCGCGGGGCGCTATCTGCGCAAGTTCTACCCCTGGTACGTCGAGCGGCTGGCCGCCTGCGACGGCGCCCCCGATGGCGCCCCGACGCTCGACGCGCACGCGGCCAAGGAGCTCAACCAGGCACTGCAGGGGACGTCGACGGTGGGCGACGCGTGGGCCCTGCTGGACGGGCTCCGAAGGCTTCCCGTGGCGGCCTAGGCGACCGCTATACTGCCCGGCTCGCACCGACTCAGGTTCGCCCGCGACTCCCCGCCGAGAGCGGGGTTTTCTGTCCCCGGCCACCGAAGACAAGGGCCATGGCACGAGACGTCATTCTGACCCCCGAGGGCCTCGAGAAGCTCAAGGAAGAGCTCGAGGAGCTTCAGACCAACCGCCGCCGCGAGGTCGCCGAGCGCATCAAGGAGGCGCGCGAGTTCGGCGACATCTCCGAGAACTCCGAGTACGACGACGCCAAGAACGAGCAGATGATGCTCGAGCAGCGCATCGCCCAGCTCGAGGAGCGGCTGCGCTCGGCTCAGGTGGTCGACCCCAAGGACATCTCGACCGACGCCGTCCAGGTGGGATCGATCGTCTCGGTCAAGGACGAGAAGACCGGCAAGTCGCAGAAGTTCACGATCGTCGGCTCGGCCGAGGCCAACCCGAAGGAGAGCAAGCTCTCCAACGAGTCGCCGGTGGGGCGGGCGCTGATCGGCCGCAAGCGCAACGACGTCGTGTCCGTTCAGGTCCCGCGCGGGCCGGCCCGCAAGCTGAAGATCACCAAGATCGACGTCGGGTTGTAGGGTCGCCGGCCATGGCCGCCGACGAGCTGCTCGCCACGCGGCGGGAGAAGCTCGACCGCCTGCGCGCCGACGGCATCGACCCCTTCCCGCACGAGTTCCCGGGCGTCGGGCCGGTCGCGGCCGTGCGCGGCGCGCACGCCGAGCTGCCGGCGGGCGAGGACTCCGAGGCGCGCTACCGCGTCGCCGGGCGGCTGCACGCCCGCCGCGGCCAGGGCCGGATGGCCTTCCTCGACCTCGACGACCGCTCGGGGCGGATCCAGCTCCAGGCCCGGGTCGACGTGCTCGGCGAGGAGGCGATGACGCGCCTGCTCGACCTCGACCTCGGCGACCTGATCGGCGTCGACGGCCTGGCCTTCCGCTCCAGGCGCGGCGAGCTCAGCCTGCGTGTCGAGGCCTTCACGGTGCTGGCCAAGAGCCTGCGCCCGCCGCCGGACAAGTTCCACGGCCTGAGCGACGTCGAGACCCGCTTCCGGCGCCGCGAGCTCGACCTGATCGCCAACCCGGAGTCACGTGAGCTGTTCGTCATGCGCGCTCGGGCGATCTCCGCCGTGCGCCGCTACCTCGACGCCGAGGGCTTCGTCGAGGTCGAGACGCCGGTCCTGCAGCCGCTGTACGGCGGCGCGCTGGCGCGTCCGTTCACCACCTACCACAACGCGCTGGACCGCACGCTGTACCTGCGCATCGCCACCGAGCTGTACCTCAAGCGGCTGATCGTCGGCGGCTTGGAGAAGGTCTACGAGCTGGGCAAGGACTTCCGCAACGAGGGCGTCTCGTTCAAGCACAACCCCGAGTTCACGATGGTCGAGTGGTACGAGGCCTACGCCGACTACGGCGACGAGATGCGCCGCGTCGAGGACATGGTCGCCTCCGTCGCGCGCGCGTGCGGCTACCGCGGCGAGGTGTCGCTCGAGCCCCCGTGGCCACGCGTCACCCTGCGTGACGCGATCCTCGAGGCCACCGGCGTCGACATCCTGGCCCAGCGCGACCGCGACGCCCTGGTGACGGCGATCGAGGCCGCCGACGGCGTCGAGCTCGAGACGCAGGACCGGGGCTGGGGGCAGCTCGTCGACGACCTGCTGTCGAAGTACGTCGAGCCGCACGTCACCAGCCCGCGCTTCATCGTCGACTATCCGGTCGAGCTGTCACCGTTCGCCAAGGCCCACCGCTCCGAGCCGGGCCTCGTCGAGCGCTTCGAGGCGTTCGTCATGGGCATGGAGATCGCCAACGCCTTCACCGAGCTCAACGATCCCGACGAGCAGCGCGCGCGCTTCGAGGCGCAGGTCCGCCATGCCGCCGAGGGCGACGACGAGGCCCAGCCCTTCGACGATTCCTACATCGCCGCGCTCGAGCAGGGCATGCCGCCGACCGGCGGGGTCGGCGTGGGGATCGATCGACTGGTGATGATCATGACCGGCCGCCACTCGATCCGCGAGGTCGTCCTGTTCCCGGCGATGCGCGACTGACGGGCCGGCCGTGTTCGATCGCTTCAGCGAGGCCGGGCGCGAGGTCGTCGTGGCCGCCCAGGACGAGGCGCGCACGCTGCGCCACGACCACATCGGCACGGAGCACCTGCTGCTCGGCGTGTTGCGCCAGGGCGACGGGCCGGGCGCGCGGGCCGTGACGGCGCTCGGGACTCGAGCTCGGCGAGGCGCGCGCCCTGGTCATGCGCACGGTCGGGCTGCCCGAGCACGCCTCGCCGCCCGAGCTGCCGATGACTCCGCCCGCGCGCGACGCGCTGGCCAACGCACTGCGCGAGGCGATCGAGCTGGGCGCCACGACGGTCGCGCCCGAGCACGTGCTGCTCGCCCTGCTGCGCGAGCGCGACGGCGTGGCCGTCCGCGTGCTGCTCGGCGCCTCGATCGACCCCCGCGCGCTGCGCGACGAGGTGCGCCGGCGCGCGGCCGCGGCGCTCGCGGCCGGGGCGGCGCCGATCGCGGAGCTGCCGCCGGCGGGGCGCGACGACCGGGCCGTGGGCGCCTTCGCGCTGCTCGGGGTGCTCGCCGCGGGCGGCCCGGCGGCCGACCTGCTGCGGGCTCACGGCGTCGACGAGGACGCCGTCCGGCCGCTGCTCGATTGACGGGCGGCCCGCGCCGGCCTGACAGGGCGAGGTGGCGCACTTGCTTTCGTCCGACGCGCTGGCTTAGGGTCGGCCGGTCCAGCGAGCGGGAGGGTGGGGAATGGTACGGCGCGCGATCATGGCCGGTGTCGCGGTGGCGGCGATCGGCGGGACGGCGGCAGCGGTGGGGATGGCGCAGACGGGGCCGCCCACCGTCACCGTCAGGCTCGGCCCGGGGTCGGTGACCTTCCAGGGCGCCGACGCGCTGGCGGCCGGCCCCACGCGCTTTGCGTTCAGCAACGCCAGTCGCCGCGGGGAGGCCAATCCTTCGCTGGTGGCGCTGCGGCCTGGCGTCACGGTCGCCCAGGTCCGTGCCCTGCTGAAGCGCCCCAATGTCGAGCCGGGTGCGTTCAAGCGGCTCGTCATCTTCAAGGGAGGCGGCACCGCGCGCCCCGGCGGCAGCTACAACGCCACGGTGACCCTCGAGTCGGGGGTCACCTACGTCGTGGTCAACGCACTGGACAACCTCGCGCGCTCGCCATCGGCTTCGTTCACGGTCGGCCAGGCGTCCAGCGGCGCCAGCGCGCCGACACCCGCCGCCACCGTCGGCGTCTACGACTTCGCCTACGGCATGCCCGCGACGCTCCCACGGCGCGGCGTCGTCCGCTTCGAGAACCGCGGTCAGAAGCTGCACATCGCCGTGGCCTTCCGGCTGCGTCCCGGGGCGAGCCGGCCGGCAGCGGTGCGGGCGCTCATTCGCAACCAGGAGCGACAGCTCGGGCGCCTGATCGTCGAGCGCGACGTGATCGAGCCGCTGGGCCTCGTGTCCGGCGGCGCGGCGACCGACGTCGAGGTGAACTTCCCGCGGACCGGCAACTGGGTGTTCGCCTGCTTCATCTCCGACGGCGAGCGAGGCAACCCGTCGCACAACACGCTGGGCATGGTCAAGGCGTTCCGGGTGGTGCCCTGAGCCTGCCGGCTTGACGCATGGTCGCTGGTCAGGCGGCCTCGGCCCGCTCCTCGTCGTCCACGCGCGCGAGCGAGCGCAGCCGCGAGATCGCCTGGCGCAGCACCCGCGAGACCTGCATCTGGCTGACGCCGATGCGCTCGCCGATCTCGGCCTGGGTCAGGTCCTGCTCGAAGCGCAGCCGGATGACCTCGCGCTCGCGCGGGCTCAGCCCGCCCAGCAGCGCGTGCAGCAGCGCGCGCGTCTCGGCGCGATCGAACCCGTCGTCGGTCTGGCCGATGGCGTCGCCGATCGTCTCGCCCGGCTCCTCGTCGCCCGTCCCCCGCGGGCTGTCGAGTGACGTGGCGCGGTAGGCGCCCGACGCCTGCATCGCCTCGAGCACCTCGTCGGGCGCGGCGTCGACCGCGTCGGCGACCTGCTCGACCGAGGGCTGGCGGCCCTGTCTGCGCGTGAGATCGGCGGCGACCCGGTCGACGCGCAGCGCGAGCTCCTGCAGGTCGCGCGGGACGCGCACCGCCCACGTGCGGTCGCGGAAGTGGCGCTTGATCTCGCCGGTGATGGTCGGCACGGCGTAGCTGGAGAAGGCGACGCCGCGGTCCGCGTCGAAGCGGTCGACAGCCTTGATGAGGCCGAAGCACGCCACCTGGAAGACGTCGTCGAACGGCTCCTCCGGACGCTGGTAGCGGGCTGCGAGCTGTCGCGCGAGGGGCATGAAGCGCTCGACGATCGCCCCGCGGTCGACGGGGTCGCGCTCGTCGCGGTAACGGGCGAACAGGTGCCGGTCGGCGCGCACGCGGTCCAGGTGCGCGGTCCCGGCGCTCTCCAACGTCGCGGCCATGGTGCCTCCTCTACGCGCTGCGGGCTCGCGCCGGGGAGGTGGGGCGCTGGGACGGCTCGGCAGGAACAGGACCGGGCCCATGAGGTGTACGTCGCGCCCGGCGATCGGTCCAGCGCCGGCGTTGGGTGCCAACGCAATGCTGGCGCGTGCGCGCCGGGCCGGGCCGAATGTCCGGCACGAGACGACCCGACGGCGCCGGGCGAGGGTCTCGCGCCCAGCTTGCGGGTACGCCGCCGTTGTGCGCAGAGGGCCCCCGGAGCGTTGGTAGACTGGGCTATGCCCGCCGACCGAACCCGATCGCTCATCCCCAGCGGCCAATGCGCCGATGAGTTGGGCAATCGGGTGACTTCGCGTCCCATCACCCGCCGCACGACTGGACCAAGCACCCACCGAGGCTAGGCACGGCCAGCAGGAAAGGACCAGCAGCATCATGTTCGAGCGATTCACGGAACGAGCCCGCCAGGTCGTCGTTCTCGCGCAGGAGGAAGCGCGAACGCTCAAGCACAACTACATCGGCACGGAGCACATCCTCCTCGGGCTGCTGCGCGAGGAGGAGGGTCTCGCCGCTCGCGTCCTGGAGTCGCTGGACATCACCGTCGAGCGCGTGCGTGCCCAGGTTGTGCGAATCGTCGGGTCGGGCGAGGAGGTCACGTCGGGCCAGATCCCGTTCACCCCTCGCGCCAAGAAGGTTCTCGAGCTCGCGCTCCGCGAGGCGCTGAGCCTCGGCCACAACTACATCGGCACGGAGCACATCCTGCTCGGCCTCGTGCGTGAGAACGAGGGCGTTGCCGCGCGCATCCTGCTCGACTTCGACGCCGACTCCGAGAAGATCCGCAACGAGGTCATCCGCATGCTCAGCGGTCCCGGCGGTCGCCGCCAGGGCCAGGGCGCGGCCGGCGCGCCCGGCGCCGCCGGCGCTCAGGGCGAGGGCAAGAAGTCCTCGAAGCTGCTCGACCAGTTCGGGCGCAACCTGACCAAGCTCGCGTCGGACGGCAAGCTCGACCCCGTCGTCGGTCGCGAGACCGAGATCGAGCGGATCATGCAGATCCTCTCCCGCCGCACGAAGAACAACCCCGTGCTGATCGGCGAGCCGGGCGTCGGCAAGACCGCCGTCGTCGAGGGCCTCGCCCAGCGCATCACGAACGCCGACGTCCCCGAGCTGCTCAAGGGCAAGCAGATCTACACGCTGGACCTGGCGGCCCTCGTCGCCGGCTCGAAGTACCGCGGCGAGTTCGAGGAGCGCCTCAAGAAGGTGATGAAGGAGATCACCCAGCGCGGCGACATCATCCTGTTCATCGACGAGCTGCACAACCTCGTCGGTGCCGGCGCGGCCGAGGGCGCAATCGACGCGGCCTCGATCCTCAAGCCGGCGCTGGCCCGAGGCGAGCTGCAGACGATCGGCGCCACCACGCTCGACGAGTACCGCAAGTACCTCGAGCGCGACTCCGCCCTGGAGCGGCGCTTCCAGCAGATCCGCGTCGACCAGCCGTCGACGGACGAGACCGTGCAGATCCTCAAGGGCCTGCGCGACCGCTACGAGCAGCACCACAAGGTGGACATCACCGACGAGGCGCTCGAGGCGGCCGCCGAGCTGGCCGACCGGTACATCTCCGACCGGCAGCTCCCGGACAAGGCGATCGACCTCATCGACGAGGCCGCCTCGCGCATGCGCATCAAGTCGATGACCTCCCCGCCCATCTATCGGGAGCTCGAGGAGGACATCGAGGAGACGCGGCGCGCCAAGGAGGCCGCCATCGAGGCCCAGGAGTTCGAGAAGGCCGCGAACCTGCGCGACAAGGAGCGCAAGCTCTCCAACAAGAAGCGCGAGCTCGAGGAGCAGTGGGAGCGCGGTGAGGGCGACGGCGAGCGCCCCGCCATCGGCGAGGAGGAGATCGCCGACATCGTCTCCATGTGGACCGGCATCCCGGTGTTCAAGCTCACCGAGGCCGAGACCCAGAAGCTCATGCGCATGGAGGAGGAGCTCCACAAGCGCGTCATCGGCCAGGACGCCGCGGTCGAGGTCATCTCCAAGGCCATCCGGCGCTCGCGCGCCGGCCTGAAGGACCCCAAGCGGCCGACCGGCTCGTTCGTCTTCCTCGGCCCGTCAGGCGTGGGCAAGACCGAGCTGGCGCGGACGCTCGCGGAGTTCCTGTTCGGCGACGAGGACTCGATGGTGCGCATCGACATGTCCGAGTACATGGAGAAGCACGCCGTCTCGCGCCTCGTCGGCTCGCCCCCCGGCTACATCGGCTACGACGAGGGCGGCCAGCTCACCGAGGCCGTGCGGCGCAAGCCGTACTGCGTGCTGCTGCTCGACGAGATCGAGAAGGCGCACCCGGATGTGTTCAACATCCTGCTCCAGATCCTGGAGGACGGGCGCCTGACCGACTCGCAGGGGCGGACGGTCGACTTCCGTCACGCGATCGTGATCATGACGTCGAACATCGGCGCGCAGGAGATCGCTCGCAACACGCCGCTGGGCTTCGCCGTCTCCGACGACGAGACGGGGATCACCTACGACGACATGAAGAACCGGATCATGGGCGAGCTCAAGAAGGTCTTCCGGCCCGAGTTCCTCAACCGGATCGACGACGTCATCGTCTTCCACAAGCTGCACAAGGACGAGATCAAGACGATCGTCGAGCTGCTCCTGCGCCGGATCCGCCAGTCGCTGGCCGAGCGCGAGCTGCAGCTCGAGCTCAGCGAGGACGCCAAGGACCTGCTCGTCGACAAGGGCTGGGACCCGGCCATGGGCGCCCGTCCGCTGCGCCGGGCGATCCAGCGCTACATCGAGGATCCGCTGGCCGACTTCGTGCTGCGGGCCGAGCTGCCCGCCGGCTCGACGGTCATGGTCGAGCGGGCCCCCGACGGCGAGGACCCCGAGGTCTCGCTCACCGTGGTCGAGCCCAAGAAGGTGCCCGCCGCGGTCGGCGCGACCGGCGAGGAGAACGCGTCCTCGGAGGGCGAGGCCGGAGAGCAGCCCGACGCCCCCGCCGCGCCGCCGGCGCCGGTGGACGGCGGCGGGGAGGAGCAGCCCTAGGGCTCCGCGCTCTGCGGTGTGAGGTTTGGCGACGGCCGGGCGACTCGATTCGCCCGGCCGTCGCTCCTTCCAGCCGCCGCCTCGCGTCGGCGCCGGCCAGGGCGGCGAGGGGGAGGGAGTCCTCGCGGCGAGCGCGGCTTAGCGCGGCCCGAGGTCTCCTATGACCCATATGGGTTCCTGGGAGACCTCTGATGGCTCGTCGGCCCCGCCATCGTGCGCAAGCCCATCGCATGCGTGGGTTTATGCCGGATGGTGCGGTTGACACTCCCCTCGCTGCCCTGGCCGGCACCCACGCCAGACGCCGCGCGGCCAGACCGCGGACGACCGCGCGACCGCTACCATCGCGCGCCCGATGAGCA
Source organism: uncultured Actinomycetes bacterium (assembly GCA_963787065.1). GTDB lineage: Bacteria > Actinomycetota > Thermoleophilia > Solirubrobacterales > Solirubrobacteraceae > JAOPZW01. The sequence continues at coordinate 58,965 of CAWBBQ010000038.1, forward strand.
TCGAGGAAACCGCCGCGACCAAGGCCACGACCGCCGGCTTCGGCCCGAGCACGCGGTGCGTGCACGCCGGGCTTCCCGCGCCCGCGGAGGGGGAGCCTTTCCTGCCCGGGCCGGTGTTCGCCGCGCCGTACCACCTGCAGGGCCCGGCGGAGGCGTCGCGGTTCGGCTACCACCGCTACGCCAACCCGACCTGGGATCGCCTCGAGGCGGCGCTGGGGCAGCTCGAGGGCGGGGAGGTCGTCAGCTTCGCGTCGGGCATGGCGGCGGTCAGCGCGGTGGCGATCGACGCGCTCGGGCCGGGCGACGTGCTCGTCGGGCCGTCGGACGCCTACCCGGGCATCCGGGTGCTCGCGCGCGACCACCTCGAGACCAACGCCGTGGAGGTCCGCCTGGTCCCCACCGACGCCGGTGCGATCCGCGACGCCATGGACGGGGCGAGCCTCGTGTGGCTCGAGTCGCCGTCGAATCCCGGCCTGGACGTCGTCGACGTGCGCGCGCTGACCGAGGAGGCCCATGCGACGAGCGCCGTGGTGGTGGTCGACAACACGCTGGCCGGGCCGCTGCGCCAGCGACCGCTCGAGCTCGGGGCCGACGTGTCGGTGATGAGCGCCTCCAAGCACGTCACCGGCCACAGCGACCTCGTGCTCGGCTACGCGGCGGTGGCCGACCCCGAGCGCGCCGTCGCCCTGCGCACATGGCGCAGCACCGTCGGCGCGATCCCCGGGCCGTTCGAGGCGTGGCTGGCGCACCGCTCGCTGGCCACGCTGGCCGTGCGCCTCGAGCGCCAGGAGGCCAGCGCCGCCGCGCTCTCCGACGCGCTGCGCGCGCGCGACGACGTCGATGACGTGCGCTGGCCGGGAGTCGGCTCGGTCGTCTGCTTCACGCTCGACGGCGAGGCGCGCGCCCAGGCTTTCCTCGGCGCGCTGCGGCTCGTCTCCGAAGCGACGAGCTTCGGCGGGGTGCACTCGAACGCCGAGCGCCGCGCGCGCTGGGGGACCGACGCCGTGCCCGACGGCTGGATCCGGCTGAGCACCGGGATCGAGGACACGGCCGACCTGCTGGCCGATGTCTCCGCCGCCCTCGACGCCACGCGGCCGTGAGCTCGAGCTGGGACGCCGACACCTACGCGCGCGCGTCCGACGCGCAGGCCAGGTGGGCCGGCGCGGTGCTCGACCGGCTGCCGCTGCGCGGCGACGAGACGGTGCTCGACGCCGGCTGCGGCTCGGGCGGTGTCACCGCGCGCCTGGTCGAGCGCCTGCCGCACGGGCGCGTGATCGCCGTCGACGGCTCCGAGGAGATGGTCGAGCTGGCCCGCAGCACGCTCGGCGACCGCGCCGACGTTCGCCTGATGGACCTCGCCGACCTCGTCCTCGACGAGCAGGTCGACGCGATCTTCTCCAACGCCGTGTTCCACTGGATCGCCGATCACGACCGCCTGTTCGCGCGGCTGCACGCCGTGCTGCGGCCCGGCGGGCTGCTCGTCGCCCAGTTCGGCGGCGAGGGCAACCTGGACGAGTTCTTCGCGCTCGTCGACGAGGTCGCCGCGCGGGAGCCGTACGGAGAGCACCTGGCCGGCTTCTCGCCGCCCAAGCAGTTCCCGGGCGCGGCCGAGACCGCCGAGCGCCTGTGGGGAGCCGGCTTCGGGCCCGTCCAGGCCTGGCTCGAGCCCAGCGAGGTGATCCCCGGCGACGCGGTCGGCTTCATCCGCACCGCACCGCTGCGTTGCCACCTGCAGCGCCTGCCCGGCGAGCTCCAAGAGCAATTCCTGGCCGACGTCCTGGCCCGCGCAGGCGACCCGCTGCGGCTCGACTTCCAGCGGCTGAACGTCCAGGCCACACGGCCGCCGGCCTTCGGCGTGCCGATCGTCGGGCGCCAGACGCCGCAGGGGGGCGAAGCCGACCGCCCCGCCCCCTAGTCTCGGCAGGTGGCCAGGCAGGCGACGATCTTCAGCTGCTCCGCGTGCGGGGCGTCGAGCCCGAAGTGGCATGGGCGCTGCCCGGGCTGCGGCGAGTGGAACTCGCTCGTCGAGGAGCGCGCGCCCGCACGCGCCGCCGGGGGCCGGGTCCCGGCGGTTGGGGCGAGCGGGGCCGGCCGCGCGGGCGTCGTGCGGCCCGTCCGCCTGCGCGAGGTCGCGGCCGAGCGGGCCCCGCGCCTTCAGACGGCGATCGGCGAGCTCGACCGGGTGCTCGGCGGTGGGCTCGTGCCCGGCTCGCTCGTGCTGCTCGGCGGCTCGCCGGGCATCGGCAAGTCGACCCTGACGAACATGGCGCTGGGCAACCTGGCCGGCGCCGGCCGCCACACGCTGTACGTCTCGGGCGAGGAGTCGGCCGCCCAGATCCGCCTGCGCGCCGAGCGCCTCGGCGCGTCCGCCCTCGACGTCCCGGTGCTGGCCGAGACCGACCTCGACACCGTGCTCGCCACCCTGCAGGCCGAGCGCCCCGACGCCTGCGTGATCGACTCCGTGCAGACCCTGAGCAGCGCCTCGCTGGACAGCGCGCCCGGCACGGTGGGCCAGGTGCGCGAGGTCGCCACCCGGATCGCCGAGGTGGCCAAGCGCTCGGGCACGGCGGTGCTGCTCGTCGGCCACGTGACGAAGGAGGGCGCACTGGCCGGCCCGCGGGTGCTCGAGCACCTCGTCGACTGCGTGCTGCAGTTCGAGGGCGAGCGCGAGCGCACATACCGCACGCTGCGCGCCCTGAAGAACCGCTTCGGCTCGACGAACGACGTCGGCGTGTTCGAGATGCGCGACTCTGGGCTGGCCGAGGTGCTCGACGCGAGCGCTCGCTTCGTCGGCGAGGCCACGCGCGCGCCCGGCAGCGTCGTCCTGGCCGCCATGGAGGGCTCGCGCCCGCTGCTCGTCGAGGTCCAGGCGCTCGTGTCGCCGAGCGAGCTCGTGCCGCCGCGGCGGGTCTGCACCGGGCTCGACCGCAACCGGCTGGCGCTCGTGCTGGCCGTCCTGTCCCGCCACGCGGGCGTCTCCGTCGGCGCCGCGGACGTGTTCGTCAACGTGGTCGGCGGCGTGCGGATCGAGGAGCCGGGCGCCGACCTGGCCGTCGCCCTGGCCGTGGCCGGCGCCGCGCGCGGCATCGCCACCGAGCCCGCGCCGCTGGCCTGCTTCGGCGAGGTCGGCCTGACGGGCGAGCTGCGCTCGGTCGCGCATCCCGACCGCCGCACCGAGGAGGCGGCGAAGTTCGGCCTGGCAGCGGTGCTGTCGCCGGCCTCGGCGAGCACCCTGCGAGCCGCCGTGCGCCGCGCGCTGGGCGCGGGCGGGCAGGGTCGGCGGGCGGCCTGACCGGCCCGGCCGGGCATAAACCCAGGCTAAACCGCTGCTAGAATCGGCCTTCATGGCGCAGCGTCCCGGGGATGAGCTCACCGAGCTCGACAGTCGCCAAGAGCCCCGGCTCGTCAAGGCGCTGGAGATGGTCGCTCCGGGGACGGCGCTCCGCGAGGGACTGGACAACATCCTTCACGCTCGCACCGGCGGACTGATCGTCATCGGAGACCTCGACGAGCTCAGCTTCCTCTTCTCGGGCGGCATCAAGCTGGACATCGACTACAGCCCCGCGCTGCTCTACCAGGTGGCCAAGATGGACGGCGCGCTCGTGCTCAACACGAACGCGACGAAGATCGGCGCGGCGAACGTGCAGCTCATGCCCGACCCGACGATCCTCTCGCTGGAGACGGGCACGCGCCATCGCACCGCCGAGCGCGTGTCGAAGCAGACCGACGCGCTCGTCATCGCCATCTCCCAGCGCCGCGAGGTCGTCTCGCTGTACGTCGACGGCGCCAAGTACATCCTCGAGGACATCCCCGTCGTGCTGGCCAAGGCCAACCAGGCGCTGGCCACGCTGGACAAGTACCGCACCCGCCTCGATCAGGTCTCCACCCGCCTGACCGCGCTGGAGTTCGAGGGCGGGGCGACGCTGCACGACGTCCTCACCGTGCTGCAGCGCTCCGAGCTGGTCACGCGCATGGCCGTCGAGATCGAGCGCTACATCGTCGAGCTGGGCACCGAGGGGCGCCTGATCGAGATGCAGCTCGAGGAGACGATGGTCGGCACCGCCGCCGACAAGGCGGCGCTCGTCCACGACTACCTGGCCGAGGACACCGACGACGCGTTCGCCGCCGCGCTGGACCAGATCGGCCGCCTGCCGCACCAGGACCTGCTCGACTTCGGGCGACTGGCCGAGCTGCTCGGCTACGACCGCAAGGTCAACACCCTCGACTATCCCGTCTCGCCCCGCGGCTACCGGATCCTCGGCCGCATCCCGCGGCTGCCCAAGCTCGTGGTCCAGCAGATCGTCCACGAGTTCGGCGGCCTGGACGAGATGCTCGCCGCGACGGACGCCGAGCTCGAGACGGTCGAGGGCGTCGGCGAGATCCGCGCGAAGGACATCCGCGAGGGCCTGCGCCGCCTGCAGGAGATCAACCTGGTCGACCGCTACCTGCAGACATGACCTCCAGACTTCGACCCACCCCCATCGCCCCGCGGTCCCCCGCGCGGGTGACGATCCAAGGAGGATGACCATTCCGGAAGCAGCGGAAGCAGAGAAGCTCGTTGAGGCCCTCGAGGCCGCCGTCGAGAACATCGAGTTCGAGTGCGGCGACAACGTCGTGTACCCCCATCACGGCGCGGGCAAGGTCCTCAAGAAGGAACTGCGCAAGATGTTCGGCGAGGAGCGCGAGTACCTCACCATCAAGATCCTGCACAACGACATGACGGTGATGGTCCCGTGCGAGAACGCCGGCGTCGCCGGCCTGCGGCGGGTCATCGACGAGGAGACCGTCCAGAAGGTGCTCGCCGTCCTCCAGGACGACGTGTCCGAGATGCCCAAGAACTGGAACCGCCGGTTCAAGCACAATCGCGACAAGATCAAGACGGGCGACATCTACGAGCTCGCCGAGGTGGTCCGCAACCTGGCCATCCGCGAGCATCACAAGGGCCTGTCGACCGGCGAGAAGCAGATGTTCACCCGGGCCAAGAAGATCCTGGCCTCGGAGCTCATGTACGCGCTGGAGATGGACGAGGACGGCGCCGAGGAGCACCTCGACAACCTTCTCGCCGAGTCGGCGGGCTCCAAGGCCCCCGTCTAGGCGAACCGTGCCGATGGCGGTCGCGCTGCTCGTGGCCGCCGGACGTGGCGAGCGCCTTGGGTCGGGAGGGCCCAAGGCGTTCGTCATGCTCGGGGGCCGTCCGATGGTGCAGTGGAGCATCGACGCGCTTTCCGCGGTGGACGAGATCGAGCGCGTCGTCGTCGCGCTCCCGCCCGGCGTGCACGCGCCTGCGGGCACGCTCGGCGTGCCCGGCGGGGAGGCGCGTTCGCAGTCGGTGCGCGCCGCCCTGGCTCAGGCCGGCGACGCGCGGGTGGTCGTCGTGCACGACGCCGCGCGCCCGCTCGTCACGCCCGAGATCGTGCGCGACTGCCTGGACGCGCTGGCCGCCCACGACTGCGACGCCGCCGTGGCGGCGGCGCCGGTGACCGACACGATCAAGGAGTCGCGGGGCCAGGAGGTCGTCCGCACGCTCGACCGCGCGGGGCTGTGGGCGGTGCAGACGCCGCAGGCCTTCGACCGCGACGCGCTCGAGCGCGCGCTGGCGCGCGACCCCGGACGAGCTCGCGGCGGCCACGGACGATGCCTCGCTGATCGAGGCGGCGGGCGGGACGGTGCGGGTCGTGCCCGCGCCGCGGGAGAACCTCAAGGTCACGACGTCGCTGGACCTGCGCGTGGCCGAGCTGCTGCTCGCCGACCGCCGAGCGGCGGTCTGAGCCGGGACGAGCGCCGTGCTGACCGACCTCCACGTCCACCTGCGCCCCGACGACGTCGACGAGACGCCGGCCGAGCGCTTCTTCACGCCCGCCAACGCCGAGCGCTATCGCGAGGCGGCGGCCGAGCGCGGGATCGAGGAGCTCGGCGTGAGCGAGCACGTCTACCGATTCACGCAGGCCCTCGACGTCTGGCAGCACGACCTGTGGCGCGAGTGCGCGCGCGACGACCTCGACGCCTACTGTCAGTTCGTGCGCGAGGAGACCGACCTCAGGCTCGGGATCGAGGCGGACTTCATCCCCGGCCGCGAGGACCGCATGGCCGAGCTGCTCGACGGCCGCGACTGGGACTACGTCATCGGCTCGATCCACTTCCTCGGCGACGGCGCCCTCGACTACGACCGCTACGACGTGTGGACGAGCGGCGAGTCGCCCGAGCGCGTCTGGCGGCGCTACTTCGAGTGGCTCGGCGAGGCGGCGATGAGCGGCCTGTTCGACGTGCTCGCCCACCCCGACCTCGTCAAGCACTGGGGGCCCCAGCGCCCGTGGCCCAGCCGCGACCCGCGCTACTTCTACGAGCACGCGATGGACGGCATCGCCGAGTCGGGGATCGCGATCGAGGTCTCGACGGCCGGGCTGCGCAAGCCGGTCGGCGAGATCTATCCGGCGCGCGCCTTCCTGGAGATGGTGCTCGAGGCGGGCAACCCGATCGCGCTCTCCAGCGACGCCCACACGCCCGACCTGATCGGCCACGGCTACGACCAGGCGCTCGAGCTGCTCGGCGAGCTGGGCGTCAGAGAGGTGAGCGTCTTCGATCGCCGGACGCGACGGCTCGAGCCGCTCGGCCCGCCGTGACGGTCGCCACCGGCATCGGGTGGGACTCCCACCGCCTGGAGCGCGGGCGCGCGCTGATCCTGGGCGGGGTGACGGTCCCCCACGACCGCGGGCTGGCCGGCCACTCCGATGCAGACGTCCTCACACACGCCGTGATCGACGCGCTGCTCGGCGCCGCCGCGCTGGACGACATCGGAAGCCACTTCCCCGACACGGACGAGCGCTGGGCCGGCGCCGACTCGCTGGCGCTGCTGCGCAGCGTCGTGGAGCTCGTGGCCGAGCGCGGCTTCGCGGTGGCCCACGTCGACGCCACCGTGGTCATGGAGCGCCCGAGGCTCGCGCCCCATCGCGATGCGATCCGCGGAGCGCTGGCGGCGGCGATCGGCATCGGCGCCGAGCACGTCAACGTGAAGGCGTCGACCGGCGAGGGGATGGGCTTCGTCGGGCGCGGGGAGGGCGTGGCCGCCCTGGCCGTGGCCACGCTCGAACGCGAGGGGCGCGAGGGGCGCGAGTAGCTCGAGCAGCGCGACGGCGCGACGCGGGTGCGCGGGTGGGGTGGCACGGCGCGGGCGCGACGGCGGGTCGCGGGTGCGCGGGTGGGGTGGCACGGCGCGGGCGCGACGGCGCGTCGCGGGTGGGGCGGCACGGCGCGGGCGCGACGGCGGGTCGCGGGTGGGGCGGCCGCCGCGCCGGCGACCGCCCCCTCCGCTCGCGGCCTCAGCCGGTGAACTGCGGGCTGACCTGGCCCTGCGCGCAGCGGTTGACCGTCGCGTTGAGCGTCCGCGGTGCGGCGTTGTTGCGGAACGTCACGCGAGCCTGCACGCGCTGGCGGCGGGCGCCGAACAGGCGGACCGGCAGCGACGCGCTGGCCGACCGGCGCCCGCTCGGCACGGTGACCGTGCGAACCGTGCGGCCGTTGATCAGGAACGTCACGCGGCGGATGAGCCGGCCCCGCACGCGCACGTTGACGCGCTGCGAGGCGCAGCGCCGCGGGGTCGACAGCACGGCGGCGGCCGAACGCTGCCGGGTTCCGCCGACCGTCTGGGTCGGCGCCTGGCCCGCGGGAGCCTGGCCCGCCGGCGTTGCGGGTGCCGTGCCGCTCGCCGTGGTCGGGGCCGTGCCCGTGGCGGCCGGAGTCGCCGGCGTCGCCGGGGTCGTGCCCGGCGCGATCGGCGTGCCCGGAGACGGCGTGCTCTGCGCCTCCGTGCCCGGCGGCGAGGTGCACGACGGCGGGGCGCCCGGCGACGAGGTCGTCGGGGTCTCGCCCGGCGCGCACGGCCGTGGGGTGCTCGTCGCGCACGACGGCGGGGCGCCGGGCGACGAGGTCGTCGGGGTCTCGCCGGGCGCGCACGGCCGTGGGGTGCTCGTCGCGCACGACGGCGGGGCGCCGGGCGACGAGGTCGTCGGCGTCTCGCCGGGCTTGCACGGCCGGGCCTTGCCTCCGCTGCCGCGCGGCTTGTCCGGCTTGGGATGTCCGCTCGGCCTGCTCGGCTTGTCGGGGTGATCGCCCTTGGACCACTCGCCCTTGGACTTGTGGCCATGACCGGGCTTGTCACCGTCGTCCTTCGACCAGGAGGCCCATGACTTCGCGGAGGACGTGCTGCTCCTGTGCGCTTCGATGAGGAGGAGGATCCGCTCGGCGTGGACGACCCAGCCTGAGCGGCCGGCGCGAACAGCGCCGCAGACAGCGCGATCGCTCCGGCGCACGAGGCGGCCAGACGCGCCCTGCGGGCGCCGGCCCGGGATCTCGTGGGGGAACGTGGGGGCATGGACATCCTTTCTCGGGCCGTGGGCATACGAACGATCGAGGTGGCGGACGGCCCTTTCCAGCACCTCGAAGCGGGTCAGGCTAGCGATGTCGGCACGACGGACGGCGGCAAACCCAGGATGGGCGGCGCGCGGAGAACCGCTTCGAGTCTCGCTTATCGCAGCCGGCGCGGGTGGAACGGTAGGCCTTGAGCGCCGGACGGATGCCGCTCATCCCGCAATTTGGTCAGGTTTCCGGGGCGGCCGTGGTCGGTTGCGAACCCCGGGGTCGCGTCCGGACCCACGCGACGTGCAGAAGGAGCGCTTCACAGGCCTTAACGGCGGGCAACATGCCTTCCGCCACAATCGGCCGCGGCATCATGCCCCCCGCCCAGGAGCTCACTGCTGCGCGCTCGCCCATGCCGGCGCTCGCGCTGCCGGACGTCGCCGTGCGTCATCGCGCGGCGCTGATGGTGCTCGCGCTCACCGCGCTGACCTTCCTGGCTCCCCACGCCGTCACCTACGACCCGTGGTCGTGGATCATCTGGGGCCGGGAGATCGTCCATCTCGACCTGTCGACCGTCGACGGGCCGTCGTGGAAGCCGCTGCCCGTGCTGCTCACCACGCCGTTCTCGCTGTTCGGCGACCTGGCGCCCGAGCTGTGGATGTTCGTCGCGCGCGCCGGTGCGATCGCCGGAGTCCTGTTCGCCTTCCGCCTGGGCCGCAGGCTCGGTGGGCTGCCGGCCGGGGCGGCTGGCGCAGCGGCCTACGCAGTGGCCCCGTGGACCGTGCGCAATGCCGCGATGGGCAACTCCGAGGGACTGCTCGTCGCGCTCGCGCTCGCCGCCGTCGACCGCCATCTCGACGGCCGCACGCGAGCGTCGTTCGTGCTCGCGCTCGGCGCCGCGCTCCTGCGCCCCGAGGTGTGGCCGTTCGTCGGGCTCTACGGCCTGTGGCTGCTGTGGCGCGCGCCGCGCGTCCGGGGCCTGGTGGTGGCCGGCTTCGCCTCGCTGCCGGTGCTCTGGCTGGCACCCGAGTGGTGGGGCTCGGGCGATCCGCTGCGCGCCGCGCACCGCGCCCAGAACCCGCGCTCGAACAGCCCGGCGTTCGCCGACGATCCCGTGCGCGCCGTGCTCGAGCAGTTCGACGGGATGCTCACGCCGCCCTTCTGGGTGGGGGTCACCGCGCTGGCCATCGCGCTGATCGTCTCCCGGCCGGGCCGCCGCGAGGTGGCGATCGCCGGCGGGCTCGCGCTCGCCGCCGCCGTCTGGGTGGCCGAGGTCGCGGTCATGACCTCGGACGGGTTCTCGGGCAACATCCGCTACCTGATCATGCCCGCCGCGGTCATGTGGGTGCTGGCCGGCGTGGGCATCGGCTGGCTCGCGCGGGCCGTGCTCGGCGAGCGCGCCGTGCGGGGCAGCGTGGTGGCCGTGGTCGTCGCGATCGCCGCGAGCGCCTACTTCGCATGGCCGGCCCGGGAGACGCTGCCGGTCGACCTGGAGGCCGTCGAGTTCCAGGCCGTCCGCAGCCAGGCGCTGAGCGGGACCATCGCCCGAGCCGGCGGCGCGCAGCGGCTGCTGGCCTGCGGCGACCCGTACACCGGCCCGTTCCAGGTCCCGCTCGTCGCCTGGCACCTCGGGGTCCACGCCTCGCAGGTCACGCTCGAGCCCAAGCGCCCGGGCGTGGTGTTCCGCACGCAGAGCAACCCGGGCGTGCCGCCCGGCCCGGGGCTCGACGGCGTCGGCGGCGAGCAGGGCGTGCGCACGCCTGGCCGCCGGCGGCGGCTGGCGGATCGTCGGGGCCTGCCGGGGCAGCCGGTGAGCACGAGCACGAGCACGATCCCCGCGCCGCTGGAGCGCCGGCTCCGGGCCAGCGCGCCGTTCGTGCGCTTCCAGGCGCTCCCCCTGCCGCTGCGCATCGCGCTCGTCGTCGCGTTCCTCACGGGCTTCTCGCTCGCCCTGCGCACGCAGGCCCTGCACGGGCGCTACTGGATCGACGAGGGGCTGTCGGTGGGCATCGCCTCGCACCCGATCGGCGAGATCCCGGGACTGCTGCGCCAGGACGGCTCGCCGCCGCTGTACTACCTGATCCTCCACCTGTGGATGAGGGTGTTCGGCCACGGCGAGGCGGACACCCACGTCCTGTCGGTCGGCTTCGCGGTGCTCACCGTCCCGGCCGCGTTCCTGGCCGGGCGGGCGCTGTTCGGGGCGCGGGCGGGCTGGTACGCCGCGCTGCTGGCCGCGATGAACCCGTTCCTGACGTACTACGCGCAGGAGACGCGGATGTACGCGCTGGTCGTGCTGCTCAGCGTGGTCATGACCGCCGCGTTCGCGCTGGCCTTCATCCACCGCCGCCGAGCATGGCTGCCCGTCTTCTCGCTCAGCCTCGCGCTGCTCATGTACACGCACAACTGGGGGCTGTTCCTGGCCGCCGGCAGCATCGTCGCGCTCTTCGCCGTCGTGCGGTCTGAACGCGATGGCGAGGGGCTCGCACGCGACGCGCTGCTGGCCTACGCGGCCGTCGCGCTGCTGTACCTGCCGTGGCTGCCGAGCCTCATCTCCCAGGTCCGCCACACCGGCGCGCCATGGTCGGGCACTCCGTCGCCGGCCGAGGCGCTGGCCGGATCACGGCGCTGCTCGGCGGGGCGGCGCCGGCGACGGCCTTCGGGCTGGCGGTGGCCACGGGGCTGATCACGCTCCCGATGGCGGCGCGCGGGGCGCGCAGCCCGCGCGCACGGGCGACGCTGGCCGTGGCCATCATGTGCGTCGCCACGCTACTGCTGGCCTGGGTGTCGGCGCAGTTCTCGCCCGGCTGGGCGTTGCGCTACCTGGCGGTGCTGCTCGGTCCGCTGCTGCTGCTCGGGGCGACGGGGCTGGCGCGCGCCGGTGCGCAGGGGGCGTTCGTGCTGCTCCTGCTCGTGATCTTCTGGGCCGATCCGCGCATGAACGCGCTGAACAACAAGAGCAACGCCCACGACGCCGCCGTGGCCGTCGCCGATCGCCTGGAGCCGGGCGACCTCGTCGTCGCCACCCATCCCGAGCAGCTTCCGGTCATGCACGTCTATCTGCCGGACCGCCTGCGCTGGGCCACCGCGATGGGCCCCGTGGCCGACCCGCAGATCATGGACTGGCGCGACGTGGTCGCGCGGCTGGAGCCGGCACGGCCCACGCCGACCTCCGACGCGATGGTCCGCTCGCTGAAGTCCGGTCAGAAGCTGCTGCTCGTCCAGCCGATCATCCGCACGGCCAAATGGGGCGCCCCGTGGACGAGCCTCGTGCGCCGGCGGCCGCCCAGTGGGAGCGCGTGCTCGACGAGGACCCGCGCCTGTCGCGCACGCTGGCCAGCCCCAAGCTGCGCGGCCAGCGCCTGCCGCGCGGCGTGCGGACCGTGCTGTACGAGCGGTACTGAGGTCGTTCTTCCCGTCGCGTTGGTGGTGGGCGCGAACGGCCGCATCGAGGGGAGGTGGACCTCAGGCGCGGGTGGGGGTTTCGCCGTGCGAGGGCGGTTGGCGACCGTATGCGGGGTCAGTCGCCCTCGGACCACAGTGTTGCTCGCCCTCGGGCGCTAATCCACGATATGCGTGGATTTCCGCCCTCGGATGGCTCCGGGCGTTTTTGCCCCGCTCCCCCTCGATGCCGCTGTTCGTCGACCCCCGACCGGCGGAAAGAGCTACGCGGCCACGCCCTGCAGCATCCGGTCGATCGCCTCGGGGGCGAGGACGTGCTCGATGACCATGATCGCCGCGCCGATGACGCCCGCGCGGTCGCCGAGCCGGCTGGTGACGGTCGACAGCTCCTGGGTGGCGAGCGGCAGCGAGCGCTGGAAGGTGACCTCGCGCACGCCGGCGAGCAGCTGCTCGTGGGCCTCGCTGAGGTCTCCGCCGACGACGATCACGCTCGGGTTGAAGAAGTTCACGCAGCCGGCCAGGACCTCGCCGAGCGAGCGCCCGGCCTCGCGCACCATCCGCACCGCGCGCGCGTCGCCCGAGCGCACGAGCCGCACGACGTCGCGGGTGTCGGCCGCCTCGAGGCCGATCTCGGTGAGCCGGCGCGCGAGCGCGCGGCCGCCGGCCACCGCCTCCAGGCAGCCCGACGTTACCGCACCCGCAGACGACGTCGTCGTGCCCGGCCACCGTGATGTGGCCGATGTCGCCGGCGCCGCCCTGCGCGCCGCGATGGATCGCCCGGCCGGCGACGATCCCCGACCCGATGCCGGTGCCGACCTTCACGAACAGCAGGTGCTCCGTGTCGCGCCAGTGGGTCCAGTGCTCGCCCAGGGCCATGATGTTCACGTCGTTGTCGACGAGCACGGGCGCGTCGTAGCGCTGCGCGAACCACGTCGGGATGGCGAAGCCGTCCCAGCCGGGCATGATCGGCGGGTTGACCGGCGCGCCGATGGCGAAGGCCACCGGGCCGGGGACGCCGACGCCGATCCCGCGCACGTCGGCCGCCGTCCGGTCGACGCGCCGCAGCAGCTCGATGAACTGCTCGTGCACGCGCTCGAGCACCGCCTCGGGCCCCTGCGAGATGTCGATCTCCAGCGGGGTCTCGGCCAGCGGTTGCGCCGCCAGGTCGCTCACCGCCAGGCGCGAGTGGGTGGCGCCCAGGTCGGCGGCGAGCACCACGCCGGCCTCGCGGTTGAAGGCGAGCACGGTCGGCGGACGCCCGCCGGTCGACGCGCTGTCGCCGGCCTCGTAGACGAGCTCGTGGGCCAGCAGGGCGTCGACGCGCTGGGCGACGGTCGAGCGCGCCAGGCCGGTCCGGCGCGCGAGCTCGGCGCGCGTGACAGCCTCGCCGTCGCGGATCATCCGCAGGACCGTGCCCACACCCATGACCGCGGTGTCGCCAGGACGCATGGCAACAGCCTAACCTACGTTGCTTAGAACGCCGAGCGCGGGCTCACCGGCAACGTTCTGGATAAAGATGTCGAGCTTTTGCTTGACATCCGATCAAAGGTACGGATAGGTTGGCGCCCATGCCCCAAGAACTCCGAGTCGGCATCGTCGGGACGGGCTTCATCGGATCGGTCCACGCCCGTTCGGCCCGCCTGGCCGGCGCCCGGCTGGCCGGCGTATCCGCCTCGACGCCGGAGCGATCCGAGCAGGCCGCGGCCGCGCTGGGCGCTGAGCGCGCCTTCGCCTCGGCCGAGCAGCTCGCGGTCTCCGACGACGTCGACGTGGTTCACGTCTGCGCGCCCAACCACCTGCATGCTCCGCTGGCCCGGGCCGCGCTCGGCGCGGGCAAGCACGTGGTCTGCGAGAAGCCGCTCGCGCTCGACGCCGACGAGGCGCGCGGGCTCGTGGACGCCGCCGCGATGAGCGGGCTGGTCGCCGCGGTCCCGTTCGTCTACCGCTTCTATCCGACCGTGCGCGAGGCGCGCGAGCGCGTTCGCTCCGGGGCGACCGGCCCCGTCCACCTGATCCACGGGACCTACCTGCAGGATTGGCTGCTCGGCTCCGACGACGACAACTGGCGCGTCGACCCCGACCTCGGCGGCGCCTCGCGCGCCTTCGCCGACATCGGGTCGCACTGGTGCGACCTCGCCGAGTTCGTCACCGGTCACCGGATCACGCGGCTGTCCGCGCGGATCACGACGGCGGTGCCGCAGCGCAGCCGCAACGCGTCGCGCCCGGCCTTCACCGCGGGCAACGGCTCGGGCGAGGTGCGGACGGTCGACACCGAGGACGCGGCCATCGTCCAGTTCGAGACCGACCACGGCGCGCTCGGGACGACCGTCATCAGCCAGGTGTCGGCCGGGCGCAAGAACCGCCTGTGGCTCGAGGTCGACGGCGCGCAGGAGGCGCTGGCCTTCGACCAGGAGCGCCCGGAGTCGCTGTGGTGCGGGCGCCGCGAGGCGACCACGATCGTGCACCGCGACCCCGAGCACCTGTCGGCGCCGGCGGCGCGCCTGGCCACGCTGCCGGCGGGCCATCCCGAGGGCTACGCGCACTGCTTCGACCGCTTCGTCGCCGACGTCTACGACGCGATCGCCGGCGCCGCCCCACCCGACGGCCTTCCGACCTTCGAGGACGGTCTGCGCGCGGCGTCGATCACCGACGCCGTGCTCGCCTCCAGCCGCGGGGAGCGCTGGGTCGACGTGCCCGCCGTCGCCGCCGCCCTGGACGTGGCGCGATGAGCGCCCCCGCGCAGGCCGGCGCGCAAGGCGTGCCCGTGCTCGAGGTCCGCGGGCTGGTCAAGCACTACCCCGGCGCCCGAGCGCTCGAAGGCGTCGACTTCGACGTCCGCGCCGGCGAGGTCCACTGCCTCGTCGGGCCCAACGGCGCCGGCAAGTCGACGCTGATCAAGTGCGTCTCCGGCGCCGTCGAGCCGACGGCCGGCGAGGTCCTCGTCGACGGCGAGCCGCTGCCCGCCGGTGAGCCCGCCGCGTCGCTGGATCGCGGCGTGGCGACGATCTACCAGGAGCTCGACCTCGTCGAGGACCTGCTCGTCTATGAGAGCGTCTTCCTCGGCCACGAGCTGCGCCGCGGCCCGCTGCTCGATCGCGATCGCATGCGCCGCGAGGCCTCCGCACTGCTCGAGCGCCTCGACCACGCGAACATCCCGGCCGACGCCCGCGTCCGCGCGCTGCGCCCTGCCGCCCAGCAGGTCGTCTCGATCGCCCGGGCCCTGTCGCGCCGGGTGCGGCTGCTGATCATGGACGAGCCCTCGGCGATCCTCGACGACAAGGAGGTCGAGACGCTGTTCGGGGTCGTCCGCCGCCTCCAGGCCGACGGCGTCGGCGTCGTCTACATCTCCCACCGCCTCGACGAGGTGCGGCGCATCGGCGAGCGCGTCACCGTGCTCTCCGACGGGCGCACGGTGGCCGTCGGCCTGCCGGCCGACACGCCGCCCGACGTGCTGGTCGAGAAGATGATCGGCCGCAAGGTCGACCACCTCTACCCCGACCGGCCGCGGGCGACGGGCGGGCCGCTGCTCGAGGTGCGCGGCCTGACGCGCGCGCCCGACGTCCACGACGTGTCGTTCACGGTGCACGAGGGCGAGGTGCTCGGCATCGGCGGCCTCGTCGGCGCCGGGCGCACCGAGCTGCTGCGGCTCATCTACGGGCTCGACCATCCCGACGCCGGCACGGTTCACCTCGGCGGCCGCCGACTGCCGGCCGGCCGGCCGGGCGCGGCGATCGCTGCCGGCCTCGGCCTGGCGCCCGAGGACCGCAAGTCTCAGGGGCTGCTGCTGGACTGGAGCCTGACCCGCAACGTCACGCTGGCCGACCTCGGGCGCTTCTCGCCGCGCATGCTGCTGAGCCTCACGGGCGAACGTGCGGCGGCCACCGAGCAGCTGCGCGCGCTGAACACCGTGCCCGACGACGCCGACCGCATCGTCCGCGAGCTGTCGGGCGGCAACCAGCAGAAGGTCGTCCTCGCGCGGTGGCTGATGCGACGCTGCCGCGTGATGCTCTTCGACGAGCCGACGCGCGGCGTCGACGTGGGCGCCAAGACCGAGATCTATCGCGTGATCGCCGAGCTGGCCGCGACCGGGATCGGCGTCGTCGTGGTGTCCTCGGAGATGCCCGAGCTGCTCGGGCTGTGCAGCCGGATCCTCGTCATGCGCGAGGGCGAGGTCGTCGCCGAGGCCGACGGAGCCACCGCGTCGGAGTTCGAGTTGCTGCGCCACGCCGTCGTGCCGACCGACACCGACCCCGTCCTGGAGGAGATCGCATGAGCACCGTCCCCGACGCCGCGGGACCGCGGCGCTCGCTCGCCCTCCCGTCCGCGCTGCGCCGCTCGCAGATCCAGGAGTACGCGCTGGTCGGCGTCGTCGTCCTGCTGCTCATCGCCGGCGCGATCCTCGAGCCCGACGCGTTCCTGACCTCGGACAACATGCTCAACGTGCTGCGTCAGGCCAGCGTGGTCGGCGTGCTGGCCATCGGCATGACGTTCGTCATCGCCACGGGCGGCATCGACCTCTCGGTCGGGTCGATGGTCGCCGCGGCGGCGGTCGCCGGCGGCCAGTTCGCGGACTCCGGCAGCCTCGTGTTCATCCTCGGCGCGATCGGCATGGGCGTGCTGCTCGGCGGCATCAACGCCGGAGCGATCGCCTACGGTCGCGTCGTCCCGTTCATCGCCACGCTGGCCATGTTCACGATGGCCCGCGGCCTGGCCCTGTGGCTGAGCGACAAGACGCCGATCTCGCTCTTCGACCTCGAGGCGGTGCGCTGGTTCGGCAACGGCGAGGTCATCGGCATCCCGTCGGCGGCGATCGTCTTCGTGGCCGTGACCGCGCTGGCCTGGGTGCTGCTCAATCGCACGCGCTACGGCCGCTACGTCGTCGCCGTCGGCGGCAACCGCGAGGCGGCGCGCATCGCCGGCGTCAACGTCCGTCGCATCGTCTTCAGCGTCTACGTGCTGAGCGGGATCTGCGTGGCCATCGCCGCGATCCTGGTCAGCGGCCGGCTGTCGAGCGCCTCGCCGATCGTCGGCAACCTGTACGAGCTCGACGCGATCGCCGCCGTGGTCATCGGCGGCACCGCGCTGGCCGGCGGGCGGGCCACGATCGTCGGCACGTTCCTCGGCGTCGTCACCTTCGCCCTGATCTTCAACCTGCTGACGCTGCTGGACCTCGCCACCGAGATCCAGCAGGTCACCAAGGGCCTGATCATCCTCGCCGCGGTCCTGATCCAGCGGCGCGACCGATGAGCCCATCGTCCTGCATCACCCGTCCCTTCGGAGGAGGAGACCACATGTCCATCAAGCGACTCGTCGTTCCGCTGTTCCTGGTGCTCGCGCTCGGCGTCGCCGCGTGTGGCGGCGACGACGACAGCGGCAGCACGTCCGCCCAGACGTCGGAGGAGTCCGGCACGCCGGCCGCCGGCACCGACAGCGGGCCGGTGAAGATCGCCTTCAGCGCACCGGGCGCCGATCACGGCTGGATGGCCGCGATCACCGAGAACGCCCGCGACGAGGCCAAGAAGCTCGGCGACGTCGAGCTGCTGGCCAGCGAGGGCGTCACCGACTCGGCGGCCCAGGCCGACCAGATCGAGACCCTCATCGCCCAGAAGCCCGACGCGCTCGTGGTGCTGCCCAACGAGGGCGATGCCCTGACCCCGGTGGCCCAGAAGGCGACCGCGGCCGGGATCCCGGTCATCAACGTCGACCGCGAGTTCACCACCCCCGGCGCCTACCGGACGCTGATCACGGGCGACAACTACGGCATCGGCTGGCAGGCGGGCAACTACTTCGCCGACCAGCTCAAGTGCCAGGGCAACGTCGTCGAGATCCAGGGGATCGCCGGCATCTCGGTGACGACCGACCGCTCCAAGGGCTTCCGCGACGCCCTCAAGCGCCGCTGCAAGAGCGGCATCAAGATCGTCGCCAGCCAGCCGGCCGACTTCCTGCCCGACAAGGGCCTGTCGGTCATGGAGAACATCCTGCAGGGCCAGAAGAGCATCGACGCCGTCTACACCCATGACGACGACATGGCCGAGGGCGTCGTCTCGGCGATCGAGAACGCCAACCGCCAGGACGAGATGTTCCTGACCGGAGCCGGCGGCTCGAAGGCGGCCATGGAGCGCATCGAGCAGGGCGGCCTGTACCGCGCGACGTTCCTCTACAACCCGGTCGATGTCCGCCTCGGCCATCCGCCTGGCGCGGCTCATCGTGCGCGAGCAGGGCTTCCAGGAGCTGGCCGAGCCCGAGGTCCCGAGCAAGATCACCGTGCCCGCGACCACGGTGACCAAGGACAACGTGGCCAAGGTCAAGGAGCTCGGCTTCTAGCCCGACGACACGCCGACGACCCGCCGGGAGCGTCGCGCCCCGGCGGGTCGTCGTCCGTCGCGCTGGGAGACTCTGTGCCATGGCACGTCCGGTGACGCTCTTCACGGGCCAGTGGGCCGACCTGCCGATCGCCGCGCTCGCGCAGCGCTGCGGCGCGTGGGGATTCGACGGCCTCGAGCTCGCGTGCTGGGGCGATCACTTCGACGTCGTCGCCGCCCTGGCCGATGAGCGCTACGTGGCGGCGCAGCACACGCTGCTCGATTCGCACGGCCTGGGCTGCTGGGCGCTGGGCTCCCACCTCATCGGCCAGGCCGTCTGCGACCCGATCGACGCGCGCCACCGCCAGATCCTGCCGCCCGAGGTCTGGGGCGACGGCGAGCCCGAGGGGGTCCGCCGGCGCGCGGCCGAGCGGATGAAGGACGTCGCCCGTGCCGCGGCCCGCTTCGAGGTCGGAGTGGTCACCGGCTTCAGCGGCTCGCCGGTCTGGCACCTGCTGTACTCGTTCCCGCCCAACGACCCGGAGGAGGTCGAGCGCGGCTACGAGGAGTTCGCCGAGCGCTGGGACCCGATCCTCGACGTCTTCGACGCCGAGGGGGTCCGCTTCGCGCTCGAGGTCCATCCCACCGAGATCGCCTACGACTTCGTCACCACGGCCCGGGCGCTGGACGCGGTCGGTCGCCGTGAGGGCTTCGGGATCAACGTCGACCCCAGCCATCTGGAGCACCAGTTCCTCGACAGCGCGGCGTTCGTCGACGAGTTCGCCGACCGCATCTACCACGTGCACGTCAAGGACTCGCTGCGCCGCCTGGACGGGCGGCGCTCGATCCTGGGCGGCCACCTGAACTTCGGCGAGCCCGCGCGCGGCTGGGACTTCGTCTCGCCCGGCCACGGCGACGTCGACTTCGACGCCTTCTTCCGCGCGCTCAACCGGGCCGGCTACGCGGGCCCGCTGTCGATCGAGTGGGAGGACAGCGGCATGGATCGCGACTGGGGCGCGCGCGAGGCGCTGGACTTCGTCCGGCGCACGGACTTCGCGCCGTCGTCGATCGCCTTCGACGCGGCCTTCTCGCGCGAGCGCTGACCGAGGGCCGGCGGTCGTCGGCGACGCCGCCCGGATCCCGCCCCTCGAGGGGTTAGGAACTGTTAGCGACGGTTAGCCGAAGCCTGAATCCGCCGCTCGAACGGGAAAGGTGTGCGCCATGAGCCTCGCGGACCTCGACCTCGTTCACGTGCCCGGAGACGGGGGCGGCGAACGTCCCTACGTCGTCATCGGCGGCGGGCCCGCCGGACTGACCGCGGGCTACCTGCTGGCCAAGGCGGGGCGGCGGGTCATCGTGCTCGAGGCCGACGACCAGGTCGGCGGGCTGGCCAAGACCGTCGTCGACCCCGACGGCTACCGCTTCGACCTCGGCGGGCACCGCTTCTTCACCAAGAGCAAGGAGGTCAACGACCTCTGGCTCGAGATCATGGGCGACGAGTTCCTGATGCGCCCGCGCATGTCGCGGATCTTCTGGAACGGCAAGTTCCTCGACTATCCGCTGCGCGGCCCGGACGTCATCAAGAAGCTCGGCCCGGTCGAGCTGACGCGCTCGCTGCTCTCCTACCTGTGGGCCGCGGTCAAGCCCAAGGGCCCCGAGGACAACTTCGAGCAATGGGTCTCGGCGCGCTTCGGCAAGCGGCTCTACAACCACTTCTTCAAGTCCTACACCGAGAAGGTGTGGGGCGTGCCGACGACCGAGATCCGCGCCGAGTGGGCGGCCCAGCGCATCAAGGGCCTGTCGTTCTTCAGCGCGGCCAAGGCGGCCTTCTTCGGCAACCGCGGCGACAAGATCAAGTCGCTCATCAGCCAGTTCCAGTACCCGCGCTACGGGCCGGGCCAGATGTGGGAGCGGATGACCGACCGCATCGAGCAGCTCGGCGGCGAGGTCCGCCTCAACACGCCGGCCACGCGCCTGGAGACGGCCTCCGACGGCGAGGTCATCGCCGTCCACACGCCCGACGAGGTCATCGAGCCCCGGTCGGTGATCTCCTCGCTGCCGCTGCGCGCGACGGTCGGCATCGCCGAGCCGCAGGCCCCGGCCGAGGTCCAGGAGGCCGCGCAGGGGCTGCGCTACCGCGACTTCCTGACCGTCGCGCTCGTGCTCGACGGCGAGGATCTGTTCCCGGACAACTGGATCTACATCCACGAGGAGAGCGTCCACGTCGGGCGCATCCAGAACTACCGCTCGTGGAGCCCGTGGATGGTCCCCGATCCGGACACCGCGTGCGTCGGCCTGGAGTACTTCTGCTTCCGCGGCGACGAGCTGTGGAGCATGAGCGACGACGACCTCGTCGCGCTGGCCACCCGCGAGCTGCAGCAGCTCGGGCTGGCCTCGCCGGACAAGGTCCGCCGCGGCCACGTGGTCCGCGTCCCGCTCGCCTATCCGATGTACGACGCCGACTACGCCGAGCGCGTGCAGGACATCAAGGTCTGGCTGGGCACGCTGATCAACCTGCAGCAGGTCGGGCGCAACGGGCTGCACCGCTACAACAACTCCGATCACTCGATGCTCAGCGCCATGCGCGCCGTGGACAACGTGCTGCACGGCACGGCGCACGACATCTGGGCGGTCAACGTCGAGAGCTCCTACCACGAGGAGCACCAGGAGCCCGAGCAGCCGTACAAGGACGCGCCGAAGACGCCGGCGATGCACCAGGCGCTCTCGGAAGTCAGCTGACCGGGTGGTTCGCTCCCGCGCCTTCGCCGTGCAGCTCATCGTCTCGGCCGTGGCGCTCGCCGCGGTCGTGTGGTGGGCCACCAGGCAGCCGCTGCCGGACCTGCCCGACGCGTCGACCGCGCTGCCAACGATGGCCGTCGCGCTCGGGCTCTACGCGTTGGCCACCGCGCTGCGCGGGGCGCGCTGGCGCGCGCTGCTGGCGCACGGCGGCGTGCGCTGCGAGCGCGGCGATGCGCTGGCCCTGACGACCATCGGCTACATGGGCAACAACGCGCTGCCGGCGCGGGCGGGCGACCTGATGAAGGCCTACCTGACCGCCCGGCGCACGGGCTCGCCCGCACCCCAGGCGGTCGGGACGCTGGTGGCCGAGCGGATGCTCGACGCCGCGGCGCTCGGGCTCGTGTTCGTCGTGCTGGTGACCACTCTGCGGCTCCCGCTCGGCGTGCCCGGCTGGGCGCTGGCCGCGGTCGGAGCCGGTCTGCTCGTGGCCGCCGGCACCGCGTGGGCGCTGGGCCGGAGGACTCCCGCCGGCCGGCGGGCACGCGAGCTCGTGGTCGCGCTGCTGCGCCCGTCGCGGCGCCTGTGGAGCCGGCGCGGCGCGGCGCTGCTGCTCGTGTCGGCCGCCCTGTGGGTCGTCGAGGGTGCCGTGTACGCCGTCCTCGGCTCGGTGGCCGGCGTCCACCTGAGCCTGCTCGACGGCCTCTACGTGATGGCGCTGGCCAACATCGCCGCGCTCGTCCCCGCCGCGCCCGGCTACGTCGGGACCTTCGACGCCGCCGTGCTGCTCGGCGTGGGCCTGGTCACCGCGGCCGCCCAGCCCGCCGCGCTGGCCTACGTCGTGCTGGTGCGCTTCGTGCTGTTCGTCCCGATCACGCTCGTCGGCCTGGCTGCGCTCATGGCCCGCTTCGGCGGGCGCCGCCAGCTCGCCGGCATGCGCGCCGCGCCGCCGCGCACGCCGCACGTCGTTTCGACCTGAGGGCGGGCGTTCCGGCGCCGCGCGGGCTTGGCGGCGTGCGCGAGGGCGCGAACAGCCGCCTCGAGGGGGAGGTGAACCTCCGGCGCAGGGCTGGGCTCGGTTCGAGGTCGCTCACTCACGCGGGCCGCGCCTTCCGGCGCAAACCCATCGCATGCGTGGGCTTCTGCCGGACGGCGTTGATCCATCCTCCCTTCGGTGCCCTGGCCATGCAGCGCCGCAAGCGCCGCGAGGGACGGCGCCGCCCGCGCCTCGAGAGATCGCCGCCCGCCTACCGCGGCTGCGCCGCGGGCTCCGCCGCCTGGTCGGCGTGGTGCGACCCGGCGGGCAGCTCGATGTGCAGGCGCAGCAGGAAGCAGGCGCCCTCGCCCGGCGGGCGGTCGTGGAGGTCGAGGCTGCCGCCCATCCTCGTGGCCAGCTCGCGGCCGATGGCCAGGCCGAGGCCGAAGCCGCCCTTGGCCGTCCCGGGCGTCGACGCGCCGCGCTGGAAGCGGGCGAAGATGCGCTCGCGGTCCTCGGCGGCCACGCCCGGGCCCTGGTCGGACACCTCGACCGTCGCCCAGCCGCCATGGTAGGCGGGCGTCACGCAGACGCGCCCGCCGGCGGGCGAGTAGCGCAGCGCGTTGTCGAGCAGGATCCGCACCACGCGCGCCACCGCGTCGGGGTCGCCGGCCGCCCAGCACGGCCCGGGCGGCGGCACCACGTCGAGCTCCACGGCGTGGTCACGGGCGGTCAGCTCGAACTCGGCGCCCACCGCGCGGCACAGCTCGCCCAGCTCGACCGGCTCGGCGCGCAACGGCACCTGGGCGTCGAGCCGGCTGAGGTCGAGCAGCTCGGTGGCCAGCCGTCGCAGCCGGCCGAGCTGGCTCTGGGCGCCGGCCACCTGGCTGCGGAGGTCGGCGGGGTCCACGTGCCCGTCGCGCAGGTCCTCGTCGAGCAGCTCGAGCGTGCCCTGCAGCGAGGTCAGCGGCGTGCGCAGCTCGTGCGATGCGGTGGCCACGAACGCGCGCCGGGCCGCCTCCTGGCGGCGCAGCTCCTCCTGCATCGCGGCCAGCGTGCGGGCCAGGTCGCCGACCTCGTCGCGGCCGGTGTCGGTGGGCGGCGGCGGCGCGTCGGGGCCCTCGGCGGCGACGCGCACGGCCGCCGCGCGCAGCCGCGCCAGGCGGCGCGAGAGCGTGCTCGACAGCGCGATGCCGAGCACGAGCGCGACGACGAGCCCGACCCCGGCCGCGGCCAGGAAGGCGTTGCGGACCTGGGCGACGGCGGCGTCGACGTCGGTCAGCGGCTTCTGGGTGACGAGCAGGAAGCGGTCGTACTCCAGCGGCTCGCTCTCGGCCAGCGCGGGCAGGAGCTGGACGGCCACCGTGACCGCCTCGGCGGTCACCGAGCGCCCGTCCTCCTCGTCGATCAGCGAGCGCAGGACCAGGCGCTGCGGGAAACGGCGCGTCGTTGTCGGTGTCGTAGACCGGCTGCGGGACCGCGTCGGTGACCAGCACGCGCGCGCCGGTGCGCTGGCGCAGGATCAGCGCGCGGCTCTGGACGTCCTGCTGCAGGACGAAGCGCCGCACGTCGTCGGGCTCGCGGCGCGTGCGCTCCAGGCTCTGCTCGATCGCGCGCTCGAAGCCGAGCGCGTCGGTCTCGGTCGCCGCGGTGAGGTCGTCGGCGCGCTGCGTGCGCAGGCGGTCCTGCAGCGGCGGCAGCAGCGCCGCCGAGGCGGCCAGCAGGGTCACCGTGCTCGTGGCCACCAGCGCGATGAGCAGGCGCCATCGCAGGCCCGAGCGGTGCCGGAGCAGCCTCACCGCTCGCGGAAGCGGTAGCCCGCCCCGCGGACCGTGAGGATCAGGCTCGGCTCCTCCGGCTTCTCCTCGAGCTTCTCGCGGAGATGGCGGATGTGGACGTCGATCGCGCGCGGGTCGCGGTAGGCGCTGTCGCCCCAGATCGCGCGCAGCAGCTCCTGCCGGGTGAAGAGCTTGCCCGGGCGCTCCATCAGGCAGGACAGCACCTCGAACTCCGAGAACGTCACGCGCACCGGCGAGCCGTCGACCGTGACCTGGCGGGCGCGCTGGTCGATCGTGGCCGGGCCGACGTTGACCACGCCCTCGACCACGCGGCCCTGGGCGCGGCGCAGCACGGCGCGGATGCGGCTGCGCAGCTCGGCCAGGCCGAAGGGCTTGGTCACGTAGTCGTCGGCGCCGGCCTCGAGGCCCTGGACGACGTCGGCCTCGCTGTCGAGCGCGGTGAGCATGATGATCGGCGTGACCGCCCGGCGCGCGCGCAGCGCGCGGGCGACATCGTGGCCGGCGGGGCCGGCGCCGAGCGCCACGTCGAGCAGCACGACGTCGAAGTCCTGCTCGGCGGCGCGGTCGAGGGCCGCCTGGCCGTCGGGCACGGCGGTGACCCGATGGCCCTCGCGCTCGAACGAGCGCGTGAGCATCTCGCGCAGCGGCTCGTCGTCGTCGACGACCAGGATGTCCAGCGCGGAGACGCTCTGCATGCCCGAGGGACAGTACCGCGCGCTCAGGGCGGTGCCCGCACGCGCGCGCGATGCGACGGCCCTGCCCGTCGACCTCGGCGCCGCCGAGGACGATGACGGGCGAGGCCGGGTGCCAGGTCAGCGACCGTGACCACGGCGCATCGCCGCCCCACAGCGAATCACTCAAGTCCAGGTCGAGGCTGTTCACACGATGGCGGGCGGGTCCGGCCGCGAAGCTGCCGACGCCGTGGACGCGGCGCACCAGGCCCAGCCGGACGGGTCCCGCGATCGCGTCGCGGACGGTCCCGGACGCCTCCCGCGCGCGTTGCGTAGATTGGACGCGATGGCCGCGATCCGACTGCACGACACGCGTTCGGGCGACGTCCGGGCGCTCGAGCCGCGCGATCCGGGCCAGGTGGGCATCTACGCCTGCGGCCCCACGGTCTACAACCGCATCCACGTCGGCAACGCCCGGCCCTACGTCGTCTTCGCGCTGCTCAAGCGCTTCCTCGAGCACGAGGGACTGCGCACCACGCTGGTCGTCAACGTCACCGACGTCAACGACAAGATCTACGACGCCGCGCGCCCGCTCGGCGTGCCCAGCGACCAGCTCGCCCGCGAGATGACCGCCCACTACGTGCAGCGACACCGATCGCCTCGCGCTCGGGCGCCCCGACGCCGAGCCCCTGGCCAGCGAGACGATCGAGGGCATCATCGCCCTGATCGGGGCCCTGATCGACGCCGGCAGCGCCTACGCGGTCGACGGCGACGTGTACTTCCGGGTGCGATCGGACCCGCAGTACGGATCGCTGAGCCATCGCACGGTCGACGACATGGACCAGGGCGAGGGCGTCGAGGGCGCCGAGCGCAAGCAGGATCCGCTGGACTTCGCGCTGTGGAAGGCGCGCAAGGAGGGCGAGGACACCGCGTGGGACGCGCCGTGGGGCGCGGGCCGCCCGGGCTGGCACATCGAGTGCTCGGCCATGGCCGAGGAGCTGCTCGGGGTGGGCTTCGACGTGCACGGCGGCGGCAACGACCTGACGTTCCCCCACCACGAGAACGAGGCGGCCCAGACGCGCGCGGCCCGCGGCCGGGAGCTCGCCCGCATCTGGATGCACAACGGGATGCTGCAGCTCGGTGGCGAGAAGATGGCCAAGAGCGTCGGCAACATCGCCTCGCTGAGCGACGCGCTCGACGCCTGGGGCCGCGACGCGCTCATGCTCTTCTTCTGCTCCGGCCACTACCGCCAGCCGATCCAGTACTCCGACGACACGCTGCGCGCCGCGCAGGCCGGCGTGCGCCGGCTGCGCGAGGCCGCCCGGCTCCTGACGCCGGGGCCGTCACCGCCGGACATGACGCCGCTGCGCGAGCGCTTCTTCAGCGCGCTGGCCGACGACTTCAACACCCAGGAGGCGCTGGCGGCCGCCTATCGCCTGGGTGCGCGAGTCCAATCGCCGCGGCGGTGTCGGGGACGCCGACCTGCGCGAGATGCTCGACGTGCTCGGCCTGGCCAACCTCCTGGACGACGCCGGGGCCGACGGGGCGCCCGACCCCGCCGCCCGCGACCTGCTCGCGCGCCGCGAGGCCGCGCGCGCCGCGCGCGACTACGCCGAGGCCGACCGGCTGCGCGACGAGCTCACCGCGCTCGGCTGGCAGGTGCGCGACGCGGCGGGCGGGGCCGAGCTCGTGCGCGTGCAGCGGTGAGCGGGCCGCCGCGCCGGCGCGGCGCCCGCTCGGCGCGTCCGCGGCGCGGGCCGCCCGGTCGCCCGGTCGCCGATCGCCCCGGCCCCGCCGGCCACGACGAGCCCGATCCCGCGACCACGCTCTACGGGCGCAACCCGGTGCGCGAGGCACTGCGCGCCGGGCGCCGGCGCGTGCGCCGCGCCTGGGCGACGGAGGGCGTCGCGCGCGAGCCCTGGCTGGCTCGGGCGGGCGTGCCGATCGAGGTCGCCGACGCCGGCGAGCTCGCCGGGCGCGCCGGCACCGACGCCCATCAGGGCGTCTGCGCGGTCGTCGACCCGTATCCGTACGCCGATGCGGGAGCGCTGCTGGGCCGGCCGTCGCCGCTGCTCGTCGCGCTCGACGAGGTCCAGGATCCCCAGAACCTGGGCGCGATCGTGCGCACCGCGGAGGTCGCCGGCGCCGACGGCGTCGTCATCCCCGAGCGCCGGGCGGCGCAGGTCACAGCGGCGGTGGCCAAGGCCTCGGCCGGAGCGGTCGAGCACCTGCCGATCGCCCGCGTGCGCAACCTCGCCGACTTCCTGGCCGACGCCAAGGCCGCCGGCAGCTGGGTCTACGGCGCGGCCGCCGACGGCCCGGTGCCCTACGACGAGCCGGACTGGACGGGCTCCGTCGTGCTCGTGCTCGGCGGCGAGGGCAAGGGGCTGCGACCGCGCGTGGCCGCCTCGTGCGACGCGCTCGTGGCGCTGCCGATGCGCGGCCGGATCGGATCGCTGAACGTCAGCGCCGCAGCCGCGGCCCTGCTGTACGGGATCTTGCAGCGGCGCACGCGCGCTTGACAGCACTCCATAACTCTGGGATAAAGCCCGCGAACTGACGCTCAACTTGAGGTTGAGCAGTCATTCAGACTCATGCAGCACGCAGTTGGCGCCAGGGGAGGAGTGCGCCACTGAGCAACCAGCCCACCCCGCGACCGGAATCGCGGGGGAAGAAAGGAACGCTCGTGGCCCGTCTCTCCGCAAGCTCGCAGTCTCAAGTTCAGGTTGAGGATGGCTACCTGATCGCCCTGGCCAAGCAGGGCGACGCCACCTCCTACGAGCGGCTCGTCCGCCGCTACTACGGCTTCGTCCGGCTGAAGGCCTCGTCGTACTTCCTGGCCGGCGGCGACAGCGACGACCTGATCCAGGAGGGCCTGGTCGGGCTCTACAAGGCGATTCGCGACTTCCGCACCGACCGCGAGTCGAGCTTTCGCAACTTCGCCGAGCTGTGCATCACGCGCCAGATCATCACCGCGGTGAAGACCGCGACCCGCAACAAGCACACGCCGCTGAACCAGTACGTCAGCTTCTCGCAGTCGCCGGCCAGCTCGCTGGACGGGGAGCCGACCCTGGACGAGGTCATCCCCGGCCCGACCGTCCACGACCCGGTCAACCAGGTCATCTCCTCCGAGGAGCTGCAGTCGCTCGTCGCCTGCCTGTCGACCGCGCTGTCCGACCTGGAGTCGCGCGTCCTGGCCCTCTACCTCGACGGCTGCAGCTACGAGCTCGTCGGTGAACGCCTCGGTTGCGACACCAAGACGGTCGACAACGCGCTGCAGCGCGTCAAGCGCAAGGTGGGCGCGCATCTGCAGACGCGCAACGTGCCGTTGTGATCGCCTGCTGTAATCCGCTGGCGTGAGCGCCATCGCGATCATCCTCATCGTCGTCGCCGTCCTCGTCCTGCTGCTCATCGCGGGCGGGCTGGTGGCCAACGCCCGCCGCTACCGCGAGGAGGGCACTGAGCTGCACACCGAGCTGGAGGCGGCCAACCGCGCGCTCGCGCTGGCCCACGCCGACGACAAGGGCTGGGACCGCACGCTGCTCGAGCGCGCCGCACAGGAGGCCTTCGCCGAGCGCTCCGCGGCGCTCGTGACCGACCTGCAGCTCGTGCAGGTCGTCGACCGTCCGGGCATCGAGGACGACCAGGCGGTCTTCCGCGTGGTCACCGACCACGGCGAGGAGTACCTGCACCTCGAGCGCCACGGCGAGGCCTGGCTCCCGCGGTGAACGGACGAGGGGCCCGCCGCGGTCGCGACGAGCCCCTCGGGTCCAGCGGTTTGATCGCGGGCAGGGCGAGCTAGCCGCTCGACACCGTGAACGGTCCCGCCTTCCCACCGCGGCTCGACTCCACGATGATCTGCCCGGGGTTGGTGGCCGGTGCGGCGCCGTCGCGCGCCCGCATGCTGTAGTCGCCGATACCCGGAGGGGCGGCGGCCACGACCGCGGCCCGGCCCAGCACCACGCCGTTCGAGGCGCGCTTCACAGTCACCGTGACGCCGACCTCGTTGCCGGTGCCGACGACCCGGAAGTCACCGGACTTCCAGCGCGCCGAGGTGATCGTGATGCGGTCGGTCTTCGCCGTCGGCGTCAGCGGCCCGGACCGAGCGGAGAACGCTCCCCAGCCGGCCGAGTTCTGCGCCTGCACCTCGAAGGTGTACGGCGTGCCGGCGGTGAGGCCGTCGATCGTCAGCGACTTCACGGTGGTCGGACGGAGCCCGCCGACCTTCGCGCCCGCGGCGTCGTAGACCTGCACCTGATAGCCGGTGATCGACGTGTCGGTGGTGGACCACCGCGCCGTGATCGACTCCTGGCCCGCGGTCGAGCCGCCGAGCACCGGCGCGGCCGGCTTCTGCACCGTCACCGGCTCGTACGAGCCCGATCCCAGCGTCGTGTTGCCCGCCTGGTCGATGGCGACCCAGTTGAGCTGGGTCGGCCCGACGATCGGGATGCCCGCGTCCGTGGCCAGCTTCGCGGAGTCCGACGGCAGGTCACCGGTCAGGACCGGATCGCCGTTCGTCGTGTAGTAGATCTCCACACCGGCCTCGTCCGTGGTCAGCTTCACCGAGTCGGCCTGCCTGGCCTCGCCTCCGGCCAGCGGCGCGGGGTCCGCCAACGCGGCGGCCGGCGGGTCGGTGTCGCCGGTGCTCGGGTCGGTCGGTGCCGCCTTGAGCTCCACCTCGAAGGCGTCGCTCATCTTCGGACCCGCCATCGAGCGGACCTCGACGATGTAGTCCTTGCCGGCCGTCCAGGCCCGTGATCGAGGTCCCGGTCGCCGTCGCCGGACGTGACGTTGCCGACCTGCGCCTTGACGCCGTCGGCGTCGGCCGTGCCGATGGCCACGACGCTGTAGCCGGTGACGTCGGCCGCGCCGGGCTGCGCCGTGGCGGGCGTCCAGTCGACCCGGATCGACGTGCCGTCCTTCGCGCGCAGCGCCGCGGCCGCGCCGGGCTTGGGTGCGTCCTGGTCGGTCGGGCCGGCCGGGCAGCCGCCCATGCCGGGTCCGCCGGGCTCGCCCGCCTCGGCGATCGTCAGGCCCTGACGGTTGGCGTCGGCGTCCTCGACCTCCCACGCCATGATCCGCTCGCCGCCGCCGGTGGCCGCGGTCCGGGCCAGGTCCGCGCCGTCGGCGCCGAAGTCGTACGTGGCGGTGAACGTCTCACCGGTGACGCCGAGGCTCGACTCGTAGCCGCCCTTGGGGGCCGGCACGAGCGGGCCGAGCGTCGCGCGGATGTCGCGACGACCGACGGCGGTGTCGGTCAGGTCCGGGTTGACGACACGCTGCTCGAGCTGCTCGGGCTTCACGCCGGTGCCGACATGGCCGCTTGACCGTGAACGTGGTCGCGCCGGGCACGTAGTCGGTCGCTCCGACGTACACGTCCTGGACGGTCGTGTCGCCCGCCAGGTCGCCGGCGAACCTGATGCTGACCTTGTCCCCCGCCTTGATGTCGGGAGTGACGTCCACGCCGGTGCCGGCGCCCCAGCAGGCGCCGCCCGGATGGTTGATCTCGAAGGCGACGTCACCCGCGGCGACCTCGGCCTGGGCCGAGCCGATGACCTTGCCGGCGCGCGTCACCTCGACGAGGGCGGTCTCGCCGACGTGGTCCTGATAGCCCTCGACCACGACGAAGTCGCGGTTGGGGAAGACGACGAGGTTGTTCGGGAACTCCGGGACGGCGGCCGAGGCGACGATCGCCCCGGCGGCGCCCAGCGAGGCGACGCCGAGCGCGGCGATGACGCCGGCCTGCTTCGTGACCCTGCGGCGCGCCAGGCGGCGGAGGTTGGATGGGGTGGTCGTGGTCCGGGTCATGGGGCGACCCCGGGAACGCCCGGAGAACCGCCGGGCACGGCTGGTGACAAGTCGCATGGGACCCCCTGCAACGGATCGGGAAACGGACCGGCCATGCTGCGGACGGGCGCGAGGATCACCCAGGGCAGATTGCGTGATCTACCTCCGACCACTTTGCAGAGTTGTGTGCAGGTTCATGCACCAAACCTGCAGTCGGAACTGCGCGGGGGACGGGGCCCGCCGGAGGGTCCGGGCCGCTGCTCGTCAGCGCCGGTCGGGACGCAGGTCGAGCACGAGCGCCTGGCGATCGAAGCCGGCGAACACGGCGTAGTCGCGGTCTGGGACGCGCCGGAAGCCCATGCGCGCGTAGAGCGCCTGGGCCGGCGTCATCGAGGCCAGGCACGAGCACACGAGGCGCGCCCGTCCGCGGGCGGAGGCCGCATCGATGCACGCGCGCACCAGCGCCTCGCCGACTCCCCGGCGCTGCCACGCCGGCGCGACGGCGAGCACCCGCAGCTCGGCCTCGTCGGCGCCGGCCATCTCGGCCTGCGGGCCGCCGTCGAGGATCAGCGTGACCGTGCCCGCGAGCACGCCGTCGCGCTCGGCCACGAGCACGGTCGCGTTCGCGGCCCGGCCGGCGATGTCGGCGGCGATCGGCAGGTAGCGCTCACTCACGTGGCCCTCGGCCCGGAACGCCGCCACGCACAGCGCCCCCAGCGCCGGATGCTCCTGCTCGCGGGCCGGGCGGACGATCATCGGCTCAAGCCGGAGATGGGACTCGAACCCACGACCCACGGTTTACAAAACCGTTGCTCTACCAGCTGAGCTACTCCGGCCAGGACGGCCGAGTGTAGAGCCCGGCCCGGCTGCGGAAGCCCGCGCTCAGCCACCGCCCATCGGCATCGTGAGGATGACCACGTCGGCGTCCGGCGGCAGCTCGTCGATCGGCTCGTTGCGGCCCTCGCCGCCCCGCACGGCCATGTAGCCGGCGTCGACCTCGCGCCGCAGCGCGTCGGCTGCCGCCCGCACCGATTCGGCGTCCGACGACGACCACTCGGCGACCGTCTCGTCGCCGTCCAGCGTTCTGCGTACGAGCTTGCCCATGGCGGCAACCTACCCGCCCGGGCGGCCGAGGCGGCGCGCGGTCAGCGGGCGCTGCCCACGGCGTGCTCGATGTTGCCGTGCCCGTTGGAGGACAGGGTGTGCTCGGCGACGGGCGGGTCCTCGTCGTCCGGCGCGTTCAACCGCCGCTCGAGCTCGCCGAGGATCGCGCCGAACAGCACGTGGCGCCATGTCGCCTGGGCGAACGCGCGGGGGCTGCCGCCGAGCGTGGGCAGGTCGTCGCGCGCCGGGTGCACGCGGTCGACGACCGGCACGAGCGGCCAGGTGGCGAGGTGCTCGGCGAGCCCCGCCACCGGGCCGCGAGCCCAGGCGGGCAGCGGCAGTCGGGGCGCGAGGTTGGCGTAGAGGGCTCCGAACAGCGCGCCGTTGGTCACGTGCAGCGCCCACCCGACCGGATGCCAGCCGCGGCCGCGGGTGACCCACTTGCCGAGCAGCTCCTGGTCGAGGTAGGCCACGCCGAACACGCGGCTGTCGAGCGGCGATTGCGCCGCCCAGACGCCGGCGGCGACCGCGCCGGCCAGTGCGCCTCGCGCGGTCTGTCCCACGTCGACGGTCATGAGTGTCGAACAACTGTAACCGTGCCTCCAAGCGCTGGTATCCCACAGCATGGGTCACGGTCCACGGCGTCCGCGCGCCGCCTGAGTAGGCTGGCATGCGTGGACAAGGAGGAGCTCGACGGGAAGTTCTCGGAGCTGTATCGGGCCCACTTGCGGGACGTCTACTCCTACGCGTACTACCGGGTGGGCAATCACCACGACGCCGAGGACCTGACGGAGCAGACCTTCCTGCAGGCCTACCGGCACTTCGAGCGGGCGATCGCGGAGTCCGACGGCCGGCCACTGCGACCGTGGCTGATCCGCATCGCGCACAATCTGGCCGCGAACCTGTATCGCGATCGGGCACGGCGCCCGCAGACGCCGATCGAGGACACCACGACGCTGACCGCCACGCACACGACGGAGGACCTGGTCGAAGGGCGCGACGAGCTGTCACGGATCCTCGACGGGATCGGCCAGCTGCCGGACGATCGTCGCGAGGCGCTGATCATGCGTTTCGCGCTGGGCATGGACAACCGCGAGATCGCGCGGGCCATGGGACGAAGCGACGGGGCGACCAAGGTGCTCATCCACCGCGCCATCCGTCAGCTCGAGGAGATCGTCGCCGTACGCCAAGGAGGGACGAGCTGAGATGAGCGACCACGCAGCCGGAGACTTCGAGGGCCTGGTGCGCCGTGCGCTGGCGCCCGTCGACCCGCCCGACGACCTGGCCGCGCGCATGGAGCTCACGCTGAGGGGGCTCTCCGAGCTCGCGGCCGACGAGCTCGACAGCTGGGAGCTGGCCTCGATGCGCGATCCGCGCAACTGGGTCCGTCCGGTGGCGGCGATCGCCATCGGCACCGCGGCCGGCGCCGGGCTCATCCTGCTGCGCATGCGCCAGCACCACAAGCGCCATCGCAGCGTGCGCGCCGCGGCGGCGGTCGAGGTGCGCCGCATCGTGCGCCGCTGATCCGATCGCCCGGCGTCGGCGTAGTAGGCCTCTGCATGTCGCTCTCAGCACTCGCCGACGAGGACCTCATGCAACTCGTGCGGCGCGCCGATCCGGCGGCCTTCGAGGTCGTCTACGAACGCCACGCAACGGCCGCGTACTCGCTCGCCTACCGCATGACGGGGCGGCGCAACGTGGCCGAGGACGTCGTCCAGGAAGCCTTCCTGGACCTGTGGCGGTCGGGGGCGCGCTACGACCGCGCACGCGGCTCGGTGCGCACGTGGGTGCTGGGCATCGTCCACAACCGCGCCATCGACGCGCTGCGACGCTCGATGGTCCACGATCGCCGGCGAGCGAGCGACGATGGGATCGAGGAGCGTTTCGAGTCGGGCGAGCGCACCGACGTCGAGGTCGCCCGCCGCGATGAGGCCCGCGAGGTGCGCAGCGCCCTGCGCACCCTGCCCGCCGAGCAGAGCCGCGTCATCGAGCTGGCCTACTTCGGCGGGTTCACGCACACCGAGATCGCGTCGATGCTCAGCACCCCGGTCGGCACGATCAAGGGCCGCATGCGCCTGGGGCTGAAGAAGATGCGCTCGGAGCTGGCCGGGGCGGGAGCCACATGACCTGCGCGCGCCTGGACGACGTCGGCAGCTACGTCCTCGGCGGGCTGCCCGAGGATGAGCGCGAGCGCTTCGTCGCGCACCTCCCCGGCTGCGCGGCGTGCCGGCATGAGCTCGAGGAGCTCCAGAGCGTGGCCGACACGCTTCCGCTCGCCGCCCCGCAGATGCCCCCGCCGCCCGAGCTCAAGGAACGGATCATGACCGTCGTGCGCGCGGACGTGGCGCGGAGCGAGGCCGCGGCGGCGCCGGCCGCCGAGCCGGCGCCGGAGCCCGCCCCGCCCGCGCGCCCGACCCGGTCGCAGCGGCCCCGACCGTGGTGGCGGCGCCCGCTGCCCGGGCTGCGGCCCGTCCCGGCGGCCTTCGCGGCGGCCGTCCTGATCGCGCTCGGCGTGGCCGGCGGCCTGCTCGTCTCCGGCGGCGACGAGGCCGCGCGCACGATCACGGCGCTCGTGGACACCCCGTCCGCGCCTGACGCGCGGGCGACGGTGGCCGTGGCCGACGAGCGCGCGACGCTGAGCGTCCGCGACTTCCCGGCGCCGCCCGAGGGCCGCGTCTACCAGGTGTGGCTCAAGCGCCCCGGCCGCGACCCCGAGCCGACGCGCGCGCTGTTCGCCCCGCGCGACGGCCGGGCCACGGTCGAGGTGCGCGACGACGTGGCCGGCGTCGAGCAGGTGCTCGTGACCGACGAGCCGCGCGGCGGCAGTCGCGTACCGACGCGGGCGCCGGTCGTCGTCGCTCGCCTGACGTAGCCGCCGCGGCGACGCGGCGCCCGCCCTCAGGCCGGCTGCTCCGCGCCGCCCGCGTGCCCGCGGCGGCCACGCGATCGCGATGGCCAGGGGGGCCGTGCGCCGCCGAGGACCAGCGTGAACGTCGTGCCGCGGCCGAGCTCGCTGTGCACGGTCACGTCGCCGCCGTGAGCGGCGGCGATGGCCCGAACGATGGCCAGCCCGAGACCGGTGCCTCGCCCGCGTCGAGACCTGCCGCCGCGAGCGAAGCGCTCGAAGATGCGGTCGACGTCCTCGGGCGCGATGCCGTGGCCGGTGTCGGACACGATCAGGCGCGCGGCGTCGCCGGACGCGCTCGCGCCGACGGTGACGCGATCGCGGGGGTCGGTCGCCTTCAGCGCGTTCTCCACGAGCGCGTCGAGCGCATGGCGCAGGCGCTCGGCGTCTCCGGGCACGGTTGCGGCCGTGCCCGCGTCGACCGAGATCACGCGGCCGCTCGCGGCGCTCCAGCGCCGGGCGACCGTGCGCACGAGCGCATCGAGGTCGACCGGGGCGATCTCCAGCGCCGGCGCGTGAGCCGCTCCCAGGAGCAGGAGCTGGTCGGAGATCCGCGCGGCGCGGCGCAGCTCGTCCAGGACGACGAGCGCGTCGGCGTGCGCGGGCGTGCCGGGCTCCAGGGCCCCGAGGACGAAGCGGGCATGGCTCTCGGCCACCGCGAGCGGGGTGCGCATGGTGTGCGCCGCCTCACGCACGAAGCCGTCGCCGCGCGTGCACTGGCGCGTCCGGCGAGGCCGTCGCGCCGGAATGGCTGCGCCGCCGCCCCAGCCGTGTCAGGCCGTCTCGCAGCCGGTCAGCGAACATTGATCGAAGTGGTACGCGAGGGCTGCGGGGCGGTCAACGGAGGTTCGCGCGCCTGAGCCTGCGCGATCGTGCAGCCGACCGGACGCCCGGCGGACGGGCCGGGCCGGGCATGTACCCTCGGAAGGGATGGAAAGCGCCTCGGCCGGAACCGCGACACAGACCTGCTACCGGCATCCCAATCGCGTGACGGGCGTGTCGTGCTCGAACTGCGGGCGACCGATCTGCCCCGACTGCATGACGCCCACGCCGGTCGGCATGCGCTGCCCGGAGTGCGCCAAGCAGAAGACCAAGGTCCACACCGCGCGGACGATGCACAGCGAGCCGCGGGCCACGGTGGCGCTCATCATCCTGTGCGCCGTCGCGTTCCTGGGCAGTGGCTCGTTCAGCCTCGGCGGCGGGGGCGGCAACAGCCTGCTCGCCGACTTCGCGCTCAACGGCCCGGCGATCGACGTCGGCGGCGAGTGGTGGCGGCTGGTCACCGGCGGCTTCCTGCACGCCGGCTTCCTGCACATCCTGTTCAACATGTACCTGCTGTGGGTGCTGGGGAACATGCTCGAGCCCACGCTGGGCACGCCGCGCTTCGCCGTCCTCTACGGCACGGCCCTGCTCTGGGGGTCGTTCGGCGCTCTGTTCGTCACGCCCGACGCCAACACGGTCGGCGCCTCGGGCGCGGTGTTCGGCCTCATGGGCGCGGCGGCGGTCGAGCTGCGCGCCCGCGGGATCAACCCGTTCCAGACCGACATCGGCATGCTGATCCTGTTCAACCTCGGCCTGTCGTTCGTGCTGTCGGGGATCTCGATCGGAGGCCACATCGGCGGCCTGATCGGCGGCGCGCTCGTCGGTCTGGCCTACAACGTCGCCGACCGCCGGCGCTCGCGGGCGCTCGGCTTCGTGCTCGCCGGCGTGCTCGCCGTGGTGGCGGTGGCCGGTGGCCTCGTCGCCGCGGGCGGCAGCGGCCTCGGCTAGATCGCGCTCAGCGAGCTTTCGGCTGAGCGTGAGCCGGAGGTGGTCCCGCTGCGGCTCGAGGCCACGTCGGGCCACTCAGGCTCTCCCGTTCATGACTGTCCGATGGCTCGTGTTCACTCCGGGATCGGCGTCCGCGTCGCGCCCACGGAACCTCCAGATCGGGCCGCGCGCATCGAGAGTGACGTCAGGCGCGTCATGGGCGGCTGACGTTGGGTGTCGGCATCCGGGCCAGAGGTCGCTGGTCCTCACACCAACACCATCCGCGCTCCGTGAGGCCCTTCAGGGATGGACCGCGATCCGGTTCAGGGGTCTACCTGCCGACTCGATGTGGGCGACGCCGTCGAGAGCGTCGAGAACTCCCTTCGGGATCTGATCGAGGGCTCATCCGCGTTTCGCCCGGCGACGCGGATCACGCGTTGGTCGCCATCGAGGCTGACTGAGGTCGACCGGCTAGACCTCGACCTCGAGCACCGCGCCCGGGGCCTCGGGAACGAGGTCCGGGTGCAGGATGTGCGCCATCAGCTCGAGCCCGTCGACAAGCCGCGGCCCGGGCCGCGAGAAGTAGGCGGCGGCGTCGACGGCGACGATCCGCCGGGCGCCGACGCGCGCCAGCGCCTCGGCGTGGGCCATGCCCTCCTGATGCGAGCGCGGCGCGTCGTAGCCGCACGGCATGACGACGACCACCTCGGGCGCGGCGGCGGCCACCATCGCCCACGTCGACTGCTCGGAGTCCTCGCCGGCGAAGCCGAGCACGTCGGTCCCACCGGCCAGCTCGATGAGCTGTGGCGTCCAATGCCCGGCGATGAACACCGGGTGCAGCCACTCCAGCGCGGCGACGGGCACGCGCGGCGCGTCCCGGACGGCCAGGCGCACGCGGTCGATCCGTCCGCGCTGGCGGGTGACGAGGTCGAGCGCCGCGTCGCGCGCGCCCGTGGCCTGGGCGATCGTGCGGATGTCGCCCATCGCCTCGCCCAGCGTCCGGGGGTCGAGCGAGACGACCTTCGGATGGCTGGGGATGCGGCCCGCGGCAGCGACGACGTCGTCGTAGGAGACGGCGCACACGGCGCACAGCCGCTGGGTGACGATCAGGTCGGGCTCCAGCTCGCCCAGTCGGTCCTCGTCGAGCTCGTAGATCGCCTCGCCGCGCTCGGTGCGCTCACGGACCGCGGCGTCGATCTCGCCCGAGCTCAGCCCGCCGGGCAGCACGTCGCGGGTGATGTGAGGTAGGTCGCGCACCTCGCCGGGAAAGTCACACTCGTGCGTGACGGCGACCACGTCGTCGCCCAGCCCGAGCGCGAACAGCAGCTCGGTGGCGTGGGGCACGAGGCTGACGATCCGCATCGGGGGAGAGGGTATGGCAGGACCACGGCTGGAACGGGGTTCGCCTGTCACCGACGAACCACAGCGAGGGGGCCGACGGCGGCCGAGCTCGACCTCGTCGGGAAGCTGGACGCTCTGCGCTGACGGAAAGGGGGCTGCTAGCCTGCGGCCCAGACCAGCCCGTGGCAGACGACCTTCCTCGAAGTAGCGGCTCGCAGGCCGCGACGCGATGACCGCACTGCTGCTCGTCGCGGTCGTGATCCTCGTCCTGGCCAACGGGTTCTTCGTGGCCGGCGAGTTCGCCCTCGTGCGCTCGCGCCGCTCGAAGATCGAGGAGCTGGCCAACGAGGGACGAGCCGGCGCCCGCCGCGTCCTGCGCCAGCTCGACGACATCAGCGAGTACCTGTCCGCCTGCCAGTTCGGCATCACGCTCGCCTCGCTGGGCATCGGCTTTCTCGGCGAGCCGGCGATCGCCGACCTGGTCGAGCCCGCGTTCGGCGGCCTGTCGCATGGCGTCGCCACGGCGCTGTCGATCGGGATCGCCTACGTGCTCGTCACCGCGCTGCACATCACCGCCGGCGAGCAGGTGCCGAAGATCTACGCGATCGTCAAGGCCGAGACCATCGCCCTGCGGGTGGCGCGCCCGCTGGACTGGTTCAACATCGCCATGCGGCCGTTCATCTCGGTGCTGAACGGCGCGTCGAACGGGATCCTGCGGCTCGTGCGCGTCAATCCGGACGCCGAGTTCGCCGAGGGCCACAACCCCGAGGAGCTGCGCTTCCTGATCGCCCAGGCACAGAGCGGCGGCACGCTCGACCCGGGCGAGGCGGGGATGCTGCAGGGCGTCTTCCACCTGCACGAGCAGGAGGCGCGCCAGGTCATGACGCCGATCCCGGCCGTCGTCACCGTCGACGTCTCCGAGGACGTGGAGACCGCGCTGCGGCGCTGCATCTCCTCGGGCCACACGCGGCTGCTGGTCACCGAGGACGAGAACCAGGACCGCGTGCGCGGCATCGTGCACTCCAACTCGCTGGCGCGCCAGCTCATGGCCGAGGGGCCGACACGCCTCGATCGAGCCGCTGATCCGCGACGCGCCGATCGTGCCGGAGACCAAGCCGCTGGACGACCTGCTCGCCGACCTGCAGCGCAACCGGTCGTCGATGGCCGTCGTGGTCGACGAGTACGGCCGCGTGGCCGGCGTCGTCACCGTCGAGGACATCATCGAGGAGGTCGTGGGCGAGATCGCCGACGAGACCGACCCGGCCGGCGGCGAGGTGCGCCGCCTGGCCAACGGCGACTGGTTCGTGCGCGGCCACGTCGCCGTCACCGACCTGCACGACTACGGCCTCGAGCTGCCCGTCGACAGCGACGCCTACAACTCGGTCGGCGGCTTCGTCTTCGCCCAGCTCGGGCGGCTGCCCAAGCGCGGCGACACCGTCACCGCCAACGGCTACTCGATCCGCGTCGAGTCGGTGCGCGAGAACCGCATCGAGGCGGTGCGCATACGCGAGCGCGGTTCGGTGGCGGCGGAGAGCTCGGGCTGAGGGTTCCTCCTCGCTCCGCCGGCCTGGGTGCCGGCCAGGGCATCGAAGGAGAGGGAGTCTTCGCGGCGCCGGCGGGTTTCGCGCGTCGGAGGTCTCCTGCGAACCGTATGGATTCCTAGGAGACCCCGGATGGCCCGCGGGCCTCGCCGTCCGGCGCAAACCCATCGCATGCGTGGATGTCTGCCGGAAGGTGGTGGTTGACCTTCCTCGGTGCCTGGGCCGCGCATCGCCGCCCCGCGCCCGAGGCCTCCAGCAGAGCCGCCCGAACAACGATCGGCCCGCTCATGGCGGGCCGGTCGTCTGCTTCTGGGAGGAGGTGCACTTGCGAGGTACGTTCGCGGGGGCATTGTTGACCCGGTACCTCAAGCGCCCATAAAGGTTCGGTCGGGTCACGCCCGGGGGTGTTCGTCGACGCGATGGACCCACGCCTCGATGCCCGGAAACGCGCCGCGGATCGGAAGGTGGTCGATCAGCACGCGATGGAACAGCTCGTCGTCGTCGGGATCGTGGATGACGCCGTACTTCAGGAACGGGAACGCGCACACGTCGGCGGCGCCGAAGCTGTCGCCCATCAGGTAGCGGCGACCGTCGAGCAGCGCCTCGAACCAGTGCAGCCAGCCGCGCAGCTCGTCGGCCAGGGCATCGATCCTGGCCTGATCGGGCGTCGCGCTGCCCAGCTCGGCCTCGATCGCGTTGGGCGGGGCCTTCCAGACGCGGTTGAACCACTCGACGAAGACGTCGACCTCGGCCCGCCGCGCGAGGTGGGCCGGCCACAGCGGTGGCGTGGGGCGGCGGTGCTCGAGCCAGGCTGACGATCCGCATGGAGTCGACGAGCACCTCGCCGTGGTCGGTCTGGAGCACGGGCACGAGGTCCTGGCCGCTGAGCTCGCGGACCGGGGAGCGGTCGGACGGGTCGACCTCGATCCAGTCGGCGCCGAGGCCCTTGTGGCCGAGGGCGAGCGCGACGCGCTCGACGTTCGTGGAGAAGGGGATCCGCAGGACGCGCATGGGGCCGGGCATTGTGGCGAGCGGTGGGCGCGGGCGTAGCATGGACCCAGTCACCAGCGAGCGGGAGGTCACGGGAGCCGATGAGTCAGCAGGGTCGCGAGGTCGTCGTCGTCGAGGCCGTCCGCACGCCGATCGGGCGGGGGCATCCGGAGAAGGGGATCTTCCGCGACGTGCATCCCAACGACCTCCTCGGGCGCTGCTTCACCGAGCTGCTCGAGCGCTCCGGCGTCGCCGCCGGGGAGGTCGAGGACGTCATCGCCGGGTGCGTCATGCAGTTCGGCGAGCAGGGGCTCAACGTGGCCCGCAACGCGTGGCTGCAGGAGGGCCTGCCGATCGAGGCGGCGGCGTCGACCGTCGATCGCCAGTGCGGCTCGGCCCAGCAGGCCGTCAACTTCGGCGCCGCGCTGATCGCCGCCGGCATCCACGACGTCGTGATCGGCTCGGGCGTCGAGCACATGGGCCACCTGCCGTTCGCGGCGGCCGGCAAGACCCAGCAGGAGTTCGGCTCGGCCATCACGCCGAAGCTGATGGCCAAGCACGACATCGTCGGTCAGGGCCTGGGCGCCGAGATGATCGCCGAGCGGTGGGAGGTCCCGCGCTCCGAGCTCGACGAGCTCGCGCTGCGCTCGCACCAGCTCGCGGCGCGGGCCACCGAGGACGGCGCCTTCGAGCGCGAGACGATCGCCTTCCGGGTCAACGGCGACACGCACGTCGCCGACCAGGGCATTCGGCCCGACACGACGATCGAGGCGCTCGCCGCGCTCAAGCCCGTGTTCAAGGAGGACGGGCGGATCACGGCCGGCAACTCGTCGCAGATCTCCGACGGCGCGGCCGCCGTGCTGCTCATGTCGCGCGAGAAGGCCGAGCAGCTCGGGGTGCGCCCGCGGGCGCGGATCGTCGACCAGACGACGGTCGGAGTCGACCCGGTGACCATGCTGACCGGGCCGATCCCGGCCACGCGCAAGATCCTCGACCGCAACGGCCTGACGATCGACGACCTCGACGTGATCGAGGTCAACGAGGCCTTCGCGCCGGTCGTCGCCGCCTGGGCGCGCGAGCACCGTCCCGACATGGACCGCGTCAACCCGCGCGGCGGGGCGATGGCCCTCGGTCACCCCCTCGGCTCGACCGGGGCGCGGCTGCTCACCACGCTCGTCCACGAGCTGGAGGACGAGGATCGCGAGCTCGGCCTGGTGACGATGTGCTGCGGCGGCGGGCTGGGCACGGCCACGCTGCTCCAGCGGATCTGATCGAGTCCCGCGTCTGTGCGGCGGATCGCGGTCAGGCGCCGGTCTCGCCGTCGCGCCGCACGCGGAACAGCGGATGGCCGAGCGCGACGCGCTCGCCCGCGGCCACCCCCAGGGCGGCCAGCGCGCCGTCGAAGGGCGCCGCCAGCGCGAGCTCCATCTTCATCGCCTCCATGACCACGACGGTCTGCCCGGCGCGGACGGCGTCGCCGACCTCGCCCTCCACGGTGAGGATCGTCCCGGGCATCGGCGCCGCGACCGCGCCGTCGGACGGCGCGGTCGCCTCGTGGGCGGACTCGCCCGGCGGGCGGAAGGCGAAGGCGTGGCCGCGGTGGGCGACGTTCAGCGCGTGGGGGGTGCGGGCGACGAGCAGCTCGTGGCGCTCGCCGTCGACCTCGAGGAGGAACGGCTCGCCGTCGTCGACCGTGGCCGGGCCGAGCACCGTGAAGCGGTCGCCCACGGTCTCGACGATGCCCGCGGCGCGGTCGACGCGCAGGCGGTGGCGCTCACCGTCGCGCTCGAGCTCGATCGTGGCCGGGGCGGGCGGCCCGCCCGACCGCCAGCCGTCGCTCGCCGCCCACGGATCGCCGGTCGTGAGGCCGCCGGCCGGGGCCGGCGCGGGTGCGCCGGCCGTCCACGCCGCGGCGCACAGGACCGCCGTCGGCGGCGGCGCGACGGCCGGCGGCGGCCGCCCGGCGATCGAGCCACGCCGTGTCGATCCGCGCGTCGCGGAAGGCGTCGGAGGCGACGAGGTCGCGGACCCAGCCGAGGTTCGTCGTGATGCCGAGGATCGCCGTGTCGTCGAGCGCGGCG
This sequence comes from uncultured Actinomycetes bacterium, assembly GCA_963787065.1. GTDB lineage: Bacteria > Actinomycetota > Thermoleophilia > Solirubrobacterales > Solirubrobacteraceae > JAOPZW01. The sequence goes on from CAWBBQ010000038.1 coordinate 100,698, forward strand.
ACGAGCCGCGCGCGCGCCGCCTCGCGCGTGGCGCCGTGGGAGATCACCTTGCCCAGCAGCGGGTCGTAGAACGCCGTGACCTCCTGGCCGGAGCGCAGCGCCGCATCGACGCGGGCGCGCGGGGACCAGCGCACGATGCTCGCCGTGCCCGCCTGGGGCAGGAACCCGGCGGCCGGGTCCTCGGCGTAGACGCGAGCCTCGATCGCGTGGCCCGTCGCGACGCACGTCGTCCTGGGAGAAGCCGAGCGGCTCGCCCGCCGCGATCCGGAGCTGCAGCGCCACGAGGTCCAGCCCGCAGACCAGCTCGGTCACGGGGTGCTCGACCTGCAGGCGCGTGTTCATCTCCAGCATCCACGCCTGGTCGCCGTCGACGAGGAACTCGACCGTTCCGGCGTTGACGTAGCCGGCCTCGCGGGCCAGGCGCACGGCGGCACCGGTCAGCGTGTCGCGCAGGGCGTCTGAGATCGTCGGCGCGGGCGACTCCTCGAGCACCTTCTGATGGCGGCGCTGGGTGGAGCAGTCGCGCTCGAACAGGTGCACGACGGCGCCGTGCGCATCGGCCAGCACCTGCACCTCGACGTGGCGCCCGCCCTCCACCAGGCGCTCGACGAGCAGCGTCCCGTCGCCGAAGGCGGCGTGCGCCTCGCGGCGCGCGGCGGCCAGCGCGCCGGGCAGCTCGCCGGGCGTGCGGACGATGCGCATCCCGCGCCCGCCGCCGCCCGCGGCGGCCTTGACCATCAGGGGGAACCCGACCTCCTCGGCAGCACGAGCGGCGAGCTCCTCGTCGGATGCGTCCAGCACGGCCGCGAGCACGGGCACGCCGGCGGCGGCGGCGAGCCGGCGCGCCTCGTCCTTGCGCCCGAGGCGTTCCATCGCGTCGGCCGGCGGCCCGACGAACGTCAGCCCCGCCTCGGCGCACGCGCGGGCGAACGCGGCGCTCTCCGACAGAAACCCGTAGCCCGGGTGAACGGCGTCCACGCCCGAGCGGCGCGCGGCATCGAGCAGCGCCGGGATCGACAGGTAGGACTCCGACGCGGGCGCGGGGCCGATCCGCAGCGCCTCGTCGGCCGCCTCGACGTGCGGCGCGTCGCGATCGGCGTCGGAGAACACGGCGACCGTGCGCAGGCCCAGCGCGCGCGCCGAGCGCAGCACCCGCAGCGCGATCTCCCCGCGGTTGGCGACGAGGACCGATCCGAGCGCCATCACATGCGCAGCACGCCGACGCGGCCGGGCACGCCGGGCGCCGCGGCGCACACGGACAGCGCCAGCCCGAGGACGCGGCGCGTGTCCAGCGGGTCGATCAGCCCGTCGTCCCACAGCCGGGCGGTGGCGTAGTACGGCGAGCCCTGCGCCTCGTAGCGCGCGCGGATCGGCGCCTTGAACGCGTCCTCGTCGGCCGCCGCCCATTCCTCGCCGCGGCCCTCGATGGCGTCGCGGCGCACCGTGGCCAGCACGGCCGCGGCCTGCTCGCCACCCATCACCGAGATCCGCGCGTTGGGCCACGTCCACAGGAAGCGCGGGTCGTAGGCGCGCCCGCACATCCCGTAGTTGCCCGCGCCGAACGAGCCGCCGACGATCACCGTGAGCTTGGGCACCGTGGCGCACGACACCGCGGTGACCAGCTTGGCGCCGTCCTTGGCGATGCCGCCCTGCTCGTACTCGCGCCCGACCATGAAGCCGGCGATGTTCTGCAGGAACAGCAGCGGGATCCGGCGCTGCTCGCAGAGCGCGACGAAGTGCGCGCCCTTCAGCGCCGACTGGGAGAACAGGATCCCGTTGTTGGCCAGGATGCCGACGGGCCGGCCCCAGATGTGGGCGAAGCCGCACACCAGGGTCTCGCCGTACAGCGCCTTGAACTCGTGCAGGCGGCTGGAGTCGACGATCCGGCGGATGACCTCGCGCACGTCGTACGGGGTGCGCAGGTCGGCCGGGACGACGTCGAGCAGCTCGGCGGGATCCTCGTGCGGGTCCTCGGCCGGGGCGGGCGGCGCGGGCACGTCGCGGACCGCGGGGCCGGCGCTGCGCAGCATCGAGCGCAGGATCCGCAGCGCGTCGTCGTCGTCGGCGGCCAGATGGTCGACGACGCCCGAGCGGCGCGCGTGGACCTCGCCTCCGCCCAGCTCCTCGGCGCTGACCACCTCGCCGGTGGCCGCCTTCACGAGCGGCGGCCCGCCGAGGAAGATCGTCCCCTGGCCGCGGACGATCACCGACTCGTCGGACATCGCGGGCACGTACGCGCCGCCGGCCGTGCACGAGCCCATGACGGCCGAGAGCTGCGGGATCCCCGCTGCCGACATGCGCGCCTGGTTGAAGAAGATCCGGCCGAAGTGCTCGCGGTCGGGGAAGACCTCGTCCTGCAGCGGCAGGTAGGCGCCGCCGGAGTCGACGAGGTAGACGCACGGCAGGCGGTTCTCGGCGGCGATCTGCTGGGCGCGCAGGTGCTTGCGGACGGTCAGCGGGTAGTAGGTGCCGCCCTTGACCGTCGCGTCGTTGGCCACGACCACGCACTCGACGCCCTCGATGCGCCCGACGCCGGTGACGATGCCCGCCGCGGGGACAGGGTCGTCGTAGAGCTCCCACGCGGCCAGCGGCGAGAGCTCGAGGAACGGGGAGCCCGGGTCCAGCAGCCGGTCCACGCGCTCGCGCACGAGCAGCTTGCCGCGCCCGACATGGCGGGCCCGCGCGGTCTCGTCGCCGCCGAGGCGCACGAGCGCCAGGCGCTCGCGCAGCTGCGCCGACAGCTCGGCCAGTCCCGCGCGGGGGGCGTCCCCGGCGGCGCGCGGTTCGGCGTCGCTTCCGGCCACGTCGGTCATGGCCCCCGATCTTCGCAGGGCCGTCGGCGCGCCGGCCCGGCGACATCAGGACGGAGCGCCGAGCCGGGTGGCACACTTGATGTCATGCGGACGACGCTCCCTGCCGGCCACCGGCCGTCGGCCGATACGCCGCGGCCCCCGGCGCCCGACCCGGCGCCACCGCCGCCGCCCGGGCCCGAGATCCCGGACCCACGGCCGCCCGGACCCGACGCGCCGCCGCTCTGACGCGAGCAGTGGCGAGGCCTAGGTCCGGGGCGCGTGGCCGCCCTGCCCGAGCCCACGCTGAGCCTGAGCGCCGACGAGGCGCGGCGGATCGCGCTGCGCGCCCAGCGGCTGCTCGGCGCTCCCGACCGCCGTGGCGGCGTGCCGGCGCTGCTGCGGGTGCTCGGGGCGGTCCAGCTCGACACGATCTCCGTGCTCGCCCGCTCGCACGAGCTCGTGCCCTACGCGCGGCTCGGGCCGGTCGGGCGCGGCGCGGTGGAGCGCGGCGCTGTGGGGCGGCGACGCCTTCGAGTACTGGTCGCACGCCGCATGCGTGCTGCCGATCGGCGAGTGGCCGTGGTTCGCCTTCCGGCGGCGGGCGTTTCGCGATCGCGGCCAGCGCTGGCACGAGGTGCCGCACGCGGCGCTCGACGGTGTCGTGCAGCGCCTGCGCGACGAGGGCCCGCTGACCACGAAGGAGCTCGGCGGCGGCCGCCGGGGCGGCGAATGGTGGGACTGGTCGGAGACGAAGGTGGCGGTCGAGTGGCTGCTCGACATCGGCGAGGTCGTGTGCGTGCAGCGCCGCGGCTGGCGCCGCGTCTACGACCTGCCCGAGCGCGCGGTCCCCGCCGAGCTGCTGGCCGAGGATCCCGACGATGCGGACTGCCTGGCGGCGCCTGGTCGCGCACTCGGGCCGCGTGCTCGGCGTGGCGACGCGCGCCGACCTGGCCGACGTGCACCGCCTGAAGGGCGCGGAGGTCGACTCGGTCCTCGAGGCGGCCGGGCTCGTGCCCGTCGAGGTCGAGGGCTGGCGCGACGCGGCGTGGGCCGACCCCGCCGCGCTGGAAGGGCCGGTGCGCGGGCGCCATCGCACCACCCTGCTGTCGCCCTTCGACTCGCTCGTCTGGGACCGCAGGCGCACGCGCCGCGTGTTCGGCTTCGACCACCGGCTGGAGGCCTACGTCCCCGCGGCCAGGCGCGAGCACGGCTACTTCGCCATGCCGCTGCTGGCCGGCGGCCGGCTCGTCGGGCGCGTGGACCCCAAGCGCGAGGGCCGCACGCTCGTCGCGCGGCAGGTCTCGTTGCGCCCCAGGGCGATCGAGCCGATGGCCGCCGCGCTGCGCGAGGCGGCCGAATGGGTGGGCTGCGACGCGGTCGCCGTGGGGACGGTCGATCCGCCCGGGGCGGCCGCTGCGCTGCGCGCCGCGCTGGACTGAGCCGCGCATCGAGGCTCGCTCAGCCGCCTCTCAGGAACCGCCCAGCCGACGCTGAGGCGGCGCGTCATGCTGCCCGCCATGCCCAAGCTAGACCGACGTCAGGCGCTGGCCGCGTTCGGCTCCGTCACCCTCGGCAGCGTGCTCGCCGCCTGCGGGGCCGACGACGAGCGATCGGCGGCCACCACACGGCGACGTCACCACCACCGACGGCGCCACGGCGACCGTCGAGACCAAGACCCAGACGTCGAAGGCCACCGCCGAGCTGTTCGACGAGTCCGCGAGCTGCTCGGTCACCGCCGAGCTCACCGAGGGCCCGTACTACTTCGACGTCGACTCGATCCGCAGCGACATCACCGAGGACCGCGAGGGCACGCCGCTGCGCCTCGCCGTCCGGGTGCGCGACGCGGGGTCGTGCGAGCCGATCGAGAACGCGGTCGTCGACATCTGGCACTGCGACGCCGGCGGCCTGTACTCGGGCTTCGAGTCCGCCTCGACCGGCGGCGGTGGCGGTGGGCCGCCGGGCGGCGGTGGCGGGCCGGGCGGCGGCCCGACCGACGAGGAGACCTACCTGCGCGGGGCGCAGGCCACGAACGAGGACGGCATCGTCCAGTTCCGGACGGTCTATCCGGGCTGGTACCGGGGCCGGACGGTGCACATCCACGCCAAGGTCCACATCGACCGCCAGACCGTGCTCACCTCGCAGCTGTTCTTCGCCGACGACTTCACCGAGCGCGTCTACGCCCGCCGCCGTACAGCGACGCCAGCGGTCGCGACACGTTCAACGACGGCGACGGCATCTACCTCGAGGAGCTCGAGCTGACGCTGCGCGACGAGGGCGACGAGGGCGTGCTCGGGCTGATCACCTTCGACGTGAACCGCGACATGAGGCGCGCTGCGCGCGGCGGCGACGCGCGGCGCGGGCCGCCTGCGGGCTCGCTCGTTCGCGGACGCGCTCGTCCAGCCGCTACGCGAACTGCTCGTCGGCCAGCCACATCAGGCACGGCGCGCTGCTCTGCAGCGTGCGCACGACGCGCCGGTAGCGGCGCCGCGACCAGAGCTTGAAGCGCGACAGCCGCGTCGGCTCGGGGCCGAACACGAGGACGCGCGGGCGCGCCGTGCCGACGAGCTCGAGCAGCGCGGTGATCGGCCGCGCGCTGTGCACGCGCACGCGCTCGACACGTACGCCGAGCGCCCGGGCCAACTCGGCCGGCGCGCGCAGCGCATCGGCGACCTCGGGCGATTCGGCCGACGCCGTGTGGCGCGGGCGGCGTTCGACGGCCGAGAAGTCGACCGCGTTGACCACGATCAGCATCGCGCCCGGACTCGACCGCGACGTCGACCGCGAAGCGCGCGGCGCGTGGGTCGAACGGGGTGCTGCTCAGCGTGGCGAGAATGACGGGCCCGGTCGAGTGCGAGTCGTCTTCGGCCTGCGGCGGCGGCGCGTCGACGATCGACCGATCTGTGCCCTTGAACGTCTGTGCCATCTCGAGTCCTTCCGCGCTTTTCCCGGGCGTGCGCGCCGCACGCCCCCCACCCGGCTCTGGGGTCGTTCCACGAGACGATGGGATCCTAATCGCTTCGAGGTGCGACGCGGCGGGTTTTGCTTCAGCGGTCGGTCCAGTCGCCCCAGCGGAAGCCGGTCGGCGAGGGCTGCGGGTCCAGCGGGGTCGACGGCAGGCCGTCGGCCGGCTCGGTGTCGTTGTAGCCGCCCGGGGCGACGTCGTTGGGCGTGTCGGGGTGCATGAGCGAGGCGAGGTACTGGATCTGTCCGCGGCCCGGGCCGAGCTCGAACTGGCCGCCCCCGTACATGCCGATGCCCTGCGCGGCGCAGAAGTCGTAGGCGGCGGTCAGCTCGCGCAGGCCGCCGAACCGCGAGGGCTTGACGTTGACCATCCGCGGCACGAACGGCAGGCCCTCGATGTCGGCCACCGAGTGGATGTTCGCGTCCCACGTGATGCGGTGGCGGTGGGGCTCGAGCACGGCGAGGGTCTCGTCGTTCAGCGCCGGGTCCTCGATCCACGCGTCGGGGAAGGCCTCGGCCACCGTCCGGTAGAGCGTCGGGTCGGCGCCCTGGTCGACCACCGTGCTCTCGTACAGGCCCTTGAGATCGATCGAGTCGACCGCGCCGGTGGCCTGCAGGCCGGCGAAGATCTCCGGCGTCCAGTCGCTCGTCGCGTCGAGCTTGAAGCGCAGCGTCGGGTAGCGGTCGAGCCGCCGGGTCACCGGTTCGAGCGTCGGCGGGTCGCCGAGCCGCAGCGAGACGACGAAGTTCAGCGGCCGGGCCTCGCGCTCGAGCACGTCGTGCAGGGCCAGGCCGGCCTGGCGCAGCGCGAGGTCGAGCGCCGCCGACTCGTAGGCCCAGACGGCGGTAGTGGCGGAAGGCGTCCGAGCTCGGCGGCTGCGGCCACAGGTCGAGGCCCTCGAGGTGGTCGCAGAACGAGCGCAGCGTCCACGTCCCGGCCAGCGGCTGGACCGGCCCGGCCTGCTGGAGGATCTCGTGCGCCTCGCCCTCGTAGGTGACGTCCTCCCCGATGCCCTCGGCGCTGTCGCCCCGCAGGCGCATGACCGTGGTGAAGCGCGTGAAGTCGCTGGAGACGTCGCGCTGGAGCGGCTCGAGCGCGTAATCGTCGATGCGCAGCTCGAGGTCGGCCAACGCGTCGAACGTGCTCACTGGGCGGGACCCTCGAGCCGCGCGACGAGCTCGTCGAGGCGCAGCTCCTCCAGGCCGCGCCCGACGGCGTCGAGCTCGGCCGCGCAGAACTCGACCAGGCCGCGGCCCTCGCCCACGAGCTCGAGCGTCTCGCGCAGCCCGGCCTCGCCCGAGTCCAGGCGCTTGATGATCTCCTCGAGGCGCGCGGTGGCCGCCTCGTAGGTCAGCGTGTCGGTGTCGTGGCTCATTCCTCGTCCTCGGTGATGGTGGCATCGACGGCGGCGTCGGCGAACAGCAGGCGCACCTCGCCGGCCGCGCGGGCCGCCTCGGCGCTGGTGATGACCGTGCCCGCCCGGTCGTCGACGACGGCGTAGCCGCGCTCGACCACGCGCTCGGGGTCGTGCGCGGCGAGGGCCAGCGCGAGCCCGTCGAGGGCGGCGCGGCGGCCGGCCGCCTCGGGCCCCGAGGCGGCGGCCGAGCGGCGGCGCAGCGCCTCGGCCCGCCGGCGCCCGCCGGCGCGCTCGTCGGCGAGGCGGCGGGTGGCGCTGGCCCGCAGCTCGCGCAGCGTCTGGTGCAGCGCGCGGCGCTGGCGGGCGACGTGCTCCCCGGGCGCGCGCGACAGCCGCGCGAGGTCACGCGCCCGCGTGACGACCGCCCGCCGGGCGTGCAGCGACAGGCGCCCGGCCATGGCGCCCAGCGCGGCCCGCGCCTCGCCGGGATGGAGCGGAACCGCCGCCTCGGCGGCGTGGGTCGGCGTCGAGCAGCTCACGGCGGCGACGTCGTCGAGCAGGGTGCGGTCGGTGTGGTGGCCCACGGAGGCGATCACGGGCCGGCGCAGCAGCGCGACGGTGCGGCACAGCGTCTCGTCACAGAAGGCGAACAGGTCGGCCAGCGAGCCGCCGCCGCGCGCCACGACGATCACCTCGACCTCCTCGACAGCGGCCAGATCGGTCAGGGTGCGCGCGATCGCCGGCGCCGCGCGACGGTCCTGGACGGGCGCGAAGGCCCACACCAAGCGGCCCGACCAGCCGCGCCGTCGCAGCCCGGCCAGCACGTCCCCGCGCGCCTTGCCGCCCTCGCCGGTGACGACGCCGATGCAGCGCGGCAGGGCCGGCCGCGGCAGGCGCTTCTGGGGCTCGAGCAGGCCCTCGGCGGCCAGCCGCCGGCGCAGCGCGTCGAGCTGGGCCAGCAGGTCGCCGTCGCCGGCCACGCGCAGCGCGGTGACATCGAACGAGAACGACGGCGAGGACGTCCGCGACCCCGGGTAGTAATCGGGCCCGCCGGCCACCACGACCTGCGCGCCGTCGACCAGCGTGCCGTCCGGCAGGCCGAGGCGTTCGAAGGCGTCGCGCCACATCGCGCACGGCACCGCGCCCTCGCCGTCGCGCAGCTCGAAGTACACCCGCGCGCGGGCGAAGGAGACGTTGAAGACCTCGCCGAACAGCTGCACCCGCGCGCGCTTGCGCAGCTCCTCGCGCAGCAGCGCGCCGTACGCGCCGACCGGGAACGGCCCGGGGAGGACCGAGCCGGCCAGCCCCTCGGGGCGCCCCTGCTCAGCCACGACCGCCCACCACCGGGATCCGCGGGCAGCGCCGCTCGAGCTGGGCGGCGAAGCGGCTCGCCGCGCGGCACACGGAGCGCGCCCCGGAGCGCGCGCAGACGCCGCGCGCGAGGTCACGATTGAGCACGTGGTAGTTGAGGTCGGCGAGCGCGCCCGGGTTGGCGTACTTCGACCAGCGCCCGGTGTCGAAGCCGCGGATGCGCTTGCGCACGGCTCGCAGGCCCGCGGCGTAGGACGTCTGCGCGCGCACGTCGTTGGACGCCTGGACGTAGTCGAACAGGGCAGCGACCGCGTTGAGGTGGGCGTTGAGCACGCGCTGGCGGCGGGCGAAGCCGTAGAGCACGAACCAGCTGCCGTCGCGGCCCAGCCCGACGCGCACGCCGGCGGGCGGGGCGACGGTGAACGCGGCGGCCGCCTGGCCGGCCGGCCCGAGCAGGTCCGGGCGCCCGAGGCGCCCGGCCGCGCGCGTCAGGGCCTGGACCGCGGTGCCCTGCGACAGCGCGCTGATCCATGGCGCGCGGCCCCCGAAGATCGGGAAGACGTACTCCCAGGCCAGCACGCCGTCGCGCAGCACGCCGAGCGGCAGCAGCTCGTTGAGCAGCGCGTGGCCGCGCGCGATGAACGCCGGGTTGTCGCTGCCCAGCAACGCGTTGGCCCGCGCCCACGAGCCGTTGACCTGGAGCTGGAGCCCGAGGCCGGGGTAGTACTGGAAGACCAGCTCGCTGCCCGCGAACAGCACACGCGCCGTGCGTGCGCGCGCCGGCAGCGGCTTGCAGCGCCTTCCCTGGAGTCCTGCCTCGCCGGGAGAGCCCGGCGCCGGCGGCCCGTTGGCCGCCCACCACTGCGTGTTGCGCGCGATGGTCAGGAAGACAGCGGGCATCCGCGCCGCGGTCAGCGACCCCTCGCGCGCCATCGTCGCGGCGATGTGCAGCACCGAGGCCATCTCGCGGCGGCGCACCCCGGCGGCGCCGTCGCGCGCCGCGCGCGCGTTGGCGAGCGTCGCGCGGTAGACGTCGCCCTGGGAGCCCGGCAGCGCGCCGGCCGCCTCGGCCGTGCGGATGGCGGCGCGGAGGGGGTCGAGCGGGGCGGCGGCGGCGTTGGCCGCTGACGTCGCTGGGACCAGCGCCAGCGCGAGCGTGAGCGGGATGGCGTAGCGGACGACGCGCATGGACTCTCAAACGCTAGTCCACGGGTCGGACGATTCGCCCCGGGGCGGGGTCTGACCGCGGGCGTCTGGCTACAGGCGTTGCGCATGGGCGCCGGCCAGGGCGGCGAGGGGGAGGGTGTCTTCGCTGCGCGGTTGGGCGCGGTGCGAGGGCGGTTGATACCGGTATTCGGGGTCAGTCGCCCTCGCATGCGCATCCTCGGGCTCAAATCCACGCATATCGTGGATTCCGCCCTCGGATGGCTCCCGACGCCTGGCCCAAATCGGCGCAAGCGCAGCGGAGAACCCGACGCCTAGTGCAGCTGCTCGTCCGATCCCGCCGACGGCGCATCGGACAGCGACGGCAGCGCCGGCAGGCCCTCCTCGCCCTCCAGGCCCCGCGTCTCGCCGCTAAAGCCCAGCCGGGTGAGCCGGGCGATCTCGCGCTCGCCCTCCTGACGGGCGGGGTGGTCGGGCGGGAGGCCGCCGATCAGGCGGGCGATGCGATTGCGGATCTGCAGCGCGAAGTGTGGGGTCGAGGCGCCCATGAGCTGGCGCACGTCGTCCACGGTGACCGCGTGGGTCGTGCTGCGACGGATCGGGTGCTCGGCTTCGGACACGGGCTCGCTTCGGGCTCAGGACTGGGGACGGTCGGCGTCGCGCTCGCTGACCGGCGCGATCTCGAGGAGGGAGTCGATGCGGGACTGCACGCCGACGGAGATGGCGTTGCCGTCCCCCACGATCCAGCCGTGATTGTAGACGCCGCGCACCGGGTCGCGGCTGTAGCCGGGCTGGATGTCGAGCAGGTAGTCGGCGATCGGCTTGTCGAGCCCGGTGGCGCTGGACAGCAGGATCAGCGGGCCGTAGGTGCCGCTGGCCGACAGCGGCGCCGCCGCTGCCGCGTCGAGCGGCCGGTCGGCGCGCGCGAAGACGACGCCATGGCCGGGATCGACCACCCCCCAACCGAACGTGCCGTCGGCGAAGCGCGCGAAGTCGATGCTCGAGCGGACCGCGTCGCCGCTGCCCACGCGCGTGACCCGACCCAGGCGCCGCAGCTCGCGCTCGACGGCGGCCGAGACGACCTCCTCGGGCCCGAGGACGTAGATCCGCGGTCGCTCGTGCGAGGCGAGCGCCGCCTTCGTCTCGGCGGGCAGCGCGTCGCGCTGGACGAAGAGCACCGGGTCGCCCGACTTCGCGGCCCAGGCCGCGGCCGGCATCGCGTAGCCGGGGTCGTCGGCCGAGGCGACGATGACCGCCTCGCTGGCACGGCCGCGGGCCACAGCGTGCAGTGCGTCGACGGCGCGCGCGAGCGCGAACGGGTTGCGCCCCGACACTTCGTTCGTCCGCAGACGCTCGGGCTTGGCCGCGGCGCCGACGCGCACCGCCTGCGCGCCGCCGAGCTCGTCGGCGCCGGTCGGGGCGAGCGCGGCGAGCGCCTCGGAGCTGGCCTCCGGCATCTCGGCGCCGTCGGTCAGCAGCAGCGGCGTGCGCAGCGGCGGCGAGGCGAGCACGGCGGCGGCCACGCCGGCGCGCCAGTCGCGCGCGTCGACGAGCGTGACCGCGCGCGCCCGGGCCGCCGGCGACGCGTCGGGGTAGACGGCGCGGGCCACCGCCGCGGCGTCGGCGATCGGGTCGGCGCCCGCGATCCGCGTGGTGTTCTTCGTCGCCACCACCGGGAAGCCGAGGTCGGCGGCGGCGTTGTCCTCCTTCCCCGCGCTCGGTCCGCGTTCGCCGAGATCGCCCGACCTGCCGCAGCCGCCGGCCGCCACGCCGAGCAGCGTCAAGAGCGCGAGCAGGAGGGCGCGGCGACGCATCCGGCGCGGACGATAGCGGCCGCCTGCGGGGACAACGCCGGAAACGCCGGCCCGCCCACCCACCCGGGCCAGGCGTCCAGGTCGCTCCCCAGTTTTGAGTAACCCAATCGAGCATCGCCCGGTTATGCGCTACCTTGCTGCCCGCAACGCCGAATCCCCGGACGATCCGGGGAACGGGGGACCCAACGTTTTCGGGGCGAATCTCACGGTCATCCGTGGGGAGCGCGGCTCTTTCCGCGCCAGCCCGTCAGCTAACCCCGCAGGCCGAGGAAAGAGGATGTCGTGCGGGGAAGGTCCCTGAAGGTGGTGCTGTTCATGCTGTGCGCGCTCGGGCTGGCCGGAGCGCCGTCCGCGGTCGCGTCGCCGGCCACGGACGAGCCGGTGACCGGTGGGCTCGTGGCCCCCGGCGCGGAGCCGACGGTGTCCGGCATGGTCGGCCAGGTCATCGACGGCGTGGCCCATGCGCCGGACGGCGCGCCCGAGGTGGTCAAGCAGGCCGTCTGGGCGGCGAACAAGATCGTCGGGCGGCCTTACCGCTACGGCGGCGGCCACGGGCGCGGCTTCGTCGATCGCGGCTATGACTGCTCGGGCACCGTGTCGTTCGCGCTGCACGGCGCCAGGCTGCTCAAGCGCCCGCTGGACTCGTCCTCCTTCATGGACTGGGGCAAGGCCGGCGCGGGCGAGTGGATCACCGTCTATACGAACCCCGGCCACGCCTACGTGGTCATCGCCGGGATGCGCCTGGACACGAGCGCCGCCGGCGACCCGAGCGGCGCCAAGGGGCCGCGCTGGCGGCCGACGCTGCGCTCGACGCGAGGCTTCGAGGCGCGCCACCCGCGCGGCCTGTAGCGCCGACCGGCCAAGCCGGTGCGCGTCAGCGCACCGGCACGTCGTCGTGCTCGCGCTGGCGCTGGTGGAGCATCTGCTCGCGCTCGGCCAGGCGATTGGCGCGCCGGACCTGGGCCTCGCGCTCGCGGCGCTGCTCGTCGGGGCTCTCGGGGTGCAGCGCGGGCACGGTGGCCGGATGACCCGCGTCGTCGACGGCCACGAGCGTGACGTAGGCACTGTTCGTGTGGCGCACCTCGCCGGTCAGCGGGTTCTCCGCGCAGACGCGCACCCCGACCTCCATCGAGGTCCGCCAGACCGCGTTGACCGAGGCCGACAGCGTGAGCAGCTCGCCGACGTGCACGGGCAGCAGGAAGGTCATGCGGTCCACGGCGGCGGTCACGATGCGCCGGCGCGCGTGCCGGATGGCGGCCGAGGCGGCCGCCTCGTCGCACAGCTTCATCACCGTCCCGCCGTGCACGAAGCCCGACGCATTGGCGTCCGCGGGCCCCATCCACTGCACGAGGACGCTGCGCGACTCACTTGCGGTTCGCGACCCCATCGGCGCTCGGTACGCTAGCGAGCCAACACGAAGCGCTCCGAGGAGGGTTCATGCCCGGCATGAGTGGACGGATGTCCACGGTGATCAAGGCCAAGATTTCCAAGATGCTCGACCGTGCCGAGGATCCGGCCGAGACGCTCGATTACAGCTACCAGCAGCAGCTCGAGTCGCTGCAGAACGTCAAGAAGGGCATCGCCGACGTCGTCACGGCGAAGAAGCGCCTGCAGATGCAGTCCCAGAAGATCGAGGGCTCGGTGGTCAAGCTCGACACCCAGGCCCGCCAGGCGCTGGCCGCCGGCAACGAGGATCTCGCCCGCGTCGCGCTGGAGCGCAAGAACGTCGCCCAGACCGAGCTGCAGTCGCTCGACCAGCAGGTCGTCGAGCTCGAGTCCCAGCAACAGCGGCTGACCGACTCCGAGGCCAAGCTGCGCCAGAAGATCGAGGCCTTCCGGACGAAGAAGGAGGTCATCAAGGCGCAGTACTCGGCGGCCGAGGCCCAGGTCCGGATCTCCGAGGCGGCCACCGGCGTGGGCGAGCAGATGGCCGACGTCGGCCTGGCCATGCAGCGCGCGACGGACAAGACCGAGCAGATGCGGGCGCGCGCCGACGCCGTCCAGGAGCTCGAGGAGGCCGGCACGTTCGAGGACCTCACCGCGCTGGGCTCCGGCCAGGACGACATCGACCGCCAGCTGCACGAGCTCAGCTCCGGCACCCAGGTCGACGATGAGCTGGCCAAGATGAAGGCCGAGCTGAACACCGGCGAGGGCGGCGCTCCGTCCAAGCAGATCGGCGAAGGCGGCCAGGGGTGATCGTCCGGATCTCCAACGAGACGCAGTACCGGCTCGACGACTCCCACCACCACCGCCTCGACGAGCTCGACGACGCGGTGGTGGCGGCGGTCGAGGCCGACGACGAGGACGCCTACAACGCGAGCTTCGAGGAGCTGCTGCGGTTCGTGCGCACGGAGGGCAGCGAGCTTTCAGACGACGACCTCGAGCCCTCGGAGATCATCCTCCCGCCCGCCGACCTGACGTTCCCCGAGGCCCACGAGGAGTTCAACGGCGAGGGGCTGATCCCCGACCCGGCGTAGCCAGGGACGGGTCGAGGACCACGGGGCCGGCGGCTTTCGCCTCAGCCGCCGACCAGCTCGCGCAGCTTGTCGCGGAGGGTCTGGCGGATGATGCGGGCCGACTCCGGGTCGCCGTTGCGCAGCGCGCCGAGCATGCCCTTGGCGTGCTCGGGACGAATGTGGGGCGGCAGCGGCGGCACCTCCGGATCCGTGACCGCGTCGATCAGCACCGGGCGGTCGGCAGCCAGCGCGCGGTCCCAGGCCGGGCCGACGTCCTCGGGGCGCTCCACGCGGATGCCGTCGATGCCGAGCTGGCGCGCGTAGGCGGCGAAGTCGAACGGCGGCAGGTCCTGGCTGGCCTGCAGCTTGGCCTCGCCGCCCATCACGCGCTGCTCCCAGGTGACCTGGTTGAGGTCGCCGTTGTTGAGTACGAGCACGACGAGCGGCGGGGCGGGACCGCCGGCGTGGGCGACGATGTCGATCAGCCCGTTGATGCCGAGCATCTGCATGGCGCCGTCGCCGATGCAGGCGATCACCGGGCGGTCGGGATGGGCGAGCCGGGCGGCGAGCGCGTAGGGCACCGCCGGGCACATCGTGGCCAGCGTGCCGGACAGCGCGGCGTCCATCCCGCGGCGCATGCGCAGGTGGCGCGCCCACCAGTTCGTGGCCGAGCCCGAGTCGGCGAGGAGGATCGCGCGGTCCGGGAGGCGGGCCGACAGCTCGTGGAAGACGAGCTGTGGGTTCACCGGCTCCGCCGGCGCGTGGGCGCGCTCGTCCAGGACCTTCCACCACGAATCCACGCCCGACTCGATCTGTGTGCGCCACGAGCGGTCCTCCTTGCGGGTCAGCAGCGGGGCGAGCGCGCGCAGGGTGGCCGCGGCGTCGCCCTGCAGGTCGACCTCGTCGGGGTAGCGGATGCCGAGCCGGCGCCCGTCGATGTCGATCTGCACGCCGCGCGCCTGCCCGGGCTCGGGCAGCCACTCGGCGTAGGGGAACCCAGTGCCGACCATCAGCAGGGTGTCGCAGCCCTCCATCATGTCGTCGCTGGGCTTCGTGCCCAGCAGCCCGATCGGGCCGGTGACGAACGGCAGGTCGTCGGGCACCACGGCGCGGCCGTTGAGCGCCTTGGCCACGCCCGCGCCGAGCAGCTCGGCCACGGCGACGACCTCGTCGGTGGCGTCCTTGGCCCCCTGGCCGACGAGCATGGCCACACGCGAGCCGGCGTTGAGGACGTCGGCCGCGCGCTGCAGGTCCTCGTCGCGCGGGACGACGACGGGAGGGCTCCAGTCCGCCGAGGAGGAGATCGCGCCGTGCTCGCGCGGGGGTGGCTCGTAGGCCATCTCCTGGACGTCGGAGGGGACGATGACCGCGGTCACCGTGCGCTGCGACAGCGCGGTGCGCATGGCGCGATCGATCAGGTGCTGGGCCTGGCGCGGGTCGACGCACTCGCCGAGGTACTCGCCGGCCACGTCCTTGAACAGCGACCGCAGGTCGACCTCCTGCTGGTAGTCGCCGCCCAGCGACATGCGCTTCTGCTGGCCCACGAGCGCGACGACCGGCTGGTGGTCGAGCTTGGCGTCGTAGAGCCCGTTGAGCAGGTGGATCGCGCCCGGGCCCGACGTCGCCATGCACACGCCGGCCTCGCCGGTGAGCTTGGCGTGGGCGGTCGCGGCGAAGGCGGCGAGCTCCTCGTGGCGGGTCTGCACGAAGTCGATCTCGTCGCCGACCTCGTGGAAGGCGAGGTTGAGCCCGTTGGACCCGTCGCCGGGGTAGCCGTAGATGCGGCGCACGCCCCATTCGCGCAGGCGGCGGAGCATGAACACGGAGACGTTGGGCTGACTCATTGCGGCGGGCGTACCCGACCGCGGGCGGCGCTATCCCGGCGACGGGGCGTCGGCGACGCCATGTTCGCGCAGCGAGCGGGCCTCCCAGTCCGAGGGGGCGAACGCCTCGCCACGGGCCGCCCCGACGGACACGACGACCGTGTCTGGCGCGGTGGCCACCGCCACGCGGGTCACCTCGGGGTCGCCGACGAACACGAGCGTGCCCTGCGGCGCGTCGATCTCTCGCTCGCCGACGGTGAAGCGGGCGGTGCCGCGGACCACGAGGTACAGCTCCTCGTGGCCGTGGTCTTCGGGGCCCTCGGGCGCCTCGTCGTGGCGTTCGATGACGACGTCACCGGGCGCGGCCCCCACCCAGGCGTTGACGCCGAAGGCGCCGACGCCCAGGTGGTGGCGCAGCGGCTTCCAGGCCGGCTCGTCGGGCGAGCCGGGCGGAAGCGTGGGGATCTCGTCGAGGTGCGTCGCGACGACGGCCTTCATCGGGCGGGCCGCACGAGTCGCAGGCCCCGATGGCGGCGGCGCCGGGCGCGGCGCGGCTCGAGGTCGAGCGGGCGCGGGTGCGTGCGCGCCGCGTACCACGTGGCCGCGAGTTGCTGATCGAGCGAGGAGGGGGCGAACATGAGTGGACCTCCGGTCCGTCGGCAGGTACCGTGTAACTGTCTAAATGATATGAACGGTTAGCTAACCTGTCAAGGGCATACACTGGTTTCGCATGGCTTCGAAAGACGCACCCGACGAGCTCGAGCTCGTTCGCGCCTTCGTCAACACGTGGGACGCTGAGGACGACACCGAGGCGCTCGGCTCAGTTGACGAGCTGACGGTCTGGCTCGGCGAGCACGACCTGCTCGACGCCGGCGCACGCGCGACGGCCGCCGACCACCGCCGTGCCATTGCGCTGCGCGAGGCGCTGCGCGCGCTGCTGCTGGCCAACGCCGGGATGGACCCCGAGCCGACCGCCGCCGCCGTGCTCGACGAGGCGGCCCGGCGGGCCGACCTCGGCGTGCGCTTCGACGCCGACGGTCGCGTGCGCATGGCGGCGCAGGCGCGCGGCGTCGACGGCGCCCTGGGTCGGCTGCTGGCCATCGTGGCCGCCGCGCAGGAGGACGGGACGTGGCAGCGGCTGAAGGCCTGCCTGGCCGAGGACTGCCAGTGGGCCTACTACGACCGCTCGCGCAACCGCTCGGCGGTGTGGTGCAACATGCAGGTCTGCGGCAACCGCCAGAAGGTGCGCTCGTTTCGCGAGCGCCACCGGCCGCACACCGCCGAGCGCTGACCGCCCGGCGGCGTGCCCGCGCCGCTCGCCCATCGCGCCGTTTGCCCTGTGCCGCCGCCGAGCAGTGCACCGGACCATGGTCTACCGCCGCGCCCTCGCGCTCGCCACCCTGCTCGTCGTCGTCCTCGCCTCGGCGGGGACCGCCCTGGCCGCCACCCGCCACGGCAGCGGGGGGCCCGACCGCCTGCGCGGCACCGGTGCGGCGGACGGGCTCCTCGGCCTCGGCGGCAACGACACGATCCTGGCCCGCGGCGGCGACGATCGCGTCGTCGGCGGCACGGGCAACGACACCGTCGACGGGTCGTCCGGCGCAGACAGCATCGACGGCGGCGACGGCGACGACCGCTTGCTCGGCGGGACGGGCAACGACCGCATCGAGGAGGCCGGCTTCGGCGACGACCGCATCTTCGGCGGCGCGGGCGACGACACGATCTCGGGCTCGCGCGGTGTGGACCGCATCAGCGCCGGCGCGGGCAACGACACGATCTCCGGCGGATCGGCGCCGGACACGGTGGACTGCGGTGCCGGGCAGGACACGGTCTACATCAACCTCAACAGCGAGCGCGGCCGGATCAGCGGCTGCGAGACCGTCCGAAGCGAGCCCGACATCGTCAGCCGGTCGTGCTCGGCCGGCGGCACCGACGCGGCCGAGACGCTTCTGGGGACGAGCGGCAGCGACAGCTGCAGCGGGCAGGACGGCAACGACGACCTCGAGGGCGCAGGCGGCGACGACACGCTCGACGGCGGCGCGGGCGACGACCGCCTGTTCGGCCGCTTCGGCAACGATCGCATGGCCGGGGGTGACGGCAACGACGCGCTCCAGGGCGGCCGCGGCAGCGACACGATGCAGGGCGGCAACGGCAACGACGAGATCGTCGGCGGCTACGACGCCGACACGCTCGACGGCGGTCCCGGTGACGACACGCTGACGCCGGGCTTCGGCAACCGCGGCGAGGTCGTCGACTGCGGCCCGGGCACCGACCTGACCATCGTCGGGCCTGGCGACCGCACCCGGGGGTGCGAGCGGGTGCGGCGGTAGGGGGCGCCGGTCGCGTGCCCGGGCGGTCGTATGCGCGCGCTGCGCCGTGCTACAGCTTCCTGCGTTCGGGCAGCGCGATGTGCAGCGCCAGGGCCGAGAGCCCCAGGAGCACGAGCATCAGCGCGATCCACAGACCGCCACCGGTGCGAAAGCACCGGGGCTGCGGCGACGGCTGATGAGACAATGACGGCGGTGAACCCTGCGAGCCCAACCATGAACGGCGAGTCGCTGTGGCCGCGGCTCGCGGGGCTGCCGCTCGTCATCGAGGCATGCGAGTACGACCGCCTGCACGCCGTCCTCGCCTACGAGTTCGAGCGCATCACGACGCACGTGCGGCTCGTCGGCGCCGGCGCCGACGGGCTGGGCGAGGACGTCTCGGTGTTCCGCGAGGACGGCACCGCGCTGCACGAGACGCGGCCCTCGCTGCCGCTCGAGGGCGAGTGGACGCTGGCCGGCTTCTGCGACCATCTCGCGACGCTCGAGCTGTGGCCGCAGCCGCCGGAGTGGGACGTGGCGCTGCGCTTCCGCAGCTGGGCGTTCGAGTCGGCGGCGCTCGACCTCGCGCTGCGCCAGGCCGGCCGCTCGCTTCACGACGTGCTCGGGCTGGAGCCGCGACCGGTGCGCTTCGTCAACTCGCTCGGCCTCGGCGAGGAGCCTTCGATCGAGCCTGTGCGCCGGCGGCTCGCCCGCTCTCCGGGTGTGCGCTTCAAGCTCGACGCGGAGGCGGCCTGGGCGCCGGCGCTCGTCGACGAGGTCGCGGCGACCGGCGCGGTCGACACGATCGACTTCAAGGGCCAGTACGGCTTCGAGGTCAAGGATCCGGAGGCGCTGGGCGCGTTGTACGACCACGTGCTCGCCGCATTCCCGGACGCCTACCTGGAGGATCCGCACGATCTGCCCGAGATCGCGCAGCGGCTCGGCGATCACCTCGAGCGGGTGTCCTACGACGCGCCGATCCGCAGCGCCGAGGACATCGGTGCGACGCCGCTGGCCGCGCGCGTGGTGAACGTCAAGCCGTCGCGGATCGGCGGCCTGCGCGCGCTGTTCGAGGTCTACGCGCGCTGCGCACGGGAGCGGCGGCCGACGTACGGCGGTGGCATGGGCGAGCTGGGCGTGGGCCGCGGGCAGATCGAGCTGCTCGCTGCGCTGTTCCACGCCGACGCGCCCAACGACGTGGCGCCGAGCGCCTACAACGAGGACGACCCGTCGGGCGGCCTGCCGGCCAGCCCGCTGGCGCCGCGCCCCGAGGCCACCGGCTTTCGCTGGGCGACGTAGACGCGCGCCACCACGACGCTGGAGCGCCCAATCGGCTGACCGCGTCGGCGGCTTACTGCTCCTGCGTAGGCAGTCGAGGCCCCGTCGCCTTCGGCTGCGTGCACGCGGAGGTGGTGGCTTGTGCCGATCATTGCAAATGACAGTGCGCCATCTGCTCTATCTCCCGCGACCGGAGAACGGCACTATTTGGCTCAGGCTGACACAAAGCTCCACGGAGGGGGCTGTTCATATGTCCGATTGGACCAGCGCACGGACGCGCACGGCTCGGGTGCCGGCGCACGTCACCATCACGAATGGCGCGCCGGTCGCCGCGCTCACAGCGACGTGCTGAACCGATGACCAGAGCGGATCTGGTCGCCCTGGCCTCGCCGCCCTGCCACGAATGCGGCGCGTCCGTGCAGCGGGTGGAGACCCCGTGGCACCTTGACGAGGACGGCACCTGGCGTCCCGGTCCGTGGTTCATGGTCTGCGCGGACGGGCATCGCGTGTTGGTCAAGCCGCTGGCATGAGCCGCTGCCGTCAGCTCGCGGTGCCCAGCGCGGCTCGCAGCGCCGTGAGGTCGGCCGCCCCGAAGACCACGCGATTTCGGGTGGCGACGTACACGAGATCGAGGTCGACTCCAGCCCGGGCGATCTTGCGGGTCAGGTCCGCCAGTACGCCCGGGTGGTCCTCGACATCGACCACGACGACCTCGCGCTCGCGGGTGACCGCCAGATGGGAGATCCCCAGCAGATGCTTGGCGGCTCCGGCGTGTGGGACGAGGATGTGGAGCTCCGCTCGCTCGCCTGGCCCGATGCACGTGGCCGCCGCGATGTTCACCCCGGCGTCGCTGATCGCGGCCGCGACCCGCGCCAGCGCCCCGGGGCTGTTCTCGATGTCGATGACGAGGTCGACGGCCATGGTTTCCTGCGGCGTCAGCCTACGCTGTCGCGATGTCGTAGCGCTCGTCGTCGGAGGTGGTGTGCCGGCGGTCGCCGGTTGCCGGTGCCGCTGCTGCCTTGCTCGAGACCTCCGGGTTGCAACCCCGGGCTGGCGGTAGCCTGCGCCCCGTGCGACGCGTGCCGACGTTCGCCGCTGTGCTCGTCGCGAGCGTCACGAGCGCGCCGGTCGGAGCGACCGTCGCCGGCGCGCACGAGCGCCACGATCCCCGGTCGCTCCCGATCGCGCGCACGGCGCAGGCCGAACCGCTGCCCGCGCCCGACGCGGCGTTACCTCGCAGCTCGATCGCGCTGGCCGCGACGCTGAGCGCGACGACGCGACGGCTGCGCGGCGCTCTGCAGCGGTGGGACGCTGCTGGTGCGGTGCCGCGCGACGTGACCTACCTCGCGCTTCACCACCAGCGGATGCTGCGCCTGATGGCCGCCCGTCGCGAGCTCGGCGACGCGACGCTGGCGCTACTGCCCGACGACGTCCACGGCGAGGCGCGCGACACCATACTCGGGCGGCGGCGCCTCGCGGCGATCCCACGGTCGGCGGGAAGCCTGCCGCGGACCCGCGTGGCCGACGCCGCGCCGGCGGCGACGTTGCGTCGCCATTACGGCGAGGCGCAGCGCCGCTTCGGCGTCCACTGGTCGATCCTGGCGTCGATCAACTTCGTGGAGTCGGCCTTCGGGCGGGTGCGCAGCGCCAGCGAGGCCGGCGCGCGGGGCCCGATGCAGTTCCTGCCGTCGACGTGGCGCGCGTACGGCATGGGTGGCGACATCAACGACCCGCGCGACGCGATCCTCGCCGCCGCCAACTACCTCCGGCGCGCTGGCGCGCCGGTCGACCTCGACCGGGCGCTCTTCGCCTACAACCACTCGACGTCGTACGTGCGCGCGATCCTGAGCTTCGCCGGGCGGATGCGCGCCGACGAGCGCACGTTCCTGTCCTACTACGCGTGGCAGGTCTTCGTCCGCACGCGGGCCGGGGTCCGGCGGCTGACCGGGCCGGGCCGCGACTGATCCGATGGCCGCGGGCGAAGGGAGCGCTCGAGCGGCGGGGCCGGTCACTGCGACACGGCCGCCGCCGAGGCGTCGGAGTCTCGACGGTCGGGCCGGTCAGCGCGACACGGCCGCCGCCGAGTCGTCGGGGGGCTCGACGGTCGGGCCGGTCAGCGCCCGACGGCCCTCCCGACCTCGCCCGCCGCCTTCGCCGTCCGCTCCCCGAGCACGCCCAGGCCGCGGGCGCGGATGCGGCCTTCGGTGCCCCAGACGCTGAGCACCGCGACGGCGCGCGCGGCGCCGTCGAGCACGGGTGCGGAGACGCCCCACAGGGACGGCTCGAGCTCGCCGCGGGAGACGGCGTAGCCGCGGCGGCGAACCTCGTCGAGCTCGCGGCGGAGGACGCGGCGGGTGGTGATCGTCGTCTCGGTGAAGCGGACGAGGGCGCCGGGGAGTGCCGCGTGAAGCTCGTCGTCGTGCAGGTGCGCGAGCAGCGCCTTGCCCGTCGAGGTGGCGTGCAGGGGTGCCGGGCGGCCGAGCCAGTCGGCGGCCATCACGTGCGGCGCCTGGACCTGGTCGACGGTGACGAGCTCCAGGCCGCGCGACATGGCCAGGCTGGCCGTCTCCTCGCACGCCTCAGCCAGGGCGCGGAGGTGCGGATGGGCGCGGCGCACGACCGGCTCGGGGCCCGCCGCGGCGGCCATGGCCACGACCGCGTAGCCGACCGTGTACCCGCCCGCGGGGTCGCGCTCGACGAGCCCGTGGTCCTCGAGCGTGGCCAGCAGGCGCCAGGCCGTGCTGCGGTTCAGCGAACAGCGCTCGGCCACGTCGGCGACCGCCGCCGGACCGCCGGCCGCGGCCACGGCATGCAGCAGCTCGGCGGCGCGCGCGACCGACTGCACGCGCTGCGGCCCGGCGACCCCACCGTTGACCGTCGTCATCATGTCGTGCATATTACGCAACGTTCAACGCACGATACGAACGCACCACGGGAGCACGACATGGACCTCGCCTTCACCCCCGAGCAGCTCGAGCTGCGCTCCCGCGCGCGTGCGCTGGCCGACGACATCATCGTCCACGAGCAGGCCTGCGAGGCGGACGGCGGCCTGCCGCCCGAGGTCCACGCGCAGGTGGCCGACCGCGTCCGCCACCACGGCCTGAACGCGATCAACATGCCGGCCGAGTGGGGCGGGCAGGGCCTGAGCATCCTCGACCAGGTCATCGTCCAGGAGCAGCTCGGCCGGCTCACGAACGCGCTGTGGGACATGGTGTGGCGACCCGCCAACGCGCTCAAGGCGTGCGACGAGGCCCAGCGCGAGCGCTATCTGCTGCCCGGCATCCGCGGCGAGCGGCGCGACTGCGTGGCCGTCACCGAGGCCGACGCCGGCTCGGACCCGACCGACCTGCAGACCGTCGCCGAGCGGGTCGACGGCGGCTGGCGCCTGAACGGCGAGAAGTGGTTCGTCACGGTCGGCGACGTCGCCGACTTCCTGATCGTCGGCGCCGTCGCGGGCCCCGAGCGCGCGCCGACGATGTTCCTCGTCGACAAGGACACGCCCGGCGTGCGCACGGTCGCGCACCCCGCGCTACATGCACACGTTCGTCTACGAGCACCCGAGTTCGCCTTCGAAAACGTCGAGCTGGGCGACGACGCCGTGCTCGGCGGGGTCGGGCAGGGCTACGAGCTGACCCGCGACTGGTTCGTCGAGGAGCGCCTGATGATCGCCGCGCGCGTCGTCGGCGCTGCCGAGCGCGCGCTGCGCGAGGCCGTCGAGTGGGCCGCGCGAGCCGGCGCCAGTTCGGCGAGCGCCGATCATCGACTTCCAGCTCATCCAGGCGATGGTGGCCGATTCCGTGGTCGACATCACGACCAACCGCGCGCTCGTCCATCAGGTCGCCTGGGAGGCCGACCAGGGCCTGGACCGCAAGACGCTGCACGCCAAGGCGGCGATGGTCAAGCTCGCCGCCTCCGAGGCCGGCGGTCGCGTCGTCGACCGCGCGCTGCAGATCTTCGGCGGCCGCGGCTACATGCGCGAGAACACGTGCGAGCGGCTGTACCGCGACCTGCGCGTCGACCGCATCTGGGAGGGCACCTCGGAGATCCAGCGGCTGATCATCGGCAACGAGGTGGCCAAGCGCGGCCTCGACGGCGTGCTGGCGTTCGGCGGTGCGCAGGCGCTGGCGGGCGCGGCGCGCTGACGCCGATCACCCGCCCGTCCGCCCGCCTCAGGTCCCCTCGACGAACCCAATGTTCTTGAACCAGTAGTTGCCGAACGGGAACCCCGACTTGGCCTCCTTGAACCCGCCGAGCTTCGCGCTGTAGCCATCGATGATGTTCGAGAAGTACGGGATGATGTAGCCGCCCTCCTCGTACTGCATCTTCTGCGCCTGCTGGAGGATCTCGGTGCGCTTGGCCTCGTCGAGCTCGGCGCGGGCCTTCTGGATCAGGTCCTCGAACTCGCCCTTGCCCCAGTGGGTCTCGTTGAACGGCGAGTTGGGCAGGTCGCCCTGAGCGACCTGGGCCAGGTACGTGCGCGTCGCCCAGAAGTCCTGGGCGAACGGCCACTTGAGGTAGTTGTCGCCGTAGAACGTGCCCGAGTCGACCTTGCGCACCTTGACCGTGACCCCGGCGCCCTTGGCCTGCTCGGCGAACACCTGGGCCGCCTCGACGATGCCCTGGAACACGGGGGCGGTGACCAGCTCGACGGTCATGTTCGCCTGGCCCGCCTGCTGGAGCAGCGACTTGGCCTGCTCGAGGTCCTGCTTGCGCTGCGGCAGGTCCTTGGCGTAGGCCGGGTCGTAGGGCGCGTACAGGTCGTTGGCCACGCGACCCTGGCCGCTGAGCACCTGCTGGACCATCTGCTCGCGGTCGACGATAAGCCGGAAGGCCTGGCGGACCTTGACGTCGTCGAACGGCTTGGCGTCGATGCGCATCGTGAACGGCTGCCACGCGCCGGTCTCGGAGATCAGCACGCGCAGGTTCCCGTTGCCCTTCACGCTGGCCACCTGGCTGGCCGGCAGGTTGTCGATCGCGTCGACCTGCCCGCCGAGCAGCGCGTTCACGCGCGCCGTGTCGTCCGGGAAGTCGATGATCGTCAGCTCGTCGGCGTACGGCTTGCCCGTCTCCCAGTAGTCGGCGTTCTTGACGAACACGCTGCGCTGCCCGGGGGTGAAGCTCTTGTACTTGAAGGGCCCGGTGCCGACCGGGGCCTTCGGGTCGTAGTCGGTGGGCACGATCGCGTTGAAGTACTGGCCGAGATCGTCGGGGAAGCCCGCGTTGGCGAACTTCAGCGGGATGCGCACCGTGCGGGCGTCGAGCTTCTTCATGTTCTCGGCGTCGATGTAGCCGATCGACGCGGCGCCCACCTTCGGGTCCTTCTCGTCGGTGATCCGCTGCAGCGAGAAGATCACGTCGTCGGCGGTGACGGTCTTGCCGTTGTGGAACGTGATGCCGTCCTTCAGCCGGACCGTCCAGCTGTCCGGCTTCGCATCGGCCTCGATCGACTCGGCCAGGAGCATCTGCAGCTCGCCGAAGTCCGGCGTGCGCACGGCCAGCGACTCGTACATGTTCCACTGGCGCATGATGTCCGGGTCCACCGTCGGAAGGTGCGCGTCGATCGTGTCCTTCGCACCGCCGCCCGTGGCCCCGACGCGCAGCGCGCCGCCCGCGCGCAGCTTGGCCGTCGCGCCGCTGCCGCCCTGCGTGGTCGTGCCGCCGTCGCTGCCGCCGCACGCCGCCAGCAGCCCGCCCGCGGCCAGCGCGGCCCCGCCTCCGAGCGCGCCGCGCAGCACCTGGCGCCTCGTCATGTCCTCGAGCCAGTCGGCTCTAGGCTCGCCCGTCATGGTGTGTACCTCCTCGTCGACCTCCGACCGGCCGCACGTGTCCGCGCCCGACCGCACAATGTCTTCCACGATCTCGTCCGTCGACCTCCACGAAAGCTGGTTGACCCGCGTCCCGATCGCCCATCGGGGCCTGCACGACGCCACGAAGGGCCGCCCCGAGAACTCGCTCGCGGCCGTCGCCGCGTGCTGCGCGGCCGGGCTGCCCGCCGAGCTCGACGTGCGCCTGGCCAGCGACGGCGAGGTGGTGCTCTTCCACGACCGCACGCTCGGGCGTCTGACCGCGGCGCGCGGCCGCGTCGAGGACCACACCGCGGCCGAGCTCGGCGCGCTTGCGCTGCTCGGCACGCCCGAGCGCATCCCGTTGCTGCGCGACGTGCTCGACCTCGTCGGCGGCCGCGTGCCCCTGCTGATCGAGCTCAAGGCCGCCGGCGCCGGCGCGGCGCTCGCGCGCGCCGTCGTGCGCACGCTGGCCGGCTACCGCGGTGAGGTGGCGATCCAGTCCTTCCGGCGCCGCTCGCTCTGGTACCTGCGCCGCGACGTGCCCCACGCCGTCGGCCACCTGACGCGTGGGCACGTGCTCGCCCACACCGCCGTGCGGCCCGCGTTCCTCGGCGTCGAGCTCCGCGCGCTGGCCGGCCGGGGCGTCCAGCGCAGGCGGGCGGCGGGCGTCGTCGTGCTGGCCTGGACGGTCCGCTCGCCCGAGCAGGAGGCGTGGGCCCGGCAGATCGCCGACAACGTGATCTTCGAGGGCTATCTCCCGGCGGTGGCGAGCGATCATCGGGTCAGCGCCCCTGGAAGTGGGGCTCGCGCTTCTCCGTGAACGCGGTCGCGGCCTCGCGCGCGTCGCCGGTCTGGGCCAGCATCCCGTAGCCGAGCCGCTCGACGAGCAGGCCCGCCTCGCGCGAGGACTCGGCCATCGCGTCAAGCGCCTGCTTGGCCACCTGGACGGCGAGCGGGGGCAGGGCCGCCATCCGCGCGCCCAGCTCGACCGCGCGCTCCAGCCCCGCGCCGTCGGCGACGACCTCGGTGACCACGCCCAGCGCGGCGGCCTCGGCGGCGGTCAGCCGCTCGTGCAGCAGCACGAGCTCCTTGGCCCGTGCCCCGCCGACCAGGCGCACGAGCCGGTGCGTCGCGCCGGAGCTCGGCAGGATGCCGATCGCCACCTCGGGCAGCCCGAACACCGCTCCGGCCTCCGCCACGCGGAAGTCGCAGGCCAGCGCGAGCTCCATGCCGCCGCCCAGGCAGTAGCCCGCCACCGCGGCGATCGTCGGCTGGGGAAGGTTCGCGACGCGCTCGTAGACGTCGCCGGTGGCGCGGTAGTAGCCGAGGATCGCGGCCGGGTCCATGCCGCGCAGCTCGCTGACGTCGGCGCCGGCCGAGAAGACGCGCTCGCCGCCGGTGATGACGACGCAGCGCGCGTCGCGCACCTCGGGTCGCTCGAGCGCCTCCTTGATGGCGCCCTCGAGCGCGCTGGACAGGGCGTTGAGCCTGCGCTCACGGCGCAGCGCGATCACGCAGACGCCGTCGGCCGCGACGCGGACGTCGACCCGCGCGTCGTCGCCGCGGTCCGAGCTCATCCTCCGCCCTCGGCCAGGACGATCCGGGCGTCGAGTCCGAGCGCCCCGCTGGGCCGGGCCAGCAGCGGGTTGACCTCGATCTCGGCGATCTCGGGATGCTCGGCGGCGACCCGCGACAGCGCACTCAGCGCGTGCGCCGCGGCGTCGACGTCGACGGGCGGGCGCCCGCGGGCGCCGCGCAGCAGCGCGGCGCCGCGCAGGGACAGCAGCAGGCGCCTGGCGGCCGCCTCGTGCAGCGGCGCGAGCGCCACGGCGACGTCACGCAGCGTCTCGGCGTGGATGCCGCCCAGCCCGGCCAGCGCGATCGGGCCGAAGCGCGCGTCCCAGCGCGCGCCGATGAGCAGCTCGACGCCGTCGTCGAGCACGGCCATGGCCTCGACCGAGAACGTCTCGGCCGCCAGGCGGGCGCGCAGATCGGCCAGCGCGGCCAGCAGAGCCGGCTCGTCGCCGAGCCCGAGCACGACGCCGCCGGCGTCGGACTTGTGCAGCGGGCCGAGCGCCTTGAGCGCCACCGGGTAGCCGAGCGCGCCGGCGGCGGCCGTCGCCTCGGCGTCGCTCGTGACCGTGTGCGCGGCGGCGAACGGGACGCCGCCGGCGCCGAGCAGCGCGCGCGCGCCGGTGTAGCCGGCGGCGGTGACCGGAGCCGCGGGGCGCGGCAGCTCCGGCACGCCACCCGCCTCCTGCTCGCCGCGGGCGACGAGCCGCACGAGCACGCCGACGGCGCGCTCGATCGCGCCGAACACGGGCACGCCGCCGCGACGCAGCGCCGCGGCCGGCGCCGTGCCGGGGTACATCGTGTGCACGACCAGCGGGCGTCCGCCCGCGCGCGCCGCGTCGGCCAGTGCCTCGGCCACCGACGCCTCGCCGCGCCCCAGCGTCTCGGCGTACTCGCTGTAGCCGCCGAAGTAGCCGGTGAGCAGGACGGCGTCGACCTCACCGGAGCGCAGCAGCGCCGTCGCCGTGCGGTCGAAGGTGCGGATGTCCTGCTCGCCCCCGCCGGCCAGGTCGATCGGGTTGGACACCGCGGCGGTCGGCGGGAGGCCGCGGCGCAGCTCGGCGGCCAGCTCGCCGCTGAGCGGCGGGAGCTCGAGGCGCGCGTCGTGGGCGAGGCCGGCGGCCACGCCGCCGTGGCCGCCGCCGTCGGCCAGGACGCCAACGCGCCGGCCGGCGGGCACGCCGGCGCGCAGCAGGCCGTCGGCGAGGTCGATGAGCTCGCGCGGCGCGCGCACGCGCTCGATCCCCGCGGCGCGGCAGGCGGCGTCGATGGCCGCGCCGTCGCTGGCCAGCGCGCCGGTGTGGGAGCGCACGGCGCGCGCCGTCGCGTCGGTGTGCTCGATGGCCAGCAGGACGACCGGCTTGCCCGCGTCGCGCGCGGACTGGGCGGCGGCGGCGAACGCGCGGCCGTCGCGGAAGTCCTCGGCGTAGACGGCGATCAGCTCGGTCTCCGGGTGCCCGGCGAGCTCGCGCACCAGCTCGGCCGCCTCGAGGTCGGCCTGGTTGCCCAGCGACACGAAGCGCGAGAACCCGAGGCCCGCCTCGGCGGCGAGCAGGCCGAGCTCGAGGGCCAGGTTGCCGCTCTGGGAGACCAGGCCGATGGCGCCGCGCGGCAGGTCGTTGGGCACCAGCTCGAGCTCCGCGCCCGCGTCGAAGACGCCCAGGCAGTTGGGACCGAGCAGCACCGTTCCGGCCGCGCGGGCGCGCGCGGCGATCGCCTCGTCGCGCGCCCCGCCCGCGTCGCCGTCCGCCTCGCCGGCGGCGATCGCCACGATCGCGCGGGCCCCGACGGCGAGCGCCTCGTCGACGGAGCGCTCGATGGCCGACGCGGGCACGGCCAGCACGACGAGCTCGGGCCGCTCGGGGAGGTCGGCCAGCGAGCGGTGCGCCGGGCGGCCGAGGATCTCGCCGCCGCGGCGGTTGACGAGCCAGACGGCGCGGCGGTGCTCGGCGCGCAGCGCCCCGCGCGCCAGCCAGTTGCCCCACTTCACCGGGTCCTCGGACGCGCCGACGATGGCCACCGACGCGGGTGCGAACAGCGCGCGCAGGTCGCGGCGGGTCGCGGTCGTCGTCGCCGCGGCGACGGCCATCAGGGCAGCGCCTCCACCGCCGGCGGCGGCGCGCCGATGCCCCACGCGTCGACGCCGCCGTCGACCGCGATCGTCGTCCCGGTGACGTAGGCCCCGCCCGCGGAGGCCAGGAAGGCGATCAGCGCGCCGACCTCCTCGGGACGGCCGAGCCGGCCGAGCGGGATCGATCGCCGCCAGCCCTCGACGGCCTCGTCGTCGTATCCGGCGAGCCCCTCGGTGAGGATCGTCCCCGGCGCGACGCACACGCTGCGGATGCCGTGGCGGCTCCACTCCAGCGCCAGGCCGGTGGCCAGGTTGGCCACCGCGGCGCGCCCGGCCGACGCGTGCGCGAAGCCCGGGATGCCGCGCAGCGGGCTGAAGCCGACGAACACCACGAGGCCCCCGCGGCCGGCGGGGATCATCGACCGCGTGGCCACCGCGCGGGTCATGCTCCAGACCGCGTCGACGGTCACGCGGTGCACGGCGCGCCAGCCGTTGTCGGAGATCTCCTCGGCGGGTGCCGAGAACTGGCCGCCCGCGTTGTTGACGAGCACGTCGACATGGCCGAAGCGCTCCAGCGCGGCGCCCACCACGCGGTCGGCCTCCTCGCCCTCCGCAGGTCGGCGGAGACGGCCAGCGCCTGGCCGCCCAGCGCCTCGATCTCCGCCCCGACGCGCTCGAGCGGCTCGGCGCGACGGCCGCAGAGCACGACGCGTGCGCCGCTGCACGCCAGCTCGAGCGCGGTGGCCCGGCCGATCCCGGTGCCGCCGCCGCTGACGAGGGCGACGCGTCCGGCGTTGGCGTCGGAGCGCAGCGGCGACCGGTAGGTGGGCTCCATCGTTGTCGACAAACCTACAAGTGGATGAATTTGTAAGTCAACGGCGCGCAATGACCCGCCGGGACTTCCCCTTGACGCGCGTTTCGGCTCGATCGTATGGTTGTCGACAACCCACCGAGGAGAGACGTGTCGCCGCTGGCGAATTCCTGGCGCCTGTCGAGCGTTGAGACGGGCGTCGATGACGGAGCAGGTCCTGCGCGAGGTCCGCCAGGCGATCATCGAGGGGCGCATCCCGCAGGGCGAGCCGCTGCGCGAGGTCACGCTCGCCGGCACGCTGGGCACAGGGCGCAGCGCGGTCCGCGAGGCGATCCGCCAGCTCGTCCAGGAAGGGCCTCGTCGACTACGCGCCGCACCGCGGCGCGTTCGTGCGGACGATCTCGCTGGCCGACCGGCTCGACGTCTACGTCGCGCGCGAGGCGATCGAGGTCGGCGCCGTGCGACGGATCCTCGAGTCGCCGCCGGTCGACCTCGCGCCGCTGCGCGTGGCGCTGGAGCAGCTGCGCGAGACGGCGCGCGACCACGATCGGGTTGACCGACGACGAGATCGACGCCGACATCCACTTCCACCAGGAGCTCGTGCGGCTGGCCGGCAGCCCGCGCCTGGAGCGCGCGCACGTGACGCTCGCGGCCGAGACGCGCATGCTCCTGCGCCACCACCCGGAGTACCCGTGGGGCGACTACGTCACCGACCACGTGCGGCTGCTCGAGGCCCTCGAGCGCCGCGACCCCGCCACGCCCGATCTCGTGGCCGAGCACATGCGGCTGTCGAAGCGGCTGATCGCCGACGGCCTCGCGGCCGACCGAAAGGAGACACACGGTGTCCTCTAGGCTCATCCTGCGCCGGATCGGGCTCGGGATCCTCACCCTCTGGCTGGTCTCGCTCGTCGTCTTCGCCGCGGTCATCGCGCTGCCGGGCGACGCCGCGACCGCCATCCTGGGCCGCGAGGCGACACCGGACCGGGTGGCCGCGCTGCGCGACCAGCTCAACCTCAACGACTCGGTCGTGACCCAGTACCTGAAGTGGCTCGGGGGGATCCTGACCTTCGACCTGGGCAACTCGGCGGCCACCCAGCAGCCCGTCACGCAGCTGCTGTCCGACCGCGTCGGCAACTCGGCCTTCCTGGTCGTCATCGCCTCGCTGATCGCCATCCCGCTGTCGATCGCCATCGGCGTGTGGACGGCCATGAAGCGCGACCGCCCCGCCGACCACATCACCTCGACGGTGACGCTCGTCCTGGCCGCGCTGCCGGAGTTCGTCATCGGCATCGGGCTGATCCTGCTGTTCGCGACCGGCGTCCTGCAGCTCTTCCCGGCCGTGTCGCTGCTGGCCCCCGGCCAGAAGGCGTGGGCGGCGCCGGACGTCGTCGTGCTCCCGGCGCTCGACGCTCGTGCTGGCCGTGACGCCCTACATCAGCCGCATCATGCGCGGCTCGATGGTCGAGGTCCTCGAGAGCGAGTACGTGACCATGGCGCGATTGAAGGGACTGCCCGAGAGGACGGTGATCTGGCGCCACGCCGTGCCCAACGCGATCGTCCCCGCCATCCAGGTCGCCGCGCTGCAGCTCGCGTGGATGGCCGGCGGCGTGGTCATCGTCGAGTTCGTATTCCAGTACCCGGGCATCGGCGCGGCGCTCGTCGACTCGGTGGCCAACCGCGACATGCCGGTGGTGCAGACGGTGACGATGCTCGCCGCCGGGATCTACGTCGGGCTCAACCTGCTGGCCGACCTGGCCACTGATCCTCGTCACCCCGCGGCTGAGGACGGCGGGCCGATGACCACGCACGGCACCGTCGACACCGCCGTCGAGCTCGGGCTCGAGGGCGCCATCGAGGGCCCCGTCCCGCCGCCCGAGCACCTGCGCGGGCACCAGTGGCTGTGGATCCTGCGCCGCGCCGCGGCGCTGACCCGCACGCGCGTCGGCCTGGGCCTCGTCGGGCTCGTCGTGGCCGTCGCCGTGTTCGGTCCGCTGTTCGCGCCGCACTCGCCGACGGAGTTCGTCGCCGTGCCGAACTCGGCGCCGTCGAGCGCCGCCATGTTCGGCGCCGACGCGCTCGGGCGCGACGTGCTCAGCCGCTTCCTGCACGGCGGGCTGACCGTGCTCTGGATGTCGCTGGCCGCCACCGCGATGGGCATCGGCGTCGGCACGGTCGTCGGGCTCGTCGCCGCCTACGCGCGCAACTGGCTCGACGACCTGCTCATGCGCGGCCAACGACGTGATGCTGTCCTTCCCGCAGATCATCTTCGTGCTGCTCGCCGTCGTCGGCCGTCGGCCCGAAGCTGTGGCTGATCGTGCTCACCGTCGGGTTCACCCACGCCCCGCGCGTGGCCCGCGTCATGCGCGGCGCCGGCCAGGAGGTCGTCGAGCGCGACTTCGTCAAGGCGGCCGAGGTCGTCGGCGAGAAGCGCTGGCGGATCATCTTCGGCGAGCTGCTGCCCAACGTGACCAGCCCGCTGCTCGTCGAGCTCGGGCTGCGGATGACCTACTCGATCGGGCTCGTGGCGGCGGTCAGCTTCCTCGGCTTCGGGCTGCAGCCGCCGACCGCCGACTGGGGCCTGATGATCAACGAGAACCGCCTGTCGATCACCGTGCAGCCGTGGGCGGTGTTCCTGCCCGTGGTGGCCATCGGCCTGCTCACGGTGGGCACGAACCTGATCACCGACGGCGTCGCCCGGGCGGCGATCGGCCTGGACCGGGGGAACGAGCGATGAGCGCGGTCGCGAGCCAACGGGCACGCGTCGGTCGAGGTCGACGAGCTGCGCATCGACCTCGTCGGCGCCGGCTTCGACGTCGTCGACGAGATCGCGCTGGAGATCCATCCGGGCGAGGTGCTCGGGCTGGTCGGCGAGTCGGGCTCGGGCAAGACGACGGTCGGGATGGCGCTGCTCGGGCACGTGCGCCGCGGCGGACGCGTCGGGTCGGGGGCGATCCGGATCGACGGGCGCGACCTCGCCTCGCTCAACGACGGCGAGCTGCGCAAGCTGCGCGGCGGCGTCGTGTCCTACATCCCGCAGGACCCGGGCACATCGCTGAACCCGGCGCTGCGGATCTCCAAGCAGCTGGGGGAGATCCTCGACGCGCACGCCGCCGGGCGCAGCGAGGAGGAGCGCACGGCGCGGCTGCGCGAGGCGCTGGAGGAGGTCGCGCTGCCCTCCGACGACACGTTCCTGCGCCGCTATCCGCACCAGCTGTCCGGCGGCCAGCAGCAGCGGGTGGCGATCGCCATGGCCTTCGCCAACCGCCCGATGGTGATCGTCTGCGACGAGCCGACGACGGGCCTGGACGTGACGACCCAGGCGCGCGTGCTCGAGACGGTGCGCGACCTGTGCCGCAGCCATCGGGTGGCGGCGCTGTACGTCAGCCACGACCTGGCCGTGGTGGCCGAGCTGGCCGACCGGGTGGCCGTGATGTACGCCGGGCGGATCGTCGAGAGCGGCCCGCGCGAGACGATGTTCACCGCGCCCAGCCACCCGTACACGCGGCGGCTGCTGCGCGCCGTGCCCGACATCGCGGGCAAGCGCACCGTGGTCGGCATCCCGGGCCACGCCGCGCTGCCCGGCTCGCGCCCGGACGGCTGCTTCTTCCACCCGCGCTGCGACTTCGCCCGCGAGGACTGCCGCACGAGCTTCCCGCCCGTGACCGACCTCGGCTCGGCCCACCAGGTGCGCTGCTACCACGTGGCCGAGGTCGTCCGCGAGACGCCGCCGGAGGGCGCCGGCCAGGCCGCGCGGGGGGCGGTGGGCGACGACGTCGTGCTCGGGGTGCGCGCCCTCGACGCCCACTACGGGCCCCACCACGCGCTGTTCGACATCGGCCTGGAGGTGCACCGCAACGAGTGCCTGGCGCTCGTCGGCGAGTCGGGCAGCGGCAAGACGACGCTGGCGCGCTGCGTCGCGGGCCTGCACAAGGACTACACCGGCGAGGTGCTGCTGGGCGACGGCGTGCTCCCCGAGGCGGCGCGGAAGCGGTCGCGCGAGGCGCGCAAGGAGATCCAGTACGTCTTCCAGAACCCGTACGCCTCGCTGAACCCGCGGCGCACGGTCGGCCAGACGCTGGCCCGCCAGCTCGCGCTGTTCGACCCGGGCCTGCGCGGCGACGCCAGCCGGCGCGTGAGCGAGTGCCTCGAGCGCGTGGCGCTGTCCAGCGCGGCGGCCAATCGCTTCCCCGACCAGCTCTCCGGCGGCGAGCGCCAGCGCGTGGCCATCGCCCGCGCGCTGGCCGCCGAGCCGCGGCTGCTCGTGTGCGACGAGGTCACCTCGGCCCTCGACGTCTCGGTGCAGGCGGCGATCATCGAGCTGCTCGGGCGGCTGCGCGAGGAGATGGGCCTGAGCCTGCTGTTCATCACCCACGACCTCGCCCTGATCCGCACGATCGCCGACCGGGTCGTGGTCATGACCGACGGGCGGATCGTCGAGCAGGGCCCGACCGAGCGCATCTTCAGCGCCCCGGAGGCCGAGTACACGCGCAAGCTGCTGGCCAACACGCCCAGCATCGAGGTCGCGCTGGGCCACGTCGCGGCGCCGGCCGGGTGACGCGGCTGCCCGGCCCGCCCGACGGCGCTCCGCGGGTCCTGGTCGACGCCTCGCTCGACGTCGAGGCGCTGCGGTTCGGGCTGCGGACGGCCGCCGCCCGCGTCGAGTCGGTCGACGGCCCGCTTGTCGGCGACGACGTGGTCGGCGTCGTCACCTGGGAGCACGCCGTCGGGCCCGCCGAGCTGGCCCGCCTGCCGGCGCTGCGCGTGGTCGTCACCCCGAGCGTGGGGTTCGACCACGTCGACCTCGACGCGGCCCGCAGCCACGGCGGCGTGTGGGTCTGCCACGTCCCCGACTACTGCGTCGACGAGATGGCCGAGACTGCGCTGGCGCTCGTGCTCGCGCTCATGCGTGGCGTGGTCCAGCTCGACCGCGACGTGCGCGCCGGCGCCTGGGACGCGACCACGGCCGGCCCGCTGCGGCGCATCCGTGGCACCCGGCTGGGGATCGTCGGCCACGGCCGGATCGGCGCGGCGCTCGGCGAGCGCGCCCGTGCGCTGGGCTTCGAGGTGTGGGCCAGTGACCCCGCCGTGCCCGACGAGCTGCTGGCCGGCGCCGGCGTGCGCCCCGCGTCGCTGGACGAGCTGCTGCGGGCCTGTCACGTCGTCTCGCTGCATGCGCCGCTGACGCCGGCCACCGCCGGTCTGCTCGGCGCCGCGGAGCTGGCGCGCATGCTGCCCGGCGCGCTGCTCGTCAACACCGCGCGCGGGAGCGCTGCTCGACACCGGCGCCGTGCTCGAGGCGCTGGCCGGCGGGCGGCTGGGCGGCGCCGCGCTCGACGTGCTGGCCGTCGAGCCGCCGAGCGCGCGGCACCCGGCGCCGCAGGCCCGCAACCTGATCGTCACGCCGCACGCCGCGTACTACAGCCCCGAGGCCGACGCCGAGCTGCATCGCCGGGCGGCCGAGGCCGTGCGCGCCGCGATCGAAGGCGGCGTGCCGCGGGGCGCGCTGGTCACGCCCGCGAACCGATGACCACGCCGCCCAACATCCTGATCGTGATGGCCGACCAGCTCGCCGCCTCGTGGCTGCCGGCCTACGGGCAGGTCGTCGTGCAGGCGCCGAACCTCACGGCGCTGTCGGCCGACGGCGTCACGTTCGACGCGGCCTACTGCGCCTCGCCGCTGTGCGCGCCGTCGCGTGCGTCGCTGCTCACCGGGCTGCTGCCGTCGCGCACCGGCGTGTTCGACAACGCCTCGGAGATGGCCGCGTCGATGCCCACGGTGGTCCACCGTCTGCGTGCGGCGGGCTACGCGACGACCCTGGTCGGCAAGATGCACTTCGTCGGGCCCGACCAGCTGCACGGGTTCGAGGAGCGCCTGACGCCCGACATCTATCCGGCCGGCCTGGAGTGGACGCCCGACTGGCGCGCGCCGGCCGGCGAGCACCTGGCCTGGTACCACACGATGCAGAGCGTGCTCGACCCGGCCGTGGTCCCCGCCGCCATGCAGGCCGACTACGACGACGAGGTCGCCTTCCACGCCACCCGCGCGCTGTTCGATCACGCTCGTCACCGCCGCGGCGACCCGCTGCTGCTCGTCGCCTCGTTCACCAACCCCCACGACCCGTGGGAGCTGCCGCGCGCGTGGTGGGACCGCTACGACCCCGAGGCGATCGAGCCGCCGGCCGTCGCGCCGATTCCGCTCGAGCAGGCCGATCCCCACAGCCGCCGGCTGCGCGCGATGTGCGGCGTCGACGACGCGGGCCTCACCGTGGAGCAGGTCCGGCGCGCGCGCCACGGGTACTTCGCCGCGATCAGCTACGTCGACGAGCGCATCGGCCAGGTGCTGCGCGCGCTGCGTGAATCGGGCCTGGAGGAGCGCACGATCGTGCTCTTCACGAGCGACCACGGAGAGATGCTGGGCGAGCGGGGCCTCTGGTACAAGATGGCCTTCTACGAGCAGTCCGCGCGCATCCCGCTGGTCGTGCGGATGCCCGCGGGGTCGTTGTCGCGCCCGGGCGCTCGAGTGGCCGAGCCCGTCTCGCAGCTCGACCTGGCGCCCACGCTGCTCGACCTCGCCGGCCTGGGGGCGGGCCAGGAGGCGGCCCCCATGGACGGCACGAGCCTGGCGCCGCTCTTGGGCGGATCCGGGGACGGTGGTCGGGGGTCGGTCGTGGCCGAGTACCTGGCCGAGGGCACGACCGCGCCGGCGGTGATGATCCGCCGCGGGACGCACAAGTACGTCGCCTGCCCGGGCGATCCCGAGATGCTCTTCGACCTCGCCGCCGATCCGCACGAGCTCGAGAACCTGGCCGCCACGCCGGCGGGCGAGCAGCTGTGCGCCGGTCTGCGGGCCGAGGCGCAGGCGCGCTGGGACCTGGACGCACTCGAGCAGCGCGTGCTGGCCAGCCAGCGCGACCGCCGCGCGGTGATCGCCGGGCTGTCGCGGGGCCGCTACCAGCCGTGGGACCACCTGCCGCGCGTCGACGGCGCGCTGCGCTACGTCCGCAGCGGAAGCGACCTGTACGAACGCCAGCGCCTCGCGCGGCTGGGCGAGCCGTTCCGGCACGACTAGTACGGGCCCGCGGCTGGGCGGAGCATCCAGGCGGCGACCGGCAGCCCGGCGGCTGCGAGCAGCCGCGGGGCGGTGCGCCGCCGCGGGGCGGTCGGGACCGTGGCCCGCGGTCAGGCCGGCGCGGCGGCGCCGGCCGTGACGCTCGCCCCGAGGCGGGGGTCGTCCGATCCGGGGAAGGTCGCCGTGCGCGCGGCGGCCGCGGGTCCGCGCGGGGCGAAGCTGAGCACGGTGAAGCAGCGCGACAGCGTCTCGGGGGCGCCGTCCAGCGCGAGGCGGCCCTGCTGCACGGCCTCCAGCGGATCGAGCGTGCCGGCGGCGACAGCGTGGAACGTCTCGACGTCCATGGCGATGTCGAGGTCGGGCGCATCCGTGACGCGCCCGACATCGGCCGCGATGCAGCCGTCGTCGACGCGGACGGTGAAGACGTCGTCGCCGACGCGGATCACGTAGGTCTCGCGCACGCCGCGGGCCGCCTCGGGGTCGAGCATCGCGGGGAACGCGCTGGTGCCCCAGTCGGGCGCCAGTTCGTCGGCCGGGCCGGGCGGGCCGAGCGAGCGGATGCCCCAGCGGGCCATCGCGTGCATCGTCTCGTCGAGGTCGTGGCCGTACTCGGTCAGCTCGTAGACGGTTGAGCCGGCCGGCGGAGGCAGCTTGCGGCGGCGCACGACGCCGCCCTCCTCGAGCGTTCGCAGCCGGGCGGCGAGGATGTTCGTGCCGATGCCGGGGAGGCCCGCGGCCAGGTCGGTGTAGCGCTTGGGGCCCTTCAGCAGCTCGCGCACGACGAGCAGCGCCCAGCGCTCCCCGACCAGCGCGAGAGTGTGGGCTATCGGGCAGTACTGGTCGAAGCGCTTGGCCATTGCCAAACGCATCGTAGCGCCTCGACTACAGAATTCACAGTCCTAACTTGCAAAATGCAAGTAGGCGCTGTAAGTTCGCAAGATGACTTCCTCGAACCGCAAGTGGCTT
The DNA here is from genome assembly GCA_963787065.1 of uncultured Actinomycetes bacterium. Lineage (GTDB taxonomy): Bacteria > Actinomycetota > Thermoleophilia > Solirubrobacterales > Solirubrobacteraceae > JAOPZW01. The sequence goes on from CAWBBQ010000038.1 coordinate 138,235, forward strand.
GCCCTTGCTCTCCTCTGCACCGTCCAGTTCATGGTCGTGCTCGACATCGCGATCGTCAACGTCGCGCTGCCCTCGATCCAGACCGACCTCGGCTTCTCCCAGGAGAACCTGCAGTGGGTGATCAGCGCCTACGCACTGCTGTTCGGCGGCTTCCTGCTGCTCGGCGGCCGCGCGGCCGACCTGCTCGGCCGGCGCCGCCTGTTCCTGGCCGGCCTCGTCCTGTTCACCGCTGCATCGCTGCTGTCCGGCTTCGCCTGGGACGAGACCTCGCTGATCGCGGCCCGCGCGATCCAGGGCCTCGGCGCGGCGATCATCACGCCGGCCGCCCTGTCGATCCTGACCACCATGTTCTCCGAGGGCAGCGAGCGCAACACGGCGCTCGGGGCCTGGGGCGCCGTCGGCGCATTCGGGGCCGTCGCCGGCGTGCTGCTCGGCGGCATCCTCACCGACCTCCTGAGCTGGGAGTGGATCTTCTACATCAACGCGCCGGTCGGCCTCGGGGCGTTCGTGCTCGCGCCGCTGCTGCTCGATGAGAGCCGCGACGCGACGGCGCGCAGCTTCGACGCCCTGGGCGGGACGCTCGTGACCGCCGGCCTCGTGACCCTCGTCTACGCGATCACGCAGGCGCCCGAGTACGGCTGGGGCTCGGTCGAGACGATCGGCTTCTTCGCCGCCGCAATCGTGCTGCTGGGCGCGTTCCTGGCCTGGGAGGCGCGCACGCCCGACCCGCTGATGCCGTTCTCGATCTTCCGGCTGCGCACGCTCGTCGGGGCCAACGTGGCCGGGCTGGTCCTGGGCACCGTGCTGTTCTCGATGTTCCTGATGCTGACGCTGTACATGCAGCAGGTGCTCGGCTACTCGCCGCTGAAGACCGGCGTGTCGTACCTCGCGGTGGCGGGCACGGCGATCATCTGGTCGGCCGTGGCCGCGCAGCTGGTCACGCGCGTGGGCGTCAAGCCGGTGCTCGTCGCGGGCATGGCGTTCCTGACCGCGGGCCTGGCCTACTTCACCCAGGTGTCGGTCGGCGGCTCGTACGTCGGCGACCTCCTGCCCGGGTTCCTGGTCATCGCCATCGGGATGGGCTTCTCGTTCGTGCCGATCTCGATCGCCGCGCTGGCCGGCGTCCAGCCCTCCGAGGCGGGCCTGGCCTCGGGCCTGATCAACACCACCCAGCAGATCGGCGGCGCGCTCGGCATCGCCGCGCTGTCCGCGGTGGCCACGTCGACCACGACGGACGCCGTCACCACCGGCAGCTCCCGCGCGATCGCGCTGACCGACGGCTTCCAGGCTGCGTTCATCGGCGGCACCGGCGTCGCCCTGGCCGGCGTCCTCGTCGCCCTGTTCCTCGTCCGCGGCCGCGACCTCGCACCCGCCGGCGCGGCGGCAGTCCCCGCGCCGCAGCCGGCCTGAGTCATCCGAGGGCGGAAATCCACGGTATCCGTGGATTTCCGCCCGAGGGATCGATCACCACGCACCGAGCGCCTCACGGATCTCGCGGGCGACGTGCGCCGGACGGCGCCCGACGTCGGCGTGGGTGAAGCGGAGTACCGCGTAGCCCGCGAGCTGCAGAGCATTGGAGGTGGTCCGGTCTGCCTGAAACGCGCTGGGCGTTGAGTGACCCTCCCATCCGTCGGCCTCCACGACGACACGCTGCGAGGGCCACAGGAAGTCGACGCGCCGGCCGACCAGCGGCTGCTGGGTGAGCGGGCGGGGGATCCGGTGACGGTCGCAGATCCGCAGCAGTCGGTCCTCGAGGACCGACTGCGTGGGCGCGATGTCGTCGAGCAGCTTGCGCAGCGCGCTCGACGGCCGGCGCTCGAGTGCTTCTCGCATCGAGGGGATATGGAACAGGCGCTGAAACTGGGCCTCGCGCACCGCACGGATCAGGGCATCGTCAGCGACGACATGCGCGAGGTCTGCGAGCGTTCTGGCCGGCGAGGTGACCGGGATCCCCGCGCACACGGCGAGATCGTCGTCCGCCAGGCGCGACGTGTGGGTAGCGATCTGTGGGAAACGACGATGCACGCGGACGGTCACGTCGGGAAGCGGACCCTCCCGATCCGCGATCTCCCATAGCACGGCGGCGCTGCGGTGGCTGAGCGCGGCGCCGTCGCCGCATGCGAGGACTGCAGCCAGCCATCGAGCCTCCTTCCTCGGTGCCCGATGTCCCACCGCGTACACGCCGCGGTGCAACCGGAACAGTCGACCGGCAGCGAGCCGGCTGTCGATCCGTCCGCGCCCGAGCCCCAGCGCGGTCAGCTGTTCTCGGGACACGACGCCGTACTGGCGGTCGGCAAGCGCCGCGATGGCCGGGTCGATCTCATCCGAGGGCGGAAATCCACGCATATCGTGGATATGCGCCCGAGACCCCGATTCGCCCCCCCTAGATCGGGATTCCCCAGAGCGGGAACCAGCGCTCGAGCTCGGGCTCGAACGGGAGCTCCTCGCCGACCATCGCCTTGATCTGGAGCTCGCGCTCGTTGTCGCGCTGCTTGTCCGCGCCGGCCGCGGGGACGAAGGGGTACCAGGTGCCGCGCTTGTAGTTGTAGATGAAGCTGACCTCGCGGCCCTGGGGGTCGTCGAAGGCGAAGACAGCGCACAGCACGCGCTCGCTGTAGCCGCCGACGGCGAGCGCGTCGCTGACCGCGTTGACCCCGACGACGAGGTCGTCGAGGTCGGGGTCGCGGATGATCATCCAGCGGTAGCCGAACTCGTCGTCCTTGGTCTCGATCGTCGAGCCGTACTCGGTGCCCGTGCCCTGCAGCACCTCCTCCATCTCGGTGACGATCGACTGGAAGTCGCCGGTGGCCAGCGGCTGGAAGACGATCGCCGCGGCCCCGCGCGTCTTGATGCTCTGCTGCGCCTCGAGCCCGATGTAGGCCGTCGTCAGCGCGAACAGGCGGTCGGGCGCGGGGCCTTTGACCTTGCTGCGTCCCAGGAAGGCGTCGAGGAAGCCCACCTAGCGGGTGCCCTGGAGCTGCGACTCGAGGCGGGACAGCGCCTCGATCCGCTTCTCCATCGGCGGGTGGGTGGAGAACAGGTTGAACACCGACTGCTTCGCGTTGGCCGGGAAGATGTAGAACGCGTTCATCTCGGCGTGCGCGCGCAGGTCGGTCTGGGGGATGCGCTCCATCGTGCCGCTGATCTTCATGAGCGCCGAGGCCAGCGCGCTCGGGCGCCCGGTGATGACCGCCGCGCCGCGGTCGGCCGCGAACTCGCGGTAGCGCGACAGCGCCTGCATCAGGAAGAACGAGATGACGTAGACGACCGCGGCCACGAGGATCACGACGAGGAAGCCGGGGCCGTCGTCGTCGTCGTCGCTGTGGCCGCCGCCGAAGAAGAAGCCGAACTGCACGATCATCGAGGCGATCGAGGCGAAGAAGCCGGCCAGGGTCATGATGAACACGTCGCGGTTGATGACGTGCGAGAGCTCGTGCGCGAGCACGCCCTCGAGCTCGGCCGGGGACAGCAGCTCCATGATGCCGGTGGTCACGGCCACGGTCGCGCTCTTCTGCGAGCGGCCCATGGCGAAGGCGTTGGGCATCGACGTGTTCATCACTGCGATCTTGGGCTTGGGCAGGTCGGCCTGGATGCACAGGCGTTCGATCATCGCGTGCAGCTCCGGCGCCTCCTGCGCGCTGACCTCGTGCGCCCCCACGGAGCGCAGGGCGAGCTTGTCGGAGGCAAAGAACTGCAGCGCCAGCAGGCCGCCGGCGACGATCAGGATCAGCACGCCGCTCGCGCCGGAGGCGAACAGCACCCCGACCAGGACGACGTAGACGAGACCGAGTAGGAACATCGTGACGAGCATCCGGGCCTGAAGCCCAGGGTCACGACCGAAGGTGGTAGGTCGGGGCATGACATAGATTTTGCCAAACCCGGCCGCTGTCCCCGCTAGCATCGCCCGCCGCGATGCGCATCCGCCTCCTGATCGCCGTTGCGGTGCTGCCGCTCGCGCTCTGGGCGGTCCTGCCGCTGCCCTCGCAGAGCGCCTCCCCGCAGGACCGGCTCGACGACCTGCAGCGCAAGATCCAGTCGACGCAGGGCCGCATCGGCCGACGCAAGGGCACCGAGCGCGTGCTGACCTCGCAGATCACCGCGTACACGCGGCGCATCGGAACGCTCGAGGCACGCATCGGCCGCCTGCAGCGCCGTCAGGCGACCGTCCAGGCCGACCTCGACGCAAAGCGCGCCGAGCTCTCGCGGCTGCAGGGCGAGCTGCGCTCCGAGCGCCGGCGGCTCGTGCGCCTGCGCGCCCGCCTGGCCGAGAGCCGCGCGGCGCTGGGCGAGCGGCTGATCCAGCTCTACCAGGCCGACAAGCCGGACATCGTCACGGTGATCCTCAACGCCAAGGGCTTCGCCGACCTGCTCGAGCGCGGCGAGTTCATGGAGCGCGTCTCCGAGCAGGACCAGAAGATCATCGGCATCGTCCGGACCGCCCGCGCCGACGCGCTGTCGACCGAGAGGAAGCTGTCGCGCCTGGCCACGCGCCAGCGCAAGGTGACGAAGATCGTGCTGGCCAACCGCAACGTCATCGCCGGGGTCAAGGAGGAGCTGATCGGAACGCGCGTGGGCCTCGACGGCACGCGCAGCGACAAGCGCAACGCGCTGCTCAGCGTGCGCGAGGATCGCCAGGAGCTCGAGGGCCACCTCCAGGCGCTGCGCAAGGAGGAGAGCGGCATGCGGGCCAAGCTGGCCGGCGCCGGCTCGAACTTCACCCCGCCGCCGGGCGGCGGCTCGGGCCAGCTCGGCTGGCCGGTGAACGGCACCATCACCGGCAGCTTCGGCGAGGCGCGGCCCGGGCACATGCACGCGGGCATCGACATCGCCGCACCGGGCGGGACGCCGATCCGCGCGGCGGGCTCGGGCAGGGTCGTGCTGCTCGGCTTCACCGGCGGCTACGGCAACTACACCTGCGTCCAGCACACGGCGAGCATGTCCACCTGCTACGCCCACCAGTCGGGCTACGCGACCTCGATGGGCGCGTCGGTCAGCGCGGGCCAGGTCATCGGCTACGTCGGCAGCACCGGGCACTCGACCGGCAACCACCTGCACTTCGAGGTGCGCGTCAACGGGGCGCCGGTCAGCCCGATGGGCTACCTGTAGTGGCCCCACCAGTACCCGGCGAGCCCGCCGCGCACAGCGGCTAACCTCCGCGGCGTGCAGCCCGAGATCGACGTCTTCGGCCTTCCGGTCAAGACCTTCGGCCTGATGCTCGCGCTCGGCTTCCTGGCCTCCGGCGCGGTCGTCACGCGCCACCTGCGCGAGCTCGGCAAGCCGACCGACTGGGGCTACGAGATGATCTTCGCGGCGCTCATCGGCGGCCTCATGGGGGCCAAGGTCTACTGGGCCATCGACAACACGGGCAGGGCGAGAGCCTGGTCTCCAACCTGTTCTCGGCCAGCGGCCTGACCTGGTACGGCGGCGCGCTGGGCGGCGCCGCCGCCGTGCTCTCCTGGGGCTGGTGGCGGGGCATGTTCAACCGCACGACGCTCGATCTCGCCTCCGTGCCGCTGGCCATCGGCTACGCCGTCGGGCGGATCGGCTGCCAGATCTCGGGCGACGGCGACTACGGCATCGCGTGGGACGGCCCGTGGGCGATGGCCTATCCGGACGGGGCGGTGCCGACCGACGTCGCCGTGCACCCGGCGCCGATCTACGAGACGCTGGCCATGGGGCTCGCCGCCTACGCGATCTGGCGGATGCGCCACGTCGTGCGCCCGGGCGTGATGTTCGGCGCCTACCTCGTGCTCGCCGGCACCGAGCGGCTGGCTCGTCGAGTTCGTGCGCCGCAACGAGGAGGTCCTGGCCGGGCTGACCATGGCCCAGCTCTGGAGCCTGGCCATGATCGCCGGCGGCGCCGGCTTCCTGTGGGTGCTCGCCCGCCGCGGCGGCCTGCGCGTGGCGCCCGGCCCCGCGGTCGCGGCGTGCCTGCCACGGCCTAGTGGGCCACCCGGAAACGTTTCACCGCAAATCCCGCCCGCCGATCACCGCCAGGCTGTGTCCTCGACCACTCGAAATCCCTAGAGGGATTCCTTCGGGTCTGCGTCCTTGCCTGACGGCGCCGGACGAACGGGATTTCCTGGCGAACGTTCCCGGGCGACCCACAGTCAGCGCAGCTCGGCGACCACCACGCGGAAACCCGTGTCGAGCTCGTTGCGCTCGAGCAGGTCGGCATTGCGCCGCGCCCAGGTCCCGTCGGCCAGGTCGGCGCGCAGCTGGGCGACGGCCGCGTCGACCTCGTCTGACGGATCCAGTCGAAGAACGAGATCCCCGCTCGCACGGCCGGGTCGAGGTAGGCCGCGGGCCGGCGCCAGTACGCGCGGTAGAAGCCGTCGCGGCAGTCGTGGGGGACAGGCACGGTGCGCATCTCGACCTCGCCCAGCGGGCGCATGAGACTGGCCAGCGAGCGCCCGTGCAGGCGCCGCGCGAACGAAGGCAGGTAGTCACGTGTCATCCAGAACGCCGCGATCAGGGCGGGCTCGGCCTGGAAGACGACCACGCGCCGGCGGGCGACGCGGCGCAGCTCGGCCAGGCCGCGGGCGCGGTCGGCCCAGTGGTGGTCGCTGAGCACGGCCATCGCGGCGTCGACGCTGGCGTCGGCCAGCGGCAGCGCCTCGGCGTGGGCGATGATCGCGGGGGCCGCGTCGCGCGGGCGCTGGGCGATCATCACCGCCGAGGGCTCGATGGCCACGACGCGGCGGCCGGCCGGCTCGTAGGCGCCCGCGCCGGCGCCGACGTTGACCACCGTGAGCGCATCGCCCAGCGCGTCCTCGATCGCCGCGGCGATCCGCGGGTCGGGCCGGCGGGTCGTGGTGTAGCCCACGCCGATGCGGTCGTACAGCGCGCCCTCGGCCATGGCTCAGGCGACCAGCGCCGCCGCCGCGGCGGCCGCGCAGCGCCGCGCGATGAAGCGCACCGCGAGCGCCTGCTGCTCGGGGTCGTGCTGGACGGAGCGGTGCGTGCCGCCGGGCGAGACCATCAGCTCGCTGCCTGGGGCGCCGGCGTGCAGCGCGCGCGAGTCGGCCACGGGGACGGTCTCGTCGCCCTCGGCGTGCTGGAGCAGCAGCCGCTCGCCGAGCGCCGCGGCCGCCGCGCCGACGTCGACCCGCGCCAGCAGCGGCTCGAGCGACGCCGCGTCCACGGCGAAGGCGAAGCGGCGCTCGCGCAGCGCGCGTCGCAGCTCGTCGCCGCGGGCCGGGCAGATCGCCACCACCGCAGCGGCGCCGACCGCGCCGGCGGCGGCCAGCGACAGCCAGCCGCCCATGCTCGAGCCGCGCAGCGCGACCGGCCCGCCGCCCACGCAGCGGCGCGACCGCGGCCACGTCGTCGATCGCGCGGCCGTCGAGCGCGCCGTCGCTGTCGCCGTGACCGCGCTGGTCGAAGGCCACGGCGGCCAGCCCCGCGGCCCGGCAGGCGCGCGCGAAGTCGAAGTGGTTCTCCTTGGCCGAGTCGGCGCCGTGGACGATGACGACGCCGCCGAGGGGCGAGCCCTCGGGCCGGAACAGCGCGTAGGCCAGGCCGCCGCGGGAGCCCAGCTCGGGTGGAGGCTCGGGGTGGAGCGCGGGCACATCGTGAGAATATGCGCCGCCGATGGCCGCGGTCCGCCAGCTCTCGCCCGCCTACTCGATGGGCAGCCGCCTGACCGAGGACGGCCGCCTCGAGATCGCCGGCTGCGACGCGCTCGAGCTGGCGCGCGAGTTCGGCACGCCCGCCTACGTCGTCGACGAGGACGACATCCGCGCGCGCGCACGCGCTTTCCTCGCCGCCTTCCGGGCGCGGACCGACGACTTCGAGGTCCACTTCGCGGCCAAGGCGTTCTCATGCACCGCCGTCCTTCGGATCATGGCCGAGGAGGGGCTGGCCTGCGACGTGGTGTCCGGCGGCGAGCTGCACCTGGCGCTGACCGCCGGCTTCGACCCCGCGCGCATCCACCTGCACGGCAACGGCAAGTCGCACGCCGACCTGCGGGCCGCCCACGACGCCGGCGTCGGCCACGTCGTGCTCGACAACGAGCAGGACATCGAGCGCCTGGAGGCGATCGTCGCGCCGGGCGAGCGCCAGATGGTCCAGATGCGGATCGCCCCCGGCATCAGCCCCGACACGCACCCGGCCATGTCGACCGGGGGGCCGAACACGAAGTTCGGCTTCAACCTGCGAGGCGGCGCCCGCGGCGATCGCGCGCGTGGCCGCCTCCGACCGGCTCGAGCTCGAGGGCCTGCACATGCACATCGGCTCGCAGATCCTCGACCTGGCGCCGTTCCGGGCGGCGATCGAGGCGGTGGCCGGGCTCGGCGACTTCGCCACCATCAACCTCGGCGGAGGTCTCGGCGTGGCCTACGGCGAGGCCGCTCAGCCGCCGTCGATCGAGGACTACGTCGCCTTCAAGGTCGACGCCGTCGACGAGCTGCTGGGCGGCGGCAAGCGGATCCTCGACGAGCCGGGCCGCGCGCTGGTGGCCAACTCGACGGTCACGCTGTACTCGGTCGAGTCGGTCAAGCGCAACGTCGCCACCTACGTCGCCGTCGACGGCGGGATGAGCGACAACCTGCGCCCGATGCTCTACGGCGCCCGCTACGAGGCCCAGGTCGTCGGGCGCCCCGGCGGCGCGACGCGCTGTCACCTGGTGGGCAAGCACTGCGAGTCGGGCGACGTCATCGCCGCCGACGTCGACCTCGCCGACCCGCGCCCGGGCGACGTGATCGTCACGCCGGCCACCGGCGCCTACGGCCACTCGCTGGCCAACACCTACAACGCGGTCCCGCGCCCGCCGGTCGTCTTCGTGCGCGACGGCGACGCGCGGCTCGTGGTCCGCCGCGACACCCTGCACGACCTGACCGCTCGCGATGTCTGATGCGCAGCGCTTCCGCGTCGGCCTGCTCGGGCACGGCACCGTCGGGTCGGCGTTCGCCGAGCTGATCCAGGAGCGCGCCGAGGAGGTGCTCGCCGTCACCGGGCTGCGCCCCGAGCTGAGCGGCGTGCTGACCCGAAGCCGCGGCGACTTCGAGGACATCCTCGAGCGCTCGGACCTGATCGTCGAGGTCATGGGCGGCCTGGACCCGGCGCGTGACCACGTCCTGCGCGCCATGGCCGCCGGGCGCCACGTCGTCACCGCCAACAAGCAGCTGCTCAGCCAGCACGGCGAGGAGCTGTGGGCGTGCGCCCGCGAGCACGACGTGCAGCTTCGCTTCGAGGCCGCGGTGGCCGGCGTCGTGCCCGTCATCCGGGTCCTGCAGGAGACGCTGGCCGCCGCCCACGTCGAGCGCCTGCACGGGATCGTCAACGGGACGACGAACTTCATCCTCACGCGCATGGCCGAGACCGGCGCCGCCTACGCCGACGCCCTCGCCGAGGCGCAGGAGCTCGGCTACGCCGAGGCCGACCCGACCGAGGACGTCAACGGCCGCGACGCCGCGGCCAAGATGGCGATCCTCGCCCGGCTGGCGTTCAACACGCCCGTGCACCTCGACGACGTGCGCTTCGAGGGCATCGAGCACATCACGGCCGACGACATGGCCTACGCGCGGGAGCTCGGCCTCGGGCTGAAGCTGATCGGCACGGCCGAGCGCATCGACGCCGGCCTGAGCGTGCGCGTCCATCCCGCCTTCCTGTACGCCGCCCATCCGCTGGCCTCGATCGGCGGCCCGTTCAACGCGGTGACGATCGAGTCCGACGCGATCACCGAGATCACGCTGAGCGGCCCGGGGGCGGGCGGCCCGCAGACGGCGAGCGCCGTGCTCGGCGACGTCGTCAGCGCGATGATCCCGCCGGCGTCGACGCCGGAGACGACCGCGCGCCTGCCGATCGTGACCGACGTCGAGTCGGCGTTCTACCTGCATCTCGAGGTGGCCGACCGCCCCGGCGTGCTGGCCCAGATCGCCCAGCTCCTCGGTCTGCAGGGCGCCTCGATCCGGTCCGTCGTGCAGAAGGGGCTGGGCGAGAACGCGCGACTGGTGATGGTCACCCACCCGATCCTCGAGTCCCAGTTCTACGCCGCCGTCGAGCTGATCGCCGGGCTGGACTTCATGCGCGCGCGGCCGCGGGCGATCCGCGTGATCGACGAAGAGTTCGTGTAGGCGGCGGTGCCGGTGCCAGGGCTCATCGAGCGCTACCGCGATCGCCTCCCGTTCGCGCCGGAGGACCCGGTGGTCTCGCTGGACGAGGGCTCGACGCCGCTCGTGGCCGCGCCCGTGCTCAGCGAGCGCATGGGCATCGAGGTGTGGCTGAAGCTCGAGGGGGCCAACCCGACGGGCTCGTTCAAGGATCGCGGGATGACCTGCGCGGTGTCCGACGCGGTCCGCAACGGCGCCGAGACGGTCATCTGCGCGTCGACGGGCAACACGGCGGCCTCGCTGGCCGCCTACGCCGCGCGGGCCGGGATCGGCGGCGCGGTGATCGTGCCCGAGGGCAAGATCGCCGCCGGCAAGCTCGCCCAGGCGCTCATGCACGGCGCGCGCGTGATCGCCCTGCGCGGCAACTTCGACGAGGCGCTGGCCATCGTCCGCGAGCTCACCCAGCGCCACCCGATCGCGCTGGTCAACTCGGTCAACCCGTTCCGGCTCGAGGGCCAGAAGACGGCCGCGTTCGAGATCCTCGAGGAGCTCGACGAGATCGACGCGCTGTGCATCCCGGTCGGCAACGCGGGCAACATCACCGCCTACTGGAAGGGCTTCGGCGAGGCCGGCCACGCGCCGCGGATGCTCGGCTTCCAGGCCGCCGGGGCGGCGCCGCTGGTGGAGGGCCGGCGGATCGAGCGCCCGGAGACGGTGGCCAGCGCGATCCGGATCGGCAACCCGGCGCGCTGGGAGGAGGCGATGACGGCGGTGACCGGCTCTGGCGGTGCGATCGAGGCGGTCACCGACGCGGAGATCCTCGACGCCTATCGCCTGCTGGCCGCGCGCGAGGGCGTCTTCTGCGAGCCGGCCAGCGCGGCGTCGGTCGCCGGCCTGCTGCGCCACGGGGCCGGGGACGCGCGCCGCGTGGTGTGCGTGCTCACCGGCCACGGCCTCAAGGACCCGCAGACCGCGCTCGAGCAGTCGGGCTCGGTCGTGCCGTGCGAGCCCGAGCTCGACGCCGTCGAGAAGGCGGTGCTGGGCTAGTGGGCCCACCGAGGCCCGGGGGCGACGTTCCCGTGCACCGCTCCCTGCTCGTCACCGTGCCCGGGTCGAGCGCCAACCTCGGCCCGGGCTTCGACAGCTTCGCGGCCGCGGTCGCCATGCACATGACGCTCGAGGTGCGGGAGACGGGCCGCTTCTCGGTGGACACCGAGCTGCCGATCGCGCGCGACCGGCGCAACCTCGTCGTGCGGGCGTTCGCGCAGCTCGCCTCGCCCGATCGCTTCTCGTTTCGCATCGGCTCGGAAATCCCGCTGTCGGGCGGCCTGGGGTCGAGCGCCGCGGCCCACGTGGCCGGCCTGGTCGCCGCGCGCGAGCTGTTCGCGCTCGACGTCGACGTGCTCGCGATGGCCAGCGAGCTCGAGGGCCATCCCGACAACGCGGCCGCCGCGCTGCTCGGCGGCTTCGTGATCTGCGCCGACGGCGGCGCCACGCGCTTCGACCCGCCCGGCGGGCTGGCCGCCGTGGTCGTCGTGCCCGCCGAGCCGGTGCACACCAAGCAGGCGCGCGCCGCGCTGCCTGCGCAGGTGCCGATCGCCGAGGCCGTGTTCAACACCGCCCACGGCGCGCTGCTGGCGCTCGGCCTGGCGCGGGGCGACCTCGACGTCGTGGCCCGCGGGCTCGCCGACCGCCTGCACCAGCCGCGCCGCGAGCACCTCTACCCGCGCTCTATGGCGATCGTCCGCCGGGCCCCCGGGCTCGGCGCGCTCGGCGCGACGATCTCGGGGGCCGGGCCGACCGTCCTCGTCTGGTGCCGCGCGGCCGAGGCGGCGGGGGTGCGCGCCGCGCTGCGGGCCGAGGCCGCCGGCTGGGCCGAGGTCATGGACGCGCCGTTCGAACCCCGCGGGGCGCGGGCGCGCGCGCCCGTGGACTGAGACTGAGAGGCTGGGCCGTCGAGTGGCCGCCAACGAGCATCGACGCGCCGTGCTGGTGACCGGTGCCTCGCGCGGGATCGGCGCGGCGACGGCGCACGCGTTCGCCGCGGCCGGCGACCGCGTCGCCGTGCACTTCGGCGCCAACCGGGACCGGGCGCGCGACGTGGCCGCCGCGCTGGCCGGCGACGGCCACCTGACCGTCGGCGCCGACCTGGCCGATCCCGAGGCGGTCCGCGCGATGGTCGAGGAAGCGGCCGGCGCGCTCGGCGGCCTCGACGTGCTCGTCAACAACGCCGGGGTCTTCGAGGCCCACCCGATCACCGAGAGCAGCTACGAGCAGTGGCAGGGCGCGTGGCAGCGCACGCTGGCCGTGAACCTCTTCGGGGCGGCGAACGTGACCTGGTGCGCGGTGCGCCACATGGGGCGCGGCGGGCGGATCGTCAACGTGGCGTCGCGGGGAGCGTTCCGCGGCGAGCCCGGCCAGCCGGCCTACGGGGCGAGCAAGGCGGGCCTGGTCGCCTTCGGGCAGTCGCTGGCCCGGGCGCTCGGCCCGCTGGGCATCGCCGTCACCGCGGTCGCCCCGGGCTTCACCGAGACCGACATGGCGGCCGAGGCGCTGTCGGGCGAGCAGGGCCGCGCGCGGCGGACCGAGAGCCCGCTCGGACGCGTGGCCACGCCGGAGGAGGTGGCGGCCGCGATCGTCTTCCTCGCCTCGGCCGAGGCCGAGATGGCCAGCGGGTCGGTGCTCGACGTCAACGGGGCGTCGCAGCTGCGGATGTGACGCCGGACCGCGACAGGCCGGCCGGAGCGGGGGCGTCGTGGGGCATTGCAGGCCACGACGCCCCCGACCGGCAGCGCTTCGGAGGAGTGGACGAAGCGAGTCCGGAGCGCGTGGTCGTCCGGATGCGGGCATCCTCGCCCACCGCGGTGGGGATCGGGTGAACGGTCGGAGAACGCGACCGCGACCAAGCTCGTCCTCGTCGTGGCGGTGGACAACCTGTCGGCGCTGATCCCCCGGCGGCCGGGCCACCCGAGTCGACTCAGGCCGTGCTCGGCTCGCTCCACAGGTCGATGCCGCCGTCGACGGCGTGCGGCTCGATCCGCGACAGCTCGTCGTCGGAGAAGTCGAGGTTGCGCACGGCGGCCAGGCTGTCCTCGAGCTGGGCGACGCTCGAGGCGCCGATCAGCGACGACGTCACCCGCGGGTCGCGCAGCGTCCAGGCGATCGCCATCTGGGCCAGCGACTGGCCGCGATCGCGCGCGATCTCGTTCAGCGCGCGGATGTGGTCGAGGTTCTCGTCGGTCAGGAACTCCTCGGCCAGCGACTTGCCCTGGGCGGCTCGCGAGCCCTCCGGGATGCCGTCGAGGTAGCGATCGGTGAGCAGGCCCTGGGCCAGCGGCGAGAACGCGATGCAGCCGGCGCCCTGCTCGTCGAGGACGTCGAGCAGCCCGTCCTCGATCCAGCGGTTGAGCAGCGAGTAGTTCGGCTGGTGGATGAGCAGCGGCGTCCCCAGGTCGCGCAGGATCGACGCCGCCTCGGCCGTCCGCTGCGCCGAGTACGACGAGATCCCGGCGTAGACCGCCTTGCCCTGGCGGACGGCGGCGTCGAGCGCGCCCATCGTCTCGTCGATCGGCGTCTCGGGATCGAAGCGGTGCGAGTAGAAGATGTCGACGTGGTCCAGGCCCATCCGCTGCAGGCTGCGGTCGAGGCTCGACAGCAGGTACTTGCGCGAGCCGCCGAAGCCGTAGGGCCCCGGCCACATGTCCCAGCCCGCCTTCGTGGAGATCACGAGCTCGTCGCGGTGAGCGGCGAAGTCCTCGCGCATGATGCGCCCGAAGTTGATCTCGGCCGACCCGTACGGCGGGCCGTAGTTGTTGGCCAGGTCGAAGTGGGTCAGGCCGAGATCGAAGGCGCGCCGCAGGATCGCCCGCTGCACTTCGAGCGGCTTGTCGTCGCCGAAGTTGTGCCATAGCCCGAGCGAGACCGCCGGCAGCTTGAGCCCGGAGCGGCCCGTGAGCCGATAGGGCATCCGCTCGTAGCGGTCCTCGGCCGGGACGTAGGTCATCGCTCGCTCCCGTTCGATGCGGTGGCGACGAGCGGGCGCAGGCTGCGCCGGGCGGCCGTGAGCCCCAGGCGACCGAGCAGCTCGTCGGCCAGCATCACGTAGTCGGCGCCGAGGTCGGCGCGATGGTCGAGGATCGACACGGCGCGCTCGGCCGACTCGGCGTACGCGATCGATTGGCGCACGACGGTGTTCAGCAGCCGGTCGCCGATGTGCTCGCGCAGCGACGTGTACGCGTCGCGCGAGTGGACCGTGCGCATGTCGGCGATGTTGAACAGCACCCCCAGCCAGGCGAGGTCCGGGTTCAGGCCGTCGCGCGCCAGCTCGATGACCTCGACCGCCTGCTCGACGCCCTGCAGCGCGAAGTACTGCGCCTCGGCGCTGAGCAGCGCGTGGTCGGCGGCCACGAGCGCGTTGACGGTGAGCAGGCCGAGCGCCGGCGGACAGTCGATGAAGATGACGTCGTAGGCGTCGTCGACGCTCTTCAGCGCCTTGCGCAGCGTCAGCTCGCGGCCCATCTTGCCCGCGAGCTGCAGCTCGGCCTCGGCCAGCGCGAGGTTGGCCGGCATGACCCCGTCGTGGATCGCCGCCTTGGCCTTCGCTCGCCCGGTGAGGACGTCGCCGACCGTCGGCTCGACGTCGGGCGCGACGTCGAAGTAGTCCGACAGGTTGCCCTGCGGGTCGAGGTCGACGGCCAGCACGCCGAGCCCAGCTCGGCGGAAGACGTCGGTCAGGTGGCGGACGGCGGTGGTCTTGCCGGTGCCGCCCTTCTGGGAGAGGACCGCGATCTTGTGCGCCACGCGGCCAGAGTCTAGGGGCCGTCCGGCGGCGGGTTGACGCGGGCGCGTCGAGACGCGCTGCGGAGAGGGCCCGGATCCCGCAACCCGGGCCCCTCCGTCCCTCTCCTCCGCGGGCCTTCGGCCCGAAGCTGCCTCAGCCGGCCGCCTCCACGGGATCCGCGCTCGTGGGCAGGCTCGCCTCCACGCCCTCCAGGAAGTGCAGGCGATAGCGACCGACGACGATCTCGTCGCCGTCTCCCAGCACGCGCCACTCGACGCGCTCGCCGTTGACGAACACGCCGTTGAGGCTGCGGTCGTCGAGCACGCGCACGCCGTCGGCCTGGCGGACGATCAGGGCGTGACGCCGCGAGACCGTCGGGTCGTCGAAGCGCACATCGGCGGCCAGGCTGCGGCCGACCCTGGTCCACTCGCGCTCCAGCGAGGCGAGTCGCACGTCCTTGCCGTCGTGCCAGGCGAGGTACTGCCCGGCCTCGGAGATCAGGTCGCGGGCGCGGGCGATGACCGCCTCGCGCTCCTCGGAGCTGGGCTCGTCACCGGGCTTGCGACCGAAGCGCCCGGCCGAGAACAGCGATGCTCGGGCGAAGCTCGCGCCGCCGCACCCGGGGCAGTCCGGCAGCTCGTCCGTCGCGGAGAGGGTGACCACGTAACCACATTCCTCGCACCTGAACGAGCCGGTGCCCGGAAGGGTGCCCGTCGTGAGTGATTCCATCTTCCGCTCCCTCCGTCTGCGGCCCCTCTCGAGACCACGCGCTCCGGTGATGATAACGAGGCTGTCAATCGAGCCGGGCCTATGAAAATGGCTTGTCCATCGGGCCATTTGACGGCGTCGGAAGCCTCGATCCGCGCGTCGGCGTGCAGGAAAGCGCATCGAGGACCGAGCGTCAATGCGCCATGCGACGGGCGGCGCCGGGGAGGACTCCAGCGGTCGGCGCCGAACCCGTCCCCCCATGCTCAGGCGCCTGCTCGGCCTTTCCCAGCCCGACCTCGAACGCGAGCTGCTGCGCAAGGGCGTCGGGGCGCTCGAGGCCGGCCGGCAGGGCTGCTCGGACTGCGGCCGGACCCCGCTGGTCGGCGAGCGCGTGCACCTCTACCCGCGCCACGTGGTGCTCTGCGCGCTGTGCCGTCCGCGCCGCCGCGCGGCCCCCGAGCGCACGCTGACCGTGCATCACTCCGAGCGCGGGCACACCGTCCGCCTGCGCGTTCGCGCCGCGGCGTAGGCGCGCCCCGCGCGAGCGGCGGGCGGGCGAGTCGTCATCTAGACTCGCGCCCCCGTGGACCCGCTCACCGTCGAGATCACGATCGCCCGGCCGCGCGCGGAGGTCTTCGAGTACCTCGCCGACATCGCCAACCACGCCGAGTTCACCGACCACTTCAAGGTCGACTGGCGCCTCACCCGCGAGGACACGTACGGCCGTGGCGCCGGGGCGCGCTACAAGGTCAAGGCGCCGCTGACCCGCTTTCCGTGGGCCGACTCGACGATCGTCGAGATCGAGCCCCAGCGCCGGATCGTCGAGACCGGCCGGACCGGCAAGTACAACCGCATCCGCACGATCGGCGTCTACGAGCTCGACCGGGCGTCCGGTGACTCCACGCGCGTGCGCTTCACCCTGGAGACCGAGCCCAAGCTGCCCTCCGACAAGCTGCTCGAGCGCCGCGGCTGGACGAAGCGCAAGCTGACCAAGGCGATGCGCCGGCTGCGCTCGATCCTCGAGGAGGACTACGACCGCGGCACGCGCCCGACGATCGCCGGCGGACCGCGAAAGCCGGCCACCCACACGCCGATCCGGTAGCGCGTCCGACTAGACTCCCGCCCCGATGCGCCGCTCGCTCGCCGTCCTCGCCACGCTGCTCGCCGCCGTCGCGCTGGGAGCGTGCGGCAACAAGGAGCACGAGCTCCTGCGGGGCACCAACGAGGGCAGCTACCTCGACCTCGGCGAGCTGAAGTATCAGGTGCAGATCTCGCGGATCCTCAACCCGAGCTCGGTCGAGGATCGCGCCTACCTCGTGGGCCTCGACCCGGCCGAGCGCGAGCTGCAGGCCGGCGAGCAGTGGTTCGCCGTGTTCATGCGCGTCCAGAACGAGACCGAGGAGCCACTGCCCGCCGCGACCGACTACCGGATCACCGACACCCAGGAGACGGTGTTCCGCCCGGTCGCGCTCCCGCAGGAGAACGTGTTCGCCTTCCGCGGCGGCAACGTCCCGCCCGGTGAGGTGCTGCCGTTGCTCGACAGCCCGGCCGAGCAGGGCTCGGTCCAGGGCGGGCTGCTGCTCTACAAGATCCCCAACGCGAACCTCGAGAACCGTCCGCTGGAGCTCTCGATACGCAACCCGACCGTCACCGAGGACGTGGCGACGGTCGACCTCGACATCTGAGCGCGGGCCCGGCGGGCGCTCGCTCTGCGCGAGCCCCCGCCGTCGCCGAAGGTCACTCCACCGTGAAGGCGACGAGCATCCCGGCCTGCGCGTGGAAGCCGTTGCCGATCGTGCACAGGGCGATGTAGGTGCCCTTGGTCAGGTTGACGGACTTCTGCTGGGTCTCTCCGGCCTGCAGCGTCTTGCTGTTGAACCGGCGCCCGCCGCCCAGTGTCCGCACGACGCGGAAGTTGTGCGGAGCGGATGCGGACGTGTTGCGGAAGCTGAACGTCGTCCGACCGGCGTCCAGCGTCTCGGGGACGCCGCGGAAGCTGAAGTTCGGCGGGGTGCCGGCCAGGCGGATGCTCACCGTGTCTCCCGACTGGCTCGTGCCGCCGAGCGCGGTGGCCGCTGAGGCCCCGATCAGCGCGGTGGCCAGCGCGGCGGCCCCGATCGCTCTGCGTCTCATGAGGAGTCCTGCTCCCTTCGGATGGCCCTTCCCCGCGCCGGAGCATGATCAATGCCTTCACCTGTCCGGATCGCGGGGCTGTCGCGCCGACCCTAGACCGCCCACGCGTCAAGAATCAATCAAGGCGGGGTCGTCGCCCTGAGCGTCGCGGCGAGCAGCCCGCGGGCGGCGGGCGCGGCCGTCTCGCCGCCCGCGCCGGAGGCGACGAGCAGCACGCCGACCGCGGCTCGGGGACGGCCGTCGCCGGCCGGCGCGTAGGAGGCGAACCAGGCGTCGGTGTCGGTCGGGTCGTTCTCGACGGGCTCGTCGGGGCAGGCCTCGGGTTGGGCCGGATCGGGCTCGCACTCCGGTGCGGTGGTGTCGCGCAGCTCTGCGGTGCCGGTCTTGCCCGCCACCCTGACGCCGGGAACCGCCGCCGCCCCGCCCGTGCCCTCGCGGACCACGGCGAGCATCATCTTCTCCACGCTGCGGGCGATCCGTGGCGCGACGGCGCGCTTCGTGGGCGCCGGGCGCTCTGCCGCGTCGAAGCTCAGCGTCGGCCGCGGCCGACGACCGCGCCGGCCGATCGCGGTGGCTGCCAGGGCCATCTGCAGCGCGGTCGCCTGCACCTGCCCCTGCCCGATGGCCGACGAGCCGACGGCCAGCGCGTCGCCGATCTGGCCGGGCGGCGGGATGGTGCTCGTCGCCGCGCCGGGGATCGGCGTCGCCTCGTTGAACCCGAAGCGCTCGGCGACGTCGACGAGCCGGCGCGCGCCGAGCTCGGCGCCCAGCGGGGCGAACACCGAGTTGCACGACTCCGCGAACGACTCGACCAGCGTGCCCCCGCAGCTCTCGCCGTTGGCGTTCTCGATCTTGACGCCCTCGAGCGTGGCCTCGGTCTGTACGGGATAGGTCCGGCCCGGGCTCGTGATCCCGGCCTCGAGCGCGCCGGCCAGGGTGATGATCTTGAACGTCGAGCCCGGGGGCTGGAGCCCGGAGAAGGCGATCCCGGCGGCGCCGAGGACGGCGCCGCTGCGCGGGTCGAGCGCAACGGTGCCGCCCAGACGATCCTGCAGCGCCTCGACCGCCGCGGCCTGGACGGCGGCGGAGATCGTCGTGCGCACCGGCTCGGCGCGCTCGGCCGCGCCGCGCGCGATCACCCGCCCGCCGGCGCGCAGCTCGCCGCCGGGGCGGCCGAGCAGCCGCGTGTCGAACACGCGCTCGAGGCCGCTGGTGCCGACGTCGCTTCTCGACGGGACCCCGAGCGCGATCAGCTCCGAGCGTCGTTCGGCCGGGATCGGCCCGAGCGAGCCGGTGATCGAGCGGGCCGTCGCGCCCAGCGGCGATGCGCGCTCGGGCCCGCGGGCCAGCGGGGTCTTGTCGCGCGCCAGCAGCGTCGCCCGCGGAGGCATGTGCGTGCGGCGGGTCAGCCGCTCGCCCCGGCGCAGGCCCGGGAAGGCGAGGTCGCGCGACCAGCTCACGCCGGTGGCGTCGACCGGCACACGGACGGCCCCGCGCACGGTGCCGAAGACGTGCGTGTCGACGCGGACGGGCAGGCGGAACGCGTCGCCGTCCTCGACCGTGCGCCCCACGACGACGCGCTGCGCGGTGGCCGTCCGCAACGCGCGCCGGTATGCCGAGCTGAACGAGCGCCGCCGCACGCGCGCACGGCTGTCGTCGGACAGCTCGCTGTACATGGCCGCCAGGTCGCCGCGCTGCCACGCCACTCCGAAGCGCTCGACCGTCCGCTGCCCGGAGGACACGTGCGTCGCGCCGCACACCAGCCCGCCGGAGAACGCCACGGCAGCGATCGCCGCGCCGGCGATCAGGGTGCGCAGGCGTCGGGAACGGCGTCCGTGCCGTCGGGATTGCCGCACGTCCTCTGGCTGGCCCCCCACTCGCGTGAGAGTAGCCTGCGCCGCCGCGTGACCTCGCTCGACTGGATCATCATCGCGATCACGCTGGCGGCGGCCTTCGCCGGCTACGCCCAGGGCCTGCTGGTCGGCGCGGCGACGCTGGCCGGCTTCGCCGGCGGGCTGGTCCTCGGCGGGCGCCTCGGCGCGGCGGTGACCGAGTCGGGCGCGCAATCGCCCTACGCGCCGTTGTTCGCGCTCGCCGGCGCGATGCTCGGCGGCCTGCTGCTGGGGAGCCTGCTCGAACGTGTCGGCCACGGCGTGCGCCGCCGCGTGTCGATCCCGGGACTGGGCGTCGTGGACGGGATGGGCGGCGCGCTGCTCAGCGGCGCGGTGGCGCTCGGGCTGGCGTGGCTGGCCGGCGCCGTGGCGCTGCAGACCCCGGGGGCGCGGACGTTCCGCGACGAGATCCAGCGCTCGACCATCCTGCGTGCCCTCAACGACGCGCTGCCGCCCTCGGGGCCGGTGCTCAACGCGCTGGCTCGCTTCGACCCGTTCCCGCGCATCGACGGCCCGTCGGCCGGCGTACCCGCCCCGCGCGCGGCGATCGCCCGCGACGCCGACGTGCGAGCCGCCGCGCGGGGCGTGGTCAAGATCCAGGGCACGGCCTGCGGCCTCGGGGTCGAGGGCTCGGGCTGGATCGCCGCGCCCGGCGTCGTGGTGACCAACGCCCACGTCGTGGCCGGCCAGAGCGACACGACCGTCCAGCTCGGCGGTGAGGGCGACCGGCTCTCCGCGCAGGCGGTCGCCTACGACTCCCGCAACGACATCGCCGTGCTGCGCGTCGACGGGCTCGGCGGGCGCCCGCTCCCGCTGGCCGACGACCCCCAGCCCGGCCGGCAGGCGGCGATCCTCGGCTTCCCCGAGAACGGGCCCTACGACGTGCGCGCCGGGCGGATCGGCCGGACGCGGACCGTGTTCACGCAGGACGCCTACGGCCGCGGTCCGGTGCGGCGGCGGCTGACCACCCTGCGCGGGGTCGTGCGGCCCGGCAACTCGGGCGGGCCGATGGTCGACAGCCGCGGGCGGGTCGTCACGACCGTGTTCGCGGCCACCCGCAGCGGGCCGCAGGGAGGCTTCGGGGTGCCCAACTCGATCGTCGAGGAGGACCTCGCCTCGGCATCCGGGACGGTGTCGACCGGGCCCTGCGCGCGCTGAGCGCGACCCGCGCGCGCGATGCCACGGCGCGGTGGGCGACCCACTACCCTGCTCCGCTCATGGCCAAGACCCTCGTCATCGCCGAGAAGCCGTCCGTCGGGCAGGACCTGTCGCGCGTGCTGCCCGGGCCATTCCAGAAGCACATGGGCGCCGGCGAGCGCAGCGCGCGCTGGCTCGAGGGCCCGGAGCACCTCGTCACGTGGGCGGTCGGCCACCTCGTCCAGCTCGCCGAGCCCGACGAGTACGACGACCGCTTCAAGAAGTGGCGGATGGCCGACCTGCCGATCGTCCCCAACCACTTCAAGCTCGTCGTCCGCGACGAGCGCTCCCAGAAGCAGATGGCCGTCGTCCGCGACCTCCTGCGCCGCGACGACGTCGGGCAGGTCGTCAACGCGTGCGACGCCGGCCGCGAGGGCGAGCTGATCTTCAAGTGGGTGATCGACGCCGCGGGGGGGACCGACAAGCCGGTCCAGCGCCTGTGGCTGTCCTCGATGACCAACCAGGCGATGAAGGACGCGCTCGTCCACCTGCGCCCCGACGAGGAGATGAAGCAGCTCGAGGCCGCGGCCAAGTCGCGCTCCGAGGCCGACTGGATCGTCGGGATGAACGCCACGCGCGCGGCCACGATCCGGCTTCGCTCGTCCTTTGACGGCGCCGTGTCGCTCGGACGCGTGCAGACCCCGACGCTGGCCATCCTCGCCCGCCGCGAGGAGGAGATCCGCGCGTTCGTGCCCGAGAAGTACTGGCTCGTGGACGCGCGCTTCGCAACGGACGACGACCGCCGCTACGCCGGGCGCTTCCACGCCGGCCCGAACCCGCGCCTGCCCAGCGCGGCGGAGGCCGACGCGATCGTCGCGGCCGTGCGGGGGCGGCGCGGCGAGATCACCAAGCTCGACAAGACGAAGCGCAAGGAGCGCCCGCCGCTGCTGTTCGACCTCACCTCGCTGCAGCGCGAGGCGAACACCCGGTTCGGCTTCTCGGCGCGCCGCACGCTGGCCGCGGCGCAGCGCTGCTACGACGAGCACAAGGTCCTCACCTATCCGCGCACGAGCTCGCGCTACCTGACCAGCGACATGGTCGGCGAGATCAAGCCGACGGCGGCGGCCGTCGGCCGGCACTCCGACTATGCCAAGGCAGCGCAATACGTGACGGCCCTGGACCTGCTGCCGCTGGCCCGTGTGGTCGACGACGCCAAGGTCGGCGACCACCACGCGATCATCCCGACCAACTCCCAGCACGACCTGTCCAAGCTGTCGGGCGACGACCGGCGCGTGTACGACCTCGTCGTGCGCCGCTTCCTGGCCGTCTTCCACCCCGACGCGGAGTTCGAGAACACGCGCGTGGAGACGACGGTGGCCGAGCACGTCTTCCGCACGCGCGGCAAGGTCCTGCTCGTCCCGGGCTGGCGCGGCGTCTACGGCGAGCTCCCCGAGGGCGAGGGGGCCGACGACGACGAGGGCTCCGACCAGCAGCTCCCGCGCCTGGAGCGCGGCGAGGCGGTGGCCACGCGCGAGGCCGAGGCGCTCGAGAAGGAGACCAAGCCGCCGCGGCGCTACACCGACGCGTCGCTGCTCGGGGCGATGGAGACGGCGGGCAAGCTCGTCGACGACGACGAGCTGCGCGAGGCGATGAAGGACTCCGGGATCGGCACCCCGGCCACCCGCGCGGCGATCATCGAGCGGCTCATCGACGTCGGCTACGTCGAGCGCGAGGGCCGCGCCCTGGTGACGGCCGAGAAGGGCCTGAACGTCATCCGCCTGCTGGCCGAGCACCCGCTGACCTCGCCGGCCATGACCGGCGACTGGGAGCGCCGCCTGGGCCTGATCGAGCGTGGCGAGGAGCGCCGCGAGCGCTTCATGGACGACATCGCCAAGTTCGCGGGGGAGACCGTCGGCACGCTGGACACGACGCTCAAGGACGTGCGCATCCCGCGCGCGAACCTCGGGCCCTGCCCGGTGTGCGGCCACGACATCGTCGAGAACCGCAAGGGCTTCTCGTGCTGGTCGCGCGAGGACCCGGGCTGCGGCTTCGTGATCTGGAAGTCCAAGGCCGGCAAGCAGCTCCCGCCCGCCGTGGCGCGCGAGCTGATCGCCACCGGGCGCACCGAGAAGCCGGTGACGGGCTTCAAGGGCCGCAGCGGGCGCTCGTTCCGCGCGCGGCTCGCGCTGGAGCAGGCAGACGACGCCAAGTGGCGCGTCGAGTTCGACGAGCCGTGGGCGCGCGAGGGCGCGCGGCAGCCCGCCGAGGAGGAGGCCGCCGCCGCCGCGGCCGACACCGGCGCCGAGGCCGCCTGAGCCGCGGGACCAGATGGCGGCGATCGAGCCCGACGTGGCGTCGATCGGCGGGGTCGTGACCCTTCGACGTCGTCGAGGACCGCGCGGGCGCGCCCGCGCGGTCCGGTGAATCGCTCGTGTCCGTCCCAGCACGCTCCTCGACGGCGGCCGCTGCGACTTGCTGGGAGTCGCACCGGCTGCACCCTGCACAAGGTGTCAGCCGGGCGTGCCCGCTAGCTCGCGTGCGGCCGTCGCGAGGATGCGTGCAGCCGCTCGCAGCTCGTCCTCGCGGTGCGAGGCCATGGCCACGACGCGCAGTCGCGAAGTCCCCTCCGGGACGGTCGGCGGCCGGATCGCCTGGGCGAACGCGCCGCGCCGCAGGGCGGCCTGGCAGAGCGTCATCGCGGCGCTCGGGTCGCCCACGATGAGCGGCACGATCGGCATCGTTCCCGGTCGCACGTCGAAGCCGACGGCGGCCAGCTCGTCCCGCAGCGCGCGGGCGTTGGCGTGCAGGCGCAAGACGATCTGCGGCTGCTCGCGCAGCAGCCGCAGCGCCGCGAGCGCGGCGCCGACCGACGGCGGCGGCAGCGCGGTGGAGAAGATCAGCGTGCGCGCCCGGTTGACGAGGTAGCCAGCAATCCGCGTGTCACAGCACGCGAACGCGCCGTAGGAGCCGAGTGCCTTGCCGAGCGTCCCGATCACCACGTCGACCTCGCGCTCGAGGCCGAGCGCCGCTACCAGTCCTCGGCCGCCGGGTCCGAGGACGCCCGTGGCGTGCGCCTCGTCGACGACGACGCGCGCTCCGTGGCGCTGCGCAAGCTCGACGATGTCCTCGAGCGGCGCGAGGTCGCCGTCCATCGAGAACACTCCGTCGGTGACGATGACTGGACTGCGGCCGCCGGCACGGCGCAGCCCGCTCGCAAGGGAGTCGAGGTCGGCGTGCTCGTAGACCACCGTATCGGCGCGCGCCAGGCGGCAGCCGTCGACGATCGAGGCGTGGTTGAGCGCGTCGGAGAGGATCACGTCGCCGCGCCCTGCCAGCGCGGCGATCACGCCGGTGTTGGCGAGGAAGCCCGAGCCGAACAGCACGCAGGCCTCGCTGCCCTTGAAGGCGGCGAGCTCCTGCTCGAGCTGCCGGTGCGGAGCCATGTTCCCGGAGACCAGCCGCGACGCCCCCGCGCCCGCGCCCCAGCGGTGCGCCGCCTCGGCCGCCGCGGAGCGCACCGCGGGGTGACCGGCCAGGCCGAGGTAGTCGTTCGAGCACAGCAGCAGGACCGACCGGCCGTCGAGCGTGACGCGCGGCCCCTGCGCGCTCTGGACTATCCGCAGCTCGCGAAACAGCCCGGCGCGCCGCAGCTCCTCGAGCGCCGCGTCGATGTCGGTCATCGCGGGCCGCAGCGCACGCAGCGCGCGGTGTAGCCGGTGGGGAGGACCTGGACGGCGAGCTTGCGGCCGCAGGCCGTGCAGAAGCGCGGCGGGTCGGTCGCGCGGCGGCGGGCGCGGCAGCACGCGTGGTCTGCTCGCTCCAGCGGCCGGCCACAGCCGTCACAGAACGCGCCGCTCACAGGGTCTCGGACAGCGCCTTGACCGGCATCCGCAGCTCCGCGAGCAGGTCGAGGTCGGCCCCGGGATCGCGGCCCAGCGTGGTCAGGTAGTTGCCGACGATGATCGCGTTGATGCCGCCGGTCATGCCCTGTCGCGCGCCGAGGTCGCCGAGCGTGAGCTCGCGCCCGCCGCCGAAGCGCAGGACGGTGCGCGGCAGCGCGAGCCGGAAGGCGGCGATCGTGCGCAGCGCGTCCGCCGTGGCCGACCACGGGCAGGTCGGCGAACGGCGTCCCAGGCCGGGGATCGAGGAAGTTCAGCGGCACCTCGTCGGGGTCGAGCTCCGCGAGCTGCACCGCGAGCTCCGCGCGCTGGGCGAGGCTCTCGCCCATGCCGATGATCCCGCCGCAGCAGACCTCCATGCCGTGCTCGCGGACGAGCCGCAGCGTCTCGAAGCGCTCCTCCCAGGTGTGGGTCGTGACCACCGCGGGGAAGTGCGAGCGGGCGGTCTCGAGGTTGTGGTTGTAGCGGTGCACGCCCAGGTCGCGTAGCTCCTGCGCCTGTGCGCGGCTGAGGATGCCGAGCGAGCAGGCGACGTTGATGTCGACCGCCGCGCGGATGGTCGCGACGCCCTCCCGCACCTGCGCCATCAGCCGCTCGTCGGGGCCGCGGACGGCGGCGACGATGCAGAACTCGGTGGCCCCGGTGGCCGCCGTCTGCCGGGCAGCCTCGACGAGCGAGGGGATGTCCAGGCGCACGGCGCGCACCGGGCTCTCGAAGCGCCCGGACTGCGAGCAGAAGTGGCAGTCCTCCGGGCAGCCCCCGGTCTTGACGCTCACGATCCCCTCGACTTCGACCTCGGGGCCGCACCAGCGCATGCGCACCTCGTGCGCCAGCGCGAGGGCGTCGTCGACCGCGTCGTCGGGGAGCTGAAGGACCTCGAGCACCTGCGCCTCGCCCAGGCCGTCGCCGCGCTCGAGCACCTGCTCGCGAGCCGCCTCCAGGACTGCCGTCATGCGTGCACCTCCAGCTCGATCATCGCGCTGCGCCGTCGCCAGGAACGCCTCGCTCCCCATGCGCGCCCGCGCCCTCCGGGCAGCCGGCCCACGAGCGGCGCGCCCGCGTAGGCCTCCAGGTCCTCGAGGTTGCAGCGCGCGGCAAGATCGGGGTCCGCCGGCCACGCGCCGATCACGACGCCCGCGCAGGCCAGGCCGCGGGCGCGCAGCGCCTCGCAGGTCAGGGCGGTCTCGTTGAGCGTGCCCAGCCCGGCGCGGGCGACGACGAGCACGGGCGCGTCGAGCAGCCGGGCGACGTCGGCGATCGTGCCGCCGCTCGTCGTCGAGGCGCACGAGCAGCCCGCCGGCGCCCTCGACGAGCACGAGGTCGCGGTCGTCGCAGGCGCTCGACGGCGCGGCGATGGCGGCGGGCGCCAGGCCGGCCGACGCCCGGCGCGCGGCCGCGGCGCGGGCGCGAGCGGCTCGGCGTAGCGCGCGAGCTCGTGGAGGTCGTCGACGCCGGACAGGCGGCGCACCTCCTCGAGGTCGTCGCTCGCCGGCCGCCGGTCTGGGCGGGCTTGACCACCGCCACGCGCTCGCCCCGCGCGGCGGCGAGCGCGGCGAGCGCGGCGGTCACGACGGTCTTCCCGACGCCGGTGCCGGTGCCGGAGACGACGAGCACGCTCATCGCCGCCGCCCCCGCCAAGCATCGCCGCGGCGATCCGGGCGAGGTCCTCGTCGTCGGTCACGTACGGCGGCATCGCGTAGAGAGCTCGCGGAACGGGCGCAGCCACACCCCGCGCTCGACCGCCGCGCGCGGTGACGGCGGCCACGTCGACGGGCCGTCGAGCTCGATCACGCCGATCGCCCCGAGCACGCGCACGTCGGCCACGCCCGGCGAGCTCGCGCGCCGGCGCAAGCCCGGCGCGCAGCCCGCGCTCGATGCGGGCACGTCGTCGCGCCAGGCGCCGCCGGCGAGCAGGCCGGTGGAGGCGAGCGCGGCCGCGCACGGCCAGCGGGTTGGCCATGTAGGTCGGCCCGTGCATGAGCGCGCCCGCCGAGCCGCTCGGCCACGCGCGTCGATGCACAGCGTCGCGGCGAGCGTGATGTAGCCGCCGGTGAGCGCCTTGCCGACGCACATCACGTCGGGCGCGACGCCGGCGTGCTCGCGCGGCGAACAGCGTGCCGGTGCGGCCGAAGCCGGTGGCGATCTCGTCGAGGACCAGCAGCAGCCCGTGGCGGTCGCACAGCTCGCGCAGCAGCCGCACGCACGCCGGCGAGTGGAAGCGCATCCCGCCCGCGCCCTGGACGACGGGCTCGACGACGATCGCCGGCCAGCTCGTGCGCGTGGCGCGCGACCAGCGCGCGTCAGGTGCTGCGGCCCAGGCCGGGTCGAGCGGCGCTCGAAGCCGTCCGGCGGGCGGTCGGCGAACACGTGCTCGGCCAGCGCGCCGGTGAACAGGCGAGTGCATGCCGCTGACCGGGTCGCACACCGCCATCGCCCCGAACGTGTCGCCGTGGTAGCCGCCGCGCACGGTCAGCAGCCGGCGGCGCTCCGCCGCCGGCGCGCCAGAACTGCAGCGCCAGCTTGATCGCGACCTCGACCGCCACCGAGCCCGAGTCCGCGAAGAACACGTGGTCGAGCCCGGTCATGGCCGACGAGGCGGTCCGCCAGCCGGACGCGCCGCTCGTGGGTGAGGCCCGCCGAACATGACGTGCGCCATCCGGTCGAGCTGGCTCGTGCGAGGGCGGCGTCGAGCGCGGGGTGGCGGTAGCCGTGGATCGCGCACCACCACGAGGCCATGCCGTCGACGAGCTCGCGCCCGTCGGCGAGCCGGAGGCGGACGCCGCGCGCGGAGACGACGGGCAGCGGGGGCTGCGACGCCGGCATGGGCCCGTAGGGATGCCACACGAGCCGGCGGTCGAGCTCGAGCAGCCCGTTCCAGTCCGCCGCCCCGGGCCGCGCGGTGCGCTCGACGGCTTCGTGCATGCGCGGCGACACGCTACCGCGCCCGAGCGTCGGGTTGCGCGGCCCAGGTGGGCCGGTGGTCGTCGTCCCTTCCGGGAGCGGTCCTTGACACCGGGGACCCCTGCGCCATACAACAGCGGCGAGCCCGGAGGAGGGGAGCCCGTTGACGCTCGAGGCCCGCGCGCAGTTGCCGCCGTTGGAGGTGTCGGACACGGACGATCCCCGCGTGCTGGAGGAGGCGGCGACGGACGACTACTCGCTCCACGTCGTCCCGCGGACGTGGCGGATGGACCGCGTGAAGCTGACCATGGCCTGGTACGGCGTCGCGACCGCGTTCTTCTACATGTACTTCGCGGCGTTCATCGCGCTGGCCTACGGCACCGTCAACGCGCTCGTGGGCATCGTGCTGTCGGTGGTCGCCTACACGCTCGTGAACACCGTGATCGTGCGCACGGCGACGACGAGCGGGCTCACCGTGGCGCTCTTCTCGCGCAGCATGTTCGGCTTCGTCGGCGCGGCGATCGCGACGCTGATCTTCGCGGCCACGTGCATCTACTACCTCGTCTTCGAGGGATCGGTGATCGCGGTCGCCGCGCAGGAGTTCATCGGTGGGCCGATCGACCTCTGGTACGCGATCGTGATCGCGACCACCGCGCCGCTGGTCTGGCGCGGGGTACGCACCTGGCTGGACCGCCTCAACGGCCTCCTGCTGCCGTTCTACCTGCTCGCGCTCGTCGGGGTGATCATCTGGGCGCTGGTCGAGCGAGGGCTACAACGGCTTCCTGCCCGATGCCGAGGCCGTCCCCGGGACGACGCTGCCGTGGCTGCAGGCGTTCGCCGCCTACATGGGCGTCTGGATCCTGATGATGTTCACGATGGACTTCGCTCGCCTTGGCCGGCCCGAGGACCGCGGCTATCACACGGCGGTCACCTTCGGCTGGCTGTACTACCTGCTGACGTTCCTGCTCAACGGGCTGATCGGGATCCTGCTCGTCTCGACCTTCGGGATCTCCTTCGACGAGCTCGCCGGCCAGGAGAGCGCGCTGCCCGTCGAGATCGTCGGGCTCACCGGGGTGCTCGGCCTGCTGCTCATCATCATCACCCAGATGCGCATCAACACGGTCAACCTCTACCTCGCCTCGTCGAACCTCGAGAGCTTCTTCTCGGTCGTCTTCCGGCTGACCCTGCCGCGCACGTTCTGGCTCGTCGTCGCGTGCATCGCCGGCTTCCTGCTGATGCTCACCAACATCTTCAGCTACGTGCTCGACGCGCTCGCCTACCAGGGGATCGCGATCGTGGCGTGGGTGGGAATCGCGCTCGCGCACGTCGCGTACCTACACCGCACGCACGCGAGCGTAGACCGGATGGAGTTCCGCCCGGGCCGCATCCCGGCGTTCAACCCGGGCGGGATCACGGCCTGGGTAGTGGCCACCACCGTGGGCGTGGTGCTCAAGATCACCGACTCGACCGAGAGCCAGTTCTTCGAGATCTGGGGGTTGCCGCTCACGTTCGTCATCGCCTTCGGCCTGTACTCGCTGGCCACGGTGGCCGCCCAGCCGCAGTGGTTCTCGATGGGCGCGCCCGAACGATCCGATCGACGAGGTCGACGACGCGTGGGCAGCGCGGGTGCGCTGTCACCGCTGCCACAAGTCCTACGTCGCCCAGGAGATGGACCGCGACCCGACCGCGGGGCACCAGGCGATCTGCGCCGCGTGCGCCACCGGTCGGGCCGTTCACGCGGCGGCCTCCAGGGAGGCGCGCGAGGCGCGGGCCGCGGCGGGAAGCGCCACGTCGTGACCGTCGCGCTGAACTGCGACATCGGCGAGGGCTTCGGCATCTGGCGCCTCGGCGACGACGCGGCGATCATGCCGCTACATCTCCGTGGCCAACGTCGCCTGCGGGTTCCACGCCGGCGACCCGGTCGGTCATGCGCGACACGGTGCGCGCTGGCCAAGGAGCACGGCGTCGAGGTCGGGCGCGCACCCGAGCTACCCGGACCTGCAGGGCTTCGGCCGGCGCGCCATGGCCATGGACCCGGACGAGCTGACCGCGGCGATCCTCTACCAGGCGGGCGCGCTGAAGGCGCTTCCTCGATGCCGAGGGGATGCCGCTCACCCACCTCAAGCCGCACGGCGCGCTGTACGGCGCCGCGGCGCGCGACGAGACGATCGCGCACGCCGTCGCCGACGCCGCCGAGGCCTTCGGCGTGCCCGTGCTCGGGCATGGCCGGGCACGCTGCACGAGACGGTCTACACGCGGCCGCGGGCTCGGCTTCCTGGCCGAGTACTACGCCGACCTCGAGTACGACGACGACGGCGTCGCTGATCATCACCCGCCACCACGTGGCCGACGACCCCGACGAGGTGGCGCGAGCGCGTCGCGGCGGGTGATCGACGACGGCGTCGCCGTCGCCGCACCGGCCAGGAGATCCCGATGCGCGCGGACCCCGTGTGCATCCACTCCGACACGCCCGGCGCCCGAGGTGGAGCGGGCGGTGCGCGAGGCGCTCGACGGCGTCCACGTCCCGACCACAGTGAGGAGCCGCATGGCCCGCCACGAGGTCCTGACCCCGATCCCGGGGACGTTCTACCGCCGCCCCGATCCCGACAGCGACGCCGTTCAAGAACGCGGGCGACGCGGTCGAGGCGGGGGAGACGATCGGCCTGGTGGAGATCATGAAGAACTTCCAGGCGGTGCGAGCCGAGGTCGGCCGGCACGCTGGTCGGAGTACCTCGTCGACAACGAGGACGAGGTCGACCGCCGGCCAGGCCGTCGCCGTCGTCGACGACGGCGCATGAAGCGCGTCCTCGTCGCCAACCGCGGGGAGATCGCCATCCGCGTCATCCGCGCGGCGCACGACCTCGGGCTCGAGGCGGTGGCGGTGCACAGCGACGGCCGACGCGGCGGCGCCGCACGTGCGCATGGCCGACGCGGCGGTCGAGATCGGCCCGGCGCCGGCGGGCAAGAGCTACCTCGTCATCGAGGCGCTGATCGACGCCGCCGCGACATCGGAAGCCGACGCCGTGCACCCCGGCTACGGCTTCCTGGCCGAGCGCGCGGACTTCGCCGCCGCGGTGCGAGGACGCCGGCATGCGCCTACGTCGGGCCGAAGCCCGAGCACATCGCGCTCATGGGCGACAAGGCGCGGGCGCGCGCGGCGGCCGAGGAGGCCGGCGTGCCCACCATCCCGGGCTCCGACGGCGCGGTGGGCGGCGCGGACGAGGCGCGCGGCGGTGGCCGACGAGATCGGCTACCCGGTCGCCCTGAAGGCGGCCGGCGGCGGCGGCGGGCGCGGCATCCGGATCGTCGCACGACGCCGACGAGCTCGAGGCCGAGTACGCGACCGCCGCCCGCGAGGCGCTAGGGCGCGTTCGACGACGCGCGCATCTACGTCGAGCGCTTCGTCACGCCCCGCCCGCCACGTCGAGGTGCAGGTGCTCGGCGACGGCGAGCGGCGCCGATCCACCTGCTACGAGCGCGAGTGCTCGCTCCAGCGCCGGCGCCAGAAGGTGGTCGAGGAGACGCCCGCGCCCGGGCTGGCGGACGCGACCGCGCCGGGCTGTGCGACGGCGGCGGTGGCGCTGTGCGAGGCGATCGGCTACCGCAGCGCGGGCACGGTCGAGTTCCTGGTCGACGCGGCGAGCGGCGAGTTCTTCTTCATCGAGATGAACACGCGCATCCAGGTCGAGCACCCGGTCACCGAGCTGGTCACCGGCGTCGACCTCGTCGCCGAGCAGCTGCGGATCGCCGCCGGCGAGCCGCTCGGCTGCGCAGGAGGACGTCGCGCCGCGCGGCTGCGCGCTCGAGCTGCGCATCAACGCCGAGGACCCGGCGAACGACTTCCTGCCCAGCCCGGGGCCGCTCGAGCGCGTGGTCCTGCCCGCGGGCCCGTGGGTGCGGCGTCGACACCTGGCTGGAGCCCGGCGGCGAGGTGCCGCCGTTCTACGACTCGCTGCTCGGCAAGGTCATCGTGTGGGGCCACGGATCGCCCGACGCGCCCTCGCCGCGCGCGCGGCGCGCGCTGGCGCGAGCTCGAGATCGAGGGCGTGAAGACGACCATGCCGCTGCTCGCCGAGCTGCTCGACGAGGACTGGTTCGCGGCGGGCGAGTTCGACACCGGCACGCTGGAGGCGTGGCTGGAGACGACGACGGATGGGAGTGCACGAGCATGAGCACCGCCGATGCGACCGGCGCCCGCTATAGCTGGGGCGCGGACGAGCACCTCTTCGTCGAGGTGGCCGAGGAGATGAGCCTGCGAGGCCTACTTCCGGGCGATGGCCATCGTCGGCGCGCTGCGCGAGCGCCGGCCGGAGGGCGTGCTCGACGTCTGCCCCGCCAACGCCTCGCTGCAGGTGCGCTTCGACCCCGACACGCTGGCGCCCGCACGGCTGCTCGAGGCGCTACGTGCGCGAGATCGAGGACGAGGTCGGCGACGCGCACGACTTCGACCTCGAGACGCGCATCGTCGAGATCCCGGTCCTCTACGGCGACCCGTGGACGCACGAGACGCTGATGCGCTTCCGCGACCGCCACCAGGACCCGGACGCCACGGACCTCGAGTACGCCGCGCGCATCAACGACTTCGACGACGTCCAGGCGTTCGTCGACGCCCATTCCGGCGCGCCGTGGCTGGCCTCGATGGTCGGCTTCGTGGCCGGGCTGCCGTTCCTGTACCAGCTCGTCGACGCGCGAGCGCCAGCTCGAGGTGCCCAAGTACGTCCGCCCGCGCACCGACACGCCGCCGCTGACCGTCGGCCACGGCGGCTGCTTCGGCTGCATCTACTCCGTCCGCGGCGCGGGCGGCTACCAGATGTTCGGCATCACGCCCGTCGCCGATCTACGACCCGCGCGAGGAGCTGCCCGACTTCGCGCGACTTCGTCTGCTTCTTCGAGCCCGGGTGACATCGTGAAGTTCGAGCCGATCGACCGCGCGCGCTACGACGAGCTGCGGGCCGAGGTCGAGGCGGGCGACGATCTCGATCCGCCAGCGGCCCGTGACGTTCGACCTCGAGGAGTTCCCCGAGGACCCCGACGGCTACAACGCGCGGCTGCTGGAGGTGCTCCGTGCCGATTGAGGTGCGCAAGCCCGGGCTGGCGACCACCGTCCAGGACCGCGGCCGCGAGGGCTACTACCACGTCGGCGTGCCGCCGTCCGGCGCGCTCGACCAGTTCTCGCTGCGTGGCCGCCAACCTGCTCGTCGGCAACCCGGCGGGCGCCGCCGGCGCTCGAGTGCGCCTATCTCGGGCCCGAGCTGCACTTCACGCGAGCCGGCCGTCGTGGCCACCACCGGCGCGGAGATCGAGCCGCGGGTCAACGGCGAGGCGCAACCGGCCTGGACGTCGTTCGCCGTTGGCGGCCGGCGACGTGCTCACGTTCGGCCACCTGAAGCGCGGGTGCGCGCATGTACATCGCGGTCGCTGGCGGCATCGACGTGCCCGAGGTGCTCGGCAGCCGCTCGACCTACGCGCTCGGCGCGCTGGGCGGGCTCGAGGGCCGCGCCGCTGGCAGGCCGGCGACGAGCTCACCATCGGGACGGACGGCGGACGGGGCGGCCGGGCGCGCGGTGCCCGAGGAGCTGCGGCCGGCGCTGCCGACCGAGCTCGAGATCCGCGTGGTCATGGGGCTCTACGACCACCTGCTCACCGACGCGGGGCGCACCACGTTCATCGAGCACGACGTGGACCCTGACCCCCGTCGCCGACCGCGTCGGCTTCCGCTACAAGGGCGGCGCAGCTCGAGATGGTCGAGCGCGAGCAGCCGTTCGGCGCGGGCAGCGACCCGTCGAATATCGTCGACGCGCCGTACCCGATCGGGTCGATCCAGGTCCCCGGCGGGGTCGAGCCGATCATCCTGCACCGCGATGCGGTGTCGGGCGGCGGGTACGCGATGATCGCCACGGTCATCAGCGCCGACATGGACACCGTCGGCGCAGTCGGCGCCCGGCTCCAAGACGCGCTTCGTCCCGGTCGACCTCGAGGCCGCGCTGGGGGCGCGCCGCGAGCGGGCCGAGCGCGTGTCGCGGCTGCGGGAGGCGCTCGGCGCGGCGGGCTGATCGTGCGGGCCACCGGGTGCACGCCGGTTGGCGCGGTGCGCTGATCGCCCGGCCGGCGAGCGCGGACCGGGCGGGGCGGTCCTCCCGGGGGCGCTGATCGCTCGGGCCAGCGGGCCGGTCCGGGGCCGGCCGGTCTGGGGTGGCGTCAGATCCGCCGGTCGGTGCGCGACCCTCCTGTACTCGATGTCCCTGACCCTCGTCACCGGCCCGGCCAACGCCGAGAAGGCCGGCCACGTGCTCGACGCCTATCGCGCCGCGCTCGCGCGCGAGCCGCTGCTCGTCGTGCCCACGTTCGCCGACGTCGACCACTACCGCCGCGAGCTGGCCGCGGGCGGGGCGGTGTTCGGCGCGCAGGTCATGACCTTCGAGTGGCTGACGCGGGAGATCGCGCGACGCGCCCGGGCTCAGGGACGACCGCTCGGCCGGCTGGCGCGCGAGCGCGTGGCGGCCGCCGCGGTGGCCGCGACGCCGCTGCGCCGGCTGGCCGCCTCCGCGGCGACGCCGGGCTTCCTGCCCGCCCTGCTGGCGCTCGTCGACGAGCTCGAGGAGGCGCGCGTGGAGCCCGGGCGCTGGTACTCCGCGCTGCGGGCCTGGGCCAGGGACGCGCCCGGCCAGGCCGACTACGCCGAGGAGCTGGCCGGCCTGTACGGCGCCTACCGGGACGCGCTGGCGCGCCTGGGACGCACCGACCCGGCGTTGCACGCCATCGGAGCGCTCGACGCGCTGCGGCTGGCGCCGGCGCGCTGGGGCGGAACGCCCGTCTTCCTGTACGGCTTCGACGACCTGACCGCGCCCCAGCGCGACGCGGTCGAGACGCTCGCCGTGCACTGCGGCGCCGAGCTGACCGTCTCGCTGGCCTACGAGCCCGGGCGCGCCGCGTTCGCCGGGCGCGGGGCCACCTTCCAGGAGCTGCTCGCGCTCGGCGCCGAGCACGTCGCGCTGCCCGCGCGCCGCGAGGGCGCCGGCCCGCCGGGCGCGGCCGCGCGGCACGCGGCGCCCGCGCTGCGCGCGATCGAGCGCGGGCTGCTGGAGGCCGGCGCGCCGCGCACCGATCCCGGCGACGCCGTGCTGCTGCTCGAGGGCGGCGGCGAGCGCGCCGAGCTGGAGCTCGTGGCCGCGCACGTGGCCCGGCTGATCCGCGAGCGGGGCTACGCGCCCGAGGAGATCGCGGTCGTGCTGCGCGCGCCGGACGAGCACGCGCCGCTGCTCCATCACGTGTTCGCCGACGCCGGCGTCCCGATCGCGATCGACCGCCGGCTGCCGGCCGGCCACACCGCGCTCGGGCGCGGGCTGATCGGGCTGCTGCGCTGCGCGCTGGGCGACGCGAGCGCCGACGACCTGCTCGCCTGGCTGCGCACCCCGGGCAAGCTGACCCGGCCGGCGCTGGCCGACCGTCTGGAGGCCGACGCGCGTCGCACCGGCGCGGCGAGCGCCGCCGCCGCACGCGAACTGTGGGAACAGGCGCATCCCGGCTTCGCGCTGGACGAGATCGACCGGACCGCGAGCGCCCACGCGCGCGGGGCGGCCGCGCTGTGCGAGCGGCTCGCGGCCGAGACCGGGGCGCTGTTCGCCGCGCCGTGGCGCGGTCGGGCGCCCGTGCTGACCGGCGCCGAGGCGCTCGACGCGCGCGTCGCCGGCGCGCTGCGCGCGGCGCTGGCCGAGCTCGGTGCGCTGGCCGAGCGCCAGCCCGGCCTGGCGCCCTCGCCCGTCGACCTCGCGCGCGCGCTCGAGCGGCTCGAGGTGCCCGCTGGCGGGCGCGCCGGCCGCGGCGTCGTCGAGGTCACATCGCCTCTGCGCATCCGCGCGCGCCGCGTGCGCGCGCTGTTCCTCTGCCGGCTGCAGGAGGGCGAGTTCCCGCGCCCGGGGCGCCCGGAGCCGTTCCTCGGCGATGCCGAGCGCCGCGCGCTCAACGCGGCGTCGGGAATCCGGCTCGGCCTGCGCGAGGAGCAGCTCGACGCCGAGCGCTACCTCTTCTACACCGCGATCTCGCGGCCGACCGACCTGCTCGCCCTGGCGCTGGCACGCCGCCGACGACGAGGGTGAGCCCGCGGTGCGCTCGCTGTTCGTCGACGACGTGCTCGACCTGCTGGCGCCCGTCCCCACGCCCGAGCGCCGTGCGCTGGGCGCCGCGGGCTTCGACGGCCCGCTGGCGCCGACCGAGCGTGAGCGGCTGCGCGCCCGGCTGGCCGAGCAGGGCGCGGCGCGGCGCGAGCCGCCGGCGCCGATCGCCCCGCTGGCCGACCCGGTCGTGCTCGCCGCGCTGCGCGCGCGCGAGACATGGTCGGCCTCGGCGCTCGAGGCGTGGAGCGGCTGCCCGGTCAAGTGGTTCGTCGAGCGCCTGCTCGCCCCGGAGGAGATGGCGCCCGACCCCGAGCCGATGCTGCGCGGCCAGCTCGCCCACACGGTGCTCGAGGAGGCCCTGCGCGACCTCGTCGCCGACGGCGGCGGCCTGAGCCCCGAGCGCCTGGACGACGCCAAGCGCCACCTGCACGCCGCGCTCGCGCGACACGCCGCAGAACGCGCGGATCTCGGTGAATCCCGAGCGGCTGCGCTCGGCGCTGCGCCGGCTGGAGGCCGACCTCGTGCAGTACCTCGAGCACGCCGCCCACGCTGGGTCCGAGCTCGCGCCGGCGCACTTCGAGCTGCGCTTCGGCGGGGAGGCCGACGACCTGCCCGCGGCGGTGCTGGCCGACGGTGAGCTGCGCCTGCAGGGACGCATCGATCGCGTCGACCTCTCCGGTGACGGCAGCGAGGCGATCGTCTACGACTACAAGGGCCGCGCGGCGCCGCCCCAGGGCAAGTGGCTGGCCGAGGCCAAGCTCCAGATCGGGCTCTACATGCTCGCCGTGCCGCAGCTGCTCGGGGTGCAGGCCGTCGGCGGCATGTACCAGCCGCTGGGCAGCCCCGACGACCGCCGCGCGCGCGGCCTCGTGCGCGCGGGCGCGGACCCCGGGCTGAAGGTCGTCAACACCGACCGGCTCGACGACGACGCGTTCGCGGCCCGGTTGGACGAGGTGCAGGCGGCGGCCCTGGAGGCGGTTCGCGGCATCCGCTCCGGCGCGCTGCGCCCGCGCCCCGAGAGCTGCGCCTACCGCGGCGGCTGCGCCCATCCGTCGATCTGCCGATGCGAGCGGTGACCGTGCTGCTCGACGCCGACGAAGCCATGTCCGCCGGTCAGCCGCCCGGCGGGCGACCCTTCACCGACGAGCAGGCGGACGCCATCGCGCGCCGCGACGGGCCGCTGCTGCTGTCGGCCAACGCCGGCTCGGGCAAGACGTCTGTGCTCGTGGAGCGCTTCGTGCGCTCGGTGGTGCAGGACGGCCTACGCCCGGCGCAGGTGCTGGCCATCACCTTCACCGACAAGGCCGCGGGCGAGCTCCGCTCGCGCGTGCGCGCACGGCTGCTCGAGCTCGGCCAGCGCGAGGCCGCGCGCGACACCGAGGCGGCTTGGGTGATGACCTTCCACGGCTTCTGCGCCCGCGTCCTGCGCGCCCACGCGGTGGGCGCAGGCCTCGATCCCGCCTTCGCGGTGCTCGACGAGGCGGGCGCCCGCGCGCTGCGTCGCGACGGGTTCGACGCCGCCCTGGCCGGCCTGCTGGCCGATCGCGACGGCGCTCCCCGGCTGGACGCGCTGGACCTCGCCGCGGCCTACACCCCCGACCGGCTGGCCGAGATGGTGACCTCCGTCCACGACGCGCTGCGCAGCCGCGGCCAAACGCGGCCGGCGCTGCCCGCCGTCGCACCGCCCGTGCTGAGCGGGGCGCGCGCCGACCTGGAGCGCGCCGCGCGCGCGGCGGCGGCCGAGCTGGCCGGTGCCCGCGCGCTGAAGAGCATCGACCGGGCGCGTGTGGCGATCGATCGCTGCCTGGCGATGCTCGAGGTGCTCGGATCGGACGCGCCGGCGACCGCGCCGGCATTGGAGGGGGCGTGCTTCAGGCCCGGGTCGGTGGCCGAGCTGCAGGCCGAGCCGTGCGCGCGCTACCTGCAGGCCCACGAGGCCTTCGCCGCCGCCTGCCGCGACGCGCGGGCGCGGCCGGTGCTCGCGCTCGTCGACGAGCTGCTGGGTCGCTACGCCGACGCGTACGCGGCGGCCAAGCGCGCGCGCTCCGCCGTCGACTTCGACGACCTCGAGCTGCACGCGCGCGACCTCCTCGCCGGGGCGCCGGCCGCGGCGGCGGCCTACGCGGAGCGGTTCGAGCGGATCATGGTCGACGAGTTCCAGGACACGAACCCGCTCCAGCTCGAGATCCTCGGCTTCCTGGACCGCGACAACGTCTTCACCGTCGGCGACGAGCTGCAGTCGATCTACGGGTTCCGCCACGCCGACGTGGAGGTCTTCCGCCGTCGCCGTGCCGCGCTCCAGGCGCGCGACGCGGCGGCCACGCTGGCCACGAGCTTCCGCGCCCGGCCGGAGATCCTGGCCACGATCGACGCGGCGTTCGCCGACGTTCACGGCCACGCGTGGGTGCCGCTGCGCCCCGGGCGCGACGATCCTCCGGACGACGACCCGCGCGTCGAGCTGCTGGTCACCGACGCCGGCGCGTGGAACGGCGACGCGCCGCCCGAGCTGGGCGACGGGCTTCCTCCGGGGCCGTCCGCGCGTCACGCCGAGGCGCGCCTGGTCGCGCAGCGGATCGCCCGGCTCGTGCACGACGAGGGCGTGGCGGCGGGCGAGATCGTCGTGCTGCTGCGGGCGGCGACCGACATGGCGCTGTACGAGCGCGCGCTCGAGCTCGAGGGCCTGAGCACGCTCGCCTCGGGCGGACGCGGCTGGTGGGCGCGCCGCCAGGTCCAGGACCTGTGCTGCCACCTCGGCGCGCTGGCCAACCCGCGCGACGAGGTCGCCCTGCTCGGGCTGCTGGCCTCGCCGCTCGTTGGGGTCTCGTCGGACGCGCTCGCGCTGCTGGCCATGTCCGCGCGGCAGACGCGAGGCGCGCTCTGGGACGCGCTGCACGACACGCAGCTCGAGCTGCCCGCCGCCGACCGCGAGCGGCTGGCGGCGTTCCGCGGATGGTTCGCCGCCGAGCGCGAGCACGCGCCGCGCCTGGGCCTGGACGAGCTGCTGCGGCGTGTGGTGACGCGCACGGGCTACGACCTGCACGTGCTCGCACTCCCCGGCGGCGCGCGGCGGCTGGCCAACATCCACAAGCTCATGCGCCTGGCGGCGACGTTCGAGGCGGCCCGCGGGCGCGACATCCGCGGCTTCATCGACCTGGCCACGGCCGAGCTCGAGGCCGATGCCCGCGAGCCCGACGCACCGGTCGACCTCGGCGAGCTCGATGCCGTGCGCCTGATGACGATCCACGCGGCCAAGGGCCTCGAGTTCGCGGTCGTGGTGGTGGCCGACCTCGGCCGGCAGGGCAACACACGCCAGCCCGACCTGCTCGTGGAGGGCGACCGGGTCGGCCTGCGCCTGGTGGGCATGGACGGCTCGCGCGACAAGGCGCTCGCGTTCGAGGAGATCGCCGAGCGCCGGGTCGCGGCCGACGAGGCGGAGGAGCGCCGCATCATCCACGTCGCGGTCACGCGGGCGCGGGAGCGGCTGATCCTGTCCGGCGCGGTCAAGCTCGGCGACGACTGGCCGGCGCCGCGCGCCGGCGCGCCGCCGCTGTCGTGGATCGGCCCCGCGCTCGTGCGTGAGGTGCGCGCGCTCACGCCCGGGCAGCCGGTCGGCGATCACAGCTTCGCCCGCGGCGAGCACACCGCCCGCGTGCGCGCGACGCTCAACGCGCCGGCCACCGTCGGGCGCGTGCTGCGCCTGGGGCCGGGCGTGCCGGGCCAGCAGCTCGCCCTCGCCCTCGGCGAGGCGACCGAGGTGCGGGCCGGCGCGACGGCGCCGTCCCGGCCCGGTCCGGACCCGGGCGCCGAGGCGGGTCTCGATGCCCGGGGCACCTCGTCCGCGGCCGAGTCCACCGCCCCGCGCCCGCCCTCCACGGTCAGCTACTCCTCGCTGGCCCGCTACGCGGCCTGCCCGTACCGCTTCCACCTCGAGCGCGGCCTGGGGCTCGCCGCGGTCGAGCCGCCGCCGCACCTGCGCGACGCGCAGGCGCCGGCGGCCGGCCTCGATCCGCTCGTGCGCGGCACGCTCGTGCACGAGCTGCTCGAACGGCTCGAGGGGACCGACGGGCCCGCGCCCGGCGACGTCCGCGCGCTGGCCGACGCCCACGAGGCGCAGCTGGACGACGAGGACGTCGCCGACCTTCTCGCCATGGTGCGCGCGTTCGCCTCGAGCGCTCTCAACGCGCGGCTGGCCGCAGCGGCCGAGGTGCGGCGCGAGCACGGCTTCGCCTTCCCGCTGGGCGCCGACGGGCCGCTGGTCAACGGCATCCTCGACGTGCTGGCCTGGGAGTCCGACGGCTCCGCGCTCGTCGTCGACTACAAGTCCGACCACGTCGAGGGCGCCGACCTCGAGGCCGTCGTCGACGCCTCCTACGACGGCCAGCGGCGGATCTACGCGCTCGCCTGCCTGCGCGCGGGGGCGCCCGCCGTCGAGGTCGTACACGTCTTCCTCGAGCGCGCCGCCGAGCCCGTCGTGCGCCGCTACGCCGCCGCGGACGCCGGCGCGCTGGAGGCGGATCTGCTCGCTCGGGCGGCTGGGCTCCTGGCCGGCGAGTACCCGGTGGCGGTCGTCCCGCACAGGGCGCTGTGCGCCTCGTGCCCGGGGCGCGCGGGGCTCTGCTCGCACCCGCCCGAGCGCACCGACCGGACGCTCGAGGACGCCGTCGGCGCCTGATCCGGCTGGCGTCGGGGCGCCGACGTGGGTACGACGTTGGCGATTACCCCTTCCATCGGGGCGCCCGGGAGAAGAGAATGGGCATGTCGAACCGTGACGGACCGCGCTCGACCAGGCCGGTCCAGCAACAGTGCCGCGCGCCGGCACGACGAAAGGAGCGGCCCATGACGTCGACCATCGTCAGTCACCAGACCGTCCGGCTGAGGAGGGGCAAGCACGCCTCACCCGAGAAGGGTGTCTGCGTCATGGAGCTGGCCTCGATGCTGGCCGGCGAGCCGTTCAGCGATCGGCCGCAGACGGTGTGCCCGGTGCTCGGCGCGTACCTGCGCTCCTACAACGACGTGATCGACGACGACCGCCGCCAGGACCTCTACCGATTCGCCGCCGAGGCGATCGGCACGGCGGGGACGGCCGAGCTGCGCCGCCGGCGGGCCGAGCGCTGCCTGGCCGAGATCGCCTGCCTGCACGACCAGCGCTCGCGCGTGCGCCGCTGGCTGAGCGGGCGTCCGGAGCTGTCGCTGCCCGGGTCCTCGATCGAGCTCGAGCGCGTCGGGATGCACCTCGCGCGAGCGCTGCAGCGCTCCGGCCCGGACGGCCACGCCCGTGCGCTCGCGCTGGCCGATGAGCTCATCGCGATGACGCCGTCCACGCCCGAGCCGCGCCCGGCGACGCGGCGCCGCCGCACGCCCGTGCCGGCCTGAGCCGTCGCCTTCGCCGGGAGCCGGCCGCGTCCGCGCGGCCGGCGACCCGCCGGGCGCTTCACCCGCCGCGCGGTCTGGCAGCCGGCGATCGCCCCAGCCGCGTCCGCGCGCCGCGTTCGCCCCGACCGCCGGACAGGACACCGGCGGCGAGCACCAGCGCGGCCGCGACGACGCCGATCGTGACGGGCAGCCCGAGGGCTGCGCACAGCCAGTAGATCAGGGCGGCGAGCAAGACCGCGACGAGTACGCCGAGCATCGGAACTCCAGGGTGGGGAGCGCGGACACGCCGGCCGGCGGGGCCGCGCGTGGTCTGCATCGTTCCCCGGCGGTCGGCGCGCTAACCCCGTTCGCGCGGCAGCAGCGCGTGGCCCTCGGCCACCGACGCGGCGACGTCGACCACGGTGCGGTTGCGGCTGCGCGCGTGGTCGCGCAGGCGATCGAAGGCCTCGCGCTCGCCGACGCCGTGGCGCTCCATGAGGATGCCCTTGGCGCGTTCGATCACCGCGCGGCGCTCGAGCGCGGTCTCGAGCCGGTCGATCTGCTTCGTGAGCTCGCGCTTCTCGGCGTGGCGTCGGACGGCGACCACGATCGCCGACTGGATCGAGTCCGCCATGCCTTCGCGGGCATACGCGTAGATGCCACGCTCGGCCGCCTCGCCCACGAAGTCCGGGTCCTCGCTGTCCAGCAGCGCGATCACCGGCCCGCGCGCGTACTCGTTGATCTCGTGGATGAGATCGAGCGCGTAGGGCTGGTCGTTGTAGACGACGACGATCGACAGGTCGGGCTCGTCGCGGGCGATCGTCTCGGCCGCCTCCTGCGCGCCCACGGCCATCTCGGTGACCTCGTGTCCCAGCTCGCGGACCATCCCGGCGGTGATCCGCAGCGCCCCCTCGTCCTGATCCGCGAGCAGCACCTTCAGGCTGCGGACCTCGGCACCGTGACGGTCCGCGGTGACCTTGCTCGCTGACATGGTCGGTTGAGCCTAGCGCGCGCGTCCAACCGCTAGACTCGATCAATCGTCCGGCCCAACCGCCCGCTGGACGGCACGCGCCCCAATGGACCCGGCGCTCAACGCCGTCACGAGGACACCGTCCATGGGCCGACCCCTTCGCCTTTCGTCGTTCGCGTCTGCCACCCGCTCGTTGACGCCTGTACGCAACGGGGGGGTCGACGACGGCCCGCCGCCAAGGTCGGAGCGTGCGCAGGACGATCGTGCGCTGTTCGCCCGCTATCTCGACACTCGCGACCCCGTCGACCGCGAGATCCTCGTCGAGCGATTCCTGCCGCTGGCCCGCCAGCTCGCGCGCCGCTACCAGCGTCCCGAGGAGCCGTTCGACGACCTCTTCCAGGTCGCCTGCCTCGGGCTCGTCAAGGCGATCGACCGCTTCGACCTGAGCCGCGACGTCGCGTTCTCCAGCTACGCGGTGCCGACGATCCTGGGGGAGATCAAGCGCTACTTCCGCGATCGCACCTGGTCGGTGCGCGTCCCGCGCGACCTCCAGGAGCTCGCCCTGCGCGTCGACCGGAAGGTCGCCGAGCTGTCCACCGACCTGCGCCGCACGCCGACGGTGCCCGAGCTGGCCGAGGCGCTCGGGGCGCAGCGAGGAGGAGATCCTCGAGGCGCTCGAGGCGTCCGGCGCCTACCGGGCCACGTCGCTGTCCACTCCGCGTGGCAACGACGACGAGGCGGGGGAGACGCTCGGCGACACGGTCGGGACGGACGAGGACGGGTTCGGGCTGGCCGAGGACCGCGCCACGCTCGCGCAGCTCCTGCGGGCGGTCACGCCACGCGACCGCGAGGTGCTGCGGCTGCGCTTCGAGGACGACCTCACCCAGGCCGAGATCGGCGAGCTCATCGGCGTCTCGCAGATGCAGGTCTCGCGGATCATCCGCCAGTCGCTGGGGCGGTTGCGCACGGTGGCGGAGACCGGCGTCGACCCGTCGCAGGCGT
Organism: uncultured Actinomycetes bacterium; assembly: GCA_963787065.1. Lineage (GTDB taxonomy): Bacteria > Actinomycetota > Thermoleophilia > Solirubrobacterales > Solirubrobacteraceae > JAOPZW01. Next base: position 181,175 of record CAWBBQ010000038.1, read on the forward strand.
AGCCCGGGGGCCGCCGGCGCGTGTCGCGCTGCCGCGGCCGGGGCCCGCGTTTGCGCCGAGATGGTGGGCGAATCCGCCGGCCACCCCGCGCAGCTCCGCCATCAGCCGGTCGCGCAGCAGCGCGAACCCGACCGCGGCCGACAGGACGGCGAGCAGGCGCCGGTCGTCGGCGTCGAGCGTCGCGGCCGGCCCGAGCAGCAGGACGAGCACGCCGAGGGACTCGCCGGCCACGGCGATCGGCGCCGCGAGCGCGCGGCGGTCCGGAGGGGAGCGCCCAGACGGGGGCGTCCGCCGGCCTCAGCCATGCGGCTCCGCGTCTCGGAGCACGCCGCCGAGCGTCGGGTGAGCGGCGACGAGCAGCTCGCCCGGCGCGATCAGCCCGCGGCGGGAGCTGTTCAGGACGAGCTGCCCGTGGGCGTGGGAGGCGAGCGCGATGTCGCCGGCGTCGAACTGCGCGAGCACGGCGTCCAGGGCCTCGGCGAGCGCTACGGCGGAGTGGGTCTCGCGTGCCAGCGTGTTCCCGAGCCGCGCGAGCCCCTCGAGCCGGCCCGCGTGGCGGGCGCCCGTGCGCCGCAGCTCGTCGACCTCCAGGCGCGCGGCGGCCAGCGCCGCGCGCGCGGTCCGCTCGCCCTCGCCCTCGAGTCCGACCATGGCCACGAGCGGCGGCGACGCGGAGGTGGCGGGCAGGCGGAACAGCGTCGAGCGCGTGCTGTGACGTGCGTGCCCGCCCCACGCCGGGTGGTGGACCTCGGTGGCGCCCGCATCGGACGCGAACAGGCGCTCGATCGCCCCCTCGGCCACCGACCCGGCGAAGGCCGGCACCGCGGCGGCGAGCTCCGATCCGGCCGAGGGCGCGCCGGGCAGCGCGCGGACCGCACCGTTGGCGTAGGCGATCCGCATCGGCACCGGGCCGCTGAGGACCACGACCGGCGTGGGCAGGTCCTCGACGACCGCGGCCAGCGCGCCCTCGGCCACCGGCGCCGGGGCGGGCAGCGCGTGCCGTGCCCGGTCGATGGCCTCGGGGATCGGCACGCCCGGCGCCACTGCGTGGCGAACGGAGACGACGCGCTGCACGTCGTCGATCGCGTAGCGCCGCGGGCCGCGACCGGCGCGGCAGGGGCACCGGGAAGCCATGCCGGCGCTCCCAGGTGCGAAGCCGCTCGCGCGACACCCCGGTCATGGCGGCGAAATGGCTCGCGCTGATCGTCTGACCGGTGTCGTCCATCCTCTTCATGGCCAGAATACCGTCAGATGACAGCTTGACCGGTGTTGACCACCTTCCATGACCGCGTACGCGACGCCAGCATCCGGAACACCGCATTCGACGACCCAGGGGAGAGGGGACGGTCGCCCATGGATCACGCGATCCAGGCCGATGACCTCCTCCGACGCTGGCACGAGCAGGGAGAGCGTGCCGCGCGCGAGGAGCTTGCCGAGCTGATGCTGCCGCTGGCGCGCAGCCTGGCCCGCCGCTACGCCGGCAAGGGCGAGCCGCTGGACGACCTCGAGCAGGTCGCGTGCCTCGGGCTGCTCAAGGCGATCGACCGCTTCGACGTGACCCGCGACGTGCGCTTCGCGACGTTCGCCGTGCCCACGATCGCGGGTGAGCTCAAGCGCCACTTCCGCGACCGCGGCTGGATGCTGCGCGTCCCGCGCGAGATGCAGGAGCTCAGCGCGCGCGTGGCGCGCCGGCGCGAGAGCCTCACGCACGAGCTCGGCCGCGTGCCGACCGTTCCCGAGCTCGCCGGGGCGCTCGACGTCGGCGACGAGCAGGTCCTCGAGGCGCTCGTGGCGGCCAACGCCTACCGGATGGTGTCGCTCGACGAGCCGCTCGTCGAGGGTGCCGGAGCGCTCGACGCGATCGGCGGCGACGACGCCGGCTACGAGCACGCCGAGCACCGCGTCCTGCTGCGCCACGGCCTCGACAGGCTGCCCGAGCGCGAGCGCGAGATCCTGCGCCTGCGCTACTACGAGGGCATGACCCAGCGCGAGATCGCCCGCGCCGTGGGGATCTCGCAGATGCACGTCTCGCGCCTCATCCGCCGGTCGGTCGAGGCGATGCGCGAGGCGATCGCCCCCATGGCACGCGCGGCGTAGCGAACGCCCGCGTGGTCAGCGCTTAGCTAAGCCGAGCTGAGCGGGCGCGGCCGTCGCCACCGGCTGCTCCTCGTCGACGCGCAGCTCCGGCGGCGGCACGCGCAGGCCTCGTGTGAGCACCAGCAGATACGCGATGCCGATGCCGAGCCAGATCAACCCGAGCGTGATGGCCTTGGAGTCGAGCTTGGTCAGCAGCCACAGGCAGACGGCCGCGCCCACCGTCGGGACGGCCACGTAGCCCAGCGGGCTGAGCCTCGCGCCGTCGCGGCGGCGGCGCAAGAACAGCGCGATGACGCTCAGGTTCACCAAGGTAAACGCGGTGAAGGCGCCGAAGTTGATGAACGACGTCGAGGTCGCGACGTCGAGGAAGAGCGCGATCAGGCCGACGACGCCGACCACTCCGAGGGTGACGACCGGCGTGGCGAAGCGGGGGTGCAGGTGGGCGAGTAGCCGGCGCGGGAGCACGTCGTCGCGGCCCATGGCGTACAGCAGCCGCGAGGCGCTGGCCTGCGCGGCGAGGCCGGAGGTGAACTGCGCCACGATGAGTCCAGCGACGAAGAACGACGAGAAGAGCGCGCCGCCGATGTCCTCGGCAATCGTGGATGCCGCCGACGAGGCGTCCTCGAACGTGCCGCCGGGGCTGACGAGCTGCGTCGTGTAGGCGGCGGTGACGAAGAAGCCGCCGCCGATTGCTGCCACGAGCAGGATCGCGCGCGGGATCGTTCGCCGCGGGTCGTGGGTCTCCTCGGTGAGGGTGGTCAGCGCGTCGAACCCGAGGAACGAGTAAGCGGCGATCGCCGCCCCCGCCGAGAGCGTCGACCACGACGCGTCCTCGCCCGTGAACGGGGTGGTGGAGAACAGCGCAGAGCCGCCCGAGTCATCGAGCACCTGGCCGATCGAGAGTGCGACGAACAGGACGATCACGAGCACCTGGAAGGTCATGAGCACGAAGTTCGCCTTGTCGGCGAACTTCAGCCCGATCACGTTGAGGACCGTGGCGATGGCGATGAACGCCAGGATCCACACGGCCGACGGGACGTCGGGGAATTCGCCCTCCAGGTAGGCGGCCCCGATGAGCCAGATCACCATCGGCAGAAACAGGTAGTCGAGCAGGATCGCCCAGCCGACGAGGAATCCGGCACGGGAGTTGATCGCCCGCCTCACGTAGGTGTAGGCGGAACCGGCGACCGGGAACGCGGCTGCCATGCGCCCGTAGCTGTAAGCGGTGAACAGCATTGCCACGGCGGCGAGCAGGTAGGAGCCGGCGGCCGCGCCCCCGCTGACCTCGGCGATGATGCCGAAGATCCCGAGCACGATGATCGGCGTCATGTACGCCAGTCCGAACAGCACGACGGCGCGCAGCCCCAGGGTGCGCTGGAGCGTGGTTCTTCGCTCATGGGAGTCTCTTTCGTGGTCACTGGGCCTCGGCGATTCCCGCACGCGGGTGCCAGTTGGCGGGGTCGATGCGGCCGTCGTAGGCCGGTAGCGTCAACGCGGACTCGCCGGGCGGAACTGCGACCACGGCCGGTTGAGGGCGGCGGTGCCATGGCGGCGCGCGATCGTCACCGCGTCGAAGTCGATGGTGTCGGTCAGCACCGTCTCGGCGCTGTCCGCGGCGACGACGCGCGGGTGCCCCTCCGGATCGAAGATCGCGCTGCGCCCGACGCCCAACGGCGCGGCGGCGTTGGCGCTCACGACCCAGATCTGGTTCGCGATCGCCATCGCGCGCGTCATCACGAGCTCCTGTTCACGATCGGCGGTCGTGGTGCGGACTGGGATGACCACGAGCTCGGAGCCGAGCCAGGCGAGCTGGCGCCCGACTTCCGGGAACCACGCGTCGTAGCAGATCGCGAGCCCCACGCGGCCGACGTCCTCGAGCTCGAAGACGACGAAGCGCGACCCCGGGTCGAACGGCTCATAGGGCCGCCACGGGAAGATCTTGCGGTAGTAGGCGACCAGCTCGCCCGCCGGCGAGAAGACCTGCGCGGTGTTGAAGAGCTGCCCTTCGGGACCCAGCTCGGGCACGCTGCCCGGCACCAGCCACAGCCCGTGTGCGGCCGCGAGCGCGGCCAGCGCCTGGGTGCGCGGGCCTTCGATCGGCTCGGCGAACGCGCGTAGCGATGCCTCGTCGGGCGCGGCGCAGAGGTGCTGCTCGGGGTAGACCACGAGCCGCGCCTCAGGGAAGCGGGCGGCTATCACTTCGAGCTCTGCGGCGAAGCGCGCGAGCGCATCGCGGGGTGATCCGGCGGCGGCCTGCACGACCGCCACGGACACTGTCCGAGACGTAGGACCCCTCCTCCTCGATTGGGGAAGCGGGCATAATAGCTCTAGATGAGCTATTTGTCTACGACCGGTTCGAAGGTAGCTTCCCGGTGGTGTCCGGCGGCGAGCCCACGACGGCGCTGAGCTCCCCGGCCCTGACCGGCATCCGACGGCTTGGAGCGGTCGACACCGTCCGAGCGCGACTGGCCATGGCGAGGATCGACCTCGGGCTGCTGGAGCCCGCCGAGCGGCTGCCCGCCGTCCCCGACATCGCCGATGCGTTGGCCGTGAGCGAGATCACGGTCAGGCGGGCGCTGACCTCCCTTGCGCGCGAAGGGGTCCTGGTACGGCGACGCGGCCGGGGTGGCGGGACGCTGGTCGCGCCGCGGCCGCCGCGCGGCGTCGTCGAGGAGACCGCCGGCCACCGGGAGTCACAGGCCGAGGCGCACGCGCTGATCGATCATTTTTTTTTTTTTTTTTTTTTTTTTTTTTTTTTTTTTTTTTTTTTTTTTTTTTTTTTTTTTTTTAAAAAAAAAAAAAAAAAAAAAAAAAAAAAACGAGTAGCGCGCGCACCTGGCGGGCGATCTCGAGGTCCTCGCGCGCGCGACGAGGAGCGTGCGGACGGCGCGCCGGGGCGCTGACACGTCGCCGTCACCGCTCGGCCGCGTCGTTGCGCCGCGGGGTCGAGCGCGACGCCAAGGAACCCGAGCCCGTCGGCCGCGCCGGCGCGCACCGCGGCGACGCGCTCGCCGACGCCGCCGGTGAAGACGAGCGCGTCGAGGCCGCCGATCGCGGCGGCCATCGCCGCGATGCCGGCGCGCAGGCGGTGCAGCGTAGACGTCGAGGGCGAGGCGTCGCGCCCGCGTCGGCGCGCGTCCAGGACCTCGCGCATGTCGGCGGTGCCGGCGAGCGCCGGGCAGCCCGGAGTCGTGCTCGAGCGCGTCGCGCCATCTCGGCGGCGCTCAGCTCCTGCGCTCTGCAGCAGCCACAGCAGCAGCCGGGGTCGACGCTGCCCGAGCGCGTGGCCATGACCAGCCCGTCGAGCGGCGTGAAGCCCATCGTGGTGTCGACCGAGCGACCGTCGTGCACGGCGGCGAGCGACGCGCCGGCGCCGAGGTGGCAGGTCACGACCCGCAGCGTCGCCGGGCGCTCGAGCAGCTCGGCGGCCCGCCGCGCGGCCTAGGCGTGCGAGAGCCCGTGGAAGCCGTAGCGGCGCAGCGCGCCAGCGCTCCCGCCACGCCGCGGCAGGGCGTAGGTCGCGGCCGCCGCGGCAGCGTGGCGTGGAAGGCGGTGTCGAAGCAGGCCACCGCCGGCACGTCCGGCAGCACGCGGCGACCGCGTCGAGCGCGGCGAGCGACTTCGGCTGGTGCAGCGGCGCGAGCGGCGGTGAGCTCGTCAAGCGCGCGACGACCTCGGCGTCGATCGCGCACGGCCTCGCGGAAGCGCTCCCCGCCGTGCACGATCCGGTGCCCGACTGCGTCCACGGCACCGGCCTCCGCCATCCCGGCGCGCCCGAGCTCGCCCTCCTCGACCCGGGTGCCGGCAGCGTCGAGGTCGGGCTCGGCCCGGACCGTCGTCGGCGGCGTCGAGCAGCCGCAGCTTGAGGCTGCTCGACCCGGCGTTGACGACGAGGACCCGCACGGGCGCCGGCGACCGGCCGCGTCCAGTCGCGCATCTCGGGAAGGTCGTCCCGACGTCGCGGGTGAACGGCGCGGGCGCAGCCGCTCGTCGACCATGTACTGGCGCAGCTCCGCGGCGCGCGAGCCGAGAGCCGGCACACGGTCGATGACGTCCATCACGAGATGGAAGCGATCCATGTCGTTGAGCATGACCATGTCGAACGGCGTCGTCGTCGTGCCCTCTTCCTTGTAGCCGCGCACGTGGAGTTGGCGATGGTTGGTGCGCCGGTAGGTGAGGCGGTGAATGAGCCACGGATACCGTGGTAGGCGAAGATGATCGGGCGCTCGGCAGTGAACAGAGCGTCGAACTGGGCGTTCGGAAAGCCATGCGGGTGTTCGCTCTCGGGCTGGAGCCGCATCAGGTCCACGACGTTGATCGACGCGCACCCGCAGGTCGGGCAGGTGACGCGCGCAGGAGCTGCCGCAGCGGCAAGCGTCTCGAGCGTCGGCGCATCGCCGCGCACGCCGAGCACGACATCGGGCTCACCGGCGCCGGTAGCTGCCGGCCCACGGCCAGATGCCGAGGCCGCGCGCGCAGTGCACGATGGCGTCATCCATGGTCCGCTACTGCGGTGCGGGCTGCTTGCCGGCAACGATCACGTTGACGTAGTCCCGGCTGCGCAGGCAGTGGTCGGCGACCGACAGCAGGCAGTTGGCGTCGGGCGGCAGGTAGACGCGGACGATCTCCGCCTTCTTGTTGACCACGTGGTCGATGAACCCCGGGTCCTGGTGGCTGAAGCCGTTGTGGTCCTGGCGCCAGACGTGCGAGGTGAGCAGGTAGTTCAGCGATGCGACGGGCGGCGCCACGGGATGGCGCGCATGACCTTCAGCCACTTCGCGTGCTGGTTGACCATCGAGTCGACGATGTGGATGAACGCCTCGTAGCAGCTGAACACCGTGGCGGCCGGTCAGCAGGTAGCCCTCGAGCCAGCCCTGGCAGAGGTGCTCGCTCAGGACCTCCATCACTCGGCCGTCCGGAGCCAGGTGGTCGTCGGTGTCCGCGCGATTCGGCCTCCCAGGCCCGGTCGGTCGCCTCGAAGACCGCGCCGAGCCGGTTCGAGGCGGTCTCGTCGGGGCCGAAGAGGCGGAAGTCCGGCGGTCGGCGTCGTGGCGCACGACGTCGCGCAGGAACCCGCCGAGCACGCGCGTGGCCTCGGCTGACGTCGTCGCCGGGGCCTGCACGTCGACCGCGTAGTCGCGAAAGTCCGGCAGGCCAGGTCGCGCAGGAGCCGCCGCCGTTGGCGTGCGGGATGGCGCCCATGCGACGGTCGCCCGCCGGGCGAGCGCCGCGAGGGCCGGAGCAGCGCGCCGTCGGTCGTCGAACAGCTCCTTGGGCCGGTAGGAGCGCATCCACTCCTCGAGCGCGGCGAGGTGCTCGGGCTTCGTGCGGACGTGGCTCAGCGGCACCTGGCGCGAGCGGAAGGATGCCCTCGGCCGGCAGGCCATCGACCTCCTTGGGCCCGGTCTCAGCCCTTGGGCGTGCGCAGAACGATCATCGGCCAGGCGGGCGCTCTGCCCCGCGTGCCGCGCGCGCGGAACTGGATCTGGGCGATGTCGGTCCAGTGCGCCGTCGAGCGTGGCCGCCATCTGCGACGTGCATCTCGACCGGCTCGTCGCCCGCGACGAAGTGCGGCGCGTAGCCGTAACCCCTCAGCAGCGCGCGCAGCTCGTCGCGCGGGATCCGCGCCAGCACGGTGGGGTTGGCGATCTTGTAGCCGTTGAGGTGCAGGATCCGGCAGCACCGCGCCGTCGCTGCGGGGTTGAGGAACTTGTTCGAGCGCCAGCTCGCGGCCAGCGGGCCGGTCTCGGCCTCCCCGTCGCCGACGACGCAGCACGACCAGCAGGTCCGGATTGTCGAACGCGGCTCCGGACGCATGGGCCAGCGAGTAGCCGAGCTCGCCGCCCTCGTGGATCGAACCGGGCGTCTCGGGCGCCACATGGCTCGGGATCCGCCGGGAAACGAGAACTGCCGGAAGAGACGCCGCAGTCCTCCTCGTCTGCCCGATGTGCGGGTACACCTCGCTGTAGGTCCCCTCGAGGGAGGTGTTGGCGAGCAGCCCGGGCCCGCCGTGGCCTGGCACGGTGAGGAAGATGGCATCGTGATCGCGGGCACGAATCACGCGGTTCAGGTGCGCGTAGACGAAGTTCAGACCCGGCGTCGTGCCCCAGTGCCGAGCAGCCGCGGCTCGACGTGCTCGGGCCGCAGCGGCTCGCGCAGCAGCGGGTTGTCGAGCAGGTAGATCTGGCCGACCGAGAGGTAGTTCGCCGCGCGCCAGTAGGCATCGATCCGCCGCACGTCGGTGTCGTCGAGCGCTCGCGTCCGGGTCTCGGTCATGCCGACATCCTCGCGCTCGATGCCGGCCGGCGCGAGCCTCCCGTCGACCGGGGCCGCCCCAGAGCCGCGCGCCGGATCCTCAGGCGCCGGGTGGCCTGGGCGGGGTCGCCGTGGCCGGGGTCGAGGCGACCGCTCCGCGTGAGGAACGCACGCTGATCTCACCGTGACGGCCAGGCCGGTGCGACTTCTGCGCGGACGTCGGGAGCGCCGTCCCGAGTGTTAGGCCGTAGCGTCCATTCGGCACGTCGCGATCGTGCACTACGCTGCGTGGATGAGCTCTCCGGCGACCCTTCTGATGTGGTTTCAGCTGCGTTCGCCGGAGCTGGCCGAGGACTTTGAGCGTTTGATGACGGAGGATCGCGACATCGTCCGCGGGTCGCTGGACACGGTCTCGGATTGGCGGCTTACGCGGCCGGCGGACGTGCCCGGACAGTCCATCGGTAAGCCGATTACGTGCTGATCGCCGAGATCGTCGAAGTCGAGCGCTTCGAGCAACAGGCGAGCGAACACGTCGAACGCTTGGCGGACGAGTTGGCGCATCTCGTCTCGAGCCGGGGGATGCTCGTCGTGCGTCTGTCTTTGAAATCCGCGGTCGGTGGACGGCGATCAGGCCCGCCATCGGTCGGAGATGTCCCGGGTCACGCCGAGCCGCACTGCCTCAGCGCCGGCGCGGGTTCTGAAGCGGCAGCGGGGCGAGCCTGATGCTGTGTGAGGGGCCGATGTATGTGACGGTGGGGGTGAGCATCCTTGGCCTTTCAGAACGTTGGAGCAAGCCTCCCTCCGCGGACGTCCGGCCGCATGGCCCCTAGGGGTGAATCCGCACCCCCACGGCAATTTCCCTTGTGGGACCGGATGCGCGCTTGGCTGGCGCGGCGCGTGCGACCACGACGGGTGCAGGTGCGCCAGACAGCCGGGCGATGCGCAGCGGGCGGTGTCGCCGTGGGCGGGGTAACCGGCGACGGGGACGACGCACATCGGCGGCCGGGAGCCGGCGCCGGCGTGGCCGGTTGGGACCTGGGCGGTCAGCCGTCCCAGCAGATCCTCAGGTCCGCGGACGAGCGACCACTCGCCCCGCGCGATTCAGTCCTGGTGCGGCGTGCTCGCGTCCGGCTTGGTCGCCATTGGCCTGTCGCCGGCAGTCGGAGGGTGCCGTGTGATCGGCGAAGTCCGCGCGCCCGGCGAAGTGCTCGTCGACGTCGGGGCGGGTGCGCTGGTAGAGGCCGAGGCGTTGTCCGCCGGGGCTGCGGAAGGTCGCGCAAGGGCCGAGCGGCAGCTCGACTCGGCCTCGATGCGCAGTCCCCGGGCTGCGAGTTCGGTGAGGGTGGCGTCGAGATCGGACACGCGGTGCAGGAGAACCGGTGCCTCGCCCGCGAGGTGGCCGGCCAGGACGAGGCGCGGACCGTGGGGACTGATCGCCACCTCGGCGACGCGCGTGTTCATTGCCTCGATCGCGAAGATCACTCGCGCGCCGAGCACTCGCGATAGAAGGCGAGGTCTGCCGCGACGTCGCGGCTGGGCAGGTAGAGGAGGTCAAGGCCCTCGATCGCCACGGGCGGATCGTCCCATTCGCAGCCGTGCCGTCGCGAGCGCGTTGGTCAGCGCACCGCCGGGGGGCGACAAGACACACGATCGGCGGAGGCGCCGCGTTGCGTCTGTCAACATGCAAACCCCGATACGCTGGGCCCGTGCGGACGAGAACCTGTCCGTTGAGGACTTGGGCAACTTCCTCGACGAGCCGCGGGTGGCGGTGTTGGCCACCCTCAGGGTCGACGGAGCCGTTTTGCTCTCTCCCGTCTACCACGAATGGCGCGAGGGCGCATTCAACGTGGTGATCGAGGCGCAGAATGTGAAGGCTCGGCATCTGCGGCGCGACCCCAGAGCGACGATCTTGGTGGCCGAGTCCGAACGGCCGCTGCGTGGCGTCGAGGTCCGCGGCTCGGCACAGTTCATCGACGACGGCGTCACCGAAACCGCGCGCCGCATCGTGGCCAGGTACGGCGATGAGGAGGCCGAGGTTGACGCGGAGGCCTTCCGAGGGGCGGATGTCATCGTCCGGCTCGGCCCGACCACATCCGGATCTGGGATTTCGCCGACGAGTTCGACGCCGGCTAGGGCCGGGGACGGCCGTCGCGTGTGCTGCACGCGGTTTCCCATCCCCGGCAGGCACTGTGACGACTTCCGCAACTCGCGCGAAGCGGGAGCGGAATGGTCGCTGCGCAAGGCGTCCTTGCGCATGGAAAACAGCTCTTGCAGTGGGAAGGCGGCGATGTAGGCTGGCTGTGGGCGGGCCATCTCCAAATCAGAGGAGGAAAGATGAACAGCAGCGGCGAGGGCTCCCAGCCGACGGTCGTCCTCGTCCACGGTGCCTGGGGAGATGCCACTGGTTTCGATGGCGTCATCCGCATCCTGCACGACCAGGGCTACCGCGCAATCGGTTTTGCGAACCGCTGCGAGGGCTACAAGGCGACGCGCAGTACCTCGCTGACCTGCTGAAGACGATCGAGGGGCCGATCGTGCTCGTCGGTCACTCCTACGGCGGAGCGGTCATCACGAATGCCGCCGCTGGCAACGACCAGGTCGTTGGGCTCGTGTATCTCGCCGGGTGGGCGTTGGACGAAGGGGAAAGCATCGGACAGCTCCTGGAGCTGAACGAGGGCAGCCTGGTTCCGACCGCGCTGCGGGAAGTGCCGTTTACGAACTCCGACGGCTCTGAAGGCGTGGATCTCTATCTGGACCAGGACGCGTTTCCCGAGGTCTTCGCCGGCGACGTTGACGACGACACGGCGCGCGTGATGGCGGCCGCCCTGCGCCCGTGGAGCGCCGCGGCACTCGGCGCGGAGTCGGGACCACCCGCGTGGAAGTCAGTCCCGTCGTGGTATCTGCTGGGCACCGAGGACAAGGCGATCCCTCCGGCGACGCAGCGGTTCATGGCAGAGCGCGCAGGGTCGATGATCGAGGAGGTGCCGGCGTCGCACGCCTCGATGGTGTCCCAGCCCGAGGCCGCTGCGAAGCTGGTTATCGCCGCGGCGGGCGCGACCGCCGGCGCGGCGGCATAGGCCCGCGCATTTTGCGGGGGCGGCTGGTTGACGAAGACGTCGTAGGTGGCGCTCGAGATAGGGGTGGCCACGCGGCCGACGGCGCCGCGCGAACAGCAGCGCCTGGATGACGAAGTCCTCCCACCGGTGGCCGTGCAGAAGCACGAGCCCGTCCAGCGACGGAGCGTCGCCGGCCGCGGCAATGACGGCCTGGTCGCCACCCCCTGAAATCGCGGGCCCTCGATGTCACTGGGCCCACTCCACCAGCTTCCGCCCCAGCGCCAACTCCGCCTCTGGGGTCTGGAAGCCGCGCTGCACCGCGGCTTGGATCCGCTGTTGCGCCGCCGGGTCGCGGACGCCCGCGCCGAAGAGCTCGCTGTCGTGGCGGAAGTCGTCGGCGGGCGCGAGAGCGATCGCGTTGACGCGCTCCTTGACGATGGCCTGCCCACCGGAAACGCGGCGATCCGGTGCGCAAGCGACCGGACGAACTCGCCGAGCCGATCGGCGGGCAGCGCTGGATTGACCCAGCCATAGCGCTCCGCCAGATCCGCGTCGTAGTCGTCGGCGCTCAGCATGACCTCGAGCGCGCGAGCCCGGCCCATGAGACGCGTGAGGTGCTGCGCGGCGCCGCCGCCAGGCAGCAGACCGAACGCCGGCTCGAACTGACCGAAGATCGCCGACTCGCGCGCGGCGAACCGCATGTCGCACGCAGCGCAACCTCGCTGCCGGCGCCGCGGACCCGGCCCTCGATCTGCGCGATGGTGACCAGGCGGCTGGCGCTGAGGTGATGAAACAGGGCCGCGATCGACGGCTCGCCCGTGAGCTTCGCCGCTTCCGCCCGGTACTCGCTGATCCGGGTGACGTCGACGTGGGCGATGAAGTAGTCGGGGTCGCTGCTGGCGAACACGAGCACCTGGACGCCATCGTCGGCCTCGGCTCGCTGGATCACCGCGACCAGGTCGCGGACCAGTTCAGGCCCGAGCAGGTTCATGGGCGGCGCCGCGATCTCCGCCAACAGGACGCGCCCTTCGTTGCGGACCGCGACGGTCGGGGTGGCAGCGTTCGATGCGGTCATCGTCGTGCTCCTTTCACTCGCCGCCGAACACGTCGGGGGCGATAGCTGCAACGAATGGTGGTCGCTACGGGCAACCATCGCCCCGTGAGAACGTGGGTGGCTTCCTTGGCCCTGACGCCGCTAGCAGAGCGAGTCGAAGTCCTTCTGTAGCGCGGCCGAGAAACTGCTCCGGCTGTTCGACCGCGGTACGCGCCGAGGCGGCGAGGAATGCCGCCGTGGCGCCGGCCGCATGCCACAGAGCGGACCGGAAGAAGATGCCGAACAGCCACGCGATACGCGATCGTCGCCGGTGCGCTCCTCGGAACAGGAGCCCGATGAACGCCCCTGGCCCGCGCCGCCGAGGCTTGTGCATCCGGTCGTCAGGCGGCCGCCGATCGGCTCGACGTAGCGAGCCCGTCCCGATGATCGCCATCCGCTCGGCCGGGAAGCCGGCGTCGTAGAGGCGGTCGACCACCTGCTCCGCCTCTCGCTAGCTCGAGAACGAAGCGACCGCCGGCCGGACCCCCGGAGTTGACTGGCCTGATGCACTGCTCTGGCTCGTGCCTTCCTCCGCCGACGAGATGGGGCACCGTAAGGTAGCGCTGACCGTGACCCTCGCGATCTGGCTGCTGTTCCTGCTCCCGCTGGGACTTGCCCTGGCCGCTCAGAGCCTTCTGAGGTCGGTGTTCCGGCGCTATCGCGCGGTCCCGAATCACGAGGGCGTGACGGGCGCAGAGGTCGCCCGTGCGCTGCTCGACGCGCACGGGCTGCGGGACGTTCGGCTCGAGCTCGCGCCCGGGTTCCTCAGCGACCACTACGACGGCGAGGCGCGCGCCCTGCGTCTGTCCGAGGTGGTCGCGCGCGAGCGGAGCGTGGCGGCCCTCGGCATCGCGGCCCACGAGGTGTCGCATGCGTATCAGGACGCCGAGGGAAGCCGCGCCTACCGCGCGCGGCACTCAATCGGCGAACAGCTCGCAGAGATCGCTCCCTGGTCGGGGCTCTTCCTGATCGGCGGCTTCTGGTTCGGCGTGCCGCTGCTCGTGGCGCTGTCGCTTGTCTTCGTCGGCGGGCTCGTCCTCTTCGCGCTGGCAACATTGCCGGTCGAGATCGGAGCGAGCCGTCGCGCGCTGATGCTGCTGCAAGAGACGCGTCTCGCGGACGACCGCGAGGTGCGCGGCGTCCGGCGGGTCCTCACGGCCGCCGCGCTGACCTACGTCGTGGGCCTGCTCGACAGGCTCGGCTTCTTCCTCGCTCTGCTGTTCATCGCGGAGGGCGCCCGCCGAGCCGCGGCGTGACCTAGTTGATCGCCTGACACGTCACTTCGTCGTCGCCTGTCTCCCAACGGCGTCGTACGGTCCCGCGGATGGCCGACGACCCGCGCTGTGGCCGTTCGTCACATCGGCCCGCGGCGCGCGCGCCGGCTGATCGACGCGCTCGGCGCCGACTGGCGCGTGTGGGCGACCTGGCGCCCGCTCGCGTGTTCGGAGCTGTGCGCGGCGTCGGACCGCGACAGGCCGCGGAGGCCCCGAAGAGCTGGTGCGCGCGATCCAGTGTCATTCAGTCCACGCCGGGACCGGGCACGTCGACCGAGGCCTCGGCTTGAACGCGCTGTCGCCTCTCGTCCCACGGACAGGTGGCGGCTCGCCCGCTTCCTGCGATGGCGAAGCTCTCTCTCGCTGACGCGGAAGTCTGGAGGCATCTGGTAGAAGCGATCGCGATGCCCGCCGATCCGGTGGCCGAACTGCTTGAACTGCCCAAGGAGTACGGGACCCCTGAAGTGCCGCTCGCATGGGACGACGTTGTCGATCGTCTGGCCGGCGCGATCCACTACTGGCTGGCCACCGTGAGACCCGATGGGCGACCACATGTCGTGCCGCTCGACGGCATCTGGCTCGATGACGCTTGGTTCTTCGGTGGGAGCCCCGATGCGGTGAAGCACCGCAATCTCAAGGCCGACCCGCGAGCCGTCCTCCATCTGCAAGACGCCGAGAGCGCGGTGATCGTCGAGGGCGTCTGCGAGGAGATCTTCCCGGACGGCGAGCTCGCCAGTCGACTCTCAGGGCTCTCGAAGTCGAAGTACGGATACGGACCCGACCCGGCGAGCTACACCAGAAACGGCGTCTGGCGCTTGCGCCCCGAGCGGGCGCTGAGCTGGGAGCGGTTCCCGCGAGACGCGACCCGGTTCGTGTTCAGCGCCGCCACCTGAGACCGACGACCTCCCAGCGCTCCCGCGTCGCGAAGGCGAAGGAGTGCCTCCCGGGACCGGCAGCGAAGGTGTGCGCTGCTCGTGTCCACTGCAGGGGCAGCATCGCGATCCCTCCGTCGGGTGGATCCCGGCGCGGTTGAGCCGGTCACCGGTGCCGAGGGCTTCGTGTGCAGGCTGGTTGGCAGCGACACAGCCGCGGTCAACGAATGCGTCAGCGGGTCAGGCGTCCTCCGCGCAACGTTCAGCAATGAACGGAGACGACTGAGGGCGGCACTCTCGTTCGCTCGGTGGCCGAGGAGGGGCCGCGCTCAGCGGTCAGTCAGGCGGGGTGCGGGTCGCGGCTGGAGCGAGGCTGTTCTTGTTGCGTCGGGCGTAATACTCGGTGAGCTCGCCGGTCAAGGCCACTGCGTTGGCCCCTGAAAGGAGCGTCGGGTAGACCGCTAGAAAGTCCGCCGTCGTCGCCGAGAGCATCGCTTCGCGTTTGGAGCCACGACGATGAGTTCTCGTGTCGCGATCGGTCACTAACTGCGGCAGAGCAGCACTGCAGGAGGAAGGAGAGCCCGATGTCGAGCCTGAGGGTCGGTCTCGTCACCGATCGTCGGTCGCGTCGGTGCGACGGTCTGAGGTCATGCTGATCTACTCGATGAGCGTTTCGGTGGACGGCTTCATCGCCGATCGCGAGGGCGCGTTTGGGTGGACGGTCCCGAGCGACGAGCTGTTTTGCTTTCACACGGCGCAGGTAGGCGAGCTCGGCGGGTATCTCCTCGGCCGCAGGCTCTACGAGACGATGCGGGTGTGGGAGACGGACCCGTCGATGCGCGACAACGAGCCCGGGGCCGCGTTCGCCGATGTCTGGTGCGCGATCCCGAAGATCGTCTTCAGTCGTACGCTCGACAGCGTTCAGGGAAAGGCCCGGCTGGCCGAGGCGTCGGTGGCCGAGGAGGCCGCTGCGGCGCTGGACGCGACCGACAAGGATGTCTCGATCGGCGGCGCCCGCCTGGCCGCGGCGGCGATCGAGCTCGGCCTGGTCGACGAGCTGCGCATGTTCCGCTATCCGGTCGTCGTCGGTGGCGGCACGCCGTTCCTGCCGCCGGTCACCGAAGACGTCGCGCTGCACCTGATCGAAACCAGGACCTTCGCCTCGCGCGTGATCTA
Organism: uncultured Actinomycetes bacterium; assembly: GCA_963787065.1. Taxonomy (GTDB): domain Bacteria; phylum Actinomycetota; class Thermoleophilia; order Solirubrobacterales; family Solirubrobacteraceae; genus JAOPZW01. Next base: position 196,998 of record CAWBBQ010000038.1, read on the forward strand.
CGAGCGCTACCGGCGCATCCGCGACGACTCGGACTGACACCTCCAACGGCGCGCTCACCCGATCCGCGGGCGTGTGCCGCAAAGCGGGATCCCCAAACGGCACGGCGCTGGCCGCCCGAGCGGCGCGCACTGAGGCGCTGATAACACCTCTCGCATAGGCTTAGCGACCCCCCACCGGCGGGGATCATCCACGCTATGAGCAGCGGCGACCACGCCGAGCGGTCCCCGCAGGAGCGCTCCGAGGACGAGCAGGAGCGCCTGAACCGGCAGATGCTCGAGCTCCTGAACGAGCTGCGCGTGGCCATGCCCGGCGTCCAGGTGCTGTTCGGGTTCCTGCTCACCGTGCCCTTCCAGCAGGGCTGGCAGCGGGTCACGGGTTCCAGGAGACCGTCTACTTCGTGACGCTGATCGCCGCGGCGGTGGCCACCGCGTTCCTGATCGCGCCGTCGGCCTACCACCGCGTGGCGTTCGAGCAGCACGAGAAGGCGAACATCGTTCGCGTCGGCACCGTGGAGATGCTCGCCGGCCTGGTCGCGCTGGCCATCGCCATGAACGGCGCCGTGCTGCTCGTCACCGACGTCGTGTTCGACAGCGGCACGACGATCGTCACGATCGTGGGCCTGGCCACGCTCTACGTGACCCTGTGGTTCGGCATCGGCAGCTTTCCGGAGGCGGCAGGGTTGACCGCCTGCGCCGCGATCCTCGACATCGACGGCACGCTCGTCGACTCCAACTACTTCCACACCGTGGCCTGGTGCGCGGGCCATGCGCCGCCACGACCATCGTCCCGCCGATGTGGCGCATCCACCGCGCCATCGGGATGGGCGCCGACCAGCTCGTGCGCGCGCTGCTGGGCGACGAGGTCGAGGAGCGCGAGGGCGACGACATCCGGGCGGCCGAGGCGGAGGAGTACGAGGCGCTGGTCGACGAGGTCGCGCCGCTGGAGGGCGCGCGAGAGCTGATCGTCGACCTCAAGGGCGCCGGTCACCGCGTCGTGCTGGCCAGCTCGGCCAAGCCCGAGGAGGTCGAGCACTACCTCGACCTGCTCGACGCGCGCGAGCTGGCCGACGCCTGGACGACGTCCGGCGACGTCGAGCGCACGAAGCCCGAGCCCGACCTCGTCCAGATCGCGATCGAGCGCATCGGCGGCGGCCCCGCGGTCATGGTCGGCGACTCGGTGTGGGACTGCGAGGCCGCGGCCAACGCCGGCGTGGACACGATCGCCGTGCTCACCGGCGGCTTCTCCGACGCCGAGCTGCTGCGCGCCGGGGCGACGATCGTGTTCGGCTCGATCGCCGAGCTGCGCGGGCGCTTGTCCTGGACACCGCTCGGGTAAGCGGATGGCATGAGCATCATCGACAAGATCACCGGCCGCGCCAAGAAGGCCGCGGGCGACATCAAGGGCGACTCCGAGCTGCACCGCGAGGGCCGCCAGGAGGAGCGCAAGGGCGAGGCCAAGGAGGAGCTCGCTCGCGACCAGCAGCGCGCCGACGCCAAGGCCGAAGAGGTCGCCAACCTGGAGCGCAAGACCTCCTGATGGAGGTCCCCCAGCCGGTCGAGGCGCCGACGCCGGCGGTCCCCGAGCCGGCCGTGGTGCCGGATCCCGAGCCGGCCCCGCCGGACGGGCCGCCAGGCAACCCCGACCCGGGGCCGGTCGTCCCCGACCCCGACCCCGCCGGACGCGCCCGCGCCCGTCGAGCCGCCTCCGCCGAGCCCGATGCGCCGCGCGAGGACCCGATCGAGCCGCCGCCCGCGCCGGAGACGCAGTAGCGGCGGCCGCAGTCCAGCCGCCTGGGCCTGATGCCCCGCGCGCTGCGCGAAACAGCCTGTCGCTCGTCTTCCTCGGCCTGTTCGCGGCGGCGCTCGCCGGCCAGGCGTTCGCCGGCTGGCGCGAGTTCAACGAGACGGCGCGCGCTCACGGCGAGCAGGCCGTCTCACTCGGGCGCTACCTGACGAGCTCGAGCTTCGGCCAGGCCGTGCTCGAGAACTGGCAGTCGGAGTACCTGCAGTTCACGCTCTACATCCTGCTCACCGTGTGGTTCGTCCAGCGCGGCTCGCCGGAGTCCAAGGAGCCGGGCCAGGAGGGCGGCCGATCCGACGCAGAGGAGCTGGTGGGCGAGCATGCCCCGCCCGGCGCGCCGGCTTGGGCCCGGGCGGGCGGGCTCCGCCGGCGGCTGTACTCGAACTCGCTCGTGCTCGCGATGGGGACGATCTGGGTGCTGTCCTGGTTCGGCCAGTCGGTCACGGGCCGCAGCGACTACAACGCCGACCAGGTCACGCACGACCAGCCGACGGTCGACTGGCTCGGCTACGTCGGCTCCGCGCACTTCTGGGAGTCCACGCTGCAGAACTGGCAGTCGGAGTTCCTGGCCGTCGGGTCGATGGCCGTCCTCTCGATCTACCTGCGCCAGCGGGGCTCACCCGAGTCCAAGAAGGTGGGCGAGCCCCATGGGGCCACGGGCCCCGACGGCTGACGGGCCGTCGCGACCTCCTACGCCAGGCCCTCGGCCTCGTACTCGCGCAGGTAGCCCTCGAACAGGCGGCGGTGGCCCTCCTCGTCGCGGAGGATGGCGATGACCATGTCGTTCGTGACCGGGTCGACCTCCTCGGTGGCCTGGATGACCGCGTTGTAGTGCTCGATCGCGCCGGTCTCGGCCTCGATCACGCCCTTGATGACGTGGACGATGTCCGTCTGGTGCGCGGGCGGCTGCAGGTAGCTCTGCTCGGCGGCGAAGTCGAGCGAGCCGGGGACGACGCCGTAGAGCTCCTTGATGCGCGCCGCGAACTGCTGCGCGTGGCCGAGCTCCTCCTGGATGTCCCCCTGGAGCGACTCGACGATCTCCTGGGCGCGGACGCCGTCGGGGTTGATCGAGTTGGCGATGTAGCTCATCACCGTCTCGATCTCCATCCAGTACGCCTTCTTGAGCATCTCGATGATCTGCTCGCGGCCTCGCTGTTGTCGTCGGCGAGGATTCCCTGGGCGGCCGAGCGGGGGGTGGTGGCCATGGCGTGTCTCCTTCGTTTGTCTTTGAGCCGTTCTGGTATGGGGGCCTCGATCTACCCCTGCGCCAGCCGGGGCAATCGGCGCGAGAGGGCCGCCGGGACGCCGGACACGCGCGCACACCGCCGGTTTGGCGCCTCCCGACCGCTGGTAGTGCGCTGGGAGGACATCGCTGACCCCGACGATGGAGGAAACGACCATGGCTGGCAAGCTCGAAGGCAAGAAGATCGCGATCCTGGCCACCGACGGCGTCGAGCAGGTCGAGCTCACCGAGCCGCGCAAGGCGATCGAGGACGCGGGGGCGACGACCGAGCTCCTGAGCCTCGAGGCGGGCGAGATCCTCGGCTTCAACCATCTCGACCACGGCGACCGCTTCCCGGTCGACAAGCCGGTCGGCCAGGCGTCGGCCGACGACTACGACGGCCTGCTCATCCCCGGCGGGGTGGCCAACGGCGACTTCCTGCGCGCCGATCAGGACGTGGTGCGGTTCGTCGCCGACTTCGCCCGGACCCGCAAGCCGATCGCCTCGATCTGCCACGGCCCGTGGGTGCTCGTGGAGGCGGGCATCGTCAGCGGCCGGACGATCACCTCGTGGCCGTCGCTGCAGACCGACGTGCGCAACGCCGGCGGCACGTGGGTCGACGAGGAGGTCCACGTCGACCAAGGCCTGGTGACGAGCCGCAAGCCCGACGACATCCCGGCGTTCAGCGCCAAGGCGATCGAGGAGTTCGCCGAGGGCGCCCACGAGGACCTGCCGCAGCCGACCGGGCGCGGCGGCCTCGTAGCCGCCGTCGTCCGCAATTCCCCCTGCGCCCGGAGGAACGGCCGGGCGCATGGGGGATAATGGGTGCATGGCACGCTCGATCTGGACCGGCACGATCAGCTTCGGACTGGTCACGGTCCCCGTGAAGCTGTACAGCGCGGTCAACCGCAAGACGGTGCGCTTCCACCAGCTCCACGGCGAGACCGGGATGCGCATCCAGCAGAAGCGCGTCGATCCCTCGACCGGCGACGAGGTCCCCTACGACGCGATCGTCAAGGGCTTCGAGATCGGCCCCGACCGCTACGTGATCGTTCAGCCCGAGGAGCTCGAGGCGCTCGACCCGCGCAAGACGAAGACGATCGAGATCGAGGACTTCGTCGACCTCTCCGAGATCGACCCGATCTTCTACGACCACCCGTACTACCTCGCGCCCGGCCCCGGCGGGGCCAAGCCCTACCGGCTGCTGCTCGAGGCGATGCGCGAGAGCGGCAAGGTCGCGATCGCCAAGGTCGTCATCCGCCAGAAGGAGCAGCTCGTGGCCATCCGCCCGATGAGGCGACGTCCTCGGGATGGCGACGATGATCTTCGCCGACGAGGTCGTCGACGCCGATCGCACTCGACGAGCTCGACGCCGCCCGCGAGGTCGAGGTCAACTCGCGCGAGCTGGGCATCGCCAAGCAGCTCGTCGAGTCGCTGGCCGGCGACTTCGAGCCCGGCAAGTACCACGACACCTATCGCGAGGAGGTCCTCGCGCTCGTCGAGCGCAAGGCCGCCGGCGAGGAGATCGCGGTGCAGCCCCAGGCCGAGGAGGCCGACGAGCCGGTGCCCGACCTGATGGCCGCGCTCAAGGCCAGCCTCGACGCCGTCCGCGGGGAGCGTGGCGATGGCGCGGCGGGCGACGCGGATGGCAACGGCGATGGCGAGCAAGCCGAAGCGCAAGGCTCCGGCCAAGCGCAAGGCGCCGGCGAAGAAGTCCACGGCGACGGCCAAGAAGTCCTCGTCTACGGCCAAGAAGACGTCGACCAAGTCGTAGCGCGCGGGCGCACCCGGGCTCCCGCGGGGGCGGGAGCCGCTGTGCGCGCCTCGCGGAGTGGCGAGCGCCGTCGCGCTCACGTACGCTCGCGTCAGGTGGCGGTGAGCTGGTCGGCGATCACCACAACGAGACGCGGGAACGTGCGTTGGCCCTCGCAGCCGAGTTCCAGCGCGCCTATGCCGACGCGCTGCTGGGCGGCGAGCCGCGGGCGGCCGAGGCGGTGATCCGGGAGGCGATCGAGGCCGGACTCGGCGAGGCGGTGATCGACGACCACGTGATCCGACCGGCGCTGGTGCTCGTGGGCGACCTCTGGGCCGACGGGCGCATCACGATCGCCGAGGAGCACCTCGCGACGTCGATCTCGCTGCGGGTGCTGATGCTGCAGCGCGAGGCGTTCCGCGTCGCGCGGCAGCGCGCCTCACACCGCGTCGTGTTGGCGGGAGCGCAGGGCGAGCACCACGTCGTGGGCCTTCAGATGGCCGCCAGTGTGATCCTGCACGCGGGCTACGACGTTCGCATGTTCGGCGCCGACCTCCCCGTGGGTGAGCTCGCCTCGGCGGTCGACCGCCATCGCCCGGCGGTCGTCGGATTCACGGCCGCCACCACCCGGTCCGCCGACAACCTGCCCGCAGCGTTCGACGCCGTGCGCCGCGTCATCCCCGACATCGGCATCGTGGTGGGCGGAGGCGGCGTCGACGAGCGGTCCGCGGCCATCGGGGACGTGGTCGTGTGCCGGCATGTCAGCGACGCCGTCGAGCACGTGGACGCGCTCGTGAAGCGCGCGCGCAGAAACTGATCTGCTCGGCCGTCGGTTGCAGCCGCGCGCGCCCGAGCGCGGAACCATGGGCTAGCGGGTGCCGCGTGGCGGGTACCTCGACCGCCAATGGCCGCGACCGCCGCTCCTGCCCCGACCCCGCGCCTGCGCCGCGCCGACTGCACCGGCCCGGGCCTGCAGCGCAAGCGCCACGGGCGCGGCTTTCGCTACCTCGACGCCGACGGCGACAAGGTCGACGACGGCGGAGGTCCTGCAGCGGATCCACGAGCTCGTCATCCCGCCGGCCTGGGAGGACGTGTGGATCTGCCCCTACCCGGGCGGGCACATCCAGGCGACGGGCACCGACGCCGCCGGGCGAAAGCAGTACCTCTACCACCCGCGCTGGCGCGCCCGGAAGGACCAGGAGAAGTTCGACGACATGGTCGTCTTCGCGCGGGCGCTGCCGGCGCTGCGCACCGCGGTGCAGGCGGCGCTCGACGCCGAGGACTCCAGCCGCGAGCAGGTCCTGGGCTGCGCCGTGCGGCTGCTGGACCGCGGCTTCTTCCGGGTCGGCGGCGAGGACTACGCGGTCCAGAACGAGACCTACGGGCTGGCCACCATGCGCAAGCGCCACGTGCGCCTGCGCGGCGAGGTGCTGCTCTTCGACTACCCGTCCAAGCACGGCAAGCGCCGGATCCAGGCCGTGATCGACCCGCAGGTGGCCGAGGTCGTCGGCCGCCTGAAGGCCCGCCGCGGTGGCAGCGACGACCTGCTCGCCTACAAGCAGGGCCGGCGCTGGGTCGACCTGCGCTCGGCCGACATCAACGAGTACCTCAAGGAGGTCACCGGCGAGGAGATCTCGGCCAAGGACTTCCGCACATGGGGGGCGACCGTGCTGGCCGCGGTGGCGCTTGCCGTGTCGGGCGAGGCGCCGCCGACCAAGACCGGGCGCAAGCGCGCGATCACGCGGGCGGTCAAGGAGGTCGCGTACTACCTGGGCAACACGCCGGCGGTCGCGCGCGCGTCGTACATCGACCCGCGCGTGTTCGATGCCTTCCGCGACGGGCGCACGATCGGCGCCTCGATGGACCTCGTGGCCGGCGACGACGACACGACGGCGATCCAACCGCTCGAGGACGCCGTGCTCGAGATGCTGACCGGGGAGGGCCGCTGAGCGCGACGGGAGGCCGCGACTACGCCGTTGCCTCGTCGGCGTCGAGCGCCTCGACCGCCTCGTCACGCGTGGGCCGGATCGTGAAGATCTGATCCAGTCCGGTGATCTCGAACGTCTTGGCGATGTTCGGATCGGTGTTGACGATGGTCAGGACGCCGTCGCGCGAGCGCAGGCGCTTGACCGCGCCGATGAGGACGCCGAGCGCGGTCGAGTCGAGGAAGCTCGTGCTCGTGAGGTCGACCACGATGCGCGTGTGCCCCGATTCGAGGGCCTCGCCGAGCGCCGACTTCAGCTCGGGCGCGGTGAAGAGGTCGATCTCGCCGGTGACCGCGACGACGTGGCGGTGCTCGTCGATCGACTCGGTGGTGAGTGAGAATTCCGGAGGCATCGCGTTCTAGCTTGACGGATCCGCGCTGGCCATGTCGCTGACGGCGCGGCGCGTTGCAGGCGGGCGTCGCGCTCATGCCGCGGCGAAGCGCAGCCGCAGGACGAGCTCGCCGTGCCCGTCGCCGCCCGCGCGCGCGGGCGTCGACGTCGTCGGCCACGCGCCGGAAGACGTTGCCCACGCCGGGCAGGTCGGCGTCGGCCAGCAGGCCGTCGGCGCCGTCGGCGCTCAGCGCGCGCACGCGCAGCTCGATCGCGCCCTGGCCGGCCGCGACGACGACCCGCACGTGCGCGTCGGCGGTGTGGGCCGGGGCGTGGGCGGCCACCGCGTCGGTGAGCAGCATGGCGTCGTCGAGGCGGTCGATCGGGCACTGCGCGCGCGCGGCGAGCATCCCGACCACGCGCCCGAGGACCGGCCCGACGAGCGGCCCCTTGCGGACGGCGAGCGCCGCCTCGTTCGTGGCCGACGGAGCGCTCACGGCGCCCCGCCGACCTCCGCGGGACCGGGTACGCGCGAGGCGGAAGGTCATGCGCACCTCGGTCTGCTCGTCCGTCGCCGGTGCCGAGCTCGAGCGACTCGGTCAGCGTCGCGATCAGCGGCAGGCCGAGCCCGAGGCCGGGGCTGTCGGGGCGCGGGAGCATCCCGCGGCCCTCGTCGACGACGACCACGCGCAGGACGTCCGTCGACGATCGTGGCGCGCAGGCCCATCGTGCCCTCGCCGCCGGGGTAGGCGTGGACGACGACGTTCGTGCACGCCTCGGTCACGGCCAGCTTGACGTCGGCAAGCGTCTGGTCGGGGACCTCGAGGACGTCGGCGAAGCCGCCGATCGCGTGTCGTGCCACCGCCACGTTCTCCGGGCGGGCCGGCAGCGTGAGCTCGAGATCGGGAGCGTCGGTGTCCACGCGTGGCTCAGGGGCAAGCGTTGCGGTCATCGCATGACCGCAACGGGGCACGTCATGCCCGGCGCCCGCCCGTTCCATGCATTCATTCGCGACCCCCCGGTCGACCGCGCTCGACGGGCGGGAGGATAGCCCGCCGCCGACGCGCGCGTTGCGACGTTCGACGTCCCGACCAAATGCCCCCTCCCGCTTCCGGGGCGCGCTCCCTATCATTCCGCGCTCACCTCCGGTTGCCCGCAGCCGTACGGGGACTCACACGATGACCCAGATCTCGCCACCCAAGGCCGACGGCCTCTACGACCCCAGGTTCGAGCACGACGCGTGCGGCGTCGCCATGGTCGCGCGCCTGGACAACGAGCCGAGCCACGAGGTCGTCGCAGCGCGCGCTCGAGGCGCTGGACAACCTCGAGCACCGCGGCGCCGAGGGCGCCGACGTGCGCACCGGCGACGGCGCCGGCATCCTCACCCAGGTTCCCGACGCCTTCTTCCGCCGCGTCGTCGACTTCGAGCTGCCCGCGCCGGGCTGCTACGGCGTCGGCGTGTGCTTCCTGCCGCACGACCCCGCGCACCGCGACGAAGCTCGAGCAGCTCGTCGAGCGCAACATCCGGGCCGAGGGCCAGCGCGTGCTCGGCTGGCGCGACGTGCCGATCGACGAGGCCCACGTGGGCGACACGGCCAACGCGTCGCGCCCGCACATCCGCCAGGTGTTCGTCGGCGCCGGGCCCGGCGCACGAGGACGACCAGGACGCCTTCGAGCGCAAGCTCTACGTGATCCGGCGGATCGTCGAGCTCGCGGCCGGCCCCGACTTCTACGCGTCGAGCTTCTCGTCGCGCACGTGCGTGTACAAGGGGATGCTGATCTCCCACCAGCTGCGCGGCTTCTACCCCGACCTGCGCGACGAGCGCTTCGCCAGCGGCATGGCGCTCGTGCACTCGCGCTTCTCGACGAACACCTTCCCGAGCTGGGAGCTGGCCCATCCCTACCGCGTGATCTGCCACAACGGCGAGATCAACACGCTGATGGGCAACGTCAACTGGATGCGCGCCCGCGAGTCGCAGCTGGCCAGCGAGCTGTTCGGCCGCGACCTGGCCAAGGTCATGCCGATCGTGCGCCCGGGCGGCTCGGACTCGGCCACGTTCGACAACGTGCTCGAGCTGCTGATGCTCGCCGGCCGCTCGCTGCCGCACGCGGTGATGATGATGATCCCGGAGGCCTACCGGGATCGCGACGACCTCACCGACGAGCTCAAGGGCTTCTACGCCTTCCACTCGTGCCTGATGGAGCCGTGGGACGGCCCGGCCGCGGTGTGCTTCACCAACGGCCGCGTCGTCGGCGCGACGCTCGACCGCAACGGCCTGCGCCCCGGCCGCTGGATGGAGACGAAGGACGGCTGGGTCGTGCTCGGCTCGGAGACGGGCATGCTCGGCATCGAGCCCGGCAACGTCAAGCGCCTGGGCCGCCTGCAGCCGGGCAAGCTGTTCCTCGTCGACCTCGAGCAGGGCCGGATCGTCGAGGACGACGAGGTCAAGCGCGAGGTCGCCACCCAGAAGCCCTACGCCGAGTGGTTCCGGCGCAACGTCGTGCACTTCAACGACCTCGAGCGCGCCCACGCGCGGCGCCAGAGCGAGCTGCCGCTGCGCCAGGCCCAGCTCGCCTTCGGCTACTCCCAGGAGGACCTGAAGGTCCTGATGGCGCCGATGGTCGACAAGGCCGAGGAGCCGATCGGCTCGATGGGCAACGACGCCGCGCTGGCCGTGCTCAGCGACCAGCGCCCGGCGCTGTTCACCTACTTCAAGCAGCTCTTCGCCCAGGTCACCAACCCGCCGATCGACCCGATCCGCGAGGCGATCGTCATGTCGCTGGGCACCGGCGTCGGCGCCGAGGGCAACCTGCTCGACGAGAGCCCCGAGCACGCCCACCAGCTCGTCATGGAGCAGCCGATCCTGCGCAACCACGAGCTCGAGACGCTGCGCCAGGTCGGCGGCGAGGTGTTCCGCGCGCACACGATCGACATCACCTGGCCGGTGGCCGACGGCCCCGAGGGCATGCAGGCGCGGCTGGCCGACGTCTGCGACGAGGCCTACGACGCGCATCCAGGCCGGGGTCAACGTCCTGATCCTCTCCGACCGCGCCGTCGGCCCCGAGCGCGCGCCGATCCCGTCGCTGCTGGCCGTCAGCGCCGTGCACCACCACCTCGTGCGCGAGGGCACGCGCCTGCGCGCCGGCCTCGTGCTCGAGTCGGGCGAGCCGCGCGAGGTGCACCACTTCGCGACGCTGATCGGCTACGGCGCGAGCGCGATCAACCCCTACGTGATGCTCGACACGATCGACGAGCTGACCGTCCAGGGCGCGATCGCCGGCGTCGACGACCCCGACGAGGCCGAGCGCCGCGTGGTCAAGGGCGCTGGGCAAGGGGCTGCTCAAGACGATCTCCAAGATGGGGATCTCGACGATCCAGTCCTACTGCGGGGCGCAGATCTTCGAGGCCGTCGGGCTGGAGAAGACGCTCGTCGACCGCCACTTCACCGGCACCGCGTCGCGGATCGGCGGCGTCGGCATCGAGGTCCTCGGCCAGGAGGCGCTGGACCGCCACGCCCGCGCGTGGCCGGGCGCGCTGGACGACCTGCTGCCCGTCGGCGGCGTCTACGCCTGGCGGCGCGACGGCGAGCACCACATGTGGAACCCCGAGACGATCTCGCTGCTGCAGCACGCGGTGAGGAGCAGCGGCAACGGCAGCGGCGAACGGTGAGGTCGGTGGGCGACGCGCAGGAGAAGTACGACGAGTACGCGCGCCAGGTCAACGAGGACGCGACGCGCCGCGCCACGCTGCGCGGCCTGCTCGGCTTCCGCACCGACCAGCGAGCCGGTCCCGCTCGAGGAGGTCGAGCCGGCCAGCGAGATCGTCAAGCGCTTCGCCACCGGCGCGATGTCGCTGGGCTCGATCTCCACCGAGGCGCACGAGACGCTGGCCGTGGCCATGAACCGCCTCGGCGGCCGGTCGAACACGGGCGAGGGCGGCGAGGACCCGCGGCGCTTCCCCAAGCCCGAGGACGGCGGCGACTGGCGGCGCTCGGCCATCAAGCAGGTCGCCTCCGGGCGCTTCGGCGTGACGATCAACTACCTGGTCAACGCCGACCAGCTGCAGATCAAGATGGCCCAGGGCGCCAAGCCCGGCGAGGGCGGCCAGCTCCCCGGCCACAAGGTCGACCGCTACATCGGCTGGGTGCGCCACACGACCCCCGGCGTCGGCCTGATCTCGCCGCCGCCGCACCACGACATCTACTCGATCGAGGACCTCAAGCAGCTCATCTACGACCTGCGCTGCGCGAACCCGAGCGGCTCGGTGAGCGTCAAGCTCGTCGCCGAGGTGGGGGTGGGCACGGTCGCCGCCGGCGTGGCCAAGGCCAACGCCGACCACGTGCTGATCTCCGGCCACGACGGCGGCACCGGCGCGTCGCCGCTGAGCTCGGTGCAGTCGGCCGGCGTGCCGTGGGAGATCGGCCTGGCCGAGACCCAGCAGACGCTGCTGCGCAACGACCTGCGCTCGCGGATCGTCGTCCAGACCGACGGCCAGCTCAAGACGGGCCGCGACGTGGCCATCGCCGCGGCGCTCGGCGCCGACGAGTTCGGCTTCTCGACCGCCCCGCTGATCGCGACGGGCTGCATCATGATGCGCGCCTGCCACCTGAACACGTGCCCGGTCGGCATCGCCACGCAGGACCCGGAGCTGCGCAAGCGCTTCCGCGGGCCAGCCCGAGCACGTCGTCAACTTCTTCTTCTTCGTGGCCGAGGAGCTGCGCGCGCTGCTGGCCTCGCTCGGCCTGCGGCGCCTGGACGAGCTGATCGGCCGCTCCGACCTGCTCGAGGTCGACGCGGCGATCGACCACTGGAAGGCGCGCGGGGTCGACCTCACGCAGGTCCTGCACTTCCCCGAGCTCCCCGAGGGCGCGCCGCGCCACCGCGTCAAGCCGCCGCCGCCGGTGCTCGACGACCACCTCGACTGGCAGATCATCGAGCAGGCGCAGGTCGCCATCGAGCAGCGCGAGCCGGTCGAGCTCGAGCTCGAGGTGCGCAACGTCAACCGCTGCGTGGGCGGCGTGCTGTCGAGCCGGATCGCCCAGCGCCACGGGGCCGACGGCCTGCCGGCCGAGACGCTGCACATCGAGTTCACCGGCTCGGCCGGCCAGAGCTTCGGCGGCTGGCTGGCGCCGGGCGTGTCGTTCTCGCTGCACGGCGACGCCAACGACTACACGGGCAAGGGCCTGAGCGGCGGCGTGCTGGCCGTCATGCCGCCGGACGGCGTGACCTTCCCGGCGCAGGACAACGTGATCATCGGCAACACCGTCCTGTACGGCGCCACGGAGGGTCGCGCGTTCTTCCGCGGCCAGGCCGGCGAGCGCTTCGCGGTGCGCAACTCGGGCGCCAGCGCGGTCGTCGAGGGCGTCGGCGACCACGGCTGCGAGTACATGACCGGCGGCCGCGTCGTCGTGCTCGGCCCGACGGGGCGCAACTTCGCCGCGGGCATGAGCGGCGGCCTGGCCTTCGTGCTCGACGAGCGCGACGCGCTCCGCCGGCGCATCAACCCGATGATGCTCGACCAGCTCGAGCCGCTCGACGAGGGCGACGCGATCGAGCTGCGCGACCTCGTCGCCGAGCACGAGCGCCGCACGGCTCGCCGGTGGCGCGGCGCGTGCTCGACGACTGGGACGCGCTGCTGCGCGAAGTTCGTCAAGGTCTTCCCGACCGACTACAAGCGCGTGCTGGCCGAGCTCGCGCGCGCCGAGGAGGAGGAGCTGGCCGAGGGGCGCGCGGGCGCCGAGCACCGCGACCAGCCCGGGCAGCACGGGCGGCGAGGGCTTCGTCACGACCGAGTCCGAGAACGGCGACGAGCCGGTCCGCCCGAAGGCCGGCGAGGAGGTCCCCGCGGATGGGTGAGCTCGGCGGCTTCCTGCGCATCGAGCGCGTCGGCGTCCCCTACGAGGACCCCATCCAGCGCATCGACGGCGACAACGCCTACCGCGAGTTCCTGGTCACGCCGCTCCGACGAGGAGCTGGCCGCGCAGGGCGCGCGCTGCATGGAGTGCGGCGTGCCGTTCTGCCACAACGGCTGCCCGCTGGGCAACCTGATCCCCGACTGGAACGACCTCGTCTACCGCGACCGCTGGGCCGAGGCCATCCGCCAGCTGCACGCGACGAACAACTTCCCCGAGTTCACCGGCCGGCTGTGCCCGGCGCCGTGCGAGGCGGCGTGCGTGCTCGAGATCCGCGAGGGCGACGCGGTCACGATCAAGCAGATCGAGAACGCGATCATCGACCACGCCTGGGAGAAGGGCTGGGTCACGGCGCAGCCGCCGCGCACGGAGACCGGGCCGCAGCGTCGCCGTCGTCGGCGCGGGCCCGGCCGGCATGGCCGCCGCCCAGCAGCTGCGCCGCATCGGCCATCGCGTCGTGCTGCTTCGAGCGCGACGAGGCGGCCGGCGGGCTCGTGCGCTTCGGCGTCCCCGACTTCAAGATCGAGAAGCGCGTCGTCGAGCGCCGCGTCCAGCAGCTCGTCGACGAGGGCGTCGAGCTGCGCCTGGGCGTCGACGTCGGGGTCGACGTCACCGCCGACGAGCTGCGCGATGAGTTCGACGCCGTCGTGCTGTCTATCGGCTCGCGCGTGCCGCGCGACCTGCCCGTGCCCGGCCGCGAGCTGCGACGGCGTGCACTTCGCGATGGACTACCTCTACGTGCGCAATCGCTGGGTGGCCGGCTCGGTGCGACCGCTCGATCAGCGCCGAGGGCAAGCACGTCATCGTCATCGGCGGCGGCGACACCGGCGCCGACTGCGTCGGCAACTCGGTCCGCGAGGGGGCCGCGTCGGTCGTCCAGCTCGAGCTGCTGCCCGAGCCGCCCGCCAAGCGGCCCGACGACCGCACGCCGTGGCCGCTGTGGCCGCAGAAGTTCCGCCTCAGCTACGCGATGGAGGAGGCGCGCGCGACGCAGCGCGGCCGCCAGGACTTCTCGGTCGTCACCACCCACTTCTCCGGCGACGACGACGGCAACGTGCGCGCGCTGCACTACGCCGAGGCCGGCAGCGCGCCCGCCGTTCAAGCCCGTCGAGGGCACCGAGGGCGAGCTGCGCGCCGACCTCGTGCTGCTGGCCATGGGCTTCGTGCACCCCGAGCACGAGGGCGCCGTCGACCAGCTCGGCGTCGACAAGGACGGCGCGCGGCAACGTCAAGGCGCCGACCTACGAGACCTCGGTGCCCGGCGTGTTCGTCGCCGGCGACGCGCGCCGCGGCCAGTCGCTGATCGTGTGGGCGATCAACGAGGGCCGCCAGTGCGCGCGCATGGTCGACCGTCACCTGCGCAGCATCGACGAGCAGCCCGCCGAGCCCGCGCTCGTCGGCGGCGGCGACGCCGACGAGGGCCCCGAGGGCCCGCCGCAGGTCGCCGCGCCGGCGCTGTAGGGGCTTCCCGCGCAGGCCGGCCCGGCAGGGACGCGGCGCGCCGCGCCGAAACTTCCGGGCGGCTAGCCTGTTCCGCTTCCTGGGCGCGCAGGTGTCAGCTTCGCCGCGCCCGCAAGAGCCTCCCGGGTTCGCCGCGTCTCCGAACGAAAGAGGTTTCTCCCTCCCATGCGACGACTTCTCGCCCCGCTGGTCCTCCTGCTCGCCATGCTCGCCGTGCCGGCGACCGGCCACGCCGCCTACACGCTGGGCATCAGCGACCAGCAGGCGTCGACGTTCACCAACCCGCTGTTCGCGCCGCTCAAGATCAAGGCGGCGCGCTACATCACGCCCTACGACGTGATGAGCTCGCCGGGCGACAAGGCCGCGCTCGACGCGTGGGTGACCGCCGCGCGCGGCGCCAACCAGCGCATCCTCGTGGCCTTCGAGCGTTCCCGGCAGCCGGGCAAGGAGCGCCGCCTGCCCTCGGTCTCCGAGTACCGCGCGGCGATCACCAAGTTCAAGCGGCCTATCCGGACATCAAGGAGATCTCGGTCTGGAACGAGGTCAACCGCTGCCAGTCGCGCGAGCCGCGTCGCCGGCCAGCCGACATGTGGCAAGGAGCAGCGCCTGGCCAGCTACTACAAGGCCGTGCGCAGCGTCTTCGGCACGCGCGGGACGCGGATCGTCGCGCTCGACGTGCTCGACGAGCAGAACGTCGACAAGACGCTCAACGTGATCCGCCGCTTCAAGCGCTTCGCGGGCTCGACGCCGAAGATCCTCGGCTTCCACAACTACTCCGACACGAACCGCTTCTCGACGACGCGCACGCGCCGCGTCCTGCAGACCTGGCGCAGGGACGTCTGGCTGACCGAGACCGGCGGCATCGTCAAGCTCGGCCGCTCGTTCCGCGCAGCACGAGCCGCGCCGCCAAGGCGCTGGGCTGCATGTTCAGCCTGGCCCGCTCCTACCCGCGGGTCAAGCGGCTGTACGTCTACCAGTTCAACCCGGCGTACACGGCCAGCGACGACTTCGACGCCGGCCTGGTCAACCGCGACGGCTCGGCCCGCCCGGGCTACAACGTGGTCAAGGAGCGCAAGCGGCGCTCCTGCCGCCGCTAGTACGACTCGGTTCCGGACCCGTCCCGCCCGCTCGCCGCCACGGCGAGCGGGCGCTGTCCGACCCGCGGCCCGTGGGCCGCGTGAGCCGTGCCCCCGGCCTAGACTGGATCGGGTGCCGTCCTTCTGCCGCCACAACCGCCTCGAGGCCAACTGCCCAATCTGCTCGCGCAAGACGCGCTCGCCGCTGGAGCCGTCGGCTCCGGCGCGGCGACCGGCCGTCCAGCGCTCGTCCGCGTCGAGCACCGCCAGGCGGCGGACCGCGCGCGGGGGCAGCGAGCTGCGCGTCCGGCGGATGGCGCGCGCGGCCGACGACGGCTACGAGCACGAGCTCGTCCCGGGGCTGCGCGCGACGCTCGAGGCCGCTCGGCTGGCCGACGAGATCGCCTTCGCCGCCGCTCGCCTGGAGCAGCTCGCAGACCCAGCCGCGCGGCCTGTACGCCGACGTGGTCCGGCTCGACGACGTCGAGGAGGCGGTCTGGCTGGCCTTCCTGATCGCCTACCTGTCGCCGCTGGAGGGCGACAGCCCGTTCGCGGCGATCGATACCGCGCGCACCGCGTGGGCGACGGGCGAGCTGCCCGAGCTCGAGCACACCGAGCTCGGCCCGCGCACCGCCCACGATCCGCGGCGCGGCGCGGCCACACTGCAGGCCTACCGGGCGTGGGCGCAGCGGGCCGGCTCGCAGGCCGCGGGACTGCGCGGCGAGCCGGCGTGGACGCCGCAGCGCCGCTTCGACCGCGCCTTCGAGCGCCTCGCGCTGCCCGGCTTCGGCCGCGGCCCGCGCTACGAGCTGCTCGTCTCGCTCGGCCGGCTGGGGCTGTTCGACATGGACCCGTGGTCGCTGCACCTCAGCGATCCCATGGACCAGACGACGGTGGCCGCCAAGCGCATCTTCGCGATCGGCGACGCGCTGAACCTGCAGCGCCGCGCCGGTGAGCTGGCCAGCGCCGCCGGCGTGCCGATCGCGGCCCTCGACCTGGGCCTGGTGAACTGGGCGCGGCCCGAGGATGAGCGCATCACCGGCGGCGCGGTCGACCCCGACGACGGCGCCCGCCGTGAGTCGCTGCGCCGGCTGCTGCACGCCGATCGCGCCGATGACGCCGCGGACGAGGTCTGAGCGCCGCGGTCAGGCGTCCTCGCGCGGCTCGTCGTCGACGATGTAGAGCGCGAGCACGAGCACGAGCAGCCCGAACGCGGCCAGCATCACGCCGCCGAGCACCGGCAGGAAGTGGGCGAGCACGAGGCACAGCATCCCGCCGGCCAGCATCCGTCGCACGCGCCCGCGCGGCGCGCCCGGGCCGCCGCCGTAGGGCGAGTCCGAAGAGTCGATAAGCATCAGCAGCATGCCGACGGACTCGAGCTTACCCGCCTGCGCTTGCTCGCTCGGCGGCCCGGCGGTGTGCGGACGGCCGCATCCCAAACGGCGGGATCGTGTGGTGCGCCGGCGGGCCGCGAACGTCATCATGGGTTGCGCGCAACCGCTTCGCCCGCCTCGCCGATGATCGCCTCGATCCGCCCATCCGCCGCCCTTCCGCCGCCCGACCCGTGGCGTGACGTCGAGGTCGTCGACGGGGTGCTGGTCGACGTCCCGCAGAGGTCAGCGCGGACGGCGGCGCCGGCGCCGGGCGACGCCGGGCTGTACGACGCCGCGGGCCGGTCGCTGGGCTCGGCCCGCTTCGGCCGGCTGGTCTCCGTCCTCGCCTGAGCCGGGTCCCAAATGGGCGCCGCGGCGCTCTCCAGTGCCCTGCCGCGCATGCCGATACGAAGAGCATCTCCTCTCCATTCCCTGAGTGCCGAACGGGGCCCGCAAGCGCGGGCCCCGTCTCGTTGTGAAGCGAGGGTGGCTCGATCCGAGGTCGCGGCGGCTTCTCGGCGCCATGGCCCGGCGCCCGCGGCGCCGGATATCGTCCGTGCCGATGTCCGGACTCACTCGCGACGCGAGCACCAACGACGCCGTAGACAGCTCCGTCGGAGTCTCCTCGAGCACGGCGGTCGTCGGGTCGGCCGCGGTCGTCGGCTCCGCGGGCGTCGTGGGTTCGGCCGGGGTGGTCGGATCGGCCGGCGTCGTGGGTTCAGCCGGAGTGGTCGGATCGGCCGGCGCGGTGGGCAGCGCCGGCGTCGTCGGGTCCGCGGGCGTCGTGCTCGGGCTCGGGGTGGTCGGCAGCGCAGCCGTGGTGGCCGGGATCGGCAACGTCGCGTGCGCTGCCTGCGT
Source organism: uncultured Actinomycetes bacterium (assembly GCA_963787065.1). GTDB lineage: Bacteria > Actinomycetota > Thermoleophilia > Solirubrobacterales > Solirubrobacteraceae > JAOPZW01. The sequence goes on from CAWBBQ010000038.1 coordinate 214,769, forward strand.
GGCGTGCATCGGATGCGTGGATTGCGTGGGCTGCGTCGCGTGTGTCGGGTCCGTCGGGCTGCGCGGCGCGGTCGGGGAGATCGGGCGCCGGGCGTGAACCGCCCCCGCGGCGCGTAGCGGGTCAACGGGCCTCGAGCTCGGCCCGTGTGGGCATACCGTCCTGCGCGCCGGGGCGGGTGACGCTGATCGACGCGGCGCGCACCGCCCAGCGCGCCGCCTCGACGAGCTCGGCTCCGCCGGCCAGCGCGTCGGAGAGCGCGCCGCAGAATGCGTCGCCGGCGCCGGTGGCGTCGACCGCGTCGACCGCCGGCGCAGGGATGTGCTCGGCGCCGCGCTCGTGGCTGACGACCGCGCCGTCGGCGCCGAGCGTGACGACGACCGCGCGCGGGCCCTGGAGCCGGGCCGCGAGCTCCGCGGCCGCCGCGGCGCCGTCCGGGACGGCGGCGCGCGCGAGCAGCGCCAGCTCGGTGCGGTTGGGCACGAGCACGTCGACGCGGGCCAGCAGCTCGGTGTCCAGGGCACGCGCGGGGGCGGGGTTGAGGACCACCGTGCCCCCCGCGGCCGCGGCCGCCGCGCTGACCGCGGCGGCGGGGACCTCGAGCTGGACGAGGGTGACGAGGGCCGCCTCGAGCAGCTCGGCCGCGCCGGCGACGTCGTCGTGCCCGACGCGGCCGTTGGCCCCCGGGCTGACCACGATCGTGTTCTCGCCGTCGTCGGTGACCGAGATCATGGCCAGGCCGGATGGCGCGCCGGGGTCGTCGAGGACGTGACGGGCATCGACGCCCGCGGCCTCCAGCGCCGCCCGCAGCCGGCGGCCGGGGTCGTCGGCCCCGACCCGGCCGACCATCGCCACGCTGCGCCCGAGGCGGGCGAGCGCGACGGCCTGGTTGGCGCCCTTGCCGCCCGGGAGCTGGACGTGATCGCCGCCCAGCACGGTCTCGCCGGGGGCGGGATGACGCTCGACGGGGACGACGACGTCGAGGTTCAGCGAGCCGACGACGACGACGTCGGCGCTCACCGCGCGAGCGCTCCGTGCGCGGCGACCGCGTCGATGATGAGGTCCCAGAAGCGCTCGACGTCGAGCTCGACGGCGACGCTCGCGTTCGGCTTCTGGCCGAGGCGGTCGTCGAGGTCGACGACGGTCGCGCCGCGCGTCCATTCGCCGTGGGTCTCGACGGCGACGAACGCGTCGGTGCAGCGGACGAGCGAGCGATCGACGAGCAGCGCGACGGCGCACGGGTCGTGGAGGGGCGGAGCGGCGGTGCCGAACAACGTTTCGTAGCGGGCGCCGAAGAAGGTCATCCAGCCCGCCACGGTGCGGCCGATGTCGGTGTCCAGCGCGATCAGGCGTTCGGTCACCGCGCTGGTGGCGGGCGCCTGGTGGGTGAGGTTGAGCCCGACCATGGTGACCGGCAGGCCGCTGGCGAACACGGCGGCGGCGGCCTCCGGGTCGGCCCAGATGTTGAACTCGGCGTACGGCGTGCGGTTGCCGCGCCCGGTCGAGCCGCCCATGAGCACGATCTCGCCGATCCGGCCGGCGAGCTCGGGATGGCGCTGCAGGACGGTGGCCACGTTGGTCAGCGGCCCGACCGCGATCAGGGCGACGGGCGCGTCGGTGGCGCGCAGCACGTCGGCGATCAGCTCGTGCGCGGGCCGCGGGTCCAGCGGGACGTCGGGCTCGGGCAGCGCTGGCCCGTCGAGCGCGCTCTCGCCATGGACGTCGATCGCGATCTCCAGCGCCCGCCGCAGCGGGCGGTCGGCGCCGGCGGCGATCGGCACGCCGCGGATCCCGGCCAGCGTGCACACGCGACGCGCATTGAGCGTGACCCGCTCGAGCGTCCCGTTGCCGGCCACCGTCGTGATCGCCCGCAGCTCGATCGCCGGGCTGGCGGCGGCGAGCAGCAGTGCGACGGCATCGTCGTGTCCGGGGTCGCAGTCGAGGATGCAGGGGGTGGTCATCGCGTGGGGCAGGCACCCTACGCGAGGCGGGCGCTCATCCGGTCAGCCCGATCGGCGCGCTGACGACGGGCCCTGTGGTCGGCTGCACGGTCGTCGCATCCGAGCTGTAACGACCGCGCCGTCCACGGCACTGAGCAGGCAGAACGCGAACGTCAGGAACGCGCCATGCAGACCCCGATCGTCACCGAGATCTCCCGCCTCTCCGCCCACCGCCGCCAGGTCGAGCTCGTCGGCGCCTCGCTCCTGCTGAACCCGGCCCCGCAGCGCCAGGAGCGCATGCCGCGGCGGTTCGGCCGGGCCGTGTGAGCGGCCCGGCGTGGCCCGCAATTTGCGCGTTTTCGCTTGGCGCGGGCTGACCGGCTGCCCTCCCCAGAACCGGGGATGCTCGCCGTCCAGGGCGGCTGGCCGACCGCTCTCCGTGAGCCGGACACCTGTCCACGTTCCTCCGCAAAGAGCGACTTTTCGGTGTGAGTCTTGGCACAGAGGACGCCAACGGTGCCGATCGCAGCCGTCGCAATCCGAGGCATCGCCTCCAACACCGTCCAAAGAGAGTCATGGAAGACATCGCCCCTGGCGCCCTCGGCGCCTCACCCCAACGCGCCCCGGCCGCCCACGAACCAGACCCGGCCGCCGAAGCGGCGGCCCCGACCGACGTGGTGCCTCGGCGCTCACCCGAGGAGGCCGAGCGGCTCGTGCTAGAGCTGATCGGCGAGCATGCCGACTCGCTGCTGCGTGTGGCGCGGCGCTACAGCCTGTGCGCCGACGACGCCCAAGACGCCTACCAGCGCACACTCGAGCTGCTCATGCGCCATGCGGGCCGGCTCGACGCCGATCGAGCGGCCGGGTGGCTGCACACCATCGTCAAGCGTGAGGCCGTGGCGGTCAACAACTCGCGTCGCCGGACCGTCGGCGGCGAGGACATCGACCTCGACGCCATCGAGGTCCGCACGGCGCCGTCGCCGGAGGATCGCGTGCTCGGCTTCGAGCGCGTCGAGCGCTCGGCCGAGGCGCTCCAGCGCCTGAAGCCGCACGAGCTCCGGGCGCTGTGGCTGAAGGCGATGGGCAACAGCTACCAGGAGATCTGCGACACGACCGGGTGGTCCTACACGAAGGTCAACCGCCTCTTGGCTGAAGGTCGCAAGAGCTTCCTGGCCCGCTACGCCGGGATCGAGACGGGCGAGGAATGCGAGCGGTGGGCGCCGTCGCTGTCGGCCATGGTCGACGGCGAGGCGTCGGCGGAGCAACTCATGGAACTGCGCCCGCACCTTCGCAACTGCGGCGTGTGCCAGGCCACGGTGCGCGAGCTGCGCGGCTCGTCGGCACCGCTCGTGGCGGTGTTCCCGGCCGCTGGCCTCGCCATCGGCGGGCACGGCCCGGTGGATTGCGCCGGGCACTTCGTGGCCCGGCTCTGGGAGGTCGTCTGGAACAGCGTTCATCAGCGGGCGGCGTCGACGGCGTACCGCGCGCACTCGGTCGCGGAGGCCGTGACCGGCGGCAAGGCCGCGGCCACCGCGGCATCGGTGGCCGCGATCGCCGGCGGCGGCGTCGCCGTCGAGGGAGCGGTCACCAAGACGCCCCGCGACGCGGGTGCAGCGCTCAGCGCCTCGGCGACGGCCACTCAGGCGGCTGCGCCCACGGGCCCGACCACGGTCGCGGCGGCGCCGCCCGCGGCCCGCCAGCCGGCGGCCGGGAACGCCACGGCGGCGAACCGCCGCGCGGCCACGCGCACGCCGCGCAAGCGCACCCGGCAGAGAACCCGGACGGCGACGGTTGCTCGGGCGACGCCCGCGCCGGCGCCGAACACGACCGCGCCGGCCGTGCCGCGCGCCGCCGCGCCTGCCGCACCTGCCGTCACCCCTGCCGCGGCCGCGCCGCCCGGCGAGTTCGAGGTCGAGCGGCCGTGAGGGCTGCCGCGCGCGGGATCCCTTCGAGGTCACGAGCGCCGGCTGGGCGTTCGCGCCCGCGCTCCGGGTGGCCCCAGCTCGCCCGACCGGGCCCAGGATCCATCCGAGGTCTCCTGCCCACCCATGCGGTGGGTAGGGGACCCCGGACCGGCAAGAGCACCCTCCGGCGGGTCTGCCCCTCGACCGCCCGGCCGGCCCGAGCGCACGCGTAGCGGGTCGCCCCGCCGCGGCCGGGGTGGCCGCGGCGGGGAGCACGAGACGAGACGAACAGCGTCAGCGCAGCATCGCGCGGCGGTGCAGCACCGGGCCCGCGACGTGCGGCAGCGCCCTGCGCGTCATCGTCGCGCCGCTCGACACCGGCTCGGGCGCCTGGGCGAACGGCACCTCCTGGCGGCACGTCGTCCCGGCGGCCGGCAGGGTACCCTCGGTCAGGTAGGCGTCGACCGCCGCGTCGATGCACGGCGAGCTGTGGCTGCTGTAAGCGGTGTGTCCGTCGCCGCGCATGGTCAGCAGGCGGGCGTTGCCGAGGTCGCTGGCGAGCCTGACCGCCCAGCGGTAGGGCGTCGCCGGGTCGTACGTCGTGCCGATGACCAGCGCCGCCCGGGCCGTGCTCTTCACCCGGAACGGGCCGTCGTAGACGTCCTGTGCGCGGACGGGCCACAGCCCGGCATTCAGCTCGGTGTAGCCGTGGTTGAAGTGGAAGTGGTCGAACATGCCCCGCGCCTGCTCGCCTTCGCGCACGTACGTCGCCACATCGGTCGGCCAGCGCGACTCGGCCGCGTGGATGGCCACGAAGCGATCGGAGCCGGGGTCGTAGTCGCCCGTCGCCGGGTCGCGCGAGTAGAACAGCTCGTCGACGATGAGACGGATGAGAGCGCCGTCGCCCGCCTGGGCGCTGGCCAGCGCCCAGGCCAGCACGGGCCAGAACTGCTTGGCGTACATGGCGACGGCGCTCGCCGCGTTGATGTCGTCACCGTCTACCGGCCGCGGGTCGGGCGTGTACGCGGCCGCCGGCAGCGGCGTCGCGTTCGCGCGCTCGACGAGCTGGTCGTAGGCGTCGTGGGGGTCGCTCCCGCCGAAGTTCAGGCACGCGGCCTGGTCGCCCGCGCACGCCTGGAAGAAGCGCCCGAGCGCGCGTTCGAACGACGCGGTCTGCTCGTTGGAGCCCTTGATCGGGTCGCTGAACCAGCCCTCGGCGTCGACCGCGCCGTCGAGCACGAGCGCGCGATGGCGATTGGGGAACAGGCTCGCGTACGTCGAGCCGAGGACCGTGCCGTAGGAGAAGCCCAGGTAGCTGAGCTTCTCGTCGCCGACCGCTTCGCGCAGCACGTCCATGTCGCGCGCGACGTCGGCGGTCGAGGCGTGGGCGAGGATCTCGCCGTTGAGCCGATCGCAGCGCCCCACGTAGGCATCGACCTTGGCCAGCAGCGCCGGGAGGTCGAGCGTCTGGGGCGTCGGGAACGGCTGCGCGCCGGCGCCCAGCTCCTCCGGGTTGACGTCGCAGTCGATCGACGGCGAGCTCTGGCCGACCCCGCGCGGGTCGAACCCGACGATGTCGAAGCGCTCGTTCAGCACGTCGAACAGGCCCACGCCGGCGGTGGCCTGCAGGTAGTCGACGTGGGGAGCGCCGGGGCCGCCGAAGTTGAAGAAGAGCGAGCCGATGCGGCGCTCGGTGTCCTTGGCGGGCACGCGCGCGAGCGCGATGTCGATCGTCTTTCCGCCCGGGCGGTCGTAGTCCAGCGGCACGGGCTGCGTGGCGCACTGGACGCCGGTTGCCGTTCCGCACGACTCCCAGGCCAGCTCGGCCGGCGCCGTGCGGGCGGCGGATGCCGACGGCGCGGCGACCAGCGCCGCGGCCAGCAGCGCGGCGGTGGCGAGGATCGACCTCCGGAGACGGCGGGACGCGTGGAGCATGGACCCTCCCGAGTCGAGAGCGCCGGACGTGACGATCCCGCCCGGGCGCACGATCTGTGGTGGACGTCACCCTGACAGCGGCGGCGGACCGCTGGCAAGTCCCGGGTCAGGAACCGGCCGTCGGCTGAGGGTCGTGCAAAGGCGCCGTGCACCGCGATCGCGGCGTGCCCGCGCGCACGCGCGCGCGAACGGGCGGGCCGGCCGACGCCGCGACGCACGCGATCCCGCGTGGCAGCGGGGTTTGCCGTCCGATCGGCTGCCTACCGTGCCCGGTGACCGTTGTCCTCGAGCGCCAGGGAGCGTGCGATGGCCCTCTGCTTCATCGAACCCCAGGACGCGATCCGCGTGATCGCCGAGTCCGTCGGCCGCGAGGCCCGCCGGCAGCTCCTGGGCGAGCTGGTGCGCGCATGGGTCGACGAGATCCCCGACGGGGAGCTCGCCTCCCACTACGCCAAGGCGATCGCCGACCTCGACGAGCACGACCTGTCGATGCTCGCGGCGTGGCACGCCTCGCTGGAGGTCGGCCACCCGATCGCCAACCGCGAGTTCCTCGTCAACGTGTTCCCCTCGCTGGGCGACAACCGGCGCGAGGCGCTGAAGATCGCCGCGGGCTTCCGCGGGGAGGAGGCCTTCGACGCGGGCGTGGCCGAGGAGGAGGCGCTGGACACCGTGCTGCCCTACCTCTCGCGCGAGCGGTCGCTCGCGCTGGCCTCCGAGTGCCTGGAGCTCTATCTCTGGGACCGGCTCGGCTCCGACAACTGAGCCGCCGCTCGCCGACGACCGCCGCCGATCACCCGTCGCCCGCGCGCCGCAGCACGTCGTAGCGACCGATCCCGATGCGTCCCTCCATCCGCCAGCGCAGGAAGGCGCAGTCCAGGCGCAGCCGGCCGAGGTCGAGCGTCGTGCCGCAGATCACCTCACCGGCCGCCCGCCGCGGCATGCCGTCCTCGTCCACGTAGAGCTCGAGCCCGGCGGCCTGCTGGCGGCCGTCGCCGTCGTAGGTCGTCGACAGCCGCGGATCGAGGACCGGCGTGGCCCGTGCCGTGTCGTCCTCGGGATCGCGCTCGAGGACGGTCGCCACGATCCGCTCGTCCTCGTGGTGGCGCGCTCCGGCGGGCCGGATCGCGGCCAGCGAGACGGCCAGGTCGCCGCCCAACCAGGCGGCGACGGTGCGCGCCGCATCGATGCGGTCCCAGTCGGGCGAGCCCCACGAGCGGCCGCGCTGGCCGAGCCCGTCGACGACGATGCGCCGCCCGCCGACCGTCGCCGCGCCGGTCACGCGACACGCCTGATCGAAGCCGGCCATGCCGCCGGCCCGCGCCACCGGATGCTCGGGGTCGAGCTCGGCGATCGCCCCGACGGCGGTCAGGTCGAGGTCGAAGCTCGCCTCGTCGGCGGCGAAGTGCAGGCGCCAGGCGCGTCAGCGGCTCGACGACCTCGGTGTCCAGCCCGGCGGCCGACACGGCGTCCCATGAGCTCGGCTCGCCGGCCTCCACGCCGCCCTCGGCCCGGACGGCGACGGGCTCGCCGCCGTGGAACACGATGGCCAGCCCGCTGGCTCCGCCCTGGGCCAGACCCAGACGAGCGATGCCGAAGAGGTCGGCGCGCTCGTCGCCGAAGGCGATCGTCACCGCATCGCTCGACGTCCGGCCCGCCGGTCGGGCGCGGCGCGTCGTCTGCGGGCTCGACGCTCACGGCAGACCGCGGCGGCGGGTCGACCTCGCTGGCGCTGCCCTCGACGTCATGACCGCCTCCGGGGGCGGGTCGCCGGCGCCGCGCCGGCCGCCGCGCCGCCGACCGCGGTCACCATCATGCGCGGCAGTACGCGGCGCGCGATGACGCCGCGCAGCACGGCGCGCGTGGGGGGCAGCAGCAGGCTCAGCCCGAGCAGGTCGGTGACGAAGCCGGGCGTGAGCAGCAGCGCGCCGCCGAAGACGATCAGCACGCCGTCGACGACCTCGCGGGCCGGCACCCGTCGCTCGGCCAGCGCCGCGTTGAAGCGCGCGCCAGGCGGCGCGGCCCTGGGTGCGCATGAGCATCGAGCCGAGCACCGAGTCCACGACGAGCAGCGCGACGGTCGGCAGCACGCCGATCGCCTGGCCCACCTGCAGGATCACGTACAACTCGACGATCGGCACGGCGATGAAGATGACGACGAGCAGCGGCAGCACTCAGCACAGGCTAGCGGTCCCGTCCGGGACCGCTCCGCCAGCGGCTCACCGGCCCGGTCGCGTGCCGCTCAGACCAAGACCGACGCGTGCGGCTCGGCGACCACGCCGGGCAGGCGATTCAGGCCGACGGCCTCGATCAGCCGCCAGACCTGCGGCTGGGCGTTGCACACCCACATCCGCCGCTCGGTGATCCGCAGCCGCCGCGAGAGCATGGCCAGGTCGATCATCAGCGAGCTGTCGGCGAAGCTCAGCTCGCTGAGGTCCACGACGACGTCGGTCGTGGCCCCGAGCGCGCGCGAGATAGCGGTCCGCCGGCAGCCCTGCGTGGAGATGTCCTCGTCTCCGGAGCAGTGCAGGACAGCGGGCTTCTCGGTGAAGGAGACGATCGCGGAAACCTACACAAAACGCGCAGGCCCACTCAAGGGCCGCAGCCGGTCGCCCACTAGACTCAGGCCGCATGACCACCGTCGAAGACGTCGAGGACGCCCTGTCCAACGTGATCGACCCCGAGCTCGGGCTCGACTTCGTCGAGCTGGGCCTCATCTACGGGGTCGAGGTCGACGCGGGCAAGGTCCACGTGACCTTCACGCTCACCTCGCCGGGCTGTCCGATCGGGCCGCAGGTCTCCGAGCAGATCGAGGAGTTCGTCGGCGACCTCGAGGGCGTCGAGGAGGTCACGTCGTCGATGACCTTCACGCCGCCGTGGACCCCGGACAAGATGTCCGAGGACGCGAAGTTCGCGCTCGGCTTCTAGAGCCCGGCTCGCACGACCTGGCCGGCCCACGCACCCGAACCTCCGCCGTCCGCGCCGGGTTATGTTCGGCACGATGCGCCGCGTCCTCCCGCTGCTCTGTGGTGCGCTCGTCCTGCTGGCGGCGACCGACGCGGCCGCCGCGCCGAGCACCGGCCGCCTGCTGGTGACGCTCGCCCCGAGCGCCGATCGCGCTGACCGGGCGACCGCGCCGACGGCCAGGGCATGCCGCTCACGCGGTGGCGGCCTCGGCAGCGCACGACCGAGCGGCTTCAGCGTCCCCCAGATAGGGCTGGTCACGGTGCGCCCGCGGGCGGGCCAGTCGCTGCGCGCGCTGGCCCGGCGGCTGCGCGCCGACCCGCGCGTGTCGCACGTGCAGCCCGAGGGCCGAGCCCGATTGCGCCTCCAGCCCAACGACCCGGCGCTCGTCGCCCCCGAGACGACGCCGGCGTCGGTGCCCGGCACGACCGTGCAGTGGTGGGCGTCGCGCGCCGGGTTCCTGTCCGCCTGGGACGTGTCGACGCGGAGCGGGCGCGCGGATCGCCGTGATCGACACGGGCGCCGAGATCGGCCACCCCGAGCTGGCCGGCCGCGTGGCCGGGCTCGTCAGCTTCGACTCCGCCCGCAGCCCCGCCGGCCTGGACGTCATCGGCCACGGCACGCACGTCGCGTCGCTGGCCTGCGCGGCGGGCAACAACGGCGTCGGGCTCGTCGGCGCCGGGCTCGGCTGCCGGCTGCTCGTGGTCAAGTCGGACTTCAGCGACTCCAGCGTCGCCGCGTCGATCGTGTGGTCCGTCGACCACGGCGCCGACGCGATCAACATGAGCTTCGGCACGCCCCCCGGCGCCCGGCCGTCGCGGGCGGTGCTCGACGCGATCGACTACGCCGTGCGAGCGCGGGGTCGTGCTCGTGTCGGCCGCGGCCGACGCCCCGATCGAGGACCAGGGCTACCCGCCGAGCGTGCTGCAGCCAACGGGCACCGGCCCCGATATCGCCCAGGGCCGCGGCCTGTCGGTCACGGCGGCCGACTTCCACGATCGTCGCGCCGCGTTCGCCGGCCGCGGGTCGCAGATCTCGCTGGCCGCCTACGGCTCCTACACGGGCGGCGGCGGACCGGGGCCGGTGGGGATCTTCGGCGCCTTCACCTCGGCCCCGAACGCGCTCGGAGACCGGGGCGCTGGGCGACGGGCGGCCGTGCGGCTGTCGCACCACGTTCGGCGCCGACGCGCGCTACGCCTACCTGCAGGGCACGTCGATGGCGGCTCCGATGGTCGCCGGAGCCGGCGCGCTGGTGCGCAACCTCAACCCCGACCTCGGCGCCCGCACGATCGTGCGCCTGCTCAAGGAGACCGCCCGCCGCCCGGCCGGCACGGGCTGGGGCCCGGAGCTCGGCTGGGGGATCGTCGACGCCGCCGCGGCCGTGGCCAAGGCCGGCACGCTCGACCGCCGTCCGCCGACCTCCAGGGTCAGGCGGCTCCCGCGCCGCCCGGCCGGCTCGACGATCACGGTTCGCTGGTCCGGGCGCGACGTCCCGCGCGCGAGCGTGGCGCTGTCCGGGATCGCCCGCTACGAGCTGTGGCGCTCGATCGACGGCCGTCGCGCCCGCCGGCTGCTGACCACGCGGCGCACGACGCGGCGCGTGACCGTGCGCGCCGGCGCGCGCTACGGCTTCTTCACCGTGGCCATCGACCGCGCCGGCAACCGCGAGCGCAAGCCCCGGCGGCCCGACGCGCGGCTCACGCTCCCGGCGTAGGCTCCCGCGCCGATGGAGTCCGCCGCGACGTTCTCAGCCCAGCTGCGCCGCGCCGCCGACCCGATCTGGCAGGCCCAGCACGAGCACCCGTTCGTGCGCGGCGTGGGCGACGGCACGCTGCCCGTCGAGCGGCTTCGCGCGCTACGTACGCCAGGACTACCTGTTCCTGATCGAGTACGCGCGGCTGCTCGCGCTCGGCGCCGCGCGCGCCCCCGACCTGGCCACCATGCGGCGCTTCGCCGAGCTCGCCCAGGCGATCCTCGTCACCGAGATGGACCTCCATCGCGCCTACGCGCGGCGAGCTGGCCATCACCGACGAGCAGCTCGAGGCCGAGCCGCCGGCGCGCGAGACGCTGGCCTACACGACTTACCTGCTGCGCACCGCGACGCTCGGCGACTTCGGCGAGCTCGCCGCCGCGCTGCTGCCCTGCATGTGGGGCTACGCCGAGATCGGCACGCGGCTGGCCCAGGGCGTGCGGCCCGCCGACGAGCGCTACGGCGCCTGGATCGACACCTATGCGTCGGACGAGTTCGGCGAGCTCGCCGCGTGGTGCCGCGGCCTTGTGGATCGGCTGGCCGCCGACGCCGGCGAGCCGGGGCGGGCACGGATGCTGCGCGCCTTCGTGATCTGCAGCGAGCACGAGCTTGCGTTCTGGGACGTCGGGACGGGCGCGCGCTGACTACTTCGAGCGCCGGCCGATGCCGCCGGCGATCTCGTGCACGCGCAGCGGTCCGCTCGTGCGCGGGTCGAGCGGCGGAGTGGGATGGCCGGCGCCGTCGTGCAGGCCGTCGAACAGCTCGAGGAACGCCTCGTCGGCCCGGTGCCCCGCGGCCCAGCCCAGCTCTCGCCGCGCGCGGGCGCTGTCGAGCAGCGGCACGCCGAGGCCCATGTCGAGCCAGCCGGGCTCGGTCGGCTGCAGGCGCGCCCGCCAGCTCAGCGGGTGGCCGCGCGGAGCGCGCCGGCCGGAACCGTCACCGGCCGCGCGCCGAGCAGGCGGCCGAGCAGGTCGCCGTCGAAAAATCGATTGGTCGAAGCCGGCGCACGAAGTTTATAACCTGATTCGCGGCTGCGATCCTCAACCCGGCGCGCACACGACCTGGCAGGGAAAGATGGCCCGGATTTTCGACGCGCGAATGCAATCAGCAAATAATGCGGCGCCTGCCGGACAAGTAACCGGAATCGGCGCAGAAGAGATAACGATCGCGCTCAACGGCGGCACGCTCACTGTAAAGAGAATGCGTGGCGAGGGCGCGAAAATCAGCGGTACGGAGTTTGCCAAACAAGTTGATTTGAAAGTCGGTGATCGACTTGGCTGATGTTTACTCTTCCGACCCTGCCAGCAACTCGTCTTAGAACGAATAGCTACGAACAACAACGAAAGAAGAAAAGATGCTTTTCGCCACGAATCAGAATTCTTATTCGTCCCCGACGGGCCAGGGTAAGATCGATATGTTAAAATACCTTCGTGCTCTTGTCCTCGTGGTACATACATTCTTCGAGTAAACTTAATAAACGGAACAAAAGCTCTCTAGAAGTAGCCACCCATGAGATTGTCAGTACTCGATCAATCGACGGCATCCAGGGTAGAGCGCAGGACGTTGCCATCCGTGAAACGCTCGAACTCGCCCGCCATTGCGACGCGCTGGGTTATCATCGCTATTGGGTCTCGGAGCACCATAACTCCGGCAGTATTGTCGGCACGGCGCCCGAGGTGCTCATGGCGGCGATCGCGGCCACGACGCCGCGTATCCGTATCGGCAGCGCAGGCATCATGCTGCCGCATTATTCCGCGCTGAAAGTTGCCGAGCAGTTTCGCGTCCTGGAGGCTATTGCTCCGGGCCGCATCGATCTGGGAGTCGGACGCGCCCCGGGATCAGATCAATTAACGTCCCACGCTCTCAATCCAAATCCCGAAAACGTCCTCGACCAATTTCCCCGACAAGTACAGGAACTGCAGCATTGGGTGTCGGGGACTCCGCTGCCTGAACGCCATCCCTTCAGGACAATCAATGCCCAGCCGACCGGCCCGAGCAGTCCAGAGATGTGGATTCTCGGCAGCTCGGACTACGGCGCTCAACTCGCGGCTTATTTTGGCTTGCCCTACGCGTTCGCATATTTTTTCAGCGAGGGTACCGGCGTGGAGCAGGCGCTGGATCTTTACCGCAAGAACTACCGCCCCAGCGAAAACAATCCCAAGCCCATCGCCACGATCTGCGTGTGGGCGCTGGCGGCTGACACAGAAGAAGAAGCGCTGCACCAGTTCAAAAGCCGCGAACGCTCAATCATCGATCGCCGCCAAGGCATCCGTCTGCCGCTCATGGCGCCCGAGGAAGCCGTGCGCCCGTATTCTCCCGCGGAGTTGGCGACTGCCGAGAAGCTGCGCCGCAAGGCGATCGTCGGTTCTGCAGACCACGTGGCTGCGCGACTGAAAGAACTCGCAAAAAGTCTCGATCTCGACGAGCTGGTCGTGGTCACGTGGACCTACGATCCCGCTCCGCGCCATCGCTCCTACGAACTCTTGGCCGAAGCCTTTGGATTGGAAAGAACCGAGTCCCATACGGCGTAATCGGAAGCACCCGCACCAATTTGCTACATTAGATGAATTCGAATGAATTCGGTGCGTGGAGTCACCTACTGACTCGGTGACGCTAGGTCGCCGACTGAAAATGACGACATCACTGCGGAGAACACCACTGCTCGAATATTGTTTTGGAACCTGTTCGGAACAGCTTTCAAGGTTCGTCGCGCAATACGCGCTTGGCCGCTACTCCTGATGGTAGAGCGCCGAAGGGCGGCCTAGCGCCCTATCGTGCCGACTCTCTTGAATTGATAACTTCCGTGGGAATCGTGAGGGTGAAGGTCGAGCCTTTTCCCGGCTCGCTTTCGACGGCGATTTTGCCGCCCAGTAGTGCAGTAAATTCCTTGACGATATACAATCCGAGTCCAACGCCTTCGAAGGCGCGCGTCTGCGAGCTGTCGACTTGGTGAAATCGCTCGAAGATGTCATGCATTTCTTCAGGCGCGATACCAATCCCCGTGTCCGTCACCACAAATTCGACGGTCTTGTCACCGGGACAATAGCGCGCCGAGGTGGTTATGGCGCCTCTTTCGGTGAACTTGATGGCATTGTTGATTATGTTCTGAAGAATTTGCTTCAGTTTCACTCCGTCGGTTTCGATGGTCGGCAGCTCCGCTGGATAATCCCAAACAAGGCTAATCTCTCCGTTCGACTGAGCTTGATAATCCGCCTCCAGTTCGTGAACAAAGTCCCCCAAGCGGAATGCGTCCGCTTCGAACTTGGCGCCGTTCCCCTCCAGTGATGTCGCATACAGCAAACTGTTGATCATATCCAAAAGATCTTTCGTCCGCGCGGCTATTGTATCTATCGCCGCCGCCTGTTGGGTATTGGCGTCGCCCAACGCCCCGTTTTTCAGTAGTTGGGCATAGCCCATGACCACGTTGATCGGCGTGCGCAGCTCGTGCGACATGATGTTAAGAAATTCATCCTTAGCCTTGTTCGACTTACACATCTCCTCGTAGAGTTGTGAATTATGAATCGCTATCGCCGCTTGGCTTGCGAGAGTGGTAAGAAACTTAACCTCCTCGACGCTAAAGGCGTGCTCCTCCTTCGTGAAGAATGTCAGAAACCCGCACAGTTCGCTTTTAGCCGCCAGTGGCACGCGCAGATAAGAGACTAAGTTGTTCTTGCGTAGAAACTCCGATTGCTGGGAACGCGGGTCGTTTTGGGCGTTGAGAATCATTACCGGGGCATGGTCGGCCTCTGAAGTTTTGTCAAGACGAATGCGTCTCGCGATCACCGACTTCCACTCACTCTCGTCTAGATTCCGGCAGGCCACGGGCTCCAGCTCGCCGGTCTTGCGATTCACAAGGGTGACAGTGACGACGGCGTAGGGAAGAAAACGTCAATCTTATCGAGCAGCACGTCCAAGACGGCGCGCAGATCGAGTGAAGAAGTGATGGCTATCTCGATGTCACGCAGGGCCTGAATGCGCTCTTCTCCTATCTTCTTCTCCTTGCCGGCCCGTTCCGCGAGAAAACCGTAGAACAGCGCCGCGATGAACATGAATGGGATTCGGAGCAAGGATTGAGAAGTCCAGAGCGCTGTCCCCTCGTCGCCCGGGAGGACCAACAAAAAGATGTCGATGGCACTCAACACCACACTGGCGCTGATTAAAAGGAAGAGGCCCTGTCCTACCGCCGCGAGAAAGAGGATGAGAAAGTAAAGCAGAAACGTGTTGCCGCCGAAGATGCCTTCGTGCCAAAGCCCCAAAGAGATCCAACTTATGTCGAAACAGAGGACCACTCCCAAGCTTACCGGATGTAACAATCGCTGCTCCGAAAACTGCGAGACGATTACGTTGGACAGCAGCGCCATGGCGATCAGGACGACCGCCAGGTTGGACGCACCGGCCTGTCCGCCGAAAAGAAACAGATAGCCTGCCGCGATGATCAGAACATATCTGAGCAGCAAAAAAGTCGACCTCTCGTTGTCGGCGCGCGTCTTCTTGCCACGCTTCGCCGAGACATCGGTCTTTGCGAGCACGGGAGCTCCGCCTAGGACAGTGTCCATTTGAGGGTTATGGGGGGTCGAAAACATTGGGTAGACTGAATTTTCTCGCGGGTGCTTCGAGGCATTCAAACAAGCCCGGCTTGGCCGGCCACAATGTCGCCGGTGATACCGGCGCTGCAATGGAATACCGAAAGTGCCAGTATTAGGTGACCTGCGCGATATTCTTACCTCTTTTTCGCTGCTTGGCTGAACGCATCGATTCAAACCGCTACGACCAGTTCGAGAAAATGTTAGGTGATTTAGCTAGGTGCACGCAAGAAAAACTTGCCTTAGCTGTTGTAGCAAAGTGAATCTGACAGGGCTTAACCGTAACGCAATTATGTCAGGGTGTAGTGATGACAACCTGACGATGCCAGACGAGAAGCGGATAGAAATAATTTAAGGAGTATTTCAAGGAGAGCTGACGGTGGCCGGGGCAGCTCTGATGCTGGGGATCAGGACAAGCAACGGAGTCAAGCAACAAAGCAACAGGTCAATTCTTTGTTGTATTGTTGCCTTTTGTTAGAACGTTGCATGACGGAGTCAGAAACGGGCCGAGTCTAGAGTGGACTAAATCTGCGACGCCTCGACGGCGACAAGAGGTCAAGGGCGAACGCGATCTCCCAGTCCTGAGATATATGAGTATTGTGGCCCTCGAATTCTTCCTTGCCGTGCGTGCGATCTCGGGAGATCACATGTCGCCCCCAGCTGCCGCCTCGCCTCGGTAGCGGGTCAATTCGTCGCGATGGACCTGGTCAACTTCGTTTTCGATTTTGAGGCTTAACTGCTCGATTCGAGGAATTACGCTACTCCAGTCCACTTGAGGCGCGGGAACCGTTTTGATCAATGCCAGCAGCTCGGCG
This sequence comes from uncultured Actinomycetes bacterium, assembly GCA_963787065.1. Taxonomy (GTDB): domain Bacteria; phylum Actinomycetota; class Thermoleophilia; order Solirubrobacterales; family Solirubrobacteraceae; genus JAOPZW01. The sequence continues at coordinate 230,655 of CAWBBQ010000038.1, forward strand.
CCTAGTTGGCCTGACGGATCCCAAAATTCACCCGCGACAGTGAAGCGTTTGATGTACTCGATGCGGTCGTAGACTCCCTGCAGCCCCGCGTGGATCTGTTTGCGGCTGGATTCATTCGTCTGCTCGCGCGCGCCGATGAGACCAACGTAGAGCCGAGCGATATCGTCGTCCTTGTTTTGGGCAAGAGCGCGGTCGAGGGCTTGGCGCGCGAGCGAATAATTCTTTGTCCCGTAGTGGGCGCGTCCGACGTAGGTCCAAGCGCTTTCTTGCAGCGGCGAGCCACTGTTCTTGCTGTCGAGCGCCGCAGCCTGCTCGAAATGTTGAACAGCGACTTCCGAATTACCGGCGAGAAGCGCGAATCTGCCCGCCTGGATTTGGCGCGCTGCTTGCGAGCTGGCGCATCCATACACCGACGCGAGAAGTAACAATCCGCAGATCAAAGCCGTTTGTTTTGTCGATCTGCTCTTATCCACTTTTATTGACCCTGACGGCAAATCGTTGAAGCAAACGTATTTCGGATGCAGTTTTTCCATAGTTAGGTCTCAAATACCGGTAAATGACCGATCTTAATACACGCGCGAATCCGGTGCGTAAAATGGAGAAAATTGCCGCCGCCCAAAGATTCGCGATTACGTGCCGCAAAGCCTGACCGATCGACAAGAGGCTGTGCTGGCTAATGCTTATCGCGCGAGTGAAATAAGTCAATACTCAGATCTGATCTGACCTAAAAAAAGCTGTGCTTAGCGATCAGAAGTTTCGCGTGGATTTAGCGTAGTACTTTGATAAAAGCTAGGGCGCGCGGCATTGAGACATGATGCGCTGCAATAGTTTCTCGTTGCCCAAGCGGGTCATGTCGACGCGAATCGACGGATGCTTGGCTTGAAAGGCGTCGATGAGCATCTTGCATTCATCCGCTCCCATCGTGGTGTAGAAGCTGACGCGCCCTTCTTTCTTGGCGAGCTCGAGCGTCTTGTCGTCGGCCGCGCCCAGAGGCGTGCCGTAAAGAGCGGCACACCAAGTTAGAAAAGCTAGCAGAAATATTTTTCGTGGGGCGATCATCGCCGGCTCCAAATCGCACTGATGTCGGCGACGCTGGCGACGTCGAAAAAAGTCTGCTCCATCAACTTCAGCGCCATTTCGTGCAACTCCCGGTTGCGCGACCCGACGCAGTCTTTCAACACGACAACGTCGTAGCCGAGATTGCGCGCGCTGCGCGCTGTGCCCTCGACACCGCCTTCGGTGGCGACGCCGCCGATGAGAATCGTTTTAATGCCGTTGCTGCGCAGCATCAGGTCAAGATCGGTGCCGACAAAGCCGTCGGGGCGGCGCTTGTGAAAGACGATATCCTGCGGCTGTGGTTTTAGTTCCGCGATGATCTCCCGGTCATGCGGATCTTCTTTTTCGTTCAATAGCTGATTGGGATCGGTGGCTTTCGCGCGCTTCATTCTGATGCGTACCCAGACCCCGGCCTCCTCTTTTGCGAGATCGAAGCCGGTCTGCACCGAATAAAAAACCCGCGCCCCGACCCGCCGCGCCAGCGCGGAGAGGTCCTGCAGTTTTGGCAGTATCTCTTTATAGTTAAAGGCATTGGGACCGATGGCGTACTCCATGTCCCAGATGAGCAGCGCCGCGCGCGAAGGCTCAACGATCTCCGCCAATGTATTTGCAATCTGTTTCCCAGCGATCTCGATCATGCGTCACCTCCGTTTTGAATTGGTTTCATGCTTTCAAGCTATGCACCGCCTTCCGACTGAACCCGTTTCCGCCCATTGCTATGATTCAAGTCCGGCTTTATTCCGCCATCCTCCGATATATCTGAGGATGCATGAAGTTTTTCACCCTTATCCGATACCCGAGCCATGAAGCAAGACAATTTTCGGAGCCTCCATCGACAGTGGAATCTCCTTCGACAATCTCAGGATGATCGGCTAATACTTGAACTACCTTTTCATCGATCGTCAGTGCTGAGTCGCTCGAAGCATGAATGGATTTATTCACGCTCTCAGTGCTACAAAGTGGACAATCAAAGGAGATATCTAAAAATGGAGCAAACCTTTTTCGCTGCCAGCGCGGCCTTGAGGGTTGGTGGGCTAGTCGATCATGTCGTGCTCAACTTCCAAACGATGCAATGAAGCCCTTTTCCTGGAATAACCCCTACTCCTGGCCGCGCAAGCCGGTGCTCGCGCAGAATGTCGTCGCCACCTCGCAGCCGCTCGCCGCGCAGGCCGGGCTGCAGATGCTCGCCGCCGGCGGCAACGCGGTGGACGCGGCTCGCCGCCGCGATCACGCTGACGGTGGTCGAGCCCGGTCGAACGGCATCGGCTCCGACGCCTTCGCGCATCGTCTGGGACGGCAAGCAGCTGCACGGCCTGAACGCCTCGGGGCGCTCGCCCGCCGGCTGGACGCCCGAGCGCTTCCGGGCAGACGGACGATGCCGCAGCGCGGCTGGGACACGGTCACCGTGCCCGGCGCCGTGTCCGCGTGGGTCGAGCTCTCGAGCAAGTTCGGCAAGCTGCCGTTCGCGGAGCTCTTCGAGCCGGCGATCCGCTACGGCCGCGAAGGCTTCCTGGTCTCGCCGATCATCGCGCGGCAGTGGGCGCGCAGGCGCCGAGCTGCAAGGGCCAGCCCGGCTTCGCCGAGGCCTTCCTGCCGGGCGGCCGCGCGCCGCGCGCCGGGCGAGAGGTTCGCTTTCCCGAAGCATGCGGCGACGCTGGAGCAGATCGCCGCGACGCAAGGGCGAGGCGTTCTATCGCGGCGAGCTCGCCGAGAGGATCGAGGCCGCATGCGAAGCAGCACGGCGGCGCGCTGACGCGCGACGACCTCGCCGCGCACCGGCCGACTGGGTCGAGCCGATCGCGATCGACTACCGCGGCTACACGCTGCACGAGATCCCGCCGAACGGCCAGGGCATCGCCGCGCTGATCGCGCTCGGCATCCTCGAGCAACTTCGACCTGCGCTCGCATCCCGGTCGATTCGGCGCCGACAGCCTGCACCTGCAGATCGAGGCGATGAAGCTCGCCTTCGCCGACGCGCTGCGCGCCACGTCGCCGACCTCGCCGCACATGACGTGCGACCGCCGGACGCTGCTCGACGCGGCCTACCTCGGGCGCGCGCGAAGCTGATCGACATGAAGCGCGCGCAGGACTTCGGCCACGGCACTCCGCCGCAGGCGGCACGGTGTACCTCACCGCGGCCGACGCGACGGCATGATGGTCTCGTTCATCCAGTCGAACTACATGGGCTTCGGCTCGGGCGTCGTGGTGCCCGGCACCGGCATCAGCCTGCAGAACCGCGGCGCCGGCTTCGTCGCTCGACGCCGGGCCACCCCAACGAGCGTCGGGCCGCGGCAAGCGCCCGTTCCACACGATCATTCCCGGCTTCGTCACGCGCGACGGCCAGCCGGTGATGAGCTTCGGCGTGATGGGCGGCACCATGCAGCCGCAGGGCCACGTGCAGATGGTGGTGCGCATCGTCGACTACGGCCAGAACCCGCAGGCGGCCTGCGACGGGCCGCGCTTCCGCTGTCGTGCAGGGCATGGAAGTGAGCGTCGAGGACGGCTTCCCGGCCGCGGTGATGGAGGAGCTCAGCGCCGCGGGCACGCCTCGTCACGGTGGACGACTACAACCAGTTCGGCTCGCGGCCAGATGATCTGGAAAGCTCGACGGACGGCTACTCTACGCGCCAGTGATCCGCGCCGCGACGGGCAGGCAGTAGGTTATTAGACTCCGTCAAGATCGTGGTTGGATCGCGAGCCCGGTTCCGACAGACCCGCTTTATTCTTAGGGCGACGAGCAATATTTTTCCGGGCCGTTTGACACCATGCATGCTTCGCGAATACCTTCCCGCGGTACGCGCTTACTCCGCGCCGCCACATTGAAAGTGTCACAAATCGAAAGGACTTTGTGACGATGACAGCAGCGTATCGCGATTTACACCTTTGTTCGTTCTCGCCGTCGTAGTTTTTGGCGGGGGGCTGCGTAACCAGAAACTCTTACGGCAAGTGGTCCTGTGAATCTTGTCACCCGAACCAAAAAGGTCATACAGAAACAAAACCTCCGTCGGGCTCGACGTTGTCCCTAGCGGCGACCCCCAAAGGCCGCAGCACGCCGACTCTCTGGGGAGCGGCACGCGGCAAGCTTTTTCGTGGGCGGGGCACGGCGCCGAGCCTACAGGCGTACAGCGCGCCATCATCGTCAATCGCATGAAAGGACAGGAGCCTTCGCCGGGCACGCTGGAAGCCCTGGAGGCCTACGTCAGGTCGCTCGCGTATCCACCCACGCCGACCTGAACGCGGACGGGACGCCATCGGCAACCGCTCCGGCGGCGACCAAGCGCGGTGACGCGGTGTCCATGAGAGCCGGCTGCCAGGCCTGCCATCTGCCACCGACTTACGATAAGAAAGATGTCGAAGATGTTTTCTGTCTCGGCGGAAAATTCAAAGTCCCCTCGTTGCGAGTTGTCTCGCTCACCGCGCCGTACTTTCACGACGGCCGCTTCGCCACCCTCGAGGCAGACCGTACGCTTCATGTGGGAATATCTCGAAGTTGACGGAAGACGATCTGCGTAATCTGATGGAGTTCCTGCGCATCTTGTGAGCACCACCCGTTCCGCTCATGATGCCAAGTGTATCCCAAGCCGGTTTGCTGCAACAACTAGGGATTGAAGCCCCGGTGCGAGTTCTGACAGTGAGCGACAAAGTGAGACGTTCAGTCTCTAGTTTCGTCGTGGTCCACTCGGTCGAATACGCGGCGTCCGTTAATTCGGGGGCTCACCCATCATGCCGCTGCAGCCACAGATGAATTTCTTCGTCCGACAGTGATTCGATCCGATCCGGCAAGGTCGTCACCTCTAGATCAGCAGCTTCTCCGGCGCCCTTTTCGCTGATCTTTGCGGCCACTTGTGCGATCGTCGGAGCATCAAACAGCGTCTTCATTGTTACTTCTACCTTGAGTTCTCTTAACACGCGCACCGCCACCTTGGTCGCAAGGAGCGAATCACCACCGAGATCAAAAAAATTGTCATGAAGCCCCACCTGTTCGATCACCAACACTTCGGACCAAATTCGCGACAGATGCATTTCCGTAGGCGTACTCGGCGAGGTGTAGGGCACATCCAGTTTCGGTCGCTGGTTGGACG
>CAWBBQ010000039.1:0-15347 GCA_963787065.1 uncultured Actinomycetes bacterium
GGACGTGCACGCCGGTCCCCTTGAGCTCTCGGCGGAGCGACTCGGACAGCGCGACCACGCCGGCCTTGGAGGCCGCGTAGGTGGTGGCCCCGGGCATGTGGGCGTAGCCGCTGATCGAGGTGTTGTTGACGATCAGCCCGCTGCCCCGCGTCAGCATCGCCGGCAGCATGCGCTGGGTGAGGTGCGCCACCGCGACGAGGTTGACCTGCATCAGCTCGTACACGTCGGCCATGTCCTGCTCCTCGGGCCGAGCAGGCGGTGAACAGCCCGGCGTTGTTGACGAGCACGTCGACGGCCGCGAGCCCGTCGCCGAGGGCGTCGGCCGAGGCGTCGATCGCCTCGCGCGAGCCCAGGTCGACGTGGACCGGGCGGACCTCGGTCGCGCCGCCGGGCGGCGGGACGACCGGGTCGAACGCGTCGGGGTCGCGAACGCCAGGGCGAGCACGAGCTTCAGCGGGTGTCGCGCGAGCTCATGCACGAGCGCGCGGCCGATGCCGCGGCTGGCGCCGGTCACGAGTGCGGTCTTGGCGGTGAGGTCCATAGGCTCCTGATACGCACGCCGCGCCGCGCGCGACCATGATCGGCCCGCGCGATCGCCACGTATGAAACAGGCATATGCCCGTTACAAGAACCATCGCTGCCGGCGTGCTGGCGCTGCGCGTCGCCTACGGCGCCGGAATGATCGCCGTCCCCGAGCGACTCACCCTGCGCTGGCTCGGCCCCGCGGCCGGTCACGCGCCACCCAGGTCCCGCTGCGCGGCCTCGGCGCCCGCGAGGTGCTGCTGCACGCGGGCGGACTGGCCGCCGCGCTGCGCGGCGGGCCCGTTCGCCCGTGGCTGGCGGCCAGCGTGGCCGGTGACCTGACGGACATCGCCGCGACCGTGGCCGGCCGCGACGCGCTGCCCGACGGCGCGGCGAAGGCGACGGCTGTCGTGGCCGGCGCGTCGGCGCTGCTCAGCGTCGCGGTCGGCGCCGCTGTCGACGGCTAGCGTCCGTGGCCATGGACCTCGCGTACGAGCGGCGCGGCGGCGGACCGCCGCTCGTGCTCCTGCACGCGCTCGGCGCCGACCGCGAGATGTGGGCGCCGGTGCTCGATCGCCTGGCCGTCCAGCGCGACGTGGTCGCCGTCGACCTGCCCGGCTTCGGTTCCTCGCCGGTGCTGAACGGCAGCGGCCCGCCTACGCCGCGGGCCCTGGCCGCGGCCGTGGCGGACGCCATGGAGCGCGTCGTCGGCGTGCCCTTCCACGTGGCCGGCAACTCGCTCGGCGGCTGGGTGGCGCTCGAGGTCGCGCTGGCCGGCGCCGGGTGCTCGGTCACCGCGATCGGTCCCGCGGGCCTGTGGCCCGAGCCGCTCGTGCCGCGCCGCAGCATCGCCCACCGGGTGGCCGGCCTGGTCGGCCCCGTGCTCGGGCCGCTCGTGCGCACCCCGCGCGGCCGGCGCCTGGCACTGGGCGGCACGATCGCCCGGCCCGAGCGTGTCCCGCCCGCCGCGGCGCTGCACCTGGCGCGCTCGTACGGCAGGGCGCCGGGCTTCGACGCCGTCAACGACGCCATGCGCGCGGGGCGCTTCACCGGCCTGGCCGACATCCGCGTACCCGTCACCCTGGCCTGGGGCGAGCACGACCGCCTCGTGAGGCCGCCGCGCCGCGTACCCGCGCACGTCCGCACCGTCGCGCTGCCCGGTTGCGGGCACCTGCCGACCTGGGACGACCCCGACGGCGTCGCGGCCGTGCTGCTGGCGGGCAGTTCGCCAGAATCCGGCTGACCGCGTTGCGTCCGCAATCGGTTCGGCGAGTTGGGGGTGGGGTATGAGACGTGCCCGACGGGCGGGCGTGGTGACACACCCCTGCCGATCGGGCCCCACATCTCATCCAGGTAGCGTGCCCATCGCCCGGCCCGGCGCACGGCTGGCACCCCCGCCGCCGCCCGACCGTGCATCATGCGCGGATCTTGCGGGTGCGGTCGTCAACCATGCCGCGTGCACGCGGGGCGGTCACGGCGGTGGCGGCGCTCGCCGGCGCTCTGATGCTGCTGGCGGCGGCGCCGGCGCGGGCGGAGGTCGCCGCCTACCCGGCGCACGACGTCAAGGCCGCGTCGCCGCGGACGCAGATCTCGTTCCGCGGACTCGCGCCGGCCGCGCTCGCCTCGATCCGCGTCGTCGGCTCGCGCTCGGGTCGGCACGGCGGTCGTGTCCAGGCGCACTCCGACGGCCTCGGGGCGAGCTTCCTGCCCGCCCGTCCGTTTCGCGGTGGCGAGCGCGTCACGGTCACCGGGGCATTCGACGTGTTCGGCACGGGCAAACGGAAGTACGGCTTCCGCGTGGCGCGCTTCGCGCGCAACCAGCCGTTGATCAAACGGCAGGGGCGCCGGCGGGCGGCCGGGACCATGCGCATCGTCACGCGCCCGGATCTGCGGCCGCCGGCCTGGGACGTGCGCGTCGAGCTGCCCGGCAACACCGACGCCGAGATCTTCACCGGGCCGAAGCTGTTCGCCCGGCGCCGGGGACAGGAGGGCGTACAGATCCTCAGCGCGTCGGGGCGTGTGCGCTACTGGCTGCCGATGGTGGCCGGTCAGAAGGCGACCGACGTTCGGATGCAGCTCTACCGCGGTGAGCCGGCGATGACGTTCTGGCGCGGCTTCACCGCGGGCGGCCAGGGCCGCGGCGAGGGGGTGATCATGAGCCCTCGCTACGAGGTGCTCGCGCGCGTGCGCATGGGCAACGGGTACGGGATGGACCTGCACGAGTTCCGCCTGACGCCGCGCGGCACCGCGCTGGCCATCGCCTACCAGGCGGTGCGCGCCAACCTGCGCGCCCGGGGCGGCTCGCGGCGCGGTTCGGTGGTCGACAACGTCATCCAGGAGCTCGACCTGGCCACCGGGCTCGTCCTCTACGAGTGGCACAGCGTGGGGAGCGTGGCCCTGCGCGAGAGCGACGGCCGGCCGGGCGGGCCGAACCAGCCGTGGGACTACTTCCACGCCAACTCGGTCTACGCCGACGGCCCCGACGGGTTCATCGTCTCCGCGCGCCACACGTCCGGCATCTACCGGATCTCTCGTCGCACCGGCGCGATCGACTGGCGCCTGGGCGGCAGCCGCAGCGACTTCCGGCTCGGCGTGGGCGCGGCGTTCGCCCGCCAGCACGACGCCGAGGTCCAGCCGGACGGCACCGTGCGGATCTTCGACAACTCAGCGCGTCGCGGGCGCCGGCGCTCGCGCGTCATCACGCTGCGCCTCGACCGCCAGGCGCGCACGGCGACGCTCGTGGGGACGCTGAGTCGCGGCGGGCGTCAGTTCGCCGGCACGCAGGGCAACGCGACCCCGTTGCCCAGCGGCGGCGCGTTCGTCAACTGGGGCTCGCGCGGCGGCGTCTCGCAGATCGACCCCTCCAACCGGGTGCTGTTCGACGCCTGGCTGCCGCGGGGGTGGGACAACTACCGCGCGTATCGAGCGAACTGGACCGGCGTCCCCTACGCGCGGCCGGAGATCGTCGCGCGCGCCTTCGGGCCGAGCGCGACGAACGTGTACGCGAGTTGGAACGGGTCGACCGAGGTCGCCGCCTGGCGCGTCCTGGCCGGCGCGACGCGCGAGCCGCTGAGCGCCGTCGGCCAGCACGCCGTGGCAGGACCTGGAGACCGCGATCCGCGTCGCCTCGACGGCCCGCTACTTCGCGGTCCAGGCGCTCGGCGCCGACGGGCGCGTGCTCGGCATCTCGCACATCACGCAGCGCAGGTGACGTCCGGGTCGCCCGATGGTGCTCGACCGGCTACGCATCCCCATCGTCCAGGCCCCGATGGCCGGGGGCTCCTCGACGCCGGAGCTCGCGGCCGCGGTGAGCGACGCGGGCGCGCTCGGCTTCGTGGCCGCCGGCTACAAGGCGCCCGACGCGATGCGGGCGGACATCGCCGCGACGCGCGCGCTGACCTCGGAGCCGTTCGGCGTCAACGTGTTCGCCGCCCGGCCGACGACCGTCGCGCCGGCGGTGCTCGGCGCGTTCGCCGACCGTGTCCGCTCGGCCACGCGCGAAACCGGCGTCGCGCCCGGCGAGCCGCGCTCGGACGACGACGGCTTCGATGCGAAGGTCGCGCTGCTGCTCGACGACCCGCCGGCCGTGGTCTCCTTCGTGTTCGGCTGCCCGCCCACGGGGCTCGTCCACCGGCTGCACGAGGCCGGCTGCGAGGTCTGGGTGACGACCACCGACGTCGACGAGGCGCGCACGGCGGCCGCGACCGGCGCCGACGCGCTCGTCGCCCAGGGCGTCGAGGCCGGCGGGCACCGCGGCTCCTTCGACGACGAGCATCCCGGCGACCTCGGCCTGCTCGCGCTGCTGCAGCTCACCGCCGCCGCCGTCGACCTGCCGCTCGTCGCCTCGGGCGGCATCGCCACCGGTGCGGGCGTCGCGGCCGCGCTGGGCGCCGGCGCATCGGCGGCGCAGATCGGCACGGCGTTCATGGCCTGCGACGAGGCGGCCACGAGCGACGTCCACCGCCGGGCGCTGACCGAGCCGGGGCGCACCGCGCTGACGCGGGCCTTCACGGGGCGCATGGCCCGCGGGATCGTCAACCGATTCCTGGCCGAGCACAGCGAGGAGGCGCCGCGCGCCTACCCGGCGGTTCACCACCTCACCGCGCCGATCCGCGCCCACGCGCGCCGCAGCGGGGACCCCGAGCTGCTGAACCTGTGGGCCGGCCAGGCCCACGAGCTGACGCGCTCGCTGCCCGCCGCCGAGCTCGTGCGCGCGCTGCACGAGGACGCGCGCTCCGCGAGCGCGCGCGCGGCTCGGCGGCTGGGCCAGGCGCCCGCCGACGCCTGACCGGCGGTCAGGCGCGGAGGTCGGCCAGCCGCCGGCGCTGGCCGCCGTCGGGGTCGAAGTTCTCCGGCGCCAGCCAGCGCTCGAACGCGCTGCGCGCGGCGGGCCACTCGCGGTCGAGCAGCGAGAACCACGCGGTGTCGCGGTTGCGGCCCTTGACGATCATGTGCTGGCGGAACGTGCCCTCGTAGGTGAAGCCCAGGCGCTCGGCGGCCCGGCGCGAGCGCGCGTTCGCGGCGTCGCACTTCCATTCCAGGCGGCGGTTGCCGAGGTCGTCGAAGGCGTGGCGCGCGAGCACGTAGATCGCCTCGGTCGCGGCCGGCGTGCGCTGCAGCTCGGTGCCGAACCACACGTGGCCGACCTCGATGACGGCGTCGCTCGGGGCGATGCGCAGGAAGCTCTCGACCCCGGCCGCCTCGCCGGTCGAGCGATCCTCGATCGCGTAGAACAGCGGGTCCTCGCTCGGCGCGGCGTCCTCGAGGAACGCGCGCAGCGCCGCCGCGCCGTCGAACGGACCGTAGGGCAGGTAGGTCCACAGTCCCGGGTCGGCGGCGGGCCGGTGCGTGGCCGCGTACAGCGACGGCGCATGGCGCGCGGGATCGAGCGGGACGAGCCGCACGCGGTCGCCTTCCAGCGTCCGGCGCGCCGGCGGCCGGGCGGGGCGCGGGGAGGACGGGCTGACCGGCACGGGCGCGGATCCTACGCCTGGCACCGGTCCCTGCCGGGGCGGCGCAGTCGGCGGTTCGACCACGTGTCCGTTCGGCTTGGACCGAGTGGCCCTCGACGGCGCCTGCGGCGGGCCTCACGCTCCCTCCATGACGCGACGCCCCCAGATCGTCGCCTCCGGGGGCGGCGGGTTCTCGATGGAGCCGGGCAACCGGCTGCTCGACGACTACGTGCTGTCGCTGACCGGGATGCAGCGCCCGCGCGTGTGCTTCATGCCGACCGCGTCGGGCGACGCCGACCACTACATCGTGCGCTTCTATCGCGCCTTCCCGTCGTCGGTGTGCGAGCCGACGCACGTCTCGCTGTTCCGCCGCGATCGCGGCTGTGGCATCGACGCCGACGTCGCCGGCCACCTGCTCGAGCAGGACCTGATCTACGTCGGCGGCGGCAGCCTGCTGTCACTGCTCGGCGTGTGGCGCGCCCACTGCCTGGACGAGGTGCTGCGCGACTGCTGGGCGCGCGGCACCGTGCTGTGCGGGCTGAGCGCGGGCTCGCTGTGCTGGTTCTCCGAGGCGCTGACCGCCTTCCACGGCACGCCCAGGCGCGCCGAGGGCCTCGGCCTGCTGCCGTGGTCCAACTGCGTGCACTACGACGGCGAGCCCGAGCGACGCGAGGTCTACCTGCAGTCGATCGAGAACGGGATGGTCCCCGGCTACGCGGCCGAGAACGGCACCGCGCTGCACTTCGTCGGCGGCGAGCTGGCGCGGGTCGTCGCCTCGCGCGACGGCGCCCAGGCCTACCGCGTCGAGGCCGTGGACGGCGTGGCGCGAGAGACCGCGCTGCCCGTGGTGTCGCTGCGCGGCACCGCCGGGCTCGTGCTCGCCTGACGGATGCGGACGATCTTCGCCATGGGCGGCGGCGGCTTCACGATGGAGCCCCGCAACCACGCCCTCGATCGCCACGCGCTCGCCCTCGCGCGTCGGCCGGTGCCGCGCATCTGCTTCCTGCCCACGGCCAGCGGCGACCCGATCGAGCACATCTCGCGCTTCCACGAGGTGTTCTCGGACCTGCCGTGCGAGCCGACCGACCTGTCGCTGTTCCGGCTGCACCGGCGGCCGGTCGACCTGCGCCGGCTGCTGCTGGCCCAGGACGTCGTGTACGTCGGCGGCGGGTCGATGCGCAACATGCTCGCCATCTGGCGCGTGCACGGGCTCGACGTCATCCTGCGCGAGTGCTGGCAGCGGGGCATCGTGCTCGCCGGCCTGAGCGCGGGGGCGATGTGCTGGTTCGAGGCCGGGGTGACGAAGTCGACGGGGCGCGCCGAGCCGGTGGCCGGGCTCGGGCTGCTGCCCGGATCGTTGTCCGTGCACTACGACGGCGAGCCCGAACGCCGGCCGGTCTACCTCGAGGCCGTCGCCACCGGCGCGGTCCCTGAGGGCTTCGGCGTAGACGACGGGGTGGGCATGGTCTGGCGCGACCGGCGCCTGGAGCGCGCGGTCTCCTCGCGCCCGCAGGGGCGCTGCGTGCGCGTGCGCCGCGACGGCGACCGGGCGGTCGAGGAGCCCCTGCCGGTCGAGGTGCTGGCCGGCCCCGACCACCGGCACACGCCGGACGACGTGCGCGAGTTTCGCGCCACGACGCGCCGCCGGGCCGCACTGGGCCGCTGAGCGGCGCTGGCGCGAACGGGTTCGACCGCAGGGACAACGCGGTCGGCGCGCGCTCCGACCGGCGGGCGGTTCCGCTGCCGGGGGTCGCCTTCGATACTCCGCGGCACGGAACGCCGACGAGCCGCGAGCCTCGCCCGTAGGGAGCGAAGCCCACGGACGACAGACGGACCGCCTGGCGCCCGCGGCGGCGGGGACCCGTCGCGGGCGCCGGGTTCACCTCGATCACAGGCTTCGAGCTGGTGCTCGTGGGGCGCGCGCACCGCGAGAAGGCGGACGGCGGGTCCGGCGACAGCCGTCGCCGGACCCGTCGACCGCATCCGCGCGCGCCCAGGACCATGCCCTGAGCAGGGGGTTCGTGGCCCGACGATGGACCGGCTGTCGAGTTCCGTCCGCCGAATTCTGTACTTCGGTACAGGGCAGTGGATCCCGTGCGAGCCGATCCTGTGGGTCTGGGAAGACACACGTCGAGGGGACGCTTGCGATGACGTCGTTTCGGGTTGAGGTTTCGGGTATGTGCCAGGACCACATGTTGCGCACCGAGGAGATGCAGACCGAGGTCTTCCTGATCGCCGCGCCCGGACCGATGGCCGCCCAGGTCGCCGCTGCGCAGATCTTCGGCGGCGAGGCCGCCCGCCGGCGCCTGTTCGCCCTGCCCGACCGCAGCGCCCGCGTGATGGACGGCGCCAAGCCAGAGCCGGTGTGATGCGCTCGGTCTCCCAGGGACGGTTGAGCGCGCAGCCGGCCGGGCCGCCGCTGATCGCCGTGACGTCATCCGAGATGCGCGTGGCGGCGATGACCACGCCGACGCCCGAGGGCGATCCGCAGCGGCGCGAGATGGCGCTCGGGCTCACCTACCTGGAGGCGATCGAGCGCGCCGGCGGGCTGCCGGTCGTCGTCCCGCCGCTGGCCCTCGGCTCGATCGACGCCTTCCTGGATCGCGTCGACGGCGTCTGCCTGTCCGGCGGTCCCGACATCGATCCCGCCGTCTACGGCGCCGATCGGCACCCTCGCCTGGGCCCGACGGAACGCGCCCTGGACGAGTTCGAGCTCGCGCTGGCGCGCGCCGCCGACGAGCGCGACATGCCCGTGCTGGCCATCTGCCGCGGCGCCCAGGTCGTCAACGTCGCGCGGGGCGGCACACTGCACCAGCACCTGCCCGACGTCGTCGGCGAGACGCTCGAGCACCGTCAGGACGGTCGCCGCCAAGGACGTCACCCACCCGGTGACCGTCGACCGGCACAGCCTCCTGGGGGCGATCCTCGGCCAGTGGGCGCACGTCAACTCGTTCCATCATCAGGCCGTCCGCGACCTCGGCTCGGGCCTCGTCGTCACCGCCACCGCACCGGACGGAACGGTCGAGGCCTTCGAAGCGCCCGACCGCAGCTTCCTCGTCGGCGTGCAGTGGCACGCCGAGTGCCTCGTCGACCGCAAGGAGCAGGCCGACCTGTTCGAGGCGCTGATGGCCGCCGCGGCCCAGCGGCGCGACGCGCTGCCGGCGGCGGCCGACGGCGGCGGTCCGGCGCGGATGGCCGCCGGCGAGGGCTGAGCGGGCGGCCGCACGCTCTGCGGCGCGCCGTCGGCGGCGATCCCGGCCCGGGCACCGAGGGTGAAGGGTCGAACGCGATCCTTGGGGACACCAATGTGGCCGCGCGAGGGCGATTGACACCGGACAGCGTCGCTAAGCGCCCTCGGACCGCGCCCAGCCCGGCGCCGGAGGTCCAGCTCCCCCTCGATGCGGCTGTTCGCGCCGCTGCGAGCGCCCGGGGCCGCGCGCGGCACGACCTAGGCCCGGGCTCCCATGGCCGCGAGCGGCTCGGCGCGCCGCCGACGAGCGCCGCGGTGAACGGCGCCAGCAACGACACGTAGTAGGGATGGAAGATGCCCTGGGCGGCGCTGAACGCCACGGCGCAGGCCAGCTCGAGGTCATCGAGCGAACCGCCGCGGCGTAGTACTCGTTGGCCCAGCCGTTGCGGCTCAGGGCCCACAGGTTCAGCGCGGCCGCGACGAAGAGCAGCACGCAGAGCTCCGCGGGCGGGCGGCGCAGCGTCCAGGCGGTCGGGCGGCTGCGCTGCGACGGATGGGGCGCGGCGACGCGCGGGGCGGCGACGGTGCCGTCGTCGGCGGGGCTCGCGGTGGCGGAGCGCGGTGGGCGGGGCAGGCGGAAGCGGCTCTGGAGGCTCAAGATGGTCAAGGGGCTCGGGTGCGTGGACGGACGCGGCCGGCGGGCCGCGTCGAGGCGCAGCGTCGACGCGGTCGCTGGGAGGCGGCCCGAGCGGCGCTGAGAATCGCCTGAGACGGGACGCGTCGCGTGCGAACATCTCGACCACCCGGCGAGAACCGCTTCCCCATGTTTGTACGCCCGTACAGAGAAGCGGGTCGCGGCGACGGAAATGCTGTTCCCGTGACCCCTGGTCCTGCCGCTCGTCGCGCTGCCGCGATGAGCCACCGCTGATGTGCGGCTTCGTCGGAGAGCGCTCCGGCAACGGCCCGGCCGACGCCGCCACGGTGGATCGCATGGCCGAGGCGCTCGCCTTCCGCGGGCCCGACGGCGAGGGCATGTGGGTCGCCGGGCCGGTGGCGCTCGCCCACCGCCGGCTGAAGATCATCGACCTCTCCGAGCGCGGGGCGCAGCCGATCGTCGACTCGCAACTCGGCCTGTCCGTCGTCTTCAACGGCTGCATCTACAACTACCGCGAGCTGCGCCGCGAGCTCGAGGCCGCCGGCTACGCGTTCTTCTCGGCCAGCGACTCCGAGGTCATCACCAAGGCCTACCACCACTGGGGCGAGCGCTGCGTCGAGCGCTTCATCGGCATGTTCGCCTTCGCGCTGGTCGAGCGCGACAGCGGTCGGCTCGTGCTGGCCCGCGACCGTCTGGGCATCAAGCCGCTGTACCTGGCCGAGACGGCGGACGGCCTGCGCTTCGCCTCGACGCTTCCGGCGCTGGTGGCCGGCGGCGACGTCGACACCACGCTCGACCCCGTGGCCCTGCACCACTACTTCAGCTGGCACGCCGTCGTGCCCGCGCCGCTGACCGTGCTGCAGGGCGTGCGCAAGCTCGAGCCGGCCACGGTGATGGTGATCGAGGCCGACGGGACGCGGCGCAGCGAGCGCTACTGGGAGCCTGAGTTCTCGCGCCGCGAGGAGCACGCCTCGATGACCGCCGAGGACTGGCAGGAGGCGGTGCTCGAGGCGCTGCGCGTCGCCGTCGCTCGCCGGATGGTGGCCGACGTGCCG
Source organism: uncultured Actinomycetes bacterium (assembly GCA_963787065.1). Classification (GTDB taxonomy): domain Bacteria; phylum Actinomycetota; class Thermoleophilia; order Solirubrobacterales; family Solirubrobacteraceae; genus JAOPZW01. The sequence goes on from CAWBBQ010000039.1 coordinate 10,375, forward strand.
GTCGGCGTGCTGCTGTCCGGCGGGCTGGACTCGAGCCTGATCGTCGCGCTGCTGGCCGAGGCGGGGCAGCGCGGCCTGGCCACGTTCAGCATCGGCTTCGAGGCGGCCGGCGGGCGCGAGGGCGACGAGTTCGCCTTCTCCGACCGCATCGCCTCGGAGTTCGGCACCGACCACCATCGTTGGCGGCTGCCCGAGGAGCGGATCGTCGAGGCCCTCGACGGCGCGATCGCGGGGATGAGCGAGCCGATGGTCTCGCACGACGCGGTCGCGTTCTACCTGCTCTCCGAGGAGGTCTCGCGCTCGTGCAAGGTCGTCCAGTCGGGCCAGGGGGCCGACGAGGTGTTCGGCGGCTACTCGTGGTACCCGCCGATGGCCGACGCCGACGGGCTGGGCGCCGACGCATATGCGCGCGCCTTCTTCGACCGCCCGCACGACGACATGGCCGAGTTCCTGACCGACGAGCACCTCGTCGGCGAGGACGTCAGCCTGGCCTTCGTCGAGGAGCACTTCGCTCGCCCCGGAGCCGACACGCCGATTGACCGGGCGCTGCGGATCGACACCGAGATCATGCTCGTCGACGACCCCGTCAAGCGCGTCGACAACATGACGATGGCCTGGGGCCTCGAGGGTCGCGTGCCGTTCCTCGACCACGAGCTCGTCGAGCTCGCCGCCGCCTGCCCGCCCGAGCTCAAGCTCGCTCACGGCGGCAAGGGCGTGCTCAAGGACGCCGCCCGCGGCCTGCTGCCGGCCGACGTCATCGACCGTCCCAAGGGCTACTTCCCGGTGCCCGCGCTGTCGCACCTCGAAGGGCCGGCGCTCGACCTCGTCCGCGACGCGCTGACCTCGGCGCCGGCCCGCGAGCGAGCGCTGTTCCGTCCGGGCTACGTCGAGCGCCTGCTGGCCGCGCCCAACGAGCATCGCACCAACCTCGACGGGTCGAAGCTGTGGCAGCTCGGCCTGCTGGAGCTGTGGCTGGCGCGCCACCTGCCATGACCGGGGCTATGGTCCCTGCCCGATTGTTCACCGACGGCTACGACGAGGCCTTCTCGGCGCCCGGGGAGCCTCGCCCGCACTACGCCGAGCTGGTGGCCGCGCTCGAGGCCACCGACCTGTGGGAGCTGCGCGAGACGGTCAACCGCCGCGTGGCCCGCGCCGGCGTCGTGTTCCGCACCAAGGGCCAGGTCAACGCGTTCCTCGTCGACCCCATCCCGCGCATCATCGACGCCGAGGAGTGGGCGGCCCTGGCCGCCGGCCTGGAGCAGCGCGTCCGCGCCCTCAACGCCTTCGTGCCCGACGCCTACGGGGCGCGGCGGATCGTCGCGGCGGGGCGCATCCCGGCCGGCGTGATCGACAGCGCCGAGGGCTACGAGCACGACCTGCGCGGAGCGCTCCCGCCGATCCCGCCGGTCGGGATCGGCGGACTGGACATCGTCCGCGCCCGCGACGGCGAGCTGCAGGTGCTCGAGGACAACCTGCGCACGCCGTCGGGCTACACCTACGCGTCCGCGGCGCGCGAGGCGCTGAACCACACGCTGCCCAAGGGCGTGCCCGCGCGCGAGCCGTTGCGCGCGCCGCTGGCCGAGCAGGTCGCCCGCGTGCTGCGCGACGCCGCGCCCGACGGGGTCGACGAGCCGCTGATCGTCGTGCTCAGCGACGGGCCGGGCGGATCGGCGTGGTTCGAGCACTCCACCGTCGCCGGCCGGCTCGGCGTGCCGGTGGTCACGCTCGACGAGCTCGAGCGCCACGGCGAATGCCTGTACCTGCGCGACGAGGACAGTCGCCTGCGGCAGGTCCACGTGGTCTACCGGCGCAGCGACGAGGACCGCCTGCGCGACGAGGACGGCCGGCTGACGGCGGTGGCCGAGGCCGTCCTCGAGCCGTGGACGAGCGGCAACCTCGCGGTCGTCAACGCGTTCGGCACGGGCGTCGGCGACGACAAGCTCGTCCACGCCTACGTCGAGGAGATGATCCGCTTCTACCTCGAGGAGGAGCCGCTGCTGCCCTCGGTGCCGACGCTGCAGCTCGGCCACGAGGAGGATCGCGAGGCGGTGCTGAGCGACCTCGAGCCAGTACGTGGTCAAGCCGCGCCACGGTCACGGTGGCGGTGGCGTGGTGGTCTGCGCGCACGCCTACGAGGCCGACCTGCGGCGGCTGCGCAGCGACATCGCCGCCTCGCCGGACGAGTACATCGCCCAGCCGACGGTGGCCATCTCGCATCATCCGACGGTCGTGCCCGGCGGGCGGCTCGAGCCGCGCCACGTCGACCTGCGCCCGTTCGTCTTCGCCTCCTCGTCCGGGATCGAGGTGGTGCCCGGCGGCCTGACCCGGGTGGCGTGGGACCCGGGCGCCCTGGTCGTCAACTCGTCGCAGAACGGAGGTGCGAAGGACACATGGGTACTCCGCTGAGCGAGGCACGTGCCGTGGGCGAGTGGGCGAGGTGGCGCCAGTCGGCGCCGTACTCCGTCGGGCTGGAGGAGGAGGTCATGCTCCTCGACCCCCGCGAGTGGTCGCTGGCCCAGCGCTCCGACGACGTGCTGCCGCGCCTGTCGGCCGGCCTGGTGCGCCACCTGAGCGCCGAGACGCACCAGGCGGCGATCGAGCTGGCCACCGACCCGCACCCCACGATCGGCGAGGCCATGGCCCAGCTCGGCGAGCTCCGGGCCACGCTGCACCGCGAGCTGGCCGAACACGGGCTGGCCGTCGCCGGCGCGGGCACGCACCCGTTCGCGCTGTGGAGCGAGACGCGCGTGTCGCCCTCCGGCCGCTACCAGGTGATCCGGCGCACGATGGCCGAGCTGGCGCGGCGCGAGCCGACGTTCGCCCTGCACATGCACGTCGGCGTGGCCCACGCGCAGGACGCGATCCGGCTCATGAACGCGATGCGCGAGCATCTGCCGCTGCTGCTCGCGCTGTCGGCCAACTCGCCCTTCTGGCAGGGCCGCGCGACCGGGCTGGCCTCGACCCGGACGCCGGTGTTCGGCGCCTTTCCGCGCACCGGGATCCCGCGCCATCACGCCTCCTACGAGGACTGGGTGGAGAACGTCGACGTGCTGCTGCGCTGTGGCGCGTTCCCCGAGCCGACGTTCCTGTGGTGGGACATCCGCCCCCAGCCGCGGCTGGGCACGGTCGAGGTGCGCATCATGGACGTGCAGACCACGCTCGATCGCACGCGGCGCCGTGTGCGCGCTCGTCCAGTCGCTGGCCCGGCTCGAGCTCGAGGACGGCCACGCCGGCGCCGCGGCCGCCGCCTCGGACGAGGTGCTGGCCGAGAACCGGTTCCTGGCCACGCGCGACGGCATGGACGCCTGGCTGCTCGACCCGGCGATCGAGGGCCTGCGCCCCGTGCGTCACAGCGTCGACGAGCTCCTGCAGGCCACGCGCCCGCACGCCGACGCGCTGGGCTGCCGCGACGAGCTCGAGGGGGTGTCGACGCTGAGCGCCAAGCCCGGGTTCGTCCATCAGCTCGAGCTGGCCGAGCGCCACGGCGGCCTGCCCGGCCTCGTGCGCGAGCTCGCCGCGGAGTTCTCGCCGGGGTGAGTCTCTGTCCCCGCCCACCGGGGGTGGGGTCAGATCTTGCAATCGAGCATCAGACCCCGTCCAGCGCGGCCACGAGCCCGTGGGCGCTGGGCAGGACCGCGTCGGCGCCGGTCAGCGCGTCGGCGGTGAACGGCCCGGTGGCGACCGCGACGCAGCGCACGCCGTCGGCGCGGGCGCAGGCGATGTCGCGCGGCGTGTCGCCGATGACGACCGTGCGCTCGCGCGGGTAGGGCGCGCCGCCGTTCAGGGCGCCCGCGCGGCGGCGGGCGATGGCCGGCAGCTCGGTGCGGTCCTCGGCGTCGGAGCCGAAGGCGCCCTGGCCGCCGGCGAAGAAGCGGTCGAGGCCGGCGCGGGCGAGCTTCAGGCGCGCGACGGGCTCGAGGTTGCCGGTGACGAGCGACAGGATCGCGTCCGCCCGGCCGCTCAGCTCCTCCAGCGCGCGCACCGCGCCGGGCGCGACCCGCGGCGCTCAGGTCGTCGGGCACCAGGCGCGCGTAGGCCGCCGTGCAGGCGATCCGGAAGTCGTCGACGCCCGCGTCGACGCGCGCGGCGTCGACCCCCGCGAGCAGGCAGATCTCGCGCGCGATGTCTCCGTCGGTGCGCCCGGCGGCCGACTACGGGATGCGCGCCGGGGTCGACGACGCTCCACACCTCGCGGATCGCCGCGTGGACCGCGTCGCGGTGTTCGGCCGAAGCTCGCAGCAGCAGCGTGCCATCGATGTCGAACAGGAGCAGCATCGCGATCGAGGGTAGAGGGCGCGTGCGCCGCCGTCCGGCGCCGACGGCCGAGTCGTAGAATCCGCGCGGCCGCGCCCGGGGACGTCGCGGCGGGGTCCAGACATGAGCACAGCCGCAACCACGCCCACCGAGCGCACGCCGACGGGGCTTCGCTCGCCGCGGCTGGCCACGTGGGCCCAGAGCTGGGTCGGCGTGCTCGGCGTGCTCGTGCTGCTGGAACTCGTCGTCCGCATCGGGATCATCCCGAGCCGCTACTTCCCGCCGATGACCGAGACCTTCTCGGCCCTGTTCGGCCAGCTCGGCGAGGGCAGCTTCTGGACGGCGGTACTCGACACGCTGCAGGGCTGGGCGCTCGGCCTGGGCATCGCCACGCTCGTCGCGGTGCCGCTCGGGCTGCTGATCGGCTTCAACGAGTACGTCTATCGCGGCCTGCGACCGATCATCGAGTTCCTGCGCCCGATCCCCTCGGTGGCCCTGATCCCGCTGGCCATCCTCGCGTTCGGCACCGGGCTGCAGAGCAAGGTCTTCCTCGCCGCATTCGCCGCCACCTGGCCGCTGCTCATCCAGGCCGTCTACGGGGTGCGCGACCTCGACCCGATCCAGCGCGAGACGGCGCGCTCGTTCCGGATCAGCCGCCGCGACCGGCTGCTGCGGGTGAGCCTGCCCGGGGCGATCCCCTACATCGCCACCGGCCTGCG
>CAWBBQ010000040.1:0-9610 GCA_963787065.1 uncultured Actinomycetes bacterium
GGTGGCCCGCGCCCTGGGGCGCACGCACATCGACGCCTATGTCGTCGAGGTCGTCACGCGGGTCGGCGCGGAGCGCACGCTGCGACTCGGCGAGCTGCCGCTCAAGAGCCACGAGCGACTGTTCCACGAGCGCATCCCGCTCCCGGCTCGGGCGCGCAGTCAGATCAAGCTCAGCGACCCGTGGGAGTACGGGACGCTGGCCGAGAGCGTCGAGGCCTGGGCCTTCCGCGCCGAGCAGGACCGCGCGGAGTTCCTCGATCGCCCGACCGCGGCGCGCCGCTGGTTCGACGAGGACTACGTCCCGGCGGTCGAGCTGCTGCGCGAGGCCGATCTGATCGGCGCGGGCACCGAGACGGATGCCTACCTGCGGGTGGCGTGTCATCGCTACCGCGTCATGCGCACGCACGAGTGGAGCGAGGACGTGCTCGCCCGCATGCGCGAGGCGCCCGATGCGGGCGCCGGCGCCGCCTGAGCGGCTTCAGGCGAGCCGCAGCAGCACCGCCTCGCCGGGCGCGAGCCGCAGGTCGCCGGGGTCCACCCTGCCGTCGTGCCGCCGGGCGGCGTCGGTGGACAGGACCAGCGCCGCCGACGCCCCCAGCTCGGCCGGCAGCGCGGGCCGGGTCTCTGCGGCGGCGAAGTTCACGACGGCCAGGATCCGCTCGCCCCCGCCTTCGCGCAGCCAGCACAGCACGTCGGCCCCGGCCTGCACGGGGCGCTGGTCGCCGGTCTGCAGCACCGGCGTGCCGGCCCGCAGCGCGGCCAGGCGCCGCACGAGCGAGAGCGTCGAGCGCGGGTCGCCCGCCTGGCGCTCGGCGTTGAGCTCCTCGGCCTGGGCGACGACCGGCAGCCATGGCTCGCCGGTGGTGAAGCCGGCGCCCGGCCCGTCCGCCGACGGCGCCCGCCACGGGATGGGCGCGCGCTCCGGGTCGCGCCCATCGACGTCGACCACGCGCTCGGGCGGGATCTCGGCGTCGGGCAGGCCGAGCTCCTCCCCCTGGTAGACGAACGGCGTGCCGCGCAGCGCATAGAGCATCAGCGCCGCCGCGCGCGCCCGCGCGGCCCCGTGCCCGTCCTCGTCGAAGCGGCTGGCCACGCGCGGCAGGTCGTGGTTGGACAGGAACCAGGCCGGCCAGGACGCCTTCTCGGTGAGCGCCTCGAAGTCGTCGATCGACGTCGCGAAGGCGCCGGCGTCCCAGGGCAGCTCGGCGAAGACGAAGTTGTGGACGAGGTGCAGCTGGTCGCCGCCGTGGAGGTACTGGACGACGCGCGGCAGGTCCTGCAGCGCCACCTCGCCGACGATCATCCGGTCGGGGTACTCGTCCACGACACGGCGGATGCCCCGCAGGCGGTCGTGCGTGGTCTCCCAATCCTGGTCGTGGCGGCGCGGGGCGCCGGCGTTGGGGCGCAGCAGCGGGTCGTGCGCCAGCCGCTGGAGCGCGTCGATGCGAAACCCGTCGACCCCGCGCGCGAGCCAGAAGCGCAGCACGTCGTGCATCGCGGCCTCGACCTCGGGGTTGTCCCAGTTGAGGTCGGGCTGCTGGGCCATGAACGAGTGCAGATACCACTGGCCGGTGCGCTCGTCGAACGTCCACGCCGGGCCGACGGCCTCGAACTCCGATCGCCAGTCGTTCGGCGGCCCGCCGCCCGGGGCGCCGTCGCGCCACACGTACCAGTCGCGCCGGGGGTCCTCGCGGCTCGAGCGCGAGGCCTGGAACCACGGGTGGCGGTCGGAGCTGTGGTTGGGCACCCAGTCGACGATCACCCTGATCCCGCGCGCGTGGGCGTCGTGCAGCAGCCGGTCGAAGTCGGCCAGCGTGCCGAAGGTCGGGTCGACGTCGCAGAAGTCCGAGACGTCGTAGCCGAAGTCGGCCATCGGCGACGGGTAGAACGGCGACAGCCACAGCGCCTCGATGCCGAGATCGGCCAGGTAGTCGAGCCGCCCGACGATTCCGGGCAGGTCCCCGACCCCGTCACCGTCCGAGTCGGCGAACGAGCGCGGGTAGATCTGGTAGATCGCCCCGCGCTGCCACCACGCCGGCTCCGGCGTCGGGTCCTCCGTCCTCACAGCCTGTCGGCGACGGCCGCTGCGGTCAGGTCCCGCCGGAGCCTTGATCGGCGCGGGTCAGCGAGCGCCCGTCGGACGGGTCGAAGATGTGGATCTTCTCGGTGTTCAGCCACAGCTTCGACCGCTGGCCTGCCCGCACGTCGCTGCCCGCGTCCACGCGCGCGACGGCGTGGCCGCTGGCGCCGCTCTGCGGCACGTCGCTGGTGCCGGCGTCCGCCTCCAGTTCGCGCAGCTCCTCGGATTCGATCTGCTCGCCCTGCTCGAAGTCGAAATGCGCGTAGATCTCCGAGCCCATCGACTCCGTCAGCTCGATCGGCGCGTCGAACGTCCAGCCCTCGTGGCCCTCGGGGGCGAAGTTCGCGTCCTCGAAGTCCTCCGGGCGCACGCCGATGACCACGTCGCGCTTGCCCGTGCCGTGGCTCTCCAGTGATCGGCGCAGCGCGTCATGCAGTGGAACGGTCCCCATCGGCGTTCGCACGTCGTCGCCCTCGAGGATGCCCGTGAAGAAGTTCATCGCCGGCGAGCCGATGAAGCCCGCGACGAAGATGTTGCGCGGGCTGTCGTACAGCTCGCGCGGCGTGTCGACCTGCTGCAGGATCCCGGCCCGCATCACCGCGACGCGGTCGCCGAGCGTCATCGCCTCGGTCTGATCATGCGTCACGTAGACCGTCGTCGTCTCCAACCGCTGCTGCAACCGCGACACCGCCGCGCGCATCTCCACACGCAACTTCGCATCAAGGTTCGACAGCGGCTCATCCATCAAAAACGCCTTCGGCTCACGCACGATCGCGCGGCCCATCGCCACCCGCTGACGCTGACCACCGGACAGGTTCGCCGGCTTGCGATCCAGATGCTGCTCGAGATCCAGCGTCCTCGCCGCCTCATCCACACGCCGATCGATCTCGCCCTGATCGGTCTTGCGCAACTTCAACGCGAAGCCCATGTTCTCGCGCACGGTCATGTGCGGATACAACGCATAGTTCTGAAAGACCATCGCGATGTCGCGATCCTTCGGCGCCAGGTCGTTGACGACCTCACCGCCGATCTTCAGGTCGCCCTCGGAGATGTCCTCCAGCCCCGCGATCATCCGCAAGCGCCGTCGACTTGCCGCAGCCCGACGGGCCGACGAGGATCATCAACTCACCGTCACGGATATCGAGGTCCATGTGCTTGACGGCCTCGAAACCATCGGGGTACCGCTTGACGACGTCATCGAACTGGATCTCGGCCACGTCAGCTCCTTTCGATGGGCGCTAGCCCTTGACGGCTCCCGCGGTGAGGCCCGCGACGATGCGCTTCTGGAAGAACAGGACCAGGAAGATCAGCGGGACCGAGATGACGACCGACGCCGCGGAGATCGTGCCCAGCGGCAGCTCGAACTGCGTCGACCCGGTGAAGAACGCGATCGCCGCCGGCACCGTGCGAGCGCTGCTCGACGAGGTCAGGGTGATCGCGAACAGGAACTCGTTCCACGTCCCGATGAAGGTCAGGATGCCCGCGGTGGCCAGGCCGGGGGCGGCCAGCGGGACGACGACCTTGCGGAACGCCTGGAAGTACGTCGCCCCGTCGACGAGCGCCGCCTCCTCGAGGTCCTTGGGGATCTCCTTGAAGAACGACACGAGGATGTAGATGGCCAGCGGCAGCGCGAACGTCAGGTTCGGGATGATCAGGCCGATCCACGTGTTGTAGATCCCGACGTCCGACCACAGCCGGAACAGCGGGGCGGCGATGGCGATCGCCGGGAACGTCGTGATCGAGAGCACGAGGGCCAGGATCAGGAACTTGCCGTTGAAGCGCAGGCGCGCCAGCGCGTAGGCGCAGAACGAGCCGACGATCAGGGCGAGGACCGTCGTGGTGATGCTCACCACGGCGCTGTTGAGCAGCGCGCGGACGAAGTCGTCGTTCTGGAAGATCGACTGATAGTTGTCCAGCGATGGACTCTGCGGAACGATCGACCCGCTTCTCAGGTCCTCGCCCGTCTTCAGCGAGATGCTGACCAGCCAGTAGAACGGGAACAGGCAGAACAGGACGATCGCGGCGATGGCCAGCCACATCCACCAGGGCGTCGCCGGCGCGGCCGGGCCCTTCTTCGTCCGCTTGCGGGCCCGAGTCTCCTCGGCCGCGGTGGGGACCTCTGCGGTGGTCGCTCCCATGGCCTAGTCCTCCGCCATTCCGCGGATGTTGCCGCCCACGGTCCGGATGTAGGTGAACGAGACGATCATCACGATGATGAACGTGAGCACCGCCATGGCGGAGCCCAACCCGTAGATGCGGTTGGTGGCGAACGTCTCCTGCGCGATCGTCGACAGCGTCGAGGTGCCCGACTTGCCGTTCGTCAGCACGAACGGCAGGTCGAAGATCCGCAGCGCGTCGAGCGTGCGGAAGATCAGCGCGACGAGGATCGCCGGGGTGAGCAGCGGGATCGTGATCTTGGTGAAGCGCTGCCACGCCGTGGCGCCGTCGACCTTGGCCGCCTCGTAGACCTCCCCCGGGATGACCTGCAGTCCGGCGAGGATCAGCAGCGCCATGAACGGCGCCGTCTTCCACACGTCGGCCAGGATGATCACGATCAGCGCGTAGGGCTCCTCCCCCAGCCAGACCGTGTCGGTGCCCAGCAGCGAGTTCACGAAGCCCAGCGGACTCTCGAACATCGTCCGCCACATGACCGCGGTCACCACGGTGAGGACCGCCCACGGGACGAGCACGACGGTCCGCAGCATGCCCTGGCCCCGGAACGCCGCGTGCATCGCCATCGCCATGCCCAGGCCGATGACGAGCTCGAGGAACACCGACGAGACGGTGAACACCATCGTGTGCGTGAACGCCGCCCACCACTCGGAGTCGCCCAGCGCGTTGGTGTAGTTGCTCAGGCCGGCCCAGCGCGACAGGCCGGCCACGCGCACGCTGTACTCGTGCAGCGACAGCCAGATCCCGTAGATGATCGGGTAGGCCGCCACGATCGCGATGAGCAGCATCGACGGCGCGACCATCCAGAAGGCCAGGCGCTTCTCCGACATCCCCTTGGAGGGCGCCTTCTTGGCCGGCTGCGGACCGGCTTGGACAGCGGTGTCAGCCATGGCCTAGAAGGTCGCCAGCGCCTTCTCGATGTCCGACTGCGCCTTCTTCATGGCGTCCGCCGGCGACTGACGCCCGGCCAGCGCGTCGTTGACGTTGTTGTAGATGGCCTGTGAGATCTGCGGATAGACCGGCGAGACCGGGCGCGCCTTGGCCTGCGCGACGGCCTGCTTGAGCTCGTCCGAGAACGGCAGCGCCTCCTTGACCTTGGCGTCGTCGTAGGCGGCGTTCAGGACCGGGGCGAGCGTGAACTCCGAGCCGACCCGGATGTTGTTCTCGAGCGAGGTGTTGTAGTCGACCGCCTTCAGGGCCGCGCCCGGGTTCTTCGAGTAGATCGAGATGACCGAGTTGTGCCCGCCGAGGATGCCGGCCTTGCCGCCGCCCTCGAATGTCGGCTGCGGGACGGCCTCGAACTTGCCCTTGAGGTCGGAGTCCTTGACGCTCAGCGCGTAGGCGTAGGGCCAGTTGCGCATGTACGCGTACTTGCCGGTCTGCCATGCGGCGAGCGACTCGGGCTCCATGTACGTCGTCACGGCCTTGGGAGCGGCGCCGTTCTTGATGCCGTCGACCATGAGCTGCAGCGCCTTGACGTTCTGCGGCGAGTCGATCTCCGCCTTCGTGCCGTCGTCGGAGACGACCTTTCCGCCGGCCGCGAAGGCCAGCTCGAGGAAGTCGCAGGTCAGGCCCTCATAGGCGGCGCCCTGGTAGACGATGCCGCCCTGGTCGGCGGCCGTCGAGTAGACCTCCTGCCAGGTCGCAGGGACCTTGTCGATCTTGTCGGTGCGGTAGTACAGGAAGCCCGCGTCCGTCGTCTCGGGCACGCCGAACTGCTTGCCCTCGAACGTGACCGTCTCGATCGGCGCCTGGATGAACTCCGACTTGCGCTTCTCGACGTACGGCGTCATGTCGTAGAGCCACTTCTGCGAGGCGAACTCTGCCGTCCAGATCACGTCGGAGGAGAACATGTCGCACTCTCCCGACTTGGCCTGCTGGCGCTGGATGAACTGCTGGCGCTGAGCGTCGGCGGAGGCGGGGAACTCGAGGATCTTGACCGTGACACCGGTCTTCTTGGCATTGAACGCGTCGATCCACGCGTGCGTTGCGCCCGTCGTGTCCTTGCCGACGCAGTAGGTGACGGTGCCCTTCGCGTTGTCCATCGAGGCGGGGTCGATCTTCTTGACGCCGGCGGTCTGCTCCTCGCCGCCCGAGCCACCCGACGCGCTTCCGCCGCCACCGCCGTCGTCGCCGCCACAGGCGGCGAACAGCAGCGTGCATGATGCCAGCGCGACCGACGCGCCGAACCGAAGACGACCTCTGTTCATGCGACCCCTCCTCCAAAGGATCCGACCAGCATCCTGTAACCGGTTTCACGATCGAAGCACGCGACCGGCTACCGCGGGCGGGAACCTCTCAGCTTGCGAGGAAAGTGTCAAGGGGTCGTGACGCGCGTGCGGTTAGGCTCGCCCCCCATGGAGGAGGTCTCGGCGCCGGTCCGCGAGCGGGCGGCGACCATCCGCGACGTCGCGCGCAGCGCGGGCGTGAGCGTGGCCACCGTGTCGCGCGTGCTCAACGACATCCCGATCGTGCGCCCGGAGATGCGCGGCCGGGTGCTGCGCGCGATCGAGGAGCTCGGCTACCGGCCGAGCTCGACCGCGCGCAGCCTGTCGCTCGGGCGGTCGCAGACGATCGGCGTCGTCGCCCCGTTCTTCACGACGTCGTCGGTCGTCGAGCGCCTGCGGGGGGTCGCTCAGCGCGCCGGCCAGCGCGGCTACGACCTGATGCTCTTCGACGTCGAGACCCCCGACCAGCGGGCCGGCGCGATGCGGGACTTCGCGCGCCTGGACCGCGTCGACGGCCTGCTCGTCATCTCGCTGCCGCTGCTCGACGACGAGGTCGCGGCGCTGCGGCGCGACAAGCTGCCCGTCGTCATGGTCGACATCGGCCACGCCGAGCTCCCCCACGTGCTGATCGACGACGTGCGCGGCGGCGAGTTGGCGGGCGAGCACCTGCTGGCCCGGGGCCACCGCCGGATCGGCTTCGTCGGCGACCTGCCCACCAACCCGTTCGGCTTCACCTCCAGCGAGCGGCGCCGCCGCGGCCTGCACCGGGCCCTCGAGCGAGCGGGGATCGCGCCGGAGCCGGGCCTGGAGCGCTGCGGGCGCCACGGGCGCGAGGAGGCGCGCGTGCTGGCCCGCGGCCTGCTGCGCGGCGACGACCGGCCGACGGCCGTGTTCGCGGCCTCGGACACGCAGGCCCTGGGCGTGCTCGAGGCGGCCCAGGCGCTCGACCTTCGCGTCCCCGACGACGTCGCGGTGATCGGCTTCGACGACATCGAGGTCGCCGGCCTGCTCGGCCTGAGCACGGTGCGCCAGCCGCTGCGCGAGAGCGGCGCGCGCGGCGTCGACCTGCTGCTGGCCGCGATCGGCGGCGCCCCGTCGCCCGTCGCGGCGCTCGAGCCGCTGACGGTGATGGACCGCCGCACGACGTAGCCGGTCGCCCACGCTCGCGCTTGCCGGCGGTCTCATACTCCCCGGCCATGAGCCAGGGGATCGCCGAGCCGTGGTGGAAGCGCGCCGTCGTCTACCAGGTCTACCCGCGCAGCTTCGCCGACGCCGACGGCGACGGCATCGGCGACCTGGCCGGGATCGCCGCCCGGCTGGACTACCTCGCCCAGCTCGGCGTCGACGTGCTGTGGCTGTCGCCGGTCTACCCGTCGCCCCAGGACGACGCCGGCTACGACATCAGCGACTACCAGGACATCGATCCGACGTTCGGCACGCTCGCGGACTTCGACCGGGTGCTGGACGCGGTCCACGAGCGCGGGATGAGGCTCGTGATGGACCTCGTGGTCAACCACACCTCCGACGAGCACCCGTGGTTTCAGGAGTCGCGCTCGAGCCGCGACAACCCCAAGCGCGACTGGTACTGGTGGCGGCCCGCCCGCGCGGGCATGGACGCCGGCGCTCCCGGCGCGGAGCCGACGAACTGGCGCGCCGCCTTCTCCGGGCCGGCCTGGCACCTCGACGAGGCGACGGGCGAGTACTACCTGCACCTGTTCTCGCCGCAAGCAGCCCGACCTCAACTGGGAGAACCCCGAGGTCCGCCGCGCGATCTACGCGATGATGCGCTGGTGGCTGGACCGGGGCGTCGACGGCTTCCGGATGGACGTCATCAACATGATCTCCAAGGACCCGGCGCTGCCCGACGGCCACGAGCTCGGCGGCGGCCCGTACGGCGACGGCTCGCCGCACTACATCTGCGGCCCGCGGATCCACGAGTTCCTGCAGGAGATGCACCGCGAGGTCTTCGCCGGGCGCGACGACCGGCTGCTGACCGTGGGCGAGATGCCCGGCGTGACCGTCGACGAGGCCGTGCTGTTCACCGACCCCGCGCGCGCCGAGGTCGACATGGTCTTCCAGTTCGAGCACGTCGACCTCGACCACGGGGCGACCAAGTGGCGACGTCCGCCCGCTGCGGCTGCGCGACCTCAAGGCCTCGTTCGGCCGCTGGCAGGCGGGGCTCGCCGAGGTCGGCTGGAACAGCCTGTACTGGAACAACCACGACCAGCCGCGGTCGTGTCGCGGTTCGGCGACGACGGCGACCACCGCGTGCAGGCGGCGAAGCTGCTGGGCACGGTCCTGCACCTGCACCGCGGCACGCCGTACGTCTACCAGGGCGAGGAGCTCGGCATGACCAACGCGCCCTTCGCCGCGATCGACGACTTCCGCGACATCGAGTCGCTCAACCACTACGCCGGGGCCGTCGCGGCGGGCGCGCGACCCCGAGGAGGTCCTGGCCGCGCCTGCGCGCCATGAGCCGCGACAACGCGCGCACTCCGATGCAGTGGGACGACCTCCGAGCACGCCGGCTTCACGCACGGCAGCCGTGGATGGCCGTCAACCCCAACCACGCGCAGATCAACGCCCAGGCCGCGATGGCCGACCCGGACTCGGTCTTCCACCACTACCGCGCGGCTGATCGAGCTGCGCCACGCCGAGCCGGTCGTCGCGCACGGCGACTTCACCATGCTGCTGGCCGACGACGAGCAGGTCTACGCGTTCACCCGCCGCCTCGGCGACGTCGAGCTGCTCGTGCTCGGCAACTTCTCCGATCGCCGCGTCGCAGTCGACCTGCCCGACGCGGCCGCATGGGCACGGGCCGAGGTGCTCATCGCCGACGGCCGGCCAGCCGCCGATGTCGCCGGCGGCGTCCTGAGCCTGGGGCCGTGGGAGGCCCGCGTCCACCGGCGCACCCGCTAGCGACGGACCCATCTCATGGCGCTGCGACTGCCCGAGCACTGGCTGTGGGACTTCTGGTTCGCCCAGGACGGCGACGACGTCCACCTCTTCCACCTCCAGGCCCCACGGTCGCTGGGCGACCCCGCGCTGCGACACGCCAACGCCACGATCGGGCACGCGGTGTCGCGCGACCTGCGCACAAGCAATACGTAGTCTAGTCAAGGCGCTACAC